>NZ_MJIB01000010.1:76510-83130 GCF_003697865.1 Rahnella sp. Larv3_ips | reverse complement strand
CGTTCGATTATTCGTCTCATACTGAGACTCACCCCTGCGGGGTCAGCGCAAGCGCTGCTCAAAGACGCTGCGCGCCTTTGTCCGAGTCCGGGCACCCTGTTTAAAGAAACTCGCCTATGGCGGGTTTTTTGCTTTCTGAGATCTGGTAGATTTCTGGTCGTGATGTCCGCAGATGCCACAACTCTCCTCTTCAGCAACGTACTCTATTTGATGCCATTGCAGATACTGGAGCCACAGGGGACTACGTACGCAAAGCGAAGCGCACGTATCTTGGAGCATCAGCCACGATGCACATAGATTTACCGCCCCACAACAAAGTGGCAGACGTGCCTCCGGTTTTGGACACGTTTTCATTTTCATAAGCAAGGAATGCACTGATGCACATTTCACCGCCCATTCTGTTTCCCCGTCAGAATAATGAAGAGTATGCCGCATGGGTCATGCGGACGATGCCTGTCGACCCGCGTCGCGGGTTTCCGGTAAACGGGGGGAAGTCATGGCACAGTGGCATTCATATCCCGCATACCGATACCGGCGCTTTAGCCAATCCGCTGAGAGCCGTTGCTGATGGTGTGGTTGTTTATGCCAGCTATCCTGCGCCCACGGAGAAACGTGATACAAAACCGCTGAATTACGATGGCGCAACGGATAACGGCTGTGTGCTCATTCGTCATGAAATGCTCACGGGTGAAGACCCTGTATTGTGCGTTTTTTACTCGCTGACCATGCACATGAAGCAGGTACGCCCCGAAATTCAGGTTAAAGCGGGTGTCACCGTCAGACGGGGCCAGATTATTGGCACCAGCGGTATGGTCAGTGGCCGAAACGCCTGCCATTTTCAGCTGTGCTGCTCTTCCGACATGCTGAAGATGCTGTGTGGTCGCGACCATGGCAATCTGGATGTCAGCGCTTCAGGCAGAGCAAAACCTGTTTATGGGCATCGCTATTTCCTTCTTCCTGCAGGGACCGCCATTTATGAGGGAAGCACGCCTTACGGGCTGTCAGCATTCCGTTGCTGTGTCACTAACGAAGCACTCTATATTACCCATGAAAGCACTAAAACCCGGACGCTGCATAAGGTCGGTGATGATTACCAGACTGTCGGGGAAGCGGCGCTTGCCGTTGATTACATTTGTGAACCCACACCCGTCGTCAGCGGACATAAAACCTACAGTGAGTGGGTACGTGTGGCCTACCCCGGCGGTGAAGGATGGGTGGATGTTTCGTCTCCGGTGGTGAATACCTGGACGGATGCCGACTTCCCTGACTGGGCGGGCTGGACTCTTGTTAGTGACGATATCACGCCAGATGGTCAGTGTAATTCGGCGACAATGAAGAAAGCCCAGGAAAATCAGGCTGCTGATTTTACGAGGTTTATTTGTCAGTTTCCGCTGGAATGGGATTTTTCCTCGTTTGATACCCGCTTCTCATGGCTGAAGGCACCGAATGCGTCGCTGCCTGAGCCGATGAACGATGAAAGTTATGCAGAACTCAAGGAACATGCCGAGGCGTTGTCGTTCTTCGATAAACTCCCCGTGGACACTCAGAAGAAGTTAGCCGGTCTGGTCTGGCATTTCGACCCGCGTGGTCTGATTATCCAGCTCCAGAAGGCAGAGCGTCGACTCATCTATAGTACAAAAAATAAGATGAATGATTTTATTGCTGACGATATGCGTTACGGTGATTTAACCAAAGAGCAGATACTGGCGCAGGGGAAGCTGAACCGGGTAAACGTGTTTGGTGAGGAATTTAAGATCAACCTGTTTAATTTTAACAAAACAGTGGATGAGCACTTCGCCAGCATGGACAGTATGGCTTTCTGGACGGCAAGTGGTGAGTATGCCCCCCTTATCCAGATCATGCTTGAAAAATTCAGAAAAAATGAAGGTGGGATAATGCAACACGAGTTGCTGAACAAGGCATTTCTGGAGCATAAAACCACTAAAGAATGCGTTGAGATCATTCGAAAACTTATTGATGAATTGCTCTCAAATAATCAGTGTAAGCAACTATCACAAAACGATCTAAGAGAACTTAGAGCAAAAATAGGACGTAATGTTACATTGCCAAAATTCACTGATTTGGATTGGTTCAATGGCCTAGGCATAACTATCCATGATACTTATTCAACCAAGATATATCTTGATGATTTCGAGGTAATGGAAACTGAAACCAGGGGTTTGCGCCGTAAGAGTTTCAAAGCACGATTAACATTTAAAATTCAGGACCATTTCGGATTAGATATTGGTGATGTGAATGGGAAAGTTTTCGAACTTTCCTCTTGGTTCTGTTCTTGGTTTATTTTGCAGCGCTATAAACCTTATGGTTACAAGCCGTTCATCAATGAATCTAATTTCAGCATATGGATTGACGGGTAGGAAACATGAAATATATCAAAATGATTTTCGTAATACTTTTTATCTGTACACTTTACATACTGCATGCATTTTATCTAAGGCAGGGACATATAAAAGAGATATACCAGCATTCAGAGTACAGTGAGATATGGGCAAGAGATTGCAAATCAACTGTAATCTTAGTGGATAACGCACCTCTGTCCCATGATGCTCAGAAAAAAATCTGGCAAAAGAACAGCACGGAAATCATGAAAAAATGGGCACCCTTAACGGATAGATGTGATGAGATTCTTTTCGTTAATAACAGAATTAGTTACATTAAGCGAAGTGGCGACATAAATTATTGGATTGCTGACGATGCAATTTGCTTAAATGGTATACTTGGTGGCTGTATTTCCTGGGGTGAACGCTTGTTCTATGTTGAAATTGGCGACCCTAAATGGAAAGATGAAGTTGCAACAGATAAAAGTGGTACCCGCGTCCACCTTAGTTTTATTGATTGAAAATTATTTTATCTAAAATAATGTTTACAAAGCCTCTGTAATTACCCCCGACTTTAGTTCCGCGCACTATTTTCAGGAAGAAGATCAGTTATACCAAGGCTTCGGGAATATATGTTTTTTTAACCGGGTTTGATAAAGAAACCCGTGAGAATCAATGCGATTCTCAAATACATTTTAGACGTACAAAAGCACTGGGTAAGCATCAATTATTGTTCCACGCTTCCTTTATTAGCTCAAAGCCAACCCCGGCTATTTCTCCGTGCTGCTTTTAGAACAGGGTGTGAAGCGGACATTCTTCCCCCTTATTAAACTTGCCAGCAGTGAGTCGACGGATTGCTTAAGAACAATACGTTTCAATAAGTGCGGAGAACTATAAGGGCATGCTCAAATAAAGTCCCTGCGGTGATTCGTTTTTAGAAATCGACTCGCCCTCCCCCCTTTATGTATATAGCTGGCTTTGGTTCCTAGCATTCATCAGCGGTATTTTGGTAGTAAGGTTCTTTTAGAACGAGGTCTTTGTTGTGCCAGCGCTCATAGAACTGCCGAAACGGCGAAGAAAGTTGGCCTTATGTTAAATCCTGTCACCTGACAACAAACCCATCATTATGATTTAAAACAATAAATAAATTAAAACCTTTTGTATGATTTATTATTTCCCTCATCACTGGGCACGTTGACGGCCTCCGCAATTCAGGCATAGCATGCAAATACTGTATGTAAAACCATGTATATATATACAGCATCAGTGGTATGGCAGAGCACTAAATATAGCGAACCTGATGTTAGTTAGTGAGCCATAAAACGCATACCACACTTCCCATAAGTAAAAAAAAGATAATGATTGAAAGAGGAAAAGACTATGCCTGGATTCAGTTATAACGGTGACGGTGAGGCTTCCACGGGCTATTTTAATGGGCCCCCGGTGACCTATGATTCTGACGGCTCTGTGCGTGTAAATCTATCTCATGTTGATGAGGGCGGTACGAATACAGGAACTGGCAATGCAGGCGGGCATGATACCGGCAGCGCTTCGGGGTCATCTGGTTCTGCAGGCAGTAATTGGGCTGGCTCTGGACCAGTTAATACGTCGTTGATTAACGCCACCATTTCAGAAAGCCTGAGTAACTTACTCGTCGCGGCAATATCTACAGCTTCATATCGAATATTGCGCGCGGCTTTTGACGCTTTGTCTCTTGTTCAACAGCCTGTTGCACGCGATCAGATCGTTCAGGCCTGGCAACGCGCCCATGACCTTATGCCGGATAAAGTGACAACCAGCTATGAAACCGGCGGAAGCAATGGTCATACGGCAACCCGAACAACCGATAATGCCGCTAAAAAAACGATGGCTCAGGCCGTGACTCTGGTCTCGAGCGATCTTCAGAGTGCACTATCTCAGCATCAGAAAACGGGTGCCGCAGCTTCGGAGGCTGCAGCATCAGCTGCGGCGGAAGCAGAAAAGCAAAGACAGGCCGCGATTGCCGCTGCCAGCATTGCGGGTCTAAATCAGTCGGTTTCTCAGTCTCAGTCGAACCTGAATACTGCGACCGCAGAGCAGTCGCGTTTGCAGCAGGCAGCGAATGCTGCTGCGCAAAACGCGGTGAATCTTCGACAGGCGGCTCAGTCAGCCGAGTCCGCTGCGCAACAGGCGGCGTTACGTGCTAACCAGCTGAATGCACAGGCCGCCAAGCTCACTAAAAGGAACGGTGACTATGGTCACTGGGAAGCACGTGATGTTGGCGGGAAAAATGATCGAACTGTCAGCATTTTTATCACTGAACTCACCGGTAGCACGTTGAATGCGGCGCGGACGAACGCAACAAACACTCGTAACTCTGCCAATCAGCAGGCTGCCCAGGCCAGTGCGGCAGAGCAGGCCAGTGCGGCGGCGGCGGTGGCCGCACGTGATGCAGAAACCCGTCGACAGGCTGCGCTGGCAGCGCTGACAGCTTCACAGCAGGCTGCGTCACGCGCTGCGGAAGCTGAGCGTCAACGTAAGGCCGCAGAGGCCGCGGCGGCGGCGGCGGCAACCGCAGCCCGAGCAGCAGAGGCTGAACGACAACGTCAGGCGGCAGAAGCCGCCGCCGCGAAACTCGCACAGGCTATGCAGGCACGCCAGGTTGCAGCTGACTCGCTGAGAACAATCAGTATTCAGTCTGTACGGGGGATCCCTGTGAGTGCTTCTATGGCAGGTACACCCATGAGCTGGGCTGTAGCATCCGAAGGCGGCATTGTGCTGGGTGATGATGTCGTCGGTGCTGCCTGGGGCAGAATCAGCGCTGCCCTCGCCGAATTGCGCGGTATTGCCACGGCAAGTCTGGCGGGCCCGGTGGCCGTGACGATTGTGGGGCTGCTGTATTCAAGCAAAGTAGGTGTGGGCAGTGATGTGGTACCGGGACGGGATATCAGTACGTTGATCTCCGGAGACGTCTTGTCTTTGCCCGATTCTGCCGAATTAAATCATGCGGCTGATACGAACGCGGGTATTTCTATGCCCGTTCGCGGTCAAATGGTTATGCGTGAAAATGGTACTTTAGAAGCGCAACTGGTACGTACCAATATTGCCGGCAGCGTTCCAGTCGTACGAGCTGTAAAGAATAGTAAAACCGGTTACTGGAGTTATACGCTGCCGACAATGGCGGGTGTGCCGGCACAGACCATTCTTGTGAGCCCTGCCGATGCGCCTGGTGTAAACACGCCTCTGACGATGAGCGGTCCGGTTCCATTGCCTGAAAACATTGTGCATACAGGAAACCCAATCTCCGCGCCACAGGGCGTGACGGTCACCACGACGCCGGTGGCAGACGAACTGGATTTTAGAGACGTCATTCTGATTTTTCCGGCAGAGTCGGGGCTGAAACCGCTTTACGTGATGTTGCGCAGCCCCCGGAATATGCCCGGTACCGCCAGTGGTAAAGGTCAGCCCGTTGGGGATAACTGGCTGGGGAACGCCGGTGTGGGTGCTGGTTCGTCGATCCCGACTCAGATTGCCGATAAACTGCGTGGCCGGACGTTTGGGAGCTTTGATTCGTTCCGTCGAGCTTTCTGGAAGGCAGTGGCCGATGATCCTGAGCTAAGCAAACAATTTGAATCTGATGACATCGATATTATGAAATTAGGGCGAGCCCCAACAGTTCGATTTAGAGATTCTGCTGGAAAGAGAGTGAAGATAGAACTTCATCACAAAGTAGAAATATCGAAAGGTGGTGATGTCTATAATGTGGATAACTTGAATGCATTAACACCTAAACGTCATATTGATATTCATAAGGGGAATTAAGATGGTTGGTAAAAAATTAACAGATTATACAGAACAGGAATTTATTGATTTTATTAATAAAATTAAGAAAATCGATTTCCCTACAGAAGCTGCACATGATGAGGCTATTTATGAGTTTAGCCAGTTAACTGAACATCCGGATGGTTGGGATCTTATATACCACCCTGAACCCGGAGCTGATAATTCGGCTGAAGGGGTTGTTAAAATCATCAAAGAATGGCGAGCTGCCAACGGTAAGCCAGGATTTAAATCATAATAGCTAAGTCGATACGGCCCTCATATGAGGGTCGTATCGAGGATTAGCAGATATTCGGAAATAGCCCTACGCTTACATGGATTTGCTCAGACTTGAACTGATAGATTTAGTAGGTAGAACATCATCAAATCTTACAGTTCGGTTTGAGCGAAAAACGGACATTTTATGTAAGTATCCCGGCTTTAGTTCCGTGCACTGTATTCAATGAGGAGATCCTTGCCCCC
>NZ_MJIB01000010.1:27959-76365 GCF_003697865.1 Rahnella sp. Larv3_ips | reverse complement strand
TATTAAAAAAACCCCGCCTATGGCGGGTTTTTTGCTTTCTGATGGAATCAACAACTCACGCCTTCCGCCATCCCCGTGTCAGGACCTTTTCTATCTCGACAATCACAAACAGCGCGACGCCAATCAGCAATCCGATGATCCAGTAGATGAACGGCAGCGGACGTGTGCCGAACAATGTGTTCATCAGCGGGACGTAGATGATGATCGCCTGCAGGGCAAACAGCACGACAGTGACAATCCAGATCCCTTTGTTTTGCAGCAAACCACGGCTGAGGGAGAAATTATCCGAATCACGGCAGTTGATCATGTAAACCCATTGCGCGGTTACCAGCGTTTGCAACAATACGGTGCGGATGAATTCCGGTTCATAGCCACGGGGTTGCAGCCACGCCTCAAGGATAAAGGCGCTGATGGAAATCAGTAAACCGACGAAGGCCACGCGCCAGATGGCGTATTTATCCATCACATGCGCACTGACGTTACGCGGCGGGCGGCGCATAACGCGGCTTTCCGCTTTCTCAAACGCCAGCCCGAAGGAGAGCGTGGCCGACGTCGCCATGTTCATCCACAGGATTTGTACCGGCGTCAGCGGCAAAAGATTGCCCATCAGGATCGCGATGATGATCAGCAACCCTTGCGCAAGGTTGGTCGGCATGATGAACAGAATGGTTTTCTTCAGGTTGTCGTAAACCCGACGCCCTTCCCTGACCGCGTTGGCGATGGTGGCAAAGTTGTCGTCGACCAGGATCATGTCGGCAGATTCTTTGGTGACCTCCGTCCCTTTTATCCCCATCGCAATACCGACGTTAGCCTGCTTCAGCGCGGGGGCGTCGTTTACGCCGTCGCCGGTCATCCCGACGATTTCACCGGTTTCCTGCAAGGCTTTCACCAGCCGGAGTTTATGTTCAGGGCTGGTGCGCGCAAAGATATCAAACTGCACGGCGGCCGTTCTGAGCTGCGTGTCATCCATATGCTCCAGCTCATAGCCGGTGATGGAGTTGCCGCTGTTGCCAATCCCCAGCATTTTGCCGATAGCCATGGCGGTTTCCTGATGATCACCGGTGATCATCTTGACGCGGATCCCGGCCTGCTGACATTCAGCAATTGCGACAATCGCCTCAGGCCGTGGCGGATCCATCATGCCCGCAATGCCGATCAGCACCATGCCCTGATTCAGCTCCGGGTGATCGAGCGCGGTGACCGGTTGATCGACCGGCTTCCAGGCCGCCGCCACCATGCGCAGCCCTTCACTGGCATATTGCGTGATCGCCGATTCCCAGTAAGCGCGATCCAGCGGTTGTGCGCCTTCCGGTGTTTGCTGGAACTGGCAGAGTTTGAGCAGCACATCCGGCGCGCCGGTCAGCATCACTTGTGACTGGCCGTTTCTCTCGCAGGCAATCGCCATGTATTTATAGAGTGAATCAAACGGGATTTTACTGCTGATCTGATGCGCCACCTCCGGCAGATGCGCCTTGGCGGCCAGCACTTTCAGCGCGCCTTCGGTCGGGCCGCCGGTAATTTTCCAGTGCCCCTGCGCATCCTGCGACAGCGTGCTGTCATTACACATATCCACCGTGCGCAGAAACTGGGTCAGCAGCGGCGAAGAGTCCGCAGGCTGCGGAGTCGCCTGCCCGGCAAGGGTGAAACTCCCCATCGGTTCATAACTGCTGCCTTCCACCGTCCAGACGTTGTCCGCCAAAATCACCGCTTTGACGGTCATCTCGTTCATGGTCAGCGTGCCGGTTTTATCTGAACAAATCACAGACATCGCGCCCAGCGTTTCCACTGTCGGCAGTTTCCGGATGATGGCTTTGGAACGCGCCATCGCCTGCACACCCAGAGAAAGAATGATCGAGATGATGGCCGGTAACCCTTCCGGCACCGCGGCCACCGCCAGGCTGATGACAGAAAGCAGCAGTTCACCGAACGGAATATCGCGCAGCAAATAACCGAAAATCAGCAACGCCGCCATCATGAACAAAATGATGACGAAAATGGATTTCCCCAGTTTGTCGATCTGCACCAGCAGCGGCGTTTTGTTGTCTTCTATCGAGGAAAGCATTTCATTGATATGGCCGAGTTCGGTGTGGCCGCCGGTGGCAAAAACCACCCCGCTGGCGGTACCGGAGCTGACCGTGGTGCCCGAGAAGGCGAGATTCTTGCGATCGCCGATGGATTTCTCCCCCTCCAGCGAATCGGTTTTTTTCGAGACAACGGTCGATTCACCGGTGAGAATGGCTTCTTCAACACGCAGGTTATGGACGTCGATCAGGCGCAAATCGGCAGGGATTTTGTCACCGGGACGCAGCAGAACAATATCTCCCGGCACAATTCCATCGGTCCCCACGGTAACTTGTTGTCCGCTGCGTAATACCAGCGCTTCACTGGAAAGCATATTCTGAATGCTCTTCAATGATTTCTCAGCATTATTTTCCTGAATAAAACCGATCAGGGCATTAATGACCGCCACGCCTAATATCACCAGCGTGTCTACCCAGTGCCCCATGATCCCGGTCACCACGGCGGCGGCCAGTAATATATAAATAAGGATATCTTTGAAGTGAGAGATAAACTTTATAAATAAAGACTTACCTTCTTTTTGAGGCAACACATTCGGGCCATATTGCCTGAGTTTATTTTGTGCTTCCTCGGCAGTCAGCCCTGAGAGCCCGGATTGCAGGCCGGCGAGGCTTTCTTCTACACTCAGCTGATACCAAAGTTTATCCGATGACGACGGTTGTGCAGCCTGTGGCGTTGTATTATCCATAATCCTTTGACCCCTGAAATGGTTCACGAATAAGAGAATAACAAACGAATTATCGTGCAGGTTTCTGGCAAGATACGTAAAGCTGTATAAACTATAATATACCGTGTTAAATAGTGTTAATTACCTGCCCGGAAAAACGAATAAGCAAATAAAAACAACAGCTCACACCCGTCATAAGGGAATGCAGACATGATGAAATAAGTCAGTAAGATTACATATAAATCCCTGCATATATTGTTTGTATTTATTATTTCGCGCGTTGTTCAATGAGGGGAAGTATTTTGAAAACTCGTTTTTCTCTCACGCTGGTCATCGCTTTACTGATAAGCGCCTGCGATCAGAAAACTCCGGATGCGCCGGTCTTACCGCGCCAGGTCAAAGTAGCAACGGCAGACGCCGTAAGTCTGGCCAGTACGCGGGTCTTTCCGGCACGGATCCTGGCCGGTGATAACACCGACATCGCCTTCAAACGCCCCGGCCAGCTCGATGCCTTAGACGTACGCGAAGGCCAGGCGGTGAAACAGGGGCAAATTCTCGCCCGCCTTTCCAATAATGATGCCCGCCAGCGGCTCAACGATCGCCGGAGTGCGTCCACGCTGGCCCAGCGCCAGTTCGAACGTTACCAGACGCTGGCCCGCCGGCACGTGGTGTCACAGGCCGAACTGGAAGTTCACAAAGCCAGCCGGGATTCTGCCCTCGCCGCGTTGAAAATTGCCCAGGAAGAACTGAACGATTTGAATCTGGTCGCCCCGTTCAGCGGCGTTATCGCCCGGCTGAACGTACGTAATCATCAGGTGATTGCCGCCGGGCAACCGGTCGCCACGCTCAGCCGCGCCGATGTGCTGGATGTCATTTTCAGCGTGCCGGAAAACCTGTTCACCAGTCTGGATATCCGTAACGCGCAGTATCGCCCGTTAGTGCGTATCAACACCCTTCCCGGCCGCGATTTCACCGCCAGTTATAAAGAACACACCGCCAGCAGCGAGGCCAATACTTTAACGTGGCAGGTCACGCTGACTATGCCGCGCCCGGAAAACTTCCCGGCGGTGGCCGGGCTGAGCGGCACGGTGACCGTCAATCCGGCAAACCTCGCCACCGCAACGCCTGACAACACGCTGGTTGTTCCGGTGGAGGCGGTCTTTAACCCGGACAGCCAGCAGCGCAATCAGGCACACGTCTGGCTGATTGCCGGAGAAGGCGACAAACTGCACGTCGAAGACCGAAAGGTGACGGTGGGTGAGATGACGTCGCGGGGGATTGAAATCACCGCCGGGCTTGAGAAAGGAGACAGGGTGGTAGCCGCGGGCGTGGGTGAATTACACGCGCAGCAACCGGTACGCATCTGGACGCGGGAACGGGGTCTGTGATGGGCATCAACGACAGCTTTATCAATAACCCGACGCGCGTATGGCTGGTGATCCTGCTGCTCGGCGTGGGCGGGTTGATTGCATTGTTCAACATCGGGCGGCTGGAAGATCCGGCGTTTACCATCAAAACCGCCGTCGTCTCGGTGCAGTATCCTGGCGCCTCGTCGCAGCAGGTGGAAGAAGAAGTGACCTTGCCGCTGGAGAACGCCCTGCAACGCCTGCCTTACGTCGATAACATCACGTCAATTTCCGCCGTCGGTTTATCGCAAATCACCGTCAACATTGACTCCCGCTATCACTCCTCCGAACTTCCGCAGATTTGGGATGAACTGCGCCGCCGGGTGAATGATGCCACGCTGCAATTTCCGCCGGGCGTCAGTGCGCCCTTTGTGAATGATGATTTTGGCGACGTGTACGGCTATTTTTTCTCGATTTACGGCGACAGTTTTACCAATCCTGAGCTGCGCAAATACGCCGAACAGCTGCGCAGGGAACTGGTGCTGGTGCCGGGCGTCGGCAAGGTCGCCATCGGTGGCATCCTTCCTGAACAGGTCACGATTGAGATTTCCCGCGCAAAAATGGCGGCGTACGGCGTCACGCTGGCGCGCCTTTCGACCGTGCTTAACCAGCAGAACAGGGTGTCGGATGCCGGCAGTATGACCGTCGGCAGTGAGTCGATCCGCCTGCATCCCACCGGCGGATTTCAAAACATTGATGAGCTGAATAATGTCCTCATCAGCCCGGCGGGGTCGACGCACAGCATTTATCTGCGCGACATCGCCGTCATTTCTCAGGGTGTCAGCGATCATCCGGGCAATATTTATCATGCCAATGGCCGAAACGCGCTGACCCTCGGCGTCTCTTACATTCCCGGCGTCAATGTCATGAACATCGGTCACGCCATCGAAGCCAAAATGAAGGCTTTGCAGGCCGAAAAACCCGCCGGGATCCAGCTGAAAGTCTTTTACGATCAGGCTGCCGAAGTCAAAAAATCCGTTGACGGATTTATCATTAACTTCCTGATGGCGCTGGCGATTGTGGTCGGTACGCTGCTGATTTTTATGGGGCTGCGCAGCGGGATAATTATTGCGGTGTCACTGGCGCTCAATGTGCTCGGCACCTTACTTATCATGTATTTGTTTGGTATCGAACTTCAGCGTATTTCCCTCGGGGCGCTGATCATTGCGCTCAGTATGCTGGTGGATAATGCGATTGTGGTGGTGGAAGGCGTGCTGATTTCCCGTCAGCAGGGCAATCCGCTGCTGAACGCCATCTCACACATCATTAAGCGCTCCGCCCTGCCGTTGCTCGGGGCGACAGTGATCGCCATTCTGGCCTTCGCGCCCATCGGGCTCTCGCAGGATTCCACCGGCGAATACTGTAAATCGCTGTTCCAGGTGCTGCTCATTTCGCTGATGCTCAGCTGGGTGACCGCCCTGACCCTCACGCCGGTGCTGGTGAAATGGGCGTTTGCCAACATGCCGGTGGCGCAGAAAAAACCCGATGAACAGGCAGACCCTTACGGCGGCTGGATATTTCGCGTTTACCGCCGCCTGCTTAATGCGTTGCTGATCCGCCAGACCGTGACGCTGGTGGTGCTGGCGGCGCTGCTGGTGGCTTCCGTCTGGGGCTTTAGCTTTGTCAGGCAGAACTTTTTCCCTTCCTCCAACACGCCGATTTTCTTCGTCGACCTCTGGCTGCCTTACGGCACCGATATCAACTACACCGCAAAAATCGCCGGTGAGATCGAAAAAAATATCAACGGGCAGGAAGGCGTAGAAAACACCGTGACCACCGTCGGCCAGGGGGGAATGCGGTTTATTCTGACCTACAACGGCCAGCGCCAGTACTCTAATTACGCGCAAATCATGGTGCGCATGGACGATCAGCGCAAAATCGCCGGGCTTGTCCAGCGCACCGAGCAGGAGATCCACCAGAATTTCCCTGAAGTGAATGCCCGCCTGAAACGCATCATGTTTGGCCCTTCCGGCGACAGCGCGATAGAAGTGCGGATCAAAGGTTCAGATCCTGACACCTTGCGCAATATCGCCAGCCAGGTGGATCAGATAATCCTGGATGACGGCGCAGCCGACGGCGTGCGTAACGACTGGCAGGATCGCAGCAAAATGGTCCGCCCGACGTTCTCACCGTACCTTGGCCGCGAGCTGGGCGTTGACAGAGCGGAAGTCGACAGTGCGTTGCAGTTGAATTTCAGCGGCAGCACGGCGGGGATTTACCGCGACGGCTCCACGCTGATGCCCGTGGTGTTACGCCCGCCGGCGGATGAACGGCTGGATGTGGATCACATGGCCAATATCATGGTGTGGAGCCAGACGCGTCAGCAGTTTATTCCGCTGAGCAATGTGGTGAGTGAGTTCCGCGTGGAGTGGGAAGATCCGCTGATCATGCGTCGCGACCGTATGCGCATGCTGACGGTACAGACAGACCCGGATGCGGCCACCGGGGAAACCTCCGGCGACATGCTGGCGCGCATCAAACCCAGCGTCGAGGCCCTGAAACTGCCGCACGGCTACAGCATTGAGTGGGGAGGTGATGCGGAGAACTCCGCCGAGGCGCAACAGGGGTTATTCACCACGCTGCCGATCGGCTTCCTGATGATGTTTATCATTACCGTACTGATGTTCAGCTCGCTGAAAAACGCCATCGCCATCTGGCTTACGGTTCCTCTGGCGCTGATCGGCGTCACCTTTGGTTTCCTGCTGACCGGCATTCCGTTTGGATTTATGGCGCTGATTGGTTTGCTCAGTCTGAGCGGCATGTTGATCCGCAATGGGATCGTGCTGGTCGAGGAGATCAATCAGCAGAAAAAAGTGAAGAGTCAGGCTGAAGCCATTGTTTACGCAGCCACCTCGCGCCTGCGCCCTATTCTGCTGACCGCCTTTACCACCGTGCTGGGGCTGGCGCCGTTGTTACTTGATGTATTTTTCCAAAGCATGGCAGTTGTTATCATGTTCGGGCTGGGATTCGCTACAGTGCTGACACTTCTGGTTCTGCCTGTGATTTACAACTGTTTTCATCGTGAAGGACAACGCAGCAAACAATGAACACCACGGGACTCAACATTATTAAAACCCTCGGCTGCCTGACCGCCGTCACCTTTTTCACCGTGTACAACACTTACGACGATTACAACTATAACTACGACACCGTATTGGCCTTTCTGACGTTTATCTCCACCATCGCCACACCGTTATTTTTTGTGGTCAACGGCTACATGGACGCCGGTTCCTGCTCTGAGGACACCACCTCTGAATGGCAGATGAGAAAGATCCGCGGAATATTAACCCTGTTTATTTTCTGGTTCTCCCTCTATTACCTGTGGGAGCCGTATCAGAAGGGGTATCTGATCCAGCCATGGTTTATCTTTTCGCTGGTGATCATTTACACCTTCCACACACTGGTAGACTGGCTGGCTCAGCGCACGCGCGTGCTGGCGTGCGTGATTGCCGTCTTACTGATTTTCTCTTTCGCTTACGATCTGCTGGCGCTCTATTATCCGGCGCATCAGGCGTTATCCGTGCCCGCGCAGTTCCGCATCTGGACGTGGATCCTTTATTACCTGACCGGCCAGCTGCTCTTCGACCCGGCGGTTTCCAGGCTTTATGGCCGCCCGCGCGTGGCGACCTTCGCCGCAGTGGCCATTCCTTTCGTGTATATCTTCACCTGGCTGTATGAGAAGCACTTTTTCTTCTCGCTGTTCAGGCTTGAGCGCAACAGTTTCATCCTGACCGGCTCGCAGGTGTATCTGCTGGTGGTGCTGATCATCATTGCGGCCAACGGCGTGAAAGCAGACGCGGTGAAAAGGCCGGTCGGCGAAATGGTCGGCGCGCTCGGCAAAACCATGACCGGCGTGTATATCCTCCACTACACCTTTTTCAACATCCTGATCCAGTGGATCCCGATTCACTCACTGACCGCCAAACTCTTCGTCATCCTGCTGACGTTCCTGCTCTCGGTGGTGTCTTCCACCTTGCTGCTGAAAAATAACCTGACGAAAAAGCTGATTACCTTCTGAGAACATCCGCCGTGAAACCGGCTGAACGGGCATAAAAAAAGCCGAAGAATGTAGGTGCATTCTTCGGCTTTTGAACAGGTTCGTTGAGCAGTCAGCGTGCTTCATCCATAGAGTTTAAGCCGGGCCACGGCTTTGGCAGAGGCCAGATCGGCCTGTACCATCTCAATCACCAGATCCTGCAATGACGTTTCCGGCCCCCAGCCCAGCTTGTGGCGCGCCTTCACCGGGTTGGCGGAAGCTTTGCACTTTTCCGCCGGGCGGATATAACGGGGGTCAACGGCCACGACCACATCCCCGACTTTTAACGCCGCGGCAATCGGGCTGATAATGGCCGCAATCACCCCTTTCTCCTCGGTACCTTTCCCGACGAAACGCAGTTTAATACCCAGCTCCAGCGCCGCGAAGGTGACGAACTGACGCACCGTATACTGGACGCCGGTGGCGATCACAAAGTCCTCCGGGCTGTCCTGCTGCAACATCGACCACTGCATTTTGACGTAATCTCTGGCATGGCCCCAGTCACGCAACGCATTAAGATTACCGAGATACAAACACTGCTCCAGCCCCTGCGTAATGTTCGCCAGCCCGATGGAGATTTTACGGGTGACAAAATGTTCGCTGCGGCGCGGGGATTCATGATTAAAAAGAATGCCGTTGCAGGCATACATGCCGAACGTTTCCCGGTAATTCACCACAGTCCAGAAATCAGAGATCAGCGCAATGGTTTGTGGCGCACAAAGGCCGGAGGTCACCATTTCATTGATGGTCATGGCGTTAACCAGGCCGCACAGTTCTGAGGGCGAGGCATGATAATAACGGGTTTTATTCGCCAGTCCCTGAGAACGGATCCCTTCCAGCATGCGCAGCGCACTGATATTCGCCCTCATGGGAGGATAACAGGCGCGCAGACATTCCGCGGTGGTCTGGCGCAGACTGCCCAGATTATAAATTTCATCTGGCCGCAGGGTGGCTAACAAATCATTCAGACTGGCATCGTCAGAAAAATTTTCATCGTGAAGATGAAAATTCGGGGACTGAAGCATCAGCCCTTCAGCGGGAAATTCATTTTGCTCTCCCGCCACTACAGGAATATGTCGATTAATACCATGGACTGTATAGCCTTTTTTTAATAAAAGCTCAGCCAAATAAGAACCATCTTGTCCAGCTATACTGGTAATAAGTGCAACTTTAGACATACAGGATCCTTGGATTACAATTAAAAAGAACACATCTTTTTGGATGCACGATTAGAATTGTAAGGTCTTAAAAATAACAAATACAAACCAGACGTAAGAGATGAAATAAGACAAGGTGAACGTAATAAAAAACCTAGTAGATTATTTTTTTGCTCTCGCTAAATTCATTCCATTTCCCTTTTATATATTCCTCCAGCTCGCGGTGAAAACGTTCTGCAGAAAATCGCATTGCATTGTCCCGGCAGTCTTGCGCAAGAATAGAATTTCCAATCATGTCGAACTGCCGCACGGCCTGTATCACCGAGGTCACACTCTGTTCGGCATAAAACAGCCCGGTCGCCTTCGTTTCGCCGTAAGGTCTGATGGTTTCGAGCACGCCGCCTTTACCAAAGGCAATGACCGGTGTGCCACAGGCCTGGGCTTCCACCGGCGTAATGCCAAAATCTTCTTCCGCAGCAAAGACAAAGGCCTTGGCGCGCCGCATATGATCCTGCATAACGGCATCGGGCTGATACCCTAAAATCTCGACATTCTTTTCGGCCTTAGCCTTAATTTTTGCCATTTCCGGGCCATCACCGATCACCACCAGCTTTTTATCCGGCATCTGGCTAAACGCCTCAACAATCAGATCAATACGCTTATAAGGCACCATGCGGGACGCGGTAAAATAAAAGTCCTCTTTCTCTTCCTGCAACAGAAAACGCGTCACATCAACCGGCGGATAAATAACATCCGCATCACGCCCGTAGACTTTTTTTATCCGGCGGGCAATAAACTGTGAGTTCGCCAGAAAGTGATCAACGCCGTTAGCCGTGCGGTAATCCCAGATCCTTATCTTGTGTAAAAACCAGCGGGCCAGTTTACCTTTCAGCCCCTTGTTTAACCCCGCCTCACGTAAATACTGATGCTGAAAATCCCATGCGTAACGTATCGGAGAATGCACGTAGCTGATATGCAACTGGTCAGGGCCGGTTAATACCCCTTTTGCCACCGCATGGCTGCTGGACAAAATAATGTCATGCTTGGTCACGTCGAGCTGTTCAATGGCCAGAGGCATTAAGGGCAGATAGTGTTGATACTTTGTTTTGGCGAAGGGTAAACGCTGAATAAAAGAGGTGGTGGAGTCTTTGCCATAAAATAACTTTCTCGACTCATCTGATAAAAAATCCACTACGGAATAGAGTTCAGACTCCGGGTATATTTTAATAAATTCCGCGATAACTTTCTCTGCCCCGGCAAATGTCACCAGCCAGTCGGCGACAATTCCAACACTTACATCATTTGACATAATCAAACCTCAGAATTTTTATTATTCTTTGCACAAAATAGCCAGAATACTTTGTGTCTGCTTTTGCATCAGGGGGATATTGCCGCGCGACTCCACATTCAGACGCACCACGGGTTCAGTGTTTGAACTGCGAAGATTAAAACGCCACTCTTCAAATTCAAGGCTGATACCGTCGGTATAATCGACGTGCAGTGCGTCGCTTTCATACACGGCCAGTACCCGGCCAATAGCTTCTTTCGGCTGAAGGATAACGCTGTTGATTTCCCCGGAGGCAGGATAGGCCTTGATACGGTCATGAATCAGGGTTCTTAATGACTGGCCTTTCACTAACAATAATTCAGCCACCAGCAGCCACGGAACCATGCCGCTGTCGCAGTAATAAAAATCCCTGAAATAGTGATGGGCACTCATTTCACCGCCGTAAACGGCATTTTCAAGGCGCATACGCTCTTTGATAAAAGCATGTCCGGTTTTAGACATTACCGGCACACCGCCCGCCTGAGTGACAATATCAATGGTATTCCAGCTTAAGCGCGGGTCATGAATAATGCGCGAACCGGGATGTTTTTCCAAAAAAGCATCGGCGAGCAAGCCGACGATATAATAACCTTCAATAAATTCGCCGGTGTGGTCAAACAAAAAACACCGGTCAAAATCACCATCAAAGGCGATGCCCATGTCAGCCTGATATTTGATAATGGCATCTGTGGTATCCTGACGGCACTCCGGCAATAACGGATTAGGAATGCCGTTGGGGAAATTGCCATCAGGGTTGTGATGAACCTTAATAAACTCCACAGGCACACCCGCCGCGATAAAACGCTGTTCAATCGCATCCACCACATGCCCGGCAGCACCATTGCCTGAATTAAGCACTAATTTGAGCGGGCGGCGAAAATGTGAAAAATCGATATAGCCGATCAGTTTATCGACATAAGCATCGAGTACCGATGCCTGCTCATAAGTGCCGCGTTTTTCAGGGGCGATATCAGTAAACTGATTCACCTCGGCAAGACGCTGTATTTCGTGAAGCCCGGTATCGCCGCTGACAGGTTTTGATTCTTCGCGCACCAGTTTCATGCCGTTATAGTTCATCGGATTATGGCTGGCGGTCACTTCAATGCCGCCATCAAGGCTGAGATAGGACGTCGCGAAATAAATTTCTTCCGTCCCGGTGACGCCAATATCCACCACGTCCGTGCCAGAATCTTGTAATCCCCTTGCCAGTGCCAGTTTTAATGCTTCGCTGGTTAAACGGACATCGCCCCCTACTACCATTTTGGTCGGCTTTAAATATTGCCCGTAAGCCCGGCCGATTCGGTAAGCGATATCTTCATTTAATTCAGTACCCAGTTCGCCCCTGATGTCATACGCTTTAAAACACGTCAATTTCCCAGACATAATTAACCCTCAAATTAACAACGGCCATAATGGTCTTTGATACGAATAATATCGTCGTCTTCCAGATAGGCGCCGGACTGTATTTCTAATATTTCCAGAGGGATCTTTCCGGGATTTTCCAGCATATGTTGCGAACCGATAGGAATAAACGTGGACTGGTTTTCGGTCAGTAAATATGTTTTATCATCCAGCGAGACTTTTGCTGTTCCGGAAAGAATGACCCAATGTTCAGCGCGATGGTGATGCATTTGCAAAGAGGATTTTCCGCCGGGTTTTACGGTTAAACGGTTTACGTGATATCGAACCGTATTCACCACATTGTCATTTCGTCCCCACGGGCGATATGACTCGCGATGCACACGATATTCCCTGCGCTCCTGATTTTTTAAAAACTCAACGACTTTTTTAACGTCCTGCACCTGAGATTTATCAATAATCAATACGGCATCTTTGGTATTCACAATCACCAGATTCTCAACACCAATGGCCGCAATAAATTTTTCATCGGTATTGATATAACAATTTGTGGCGTTATGAGTGAAGACATCACCGGTCACAGCATTGCCGTTCAGATTCTTATTATTGACCTCCCACAGCGCCGCCCAGGAACCTACGTCGTTCCAGCCTGCATCCAGCGGCACAACGATAGCCTCGGTGGTTTTCTCCATTACGGCATAATCGACAGACTCGTCCGGGCAGGCGATAAAGGCCGCTTTATCCACACGGATAAATTCCTGCTGCTCATCAGGTTGCGCTGTCTCAATGGCTTTGAGACAGGCATCGAGAATATCCGGCCGGTATGTTGCCATCTCTTCCAGAAAGCGTTTCGCGCGGAACAAAAACATTCCGCTGTTCCAGTAATATTCGCCGGTTTCCAGATATTGCAGAGCGGTCTGTAAATCAGGTTTCTCAACAAAACGCTGCACCCGAAAAACGGGGGCAGACGGGTTGTTAAATTCCGTGCCGCGTTGAATATAACCATAGCCAGTTTCAGGCCCGGTGGGAACAATACCAAAGGTGACTAATTTCCCCTGTTCGGCAAAAGGAATGGCGTTGTTAACCGCCTGATGAAAGGCCTCGATATTCTCGATAACATGGTCAGCCGCCAGTACCAGTAATAAAGGATCATAATCCTCATCGATAGCGCTGAGTGCCGCCAGTGTAATAGCCGGAGCCGTATTTCTTCCGACAGGTTCAAGAATAATATTATTCGACAGCTGATTAATTTGTCGTAATTGTTCCGCCACCAGAAACCGATGCTCTTCATTACAGATCACCAGGGGGTTAGAAGTCTCTAAACCTTTTAAACGGGTAACTGTTTCCTGCAACATAGATTGCTCGCCATAAAGGCGTAAAAATTGTTTGGGATAAAGCTCGCGGGACATTGGCCATAAACGGCTACCGGTACCACCGGCCATAATGACGGGAAGGATCATGATTACCCTCGGTTGGTAAATTTGACAGTTGATAGTTAAAAATTAAATTTCCGGATAATGTCGTTTAATTTACCTGCCGACTTAGCCCAGGAAAATCGCTCTGTATTTTTAAAGCCTTTTTCAACTAACTGCGCCCTTAATTCCGCATCGGTGACAATTAAGCGTAATGCATTGATTAATTCGCTTTTAGATTCAGGATTAAAATACAAGACGCTTTCACCTAACACTTCCGGCATTGAGGCGGTATTTGACGATATTACAGGGCAACCACATGCCTGAGCTTCCAAAGGCGGTATACCAAATCCTTCGTAAAAAGAAGGGAACACGAACGCAGTAGCATGCTGATAAAGTTTAACTAACTCATCATCATTAACCCTACCCACAAAGTGAATACGCGGATGATTACGTTTAAGTTCTAATTTTGAGAAAACATCAGCACTTCCACCGATGATTTTCAAATCAATATCTAAATTGGCATCTGAGAAAGCATCAATTAACCCATGGAAATTTTTATGGTAATTAGTGGATGATACTGCCAACAAATAACGTTGTTTATCTGGATGAGACGCTAACTCTTTTGGGGGTTTAAATATATCAGAAACAGCGTTGTAAATTATTTTGATTTTTTCATCCGGGCACCGATAACGACTTGCTATTTCAGAACGAGAAAATCGGCTAACCGTGATAACCTGCTTACTGTTGCGTATTATGAGCGGTGAAATAACCCGATATAACAAACGAAAAGAGAAAGGGAAACTCTTCGGATACTTCAGATAGGTGATATCATGATGTGTGACAAGCTGATGAGAATAAAAAACAGGGGCTGTATTACACAAGTTGATCAATAAAGGACTTTTTCTTCTCAACAAATAGAGTGGCAGGGTAATCTGCTCCCACAAGTGCCCTTTTAAACCCGGCACTTCCTCAACATTGATACGTTTTAACAAAGACTGTTTCTTTATAGCTTTGATATCAGGCACAAGAAAAACCACATCATCTCTGATATGTTCAATCTGCAATGAAATCTCTTCGGCAAATCTCTGGACACCCGACATATTTTGAGTCAAAAAACGGCCATTAATATATATCATCACAAAATCAACCCAGTGTTATTTAAATTAAATTTGATGAGAATTAAATAAACATCGCAATATCAAATAGATTTACTTATTATTCTTGCAGGGTTGCCTACAATGATTGAATTTTCAGGAACATCTTGTATAACCAATGTCGACGCGCCAATAATGACATTATCACCAATTCTCACATCCCCAATAATGACGCTATTAGCGTATATTGTTACGTTATTACCAATAACCGGATAGGTGACACCATCTTCAAGTTTTGACCCTATGGTGACCCCTTGATAAATTCGGCAGTCCACACCAATACTGACGCCTCTACCGATAACTACGCCGAAGGGATGTGGAAGTGTGGTTCTGTTATTTTTTAAAACTTTAAGCCCTATAGTAAGTTCACTATAAAGTGCTATACGGCCGTCATTGAAATGGTACATACAGTAAATAACTTTAAAAAACTTCATCACTATTAAATAGAATCCACGCAGTATATTCCTCAACGATAACCACCTCGAAGTTAATGATTAAGACCGTTAATCTTTATCAGCCATTGCTGAAGAGAATAGTTCTGACCACGCTCCCATACCAGCTGGCCACCTTCTTGCGCGGTAATAACATAGTGCTGATTTTCACTACTGGTGAGTAATAAGTTTTTATTTCTGATAAGAGGGATAAGTTTTTTGATCAACTGAGCTGACTCCTTCTCACTCCCGTCACGGTATAGTAATCCGAAATTATGCTCTTTATTTTTCTTGTCGGGACCATCGTCCATTAAATCGTACCACCACAGCCCTTTGACATAGTTTTTTGAAGCCGCTAAAAGCGTATATTTGACCATGTTCTGTGCAGAAATAATATTCGATACACCACCGGTAAATCCTGAGCCGGTGGGATAGCCCATCTCAGTGATATAGAGTGACACTGCTTTACCCACTCTGTTTGTCAACGAAGCCTCGAAACTATCAAGGGCAATAAAACTCCCTTCCGGATCTCGGACACTAGCAGGTTCATTGAAGGCATAGGGATGAATTGAAATCCCATCGACATAATTCATTAATCCTTTATCAATCAGACCATTTAGCCAATTAACTTCATTCTTGTGTAATGGATTAACAGAGCCGGTAAGAACAACTGCACTTGGGTCTATTTGTTTTATTTTCTCAGAGGATTTTTTAACAAGATAAAGAAATATTTCATCATCGGGTTTATTTCTTTTTGATCCTACTCCGGTTCCAAGCAACCATTCATTCCATATTTCGTAGTATTTAACTTTTCCTTTATAGCGTGTGGCAACCCAGGCGACATAGTCTACAAACTTATCGACTTGCTCCCGGTTCTGAGGGTACCCACCATGTGTGTAGAGATTGTTGCCATATCCCAGAACAAAAAGGGTCGAGATATCATCAGATTGGCGACTATTCTTAGCAAAAAAGTTATCTGAATTTATTCGTTGCTTGGAAATATTCAGTTTGCCTGCTTCATTTTGTACAGAATTCCATGAAAAGCCATCTCTCACAGAATCAAAACCTAACCTTTTGATTATATCTCTGTAATCATCTGAGGATTGGTTGTAGTCGCTAAGATGAGTTGCCACACCAATATCCATACTTGCATTAGTAAAGGTGGGGATAACAAACAGTATTAAGGCTAAAATTTTGGCTGGCATCATATCTGTTCCATCCGCTGTTGCTCTCTTTGAAACGTCAAAATTCAGCTAGAGTAATGATTCATACTCTTTAAATATCTTGATTATTTTTTGGTTGTCAAACTCTATGTCTGTTAAATGTGTAACATACTCTAACCCCAGGGATAACTCCGTTTCCAAATTACATATAAAGCCATTTTTTTCGTGGATTATCTCGTTAATTCCGCCGGGATAGTTATTTGCTACGACAGGGGTACCACAGGCTAGTGATTCAATAACGACATTAGGATATCCCTCCCAGCGAGAGCTGGAGATAAAAACGTCTGCGTGCTTCATCAATGCGTAAGGATTCTCAGTTGAAGGGATAAATGTTATTTTTTTACGTAAGCCTAATAAATTTACCTGCTGAGTTAATTTTTCTTTATCTTCGCCTGTACCTACAATAGTAAGATGAAAATTGTCATTACTAATTTTTGAAAAGGCATTAATTAAAATATCAAAACCTTTTTGGTAGGTCAGCCTGCCTATAGTCAAAAGATTAACTTTATGTTTTGGATATGAATGCTCCAGTTTCAGGGAAGACATTTCCCTTATCACCTTAATGTCTAATGGGTTATTTATTTTAACCACCTTTGAATCAGGTATTCCCATTTTTAAAGTGAGATCTGCCAGCATGTCATCACTTTGAACGATGATAACGTCATAGTTTTTATAACATAATTTATACAGCATTTTCGCCAGAGGGTTTTTTTCGTAAAGACTTGGCAGATTAGATTCTCTGGCAATTTTCTTGACGTTCCTGCCCAATATAAACAAAAATGGTGATATAAAGGCATTAGCTGTGCCATCACTGATTAGCATCGTCTCAATGTCATTTTCTTTGCAGTAACGTCTGATACCAAAAATAATCTTATGCAAATTATACCGGGCGCGGCCTCTCACATTAAGGTAACTGACAGGAATATCATCTGGTAAACTTTTCAAAAGTGTATTACGTACTGGATCCTTGGCATAAAGAAGAACATGAGGACGGTATAGCCCTGGGTCAATATTATTAATGAGATTACAAATCACGCGCTCAGCACCTGTCCTGCCAAGAAATGGCATAACAAAAAGAACATTCTTCATGTTTCTTCCAAATAATTGTTTACGTGAACTCTTTACGAGTCGTACTCACTGAATTAAACCTTTCTCATTGCCCTAATAATATCTCTTATTGCAGGAATGCCAAACGTCATCAAAGAAAGCGATTGATAATAAAAACAGTCTCTCGTTTTTTTTGTGAATGCATTACTTACCCATGCTGCAATTATCTGGCTAAAGAGGGAGGCATAGGCTGCACCGAGCATGCCATACTTAGGGATCAGGAAAAAATTCAACACAACATTGATCACTAAACCGTATATCGCTCTGTATATTCTCAGATAGGTAACTCCACGGATGATAAGTATGTTGGTACTGACAGAACCTAATGAAGAGATAATATTTGCTATGACGATAATATAGATCACAGAAATAGAATCATGATAACGCTCACCAAAAAACGCATTAACGATAAATGGTGTTAGCAAAATCACCAGCAATCCTGATATCACAGTGAAAAAATGTGTAATGTTGAAATATTTTCTTATGTTACTGGCTGAACTGTCGTTTGCCACCATCGGGAAAAATGAGGCTGAGATTGCAAGAGGAATAAACATGTAAGCATCTGAGATTCTTACCGCCACATTGAATCTGGCAACATCTTCCATCCCTGTCATTTTGGCGATCATGAACTGATCTACCCGTGTATAAATCATTACGATTAAAGTAGAAATGAGAATAGGTGATGACTGTCGTAATAAAGAGATTAATGTCTTTTTATTGAAAAACTTGAAGCTAAGAATTAATCCACCTTTTCTGGAAACAAGAAAAATCAATAAGAAAGAAAATAAGTAATCAAGGCAAAATGATAGAGTATAGTAAACCAGCCCCAAATTAAGATAAATTATGACAAGTTTAATCAACGAAGAAATAACTAATGCTATAACACTTGTTTTTGTAATGACTTTTGAGCGTGATATCGCCTGATAGTAAGAGTAATAAATTGTCTGAACCTGAAAAAAAACACTGAAAGAAGAAATTAAAAAAACAGCCTTATATATATCTTTATAATCTGATATCAAAATATAGATTAGAAAAATTAAAACAACTAATGTTGAAAGCATCATTCTAAAGATGAAAGAGGTTGAGAAAACCTCATTAACTTTCTCAGAAATTGCAAATTCTTTTATCAGTACATTATCAAATCCAAATGCAACAATCCCGATCATTAATGAGGCTATGGTCTGAGCCAGAGAAAATACACCAAAGTCGTAAACTGAAAGCTTCTGTGAGATGTATGAAAAAAGACAGAATACGACGGTCAGTCGTATCACTTTTTCTGATAAGACCCAAAGTGAGTTTGCTAAATATTTTTTCATAATCGTTCATCTAATAAGTAACAAGTTATCATTACATTCTCTTTGATTGAATACTATTACTCACTTAGTGCTAAGGTCATGTTTGTAGCGTTCATAAAAAGGTGAAATGCGGAGCGATTTTTTACATATGTATTTTCTGTATAAATATAGCCCCATAACTGAAACCACCATTCCTTTAAGTCTGGATTTAAACTTGTTTGTTTTTTTCCAGGATTGCGAAAAGTGATGTATCGTTTTGTTTTTTCTTTTAAACAATGAAGGATGTTCAAAAACACACTTTTCAAATATCTTGATATTTCCTGGCAGTACCTGCTCTTTACCATTGAGTTTAAACCCGGATACTGAGCTTAGGAAATATCGGGTAAATAAATCATTGTTCGGTGAAGACAACGATATTTCTTCTTTCAGATACTTTTCCCTGAGGTTTTGAATAATCGGGTTTCCTTTGGCCACACCGATGACAGCCGTTCCCAAATTGCAATCCCACATAAATCCCATGAAAAGATTAAGATTCAACAAATCTTCGAAACCGTCCACAATTTCAATATCGGTATCAAGGTAAATTCCCCCATAATTATATAACACGTCTAGCCTGACAAAATCGGACACGTGAGCCCATTTTTTTTGCTTGTACGCGTTAAGAAGGTAAGTGTTGCCTTCAAGCGGATAACTCTCTTCATTCCATTCAATGATTTCATATCCTTCGGGTTTAAGACGATGAAAAGCATCAATATACTTTTGTACTGATTTTGGTTTTTTCGCCCTGCCAAACCAACAGTAATGTATGACCTTGGGGATCACATCGACTCCTTAATGGATATAAGTAAAACCAGTGATGATGATTTTTACTGCATTTTGACACTGGTCGAATTCACCGAGTTAAACTTGCGCATCACACAGAACCTGCTATTAAAAATGACACCGACCAATACTCCTGAAAATGGAGCATAAAATACAGATTCAAACAGATTGTACGTCACACCACCTGTAAAGATGCAAAAGGCAAACAGATAATAAGCCGTTCTGGCATATTTATCATGAAAACTGGAGAGTAAAAACTTAAACAGGAAAAGAATAATAAAAACAACGCTGACCGATCCGCTTATCACATACAGATACACTAATGCATTATCTGCCGGATTATAACTTTGAGGTGAAAATAATAATGAGGGTGTTCCTATTCCGCCGATACCCTTACCTATCAGATAAGCATAATTATCCTTTAGTAACCCCATAGCTTTGGGCCAAGTTTCATACATTCGCTGCAAAAACGTATTGGTTTCGTCATAACGTGTCTGCCCTTGCCCTGGTAACATATAAAAATATGAAAACAACACGCTGAATACAATAGATATTCTTGAGAAAGCTATGGCGGCGAATGAGGGTAAGATCATCACCAATACTAATATTGCATAGGTTAAAATGGTGGTCTTCGTGGTTGTAAGATAAATTGGATAGAGAGGGATAACGGAAATCAACGCGTAACTTATCCATCTTTTTTTACTTCTCAGCTTATACAATAGAAAGAAGAAGCTGATTAACATCAATGTCGCAGCATCAAATGATGCTGCGGTGAAGCCGGGATTACGTAAAGCCCCTCCCGCTGTCCAGTCTCGCGATACTACCTTAGAATAACTACCAATATCCATAATGCCCCCTAGCCAGGGGGCACCAAAACTGCTCACATACATAACACCCATTACGCTTGTGGCAGCCAAAAAAACGAAATACTTATTTGAATAATTCAGTAATCCATCAAATATTGCACCGGAAAACGCCACGCTAAACATAAAGGGTATAAATATATACACACCAAACAGTGTCTGAATCAGGCCACTATTAAGTGTGCCCAGCATGATATAAAAGATGAACAGACAGGACATAATGATCAGCGATGGCATAACCAGCAGATTTTTTATCCACTTGTAAATTAACAGCACGAGCATAATAAGCACGGCACTGTAATTAACCAACGGAACGACCATGCCAATGGGGCCAGAAAAAGCTTTGACAAAGATGAAAAAAATGAAAGTTGGAAATGCAAATCTTTCAATATTCATATCATACCCAATGTTATTTCTGGTTTACAAATTAACTTAATCATTTTTGGTTGAATAAGAGTAATCATAATTTGTATAACCATAGCCATAATAACTGCTGGCTTTTCGGATAACGCTGTTAAGGATGCACCCTTTCACGCGTATACCACTTTGTTCAAAACGCCTGATACTGACTTCCACTTCTTTGACGGTATTCATTTCGAAACGCGCAACTAACAAGGTGGTACCGACGTAACGTCCGATAATTGCTGCATCTGTCACGGCCAGAATTGGCGGTGTATCCACAATAACCAGATCATAATGTTCAGATGCCCAGGTCATCAGTGTCTCGAAGCGCGGGTGCATCAGAAGTTCGGCCGGGTTAGGAGGTAATTCCCCTCTTGATATGAAATCAATATTCACAGAGGAAACACTTTTGACGGCTTTATCAGGGCTTGTCTTGCCGGATAAAATACTTGAAAGCCCCTCATCAATATCTACTTTGAATAATTTGTGGGCATACCCTCTTCGCATATCCGCATCGATGAAAAGAACCTTCTTGTTCGCCTGAGCAATAACCGCCGCCAGATTGCTGCTGATAAAGGTTTTACCGGCACTTTGGCTTGGGCCAGAAATCATCAGCACATTGTTCTTGGCTTCCATCATCGCGAAATGCAGGCTGGTTCGCAGACTTCGAATCGCTTCAATCGCCAGATCGGCGGAGTTCTCGACCGCCAGAAAATTAGTGGCCGATGTTTTTCTTTTTGCCTTTAATGACCGCTTTTTGTCTGACTTATTGTTTCTGGTCAGCCATTCTGAAAGCGGGATACTGGCGTAAACGTTGATCCCTTTCTCTTCCAGCTGCTCAGGTGAATCAATGCCTTTACGCAGGAATACGCGCAGAAGCACCAACCCAACTGAAATCAGAGCACCCAATATCAGTCCAATTAGTACAATCAGCACTTTCTTCGGTTTTACCGCTTTCGGCTCAGTCACGGCCGTGTCGATGATCCGCACATTACCAATTGCACTGGATTTGGCGATGCTCAGTTCCTGTTGACGGTTAAGCAGTTGCATGTAGATGGCGCGGTTGGACTCTGCGTCACGGCTAAGTCTGGCAACTTCCTGCTGGGTCGCGGGCATGGCGGAAACACTTTTGTTCAACCGATCCCGTTCTTTCAGTAAGGTCTGGCGCTTTTCTAACAGTGCTTTGTAGGTAGGATGATCTTTAGTGTAGAGCTGTGAAATCTCAGCTTCGCGGAACGTCAGCTCATTCAACTGGCTCTCGACATTCACTATCTGGTCGAGGATGGATTTCGCCTCAAGTGAAAGATCGACGGAGTCTTTCTGCCGACGGTAAGTATTCAGGGCATCTTCAGACGTGTTCAGATCCGTGCGCACCTGTGGTAATTGCTGATCAAGAAAATCGAGACTCTTGGCGTCCTGCGCAGCCTGCCGGGCGATATTTTGATCGAGATAGTTCTGGCTGATGCTGTTGAGGATGGCTGAGATCAGTTCCTGATTATCGCCGTTCAGCGAAAGGTTCAGGATGCCGGTGTCTTTTCCCTGGTCAGTGACGCTGAAGGCATCAAGCAAATCGTTTATCGCCCGTAATCTGCTCAGGTAATAGACGTTGAAACGGCTGCCCGCCGGAGCCTGAATATCATTGACCAGCAATGAAATCCCTTTCTCATTAAGCAGACTGCCGACCACGCCTTTGATGTCGATATTATCGCCTTCGACCCGGTAATTATTTTTATCTATAACCGTAATCACTAATTTAGGGACATCGCCGCCGCCCGAAGGCACATACAAACGACTGATCGACAGCTTACCCGGTACGTCGCCTGTTAATCTTGCCCATCCCCGGCCCAGCAGCGGGAAGTATTTCTGTTTCACCACGGCCTGTAAGTTCAGATCATCTACCGTTTTTCCCAGGATCATTCGCGACTGCAATAACGCGATTTCAGGCGCTGACTGAGGCTGAGCGTCCGGCAATACCTGGCTCAGGCTTTCGAGGATCGCATTACCTTGTTTCTGCTCCACCTGAATCAAAGCATCAGCCTGATAAATCGGTGTGGCAAAGAGAACATAAATAATCGCCAGCACAGTAATCACCGAGGTGATGACAATAATTAATTTACGGTGGTCAATAAGTTCGCCAATTAGACGACTTAAATCTATTTCATCGGAATCCGGTGAAGCGGGCGTTTTTGATATGACTGGAGACATGCGTTGATTTCCCTGATGGAGTTATCCGTTCAGTTTTTGTAACCAGGACTGACAGGCCTGGTCGATTAGCCGGTAAACAGACTCAAAGGCTTCCTGACTTTTTCGGTAAGGGTCGGGGATCTCCCTCTGTCCGAGCCAGTGCCCCAGCAACATAATCTTGCCGCGCGCCTCAGGTGAGATACGGCTGATTTGCTCCTGGTGAGATTTCTCCATTACCAGGATCAGGTCGTACTGGCGGCCAAGGGCAGAGGTAAACTGGGTGGCGTGGTGGTTTTCAAGCGCTAACAGGTGCTTTTTAGCAACCTGCATCGCTCCGGGGTCAGCCGGGTTACTCACCAGCGCCGCCATACCAGCAGAGTCTATTTTCTTATCGGGTAACATCTGCCTCAGCAGCCTTTCAGCTATCGGTGAGCGGCAGATGTTGCCCGTGCAGACAATCAAAATGGCATCAAACATTATGGATTCCACTGCCGCACGAAACGACCGGCCTCAATCATGTCATGCACGCCTGTAATGGTCGGGACAATCTGGGAAATCACGCGGTTCCAGCGCACGATCGGCGCGGTGGTGACATAGACAATATCGTAGGGTTGCAGCTGGAATTCGGTACTCATTACCATCGATGCCGCATCTTTGGCGTTAAGCTGGTAAATGTTGGCGATCTTGCCCTGATTGCTGCCTTTCAGCGGCCTGATAACAAAGATCCCCGAGGCATCAGCCATGCTCTGTGAAATACCGTCTGAACTGCCCAGCGCTTCCGCCAGCGTCATGCCGCTGCGATCCATTTTGAGCGTGCTTTGTTTGACAACTTCGCCCATCACGAACACTTTCAGATCATCATTACGCGGCACAAATAAAATATCGCCGGGATAAAGCAGGCGGTTCTGGGTCAGGTCACCCTTTTGCATCAGCGCATGCAGCGAAATCTGCGTGTCTTTACCGTTGTGGTTTAGCACCACATTGCGCCAGTCAGCGTCCGGCGCTAATCCGCCCGCCGCGTTAATCGCATCAATCACCGTGAGAGGAATGTTAGTGATGGGTTGCTGACCGGATTTTATGACTTCACCGGTGGTGTAAATTTTCTGTGAGCGGAAAGCCGCAATGCTGACGTCCACCTGCGGGCTCTCTATATAGGTGGCCAGGCGGGTGCTGATATCTTCCCGGATCTGACTGACCGTTTTACCCGTGACTTTTAATTTGCCGATATAGGGATAGAAAATCGTACCATCGGCATTCACCCAGTTGCCGGTATCACTGGCACTGCGATATTGCCCGGCAGGGGTGGTCAGTTCCGGGTGATCCCATACCGTGACCATCAGCACATCGCCCACACCAATACGATACTGATAGGCTTTAAGCTGCTGATCTAATTCCGGATTGGGGCGCGCCGTGACAGCATCTGGCCGTAATCCGTCAACCAGTCGTGGCGTTAACGGATATACATTGACCAGTTTATCAATATCAAAATTGCTGTCCGGTTGTTCAACTACGTGCTTGTCCCCTGTATTTAAACTTTGTCCGGGTATGACGGTGCACGCACTCAATACACCGGACGTTAATATCACTAAAGAAATATTAAAAAAGCTATTTTTCATTATCTCACATCATCTGCTATTTAGTGTTAAATCTGCCTTCCAGAGTAATTCCGTATTCCCTTCCGGCAGTCGCGAATCATCATTCCTGTGTGAAGATATTAAAAAACAATCAAAAAATTCATGTCCACGACAGAGAAGCTCTGCTGACATGAAATAAAAGTAAGATTATTTATTTTGCAGATCTCATTATGGTAATGCGTTATTCAATGCTTGCCATGATCACAGGATAATTAATAGGCCCCTTCTTTTTTCAATACAACGCCGATGGTTTTGAACAGAATGGCAATATCATTCCACATGGACCAGTTTTTAACATACCAGGCATCAAGATAAACCCGCGTGGAATAATCTACCTCACTGCGACCACTGACCTGCCACAATCCGGTCATTCCCGGCTTGCTCAGCAAGTAATACTCGACCTCATCGTAATAACGCACCAGCTCCGCAGTAATAATGGGCCGCGGACCGACCAGGCTCATCTCCCCTTTAAGTACGTTAAACAGTTGCGGTAACTCATCGAGACTGGTTTTTCGCAGGAAATGACCGATCGACGTTATGCGCGGATCGTTTTTGAGTTTGAAGGTCATGTCCCATTCCGCCCGGGCTTCTGCGTCACCTGCCAGCAACTCTTCCAAAACCTCTTTGGAATTAATCACCATCGAGCGAAATTTCAGGCACTTGAAGGGTTTGCCTGACTGCCCAATGCGTTCATGACCATAGATGGCCGGGCCGCCGTCTTTGCGGACCTTGCGGGTAATGTAGATAAGCAGAGGCGATAACAGGATGATGATGCTCAGAGATGTGACGATGTCGAACAGCCGTTTGGTGACGCGCGAAGAAAATTTTGCCAGATTCTGATGCACGCGGAAGATCATCACTTCCTTGCTGAAAATAAACGACATATCGGTGTTATCCAGCGGCATACCGCGTAACGTCGGGATAACGGACACCGAACTGTAACCGTGGATCATAAATACCCGCAGCCATGCATTACGGATGCCGCTCTGATGCGACTCCACCGCGACAATAAACTGCGTTTTTTTATCGACATGCGTCCGTACCCAGTTCTCGTCAGAGGGCATGATACGTATGCCTTCAATCATATCTCCCGGCTGATCAGCACCTTCACTGGAAATGAACTGGGTGACGCGTAAACCCAGATTCCTGTCACTTTTGATGGCGCTATATGCTTCGCGGGCATTGTTGCCGCTGCCAATAATGATGGCATCGCGTTGCCAGAAGCCAAAGGCATGCAGCGCCTGTTTGGTCAGCATTCTCGCCACAGGGACCGCAATCAAAACAAGTATCCATGTCAGGACCCACAGATAGCGCGAGAAATACCATTTGGCGAAGGCGATCACAGCGATTTCGATCAGAGCAAAAATCAGCAATGTACGAAGGATCTCCTTCAGCTCGAACCAAAATGTTTTGCGATAATAATAGTGCCTGAGGCGCAGGTGAAACCACGCAACGCAGCAGAATGCCAGTACGCCATGCAGGACAATCCAGCCGGCGGTCTGAGCATCAGGAATACGTTGCTCAAAGTGAGTCATGACATTATTTAGGATGCCCTTCGCTATATAAAGCGAAAGGGTGAAACTGAGGAAGTCAGATAAAGCGAGAAATAAACTGGCGCAAACATTTCTGGTGAGAAATTTCATATACCCCCCACAATAAATAATCAACCTCCCTTTTCAGTGAGCCGAAAAGAGACGATATGATGGTGAATAAGATGCTGAGATTCAGGGCGTCAGCATGGAATTTTTTTATAATCATGTTTTTTGATTGTGCCGTTATTTCAGCTACGCTACCGCCCCTGGTTTACGGCCACCAATTTGCCAAAAAAAGAGTGCAATTATCCGGGCAGCAGGATCCCCTCACCTTGGGCATTCAGATGATGGCGATTCTTGCTTTAATGAATTAAAAAATTGATGCCTATTGATATTTACAGTGTCAGAAAAAAGACTGGATGAATTCCTCCTGACTGTAGGCCGACCATAATATGCCTTGCATCCCCTGGATCTGACTGCCTTTCAAATATTCCAGGTGGCGGGCGCTTTCAATGCCGCCAATAATAACGCCCTGACTGTATGGCTGAAGGTGCTCAATAATTTGTCGAAAAGATAAGGTTCCCTGGTGTTGCCAAAAAAAATGCTGACTTATTTTTATATGTTCAAACTTCTCATTCATGACCAGTGTCAGGCTGGTATTGCCTTCCCCAAAATGGTCAAGCCACAAGGGGCCATGCTCTGACAGCGCGTGCAGAACCGGGCGGTCCTGTTCGGCACTGAACTCGGGGAAAAACGCATCCAGCGTGAGTCTTATATAATTGTGCTGCTGTAACACGTTGCGCATCGCTGCGTTATTCACGATATGGCTGGCAATCTCGTAGTCGATACGTATTGAAAGTAAAAAATTATTGTGGGTAAAGATATCGGCATTAATACAGGCCAGCGTCACCTCGTCGAAGAAGTTTTTGATTCTTTCTTCGGCAGATAAATGAAATGTCTGGCTTCCCGCGTCGTGCGGATGTTGTTTATTGGTTGCCTGATGCGCTGACTTTTTTACCAGTTCAAAACCCAGTATCCCGCCAGATACTGTCACTATCGGTTCAAAGAGATAACTGGAATCACTTCTTTTGACCGTACGCATCCCTTACCCCATGGCAAAAATAATACAAAGAGACATTATCCAAACCAGCAATAGGTGCCTGGTCTGTTAAAATTCAATCAGGTTATTCTGTTACCTACAGCATGCTTATGCAGAAAGAACAAAGCCGAACTGCTGCTGGCATCAACACCTATCTTTCTCAGAGAATTACACTTATGTACGCTGACCGTTTTAACGCTCAGTTTTAGTATGTTTGAAATACTGGTCACAGAAAGACCGGTCATCATCATGACTAAAACCTTTTCTTCCATTTTTGTGATTTTATAATCAAACGACTCCTTGTTACTGGTCATGTTCTGAAGCTGAATAAACTGCTGTATTGCACTGACTATCTCTGACAGCCCTTTTTTCTTTTTAAGAAATTTGAATTGTTTTTTAAGCAGTAACCCCAGCATCAGCATGTCTACTTCTGAAGAAATGATAAGTATTCGTTCCGGATCCAGCACATTGATATTTTCGTTTAAAAACTCATAACACTTGTGAAAGCCGCCTCCCGATGGATCAATAATCAGATAATCTTTTGTATACAAGTTCACCTCCTCGTCACGGTTAAAAAAAATGACACCGTTAACGTAAGGCAGTTTCTTGGAGATTATTTCTTTTATCGCCAATTTAGTAAACTGGCACTCACTCCAGATTATTACCCGAGGCATTGGGCCGCCTAATAGTGTGGTTTTTAAAAACGCTCAGACACTTCTTTAACAGAGCGGGAAGAATAGAGCACTTTCATAACGCTTAAAAAAACGAAATTATTCATCATTGCTCACATCATATTTATTCCTTCCCAGTGACTTCCAGTAGAGTAATACGCAGCCAAAACTCTTCAAATCGTTTATCTCGCTCACTATTACACCAAACAATAGGTTTCACCGATCGATTTACGCTTTCTTATCGTTATTTACCCCACTCAACACTAGGCGTTGTCCTAGTAATCATTCGTATTCTCACTCGAATTGTGAGCCATGTAACGCTTTTAGCATTAATAAGGCTTGAAATCTAAGACCTTTCTTAAGCGCAATTCACAGGGTCAGAATAATTTTATTAACACTCGATTTGGACTGTATTTTTTGATTAGGACAGGATAATGAACTTTTTTAGTCGGAATTTTAGTTTAAGTTTTTACGCAAATTAATCACAAAATTATCGATACTGGGTAACATTCTTAAAAAAGTATTTAGAATCAAAATTCATTAGCCTTTTAATGCTGTTTATGAGCACAGATGTGACATTTTGAAACAGCGGCTGTTTTATAAGAGCATTCTTATTAAGCAGAGATCAGCTATTTTCGCCATTATTTCATGGCGTCAGGCGAAATAAGTCGTTTCATCTGGCAGTTAAATACTAAGAGCATTCTTAAGATAAAAATTCATTTAGGGAGGGGGGTTCTGCTGTTTATTAGAATTTTCAGGATTTTATAATCAAATGAATATTCTCACAGAGATAAAACCAGGGTGGGAGATTATTGAAGGGAAAAGAGACATTACCGGGTGGGGAAAATTGGCCTGAGCCATCCTGCTGACAGTCAATAACGTGGTCAGCAGACTGGTCACGTTATTGACTCATTGACGCCGGCGTTACTGCCGCAATGAGAGAGGGTTCAGACGTCACTTTGCGTAATACGCGTCAGGTGGATGACCAGATACAGCAGCTCATCGTTGGACATCTCCATCTCCAGCAGATTTTTAATATAATCGCGGATCAGCAGAGCGCAGCGGTAAACGTGCGGATACTCTTTAATGACCTGTGAAAAGATAAAATCATCCTTTGAGACAACCTGCTGTTTCTCCACCATTCTTTGAATAAAGAACTGCATATGAACCAGAAAACGGGCGTAATTGAGCGACTCCGTGTCGAGCGTGAGACGAAAGTGATATTGGATAATATTGAAAATATCCTTCAGCATTTTCACCGCCAGCAGGGTGTGCTCCATGTTTTGCACATCGGTCTGACCGTTAACCAGATGAAAGGCAATATTCCCTGCCTCTTCCTGCGGGAGCTGGATATTCAGGCGCTGGTTGATGTACACCAGCGCCTGTGTGGCCACGCTAAACTCATGCGGATAAAAGCGTTTTACCTCGAACAGCAGCCGGTTCTGGATCGTGATGCCCTTGTGATAACGCTCAATGGCAAAACTGATGTGATCGACCAGCGTGAAAAAAATCTGCTCGTTGATCCGCCCCTTCAGCCCGGCGTTTGCCAGGCTTAAGATCATCTGCACAATCTCAATATGCGCTTCCGGCGTATCTTCAATCAGACGAAGATATTCACGGCCTTTCTGATTATCTTGTACTGCATAGATTTTCTCGATGCTGGCCGGGTCGAGAACGTCACCCACTTTGCTGCCAAAGCCAATACCCTTGCCCATAACGATAACTTCGTTGTTATCGTGATCCGTTGATAGCACCAGGCTATTATTGAGTACCTTAATGACCTTCATCTTCTCAGCCATCATCCTCTGTGTTAATCGCGCTGCACGCCGTTTGAGGCAATGACTCGCTGATACCAGCCAAAGCTGTTTTTTCTGATACGCCGCAGATCCATCAGGTCTTTTTCACCCCGGTTAACGTAGATAAACCCGTAGCGTTTGGCGTAACCCTGATGGGTGCTGACCACATCGATGGCTGCCCACGGACAATACCCGATAAGCGCCACGCCGTCGTTAATCGCCAGTTGCATCTGCTCAATGTGCTGACGCATAAACGTCATGCGGTAATCATCATTCACCGATCCGTCCGGCAGCAAGGTGTCCGGTGCGCCAATGCCATTCTCCGTGATCAGAATGGGCAGATGGTAGCGTTCGCAGACCTTGCGTAAGGTCAGCCGCAGGCCCACCGGGTCAATCACCCAGCCGTACGGCGTTTTATCCACAAACGGATTGTCAGCCGCGCGATAAACGCCCGGCTCACCGAGCATAATTTGCTGGTCGCCCGCCCGCGCGCTGATATCAGACGCATCGCCACGGCTGGCGGCAATGGTCGCGGTGGAATAGTAATTGATGGCGACGTAATCCGGTTTCCCCTGCAACAGTATGGCGGCATCTTCCGGCGCCATCACCGGCGTCAGGCCGCGATCTTCAAGATAACGCCACGCCAGCGCGTTGTAACGGCCATGCACCGCGACATCCAGAAAACTCCAGCCGCGCAGGGTTTCCCAGTTATGGGCGGCGATGGCATCCAGCGGATGGCAGGTTTCCTGATACATCGAGGTGGTGTTGATCGCCGGGCCGATTTTCGCGGCGGGGCACCGCTGATGGCACAGCGCCATGACTCTGGCCTGCGCCACCATCATGTGATGATTTTGCTGGTACAACACCTGCTTCGTGGGTAACTCCCCGCCCTCCGGCAACCCGATCGCGCCCGGATGCAGAATCAGCGTATTTTGTTCATTAATGGTCAGCCAGTATTTTATTTTGCTGCCAAACGCGGTGAACAGCACGTCGGCATATTGCACAAAGGCTTCAATCGTCACCCGGTTCGCCCATCCGCCCTGCTGTTCGAGCACATACGGAAGGTCAAAGTGATAGAGCGTGACCACCGGTTCAATGCCGTGATGGCGTAACTCGTCGATCAGTTGCTGGTAAAACGCCAGCCCGGCCTGATTAACCTCGCCGGTGCCCTGCGGCAGAATGCGCGTCCAGGCCACCGAGAAGCGGTAGGCCTTCAGCCCAAGCTCAGCGAACAGCGCAACGTCTTCACGAAAACGATGGTAATGATCGCTGGCGACGGTGAAATCCGCCGTGTCAGCCGGATGCACCAGCATATCGACCACCGACGGACTTTTGCCGTCCTCGTTCCATGCGCCTTCCACCTGATAAGCCGACGTTGATGCGCCCCACAGAAAATCTTCCGGAAACCCCTGCAGCTTCTGATAAATCATACTTTCTCCTTCGCGGTATTCAGCGTGATGATGGTTTCTCCGAAACTGACCTCACCCGGCTGGCGACACATCAGTTGCGGATAGGCTTCACTGTTCACCACCAGAACCGGTGTGATGATCTCGTATCCCAGCGCGGTGATGGCAGGAATATCAAAGCGCACCAGCTCGTCGCCCGTTTTCACCCGATCCCCGACCTGAAGGGCGGAAGTAAAATGCTTACCGCCCAGACTGACGGTATCAATACCGATGTGCATCAGGATTTCGACGCCGTTATCACCACGAATACCGACCGCATGGCGGGAGGGAAGGAAAGTCACCACTTCGCCATCAACCGGCGCGCGCAAAAGCCCTTCACGCGGGATAATCGCGATGCCCTGCCCCAGAAGCCCTTGTGAGAACACATCATCACTGACCTGATCCAGCGCCACGGCTTCACCGGCCAGCGGGCTGAGGATCTGCTGCGGATCGCCGGAAAGGCGTGCCGTATCCTGCGGTTCAGTCACCTCTTCCACCGGATCATCGAAGCCTAAAATCCAGGTCAGCGCAAAAGTCACCACGATGGCAATGGCACAGGTAATCAGGGCATGAACGATGTTCATCGGGTTTTCACCGATAAACGCCGGTAACGCGGCAAGGCCCGGAGACACGAACGCGTAGCGCACCAGCCCGCTCAGCCCGGCATAAATACCGGCACATCCGCCGCCGATCATCGCGGCGATAAGCGGCCTGCGCAGTTTTAACGTCACGCCGTATAACGAGGGTTCGGTGATCCCAAGCAGTGCGGTAAACCCGGCCGAAGAGGCTAACTGCCGCAGGTTTTTGTTTTTCGTGCGAAACGCCACACACAGCGTTGCCGCGCCCTGAGCGATGTTGGAAGCCAGCATGCCGGGGCCGTTGATCATCTCAAAACCATTTTTGCTGAGCTGGCCGGTCGCAATTGGCGTCATGGCCCATGCCGTGCCGGTGATCACCAGGAATGGCTGCAACCCGCCCATCAGCATCGGGATAAGCCAGCTGGCTTTGCCATCAATCATGGCCGCGCCGCTGGCAACCACGTCATTGAGGAAAATGCCGAACGGCCCGACCACCACCAGCGCCAGCGGTGCCGTCACCAGTAAAATGATCATCGGCTTGGTGAAGAATTTAATCATGGTCGGCGAGACTTTCTCGGCGAAGCGTTCGATATACGACATCAGCCAGACGGTGAAAATAATCGGCAATACTGAACCGGCATAATCGGCGAGACGTACCGGAATGCCGATGAAATCGATCGCCGTTCCCGCGGCCATCATCTGCGCAAGATTGGGATGTAACAGCGCCCCGGCGATGGTCATGGCGAGGATCGGGTTACATTCAAATTTGATCGACGCGCCGTAGGCCAGCAGCACAGGCAGGAAGAAAAACGCCGCGTCAGAGATGGTGTCGAGCAGATGATAGGTCGGGCTGGCGGCGCTCATGACGCCGGTGAGTTTCAAAATAGCCAGCAGCGCCTTGATCATCCCCGCACCGGTGATGGCCGGAATAACCGGCGTAAAGGTGGTGGAAATCACGCTGATGATCTGCGAAATGATCCCACCTTTGGCTTTCTGTTTTTGCTGTCCGCCCGCCTGCCCGCTGAGATCCCCGATCTCTTTTTGCATTGCGCGAAAGGTTTGCTGCACGTTGTTACCCACCACAATCTGGAACTGACCGCCGCGCTGAACCACGCTGATCACCCCCGGCAACGCTTCGATGGCTTGCGCATTCACCTTCGCGTCATCATTGAATTCCATCCGTAAACGCGTGGCGCAATGCGTCAGTTTACTGACGTTCTGCCTGCCGCCGACGTGCGTTAAAATTTCACTGCCCAGCTGTGTGTAATCCATAGGTTTTCCCCGGTGAAAAAAAGCAAAAAAAAAGACCAAAATGAAAATGCACCTCCCCTAAGGAGAAGTGCATTCTTATTTTGGTCTTGCCTGCCTGAGCAGTAACACGCCTCAATAAAAATGCGTTGGCAACCGGTGATAACCCGTTGCGCCTGAAGTATCGCCATACCCTTGTCAGGTCAGCAACAGCGAAAATGACTTTTTGCGAGGAGCATCACGAACTATTTAAAAAGCCTGGCCTTCAGTTCTGCTCAGACACCAGCACCGCCATCGTCTCCGGCTCCAGCGCCCTGAAGATGTGCGCCACGTCTGCCGGATAGGAAATATAGTCGCCGGCATTGAGCTCGACCGGCGATCCCACCAGCCCGACCAGCGCGCGGCCCTGGGTGATAATGATGTGCTCGACCGAGCCCGACGGATGCGGGCTGGAAATGCGGTCCGCGCCCGGCTGAGTGGTCAGCAGATAGATATCCCGGCGCGCGCCCGGCGGGCACGTTGCCAGCAATACCGCTTTGTAATCGGCCATTTCTGCGATCACCGTCGGGCCTTCGCCACGACGGATCACCTGCATTTTACTCAGTTCCGGCTCCATCAGCCGCGCAAAAGGAATATCCAGCGCGACGCACAGCGCCCACAGGGTTTCCAGACTCGGATTGCCGTTCCCGGCTTCCAGCTGCGACAACGTCGATTTGGCTATCCCGGCCCGGCGGGCCACTTCTGCCAGTGATAACCCGGTACGCTGACGTTCGCGCACCAGACCTTTAGAAATAACGCTGATAGGTTGAGACATGGCGACACCCTGATTTACATAACGAACGATCGTTCGACTTGAAGAACGATTCAGATACGTTCATTATAATGGATATTCGTTCGTTATGGGATTTAATCATGCGTAAGCAGCTCTTTGCGCCTCTCGGCAATGATGTGGTAAAAGCCATCTTTCTGGTTTGCCTGGCCGACGGCCTGGTCGGTATTTCTTATGGTTCTCTGGCGGTGGCAGGCGGCTTCCCGCTGTGGGTGCCTCTGACGCTCTCTTTGCTGGTACTCGCCGGGGCATCGGAATTTTTGTTTATCGCCATCGTCGGCGGTGGCGGCAGCCCGTTTGCCGCAGCGGCGGCCGGATTACTGGTTAACGCACGGCATTTGCCTTTCGGTATTGCCGTGAAAGACCTGGTTGGCCGCAAACACGTCAGCTGGCTGGGGTGCCACCTCATGAATGACGAAAGCGTCGTGTTCGGCATCTCCCAGCCCTCGCATGAAAAACGTAAAATGGCTTACTGGCTGTGCGGGCTGGGGATCGCCCTGTTCTGGCCGCTGAGCGTGATTGCCGGCGCTTTCATCGGGCAGTTTATTCCCGATATCAGGGCGATCGGCCTTGATGCGGTTTTCCCGGCCATCCTGCTGGCGCTGATTTTTCCGGCACTCAGGCAACGCAGAACGCTGATCCCGGCGTCCTGCGGCGCGGTGATCTCGGTGATGGCCGTCCCTTTTGTGGCAGCCGGCATGCCGGTGCTGTTTTCCCTGCTCGGATTACTGGCCTGGAGGCATAAAAAATGACGCAGCATTCGCTCTGGATGGCCGGTATCGCTTTACTGGCAGCCGGCACCTTTATCCTGCGCGTGGCCGGTTACCGACTCGGTTCGCGCCTGACGCTGTCGCCCGCGACGCAGACAATGTTATCGGATTCCGCGACCATTTTATTACTGGCCGTTGCCGCCACGTCGGCGCTGTTTGAAGGGGCACATTTTGCCGGATTCGCCCGCATCACGGGGGTTGGCGTGGCGCTGTTTTTAGCATGGCGGAAGGCACCGCTTATCGTGATTATTCTCGCGGCGGCGGTGGTCACGGCGCTGATGCGCTGGCTCGGTGTGGAATAGCAGAAACAAAAATGGCTCCGTTTCAGGAGCCATTTTCTAAAGCAGCAAAGTTACGCCACATCCTCATACTGCGGCACCGGATTGCGGAAGCTTTTGGTGACACAGGCCAGATAGATGAATCCGATAGCGCCCCAGATCAGACCGAGGATCATCGAACCTTGTTCCAGATTCAGCCACAGCGCGCCGACCGTCAGTGCGCCACACATTGGCAGGAAAAGATACTGGACGTGATCCATCAACGTTTTGTTGCGCTTTTCACGGATCCAGAACTGGGAAATCACCGACAGATTCACGAAGGTAAACGCCACCAGCGCACCGAAGTTAATCAGCGCCGTGGCGGTCACCAGGTCAAAGTTGATCGCCAGCAGAGCAATCGCGCCCACCAGAATCACGTTGAATGACGGCGTGCGCCATTTCGGATGGACATAACCGAAGAAGCGGTTCGGGAATACGCCATCGCGCCCCATCACGTACATCAGGCGGGAAACCCCCGCGTGCGCCGCCATGCCGGAAGCCAGCACGGTGATGCTGGAAAAAATCAGCGCGCCGAACTGGAACGCACGGCCCGCCACCTGCAACATGATTTCAGGCTGAGAGACGTCCGGGTTTTTGAAGCTGGAAATGTCCGGGAAATAGAGTTGCAGGAAATAGGTCGCGCCGATGAAAATCACGCCACCGATCAGCGCCGTCAGGAATATCGCTTTCGGGATAACCCGCTCGGCGTCTTTCGTCTCTTCGGATAAATTACTGATACCGTCAAAACCGGTAAACGAGAAACACAGAATGGTCGCGCCGGTAATCATCGGTACGGTATGCGCGTGCTCGCCCCAGAAAGGTTTGGTGCTGACCAGCGTGCCATAGCCGGTGCCATGATTCACGCCGTAAATAACCATGCCGGTAATGACCGTAATAAGAATGATCTGCAATACCACCACCAGCGTATTAATATTGGCGACAGTTTTAATACTGCGTAAATTCGATATCGTCATAAACCCGACCAGCACGATCACAAATATCCACGAAGGTACGGAAGGCACCAGCGCTTCAAAATAGATTTTTGCCAGCAGGATATTGATCATCGGGGCAAATAAATAATCCAGCAATGACGACCAGCCGACCATAAAGCCGATCACCGGATGAATGGCTTTTTGTGCGTAGGTGTACGCCGACCCCGCCGAAGGGTAGCGGCGCACCAGTTTGCCGTAGCTCAGGGCGGTAAACAGCACGGCGATTAACGCGAAAGCGTAAGCCGTAGGCACATGGCCGTCGGTCAGGCCAGAGACAATACCGAACGTATCAAACAGGGTCATGGGCTGCATGTAGGCCAGGCCTATCATCACAACCGGAATCAGCGTAAGCGTTTTACGCAATTCCACGCGGGAAGTGCTGCCTGTGACGACGTTATCTGACATGATGTTTAATTCCCATGACGGAGAACGCCACATAAAAAGAGTGATGCACCATTTATGTTTCCTTGCGACATGACTGTCGGTATTTGAAAGTAAATATCTATCCGGTACGAAGCCCGGCCTCTGGTTTTTGAATGTTTTCTTGTAAGAAGAATGTGTACTTGAATGAAGTTTTTAAACGGGTCATCCCCGATTCGCGGGGCGCATATTTTGCCCTAATAACCAGGGAAATGACAAGATGAAGAAGGCCTCACACCGGGATTAAATAAAATACTCAGCGAAATCTGGCACGTATTGCCAAATACCTTTCCCTGCGGGTTTATTAATTGTTTTTAATATGTAAAACAAAAAGAATTGTCCGGTTATTGCTTTTATAAAGCGGCAGCATTGGACATTAAAAAATAACCTCCGCACGCATTATTTAACATTGCCTCTGTGCCCCGCGCCTTCAGCCACCTCAGACCAGGGTATGGGCAAAATCTGAAAATCTGGCGCGACGCGCTCTTTTTGGGCTTCCCGGTTTACAAAAGACAGACATGTGGCAAGAATGAAAATTATTTGCTCTAAAAGTAAGAAATGTCTGAATCCTCACTGAAGCTTCAACTCCAGAACCTGAAAAAGCATAACGCCCGGCTGAGACGGATTGCGCACGATGCCAAAAATAAGCTCAGTGCGGCGCTGGACGGCACCGGGCTCTGCCTGTGGCAGCTCGACGTGCCCAGCGGGAAACTGGTGATCTTTAACCGCCGCTGGGGCGCCATGCTGGGCTATCAGCCAAAAGAACTGAGCGCACGCTTTGAAGTCTGGCGCGAACATTTACACCCTGAGGATAAAGACGATGTGCTGGCGGCTTTTTACAATCATCTGGAAGGGAAGACGCCGTTTTACGAAGCACTGCACCGGATGCAGGCCAAAAATGGCACCGTGACCTGGGTGCTGGATCGTGGCCGGGTGACTGAGTGGGATAACCAGGGGCGTCCGCTGAAAGTGACCGGCACGCACATCGACATGACCAAAGAGAAGCATTACGAACAGCAACTGGCGACGCTGGCCAATCACGATCCGCTCACCGGCTTGGCCAACCGCCACGCGTTACACCAGCAGTTTACGGCGTTAAAAAACAGCGGCCCGTTGTGTGTGGCGTTTATCGATCTGGACAATTTTAAGCATGTGAACGACACCCTCGGGCATCGCAGCGGTGACGAGGTGCTGATGCGGCTGAGTCAGCGGTTCAGGGAAGCCTGCCCGCCGGGCATTATTCCGGGGCGGCTGGGCGGCGATGAATTTGTGTTGCTGATGCCCTACGGGCTGAACCATCCGCTGGTCAAACGGGTGGCGCAGGCCTGTCTCGGTGCCGCCACCATCCCGTTTGAACTTGATAACGGTAATGCACACATCGGCGCATCGATTGGGATTGATGAGGTGTCCGGCGAGAGTGATTTCAGCGAGGCGCTGCTGCTCGCCGACCGTGCCATGTACGCGATAAAACATCACGGAAAGAATGGCGTGATGCTGGGCACTGAAGACATCCGTTTGCAGGCGTAAGGCGGCCCTGATGAATGTTCCTCACTTTTGTTGTTAAAAGTTTGTGCTATAAATTTCGCATAAGAAAAACCCATGCCATGTCTGAGTCGTCTTTTTAGCACAGCAATCTTTCGTGGAGCGTAACGTGTCTCTTTCTATTTCTGAATGGACGATGGCAAACGATATCGAGTGCTCGCATCTGACCGCGAGCAATTCCTCATTCCCGCGCCACACTCACGACGAATACGTGATCAGCGCCAATCTGACGGGAACGGAAGAGATCTGGCTGCACGGCAAAACCGAGCTGGTCCGTGCCGGCGAAATCACCATCTACAATCCGTCCACCGTTCAGTCATCGCTGTTTGGCGATGAGAAGGTGGAATTTCTCAGCGTGCACATTCCCCAGTCTTTGCTGCGGCAGATATCCGTCGACCACAATCTGCGATCCGATCACTGCGCGCCGGTGCTGACCGAAGGCGTGCTGAGTAATCCGGCGCTGTTTTCCGCGCTGCGCCATTACAAACGCACGCTGAACGACGACGATCAGGAGCAAAATTTATTGTGGTTGCTGGGCGCATTGCTGGAAGAACCGGCGAAAGAGCAGGAGCAGTCGCTGCGGCCGGTCACGCTGGCGCTCGATTTTATGCGCGACCACCTGACCCGCAAGATCCATCTCGACACGCTGGCGCAGGTCAGCGGGCTGAGTAAGTTCCATTTTGTGCGGCTGTTCCGCCAGCACATCGGCATGCCGCCGCTGCAATACCATATGCAGCTGCGTTTACTCGAAGCCCGCAATCAGTTGCGTAAAAATAACAATGCGCTGGATGTCGCCATCAGCCTGGGTTTTTACGATCAAAGCCATTTCATCAACACGTTCCGAAAAATGATGGGGATCACTCCCCACCTGTATTCGCAGTCGCTCAATGGCTCTGCCGCGCGCGGCTGATCACACCAGAATAAATTCGCGATAGCCGGAAATCACCACGTAGATCGCGAAATACGAGAAGATGATCGCCGAGGCCACGTAAGAGTATTTGAGCATTTTCGTGCCGAGCATTTTCCCGCCCCAGCTGCCGACGCAGCACAGCACGATGGTCCAGAACACACCGGCAATAAAGAAACCGGTCAGGAACCAGGACGCTTCCGCTGTGCCGCCCTGCCCCATGCGCGAGATAAGCGCGCCGCCTACCGCCGCAAACCACAGGATCGCCGTCGGTGATGACATTGCCAGCACCACGCCGCGCCCGAAGTTACGCATCACCGACCGCGGCTGGCCGTTATCCCCGGCGGACATATCCTCCGCAGGCGCCATCGCCGCGCGGATCATTTTATAGGTGAACCACATCAGCATCATCGAGCCGCCCACCCACAGCACCCAGCGCACGCTCTGGTATTGCAGCAAAATCGTCATGCCCGCCAGCGCCAGCACAGCGTAAATCAGATCACCAATGCAGGTGCCGATCCCCAGCCAGAAACCGTGAAAATAGCCGCGCTGCATTGCCAGCGTGATCATGGCGATATTGGCGATGCCGATGTCCAGACACAGCGACAGGCTGAGTAAAAAGCCATTGGAAAACGGCATCATAGCGGGACTCTCTTGATCATCTGGTTGTATTCAATCATGTCGTTGGTAGTGCCCAGACGCGCCATCAGGATCTCCACATCTTCCGGATTGTTATGCGGGCAATACTGCTGCATAAACTCTTTTGCGCGCGCGGCGTCGCCGCCCAGCAATTCTTCGCTCATCATGCGGGTCAGGTTTGCCATCTGGGTAAAGAACAGCTCAGGGTGGAAACCGATCGTCTCCGCCGAGAGTTCGATACAGCCGTGCTCACGTAAATAGTTGAACTGGATCCACGCCGCCCCGGCATCCGGATAGCTCGACGGCCCGCGACGCAGATAGCGCAGAATTTCCAGGAAGTAGATCCGCGCCAGCACATTTCTGTCGAGCTGTAATCCGTCCGCCACCTGTGGCGTCAGGCACATCAGCAATCCGAACTGATCCGCCAGCGCTTCCTGCACCATCATCGATCCCCAGCGATCAATCTTGCTGAGCATCGGGAAGACGTTTTCGTTACGCACCAGCGAATGCCCGAGATCATGCCCGCGGAACCAGGCGATCAGATAACGCTGGCAGACGTGGCTTTCCGGCAAATCCTCTTCCGCCCAGCCAAGGCGCACGGCTTCGGTGCGGGAGAACATTTCGAACAGTTGCAGGTAGGTATTGGCAAACACCACGGTGCGTTTGACAGGGGAATGCTTCAGCCCTTCGTCCTCCGGGAAGAAATAGGCGAAGTGTTTCGGATAGGTATTGGCTTCTCCGGCAATGCCGAAAAGAGTGATGATTTTGTAGGCGCAGCCCGGCAGCGCCAGTAAATCGGCGGCGATCTCTTTTTGCAGAAACAGCAGGCTTTCCGGAAACAGACTGTCCATCACGTCAGAGATTTCCTGCAACACCGGCGCGGGCTCGCCGAACCATGACGAGTAATAACTTTGCTTCGATTTTCCAATCCACGTTGAGGTTTTGCCAATGCCCAGCACCAGCTGCTGTTCATTCAGACCGGCAATTTGCGGCAGCAACGTTTTGCCACTTGATTCGTCCGCCAGGATTTCGGCGCGCAGAAACAGCCCCCGCCGGGTATCCGGATCGTCAAACAGCGGCGCGAGGCGGAAACACTGGATAGCCATTTCCTCACGCAAAGCATCCAGCAAACGACTTTCGCAGGTGACCTCCAGTTGATTGATGGCCTCGGTCAGGCGCAGACAATAGTGGATCGTTTGCACCGCTTTAGGATTGATATGATGCGGAACATCCAGATCCATCATTGAAACCTGATAGGCCGCCGCAGCTGGCCAGAATGACGTAGTAAACATGATTTCCAATCCTGTGTACGCATGAGAGGTAGTTCACTACATCACTGTCATCACAGCGGGTATTGGAAGAAATTGCGCAGACGTCAGGAAGTGTCACCCGGTGGCATTACAACACCGCAATCTGCGACTACAGTTGAAGCACAGGTTCCTCCTTGCTAAGCGCTTAACACCATGAGCTTTTCTCTCAAACATTACCTTCAGGTGCGTACCCGGCTGCTGTTCTCGATTCTGGCCGGGCTGGTCTGTTTTTTTATTCTTCCTGCCCAGCTCGGGCTGTTGCAGCGGCTGTTGATTAGCTGGAACGTGCTGGCGTGGCTGTATCTGTTTTTCCTGTGGTTTCGCATGTTGCGCACCGAAGCGAAGGATATTGCGCACATCGCCAAAACGCAGGATGAGAGCGCCACGCTGGTGCTGAGCATGGTCACCCTCACCTGTCTGGTGAGTATTCTGGCGATCCTGATGGAGCTCGGTACGCTGAAAGATCTGACCGGCACGCCGCGCGTGCTGCACATTTTGCTCACCGCGACCACGCTTATCGCGTCGTGGGCGCTGTTGCCGACCTCTTTCGCCCTGCACTACGCCCATCATCATTATCTGCGCCGCAGCAAAGAGGTGACGCCGATGATTTTCCCGGAGAAGCCCGAACTGCCCGGCTACTGGGATTTTCTCTATTTCTCTTTCACCATTGCCGTGGCCTCGCAGACTGCCGACGTGGAGACGGGCACCACCGACATGCGGCAGATTGCCCTGTTACAGTCGGTGATTTCTTTCGTCTTTAATCTGGCGATCCTGGGGCTGTCGATTAACGTGGGCGCGGGGTTGTTAAACTAGCGGAGCAAAGCAATTCACTGCCATCAGGTAAATTTCCGGCAGAGATCACTATAAGCCGGAAAACCGTGCATTCAGACTTCTATACGTCTAAAACTTAGTGTAGGTTTTTACAATATTCTCCCGGTTTGGTTACATTTAAGGAAAGATCTGCTTATGCGCACTTCGTTTGTTGCTCTGACACTCCTTGCCACCACGCTGTTTTCCGCCGCCACGCTGGCAGGCACCACGCTGGATCGCGTCACGAAAACCGGTGTGCTGCGCAATGCCATCGTGAATGACTATCCGCCGTTCGGCTTTATTGATGACAACAACCAGCTGGCCGGTTTTGACGTCGATGTGGCAAAAGCCGTGGCACAGCGCATGGGCGTGAAACTTGAGATCATCGCGCCGGGCTGGGAAACCATTGTCGGCGGTAAATGGCAGGGGCGCTGGGATACCTGTATCTGCTCGATGACGCCAAACAGCGAGCGCGCCAAAGTGCTGGATTTCCCGACGCCTTACTACAACTCTCCGGCGGTGTTAGTGGTCAATAAGAAAGACGACCGCATAAAATCGGCGGCCGACCTGAGCAATAAAAAGATTGGTGTCGGCATCGGCTCGACCTACGAAACGTATCTGCAAAAAACGCTGGTGATCCCCGGCAGCAAGCCCATCAACTTCCCGTTTGATAACGTTCATGTCATTCCAAGCGATGAAGAAGTGGCGTTCCAGAATCTGGCGCTCGGGCCGGGTGTGCGCCTTGACGGCGTGGTGTCGGATTTAGCCACTGCTAACGCACGCATCAAACGCGCGCCGATGTTCAAAATCGTCACCGAACTGTATGCGGAACCGAACTGGGTAGCGACCGACAAAGGCGACGCCGAGTGGGATAAGAAAGTGGCGGACACCATCAAATCGCTGCGCGACGACGGCACGCTGGCTAAAATCTCCCAGCACTGGCTGGGTGAAGATATCACCCACGAGGTACCCTGATGCCACAAATCCCGGACAGCCAGCCGAAAGTGGAAACGCCCGAACGCTGGCACCACGCACACGCGTTTAAATTCAAAACCGGGCTGACGTGGCTGATTTTGCTCAGCCTGCTGCTCGGCACGTTCAGCAAAATGGGGCTGGACTGGAGCCTGATTAGCCAGAAACTGCCGTTCCTGCTCGGCCTGCGCCTGTCGCCGGACGGCTTTATTCAGGGCGCGGCGCTGACCATTATGATCACCGCCTGCTCGATGTTTTTCTGTCTGCTGATTGGCCTTATCACCGCGCTGGGCAGGATGTCCGATAACGCGCTGGCGTTTGGCTGCGCGACGTTTTACGCCTCGCTGTTTCGCGGCACACCGCTGCTGGTGCAGGTACTGATTATCTATCTGGCGTTACCGCAGGTGGGGATTGTGCTCGGCGCACTCAGTTCCGGCATTATCGCGCTGTCGATGAACTACGGCGCGTATCTGGCGGAAACGATCCGCAGCGGCGTGCTCTCGGTGCCGCGCGGTCAGCAGGAAGCGGCACTGGCGCTCGGCGTCTCGCGCTGGACGGTGGCCGTGCACGTCACCGCGCCACAGGCGCTGCGCATCATTATTCCGCCCGCCGGGTCGATGTTTATCTCGATGCTGAAAGATTCCTCGCTGGTGTCCCTGATGGGGCTGTGGGAACTTAACTTTTTGGCGCAGTCCTATGGCCGCAGCACCTACCGGTATATGGAAATGCTGGCCACCGCCGCGGCGATATACTGGATCATGTCGATTGTATTAGAACTGCTGCAAAGCCGCCTCGAGCGCCGTTTTGCCCAAGGCCATCGCCGCTAATTTCGCCCTTTTTCATCACGGATACGCCATGTCTTTTCCTGAAGATTTTCGTTTAATCAGCTATCTCTCGCGCCTCGAACACGCCGTCCGTTTCCCGTTGTCCTCCTCCTATCCCGAATCGATGAGCATCGATACGTTGTTTGAACTGGCGGGGAAAGAGCATCGCGCGGCGTTTATGCAAACCCAGCTGGATTACCCGCCCCTGCGCGGTACGCCGGAACTGCTCGAAGCGATCGCCGCCACGTACCGGCATATCACGCCGCAGCAGGTGATCAGTTTTGCCGGGGCCGATGAAGCGATTTACGCCAGTTTCCAGATGCTGCTGAACGCGGACGATCACGCGGTGGTCATCACACCGAATTATCAGTCGCTGGAAAGCGTACCGATGTCGCGCTGCGAAGTGACCGGCGTGGCGCTGGATGAAAATAATCACTGGGCACTGGATACCGGTCTTGTGCGGGCAGCGTTGCGCGCCAACACCAAAGTGCTGGTGATAAATTTCCCGCACAACCCGACCGGTGCGCTGATAAGCCGCGCGCAACTCGACGAACTGGTCGCAATGTGTCGCGAGCGGGGGATCTGGATTTTCTCTGACGAAGTCTACCGGCTGACCGAATTTGATCCCGCTGACCGGCTGCCGCAGCTCGCTGATCTTTACGAACGCGGCATTTCACTGAACGTGACCTCGAAAGCTTACGGATTGCCGGGGCTGCGTATCGGCTGGGTAGCCTGTCAGGATAAAGCCTGGATGCTGGAGCTGGAGCGCATGAAGCAGTATTTGTCGATCTGTAATTCCATGCCCGGTGAGTTCCTGACGGCCCTCGCGCTCAACGCCCGTGCGCCCATTCTGGAACGGGTCATGGAACGTTCGCGCCGTCAGCTGGCGACGCTCACGACGTTTCTGGCGAAATACCCGCACTTGTTTACGCTCAGCGTGCCGAAAGCCGGTGTGCTCGCCTTTCCCCGTTACACCGGCGCAGAAGGGGCGCAAGCGTTCGCCACGCGGCTGGTGGAAGAAGCCGGAGTGATGGTGATCCCTTCCGTGGCCTACGGTTCAGCGCTCAACGCCGTGTCTGAAGATTTCCTGCGCATCGGTTTCGGGCGGGAAAATCTCGACGATGCGCTGGGCGAAATGGGCAAATGGCTGGATAAACAGTAAGAAGGAAACGGCTCAGTCCAGCACCTGCTTTTCGGTCAGAAAATCAATGAACACCCGCACTTTTGGCAGCATATGGCGGCTGCTCGGCCACACCACCGAGAATTTGCCGCCCTCTTTCAGATAAGGTGACAACACCGGGATCAGCTCGCCCGAGGCCAGATAAGGCCGCACGATAAATTCCGGCACATACGCCAGCCCGAGGCCCTGCACCGTCGCCTGTAAAATCGATTCCAGATTGTTGCTGCTCAGCGCCAGCGGCAGCTCCGGCGGCATCGCGCTGGTCATCTCCCATTCCTGCCACTGGCCGTTGCCCGGAAACCGGTAGCGCAGGCAGGCGTGCTGATAAAGATCGTCAGGGGTAAGCGGTACTGGATGTTCGGCAAAATAACCGGCAGCGCCGACAATCACAAAACGAAACGGCCCGAGGCGGCGTGACATCATCTGCGAACTGTTCAGTTCTCCGCTGCGGATGGCGATATCAAACCCTTCGTCGATGACATTCACCATCCGGTCGCTGAAATCCAGATCCAGTTCGACCTCCGGGTAGCGCTGACGGAACTCCGGCAGGTGCGGCAACAACATGCGGTAACCGATGGCAGGCGCGGTGATGCGTAACTTGCCGCGCGGCACGGCGGAAATCCGCACCAGCTCCTGCTCGGCGTCTTCCAGTTGCGCGACAATATTCTGGCAGCGCTCGAAAAACAGCTGGCCTTCATCCGTCAGGCTGATGCGTCGCGTGCTGCGGTTAAACAGCCGCACACTGAGTTTTTCCTCCAGCCGCGCCACACTTTTGCCGACCGCCGACGCCGATATGCCCATGCGCTCCGCCGCCGCCGCAAAACTCTGGCTCTGCGCCGCCCGCACAAAGGCCAGCAGGCCGTTCAGGTTTTCCATTTTTTCACTCCCGTTTATTCGAGCGTTTTTGTCCTGAATCATCGGACTTCCAGCCTGTTTCCGCCAGATTGCCGACATTTTATCATCATCGTTATACACCACTTTCTGGAGAAATCATGAATACATCCTCGTCCCATCCGGCTGGCAGCCTCAGGGTGCTGGTAACAGTGTGCATCGCCGCCGTGATCCTGCCGCTCAATTTTGTCAGCGGCGCGGTAGCCACACCGGCGATTGCCCGCGAACTCGGCGGCAGCGCGCAGGCGCTGAGCTGGATAACCAATTCCTTTATGCTGACCTTTGGCTGTTTTCTGATGGCCGCCGGGGCGCTGGCCGATGAAATTGGCCGTAAAAAAGTGTTCATCAGCGGTGTTTCGCTGTTTGCCCTGTTGTCGTTATTGCAGGCGTTCAGCAACAGTTTGCTGTGGATGGATGTGCTGCGTGGCGCACAAGGCATTGCCGCCGCCGGTGCGCTGGCGGGCGGCGCGGCGGCACTGGCGCAGGAGTTCGACGGCGCGGCGCGCACCCGCGCGTTCAGCCTGATGGGCAGCAGCTTTGGCGTCGGTCTGGCTTTCGGGCCGTTTCTCGCCGGCCTGCTGATTGCTCATTTCGGCTGGCGCGCGGTGTTTTTCTCCGCCACGGTGATTGCGGTGATCGCCCTGCTGACCGGCGCATCAAAAATGCGGGAAACCCGCAATCCGCAGGCTTCCGGCATCGACTGGCCGGGCACCGTCACCTTTACCGCGATGCTGGCGCTGCTCACCTGGGCGCTGATGGCGATCCCGCAATACGGCGTGCAAAGCACACAGGTTGTTGCGCTGCTGGCCGGTGCGGCGCTGTTGCTGGTGATATTTGTCGGGGTGGAATTGCGGGTCAAACAGCCGATGCTGGATCTCTCTCTTTTTCGCTATATCCGCTTCATCGGCGTGCAGGCGCTGCCGCTGGCGACCGGTTTCTGTTTTGTGGTGTTGCTGGTGATTTTACCGATGCTGTTCATCGGCGTGAGAGGCCTGAGCGAAGAGCGCGCCGGACTGATGATGATGGCGCTTTCCGTGCCGATGCTGATTGTGCCGTTGCTGGCGGCGTGGCTGACGCGCTGGATTTCAGCCGGCGTGCTGTGCACCGCCGGGCTGGTGATTGCCGCCGCAGGTTTAGGCTGGCTGAGCCAGGCGGTGCTGGCGCAAAACGTCACGGCGATGATCGCCCCGATGCTGCTTATCGGCATCGGCACCGGCCTGCCGTGGGGGCTGATGGATGGATTGTCGGTCAGCGTGGTGCCGAAAGAGCGGGCGGGAATGGCGACCGGTATTTTCAGCACCACACGCGTGGCGGGGGAAGGCATTTCGCTGGCGATCGTCGGGGCGATCCTGGCGGCCATGAGCCACCGCGCGCTGGCGGCACATTTCAGCTCCGGCGAACTCAGTCAGGCGGCGCAGCGGCTGGCGACCGGTAATCTGACGGTGACGCAACAGCTGATCCCTGAAGCCAGCACCGCGCAGCTTCAGCAGCTTTATGCCGCCTCTCTGCATCCGTTACTGCTGTGCCTGATGGCGATCACGTTGTTTTCGGCGCTGGTGGTGTTGCTGGCGCTGAAAGGCAATCATCAGGAAAGCGACCAGGTCACCGCCGCCGGTCAGAAAGATCTGTCGCCGTAATCGGCTTCCAGTACCGGCCGCAGCCGGGCATAGGTTTCTTCGATGTCGGCGGGGATGTCGACCTCAGCGATAAAGCCCGCACCGCGCGGGCCATAACCGCCCGGCGCATTACGCAGACGGGGGATTTCCCCCAGCAGCAGCGACGCGAATCGCGGCAGCGACCACATCCCCTGCTGATGGCCGCCGGCAAACCGCAGCCCGTCGCCTGCCCGCTCAAGCTGCGGGATCAGCGTCGGCCAACTGGTGAAGGTGATGTCCGGCCTGTCGCGCCAGACGTGGCGGAAACTGGCGTCGGTGCGCAGCTGCATCAGCGGATCCTGCGTCAGGGTAATCCGGGTGTGGGTATCGCCCGCAGCTTCCAGCACGCGGCGCGCCTGCACGGCATTGTCGCCGCAGTTGGTTGACGCGGTTTCCAGCAATATTTGGTCCGCCGAGAGGCCAAAACACTGCACGCCGATGTCATTAAGAATGTCCGCCTCGCTGCGCCCGGCAGTGGAAATGTGCCGGTAACGCGGATGCGCCTGCACCGTCTGACAGAGTAATTGCGTGGAATGGCCGACGCCTCCGGCAATCAGCAAACGTGAAACCCGGCCCTGCGCCAGCGCCTCAAACGCCGCTTCGGCGGTCGGTAAAATCGCGTTACCCAGCAGGATCAGCAATGAAGGCGTTCCCGCTGGCCCTTTTCCCCCGGTCTGATCAAAAGAGAGAAAACGCGCCAGCCGGTTTATATCGTTAATCACAGCGTCAGAAAACATTTGCAGCCTCCGTCGGATAAGGGCAGCCATCATAAACCTATAACACCACTCAAAAAATGGTTAAAAAAACTCACGGTTACGCGGCGTGACGCCCATCATTAAACATAAAAAAAGCCATTAAACCGGAATAAAAAACCATTAATTTTGTTTTCTTAGTCTTTTTATCCTTATTCATCGAAATGACGTAAAGATCCTCTTAAGGTAAATTTATTAACTTATATTTAACTGTAGCGACGTGGGACACCACGCGCCTGCGGTCAGGGATCCCTTTTGCTTGAGTGTAAAACGCAAATCCCGGCTGAATGACTGATGCTTTTTATTTTTTTTATGCTTTTAAATTGACCACCAGAGGATTTCCACATGCAGCCGCAACGCGATTGCATGCATGCACACCAGTGTATAAGCAGTTATTGGGAGTCATCATGGGCGATAAACATTCTTTATTTCCGGCTATTCTGGCCGCGGCAACCTTAGCGCTGTCCGCAGGCGCACAGGCGGCCGGTACTTTAACAGGGCAAGTGGGCGTTCAGTTAACCATCAGTACCGGGTGTACCGTCGGTAATGGCACGGCCACCGGCGGCACCAACCAGTGGGGTACGCTGAACTTCGGTAATTACGCCGATTTGACCAGCGTCATCAACGGTAGGGTGTTTGGTGCGGACGGCACCGGCGCGGTCACCA
>NZ_MJIB01000010.1:0-27872 GCF_003697865.1 Rahnella sp. Larv3_ips | reverse complement strand
TCACCTGCAGCACCGGGCTGACCCCGACGCTGTCACTCAACGGCGGACTGGCGGCAACCGGCGGGCTGCGCACCATGACCTCCAGCGGCAACAGCATTCCTTACCGCCTCTATTCCGATACCGCACGCACCACCGAGATCGCCATCAATACGCCGATCACGCTCGGGACGGGCACCGCTGCACAAAATATCCCGATTTATGGCCGCGTGCTGCCTGCTGACCAGACCAGCACCACACCGGCTGCGGGCACCTATAACGATACCGTTGTTGCCACTCTTTCCTGGTAAGCGTTTTCCATCAGAGTCGGTTGCGCCTCTGACTGGCTTTTGATTCTAGGAAGGAAATATCATGGACATCAAGGTACTGCTGCTCCTGCCAGCTGCCCTGCTGGTGTCGATGCAGTTGCGCATCCCGTTCAGTCCGGCAGCCACGATAGGCATCAGTGCCACGTTGCTGCCCGCCTGCAGCGCGGGCACCACGACGTCCGGCAGCACCAGCTTTGGTACGCTGAACTTTGGTAATTATGCGTCGCTCACCAGCGCCATCAATGCCACCAGCGCGCAGCTGGCGGGCTCGATCCGCGTGAACTGCGTGAACGGGCTGACCTACAAAATCGTGATGGATGGCGGCAGCAGCGGCGTGGTCACTGCCCGCAGAATGGTCAACACCACCAACAGCGCAGCGACCCTGCAGTACAACCTTTACACCACGGCGGCACGCACGACGGTGTGGGATAACGTCACCGGCGTGAGCGGAACCGGCAACGGCGCGGACCAGTGGAGCACGGTGTATGGCCGCGTTCCGGGGCAGGTCACGCCCGCTGCCGGGGTTTATCAGGATACGGTGAATGTCACCGTATCCTGGTAGAGGTGTTGATGCCTGGCCGTCTGCTGCTGTTGCCGCTGCTGATGCTGTGCGGCTCAGCGCTGGCCGCCACGGCCACCACCACCTTTACCGTGACGGCAACGCTGACCAATGGCTGCGTTTTCGGCAGCTCGCTTTCCAGCCCGACCACCAATCTGGGCACCCTCAATTTCGGCTCGTTTCCTTCCGTTCCCACCAATGTCGATGTGGTCAGTACGTCGGGCGCAGGCTCCGTTGTGGTGACCTGCACCCCCGGCACCACGGTGGCGATTGGCATGGATTACGGCATCCACGGCGGATCTGCCGCCCGGCGTTATATGGCCAACAGCGGGGCGACGGCAACGCTGGCCTATCAGCTTTATCAGAATGCTGCGCGCACCGTGGTTTGGGGAACCGGCGCGCAGGCAATGACCATCAGCAGCTTTCCCTCCACCACCCAAACGTATCCGGTGTATGGCCGGTTGTTTTCTTTCACGACGTCACCCACTGCGGGAACTTACACCGACACGGTGACCGTGACTCTCACTTATTAATCATCAGGATATGAGCTATGACGACGATGTTCTCACGCATGACTGCCACCACGGCCCTGACGGTGGCGCTGTTTTCCGGTACGGCGGTGCACGCCGCCAGTTCGGTGCTCGTCTGGCCGGTGTACCAGATTATTGAATCCGATCAGAACGGATCCGCCCTGTGGCTGGAAAACCGGGGCGCGGAACCGGTGTCGTTGCAGGTGCGCGTGCTGGCCTGGAAGCAGGAGAATTTTAACGAGAAGTATGCCGATCAGAGCAACGTGGTCGCCAGCCCACCTTTTGCCACCGTGCCGCCGGGCCAGCGCCAGCTGATCCGTTTGATCCGCAACACGCCGGTGCCCGCCAATACCGAGCAGGCGTACCGCATTATCATTGACGAGATCCCTTCTCCGCTAAACAGCGCCGGTGAAGGTCAGGACAAAGCGGTGGTCGGGCTGCAATTGCAGATGCGTTATCTGCTGCCGCTGTTTATGGATGGCGGCGGTTTGTGGACCAACGACCGCGCGGATGTGAAGCGCGATGCCTCCACCGCCACGCGCCCTGTCCTCACCTGGCGCACCGTCTCGGAAGGCGGAAAAAACTATCTGCAGGTGCGCAATACCGGCATCGTTCACGCACGTCTGAGCAACGTGTTCTGGTCAGCCAGCGGCAACCAGAAACAGGGTGTAAAAACCATGGTCGGCGGCTTTATGGGGTACGTATTGCCGGGGCAGCAGATGCGCTGGCCGGTGCCGGCGGGCGTGACGCCGGGGGCGCAGCTGAATGCGCAGATTGCCGACAACACCCAACCGATTGTCATTGCGCGCGGCGAATAACAGCTGGAGCCGCAACGGATGCCAATCAGACGTCTTCCCCGTGAAGGTCAGCAGCGACCGCTCTGTTTCCGGGGAAGCCTGTGCCTGATCTGCCTGAGTGCGTTCAGTGCGCAGGCACAGGAATACGGTTCCCTGCCCGATGCCCCGCGGGCGGCACCGGTGGTCACGGACGCCATGTTTTATCTGTCGATTGTGGTCAACGGCCAGACGGATAATCAGGTGGTGCCGGTGACCTATCGCAATAACGCCTATTTCGTCGAAGCCGGGGTGCTGGCAAAAAATCACATCCACATTAACGGCCAGCAGGGGCTGATTAACGTCGGTGAACTGCCGGACGTGAAAGCGAAATACAATTCAGCCAGCCAGCAGCTGGTGTTAACGGTGCCGGATGCCTGGCTTCCCAATCAGACTGTCAGCGGCGATCCGCTGATGAATTACACGCCGTCGCAAAGCAGCACCGGCCTGTTGTTTAACTATGATTCGTACTACACCGATCCGCCCGGCGGCCCGAAATCCGTCGCCACCTGGATGGAACAGCGGTTATTCAGCAGCCTCGGGCTGCTCACCAATACCGGCACTTACCGCTATAACATCGACAGTGCGGGCAACGGCAACACGGGCGGCAGCACCGCGCAGGATGGCTATCTGCGTTACGACACTTTCTGGCGATTTACCGACGAGAAAAACCTGATCAGCTATCAGGTCGGGGATTTCGTCAGCGATTCCCTGACGTGGAGTAATTCGGCGCGCATGGGCGGTGTGCGGATCAGCCGTAACTTTGGCGTGCGTCCGGATCTGGTGACCTATCCGTTACTGCAATACAGCGGGTCGGCGGCGGTGCCAACCACGGTGGATTTGTTCCTTAATGGCTACAAGGCCAGCAGTAACAACCTGAATTCCGGGCCGTTTACCCTGACTAACGTGCCTTATATCAACGGTGCCGGTGAAGCGACCATTGTGACCACCGACGCAGTCGGGCGTCAGGTGTCCACCAGCGTCCCTTTTTACGTGTCCAACACGCTGCTGCGTAAAAACCTCAGCGATTTCGATTTGTCCCTCGGGGCGGTGCGCAACAATTATGGCGTCACCAACGGCGATTATTCAGATGCGGCCTTCAGCGGTATTTACCGTTACGGGCTGACCAATTATCTGACGCTCTCCGGCCATACCGAAATGGTTCAGGGTTTGACGCTGGGCGGTGCCGGCGCAGATATCGCGGTCGGCACCTGGGGCACGCTGAGCGTTTCCGGCAGCCAGAGTAAAGCCGATCACCCGCCGGTCAGCAGCGATACTCCGCTCAACACGCCGGATAACGATAACAACGGCCAGATACCGGGCATCCCGAATTCAGGCGGTCAGATCCTCAATCCGACAGGCGAAAGCGTGACGGATAAAAAAGACGGCAGCCAGTACACGCTGGGCTATTCCTACTATTCGACGGTGTTCAGCCTCTCGGCGCTGCGCTCAAAACGCACGGTGGGTTATCAGGACATCACCTCTTACACCAGCGATACGCGCTTAAGCCGTCAGTCGGATCAGGTGACGTTCAGCACCTCGCCGTTTGGCCCGGCCAACGGCACCATGGGCATCGGCTATTACGACGTCGAAGCCTATGACAATTCGCATACCCGTCTGGTGAATTTCTCCTACAGCCGCTCGCTGTGGGGGCAAAGCAGCATGTTTTTATCGCTCAATAAAACGCTGGGCGATAACGGTTACAGCGCGCAGCTGCAATTCATCATTCCGCTTGGCACCAATATCAACATGAACGCTGGCGTGCAGCGTGACAGTGCGGGCAATTATCAGGAGCAGATTGGCGCCAGCAAAGCCACGCCAACCGACGGCGGCCTCGGCTGGAATCTGGCCTACAGCGGCGGCAATAATCCGTATCAGCAGGCCGATGCCACCTGGAAATCCCGCGTCGCGACGATTCAGGGCGGGTTCTACGGCAATCAGGGCGATTACACCAACTGGGCAGATCTGAGCGGATCCGTGGTGTTTATGGCCAATGACTGGTTCCTTTCCGACAAGATCAACGACGCCTTTATCGTGGTCGATACCGATCATTACGCCGGTGTGCCCGTCCTGTTCGAGAATCAGAAAATGGGCGAAACCGATAAAAATGGTCACCTGCTGATCCCGACCGTCAGTTCGTATTATCCGGCCAAAGTGGAAATCGACACCCTGCCGCTGCCCGCCGATGTGGTTGCTAATAACGTCAATGACCGCATCGCAGTGAAACAAGGCAGCGGCGTGGTGGTGAAATTCAACGTCGAGAAAGTGCTGTCGGCGAATATCAGGCTGCACGACGCCGCCGGACAACCGCTGAAGCCCGGCACGCTGGTCACCGAACAGAATACACAGCAAACCACCGTCACCGGTTACGACGGGCTGGTGTACTTCTCGCACTTACAGGAAAACAACGTGCTGAATATCAGGCAGGAAGACCGTTCGGTATGCCGGATCAGTTTCACTTTAGATCCTAAACGTCACAGCATTGAGCAGGTTGGCCCGCTGGCATGTCCGGGTGGCGCAACGCCAGGAGATAAATCATGAAAATTTTCAGGTCGTGGATACGTCATGGCGTATTACTGATGTGGCTGCTGGGCGCATCGTGGCAGGTGATGGCGGCCTGTACCACGGCGGCAAGCACCATTACGCTCGGCACACAGAACTCCTTTGCGGTCAGCACTTCTCCGCTGATTACGCAAGGCAGCAGCGGACTGAGCTGTAACGGTCCCTTGCTCAGTATTGGCGGCACCAATATCGTGACGGCAACAATTGGCGCCACGCTACATCCGAGCGGCACCCAGCCACGGCTTTACAGTGCAGCCACCAATCAGTATTTGCCGTACAGCCTGTGCAAGGACGGCAGTTGTGGCACCGTCTATAACCAGGGTGACGTGATTACCTGGAACAGCACCACCGCACTCGGCCTGCTCGGGCTTTTTACCGGCCCGAACAGCACACTGCCGATTTATGTGATGCCAAAAACGTTGTCCAATCTGGCCGCCGGGACGTATACCGACACTGTCCCCATCGCCTGGACGTGGAACATCTGTTCGGTCGCCGTCGGGACATTATTGTGCATTGCCGACAGCGGCAACGTGAACGGTACCGTCAACCTGACGCTCAACATCACCAACTTTTGCTATATCGACAGCGCGCCGAACGTGGGTTTTGGCAGCGCCGCCCTGCCTTCCGGGCTGACGACGGTGGTCGCCAATACCCTCAGCGTGCGCTGCACGCTCAACGCCAGCTATTCCGTCAACCTGACCAGCAGCGTAACGGGGTCCGGCCAGTACCGGCAGATGGCCTCAACGGTCAACGGCACCACCAGTTATTTGCAATATCAGATATTTAAAAGCGACAGCACGGTGTGGAGCGCGTCAACCAACAGCAGCGCGACCGGCTCCGGCACATCACAGTCGTTCCCGTATACCGCGTCGGTGAATCTGGCACAAAGCAATCAGCCCGCGGGCGCGTACAGCGATACGGTGACGGTCACGGTGACTTATTAGGATATTAAGAAAGGGAAAAACAGAACCGGTGCAGCGAGTGTGCACCGGTTTTAACGCCGTTTTTACAGCGCTTTCAGCGTTTTGATGGTGGCATCCACATCAATTTCATCTTCCGTGAACACATAAGTGCTGTTCTGGAAGGTGGTGATGAGCAGCTTTTTCATGGTGCGCATCTCCGCTTTTTTCTCTTCTTCCTGCGGGCGGATACGGTTCATCAGCAGGCCAACAGAAAGCACGGCGTTTTCTTTGTCTATCTTCGCTTCTCCCGGCACTTCTTCGTTAAACGCCAGGAAAGATTTGATGCTGGTGATTTTGATGCGCTCACCGGCGATAAAGATGTATTTGCTCTCCGGCTCGACTTTCACCGCAAAGGCAGAAAGGCCTTTGTTGTTGGTGGTCGGCTCAAAGGTGACCACTGCATCTTTTTTAATCAGCTCAGGGTTTGCAACTTTAATCACGTGGAAATAACGGTTATCGCCGTTTTCATCTTTGATAAAACCGAAACCTTTATCTTCAAACCAGGTTGTGATTACGCCGTTCATCGCTTACCGCCTAAGTAATTATTTATTCAACATGTCAGTTTTTGCAGGGCGGCAGTGTAAAGCAGAATGAGAACAAAGTCCTGTGCTTTACAGCCTGATGCCTGCGGAATTACGTCGCTTTACGGAACGTGAGGTTAAACCGGTAGGATCCGGTCAGCGGATGTTCGCCTGCTTTGAGCGGCAACACGCCGTGATAACGCAGCCGCGACGGCCCGCCCCACACCACAATATCGCCATGCAGCAGCGGCACGCGCTGGGTTTTATCGCTGCGCTCCAGGCCGCCAAACTGAAAAACGGCCGGTAAACCCAGCGAGACAGAGACAATCGGCTGGCCGAAATCGTGCTCGTCTTTGTCCTGATGCAGGCTCATTTTCGCCCCCGGCTGATAGCGGTTGATAAGGCACGCGTCCGGGTCAAACCCCGTAAACCCTGCCTGCTCCGCCGCCTTCACCGCAACAGCACGAAACAGTTCCGGCATCGGCGGCCATTGCTGATGACTTTCCGGCGACATGGCCTGATAACGGTAACCGGCTTTATCCGTCACCCAGCCGACATCGCCGCAGTTGGTCATCGCCACCGACATCGCGTAACCGCCCGGCGTCGCGCGATACTGAAAAGGCACCAGCCCGGCGATGCGGTCGATCTCCGCCAGCAACGCCACATCCTCTGCCAGCGCCGCACCGCGCAGCACCACCGCGCCGGGGCACAGATCTTCGCGCCAGTTGGGGTGGAAATCGGGGTGATCAAAAAGATCTAAATTCATGTCAGCCTCCGCGTTTGCCTGTCCGTTAAGTATAACGGATGTCGCCAGATCGTCATTTTTGCTGCCAGCGGGCGGTTAAAAAATCGAGAAGCCCCTGCGCTGCCGGGCCGATACGCCGGTTGGGCCGTACACAGTAAACGCCGGTTTCACGCCCGGTCCATTGTGGCAATATCTGCACCAATTCCCCTGCGTCAATGGCCGCTGCCATGGTGACCGCCGAGTGAAAAGCGATGCCGTGCGCATCAATACACAGCCTGCGTGCCGCATCGGCATTATCGACCTTGACCGATCCTTTCGGGGCCAGCGTGCGCTCCTCACCGGCAGAAAATAACCGCCACAGCACCCCATCCTGACTGGCCGAAGAGACGATGCACTCGTGCTGATAAAGATCTTCCGGCACCTCAGGCACGCCACGCTTTTTCAGGTAAGCGGGCGCGGCCACCAGGATCCGCCGGTTCTCCAGCAATTTATGGGCGATCAGCGACGAATCCTTCATACGCCCGATGCGAAATGCCAGCATGATGCCTTCACTCACCAAATCCACGTAGTCATCGGTCAGATGCAGATCCAGTTGCACCTGCGGGTACGCCGCCAGAAACTCACTCAGATAAGGCACCAGATGGGTATGACCGAACGCCACCGGCGCACTGACCACCAGTGCGCCATAGGGTAACGTCTGCTCGTCACGCACCATGTCAGCTGCCTGAGTGAGTTGCGAAAGTGCCTGATGGCATTCGGCAAAATACCGTTTGCCGCTTTCGGTCAGAGACATCGCCCGCGTGGTGCGGTTGAGTAACGTCGCGCCCAGTTGCCGTTCAAGCGTCTTGATAAAACGGCTGACCGACGACGGCGTAATGCCGAGCGCGTGGGCCGCACGGGCAAAACTATGGTGTTCAACAACCGCAACAAACGTTTGAACTAAGTGCAGCGACGGCGCGTTCATTGATGCTCTCACGGAATGAATGAATGTTATTTCCGGCTATTATCAAGAAAATTCAGCATGATTAGAATGTTTCTTTTTTGAGGAACATTTTATGAAAACCACGTCTGCCAGCGTCTTTCGCGAACTTCATCTGCAAGCAGCTCCGCTGAAATTGCCCAACGTCTGGGATGCGGGCAGCGCACGCCAGACAGAAAGTCTGGGTGCCACGGCAATTGCCACCACCAGCGCGGGCGTCGCGTGGTCGTTGGGGTATCGCGACGGCAATCAGTTGCCGGTGGAAGACTATGTCGCCCGCGCGGCGTCTATCGCTAGGGTGATTTCGGTGCCGCTTTCTGCGGATATTGAGGGTGGCTACAGCGATATTCCGGCCACGGTGGCGTTAACCGTCTCACGGTTTATGGATACGGGCGTGGTGGGCATCAATATTGAGGACGGCGCAGGCGATCCGCATGCGTTGTGCCGGAAAATCGAGGCCATCAGAGCCGCCAGTGTCCGAAGCGGCGTAGATCTTTATATCAACGTGCGCACCGATGTGTACGCCCGTAATCTGGTTTGCGCCGCGGATAAAGCGGATGAAGTAATGGCGCGGGCGCAGAGTTACCGCAGTGCCGGTGCCGACGGGCTTTTCGTGCTCGGGCTGACGGAGGCAGGGGAAATGCGCGCCATTGCTGAGGGCACAAGTTTGCTGCTCAACGTGGCGGTCTGGCCGGGACTGCCGCCAGTCAGCGATCTCGCAGCCCTTGGCGTACGCCGCCTGAGCGCCGGTTCCTGGTTGCCGCAAACCTTATGGGCGCACCATGCGCAGTTAGTCAGCGGATTTTTACAACACGATAAAATGATGCCGATGCTGGAAAAAGCCGCGCCTTATTCAGAAATTAATGCGATGTTTTAACGACGCAGACCCTGACTGAACATGAGAGGTAACATGAATTCCACAGCCCGCCCCGACAATGTCATGCCCGAAAATCAGGCTGTTCTGCATATTTTATGCGGGAAAATAGCCTCCGGAAAATCCACCCTGTCCCGCAATCTGGCAAGCCCGCACTGCACGGTAGTGCTGAGTGAAGACACCTGGCTTGCCCATCTTTATCAGGATGAGATGCACACCGTGGCGGATTATCTGCGCTGCGCCGCCAGACTCAGGCAAGCCATTGCGCCTCATGCCATTTCCCTGCTCAAAGCCGGTGTCTCGGTCGTGCTGGATTTCCCGGCCAATACGGTGGCAAACCGCGAGTGGATGATGAGCCTCATCACGGCGTCAGGCGCAGACCACCGCCTGCATTATCTGAACGTGCCGGAAGACGAGTGTAAAGCCCGGCTGCGGGTACGCAATCAGGCCGGAACGCACCCGTTTAGCGTCACCGATGAGCAGTTTGAGCTGATATCCCGTCACTTTGTTGCGCCGCAACCGGAAGAAGGTTTTAACGTAATCATCCACGCTTAGCGCCGCCATTATTCAGCCGGGCGGGGAAGAGGATTATTGTAGGGTTGTATCGTTTCAGCTATGGTTCGAGAAGATTTAAATACCCTATCAGGAGAAAATAATGAGTCGGGAAATCAATAAAGACACGCAGTTGTGTATGTCCCTTTCCGGTCGTCCGGGAAATTTCGGTACCCGTTTTCATAACAGCCTGTATCAGGCGCTAGACCTGAACTTCGTCTATAAAGCCTTTTCCACCAAAGACATCGAAGCCGCTGTCAAAGGCGTGCGTGCGCTGGGCATCCGCGGCTGCGCGGTATCGATGCCGTTTAAAGAAGCCTGCATTCCTTTCCTTGATGAACTCGATCCTTCTGCCACCGCCATTCAGTCGGTGAATACCATCGTCAATGACGAGGGTTTCCTGCGCGCTTACAACACCGATTACATTGCGGTCGCTAAACTGCTCGACAGCCACAAAGTCCCGCGTGATGCCGTTTTCGCACTGCGCGGCAGCGGTGGCATGGGCAAAGCGGTGGTTGCCGCCATCCGTGATGCCGGTTTCAAAAAGGGCTACATTATTGCCCGTAATGAAGCCAATGGCCGCGCCCTGGCAGAAGAATACGGTTACGAATGGCAAGCAGAAGTCGGCGATTTGGCCGTCGATATGGTGGTGAACGTCACGCCAATCGGCATGGCCGGTGGCCCGGAAGTGGATTCACTGGCCTTCGAACCGGCGGTGATCGACCGCGCCAGCATCGTCTTTGACGTTGTTGCCTTACCGGCAGAAACGCCGCTGATCCGTTATGGTCGCGATCACGATAAGAAGGTGATCACCGGCGCGGAAGTCGCGACATTACAGGCCGTCGAGCAATTCGTCCTGTATACCGGCGTGCGCCCGTCAGATGAACAGATTGAAGCGGCAGCGGTACATGCGCGCAGTTAACCCCGCGTGATAAATACAAAAAGCCTCTCAGACGAGAGGCTTTTTTAATGGTGTGGATCCACCCTGCGATCAGCGCACCAGACACGGCCTTTTCGGATCAAACTTCCAGTCTGGCACCAGGAACTGCATGCCCTGCGCATCATCACGCGCCCCGAGGCCCATGCCTTTGTAGAGTTCGTGGGCCTTCATCACCTGATCCATATCCAGCTCAACGCCCAGACCCGGTTGTTCCGGCACCCGCACTTTGCCGCCTTTGATCTGCAACGGCTCTTTGGTCAGGCGCTGATTGCCTTCCTGCCAGATCCAGTGCGTGTCGATGGCCGTGATCTTGCCCGGTGCCGCAGCGGCCACCTGGGTAAACATCGCCAGCGAGATATCAAAATGATTGTTGGAATGCGAGCCCCAGGTCAGACCCCATTCGTGACACATTTGTGCCACGCGCACTGACCCCTGCATGGTCCAGAAATGCGGATCCGCCAGCGGGATATCTACCGATTTCAGCTGGATGGTATGGCCCATCTGACGCCAGTCGGTAGCTATCATATTCGTCGCCGTCGGCAGGCCGGTCGCCTGACGGAATTCCGCCATCACTTCGCGCCCGGAGAAGCCCTGCTCTGCGCCGCATGGATCTTCGGCATACGCCAGCACACCGCGCAGTTGTTTACCGAGCGCGATGGCTTCATTCAGCGACCAGGCACCGTTCGGATCGAGCGTGATCCGTGCCTGCGGGAAGCGTTGCGCCAGCGCCGTCACGGCTTCCGCTTCTTCGCTGCCCGCCAGCACGCCGCCTTTGAGTTTGAAATCATTGAAGCCATATTTTTCGTACGCGGCTTCCGCCAGCCGCACTACCGCCGCGGGTGTCAGCGCTTCTTCGTGGCGCAGGCGATACCAGTCGCAGCCCTCACCCGGCTGGCTCTGATAGCCCAGCGACGTTTTATTGCGGTCACCGACGTAGAACAGATAACCGAGCATCTCGACTTCATCACGCTGCTGACCGTCGCCGAGCAACGACGCCACGGTCACGCCCAGATGCTTGCCGAGCAGATCCAGCATCGCCGCTTCAATGGCGGTGACCACGTGGATAGTGGTACGCAAATCAAAAGTCTGTAATCCACGACCGGAGGCATCGCGATCGGCGAATTTCTCCCGCACCGCAGTCATCACGTTTTTGTATTCGCCCAGCGTTTTGCCGATCACCAGCAGCGCGGCATCGTCCAGCGTCTGGCGGATTTTCTCGCCGCCCGGCACTTCACCGACGCCGGTGTTGCCGCTGCTGTCTTTGAGGATCAGGATGTTACGGGTGAAAAACGGCGCGTGCGCACCGCTGAGGTTAAGCAACATGCTGTCGTGCCCGGCCACCGGGATGACCTGCATGGAGACAATTTTAGGTGCAGATGAAGAGGTCATGCTTACTCCTTAGTGAATTCAGATTCCGTTAACCGCGCCCCATTGCCGGGCGCTTACGATCGAATGTCCAGCCGGGGATCAGATACTGCATCGCGGCGGCATCGTTGCGCGCCCCGCTCGGCAGCGTCTTGTGCAACGCGTGGGCGCGATGGATCTGATCCATGTCGATCTCCACGCCCAGCCCCGGTTTTTCCGGCACTTTGATTTTTCCGTTGACGATCTGCAGCGGCTCTTTGGTCAGGCGCTGATTGCCTTCCTGCCAGATCCAGTGCGTATCGATGGCCGTGGGTTTACCCGGTGCAGCAGCACCGACGTGGGTAAACATCGCCAGAGAAATGTCGAAATGATTGTTGGAATGGCAGCCCCAGGTCAGGCCCCAGTCGTCACACAGCTGGGCGACGCGCACCGCACCGTGCATGGTCCAAAAATGCGGATCCGCCAGCGGAATATCCACCGACTGCAACATCACCGCGTGCTGCATCTCACGCCAGTTGGTGGCGATCATATTGGTGGCGACCGGCAAACCGGTGGCGCGGCGGAACTCCGCCATCACTTCGCGCCCCGAGAAGCCTTGCTCCGCGCCGCACGGATCTTCCGCATAGCTGAGGATCCCGTGCAGGTCTTTGCATAAATCAATGGCTTCATCCAGCAGCCACGCCCCGTTGGGATCAACGGTGATACGTGCATCCGGAAAACGTTTTGCCAGCGCTTTTACCGCGTCGATCTCCTGCTCGCCCGGCAGCACGCCGCCTTTGAGTTTAAAATCCTTAAAGCCATAACGATCCTGCGCCGCCTCGGCCAGCCGCACTACCGCCTCGCTGCTCATCGCTTCCTGATGGCGCAGGCGATACCAGTCGTGGCTGCCGCGTTCTCCTTCCTGATACGGCAAATCGGTTTTCTGACGGTCGCCGATGTAGAACAGGTAACCGAGCACCGTCACTTCATCACGCTGTTTGCCCGGCCCGAGGAGTTCGCACACCGGCACGCCGAGAAACTTGCCCATCAGATCCAGCAGGGCCGCTTCCAGCGCGGCAACGGCGTTGACCCGCAGCTCAAATGTCCAGGCACCTTTGCCGAAAGAATCAAAATCCGATGACTGATTGCCGGTGTGAATCTGATGCACCAGGCGGTTCATCCGCGCCACTTCCTGGCCTTTGACCTGGGAAACCGCCTCCATCAGCGTGTTGTAAATCACTTCTCCGCCCGGCGCTTCGCCCACGCCGGTATTCCCGGCGCTGTCTTTGAGGATCACGATATTGCGGGTGAAGTAAGCGCCATGTGCGCCACCGATATTCATCAACATACTGTCGTGCCCTGCCACAGGGATCACCTGCATGTCAGTGATGATCGGCGAGGATTGCGTATTCATCATGTGTCTCCTTTTCTGTGCCGGGGATCAGAACGGGCGTAGCTGGATGCGTTCGATTTTGCCGACGATAAATACATAGCTCACGACCGCCAGCAGTGCGTGGATCCCGACGTAAATCAATGCGCCGTTGAAGGATCCTGTCGTGCCGATGATGTAACCGATAGCGATTGGCGTCACGATGCCGGAAACGTTGCCGAACATGTTGAACAGCCCGCCGCTCAGCCCGCTGATCTCTTTCGGTGCGGTGTCAGCCATTACCGCCCAGCCCAGTGCACCCAGACCTTTGCCGAAGAAGGCGAAGGCCATAATGCCAACCACCATCCACTCGGTATCGACGTAGTTACAGGCAATCATCGACATCGACAGCAGCATGCCAACCACAATCGGCACCTTGCGCGACAGCGTCAGGTTGCTGGTTCTGCGCATCAGCCAGTCGGAAATGATCCCGCCGAGCACTCCGCCGAGGAAACCACAGATCGCCGGAACCGACGCCACCATGCCGGCTTTAAGAATCGACATGCCGCGCGCCTGCACCAGATATACCGGGAACCAGGTGATGAAGAAGTAGGTCAGCGCGTTGATGCAATACTGGCCGATGTAGATACCAATCATCATGCGCGACTTCATTAATTGCTTAATCTGGAAGAGTTTTTCGCCTTTGACGGCGGCTTTTTTAGTGGTTTTCTGATCCATATTGATCAGCGCGCCACCGGCTTCCATGTAATCGAGTTCGGCCTGGTTGACGCCCGGATGATCTTTCGGATCGTGGATCACTTTCAGCCAGATAAAGCTCAGGATGATCCCAAGCCCACCCATAAAGAAGAACACGTGTGACCAGCCCACTTCGTGGGTCAACCAGCCCATGATTGGCGCGAAAATGACGGTGGCAAAATACTGTGCGGAGTTAAAAATCGAGACGGCAGTGCCGCGTTCCTGCGCCGGAAACCAGGCGGCAACGATGCGGCTGTTGCCCGGAAAAGACGGCGCTTCCGCGAGCCCTACCAGGAAACGTAAAGCGAACAGGGAAACCACAATGCCAAAGCCGCTGAATACATCGACAAAGCCCTGAAGTAAGGTAAATAAAGACCAAATAAAAATACTGTAGAAATAAACTTTCTTGGAACCAAATTTATCCAGCAACCATCCGCCGGGTATTTGCCCAATAACATAGGCCCAGGAAAATGCAGAGAAAATATAGCCCATGCCGACAGAATCCAGGCCAATATCTTTCGCCATTGCCGAACCGGCAATAGATAATGTCGCACGGTCGCCGTAATTAAATGAGGTGACAATAAATAACATCACCACTATCCAGTAGCGCGCATTCGTTCTTTTTTTTACGGCACTGGCTGATGAAACGATTGTTTCCATGGTGTTCTCCGGAATTAATGACAATGCCTCGACCCGAAGGGCAAGCCATTCCTCCGCACGACAGAACTGTAGGGTTCAGAGAGGAAGGAACATTGCCAGTATAAGAACAACCCGTGACCAACTCATTAGGCAAAATGCCAGGCATCAGCGCATATTTGCATTTATCTTGAGGCGAATGCCCAGCGCCATGCGAGTTGTTTCACAAAAAATGAAACGGCTGTGATGAGCATCACACCGATAAAAAAAGCGAAAAGATAAACCATCCTGAAAATACCCTCAGGGAGAATACTTTCAGAACGGAATAATATTTAAATCTGATCATTATCTAATTGCAGCGCCACATACAGCAGGAGACGGTCGTCGAAATTTCCTAAATCTAATCCGGTTAATTCCGAGATGCGGTTGAGGCGATATTCCAGTGTATTACGGTGAATATATAACGCTTTCGACGTGGCTGTCGGCTGGACGTTATTATGGAACCACGACGCCAGGGTGCGCCGGAGTAAACCGTTGCTGTCGGTGGCTTTTAAACGCGCCAGCGGACGCACCAGTTCGTCGGCCTGCCAGCCGCCGCGCAGGCTGTCGAGCAGCACGGGTAAGATCAGATCCTGATAGAAGTAACAGCGCTGTTCCGGCATCCGCTGTTTGCCGACCGTCATGGTGGTGCGCGCTGTGCGGTATGAACGCGCGATACTGCCGGGGCCGGTGAAGAAGTTGCCGAGAGAAATACGCACACGCAGGCGCCCGGTTTCGGTCATGCGGGACAAAAGATGATCGATGCGCTGGCGGTGACCGTCCGGATCCCAGCGATCATAGCTGTTGAGCGCTGGTTTCAGCACCACCATTTCGGTCAGGGACACGATCGCGATCAGGTTGTCGCGCTCCGGCGTGGTCAGCAAGGTTTGCAGCTGTTGCAGTTCGGCCATCGCCGAATCCACGCCCAGCTGTCCGCTGTCCACTTCAACCACCGCCGCCACCCGTGGACGGTTCAAATCAATACCAAGACGCTGCGCCCACTCTTTCAATGCCGGAGAAAGTTCGTCCACCCGGATAAGATTAAGCACCAGCTCTTCGCGCAAGCGGCTGTCCTGCGCCAGCATGTGCAGCAAACGCGCCTGTTCGAGCATCATTTCGGCAGTCATGCACACCAGTTCACCGTACTGACGCAGCTGTAACGGGTTACCAGTCAGGCCGATCACACCGACAATCTGGCCGTCAATGCGCAGGGGTAAGTTGATGCCCGGACGCACTCCGTGCAAATGCCGTGCGACGCCTTCATCAATATCGACAATGCGTTCCTGTGAAATGGCCAGCAAAGCACCTTCGTGCAATTCGCCAAGACGCTGATCGTCGCCGCTGCCAATGATTTTTCCACGGCCATCCATGACATTCACATTACTATCAATAATTTGCATCGTGCGGGCAACAATTTGCTGCGCCAGTTTTGCATCGAGATGATACGCCGACATGGGATTCCTGCCTTGCCTGTTCTTGTTAGTTTGACCAGCATACTCAGTCGCCGTCAGCCAGACATTATGCAAATGCCCAAAGAGCAGGAGAACCCGTTGAAGTTGCGGGGAAAGTCACAGTTTTATGCACCTGCACAGAGACGCGCAGGACCGAAGATGAGAGGCGGGGGCAAAGCAGAAACAAAAAAGGCACGCCGGAGCGTGCCTTATCATTTCACGGAGGAAGGATTATTGGGCTAACAGGTAAATTGAGGTGTCACCACGTAATATATCCAGCGCCAGCACCGAAGGTTTGGTGTCGAGGATTTTACGCAGTTCGCCCAGATTAGCGACTTTCTGCTGGTTAACACCCAGGATCACATCGCCTTTTTTCAGGCCGATACGGGCCGCGGTGGAACCGGCTTTCACTTCGTCCACTTTCACGCCTTTCTTATCGGCAGCGGCATTGTTACTCAGCTCAGCGCCTTCAATACCGGTATAGATATTGCCGGATTCGACTTTCGCGGTCTGCGTGCTTTGCTCAATGGTCACATCGACGTTCACCGGTTTACCGTCGCGCAGCAGGCCGAGGGTCACTTTGGTGCCGATTGGCATGGTGCCGATATCTGCACGGAACGACGCAAAGCTGCTGATCGGTTTACCGTTCATGCTCAGGATCACGTCACCGGCTTTGATGCCCGCTTTTTCTGCCGCAGACTTCGGCATCACCTGGCTGATGAACGCGCCGCGCTGTGCGTCAACTTTCATCGCTTTCGCCAGCTCGGAGTTCAGCTCAGTCCCCATGATGCCGAGTTCGCCACGTTTCACCTGGCCGTATTCGATCATCTGTTTGGACAAGTTCTGCACCATGTTGCTTGGGATCGCAAAACCGATACCGATGTTGCCGCCGTCCGGCGCCAGGATCGCAGTGTTCAGACCGATCAGTTCGCCGTTCAGGTTAACCAGTGCGCCGCCGGAGTTACCACGGTTGATCGCCGCATCCGTCTGGATAAAGTTCTCGTAGTTTTCGATGTTTAGACCAGAACGACCCAGCGCAGAAACGATGCCGGACGTGACGGTTTCACCCAGACCATACGGGTTACCGATGGCCACGGTGTAATCACCGACGCGCAACTGACCGGAGTCGGCCATTTTAATGACGGTCAGGTTTTTAGCATCCTGCAGCTGAATAACCGCGATGTCAGAACGTGGATCTTTGCCGATCACTTTGGCATCAAATTTACGGCCATCGTTCAGCTGAACGCTGATTTTGGTGGCGTTATCAACCACGTGGTTGTTGGTCACGACATAGCCTTTAGCGGCATCAATGATGACGCCGGAACCCAGAGCGCGGAAATCTTCTTTCTGCTCAGGCGCTTGCTGCTGGCCTTCCTGACCGCCACCCTGACAAACAGGTGAACCCTGGAACGGCGAGCCGTCCTGGCACAGCGGCGAGTTCTGACCAAAGAATTGCTGGAACTGCTGGCCCATACGCGGCGTCTTGGACGGGGCGCTGCCTTCAACGTTCACGCTCACCACGGAGGGCATGACTTTTTCCAGCATAGGCGCCAGGCTTGGAAGCTGTGACGTGCTGGAAGAGGCTGTTTCAGCAGCCAGTGCAGAAGAAACCGGGGCCATTGCCATACCGATACTTAACGCTAATGCGCTCAGGAATAAACTCGATTTTTTCATTTTCAGGATCTCTTAAAATTATTGTGGCAACCAAAATAGTTGCATTGCTTGGTAGTCGTGATACTGAGATGTAATTAATAGCGCGAAGTTCATCAGGGTCGATCGGTTAATAGTAAAAAAGTATTGTCGATATTTACAAAAGATGGTTTTTCAGACAGATTCGTAAAGAAGAATAAAGAAGTCTTCCTTTTTGATGTGAATGATAATTACTCTGCGGCCATCAGGCGGCGATATTCATCATACGCATAGAGATCGGTCATCCCGCTGATATAATCCTGTAACATTCTTGCCCGGTAATAAAACTCCAGCGCCGCAAACACTTTCTCCGGTTTGCCCTCCAGCCCCACCACTGCATTGGTATAGGCTAAACGATGCTTGGCCGATATTTTATGCAAAAGCCGGGTTTCAATCGGATATGCACGGTGCGTATCTTCCTGATCCAGCTGAGTAAAATCTTTCAAAGACATATCGAGAAGCGGGCTGTAAATATCCAGCAAACCGCTGATGACCCGGTAACCCTGTAATTCCAGCTCTTCCACTTCCGGGTGATTGAATACCTGTTTGAAGGCCACGCGTTTATAAATTTCCAGCAAGCGATTTGCCTGACTGTCATCTTCCAGCAGCGCATGGTTAAAGGTGCCTTCATAAATTTCCTGCACGTTTTCAATGAATCTTCGCGCCGCGTGGGGCACCAGTTGTTTCACCGTTTGTACCCGCAGCTCCATAAAGAAATAATCCACCGGATTACGGAACGTTTTGGCTTTATCCATTTTTTCATAGGCGGTGCGCACCACTTTATCGAAGAAATCGCCCTTTTCGATCTCCCCCCATTCGCGACAAAGATAGGCGTACAACTGTTCAACGCTGAAAATGTTCTTTTCTACCGCATCTTCTAAGTCGGCGATGCAATAGGAGATGTCATCTGCCGCTTCCATGATGTACGTCAGCGGAAAACGATTGAACTCGCCCAGCCCCAGCTCGCTGCGCAGACGCTGGATAAACGGCTCTTCCGCCAGATAAAAACCGGGCTTTTTCATCAGATAATCATGTGAAGGCAATTTTTCAGTGGAATAGGCCGGGCGGGTGTATTTCAGGATGCAGGCGGTCTGGCTGTAGGTCAGGTTGAGTTTAAGCAGGGTATACACCAGACGGATCGCCTGGGCGTTGCCTTCAAAATTGGAAAGATCGTAGCGGATTTTACTGCGCAGTTCATTGAGCGGTTCGGCGCTCTTTTCCAGACGCAGACAGCCGATAGTGCAGGCATCCGTCAGCTGAAATTCTTTGCCGCAGCTGGCGGTATCCATGCGTTTGCCAAACCAGTTATTGATCGCCGATTCACCAAAATGCCCGAAAGGCGGATTGCCAATGTCATGCATCAGACAGGCCATTTCGACCACACTTTCAAAAGGATCGGTAACCTCCGTCAGCCCGTAGGTGTCCAGCTTTCCTTGCTTGCGCAGACGGTGCAGCACATCTTTGGCGATGTGACGGCCTACCTGCTGAACTTCGAGAGAATGGGTCAGGCGGCTGCGGACGGCGGCGTTTTTCTCCAGCGGAAAAACCTGTGTTTTTTGCTGTAAACGGCGGATCGCGGCGGAGTTGATAATACGGCCACGATCGCTTTCAAACTGACGCACCACATCGTACTCATCCCGCGCCTCAATGGGCGAGCTGAAAGGACGCTGAAAATTGAATTTCGCTTTAAAATCGATCCCGGACATACTTTTCCACCCTTTCAGCCACTCACGCGCCTGGCAGACGCGGAACCCGCATCCCAAACGCATTATCTCTTACCTTTAGCCATGATAGACTATCGCGCATTGTTTTCGGTATTAAAGCGTCAATTCCGCCTCTGCTGCGGCCCATTTCACCCACATCTGCGAGTATTCATATGAAAGTAGGCATCATCGGCGCTATGGAGCAGGAAGTGACTCTGCTGCGCGACAAAATCATTAACCGCAAGACTATCGAACGCGCGGGCTGCGAAATCTATACCGGCCAGTTACACGGCGTGGACGTTGCCCTGCTGAAATCCGGCATCGGTAAAGTGTCGGCGGCGATGGGTACCACGTTGCTGCTCGAGCATTGCCAGCCAGACGTCGTCATCAATACCGGTTCCGCCGGTGGCCTGGCGAAAACCCTGAAAGTGGGCGATATCGTGGTGTCTGACGAAGTGCGTTATCACGACGCCGACGTGACCGCTTTCGGTTACGAACCCGGCCAGATGGCAGGCTGCCCGGCGGCGTTCAAAGCCGATCCGGCGCTGATCGAACTGGCTGAAACCTGTATCCGTCAGCTGGATCTGAACGCCGTGCGCGGTCTGGTGTGCAGCGGCGACGCATTCATCAACGGTGCCGCCCCGCTGGCCCGCATTCGCGCCACCTTCCCGAATGTGGCAGCCGTCGAAATGGAAGCCGCAGCCATCGGCCACGTGTGTCATCTGTTCGATACGCCATTTGTGGTGGTGCGTGCTATTTCTGATGTCGCCGACGGCGAATCGCACCTGAGCTTCGAAGAGTTTCTGGTCACCGCGGCGCAGCAATCCACCCTGATGGTGGATGCTATGCTCAAAACGCTGGCTGATTCACAAGAGTGATGATGCGCCGGTTCTGTCTGGTTTCGGGGTTTCTGATGCTGCCGTTGATGGCCGCGGCGGCCCCGGCGCAACGGGTGATCACTCTGGCACCTAATTTGACAGAACTGGCGTTTGCCGCCGGTTTGGGCGATAAGCTGGTTGGCGTGAGTGCTTACTCCGACTACCCGCCGCAGGCTGCAAAGATTGAGCAGGTGGCGAACTGGCAGGGCATCAACGTTGAACGCATCGTGACGCTCAAACCTGATCTGGTGCTCGCCTGGCGCGGCGGAAATCCGCAGCGACCGCTGGAGCAGCTGGCTTCGCTGGGTATCAACGTGGTGTATCTCGATCCGCAAAATGCGGCGCAGATTGCCCAGGCGCTGGAACAACTGGCACCCTACAGTGCCGATCCCGCCACCGCGCAGCGCGCTGCCACGGATTTCCGTCAGCAATGGCAGGCGCTTAAGCTGAAATACCACCGCGAGAAACCGGTGCCGGCTTTTATTCAGTTCGGCACACAGCCGCTGTTTACCGCCTCATCGGCGACGATGCAAAGTGAAGTACTGGAACTCTGTGGTGCCAAAAACATTTTCGCAGACAGCCGTGTCCCCTGGCCTCAGGTCAGCAGGGAGCAGGTGTTGAACCGTCATCCGCAGGTGATTGTGGTTGCGGGCGGTCCATCACAAAAGCAGGTTATTGAAGATTACTGGCGTTCCCTGCTCAGCGCACAGGTCATTACGCTGGATTCAGACTGGTTCAGCCGCGCAGGCCCGCGAATTTTACTGGCAGCACAACAGCTTTGCCCCCGGATTGCGGCTCTGCCTCAGAGGTGAATACTCACTAACAGTACAGTGACTTTCATGCCCCTCGCCGCCATGGCACTTTTCTGAATCGTTGCTTTATTAACCAAAATCAATGAACCGCCACTTTTATCTGTTAGTATGTGCGTCGTCAAATCCTTCGTACGATGACTGCCTTCGCTTTACGATTATCTCTTTGTTATACAAACGAAATAATACAATAACGGTATCTGATACGACGACTCAGCGGCGACGCTCCCGGACGGAAACGTTTTGGATTAAAGACCGCAAAAATAAGACCGATAACCTTAATCAGTCACGCTGATTTTATTGCTCTAAAAATTGAACGACACCAGCAGGAAATAGAAATGAAAGCTTTATTACTCAGTGCGTTACTCGCCCTGAGCCCGCTGGCGGCTGTCGCGGGCATGACAAGTGGCGAGATCCACATCAGTCTGACTATTTTACCTTCATGCCAGGTGAACGCAGCGCATTCGGGCACTTCCGTGATCTGCGCCAACCGCAGCATGAGCCCGCCACATATCAGTGAAACGGTACTGGCAGCAGCGCCCGGCATCAAGGTGGATTCCACGCTGGTGACCGTCGAATGGTAATCCTCTTGTAAGCACTTACTTACCCTGAGTGCCTTTTAGGAGTGGAAATAAGCCCATTAAAAAAGCCCGTCTGCATACACAGACGGGCTTTTTTGATGCTGCTGAAACTCTCAGCCGCGTATCAGATGCTGAATGACGAACCGCAACCGCAGGTTGTCTTGGCATTCGGGTTGGTCACGATAAAACGTGAACCTTCCAGACCTTCGGTGTAATCCACCGAACCGCCCACCAGATATTGCAGGCTCATCGGGTCAACCACCAGCGCCACACCGGCTTTCTCGATGGTCATATCACCGTCGTTGATTTTATCGTCAAACGTAAAACCGTACTGGAATCCGCTGCAACCGCCGCCGGTGATGTAAACACGCAACTTCAGATTCGGATTTTCTTCATCAGAAATTAGGTTCTGCACCTTACGCGCCGCAGCCTCAGTAAACTGTAACGGCAACGCGGTTGTTTCATTCATTAACGCTTCACTCATCATTTCTCACTCCCAATCCGCATTTGTTCAGGCCGCCAGATTGACTGTCTGAATAATGAACTCATTATCTTATACCTGAGTTGATGCTTCAAGTATGGGCATTTTTCGCGGCGCTGTCCTGCTTATTGGTGCTCTCACCCACAGATTCTGCCTGCGCTTTTTCGGCATTTTCGCGTTCCTGCCTCTGTAAGGTGCGGGTCAGGATGGTTGAATACAAGGGCTTACCGCCCAAAAACTGTGCCAGCAGGGTCGCGCCCAGACAGGTGATGATCATGGGTAAAATCAGCTGATAGTTGTCGGTCATTTCCAGCACCAGCACGATGCCGGTCAGCGGCGCCCGCACGCTGGCGGCAAACAGTGCGCCCATTCCGGCAATCGCGAAGGTCGCCGGTTGAATATCGTATTCAGGGAACCAGACCAGCGCGGCGGTACCAAATGCCGTACCCAGCAAGGTGCCGAGCGCTAACATCGGGGCAAATATGCCGCCCGGCGCACCTGAAGCAAAGCAAAGCACCGTGGTCACCACGCGGACAAAAAAGATAAACAGCAGCATCATCAGACCGTATTGCCCTGCCGCCGCCAGCGGGATCAGCGCAAAACCACCGCCCGCCGCTTCTGGCTGAACAAGCCCGATCAGGCCGCAGACGCCGCCCAGCACGCCGCCGATAATCAGGATCTTGCGCAGATTACCGCCGTGGATGCGGGCAAACATATCCTGCGTGCGAAAGATCAGCGCGTTAAAGCTGACGCCGACCACGCCAAATACCATCCCCAGCACCAGAAACAGCCACAGGGTATTCAGCGAAGTATTCGCCAGTTTACCGACCTCTATCACGGCCGTATCACCGTTGAAAATCCGGAAAACGATGCTCGACATAATCACGCCGATAAACACCGCTTTTATAGAAATCAGGCTGTAGCGAAATTGCAGGCGCATCTCTTCGAGAATAAACAGGATACCGGCCAGCGGCGCGTTAAAGGCGGCTGAAAGCCCTGCCGCCGCCCCGGTAGCCAGCAGCGAGTGGCGGGCTTCGGCGCTGCGCAGCCTGAAAATATCCGCCATCATTTTGCCGACGTTTGCGCCCATCTGCACGGTCGGCCCTTCCCTGCCCAACACCATACCGGCGCTCAGCGTGCCTATACCGCCAAAGAATTTCACCGGGATCACCCGCCACCAGCGCACCGGTCGCAACTCTTCCAGCGCACCTTCTATTTCAGGAATGCCGGAGCCGCCCGCTTCCGGCGCGAAACGCCGGACCAGATAATAGCCGGACATCGCCAGCAGGCCTGACACCACAAAGGTCAGCGGCCACATTAAAATCCAGTAATCGCTGAAAATACTGAGGCCCGAAAGCCGCATGGCCATCACCCCGTTCACCGCTTTTTCGAAAGCCACGCCAAGCAGACCGGCAACGGTTCCCACCACGGCAGCAACAATCAGAATTGCGACCGGCGTTTTATCACGGCGCAGGAACATACGCAGCACTTCACTGCGTTTACGCGGGCCATGCGCAGAGGCTGGCTCAGGCATATCAGTGTTTGATTCATTCATCGGATCAGGAGGAATACAGAAAAGGTAATGGAATATTTATGGATTAAATCATACAACATGGCCGCCTGACAGGACTCAGGACAAAATCCGCGACGGTTTACGGTTTGATAACCTCGCGCAGTTCACTAGAATGGGCGCATTGCTATTCCTTATGTCATACAGCATCAAGAAAACCAGGAGCCGAGTAATGAGTAAGTCAGAAAGTCTGTTCACGCAGGCGCAAGCGCTAATCCCGGGCGGTGTGAATTCGCCGGTACGTGCCTTCTCCGGCGTCGGCGGCGTCCCGCTATTCATCGAGCGCGCTGACGGTGCCTTTTTGTTTGATGCCGATGGTAAAGCTTACATCGACTACGTCGGTTCATGGGGTCCGATGGTGCTCGGCCACAACAACGCTGACATTCGCAATGCGGTGATTGAAGCGGCACAGCGCGGCCTGAGCTTTGGTGCGCCAACCGAGATGGAAGTGAAAATGGCCGAACTGGTTACCGGACTGGTGCCAAGTATGGACATGGTGCGCATGGTGAACTCCGGTACCGAAGCCACCATGAGCGCCATTCGTCTTGCCCGCGGCTTTACCCATCGCGATAAAATCATCAAATTCGAAGGCTGCTATCACGGCCACGCCGACTGCCTGCTGGTGAAAGCCGGTTCCGGCGCGCTGACCCTCGGCCAGCCAAATTCTCCGGGCGTACCGGCGGATTTCGCCAAACACACCCTGACGTGCACCTATAACGATCTGGATTCCGTCCGCGCCGCTTTTGAACAGTTCCCGGACGATATCGCCTGTATCATTGTTGAGCCGGTAGCGGGCAACATGAACTGTATCCCGCCACTGCCGGCGTTCCTGCCGGGTCTGCGTGCACTCTGTGATGAATTCGGTGCGCTGCTGATCATCGACGAAGTGATGACCGGTTTCCGCGTCGCGCTCGGCGGTGCTCAGGAATATTACAATGTGGTGCCGGACCTGACCTGTCTGGGCAAAATCATCGGCGGCGGGATGCCGGTCGGCGCATTCGGTGGCCGCCGCGACGTGATGGACGCACTGGCACCGACCGGCCCGGTGTATCAGGCGGGGACGCTTTCCGGTAACCCGATTGCCATGGCGGCCGGTATTGCCTGCCTGACACAGGTCGCACAACCGGGCGTGCATCAGACTCTGAATGAGCGCACCACCCAGCTGGCAGAAGGGTTACTGCATGCGGCGAAAGCGGAAAACATTCCGTTTGTGGTGAACCACGTCGGCGGCATGTTCGGCCTGTTCTTTACCGATGCAGACACCGTGACCTGCTATCAGGACGTGATGAAGTGTGACGTTGAGCGCTTCAAAAAGTTCTTCCACCTGATGCTGGAAGAAGGCGTTTATCTCGCACCTTCCGCCTTCGAAGCAGGCTTCATGTCGCTGGCGCACAGCGAAGAAGATATCCAGCGCACCATCAGCGCGGCACGTCGCTGTTTCGCGAAGCTGTAAGATCCGCTCGCCCCTGTGCAGGGGCGACACTGAAATGTAAAGGGGGCCTTCTGGCCCCTTTTTGTTGCATCAGTCCCGCCGTTATTTCGCCTGTTTTCTCAGCAAATAGATAAAGTACGGCGCACCGATGAAGGTCGCGAGCAGCCCTGCCGGGATCTGGTTCGGGAACAGGAACATCCGGCCGCACCAGTCGGCGAACACCATCAGCAAGCCACCGAGAATACTGGCGACCATCCACTGCGGCATCGCCCGACGAAAGCCCATCATGCGTGCCATGTGCGGTGCCATCAGCCCGATAAAACTCAGCGGCCCGACGGTCAGCGTGGCGGCGGCTGTCATAATTGCGGCCAGCATCAGGATCGCCATGCGGCTTGGCGTCAGCGCCATTCCGACAGACTTCGCGGTCACACTGCCGAGCGGCAGAATATTGACCCAGCGGCGCAGGAACGGCACCAGCATCATCAGCACCGCAGCCAGCACCAGCGTTCGCCATGCGGTATCAGAAGTCACGGAATAGGTTGAACCGGAAATCCAGGTCAGCAGGCCCCCCATACGCGGATCACCGCTGGCGAGTAACAGCGTCAGCAGCGTGCTGAACGCGGTGCTCAGCGCGATACCGGTCAGCAGCATCCGCTCGGCGGAGAAGCTGCGTAAACCGGAGGCGAGCATGATCACCAGCAGGGTGATCGCCGCACCGGCACTGCCCGCGGGCAGCAACCAGACAAAGGCATCACCGGGCACAATAAACATCATCAGCACCACACCGAATGCCGCACCGGAACTTATCCCCAGCACTTCGGGGCTGGCCATCGCGTTGCCGGTCAGTTTCTGAATCAGCACGCCTGAAGACGCCAGCATAATTCCCGCCGCCAGCGCCGCCATCACCCGCGGCATCCGCCACGGCAGCAGCGCCTGTAAATCTGCGCCCGTCGACCAGCTCCAGCCCGTGGCATTGCGCCCGGCCATCAGCGCGACGGCCAGCCCCGCCAGTAACACCAGCAGCGCAAGCGACACCCAGCGCACCAGATGCTGACGCTCATCGGGCACGTTGTCGCCCTGATCCATCGGTGGCGGCATCATGCTGTGACGCAGCCGCGGCAACAGCCACAGCAGCAACGGCGCGCCGACCAGCGCGGTGGCTGCACCGGTCGGTATTTCCATCCAGTATTGTGTCAGCCACTGCATCACCTGATCGGTGAACCACAGCAGCAGCGCACCGATCACCGGCGCCATGACCAGCCGCGAAAACAGGCGACGTGCGCCGAGCATTTTCGCCAGCAACGGCGCAAATAAACCGATAAAGCCAATCATGCCTACGGCGTTAACCAGCTGGGCGCTCATCAGGATCGCCAGCGCCAGCACCGCGAGGCGGGCAGCGGATAATCCCAGACCGAGATTTTTTGCCACACCGTCATCCAGACCCAGTAAGGTCATCGGACGTTGCAACAGGAAGGCCAGCAGCCAGACGATGATCACGCGCGGCAACAGGAACGAAGCGATATTCCAGTCCTGCTGGTTCAGCGCCCCGCTGCTCCACATATACAAACTTTGCAGGCGCTGATAGTTGAACAGCCCCAGCAGGCCATTGACCGCACCGCAATACAAACCGAGCACCAGCCCGGCGAGGATCAGCGTCACCGGCGAAAGTCGTTTACCCCAGGCGATCCCGAAGACCAGCACGCCGATCACCACCGCGCCAAGCATGGCGGCGAACTGCTGGGTGATAAGCCCCCCCGGCAGCGCCCACAGCGTGGCAATGGTCAGACCGAGCTGCGCACCGGCAGAAACACCGAGCGTCGCCGGTTCTGCCAGCGGATTGCGCAGAACCTGCTGAAACAGTAAACCAACCAGCCCCAGACCGGCACCGGCCAGCAGTGCGACGGCAATACGCGGCAGCGAGCTGTAATGGAACAGCATCTGCTGAACATCATCGATGTCCGGCTGCCACAACGCGCTGCGCCACTGGTGATAAGGCAATTGCTGATGGAGGTTGTAAACACTGAGCAGACCTGCCGCCAGCGTCAGCAGAATCAAAAATATCAGCGAAACGCTGAGTGCGCGGCGGTTCATACCGGTTTCCCCAGAGTGCTGTTAAGAATGCGGCAAAAATGCATGGCGCTAAACGTTGCACCGTAAAACCAGACCGCGGGCACCACGGTGAACTGATTACTGCGAACGAACGGCATCGATTTCCACAAAGGCGTGGGCGCAACGGCGTCCATGATGTCGGCGCTGCCGTGATCAAAACACAGCACGCGGGCATTTTTGATGGCCGCCAGACGTTCGATCCCGACAGACACGCTGCCCCAGAAGCTGCCTTCGCCCTGCCAGGCATTGGTCAGCCCGACCTCCTCCATCACTTCCTGGAACAGGCTTCCCTGGCCGAACACCAGCACATGGCGGGTGTCGATAAAGGTGATTAACAGCACCGGCTGAGCGGCGACCGGTTTCATCAGCTCGCGGGTTTTCGCCAGTTGCTGGTGATAGAGCTGCAAATGCTGTTCCGCGCGTTCCGGCAAACCGAGATAATCCGCCAGTTTGTGCAGGGAACGGATCGCCAGTTGCAGAGGTTTGGCGCTGCCGTCGTTGGCTTTCACATCCACCACCGGCGCGATGGATTCCAGCTGGCTGGTTTTCGGGCCGTAGCCCTGAGTCACCACAAGCAGAGACGGCTTAAGTTGCTGGATAAACTCCATATTGGGTTCAGTGCGCTGCCCCACGTCAATGACCGTCGGCGCCAGCTTTGGCTCT
>NZ_MJIB01000016.1:0-4487 GCF_003697865.1 Rahnella sp. Larv3_ips | reverse complement strand
TCAAGTGGCTTTTGAGGTGTATGTTTTTCCCACAAAACATAAGGAGTTGTTAATAATGGCTATACCAGCATATTTATGGTTGAAGGATGACGGCGGAGCAGATATCAAAGGTTCTGTTGATGTCCGGGGACGTGAGGGGAGCATTGAGATAGTAGGTTTGACACATGACGTTTCAATACCCAATGACAACAATACAGGAAAGCCGACAGGCACCAGGATTCATGCGCCGTTTACTTTCGATAAAGAAATCGATTCATCGACTCCCTACATCTATAAAGCAATATGTACCGGACAAACGCTCAAATCAGCTGAAATAAAATACTACCGTATTAATGATGCTGGGCAGGAAGTCGAATATTTCAATACCTTTTTAGAGAACGTAAAAGTTATTGGAATTATTCCAATGATGCACGATATTAAATCTGCGTATGGCGAAAAGAGGAGTCATATCGAATATGTAGAATTGAGATATGAAAAAATCACATGGAAATACCTGGATGGAAACACTCAGTATTCTGATAGCTGGGATGAACGCACTACTGCATAGGGAGATGTAAAAATGGTTTGGACATATAAACAGAGTACCGGTGAAATGTTTCATGACGGTGTATTAGTTGGACAAGGTTATTCGGGTGCATTGACCAACAAAAACAATCCAGATCGCCAACATGTTAGAGGAATGGGGCCTCTGCCACGTGGGACTTACCGAATTGGTTCCACAACGGCATCTAAAGGCCCCATGACGATAGAACTTCACCAGACATCTGGCGATTCTTTTGGTAGGAGCCTATTTCGTATTCATGGCGAAAGAACGCATGGTCCGGCAGGTTTCGCATCTGAGGGTTGCATCATCCTGCCGCCAACAGTACGTCATCAAATTCGAGGGTCGTCTGAATCTCTTGAGGTAGTGAGATGAGAGTTTTTGCTGCACTTTTATTTTTTCCTGTGATGGCTTTTGCTGCGGCCTCTCCGCAAAAATTACGCAGTGAAATCCAAAAATATGGCGAAACTGAATTCTCTGAAAAAGTATCATCAGATGATTGGAAAACCGCACTTGAAAATATTGCCAACGGTCAAAATGATTGGATATCTTTGGCACCAGATTTAGCGTCAGTGATCAATCTGCAACAGGCAGAACAGCTTTCCGAAGCACTTTATTATGCTATTGCCCCAAATGCTAAAGAGACATTGAATACTCTCGCCATACTCGATAAGCACAAATATAAGCATCAGCAAGGAAGCGTTCTATCCTGCGTTTCACCGTTAAATAAGCCTAAAGAAGAAATGATGCGTATTTATAATGAAACACGTCTGGCATTGCTTGATGTTTCTGGCGTTGAATCCGCAACCTGTCTATGGTCACTGGAAGGCTGGATGGAACAGGTTAAACAGGAAGATGCTTCAAAAATTAATAAGTAGTTTATGGCAGAAGAACATGCCTTAAATCGTGTCCTTTACTGAGGAATGATTAAGATTATGGTGGGATGAGGCGGGTTAAGTTTTTTAGTTAAGCTCCGGCCAATTCTCAACCATTGCGAAATGTAATTCTGTATCATTGTGACGGTAATGTAATTTTTGCCGACGCCTGGAATGAAAGGGTGACAGCTTAAATGGCTCTAAATTGTAATTTTGTGCTGAATGGCATGGAAACTTCCATTTTGAGCTGTGCTGGTGTAGGCAATTTCCCTGCCTTCTCAGGCCAGTTAGTTGGTCGAAATAACCCAACATTAACTAACATTGCAGATCTGGGACCACTTCCTACAGGGCGTTATTTTATTGTCAGCCGCGTTTCTGGGGGGCGCTTAGGCGGCTTAAGAAATGCTGTCCTTAAATATGGTTACGGCACTGACAGAGATACATGGTTTGGGCTCTATCGCAATGACGGAAAGATAAACGATGAAACTTTTATTGAAGGCGTTAAACGTGGAAGTTTCCGGCTTCATCCAATCGGACCAAAGGGACTCAGTGAGGGCTGTATTACTATGACATCACAATCTGATTTTGATTATCTTCGGACTGCATTGCTGGGTACCTCCATGATCGGTGTTCCGGGGTCATCGCTAAAAGCGCATGGAACGATCAGAGTGACGCTCGGATGAAGTGGGTTAAGTATTTTTTTGCCGCATTGGGCTACCTTGTGGCGTTCTGCATACTGATGACCATCTTTACCCAAGTGATTGACAGCTATGCTACAGGTGAACAGATAGAAAGTTTCGCTCAATTTTGGGGAGTACATGACATAGAGGGAATGCTAGACCTTTATGTCGATGCCTCACTCATTGTCTCAGGCTTAATATCTATTCTGGTAATCCTGTTGTATCGCATTTATATCCGGCGCCATTTAAGATCATCAGACTGAAATACTCAGCAATTGGAATAAAACGCCCACCAGTTCGAAACAGGCAGCGTACTTCATCTGATTGAGCCGGATATTAATCAGGAGCTGTACGGCCTGCCGGAATACCTCAGCACCCTCAACTCAGCCTGGCTGAATGAGGCCGTGACGCAGTTCCGCTGAAAGTATTACCAGAACGGCGCGCACGCCGGATATATCCTCTATATGACCGATGCGGCTCAAAGTAGCTCGGACATCGATCAGATGCGTAAAGCGATGCGGGACACGAAAGGTCTGGGCAACTTCCGCAACCTGTTCATGTACGCGCCGGACGGGATCAAGATTTTGCCGCTGAGTGAAGTCGCTACGAAAGACGACTTCTTTAACATCAAGAAGGCCAGCTGGAACGATTTGCTATGCGCGCATCGCTTACCGCCGAAGGTGATGGGGATTATCCCGGAGAACAGCGGCGGGTTTGGGGATTCGGTTAAGGCCTCGCAGGTATTTGTGCGGAATGAGCTGACGCCGTTGCAGGAACGGCTCAAGGAGCTAAATGCGTGGTTTGGGGAAGTAGTGGTCAGATTTACTGCTTACGAACTAACGCCGGAATAGCAGCCTAAAAAGATAAGGCTGCTATTCCACTGCCCGGGCGTAACTTATTAGTTACTTTCCGGGTATTTTGCCTTCAGCTTCGCAAGTCTGCTTGCGTCCTGTTCAGTAAAATTCCCATCCCCAAATATCGGGTTCCCTTCAGCATCATCGATACGGATAACAGTAACAGTAAATACTGCATCAGCAGGCGCTTCAATTTTTCCCCAATCTGAATAAGGATTAGGAGCCAGATTCCATTCGGCCTTTTCACCTGGTTCTAGTCCACCAGAAATATTATAACTAAAGGAATCAGTGTACCAAGGTACTTCCCTACCTGGACTTGATATCACACCTTTGAAAGAAACGCGTGATACAGCTTTTGTTGTACTATTTTCAACACTTAGAGCGATGATAGGCTGATCTCTTCCATATTTTTGTTTCTCGAAATAGAAACGCGAACGAATAACCTTAAAAGCCTCAAGTTGCTTTAAACTGGCTTCGGCGGCTTTCTGTTTAGCCTCAAGTTCTCCAATCTCCTGACGTGCCTGAGTCTTTTCTTTTTCGGCTCTCTCTTTTCTGACGGTGTCCGCATAACTAATAACTTCTTCACCTGTCTTTCCCGATAGATCGAGTTTCATTCTCTCGTCAATCGTTGAGGTATCTTTATTCATGCCTGCTTTCATTATGTCACCCAGACTAAGGTGAGAAAAAGCAACTACTTTCAAAGCATCATCATAGGTTGCACGTTTATTTTCAGGTAACGACTCCCTGACTTTCTGAATTGATGACTTCATACTTTCATCGCTGGAAGTATCTATTTTGGGTTTATCACAACCACTTAAAAGAAAGGCCAAGGTAAGCACTATTGCTATTTTTTTCATAACTATCCCTATTAGACAAACACAACTCTTAGACGGATCGTAGCCCCAGAGTAGATCATACAAAAAACTCACTTGAAACTTGAAAACAGCCTAGGGTGCCACAATTTGTGGATTTTTTGAATGGCTTCACCTCGGCGCGTGCAATGTTAACCGACTGCCCGCTTCTGAATTGACTCATTGTTTTTAATGCATAGTCTCAATCACCGGAAAGCCCTACAGACTGAGCGATCCAATATCTTTTGATCCTTTTTGGATCATGCAAAAACATGCAGGTGATGCATACATAGTTCCTCATAGAGCTATTCTATGAAATCAATGGATTTTTCCCGCACCGTTTACATCAAAAATCACGGCAATTAACTCCTCTTTTGCGGTTACCGCCATTTCCGCAATCCAAATGGCAACCCTCTCACGTTCATCATGATCACAATCTGTAGATGTGGCTAATTTGGCAATTAACGCGATCCTCTCTAACAAAGCAGCTGTTCTAATCTTTCCATCCCCAACCCATTTAACTGTGTGTTTATACAATGTGGTGGATTTTTTTAGATATGATTTCCATATATTTCTTAATGTTATGCATGGCAATTATCTGCCACCTAAATGCTTCACCTGCTAAATAGACAATCTTTGCCTTGCGGTAGAAGTCCATATTGTTCAAGTGGCTTTTGAGGTGTATG
>NZ_MJIB01000011.1:202373-202734 GCF_003697865.1 Rahnella sp. Larv3_ips | reverse complement strand
GTGGGAAACGAATGACGAACCGGGGACGTTTCGCCTGGACATCGGCGTGCTGGAAACCGGCATCACTGAAGAAATGTATTTAGAGATGGAGCGGCTGATAGCCGATGCCAAACCCGCAAGCCGTCATCTGATCGGGCTGACCATTACCCAGGATATTAAAGGCGACGTTTACATTGGTGCAGCGCAGTACGTCGGCGAGCTGCTGACCGTTTACCCCGCATAAGAGGACGATATGAGCACATTTAAATCCGTTGTCACCACGCTCGGCCAGGCGCGCATCGCGGCGGCCATTGCGGCGGGGACTGACATTAACATTACGCAGCTGGCCGTCGGCGACGGCAACGGCAAGGCAACAACGCCG
>NZ_MJIB01000011.1:199569-202363 GCF_003697865.1 Rahnella sp. Larv3_ips | reverse complement strand
GCGTATGAGTATCACGGGCGCTCTGCCGACGGGCGCGTGGCGGATATTTCGGTGATCAGTCCGTCGCCCGCCTGCGTGACGATTTCCGTGCTGGCACAGACCGGCAACGGCACCGCGCCCGCCGACCTTCTGGCGAAAGTACAGGCCGCGCTCAACGATGAAAACGTGCGCCCCGTGGCCGACCGCGTGACCGTCCAGTCAGCCACCGTCGTGAATTACACCATTGACGCCGTGCTGTATCTGTTCCCTGGTCCCGAAGCCGAACCCATCCGCGCAGCCGCCGAGGCGAAGCTTATCGCCTACACCACCGCGCAGCACAGGCTAGGCCGCGACATCCGGCTGTCGGCCATTTACGCCGCGCTGCACGTTGAGGGCGTCCAGCGCGTGGAGCTGAAAAGCCCGAAGGCCGACATCGAGCTGGACAAAACCCAGGCGTCATTCTGCACCGCGTACACCCTGAAAGTGGGCGGCTACGATGAGTGATCGCCTGCTGCCCGTCGGTTCATCAGCGCTGGAGGTAGCCGCCGCCGACGCCTGCGCCGAGCTTGAAAATGTGCCGGTGCCGCTGCGGCAGCTCTGGGATCCGCTGACCTGTCCGGCAAAGTTTTTACCTTACCTGGCGTGGGCGCTGTCGGTTGACCGCTGGGATGAAAACTGGCCTGTCGCCACCAAACGCCGCGTGATTCAGTCGGCCTGGTTCATTCACTGCCACAAGGGAACCATTGGTGCCATCCGGCGCGTGGTGGAGCCGCTCGGCTACCTGTTCAACGTGACCGAGTGGTGGGAAACCAACGACGAACCAGGCACGTTTCGCCTGGACATCGGCGTGCTGGAAACCGGCATCACCGAAGAAATGTATAACGAGATGGAGCGGCTGATAGCCGATGCCAAACCCGCAAGCCGCCATCTGATCGGGCTGACCATTACCCAGGATATTAAAGGCGACGTTTACATTGGCGCAGCACAGTACGTCGGCGAGCTGCTGACCGTTTACCCCGCATAAGAGGACGATATGAGCACATTTAAATCCGTTGTCACCACGCTCGGCCAGGCGCGAATCGCGGCGGCCATTGCGGCGGGGACTGACATTAACATTACGCAGCTGGCCGTCGGCGACGGCAACGGCAAGGCAACAACGCCTGTTGCCTCACAGACCAAACTGGTGAAAGAGGTCTACCGCACGCCGCTCAACTCATTGAAGCTTGATCCGTCGCACGGAAACTGGGTCATTGCCGAAGCGGTGCTGTCTGCCAGCGTCGGCGGCTTCTGGATGCGCGAAATGGGGTTGTTCAGCAGCGACGGCGCGCTGATTGCCGTCTGCAACATGGCGGACACCTATAAACCGACGCTTGCGGAGGGTTCAGGCCGCACGCAGACGTTGCGCATGGTGATTGCGGTCAGCAACACCGAGGCAATCAGCCTGCTGATCGACGACTCGGTGATTATGGCTACTGAGCAGTATGTGAATGACCTGCTGGCCGCGCATGAGAAATCACGCAATCATCCTGACGGCACAACGGCGGCAAAGGGATTTGTTCAGCTGAGCAGCTCGGTAAGCAGTACCAGCGAAGCGCTGGCCGCCACGCCAAAAGCGGTGAAGGCTGCCAACGATAATGCCAATACCCGCGTACCTTCCACGCGCAAAATTAACGGTAAGGCGTTAAGCGCAGACCAAACTCTGACGGCGGTGGACGTTGGAGCGATGCCACTATCGTCTACCAATCTCGGCAACACCAATATCAATACGTTTGGGCGTGACAAGTTCGGCATTTATTCGCAGACATCCCCTACGCAGGCAACAGTAGCCAACGGCTACCCTGCAATGCTGGCCGGTATTTTGGAAGTGTTTCCGGGTGCCTACACTAACGGCGTGATCCAGCGTTATACCGAACACCTTTCCGGTAAATGTTGGCAGCGCGCATCGAGCAACGTCTGGAACGGGACAGATGGTCCATGGAGTGACTGGGTGCAATCCAGCACCGTCGGTTCTGTTGCCGCAAACTCTGCCCTCGGCTCAACTGACCTGAACACCGTGGGATTTAGTCTGACGGCTGTTCAGGCGGCGATCTATCACCAGTCCGCCAACGCATCCGCGACGGCAGACAGAAATTACCCCGAGGCCAAAGCGGGCACGCTGTTTGTTACCGGCAGCGCTTACGGCTGCCAGCAGATGTTTATTACTTTTGATACGTGCAACATCTGGGTGCGCGGGCTTTCTTCCAACTGGAACGGGAAGGATGGACCATGGCGCCCATGGGTTGCTCTGTATGGCACCAACAATAAACCGACGGCCGCAGACGTAGGCGCATGGACGGCAACGCAAAGCGCCGCCAGTGAAAAGGCGCTGTCTGATGAAATTGCCACGGCCTTTAAAATCCGCACCAACTTAACCGCAGCGGATACCCCGAACACTTTGCGCGGCAGCAGCATGTTTGGGCATTACGGCGTGCCAGGTGCTGCGGCGGCGACCACGGAAAAAGGCTATCCGATAAATAATTTTGTCGGCGTGATTTTCGTTACCTGGGGTCCGAATGCGACGCAGCAAATTGCTTTCAATAACAACGGGCGGCAATTCACCCGCTCTATGACGGGGGCGTGGAACGGTGTCGATGGTCCATGGTCTGCCTGGAATGAGATTTACTGTCAGGCCAACAAACCGACTCCGGCAGACGTCGGCGCGTTACCGGCGGGCGGAACGGCCGTGGCAGCGTCCAAACTCGCCACCGCCCGGAAGATTGCCGGTGTAGCCTTTGACGGCACCAAAGACATCAACCTCACCAACTCGAATGTCGGG
>NZ_MJIB01000011.1:195713-199559 GCF_003697865.1 Rahnella sp. Larv3_ips | reverse complement strand
AGGTGCTGCGGCGGCGACCACGGAAAAAGGCTATCCGATAAATAATTTTGTCGGCGTGATTTTCGTTACCTGGGGTCCGAATGCGACGCAGCAAATAGCTTTCAATAACAACGGGCGGCAATTCACCCGCTCTATGACGGGGGCGTGGAACGGTGTTGATGGTCCATGGTCTGCCTGGAATGAGATTTACTGTCAGGCCAACAAACCGACACCGGCTGACGTCGGCGCGTTACCGGCGGGCGGAACGGCTGTGTCAGCGTCCAAACTCGCCACCGCCCGGAAGATTGCCGGTGTGGCCTTTGACGGCACCAAAGACATCAACCTCACCAACTCGAATGTCGGGCTGGGGAATGTCGGGAACTTTGCCGCTGTTCAGCAAGGCGGCGGTGCCGGTATGAAGAGCAATAAAGTCTATCTCGGCTGGACGGGTTCGAAGGTAAAAATTCAGGTAGATGCTTCTGATATGGGAGAGGTTTACACCACCAATTTCCCGCCGCCGCAGCAAGATTTGTCAGGGTATGCTCGCCGTGATTGGATCACCTATGTTGGCCTCGAGGCTGATAACCCAAATGCCCCTTACATGAGGCGTGCATCAAATAATGCGCTGGTTTATTTAGCAACCAGCGCCTGGTCGGACTCTCGCTTTATTTATGACGTGCAGCGCGGCAGCCAGGCGCTGGAGAATGCGGGATGGACGGCGCAACAGAACTGGGAAGCGCCTACCGGTTGTTTCATGACGGGGTTAAATATCCGCTCGGATATGGGCGACTGCCGAATGATGGGGAAATACTACCGCGCATTAATGATTAGAACGGCCAGTGGAAGCTGGCGTCAGGTGGGTAACTAAGATGATCACATTTAAAAATATCAAAATTTCTAAGCAGGTTTTAGAAGATGGCATCCCCCTTCCCGTCATGTATTTCGAAGATGAAACAGGTCAGGACTGGTACACGCTACGCGACAAAAAATGGCAGGGCGAAAACTGTTTCATTGCCGTTGGTGCTGACGGATTTATTTCTACCTGGTCGGATAACCCGAACTTTCTCACCCTATCCGAAGGCGTGAGCATTTACGAAATCAGCCGCGAAGCGCTGCCGGAAGATGTCAGTGATCACCCTTACAGCTATGCAAACGGCGAGTTCGTGAAATTTGTACAGCCGGCGATTGAAGTCGCCGCGCAGCAAAAAAATACGTTGCTCAGCCAGGCCGCCGCCGCCATTGCCCCGCTACAGGATGCGGTTGATGTTGACGACGCCACCGACGAGGAACTGGTGAGCCTGAAAGCCTGGAAGAAATACCGCGTTGCGCTGAATCGCCTGGATTTATCCGCTGCGCCGGATATCGACTGGCCTGCTGTACCTGAATAAATTGATCGCTGAAAACGATCAATTACGGATAATTGATCAGTAGTAACTATTTGAACATATCCCGCATATGTCTAAGGATATCCCCAGACTTTTTAGGAGGATGAAATGGAATTAAACCAGGAAGAAGCGGAGATAGTTGCGGGATTTATCGCGGCAAACTGGGCGGCATTTTCACAAGCCGCTGAGGGCGTGATATCCGTTTGCGCTTTGCACCGGCTGGCTGAAAAATTAGGGTTGGAGAATTAACTCCCCCCGCTTTTCAATTCTATTGACCACTGCCCCCACGAGGGGCTTTTTTGTATCTGGCCTTCACCACGTTGTGCCATTTCCCACACACCCCGCCCGCCGTGCCTGCGCGTACACAACACGCGATGATTGACCTCACCCCAATCACAGGAAAAAACACCATGGCTGATTATCATCACGGTGTGCGCGTTGTTGAAATCAATGACGGCACCCGCGTTATCTCCACCGTTTCCACCGCCATCATCGGGATGGTCTGCACCGCAGAAGATGCCGACGCCGACGCGTTCCCGCTCGATACGCCGGTGCTTATCACCAACGTACTGACCGCCGCAGGCAAGGCCGGTAAAACCGGCACACTCCGCGCCTCATTGATGGCAATTGGCAACCAGGCGAAACCCGTTGTCGTTGTCGTGCGCGTGGCAGAAGGTGACACCGAGGCGGAAACCACCTCCAACATCATCGGCGGCACCGACGCCACCGGCATGTATACCGGCATGAAAGCCCTGCTGTCTGCTCAGACTGAACTCGGTGTGAAGCCGCGCATTCTCGGCGTGCCGGGGCTGGATAATCTGGAGGTCGCGACGGCGCTCGGTGCCGTTTGTCAGCAGCTGCGCGCCTTTGGCTACGTCAGCGCATACGGCTGCAAGACCGTGTCCGATGCCATCAAGTACCGCGAGAATTTCAGCCAGCGTGAGCTGATGGTCATCTGGCCGGATTTTGTCGCCTGGAACACCACCACGAACGCCAGCGACATCGCGCCCGCCACCGCCTATGCCCTCGGCCTGCGTGCCAAAATCGACACCGAAACCGGCTGGCATAAAACTCTGTCCAACGTCGGCATCAACGGCGTGACCGGCCTGTCCGCCAGCGTCTATTGGGATTTGCAAACCACCGGCACCGACGCCGATCTGCTGAACCAGGCGTGCGTCACCACCCTTATCCGCAAAGGCGGCTTTAAGTTCTGGGGGCAGCGCACCTGCTCTGACGATCCGCTGTTCCTGTTTGAGAACTACACCCGCACCGCGCAGGTGCTGGCGGACACCATGGCCGAAGCCCACTTGTGGGCAATGGACAGGCCAATGACCCCGACGCTTATCAAAGACATGATTGCGGGCATCAACGCCAAACTGCGCGAAATGAAAACCGCCGGGCTGATCATCGACGGCACCTGCTGGTATGACGCGGAGGCTAACACCGTTGAAACCCTGAAAGCGGGCAAGCTGTTCATTGATTACGACTATACGCCGGTGCCACCGCTGGAAGATTTAACCCTGCGTCAGCGCATCACCGATCAGTACCTGGCGACGTTCGCCACGGCCATCAACAGCTAAGAGGCGCTAAACCATGGCACTGCCAAAGAAACTGAAATACCTGAACTTGTTTAACGATGGTCACAACTACGTCGGCGTGGTCAGCGCGCTGACGTTGCCAAAGCTGACACGCAAGCTGGAGAACTATCGCGGCGGCGGCATGAACGGTGCCGCGCCGATTGACTTCGGGCTGGACGACGACGCGCTGACGCTGGAATGGACGATGGGCGGGCTGGATACGTTGGTGCTCCAGCAGTGGGGGGCGGTTGACGCTACGCCGCTGCGCTTTGCCGGTTCCTTCCAGCAGGACGACACCGGCGAGACGCTCGCGGTGGAGGTCGTGATGCGCGGGCGTCACAAAGAGATTGATTTTGGCGAGTACAAACAGGGCGAAGACACCGAAACCAAAGTGTCCACCCAGTGCACCTATTTCAAGCTGAGCATCAACGGGCAGGACGTGATCGAGGTGGACACCGTGAACATGGTGGAAATCGTCAACGGCACTGACCGCCTGGCGGAGCACCGCAAAAACATCGGCCTGTAAACCCTGAGCAGCGCCGGTTCGCGGCGCTGCTATACCCCTTACGATTTAAGAGAATGTCATGAAGCAGATTAATGAAACCGCTATGGAAAACGAAAACGTCATTACCCTGGAAGAACCGATCGCCCGTGGCGAGATGGTGATTAGCCAGGTTGAAATCATCAAACCAAACGCCGGTCATCTGCGCGGCATCGGCCTTGCCTCCTTGTCGAATGCGGACGTTGACGCGCTGGTGACTGTGCTGCCGCGCATCACGCTGCCGATCCTCACCAAACAGGAGTGCAACGCGCTTTGCCTGCCCGACCTTATCGCACTGGCGAGTAAGGTGGTCGGTTTTTTATCGCCGAAATCGGAACAGTAAAACTGCCCGCCTCTTTGATAG
>NZ_MJIB01000011.1:194912-195703 GCF_003697865.1 Rahnella sp. Larv3_ips | reverse complement strand
CGTGATGCGCGGGCGTCACAAAGAGATTGATTTTGGCGAGTACAAACAGGGCGAAGACACCGAAACCAAAGTGTCCACCCAGTGCACCTATTTCAAACTGAGCATCAACGGGCAGGACGTGATCGAGGTGGACACCGTGAACATGGTGGAAATCGTCAACGGCACCGACCGCCTGGCGGAGCACCGTAAAAACATCGGCCTGTAAACCCTGAGCAGCGCCGGTTCGCGGCGCTGCTATATCCCTTACGATTTAAGAGAATATTATGAAACAGATTAATGAAACCGCTATCGAAAACGAAAACGTCATTACCCTGGAAGAACCGATCACCCGTGGCGAGATGGTGATTAGCCAGGTTGAAATCATCAAGCCAAACGCCGGTCATCTGCGCGGCATCGGCCTTGCCTCCTTGTCGAATGCGGACGTTGACGCGCTGGTGACGGTGCTGCCGCGCATCACGCTACCGATCCTCACCAAACAGGAGTGCAACGCGCTTTGCCTGCCAGACCTGATCGCGCTGGCGAGTAAGGTGGTCGGTTTTTTATCGCCGAAATCGGAACAGTAAAACTGCCCGCCTCTCTGATGATTGACGACCTGATGGCTGACATTGCGGCGGTGTTTCACTGGCAGCCCTCGGAACTCTTTGCGATGTCGCTGACCGAGATTATCGGCTGGCGGCGTCGCGCGTTACTGCGTAGCGGAGCTGAAAGTGAGTAATTTACGATTGCAGGTGCTGCTGAACGCCGTGGATCGGGCGTCGCGCCCTTTCCGCTCGGTGGAAAAAGCCAGTAAA
>NZ_MJIB01000011.1:193818-194902 GCF_003697865.1 Rahnella sp. Larv3_ips | reverse complement strand
CAGCCCTCGGAACTCTTTGCGATGTCGCTGACCGAGATTATCGGCTGGCGGCGTCGCGCGTTACTGCGTAGCGGAGCTGAAAGTGAGTAATTTACGTTTGCAGGTGCTGCTGAACGCCGTGGATCGGGCGTCGCGCCCTTTCCGCTCGGTGGAAAAAGCCAGTAAGGCACTCAGCGGAAACATCCGCAACACGCAGGACACCCTGCGAAATCTCAACGCGCAGGCGTCGCAAATCGACGGCTTTCGCAAGGCGAGCGCGCAGCTGGCCGTCACCCGTGCCAGCCTGAAAAAAGCCAAAGAGGAAGCCAGCCGGCTGTCGCAGGCGTTTGCCAATACCGCGAACCCGACGGCTAAGCAGACGCGGCTGATGGAGGCAGCGAAGCGCGCCGCCAGCGAGTTACAGGCCAAAGAAAACAGTCTGCGCAACTCCGTGCAGCGGCAGCGCGGCGCGCTGGAGTCGGCGGGGATTTCCACGCGGAACCTCGCCGCCGAGCAGCGCCGGTTACGAGCCAGCTCGCAGGAGGCGAACGCCACGCTTGCCCGTCAGCGGGAGGAGCTGGCAAGGCTGAACCGGCAGCAGCAGCGGCGGGAAAACAGCCGCAGGCGTTTTCAGGCAACCCAGCGCGCAGGCGACACTATCCGAAATAACGGCGCGGTAGCGATGGGCGTGGGTTCGGCGGCGCTGTATGCAGAGGGGAAATTTATCGCCCCAGGCATCACTTTTGATAAAGAGATGTCCGGCACACAGGCGATCCTCGGGCTGGATAAAACCGACAAAAAGCTGGCGGCTATCCGGCAGCAGGCGCGCGATATCGGCGGAAGTACGGCATTTTCGCCGATGGACGTTGCGCGCACGCAGGGCGTACTTGCCCGCTCCGGCTATAACGCCGACTCCATTCTCAGCTCAACCGAATCAACGGTGAACCTGTCGCTGGCTTCGGGGATTGATATCGCCGACGCCGCCGACATCGTCACAAACATGCAGTCGGCGTTCAACATCCCGATGGATCAGATTAAGCGCGTCTCTGACGTGATGACCAAAGGGTTTACCAGCTCGAACACCAACCTGATTGAGCTGGGCGAA
>NZ_MJIB01000011.1:165152-193808 GCF_003697865.1 Rahnella sp. Larv3_ips | reverse complement strand
GCTGATTATCATCACGGTGTGCGCGTTGTTGAAATCAATGACGGCACCCGCGTTATCTCCACCGTTTCCACCGCCATCATCGGGATGGTCTGCACCAGCGATGATGCGGACGCCGACGCGTTCCCGCTCGATACGCCGGTGCTTATCACCAACGTACTGACCGCCGCAGGCAAGGCCGGTAAAACCGGTACACTCCGCGCCTCATTGATGGCAATCGCCAACCAGGCTAAACCCGTTGTCGTTGTCGTGCGCGTGGCAGAAGGTGACACCGAGGCGGAAACCACCTCGAACATCATCGGCGGCACCGACGCCACCGGCATGTATACCGGCATGAAAGCCCTGCTGTCTGCCCAAACCGAACTCGGCGTGAAGCCGCGCATCCTCGGCGTGCCGGGGCTGGATAATCTGGACGTCGCAACGGCGCTCGGTGCCGTCTGTCAGCAACTGCGCGCCTTTGGCTACGTCAGCGCCTACGGCTGCAAAACCGTGTCAGATGCCATCAAGTACCGGGAGAATTTCAGCCAGCGTGAGCTGATGGTTGTCTGGCCGGATTTCGTCGCCTGGAACACCACCACGAACGCCAGCGACATCGCGCCCGCCACCGCCTATGCCCTCGGCCTGCGTGCCAAAATCGACGCCGAAACCGGCTGGCATAAAACCCTGTCAAACGTCGGCATCAACGGCGTCACCGGCCTGTCTGCCAGCGTCTACTGGGATTTACAGACCACCGGCACCGACGCCGATCTGCTGAACCAGGCGTGCGTCACCACGCTTATCCGCAAAGACGGCTTTAAGTTCTGGGGGCAGCGCACCTGCTCTGACGATCCGCTTTTCCTGTTTGAGAACTACACCCGCACCGCGCAGGTGCTGGCGGACACCATGGCGGAGGGGCATCTGTGGGCGGTGGATAAACCCGTTACCCCGACGCTTATCAAAGACATGATTGCGGGCATCAACGCCAAACTGCGCGAGATGAAGACCGCCGGTCTGATCATTGACGGTAACTGCTGGTATGACCCCGAGGCGAATACCGTCGAAACGCTGAAAGCGGGCAAGCTGTTCATTGATTACGACTATACGCCGGTGCCGCCGCTGGAAGATTTAACCCTGCGTCAGCGCATCACCGATCAGTACCTGGCGACGTTCGCCACGTCCGTTAACAGCTAAGAGGCGCTTAAAAAATGGCACTGCCTAAAAAACTGAAATACCTGAACCTGTTTAACGACGGGAACAGCTACCTCGGCCTGGTCAGCGCGCTGACGCTGCCGAAACTCACCCGCAAGCTGGAGAACTATCGCGGCGGCGGCATGACCGGTTCAGCTTCCATTGATTTCGGCCTGGACGACGACGCGCTGACCTTTGAATGGACGGTGGGCGGCCTGGATGAATTGGTGCTTAAGCAGTGGGGCGCGGTCGATGCCGTGCCGCTGCGCTTCGCCGGTTCCTTCCAGCGTGACGACACCGGCGAAACCTCCGCCGTGGAAGTCACCATGCGCGGACGCCATAAAGAAATGGATTTTGGCGAGTACAAACAGGGTGAAGACACGGAAACCAAAGTCACCACCCAGTGCACCTATTTCAAGCTCACGATCGACGGCAAAGACATGATTGAAGTCGATACCGTGAACATGGTGGAGATCGTCGGCGGCGTTGACCGCGTGGCGCAGCACCGTAAAAACATCGGCCTGTAATCCTTAACCAGCGCCGCCCGGCGGCGCTCACTTTTCCTTTTGAATGAGAGACACCGCTATGTCAGAACACAATGAAAACATCGTTACCCTGGAAGAACCGATCAAGCGCGGCGAGACTGAAATCAGCCAGGTTGAAATCATCAAGCCGAACGCCGGACACCTGCGCGGGATTGGCCTCGCCTCCCTGGCGAACGCCGACGTTGACGCGCTGACCGTCATTCTGCCGCGCATCACCTTCCCGAATCTGACCACGCAGGAATGCAAAACCCTCAATCTGCCCGACCTGATTGCACTGGCGGGCAAGGTGATCGGTTTTTTGTCGCCGAAATCGGAACTGTAAAAATACCCCCACACCTGCAAGTGGACGATCTGATGGCGGACGTCGCGGTGATTTTTCACTGGCCGCCGTCAGAAATGTACCCCATGACCCTGACCGAGCTGCTGGTGTGGCGTCATAAGGCCATGCAGCGCAGCGGAGCCGACAGTGAGTAATTTAAAATTAGAGGTGCTGTTAAAGGCGGTTGACCAGGCGACCCGCCCGTTTAAAGCCGTTCAAAATGCCAGCAAATCCCTGTCTAACGATATCCTCGGCTCGCAGGCCACCCTCAAAGACCTGAACGCCCAGGCCGGGAAGATTGAGGGATTCAGGAAATCCAGCGCCCAGATGGCCGTCACCAGCCAGAAGCTGAAAGAGGCCAAAGCCGAGGCGGCGGCGCTGGCGATCCAGTTCAGGAACACCGCGAACCCGACCCGTGCGCAGACGCAGGCCATGGAGTCAGCGAAGCGCACCGCCTCAGAGTTGCAGACCAAATTCAACGGCCTGCGGCAGTCGGTGCAGCGTCAGCGTGCCGAACTGTCCGAGGCCGGGATCAGCACGCGCAACCTGTCCGAGTCTGAGCGCCGACTGAAAGCCTCCATCAGCCAAACCACCGCCCAGCTCAACCAGCAGCGGGAATCTCTGGCACGCGTCAGCGCGCAGCAGGCCAGGCTGAACGCGGTCAGCGCCCGTTATGAGCGCGGCAGGGCGGCGGCGGCAGGCGTACGCAACGGCGGCGCGGCGGCGCTTGGCGTGGGAACGGCTGCCCTGTATGCCGGTAGTCGGTTGATGGCACCCGAAGTTCAAAGCCAGCGCAGCGGCGCGCTGATTGCCGCGCGTCAGGGTGAAAACTCTGCGAAGGGTGGCGATTACACCCAGGTTATTCAGCGCATTAACAGTTCGGGCGTCAGTGAAGATATTGAAAAAATCACCGAAGCCGTGTCTGCGGTTCGCAGCACCCTTGGCACCATGGGGGATGTAGGCTCCGCAGAGTTGGAGCGCATCACCCGTAAGGCGCTGGATATGCAAACGGCCTTTGGCGGTGAAACCGCTGAAAGCATCCAGATAGCCGCCATCATGATGAAAAACGGGCTTGCGGGCAGCAGTGACGAGGCGCTGGATCTGATCACCGCCGGGATGCAGCGCGTCTCTGCACAAATGCGCGGAGAGATGCCGGAAATCCTGCACGAGTATTCCACGCACTTTCGCAACCTCGGATTTAGCGGTGCTGAGGCGATGTCACTGCTGATCGATATGTCGAAACAGGGGAAGTTCGCCCTTGATAAAACCGGCGATGCGATTAAAGAGTTCAGCATTCGCGGCTCTGATATGTCAAAAGCCAGCGTGTCGGCTTATGAGGAAATCGGGCTGAATGCCGGAAAAATGTCGCGGGCAATAGCCAAAGGCGGCGCCGGGGCGCGGACGGCGATGCAAAAAACGGCCAAAGGGTTGTTATCCATCAAAGACCCGGCGGCGCGGGCAAATGCGGCCATCGCGCTGTTTGGGACGCCGATTGAAGATTTATCTATCGACCAAATCCCCGCATTTCTCGGCGCGCTGGCGGGAACTAAGGATCGTCTCGGGGATGTTAGCGGCGCGGCTGAGAAAGTGGGCGATACGCTGCGGGATAATTTAACCGGCGACGTTGCGCGTCTGCAAGGCAGCTTTGCCCGGCTGCGCTTTACCGCGTTTAAAGAAATGGATGGTCAGTTGCGCAAGCTCACGCAAACCGCTACCGCTTGGCTGGATAAGCTCAACGTTTGGGTAAGCGCTAACCCTAAGCTTGCGGCAAACCTGGTGACTGTCGCCGGGGGTGTTGCGGGGCTGGTTGCCGTGCTGGGTGCCGTCGGGTTGGTGGTCTGGCCGGTGATGACCGGTATCAACGCGCTGATCGCGGGTGCAGGATTTTTGAGTGCGGGGTTCAGTATCGCGGGCAGTGCCATTGTTGCCGCCATCGGCGCGATAACCTGGCCGGTGGTTGCCGTCGGTGTTGCTATCGTCGCCGCAGCGTTGCTTATTCGTAAGTATTGGGAGCCGATCAGCGCCTTCTTTGCCGGTGTGGTGGAAGGCTTAGGCATTGCCTTTGCGCCCATTGCACAACTCTTTGCGCCGCTAAAACCGGTCTTTGACTGGTTAGGCGAAAAGCTGAAAATGGTTTGGCAGTGGTTCAAAGACCTGATCGAGCCAGTGAAATCCACGCAGGAAACGCTGAATAACTGTAAGGACGTCGGCGTGAGGTTCGGGCAGGCCATCGCCGATGCGCTGAACGCACCGTTGAAGGCATTCAATAAGCTGCGTCAGGGCGTGGACTGGCTTTTGGAAAAGCTCGGCATCATTAAAGATGAATCGGCGGACATTGATAAAAACGCCGCAAAAGCCGACGGTCGTTCATCGTACGGCGGGAATGCGCCTGTTGAAAATAATCCCCTGGGTAATCCTAATCCCTTTGCGCCTCCGGCGGATGTTTTCATGGGTGGCAGCTATGCCCCCATGTCAGCAGGCGGCGGGCGCAGCTATGTCGACAGGAGTACGCACCATTATCAGATTGCCGCCGGTGCCGGTTTGGGTGGGCAGGATAACAGCCGCCAAATCCGCGCCGAGCTGGAAGCCCGTGACCGCGCACGCGCCGCGCAACAACGTTCCCGCATGGATCACGATTAAGGAGATATCCGCATGATGTTAACGCTCGGACTGTTTGTTTTTCAGTTGCAGACCGTCCCCTATCAGAGTTTGCAGCGCGACGTTGATTACCGCTGGCCGGTGAATAACCGCGTCGGCCTGCGCCCGCTGCCGCAGTTCCTCGGCGTGAATGAGGAAAAAATCACCCTGACCGGCGTGCTGATGCCGGAAATCACCGGCGGCAAGTTGTCGTTGTTGGCACTGAACCTGATGGCCGATGAAGGTAAGGCGTGGCCTCTGCTGGAGGGCAGCGGCAGCATTTACGGGATGTTCGTGGTAAACAGCGTCAGCGAAACCCACACGGAATTTTTCTCTAACGGCGCGCCGCGAAAGATAGAGTTCACGCTGACGCTCACCCGCGTTGATGAATCACTGGCGGCGATGTTCGGCGACATGAAAGCCCAGGCCGACGGACTGCTGGATCAGGCCGGTGGCTTAGCCGATAAGCTGGGAGGCCTGCTGTGATTACGGACATGACCATCGGAGCCGGTGCGCAGTTTGCGCCGGACTTCTCCGTGACCGTGGCCGGGAAGGACATCACCCAGGATGTGAGCAACCGGCTGATTTCGCTGACGCTCACGGATAACCGGGGCTTTGAGGCTGACCAGCTCGACATCGAGCTGAGCGACACCGACGGCCAGCTGGAGATGCCGCCGCGCGGTGCCGTGATAAACATCGCGCTCGGCTGGAAGGGGAAGGCGCTGACGAACAAGGGCGATTTTACCGTGGATGAAGTGGAACACCGGGGCGTCCCGGACACGCTGACCATTCGCGCCCGCAGCGCAGACTATCGCGGCAGCCTGAATTCTCGCCGTGATAACTCTTACCACGACACGACGCTGGAGGCCGTGGTGTCCGCCGTGGCGGCGCGCAATAACCTCAAGCCCGCGGTGGCTGAGCCCTTCAGGGACGTGAAGGTGTCGCACATCGACCAGACCCAGGAAACCGACGCGAAATTTATTACCCGCCTGGCCGAGCTGAACGGCGCGGTTGTCGCCATCAAGGCGGGCAGTTTGCTGTTCATCAAGCCTGGGGCGGCAAAGACCGCCAGCGGTAAGCCTATCCCGCAGATGACCATCGTGCGCAGCGACGGCGACGGGCACACGTTCAACATTGCCGATCGCGGGGCTTATACCGGCGTGTCGGCAAGCTGGCTTCACACCAAAGACCCGAAGCCTAAAAAGGTGAAGGTGCAGCGGAAAAAGAAATCACAATCTCTGAGCAGCGTGCAGCACCCCAATGCGAAAAAGGTCAGCGCAAAGGTGGCGAAACCGCCGGAGGCCAAAGAAGGTGATTACCTGGCGGGGAGTGATGAAAACGTGTTTGTCCTGACCACCATCTACGCCACGCAAAAGGCCGCCATGCGGGCAGCGCAGGCGAAATGGGACAAACTCCAGCGCGGTGTCGCAGAGTTCTCGATCTCCCTGGCTCGCGGGCGTGCTGATTTATTCCCTGAAACGCCGGTGGCGGTGTCCGGTTTTAAATCCGTGATCGACGCGCAGCCGTGGATTATCAGCAAGGTGACACACAGCCTGGGCAATAGTGGGTTTGTAACGACGCTGAATCTGGAGGTGTTGTTGTCGGATGTGAATTATGAGGCGAGCGGGGGCGATAGATTGTGAATGATGAATACAAAGTTTCTTTATTAGTTTCAAAAAAATAATCAGAAACAATAAAATAACCTAATTACTATAGGGAAGAGTAGGTATATAAGAAGGCAAACCCATACTGCCTTCATAAACCAACGCGCACGACGCCAGATATAGCGTTCTCTTTCGTTAGCTTCACGAATCGCACTTTGTATATCGTCCTGATTTGTCATCTCATCCACCGTGGGTAATTATCCCTGTTATGTAAAACACTGTAATCCCAGATGTATGTTTAAAGCAATCACATACAATGATTACATCTGATTCAAAATGATTTAATGGTGATTACTATGATGCACTGCCCCAAATGTCAGCACGCTGCCCACGCCCGTTCAAGCCGCTACCTCAGCACTAATACCAAAGAGCGTTATCACCAGTGTCAGAATATTAATTGCAGTTGCACGTTTAAAACCCACGAGTCGATCGCAGATATCATTGTTGAGCCAGGAACGGTTCACGCTGTTCAACTGCATCCAGATAAACATCAGCAGCAGTCCTTCCAGATGCACTGAAAACACATTTCAACAGAAGCCCGCGAAAGTGGGTTTTTTTTACATTTTTGCTAAAAAGGAAAGGAGGAACCGGTTAAGAGAATCGCCACCCGTGAAAATGCATCGCCATTTCATCGCCACTGAAAAATGGAAACAAAAAAGCCACTTCGCGAGAAGTGGCTTAATTATATGATTCTAAAGCTAAAATTTGGTGGCCCTTGCTGGACTTGAACCAGCGACCAAGCGATTATGAGTCGCGTGCTCTAACCAACTGAGCTAAAGGGCCGAGGTGCGGGATTATACGGTAAACTTTGCTCAGAGGTCTATATGTGTTCGGTGTGTATGCGCGTTTTGTGCGCAGTTGCAGCATATTGTGATCGTTAACTATTTTATCGATAATCACTGTAAATACGTTTCAGGGCAAGATTATGATTACTGATATTATTGATAAGGATCTGACCGTGGTTTTTTGCGGTATCAATCCTGGTCTGTCGACGGCGCACCACGGTTATCATTTTGCTAATGCCAATAACCGGTTCTGGAAAGTTATCCATCAGGCCGGGTTTACTGAGCGTCTTCTTAAACCTGAAGAAGAGCAGCATCTGCTGGATACCGGTTGTGGTATCACCATGCTGGTAGAGCGCCCTACAGTGGAAGCGACTGAACTGGTGCGCGATGAGCTGCGGGAAGGCGGGGCGGCACTGACAGAGAAGATTGAACGCTATCAGCCGCGGGCGCTGGCGGTGCTGGGCAAGCAGGCTTTCAGTAAAGCCTTTGGTATCAGCAAGGTGAACTGGGGGCGTCAGGCTCTGAAAATCGGTGACACAGAGGTCTGGGTGCTGCCTAATCCCAGCGGGCTGAATCGTGCGACACTCGACAGCCTGGTCGCGTCTTACAAAGAATTGTATGACGCACTGAACGCCTGAGACGTCAGATAGACAGAATAAAAAAGCCCCGCCACTTCCAGAGAAGGGCGGGGCTTTTTAATGGCTGTCAGCCTGGGGACGACTAGTCGTCCAGGAAGCTGCGCAGCACTTCAGAGCGGCTTGGGTGGCGCAGTTTACGCAACGCTTTCGCTTCGATCTGACGGATACGCTCACGGGTTACGTCGAACTGTTTGCCCACTTCTTCAAGCGTGTGGTCAGTGTTCATATCGATACCGAAACGCATACGCAGAACTTTCGCTTCACGTGCGGTCAGGCCAGCCAGTACGTCGTGCGTTGCAGAACGCAGGCTTTCAGACGTGGCAGAATCCAGTGGCAGCTCGAGGGTGGTGTCCTCGATGAAATCACCCAGATGCGAATCTTCATCGTCGCCGATTGGCGTTTCCATGGAAATTGGCTCTTTCGCAATTTTCAGCACTTTGCGGATTTTGTCTTCCGGCATCAGCATACGTTCAGCCAGCTCTTCCGGCGTCGGCTCACGGCCCATCTCTTGCAGCATCTGGCGGGAGATACGGTTGAGTTTGTTGATCGTCTCAATCATATGCACCGGGATACGGATGGTACGCGCCTGGTCGGCGATGGAGCGGGTGATAGCCTGACGGATCCACCAGGTCGCATAAGTTGAGAACTTATAACCACGGCGATATTCAAACTTATCAACGGCTTTCATCAGGCCGATGTTACCTTCCTGAATCAGATCAAGGAACTGCAGACCACGGTTGGTATATTTCTTCGCGATAGAAATAACCAGACGTAAGTTTGCTTCAACCATCTCTTTCTTGGCGCGACGGGCTTTCGCTTCGCCGATCGACATACGACGGTTAATGTCTTTGACCTGTTCAATCGTCAGGCCTGTTTCTTCTTCGATCTGACGCAGTTTCATCAGGCCGCGCTGCACGTCTTCGGTGACTTCTTTCAGCTTCTCAGACCATGGTTTACCCATTGCCAGAGCCGCATCAAACCAGGTATCGCTGGTTTCGTTACCGGCGAACAGATTGACGAAGTTTTTCTTCGGCATTTTGCACTGTTCAACGCACACCTTCATGATCAGACGTTCCTGAGTACGGACGCGATCCATCATGGAACGCATGCTGTTGACCAGGAAATCGAACTGTTTAGGCACCAGACGGAACTGTTTAAACACATCGGACAGCTTCAGAATTTCTTCAGCAGCGCTTTTGTGGTTACGGCCATTTTTCTTGATAACGGCACGGGTCGCTTCGTGTTGTTCACGCAGATCGGTGAACTTCTGGCGCGCCAGTTCAGGATCGATGCTGTTGTCGTCTTCAGCATCGTCGTCATCTTCTTCATCGTCGTCGTTGTCGTTCTGCTCTTCGGTGGTCAGTTCAGAACCCACGTGAGTGGCGGTCGGCGCGATTTCTTCTTCAGCGTTAGGATCAACAAAACCGGTGATCAGATCAGACAGACGAGCTTCACCTGCTTCCACACGGTCATATTGTTCTAACAAATAGGTGATAGCTTCAGGGTATTCAGCAACGGAGCACTGCACCTGATTGATACCGTCTTCGATACGTTTGGCGATGTCGATTTCGCCTTCACGGGTCAGAAGTTCAACGGTACCCATTTCGCGCATGTACATACGCACAGGATCGGTAGTACGACCAATTTCGGATTCAACGCTTGAAAGTACCTGTGCCGCGGCTTCTGCAGCATCTTCATCGGTATCAGGGCGGTTTTCGGCCAGCATCAAATCATCGGCGTCCGGCGCTTCTTCAAGAACCTGGATGCCCATGTCGTTAATCATCTGGATGATGTCTTCGATCTGATCGGAGTCGACGATATCTTCCGGCAGATGGTCATTGACCTCAGCAAAGGTCAGATAGCCTTGCTCCTTACCACGGGTGACAAGTAGCTTAAGCTGTGACTGCGGGTTTTGCTCCATAAGACGGTATCCACACTTCAGAGTATTTGGGTTCGTGTCGGTCGGGTGATATCGCCAACAATAACGTTAGGGGCGTTTATTGTGCCGCGGCCCACCAGGGCGGCTCTGCGCAGGGCCATGCCCCGCTTTTAATCGGCACTTAAGCCGTGTTCTGAGATAGCGCCTCACGCGCTACCGATATGTTCTAATTTTTAGTTCTTTCTCGCTAATACCTGATTCAGGGAACTGACTTCTGTGCGTTCCTCCGGGCTCAGGCCGTGCGTCCTGGCTTTTGCTATCAAGGTTTCAAGCCGTTGCTCTAAAATTGAGTCATACAGGCTGGCGAGCGTGGCACGAAATTCTTCTTCGACCATGTCCTCTACGATCATGTGGTTCCATGTCGCCAGAGTTTCAAGCTGTTGGTAGAACTTATTGTCGCGATAAAGTTCCAGTAACTGGCCGGTTGTCAGCCCCGGTTGGGCTAAGCAAGTGCTGACTAACTCGCTGAACAAATCCAGTCCAGGTTGCTTCGCTTGTTCCAAACCTTGCAGCGAGGGTATAAGTGTAGCCAGTTGTGGATTTTGTACCAGTAACCCTATAAGTATACGCATGGTTGTGCGTTTTAGCTGGGGCGCCTGATAGCTATTGCCATTCTCGGCCTGTTTGGGCATCAGCTTTTCGAGCTGACTGTCATCCAAAATGCCGAGCTTGTTCCCTAACTGCTGACGCAAATACATGCGCAATGTTTCACCGGGTACCTGACGGATCAGCGGCAATGCCAGCATACTCAATTTGGTCCGCCCGTCAGGGCTGCTCAAATCGACCTGCGGCATCAGCGAATCAAACAGGAATGTGGACAGCGGCATTGCCTGTTCCATTCGTTGTTCGAACGCGTCTTTACCTTCTTTGCGCACCAGAGTGTCCGGATCTTCGCCGTCGGGTAAAAACATAAACCGCAGCTGACGCCCATCATTGAGATACGGCAACGCTGTTTCCAGCGCACGCCACGCGGCTTCGCGCCCTGCACGGTCACCGTCATAACAGCAGACGACGGTATCCGTACTGCGGAACATCAGCTGAATATGGTCGGCCGTGGTGGATGTCCCCAGTGATGCGACGGCATAATCAATGCCGAACTGCGCCAGTGCCACGACGTCCATATACCCTTCAACCACCAGCAAACGCGTCGGAGTCGGGTGTTTCAATTGCGCTTCATAAAGGCCATAGAGCTGGCGGCCTTTATGGAAAATTTCAGTTTCCGGTGAGTTGAGGTATTTCGGGGTACCGTCACCCAAAACCCTGCCACCAAATGCAATCACGCGGCCACGCTTATCGCGGATCGGGAACATGACCCGTTCGCGGAAGCGATCATAGCTGCGTCCGTTGTCATTGGTGACCAACATACCGGCGTCAATCAGTGATGCTTTGTCATCGGCATTTTTACCAAAACGCTTTAAGGCGTTGTCCCAACCCGGCGGGGCGAAACCGATGGCAAAATGTTGGATGACGTCTGCACTTAAACCACGCTGGGCAAGATATTCCCTCGCGGGTGCACCTGCAGGTTGTTTAAGCGACTGTTGATAGAACTCGCTGAGCGGGGTCATCAACTGGTAGAGGCTTTGACGCTGGTGGCGTTCCATCTGGCTTGGACCCGTGCCTGCTTCATACGGCACTTCCAAACCTTGCATTGTCGCCAGTTCCTCAATGCTTTCGACAAACTCAAGTCTGTCATAGTTCATCAGGAAATCGACGGCATTGCCGTGGGCACCACAGCCGAAACAGTGATAAAACTGCTTATCGCCATTTACGGTAAATGAGGGTGTTTTCTCATGGTGGAAAGGGCAGCACGCGTGATAGTTTTTACCCTGTTTCTTGAGCTTTACTCGGGCGTCGATCAAATCGACGATATCGATGCGGGCCAGCAAGTCATTGATAAATACGCGCGGAATTCTCCCAGCCATAAGCCCCTTACTCACTAGCCTATAAACGAGAACAAGCCGCGCATCCCTTTCGGAAAGCACGGCCTTCGTATGCTACTACGCAGTCTGCGCGTTCTTAATATTGCAAATCACGCGATTGGGGTTACCCCCGAAGATTAATACAGACGAGTGCGACGTGCGTTTTCGCGAGCCAGTTTCTTGGCGTGGCGTTTTACTGCAGATGCTTTAGCGCGTTTACGTTCAGTAGTCGGTTTTTCATAGAACTCACGACGACGAACTTCGGCTAATACACCTGCTTTTTCGCAGGAACGTTTGAAGCGACGCAGAGCTACGTCGAACGGCTCGTTTTCACGTACTTTAATTACAGGCATGTGCCTCTCACCTCGATAAAATCGGTTTGTTTGCTGATGTTGTACCAGCACATTTCAAAATGGTGCGGAATTTTACTCCAATTCGCGTCGCCTTGTAAAGCATAACGGCAAATTGAAACGGGTGCTTTCTGCAACCCTTCTGCAACATTGTGCGCTCGCTTTTGCGTCGGGCGCCGATTATATACCAATCAACCCAAATTGCTCGACATTAATTGGCCGTAACGATGATTGATACTGAGGGGGGAAGTAACTGGCGGGAATGACCACGCGGATGCAGCGCCCGCAGGTGCTTGTGTGCTAAACTGCGCGCCGCAAGTTAGCCTGAAACTATGACGGAAAGAGTGATGCGAGTACTGGGTATTGAAACGTCCTGCGATGAAACCGGAATTGCAGTTTATGACAGCGAAGCCGGTTTGTTAGCTAACCAATTGTATAGTCAGGTAAAACTGCATGCAGATTACGGCGGCGTCGTGCCAGAACTGGCCTCGCGAGATCACGTCCGTAAGACAATACCTCTGATTCAGGCTGCGCTCAAAGAAGCCGGGCTGACCGCACAGGATATTGATGGTGTCGCGTATACCGCAGGCCCTGGCCTGGTCGGCGCGTTGCTGGTGGGGGCGACCATTGGCCGCTCTCTGGCATTCGCCTGGAATGTGCCCGCAGTGCCCGTCCATCACATGGAAGGCCATCTGCTGGCGCCAATGCTGGAAGATAATCCCCCTGACTTTCCGTTCGTTGCGCTGCTGGTGTCTGGCGGTCATACGCAGTTAATCAGCGTCACAGGGATCGGTGAATACACCTTGCTGGGCGAATCCATTGATGATGCGGCAGGCGAAGCGTTTGATAAAACAGCAAAATTGTTAGGTCTGGATTATCCCGGCGGCCCGCTTTTGTCGAAAATGGCGTCCGAAGGCGTGGCTGGGCGATTTACGTTCCCGCGTCCGATGACCGATCGTCCCGGACTGGATTTCAGCTTCTCGGGCCTGAAAACTTTTGCGGCGAATACCATTCGCGGCAATGACAGCGATGCGCAAACGCATGCGGATATCGCGCGTGCTTTCGAAGATGCCGTCGTGGATACGCTGGCGATTAAATGTAAACGCGCGCTGGAACAGACCGGTTTTAAACGGCTGGTCATGGCCGGTGGTGTCAGTGCAAACCGTACGCTGCGCGCAAAATTAGCCGAGATGATGACCAAACGCGGTGGCGAAGTTTTCTATGCCCGCCCTGAATTTTGTACCGATAACGGCGCGATGATCGCCTATGCGGGTATGGTTCGGTTGAAAACCGGTGCAACGCCAGACCTGGGCGTAACGGTTCGCCCGCGCTGGCCTTTGGCTGAATTACCGCCGGTCTGAGCAAACCGATGCTGTCAAATTCAGGCGTTACAGGGGTATAAACCCATAAAAAAACGACCCACATGAGGTCGTTTTTTTTATGTCTGCAATGCGGGTTATTCGTCTTTATTGTCTTTCGCCGCTTTACGTTTCTTTTTCAGCTTATCCCAGATTTTCCCTTCCTGACCACGCCACAGGCGCTGAATATTGTCGTGATGGCGCAACAGAATCAGACATGAAAGCATGGCCACCGGGAAGGTGAATTCGGGTTTAAACCACCAGACATAAAATGGTGCAATCAGCGCGCTCACGATGGCGCCAAGTGACGAGTAACCACTCAGCAGCACTGTCAGCAGCCATGTACCGGTCATCAGGCCGGTCAGGTCCCAGCCGATAGGGGCGATAGCACCGAAGGCTGTCGCCACGCCCTTGCCACCTTTAAAGCGGAAGAAGACCGGGTAAATGTGACCGAGGCAGGCCGCAATGGCCGTCAGGCCAAGATACATCGGTGGAATGTGGAAACTGTAGGCAAGCCAGACGGGAAGCATACCCTTGAGCACGTCGAAGATCAGGACGGCAGCGGCAGCCAGGCGTCCGCCCAGCCGCAACACATTTGTCGCGCCGGGATTACAGGATCCTGCGGTGCGTGGATCAGGCAAACGGGCTACCCGGCAGACCAGAATCGCACTGGAAATCGAGCCGCAAAGGTAGGCGAAAATAATCATTCCAAGCGCGGTAGCACTCATAAAGCCGTTCCGTCTAATAAGGGTCGTTTTAATCGCAACATCCATGGATAATACGCATTTTCTGCTGGAAGTGGTATCCGGCTTGGCTAAAAACAGAGAAACGCGTGATGGATATCGTATTTATTGAGCAACTAAATGTAATCACTACTATTGGTGCCTACGATTGGGAACAGACCATTAAACAGAAACTGGTGTTCGATATCGAAATGGCCTGGGATAACCGCAAGTCGGCTTCCAGCGATGATGTGAATGACTGTTTAAGCTACGCGGATGTCAGTGAAGCCGTGATCGCGCATGTTTCCTCGCAAAACTTTGCTCTGGTGGAACGTGTCGCAGAAGAAGTGGCGACGCTGCTTCTGCAACGATTTAATTCTCCGTGGGTGCGGATCAAACTCAGCAAGCCCGGCGCAGTGGCGCAGGCGGCGAACGTTGGGGTGATCATCGAGCGCGGTCAACGTTTTTAATTCCGGTGATGGATAGAAATCAGAAACTGCTTGTCTATTGATTGTCATAAAGAAGCGTTAAAAGTAGATGCCGGTTCACAGGCCTCTGCTGATTGAAGCGGCTCAGTACGATGTCGCTTTTTTATTGTCTGCTGTGCAGCATATTTTCCCGCAAGCGGGTATCTGATGGGGTTGGGTAAGCTAATGATTGCTGAAAGTCATTCTTTGCTGGTTGCCGTTATTATGGGAGTGGTGGAAGGGCTGACCGAGTTTTTACCGGTTTCCTCCACCGGGCATATGATCATTGTGGGTAATCTTTTAGGGTTCACCGGGGATAAAGCGAAATCATTCGAAGTGATCATCCAGCTGGGTTCTATTCTGGCCGTGGTGGTGATGTTCTGGCGTCGCCTGTTCGGCATGATTGGTCTGCACTTTGGTAAGCCACCGGTTCACGAAGGCACAGGAACCCGCCGTCTGAATCTGCTGCATATCCTTCTGGGCATGATCCCGGCGACAGTGCTGGGGTTGTTGTTGCACTCGCAGATCAAATCGTTGTTTGAACCTAAAAATGTGATGTATGCGCTGGTCGTCGGGGGCTTTTTACTGATTGCCGCCGAATTGTTCAAGCCGAAGAAGCCGCGTGCTGAAGGGCTGGATGACATGACTTACGCACAGGCATTTTTGATCGGTGTGTTCCAGTGTCTGGCGTTGTGGCCGGGGTTCTCCCGTTCGGGAGCGACCATTGGTGGCGGGATGTTACTCGGCGTCAGCCGTTTTGCCGCGTCCGAATTCTCCTTCCTGTTGGCCGTGCCGATGATGCTGGGCGCCACGGTGCTGGATGTGTATAAAAGCTATGGATTCCTGAGCATGGCCGATTTGCCGATGTTCGCCACTGGCTTTGTGACGGCGTTTATCGTCGCGCTGTTTGCGATCAAAACCTTCCTGGCCGTGATCAAGCGCATCTCGTTTATTCCGTTCGCGATCTACCGCTTCTTCGTGGCACTGGCGGTTTACTTCGTCTTTATTGCCTGATTTCAGCGAATATAAAAAAGCCCCGTGACAGTGTCCGGGGCTTTTTTTCATGCGTTTTCCGCCACAACGGAAGATCAGATTGCGGGTTCCTGCGCGGCTTTCCATTGTGCCAGAATCTGCGTCCGTCGCTTTTTCAGCTCATCGCGGATTTCTATCCCCTGAAAACCGTCATCGAGCACTTCTTTATTCGAAATACTGCTCGCGATGTTAAAGGCTTCACGCAGGTAATCTCCCTGCGGATAGGGATTGTTTTCAAAGGTTGTACGCCCGCGAGCATCGGCTTCACTGGTCATGATCATTTGCTCAAGACGCTGCGGTTTACGCCAGACATCGATGGTATCAAACAGTTTTAACAGGGTTTCCGGGCGCAATTTATTCACGGTATGGATGAGATCGTGGAACTCTGCCACCAGCTTCGCCAGATCACGAATATGCGTCGGAATTTTCAGCCGCTGGCAGAGGTTCTCCACCAGTTTCACGCCCGCCGGGCCGTGGCCGTGATGGGCTGGCCAGAATTGCGGCGGTGTCAGGGCTTTGCCCAAATCATGGCAAAGCGCCGAAAAACGCACATCAACATCTGGCGTCAGCTGGCTGGCTATTTTCAGCGTCATCAGGGTATGTATGCCGGTATCGATTTCCGGGTGCCATTTCTCCGGCGCGGGTACGCCAAACAGCGCGTCAATTTCCGGGAACAGGACTTTCAGGGCGCCGCAGTCGCGCAGCACCTGGAAAAACACCTGCGGATCCTGCGTCTGTAACGCTTTCTCCGTCTCCTTCCACACACGTTCAGGCGTCAGGGCTTCCAGTTCGCCGCTTTCTGCCATCTGCTGCATCAGCGTGCGGGTTTCCGGGGCAACCGTAAAACCCAAATGCGCAAAGCGGGCGGCAAAGCGGGCAACGCGCAGAACACGCAGCGGATCTTCGCCGAAAGCGTCGGAAACGTGGCGCAACAAACGCAGCCCGATATCACGCTGGCCGTGGTAAGGATCGATAAGTTCGCCTTCTTTGCTTTTGGCGATGGCATTGATGGTCAGATCCCGACGCATCAGATCCTGTTCCAGCGTCACGTCCGGCGCGGCGTAGCAGGTAAATCCGTTGTAACCAGCACCTGATTTACGTTCCGTTCTCGCCAGTGCGTATTCATCGCGGCTGACCGGATGCAGGAAGACCGGAAAATCTTTACCGACCTGCTGATAACCGTTTTCAAGCATGTATTCAGGCGTAGCGCCTACGACCACCCAATCGTGTTCAGACACAGGCAGGTTTAATAAACTGTCTCGGACTGCGCCGCCAACCAGGTAAATCTCCACGCGATAACTCCTGAAGTAAGGTCAATTCAGCACATCTCGGCGCTGAAAATAAAGAAGGGACTCTGACGTTATCATAGCAAACCTGGTCTTCATCATCGCCAGTAAGTGCTGTTTGTTTGCCGGATAATGGAAACAAGAAAAGGCACCGAAGTGCCTTAGCGTTAACTCTGAACAGGAACCTGTGAAGGCCTTAGCCTGTCAGCTCATCCAGCGATCTTTTTTCTTGCGGCGCGGGATCAGGTGCGGCAACAGCAGACCCAGAACCAAACCTACGCCCGCCACACCGCCACCGTACATGAACCACTGTAAAATGATGGTGCGTTGCTTGTCGTCGAGCTGAACATTCACCGCGTTAACTTTCTTCTCGGCGATGATCTTCTGGTTTTTCAACTCCTGATTTTCTTTCTTCAGGGCGTTGATAATGCTGTCACTGGAAGCCACTTTGCTCTGCATTTCCGCAGTACGCTGGTTCCAGCTGGAATCGATATTCGTCAGCTTGTCCGTCAGCGTTTTCACCTGATTTTCGAGATCAGGTACGCGGGTGCGAATGCTCGGCAGATTGCTTAACTGATCGAGAGGGATCCAGGCGGTTTTCCCTTTTGAGTCAATGATTTCACCGTACTTAGTGCTGTCATTGACGCTGCGTAAGGTGACTTCATCACCGGCATTCAGCGTGCCAACAATGCGATACTGATTACCCGGACCACTGTGGATATAAGTAATCAAATCGTCGGAAATGTAGCGCTTCTCATCGGCATGAGCGCCCCAAGTGATGCTTAAGCCAAGCAAAGCGAAACCAATCAGGCGTAATTTATGCATTATTTCATCGTTTCTTTGTGAATTTAGGGAACGTGAAGTGTGGATCCGTCTTATCGGGATACGTCTTCTGGCAACCGCAGTTATTAGCGATCGCATTAATTTGGTGACCGATAGTAAGGGCAACAGTGTGACGACGCAATGCATAAACCGGAATGAGAACTATCTTACAATCCCGCAACATGCGGCTTGCGCGCAGTGCTTATGATAGAATTGGACAGACGCATTTATCCCTTTTGGCAGCAAAGAATCGGTGTGAAGACCCTTATGACCGTAGAAATAGAATTAAAATTTATCGCCACCCCGGCCACCATTGCCGAGTTACCCGCGCAACTTGCTCGTTTTACCACTGAGCACACCGCGCCTTCGAAACTCACCAACATCTATTTTGAGACTGCGGAAAACTATTTACGTTCGCACGACATTGGCTTGCGTATCCGCGGTTTCGACGATCAGTATGAAATGACCCTTAAAACTGGCGGCAAAGTGGTGGGCGGTTTACACCAGCGGCCGGAGTATAACGTTGAGCTGAAAAAGCCGGTGCTTAAGCTCAGCGCATTCCCGAAAGATATCTGGCCGGAAGGCTGCAAGGTAGCGGCGCTGCAAAAAACGCTGGCACCCTTGTTCCGCACGGATTTCACCCGTGAGAAGTGGGTGATCACTTACGGCGAAAGCGAGATCGAACTGGGTCTTGATTTGGGCGAGGTGGTGGCGGGTGAATTGTCTGAGCCGCTGTCTGAAATCGAACTCGAGCTGAAAAAAGGCAACACCGCAGATTTACTGGCGCTGGCCGCAGAAATCGCTGAGCACGGCGGTTTACGTCAGGGCGGGTTCAGCAAAGCAGCGCGCGGTTACCATCTGGCGAAAGGCAATCCGGTACGTGAAATCAAGCCGTTGCCGGTTTTCCAGGCCAAACCGAAAGCCACCGTGGAACAGGCGATGGCAGGCATGTTCGAGCTGGCGCTTGACCACTGGCAGTATCACGAAGAACTGTGGGCGCGCGGCGATAAACTGGCGCGTCCGGCAGTGTTGCAGGCCGTAGAGACTGTGCGTCAGATTCTGGTGCTGTTTGGCGGGCTGGTGCCGCGTAAAGCTTCTGCTGAGCTGCGCACCTTGCTGACTGACCTGGTGCCTGTACTGGAACAGAAATCCGCCGATGCGCAGGAAGTCTGCTTCAGCGCTGCCTATCTGAAATGTAAGTTAGTGCTCACCTCATGGCTGATAACGTCGGGCTGGACGCCGTTTATCGATGATAAATCAGCGAAGAAGCTCGAAGGTTCTTTCAAACGCTTCTCCGACATCATGCTTGGCCGTACCGCTGCCGATCTGAAAGAAGCCTTTGCACAACCGCTGACCGAAGAAGGTTACCGCGACCAGCTGGCACGCCTGAAGCGTCAGATCATCACCTTCCATTTGCTGTCAGGTGCCTACCCTGAGCGTGACGTTGCCGCGTATCTGTCGGGCTGGACCGAGCTGCAACAGGCGATTATCCAGAAGCAACTGGCGCTGGAGGATTCTGCCCGTTCGCAGGCGTTGATGATGGATGCCTTCTGGCTAAACGGCCAGCCACGTTAATTGACTGATAAGCCTGGGCTCATTGCCCGGGTTTTTTTTTGCAAGGAATCTGATTTCATGTTGCCACTTTCCCCTGTTTTGCAAAGCCACGCCCGGAGTTTGCTTGAGCAATGGCGTGAACATCCTGAACATCTGCCCCTTCCCGACGAGGCTGCGCTGGCGGTGCTGACCAGCAGTCAGTTCGTGACGGACAGCCTGCTGGCGTTTCCGCAGTGGTGGCATGAAATCGAACAAAATCCGCCGCAGTCGCAGGAATGGCAGTTTTACCGCCAGTGGCTGGAAGCCTCGCTAACCGGCGTCAGTGATGAAGCCGGTTTAATGAAGGCGCTGCGCCTGTTTCGCCGCCGGATACTCACCCGCATTGCCTGGTCACAGGCGGCTCAAACCAGCGAAGCGAAAGACACGCTGCAACAGCTGAGCGAGCTTGCGGAGTTACTGATCGTCAGCGCCCGCGACTGGCTGTATGACGCCTGTTGTCGCGAGTTTGGTACGCCGGTGAATGCGGCGGGTGAACCGCAGCGAATGCTGATCCTCGGCATGGGGAAACTGGGTGGCGGTGAGCTGAATTTCTCTTCGGATATCGATTTGATTTTTGCGTATCCGGAAAACGGCCAGACCCGCGGTGGTCGCCGTGAGCTGGAAAATTCGCAGTTTTTTGTGCGTCTCGGGCAGCGCCTGATTAAAGCGCTGGATCAGCCGACCATCGACGGTTTTGTGTACCGGGTCGACATGCGCCTGCGTCCGTTTGGTGAAAGCGGGCCGCTGGTGATGAGTTTTTCTGCGCTGGAAGATTACTACCAGGAACAAGGACGTGACTGGGAGCGGTACGCGATGGTCAAAGCGCGTCTGATGGGCGGCGCGGAAGACAGCAGCAGCCAGGAACTGCGCAAGATGCTGAAGCCGTTCGTGTTCCGCCGTTATATCGACTTCAGCGTGATCCAGTCCCTGCGCAACATGAAAGGGATGATCGCCCGCGAAGTACGTCGCCGTGGTCTGAAAGATAATATTAAGCTGGGTGCCGGTGGTATCCGCGAAATCGAATTTATCGTGCAGGTTTTCCAGCTGATCCGTGGCGGGCGTGAACCGGCCCTGCAACAACGTGCCCTGCTGCCGACCTTGCAGGCGCTGGAAAAACTTGGACTGCTGCCCGTTGAGCAGGTTCTGCAACTGCGCGGCAGCTATTTGTTCCTGCGTCGTCTGGAAAACCTGTTGCAGGCGATCGCCGACGAACAAACCCAGACTCTTCCGGCGGAAGAACTGAATCAGGCGCGTCTGGCATGGGGAATGAATTATCAGGACTGGCCGCAGCTTCTTGATGCCGTGAATGCTCACATGCAGGCCGTGCGGGCGGTATTTAATGATCTGATTGGTGATGACACACCGGACGCCGACGACGATCAGCAGCAGTCGCAATTCAGCAGTTTGTGGATCGATACGCTGGAGCCTTCCGAGCTGGCGCCGTGGGTGCCGCTGCTGGATGACAATGCTCAACGTCATATCCTGCAGCAGATTGCCGAATTCCGTCGTGATGTCGATAAAAGGACCATCGGACCGCGTGGACGAGATCAGCTTGATTTGCTGATGCCGCGTCTACTGGCGCAGGTGTGTACCTATAAAAATGCCGATGTCACCCTGCAACGTCTGATGCAATTGCTGCTGAACATCGTCACGCGCACGACCTATATAGAATTGCTGGTGGAGTATCCCGGCGCACTCAAACAGCTGATCCGGCTGTGCGCCGCCTCACCGATGGTCGCCTCACAGCTGGCGCGACACCCGCTGTTGCTCGATGAACTGCTCGATTCCCGCACCCTGTATCATCCGATTGAGCCCGGCGCGTACCGTGATGAATTGCGTCAGTACCTGATGCGTGTGCCGACGGAAGACGAAGAGCAACAGCTGGAAGCTGTCCGGCAGTTCAAGCAGGCACAACATCTGCGTATCGCCGCCGGTGATATTTCCGGCGCACTGCCGGTCATGAAAGTGAGCGACCATTTAACCTATCTGGCTGAAGCCATTCTGGACGTGGTTGTGCAGCAGGCATGGGATCAGATGGTCGTCAAATATGGCCAGCCGGCGCACCTTCAGCAGCGCGAAGGGCGCGGTTTTGCCGTGGTCGGGTATGGAAAACTGGGCGGCTGGGAGCTGGGTTACAGCTCAGATTTGGATCTGGTCTTCCTGCTTGATTGCGCGCCAGAAGTGATGACTGACGGCGAACGCAGCATCGACGGACGTCAGTTTTACCTGCGTCTGGCGCAACGCATTATGCACTTATTCAGTACGCGTACCGCCTCCGGCATTCTCTATGAAGTCGATCCGCGGCTGCGTCCTTCCGGTGCTTCCGGCATGCTGGTCAGCACCATCGAAGCGTTTGCCGATTATCAGGCCAGTGAAGCCTGGACCTGGGAACATCAGGCGCTGGTGCGCGCGCGGGTGGTGTACGGCGATCCGCAGCTGGCGCAGCAGTTCAACGCCACGCGTCACGATATTCTCTGCCGCGAGCGTGAGGGGGAGGGGCTGCGAAAAGAAGTCCGCGAGATGCGGGAAAAAATGTATGCCCACCTCGGCAGTAAAAAGTCCGCTGAATTTGATCTGAAAGCCGATCCGGGTGGCATCACCGATATTGAATTCATTGCACAATATCTGGTCTTACGCTTTGCACATGAGAAGCCGAAACTGACACGCTGGTCGGATAACGTCCGCATTTTCGAACTGATGGCGCAAAATGACATCATGCCTGAAGACGAAGCGCGAAATCTGACGCAGGCTTACGTCACGCTGCGCGATGAAATCCATCACCTCGCGCTGCAGGAACACGGCAGCAAAGTCGCCGCAGGCAGTTTTGCGACAGAACGTGAGCAAATCCGCGCCAGCTGGGCGAAATGGCTCGGCTGAGGGTTTTTAGTGGGGGAATAGGTGCTTGTGATATTATCCGGCGCACTATTTTTCTCTGTTTGGTTTTACCTGTTTTGGAGTCTTGGGATGAAAGTGACTTTGCCTGATTTTCACCGTGCCGGTGTGCTGGTGGTCGGTGATGTAATGTTAGACCGCTACTGGTATGGCCCGACCAACCGAATCTCACCGGAAGCGCCGGTACCGGTCGTGAAGGTGAATACCATCGAAGAACGTCCCGGCGGCGCGGCTAACGTGGCGATGAACATTTCATCCCTGGGTGCCTCTTCGCGTCTGATCGGCCTGACCGGTGTGGACGATGCGGCGCGCGCCCTGGGCGAGCGTCTGGCAGAAGTGAAGGTTCACTGCGATTTTGTCGCCTTACCGACGCACCCCACCATTACCAAACTGCGTATTTTGTCGCGCAACCAGCAACTGATCCGCCTCGACTTTGAAGAAGGTTTTGAAGGCGTCGATCTGCAACCGATGCTGACTAAAATCGAACAGGCATTGCCGGAAAGCGGCGCGCTGGTGCTGTCAGATTATGCCAAAGGCGCACTGACAGAAGTGCAGAAGATGATTCAGCTGGCGCGAAAAGCCGGTGTGCCGGTACTGGTCGATCCTAAAGGATCTGATTTTGAGCGTTATCGCGGTGCCACGCTGCTGACGCCAAACCTGTCTGAATTTGAAGCGGTCGTCGGTCGCTGCAAAAACGAAGAAGAAATCGTCACGCGCGGTATGCAACTTATCGCCAGTTTCGAGCTTTCCGCATTACTGGTCACGCGGTCTGAGCACGGTATGACGTTGTTGCAGCCGGGCAAAGCACCTTTCCATATGCCTACGCAGGCGCAGGAAGTGTATGACGTGACCGGCGCCGGTGACACCGTCATTGGTACGCTGGCTGCGGCGCTGGCGGCAGGCAATACGCTGGAAGAATCCTGTTTCCTGGCTAACGCTGCGGCAGGCGTGGTGGTGGGTAAACTCGGAACATCAACTGTATCTCCGGTCGAACTGGAAAATGCTATTGGTGGCCGTTCTGACGTCGGTTTCGGCGTGATGACTGAAGAGCAACTGAAAGCCGCTGTGGCCATGGCGCGTCAGCGCGGCGAGAAAGTGGTGATGACCAACGGCATTTTTGACATCCTGCATGCCGGCCACGTTTCCTATCTGGCGAACGCGCGCAAGCTGGGCGATCGTCTGATCGTCGCGGTGAACAGCGATGCGTCCACCAAACGTCTGAAAGGGGAAACCCGTCCGGTGAATGCGCTGCAAAACCGCATGATCGTGCTGGGCGCGCTGGGCGCAGTGGACTGGGTTGTGGCGTTTGAAGAAGACACCCCACAGCGTTTGATTGCCGGGATCTTGCCGGATCTGCTGGTCAAAGGCGGCGATTATAAACCGGAGCAGATTGCCGGCAGTGAAGAAGTCTGGGCTAACGGCGGCGAAGTCCGCGTGCTGAATTTTGAAGACGGATTATCGACCACCAAAATCATCAATCAGATCAAATCACAGGAGTGATCCTGTCATCCACACGCTGACCGAAGGGCTTATGTGATAAGCCCTTTTTTTTAGCTTTTGAATTACAGACGCCAAAAGGAAATGACTCAGTTGTGAGCGGATTAAAACAGGAATTAAGTCTGGCGCAGGGCGTCGGGTTGCTTTCCACCTCGTTACTGGGTACCGGTGTTTTCGCCGTGCCCGCGCTGGCGGCACAGCTGGCGCAAAATGACAGCCTGTGGGCATGGCCGGTGCTGATCCTGCTGGTGTTTCCCATTGCCATTGGTTTTGCCGCGCTCGGACGACATTTCCCCAGCGCAGGCGGTGCGGCACATTTCGTTGGCAAAGCCTTTGGGCCCCACATGGCGAGGGTCACCGGCTGGCTCTTTTTGTCGGTGATCCCGGTCGGTTTGCCTGCCGCGCTGCACATCGCCGCTGGCTTCTGGCAGGCAGCATTTGGCTGGAGCAGTGAAAATCTGCTGCTTGTCCAGCTTGGCACACTGCTGGTCATCTGGTTCCTCGGCACGCGCAGCGCCGGTTCCAGCGCCAATATTCAGACGCTGATTGCAGCGCTGGTGATCGCGCTGGTTGTTGCAATCTGGTGGAAAGGGGATATTTCATTGCCGCAAATTCCGCTGCCCGCCATTCGCGATATCTCGCCATCGAACCTGTTTGACGCGCTGGCCGTGATGTTCTGGTGCTTCGTCGGCCTGGAAGCTTTTGCCCATCTGGCGACGGAGTTTCGTCATCCGGAACGCGATTTTCCGCGCGCATTACTCATCGGGATGCTGGTCGCCGGCGCGGTCTACTGGGGATGTACCGTGGCGGTGCTGAAATTCCACGCCTGGGGTGAGGGGCGGGAAGCGGGCGCGTCGTTGCCGGGCATCGTGGTGCAATTGTTCGGGCAGAAAGCGTTGTGGGTGGCCTGCATTATTGGCTATCTGGCGTGCTTCGCCAGCGTCAATATTTATACTCAAAGCTTCGCCCGGCTGGTGTGGTCACAGGCGCAACTGAAACCGCAGAGCAAGCTGGCACAACTTTCGGCTCAGCGCGTGCCGGTGGCGGCACTCAATCTGGTGGTCGGCTGCTGCGTGCTGTTTACCTTGCTGATTTACTGGCTCCATTTGCCGCTCGATGCGCTGATCACTTATGCCAACGGGATCTTCATCCTGATCTATTTATTGTGCATGCTGGCGGGCTCGCGGATCCTGAAAGGGCGTTCGATCTGGATGGCTCGGCTTGGCGCGGTGCTGTGTTGCGGATTGCTGGCGATGGTGGGCTGGAAAGCCTCGTATGCGTTGATCATATTTGCCGCGCTGTGGCTGCTGCTGCCCCGCGCGAAAACAGTGCTTCACACGCGATAATTTCTGAGTGTGATAAAAGCAAAAGGCCTGCTGTGCAGGCCTTGGTCATTTCTGGCTTACGGAAAATCAGACCGGATCTTGTGGTTTCTCTGCGTCAGCCAGTTTCGTTTCCAGCGCGGCCAGACGTTGCTCCAGTACAGCCAGTTTTTCGCGGGTGCGCAGCAGAACCTGCGTCTGTACGTCAAACTCTTCGCGATTGACTAAATCCATGCGGCTGAACTGAGCCTGCAATACCTGGCGGATTTTCTTTTCGGCATCCTCACCAAACTCGCGGAACCCTTTTGGCAGGGATTCGTGAACCTGGCGGGCGATTTGTTCAATTTTTTTCGGGTCAATCATATTATTTCCTTTTCTCGAAGGAGATGCTTTTGACTAGTGTAATCGCTGATGACGTTTCTATAAACCTTTCGGGGCACTAATTGGCCAAACCGCAGGATTGCTCTGGTCATTTATTGGCGTTATAGTTGGTTTGCTTATTCTCAGGGCGGGGTGAAAGTCCCCACCGGCGGTAAACCACAGCGTACCGGAAGGCCATAAATCCTTCCACGTGGAAGCCCGCGAGCGCTCAATCCTTCGGGGTTAGAGGTCAGCAGATCCGGTGTAATTCCGGGGCCGACGGTTAAAGTCCGGATGGGAGAGAGTAACGATTCAAGCCGGACAAGCTTTGTCCGCTGCGTTATTTTTTATAACTGTAGCACGCCATCAGGCCGCTGCAGCTAGCCTCCTCAAGACGCCCTGATTCTGGTAATCCACATACAGAACATGAGGTTATTTTTACCATGAATCAGACCCTACTTTCCGAATTCGGTACACCCGCTGAACGCGTTGAGCGTGCTATTGACGCTATTCGTAACGGCGTTGGTGTGATGGTACTGGATGACGAAGATCGTGAAAACGAAGGCGATTTAATCTTTGCCGCTGAAAACATGACCGTTGCACAAATGGCGCTGACCATTCGTCACGGCAGCGGGATTGTGTGCCTCACCATGAACGAAGACAGCCGTAAAAAGCTCGATCTGCCGATGATGGTGGAGAACAACTCCAGCCAGTTCCAGACACCTTTTACCGTGACCATTGAAGCAGCTGAAGGCGTGACGACCGGTGTTTCTGCCGCTGACCGCATCACCACCATTCGCACCGCCATCAAAGATGGCGCGAAACCTTCCGACCTGAGCCGTCCGGGGCATATCTTCCCGCTGCGCGCGCAGGCTGGCGGTGTGCTGACCCGTGGCGGCCATACCGAAGCGTCTATCGATCTGGTGACACTGGCCGGGCTTAAACCTTTCGGCGTGCTGTGTGAGCTGACCAACGATGACGGCAGCATGGCGCATGCGCCTGAAGCCATTGTCTTTGCGAAACAACATAATATGCCCGTTGTTACGATCGCGGACCTGGTGGAATATCGTCAGGCGCAGACCCGTCAGGCAAGCTGACAGAGCGTTATTCCCGTTCGAAGGCCGCTTATGCGGCCTTTTTGCTTTTTATTGCCGAATTTTGTCTTTATCGCTTTTTTTAACGTCATGTCTGCACATCGCCTTTGATTTTTCCGTTCAAATTTATTGAACATCTCCTTCACCGTTATCCGGCTGTCACCGCCAGTCAAAAAGAGTACCGTATTGGCATTACGCGGAAGGTGGTTCACCACCCGCTCTCTTTCATTTGCGGTAAGGAATTCATGATGACGACTCAACGTATGCCCGCACTTTTCTTAGGTCACGGCAGCCCGATGAACGTGCTGGAAGATAATACGTATACCCGTGCCTGGCATGCGCTGGGCGAATCACTGCCGAAACCAAAGGCGATTCTGGCGGTATCTGCACACTGGTTTACCCGTGGAACCGCCGTGACGGCAATGGAAAACCCGCGCACCATTCACGATTTTGGTGGTTTTCCGCAGGCGCTGTTCGACAAACGTTATCCTGCTCCGGGCTCACCGGCACTGGCAAACCGCGTCCAGGAATTGCTCAGCCCGATAAATGTTCTGTCTGATACCAGTGAATGGGGCTTCGACCACGGAACCTGGGGTGTGTTGATCAAGATGTATCCGCAGGCCGATATTCCGGTGATCCAGTTGAGCATCGACGGAACCCAACCGCCGGAATATCACTATGAGCTGGGTAAAAAACTTGCGGTTCTGCGTGACGAGGGGGTGATGATCGTCGCCAGCGGGAACGTGGTCCATAACCTGCGCATGGTGAAATGGGACGGAAAGGGCGAGCCTTATCCGTGGGCGACTTCTTTCGAGAACTTTGTGAAAGATAATCTGAGCTGGAAGGGTGAGGCGAAGGATCATCCTCTGGTGAACTTTATGGATCATGAAGGGGGGGCGTTATCGAATCCGTCACCGGATCACTATTTGCCATTGTTATATATTTTAGGGGCATGGAACGGTGAAGAGCCGATCACGCAGCCAACCGACGGGATCGTCATGGGATCGTTGTCGATGTTGTCCGTTCAGGCAGGTTAATTCGGTGAATAAAAGGGATAATGAAAGATCACATTATCCCTTTTTAGTTTTTTTATCCGACGATGGTATGCGGATAGAAACGTGACAGATCCTGAGTGATCAGCGCTTTATCTTCACGGATGCCGATCCCGCAAGGCTGATCATTGACCAGCCAGCTGCCAATCAATGTGTAACTGCCTTCAAACACCGGCAGCGGGTGGAACTGCTGCACAATCATCCCTTCCGCGCCATACGGCCCCTCGACACGGGCCACTTCCTGACCTTTCTCGATGACCTTGATATTAGCCCCTTCGCGTGAAAACAGCGGTTTCACCACGTAGTGATCCAGTTCAGGATGCGGGTCTTCGGCAAAATACGCCGGTAACAGATTCGGGTGATCCGGGAACATTTCCCACAGCAACGGCAGTAATGCTTTGTTGGAAAGAATGGCTTTCCAGGCGGGTTCCAGCCAGCGTACACCGGCATCTTCCAGTTTCGTGGCGAAGATCTCGCGGAACATAAATTCCCACGGATAAAGCTTAAACAGATTGGAAATCACCTGATCCTGCGGATCGGTAAATTGCCCGCGCTCGCCCAGGCCGATCTCTTCGATATACAGAAACTCGCTCGCCAGTTCCGCTTCCAGCGCACAATCCTGCAGATATTGCACCGTGCCGCGATCTTCTTCCGTGTCCTGACAGCAGGCGATGTGTAAGAGTGAGAAACCATGCTGATTTTTCAGCTCGGCAAACCGTGCGATCAGTTTTTCCTGCAGACTGTTGTACTGATCCGCGTCCTGCGGCAAATTGCCCGCCGCGATCTGATCTTCAAGCCAAAGCCACTGAAAGAACGCTGCCTCATACAAGGACGTTGGTGTATCGGCGTTATTTTCCAGGAGCTTAGGTGGATTGATGCCGTCATAGGCCAGATCCAGACGCGAATACAGCGAAGGCTGATTCGTCCGCCAGGAATGGCGAACAAATTCCCAGACGTGTTTTGGGATCTGAAACTTCGCCATCAGCGCATCGTCGCCCACCACGCGTTCGACCACTTTCAAACACATCTGATGGATGTCAGCGGTGGCATCTTCAATCTCTTCGATTTGCGCCAGCGTGAACTGATAATAGGCATCTTCACACCAGTAAGGCTCGCCATACATGGTGTGAAAATTGAAGCCAAACTCGGTGGCTTTTTCGCGCCAGTCCGGGCGCTCGGTAACAGGTAAACGTTTCATC
>NZ_MJIB01000011.1:108544-164951 GCF_003697865.1 Rahnella sp. Larv3_ips | reverse complement strand
CCGCCACGGGTGATGGTTTTAGTCACAGCTGGTTTCGGCGCCATCGCGGTTTTAGGCACGTTCATGGTTCGGCCGCCAGCCGTTGCAGGACCGTAGTTTTTACCGGTTGCATCAACGAATTTACCGTTCGCCGGGCTTGCCGGATTTTTAGAACTGAAGAGTGGCTGCTGTGCATACGCGCCACCACTCATCATACGGCCCATCATGTAGCCTGCCATCAGTGGCATCCACATGCTGCCACTGCTCTGGCCTTCGGCAGAAGCCACACCAGCCTGTGCCGGCGTTTGTGTGCACTGACCTTCGCCGAATTCGGCAATACAGTCTTCGCGGCTGGCGTATTTCGGGGCGGTTTTTTCGGCGTCTTTTTTCGCGGCATCATAAGCTGCGACACACTGCGCGCTGCCGGACGGATTCGCTTTGGAGCAGTCATCCGCGTTCTGATACAAAGAAACCGTTTCGTCGGTTTTTTCACAGCCAGCCAGCATAAATACGGCGCTGACAGCCAGTGCGACAGGCGTCATTCGAGAGCTGCGCCAGGATTTTCGGAAGGTTGCCAGGTTGACGTGTTGTGTCCGTTTCATCGTTCTTATCCCATTCACAGGGCTTTTTCGCCCTTTCCCAGTAGGGTTTAAGGATAGGGGAAAGCGGGTTATTGTTAAAGCAGCGAAAGCCAATTGTTACCAGACTTTACAGAGGGACGTGACGGAGACAAAAAAAAGCAGCCTTTTCAGGCTGCCTCAGGGGATTTCGCTCTACAAAACGGTGTCTTTCAGACTCAGTTTTGGAAAGGATTTCTGCTTTTCTGCGCAACTGGCGCTGTGGTGGTTGCGCTGGCTCTTTCAGTGCGTGGTGCAGTTGCCTGCGTGCCGTCACTGTTATAGCCGTCAGCCGCCGCATCCTGATTTGGCGTTTCAGGCGCAACCTGATCCGGCGCCGTAGGTACCGGTTTACCCAGCGCACCATTGAGTGCCAGCAGGTCACTTTCGTTCAGTGTACCCAGCGCTGACTTGATGTTCAGCTGGTTAATCAGATAGGTATAACGCGCGCTGGAAAGCTGTTGCTTGGCGTTGTACAGCGTGGTGGTGGCATCGAGCACATCAACGATAGTTCGGGTACCGACCTGGTAACCGGCTTCCATTGCATCTAAAGAACTCTGAGCAGAAACAACGGCTTGTTTATAAGCGTTGATGCTGCTGATAGAGGCAGAGATGTTGTTGAAGGAGGAACGAACGGTTTGAACCACGCTGCGGTGTGCGCTTTCAAGCTGTTCGCTTGCACCCACGAAGTTGTACTGAGCCTGTTTCACCTGAGACGTGACAGAACCGCCGCTGTACAGTGGCAGAGAGAAGCTCAGGCCAATTTTATTCTGGCCAGCGTCGGCATCCTGATAGCTTGAAGCGCCACCGGTTTTGTCGCCGTTGTATTTGGTGTTGCTGATGCCGGTAGAGGCGGTCAGATCCACCGTTGGCATATGGCCGGTTTCAGCATAACGGATTTGCTCGCGAGCCAGGTCTTGTGACAGACGTGCTGACAGCAAGCTCAGGTTACGGCTTTCGGCTTCTTTCAACAGCGTGGCGACCGGTTGCGGGCGCGTGGTGTTGAAATTGTCAACGTTGAGAGAAGACAGCTGCGGGTAATAAGTCCCGGTCACCTGACGCAGGGATTCCAGCGCATTATCCAGGTTGTTGCGTGCGGTAACTTCATTCGCCAGCACGGTGTCGTATTGTGAACGGGCGTTCTGCACGTCAGTGATGGCAACCAGGCCCACGTTAAAACGCTGAGTGGTTTGATCTAACTGACGGTAAATAGCCTGTTTCTGCGCTTCGGTATAAGAGAGTGAATCGATCGCACTCAATACATTAAAATAGGCTGTCGCAGAATTAAGGATCAAAGATTGTTGATCCGTCTGATAAGACACATCCTGAATCCCGGCACTTTTTTCCTGCAACGTCAGGGCGCGCCATTTTGACATATCAAAAAGGGTCTGCGTTAATTGCAGGCTGGCGCTGCCAACATTGCTGTTTACGCCATTCGCATCGCGGTAACCATTGGTATAACCATAATCCGCACCCAAACCGAGTTGCGGTAATAAAGGACTGCGGCTTTCGTTAATTTTTTCGAATGCGGCATCCCGGTCAGCAGCTGATTTACGCAGGTCGGGGTTACTCGTCCTGGCCTGCTGATAGACCTGCATCAGGTTTTCGGCCTGGCTTATCGTACTAAAGCCGCCCAGGCTGAGTCCGATGAGAAGGGGGAGCAGTTTCTTCATTTGCATTCCTTGTTGTGCAGCAATGTTGTTATGTATGGTGACGCAGTCAAATAATCGAATAGACGCGGATTCTAGCAGAGACAGGCTAGCGGGTAGGTTGGCTTAACGTGCCTTACCCGCGGAATGAGCCTAAATCTATCACAAACAACCTTGATTATTATTAACGCATTTTCATCAAATTGACCTCAAAAGGCGATAAATTACCTTTATGAGGCATTAAAGGAGAACGCTCCATGTCTTCATTTAAAGGTTCACCGGTAAGTTTCGGCAAAGATGATGTAGAAATTATTGCACGTGAGCCACGATATAAAGGTTTTTTTTCTATTATTGCATATCGGTTTCGCCATCGTTTGTTTAATGGCGAGATGAGTGGCGAGGTTGTACGTGAGGTTTTTGAACGCGGGCATGCCGCGGTGTTATTACCTTATGATCCGTCACGCGATGAGGTGGTGTTGATCGAGCAGATCCGCATACCATGTATTGATTCCAGTGATACACCATGGCTTCTGGAGATGGTCGCCGGTATCATTGAAGAGGGCGAAACGGTAGAAGAAGTCGCCCGCCGTGAAGCGCTGGAAGAAGCGAACATTGTGGTGAAGCGTTGCAAACCGGTGCTGAATTATTTAGCCAGCCCCGGCGGTACCAGCGAACGTCTTTCCATTATGGTCGGTGAAGTCGACGCCACAACGGCAGAAGGAATTCACGGTCTGGAAGCAGAGAATGAAGACATCCGGGTACACGTCGTCAGCCGCGAGCAGGCTTACCGCTGGGTGGAAGAAGGAGCGATAGACAATGCGGCATCAGTGATTGCTCTGCAATGGCTGCAACTGCACTATGAATCCCTGAGAAAAGAGTGGGCCAACGAATGATTAAGCGCTATACCCCTGATTTCCCTGAAATGATGAGATTGTGTGAAACCAATTTCGCACAATTGCGACGTTTAATGCCGCGCACCGATGAGCCCGGCGAAACAGTGACATATCAGGTAAGTAGCGCCAAGTATCGTCTGACGATCCTCGAATCGACACGCTATACGTCTCTGGTGGAGATAAAACAAACGGCACCTGCGGTCAGTTACTGGAGTCTGCCGTCGCTGACGGTTCGGCTTTATCATGATGCGATGGTGGCTGAAGTGTGTGCAAGTCAGCAGATTTTCCGCTTCAAAGCACGTTATGATTATCCTAATAAAAAGTTGCATCAGCGTGATGAAAAGCATCAAATTAACCAGTTTCTTGCGGACTGGCTGCGTTATTGCCTTGCGCACGGAGCGATGGCAATTCCGGTTTGTTAGACAGACTTCAATAACAAGGGAAACGATTTGGAAAGCCTGTTTAAACTGCCTTTGGTAAATGGGGCCAAAGTCAGAGTTCTACAGATTACAGATACCCATCTTTTTGCCGGTGAAGATGAAACGTTGTTGGGCGTGAATACGTTTAACAGCTATCGCGCGGTGCTGGACGCTATAAAGGCGCAGCAGCGTGAAGTCGATATCATCGCCGCGACGGGGGATTTGGCTCAGGATCAGTCGGTGGCGGCATACCAGCAGTTTTGCCGTGGCATCAGTGAACTGCCTGCGCCTTGTGTCTGGCTTCCGGGAAACCATGATTTCCAGCCAGCGATGTTTGACACCCTGCGCGAAGCCGGGATCATCCCGTCGAAGCACGTGCTGGTTGGCGAACACTGGCAAATCATTCTGCTTGATACTCAGGTATTTGGCGTGCCTCACGGTGAGCTGAGTGAATATCAGCTGGAGTGGATGGAGCGCTGCCTGCAGGCCTGGCCTGACCGCTACACCCTGCTGATGCTACATCATCATCCGTTGCCCTCCGGGTGTACCTGGCTCGATCAGCACAGCCTGCGCAACGCGCACATGCTGGCCAATACACTGGTGAACTACCCGAAAGTGAATACGCTGCTGTGCGGGCATATTCATCAGGAACTGGATCTCGACTGGTATGGCCGTCGCTTGTACGCCACGCCATCAACCTGCGTACAGTTCAAACCTCACTGCACCAATTTTACGATTGATACCGTTGCACCGGGCTGGCGTTATCTGGATTTGTATCCGGATGGTCGCGTTGAGACGCAGGTATTTCGTCTTGAATCCACAGAGTTTCATCCCGATACGGAATCGGACGGCTACGAATGAATACCCTTTTGTATCTGCACGGGTTTAACAGTTCGCCTAATTCCGCGAAAGCCACGTTAATGAAAAACTGGCTGGCGGAACATCATCCGGCCATCGAGATGGTGATCCCCCAGCTTCCGCCGTATCCGTCCGAAGCGGCAGAACAACTGGAAACACTGGTGATTCAACATGCCGGTAAAAAACTGGGCATTGTCGGCTCCTCGCTCGGCGGCTATTACGCGACCTGGTTGTCGCAGTGTTTTGCCGTCCCCGCGGTGGTGGTGAACCCGGCGGTGAAGCCTTATGAGCTGCTGATCGACTTTCTCGGGCAAAATGAGAACCCCTACACCGGCCAACAATATGTGTTAGAGTCACGCCACGTTTACGATCTGAAAGTGATGCAGATCGAACCGCTGGAGTCACCGGATTTACTCTGGTTATTACAGCAAACGGGCGATGAAGTTCTCGATTACCGTCAGGCTGTGGCCTATTACACCACCTGTCGCCAGACGGTCGAACCCGAGGGAAATCATGCATTTGTCGGCTTTGAACGCTATTTTTCGCCGATTGTCGATTTCCTCGAACTGGCCGCAGACTAATATCGCAGGGTGACGTTTTCCCCGGATTTTTGGCGTCTGCGCGCTGCCAGTGCTTTCCTCCCGCCCACATACTGTATCGTTAGCCCACAAACCTATGAGCCACGAATAATCAACGATGAGCCAATCTACTTATAACGCGGATTCCATAGAGGTCCTCAGCGGACTCGAACCGGTGCGCCGCCGTCCGGGCATGTACACTGATACCACCCGGCCAAACCACCTCGGCCAGGAAGTTATTGATAACAGCGTGGATGAGGCATTAGCCGGCCACGCCAAACGCATCGAAGTGATCCTTCATGAAGACCAGTCGCTGGAAGTCATCGATGATGGCCGCGGCATGCCGGTGGATATCCACGCCGAAGAGGGCGTGCCCGCAGTCGAACTGATTTTCTGCCGTCTGCACGCAGGCGGTAAATTCTCCAACAAGAACTACCAGTTCTCCGGCGGCCTGCATGGCGTGGGGATCTCAGTGGTTAACGCCTTATCTAAACGTGTCGAAGTGGCGGTAAAACGCGGCGGCGAAGTGTATGAGATGGCGTTCGAAAATGGCGATAAAGTGCAGGATTTGCACGTTACCGGTACCTGCGGCAAACGCAATACCGGCACCAGCGTACATTTCTGGCCAGACGTCAGTTTCTTCGACAGCCCGCGTTTTTCGGTCAGCCGCCTCAGCCATTTGCTGAAAGCCAAAGCCGTACTGTGCCCTGGCGTTGAAATCATTTTCAAAGACAAGGTGAATAACACCGAGCAACGCTGGTGTTACGAAGACGGGCTGACCGACTACCTGATGGAAGCGGTAAACGGCCTGATCACGTTGCCTGAAAAAGCCTTTGTCGGGGCCTTTGCCGGTGATATCGAAGCGGTAGACTGGGCGCTGCTGTGGCTGCCTGAAGGCGGTGAGCTGCTGACGGAAAGCTACGTTAACCTGATCCCCACGATGCAGGGCGGGACGCATGTTAACGGACTGCGTCAGGGCCTGCTGGATGCAATGCGTGAGTTTTGCGAATTCCGCAATATTTTGCCGCGCGGCGTCAAACTCTCGGCGGAAGATATCTGGGAGCGCTGTGCCTATGTGCTGTCGGTAAAAATGCAGGATCCGCAATTCGCCGGTCAGACCAAAGAGCGCCTCTCCTCGCGGCAGTGCGCAGCATTCGTTTCCGGTGTGGTGAAAGATGCTTTCAGCCTGTGGCTGAATCAGAACGTGCACGCAGCAGAACAGCTGGCGGAACTGTGTATTTCCAGTGCGCAGCGTCGTTTGCGTGCCGCGAAAAAAGTGGTGCGTAAGAAACTCACCAGCGGCCCTGCGCTGCCGGGCAAACTGGCGGACTGTACGTCGCAAGACCTGAACATGACCGAACTGTTCCTGGTGGAAGGGGATTCCGCAGGTGGTTCTGCCAAACAGGCGCGCGATCGCGAATACCAGGCGATCATGCCGCTCAAAGGTAAGATCTTAAATACATGGGAAGTCTCTTCTGACGAAGTGCTGGCGTCTCAGGAAGTGCACGATATTTCCGTGGCGATCGGTATTGATCCCGACAGTGAAGACCTCTCACAACTGCGCTACGGCAAAGTCTGTATTCTTGCGGATGCGGACTCCGACGGTTTACACATCGCCACGCTGCTTTGTGCGCTGTTTGTCCGCCATTTCCGTTCACTGGTTCGCGGCGGTCACGTGTATGTCGCCATGCCGCCTCTTTATCGTATCGATCTGGGCAAAGAAGTGTTCTATGCGCTGGACGAGCAGGAAAAAGAGGGTGTGCTGGATCAACTGAAACGCAAAAAAGGCAAACCGAACGTACAGCGCTTTAAAGGGCTGGGTGAGATGAACCCGTTGCAGTTGCGCGAAACCACGCTCGATCCTAATACCCGTCGTCTGGTTCAGTTGACCATCGACGAAAATGATATCGACCAGACGCTGCGCATGATGGATATGCTGCTGGCGAAAAAACGGTCGGAAGATCGCCGTAACTGGTTGCAGGAAAAAGGCGATACAGCCGAACTGGACGTCTGATCCCTCAGCATGTTCCAAAAAAAATGCCGGACGCTTTGCAGCTCCGGCATTTTTGTTTTCTGATCCGCGCAGATCTTACGATTACGCTTTTTCGATAATATGGATCACTACATCCAGCACGTCGGCTTTAATGTTTTCGCGGTGTTTGTCCATGTGCGCTGCCTGCTGATGCGCTTCAAGATGCGCCAGGCTTTCCCAGTCTTCCAGCATGAAAATGGAATCAGGTACGGTTTTACGCCATGGGATCTGGCCGTTGAAATCAATGTAAGGCTCATAGCGATGGCAGCCTTTCTCTTCGAGAACGCTGGGCAACAGCGCGGTAATCTTTTCCATAACCGACTCACGACGGCCCGGTTTTACTTTGATTTCGGCGATAACAGTGATCATAACTACCTCATTACACGAATGACTTTTTACCTTAGGCCTGACCGAACACATTTTCAAGGTGTGCACGATAACGGGCGAAATCACCTTCGACGTCAGGTTGCTTGATCACATCGTTACACATGAACGTCGGCAGGGTGTCCAGGCCGATGAACTGGTTGGCTTTATGCTGCGCCAGGTACACGCCGTCAACGCCCACGCCGTGGAAGAACTGTTCTTTATCTTCGAACGCTTCCAGCGGTGCGTTCCAGGTGACGGAAAGCATGTAGCATTTGCCCTGTAACAGGCCGCCGGAACCGTATTTTTTCGCGGCATCAGAACGGGTACGGCCATCGCTGGCGTACAGTTTACCGTGGCCTTCGGTGAAGACTTCATCGATGTATTTTTTCAGCGTCCACGGCATGCCCATCCACCAGCCCGGTTGCTGATAAATGATGGCGTCGGCCCACAGATAGTTCTCGATTTCGGTTTGCACGTCGTAACCCTCTTCCAGCACAGTGACGCGCACGTCATGGCCTTTATCGCGCAGAAAGCTGGTGGCGACGTCGGTCAGGCTGTTGTTCAGCGCGCCTTTTGAGTGGGCAAAGGTTTTACCGGCATTGATGATCAGGATGTTGCTCATGGAGTTTTCCTTAAATTGAATTCTGGCCTTCAGGCTGTTACCACACAGTGTACCCAACCCTGTATCGCGAAAAAATGTGATATTGCGCACAAGACTATTGACGCAGATGCAATAATTGACCGATTTAGCTGACAAATGAGCGCGATGCCTGTCCGGTAATTGCTTAAAAACAACGCATAAACACAGCAACTGTGACAGCAATACGGCAGATGATGTACTATCGCGGACATCATTGCCTCGCGGCGGGTGCCTTTGCGTGCCCGCGCGGCAAGCTTCCTTAATTTCCAAAACGATAACGCCACGGGTCTGAGGATTAAACATCAATGAGCGAAATGACTCATGACGGAACAGAGCGTTTAGCACTGCACACGTTTACTGAGAACGCCTATCTCAACTATTCCATGTACGTCATCATGGACCGCGCGCTGCCGTTTATCGGTGACGGCCTCAAGCCGGTGCAACGCCGTATTATTTACGCGATGTCCGAGCTGGGCCTGAGTAATAACGCCAAATTTAAAAAATCCGCCCGTACGGTGGGTGACGTGCTGGGTAAATACCATCCGCACGGCGACAGCGCCTGTTATGAAGCGATGGTGCTGATGGCTCAGCCGTTCTCCTACCGTTATCCGCTGGTTGACGGGCAGGGTAACTGGGGTGCGCCGGATGACCCGAAATCCTTCGCGGCGATGCGTTATACCGAATCACGTCTGTCTAAATATGCAGAAGTGCTGCTGCGTGAGCTGGGTCAGGGTACGGTGGATTATGTCCCGAACTTTGACGGCACCATGCAGGAGCCGAAAATGCTGCCTGCGCGTCTGCCGAACATTTTGCTGAACGGCACCACCGGCATTGCCGTGGGGATGGCGACGGACATTCCGCCGCACAACATCCGGGAAGTGGCGGCCGCGGCAGTGGCGCTGCTGGAAAAACCGGGTAGCTCGCTGGATGACCTGCTGGAATTTGTGCAGGGTCCGGATTTCCCGACCGAAGCCGAAATCATTACGCCGCGCAGCGAAATCCGCAAAATGTACGAATCGGGCAAAGGCTCGGTGCGCATGCGTGCGGTCTGGCATAAAGAAGACGGCAGTGCGGTGATCACCGCGTTGCCGCATCAGGTGTCTGGCGCGAAAGTGCTGGAGCAAATCGCCAGCCAGATGCGGGCTAAAAAACTGCCGATGGTCGAAGATCTTCGTGACGAATCCGATCACGAAAACCCGACCCGCCTGGTGGTGGTGCCGCGTTCCAACCGTATCGATCTCGATCAGGTCATGAATCACCTGTTCGCCACCACCGATCTGGAACGCAGTTACCGCATTAACATGAATATGATCGGCCTGGATCATCGTCCGCAAGTGAAAGGACTGGTGGAAATTCTGACCGAATGGCTGGCCTACCGCCGTGATACCGTGCGCCGCCGCCTGAACTTCCGACTGGATAAGGTGCTTAAGCGCCTGCATATCCTGGAAGGTTTACTGACGGCGTTCCTGAATATTGATGAAGTTATTCACATCATCCGTACCGAAGACGAACCCAAACCGGTGTTGATGCAACGTTTCGAACTGTCGGATACGCAGGCTGAAGCCATCCTTGAGCTGAAATTACGCCACCTGGCAAAACTCGAAGAGACCAAAATTCGGGGTGAGCAGGACGAGCTGGCGAAAGAACGCGATCAGCTGCAGGCGCTTCTGGGCTCTGAACGCAAACTCAGCACGCTGATCCGCAAAGAAATTCAGGCTGATGCCGAATCCTTTGGTGATGAACGCCGTTCGCCAATAACGGAACGCGAAGAAGCTAAAGCGATGAGCGAGCACGACATCCTGCCGTCAGAGCCGGTGACTATTGTCTTGTCTGAATCGGGTTGGGTACGCAGCGCCAAAGGCCACGACATTGATGCCGCGGGGCTGAGCTACAAAGCCGGTGACAGCTTCCGCGCTGCCGCCAGAGGCAAGACCAATCAGCCGGTAGTGTTTATCGACTCCACCGGGCGCAGCTATGCACTCGATCCAATGACGCTGCCTTCCGCACGAGGGCAGGGTGAGCCGCTGACCGGGAAGCTGACACCGCCGCCGGGCGCCACCATCGAACACGTTCTGATGGCGCAAGACGATCAGAAACTGCTGATGGCCTCCGATGCGGGCTACGGTTTTGTCTGTACCTTCAACGATTTAGTGGCGCGTAACCGTGCCGGTAAAGCGATGATTACTCTGCCGGACAACGCCAAAGCCTTTGCGCCAATCGAACTCAATGGCGCCGACGACATGCTGCTGTCCGTGACGGCGGCGGGGCGTATGCTGTTATTCCCGGTGGCTGATTTGCCGCAGTTGTCGAAGGGCAAGGGTAACAAAATTGTTTCAATCCCATCGGCGCAGGCCGCTTCCGGCGAAGACAAACTCGCCTGGTTGCTGGTGTTGCCACCGCAGACGTCGATCACGTTGCACGTCGGAAAACGCAAACTGGTGCTGCGTCCTGAAGATTTGCAGAAATTCCGCGCTGAACGCGGGCGCAAGGGAACCCTTCTGCCACGTGGCCTGCAACGAATCGATCGCGTCGAAGTGGATGCGCCGGTTCGCAGCAAAGGTGGCGACAGCGAAGAATAACGCGCGGGCTTCATGGCACTGACAGGGCACATTTGTGCCCTGTCTACGTTGTAGAGTTCAGCTATTGTTTGAGACTGTTGTGCAGTGCAAAGATTTTACATTTGTATAAACAAAACCGTTGTATAGCGTTGAATCAGGCTTGAGAATAGCTCAGCGCACGGGATCTGAACTGCAAAGGTTTCTTACCGGCTTCGGCTGTAGTTTTAAGAGGATGTTATGTTATTTATTTTACGACTGATAATCGTGGTGATTTACTCGATCCTGGTGAGTATTTTTGGCTGTATTTATTGTCTGTTCAGCCCGCGTAATCCGAAGCATGTGTCGACGTTTGGTAAGTTATTTGGCCATCTGGCCCCCGTTTTCGGCCTGACCGTTGAAAAGCGTATTCCCGCACAAGCGCCGAATAACGGTAAATGTATTTATATCGCCAACCATCAAAACAATTACGACATGGTGACCGCGTCATCGGTTGTGATGCCGGGCACCGTGACCGTGGGCAAAAAAAGCCTGGTCTGGATCCCTTTCTTTGGCCAGCTGTACTGGCTTACCGGCAACCTGCTGATTGACCGTAATAATCGCGCGAAAGCCCACGGGACGATTTCGCAGGTTGTGAATCAGATTAAGAAAAAAGATCTGTCGATCTGGATGTTCCCGGAAGGGACACGCAGCCGGGGACGCGGCCTGATGCCGTTCAAAACCGGTGCTTTCCATGCCGCGATTTCCGCCGGTGTGCCGATCGTGCCGATTTGTGTGTCGAACACCAATGGCAAGGTCAAACTCAACCGCTGGTACAACGGCCACGTCATTGTTGAAATGCTGCCGCCTGTCGATACTACCGGTTATACGAAAGACCGTTTGCGCGAGTTGTCTGAGCACTGCCATAAGCTGATGGCGGATAAAATCGCCGAGCTGGACGCCGAAGTGGCACAGCGCGAAGCCGCAGATAAGAAATAAAATTCACTACCTACCACACCCGCTGCCATTGATGGCGACGGGGCTTACTTATGTTTTCATGGAGAAGATATGTCACTCAGTCGTCGCTCGTTCCTGCAAGCCTCCGGCGTGGCACTTGCCGCAGGTGCTCTGCCATTTAAAGCAGAAGCGAGTGGTTCGCAACCGGCCCTGCCCGTTCCGCCGCTGCTTGAATCGCGTCGTGGACAACCCCTGTTTCTCACTTTGCAGTCAGCCCACTGGTCGTTTCTGGGCGGTGCCAAAGCCCCGGTCTGGGGGATTAACGGCATGTATCTCGGGCCGACGGTGAAAGTGCACAGTGGTGATGACGTTAAGCTGATTTACAGCAACCGTCTGGCAGAACCGGTGTCGATGACCATCAGCGGTTTGCTCGAACCGGGTACGCTCACCGGTGGCGGCGCACGCATGATGTCGCCGGGCGTTGACTGGTCGCCTGTATTGCCTATCCGCCAGCCCGCTGCGACCTGCTGGTATCACGCCAACACCCCTAACCGCATGGCACCGCATGTCTATAACGGACTGGCGGGAATGTGGATTGTGGAAGACGAAATCAGTAAAAATCTCCCGTTGCCGAATCATTACGGTGTGGATGATTTCCCGCTGATCATTCAGGACAAACGTCTGGACAGTTTTGGCGTGCCGCAGTACGACACCCCAGCTTCCGGCGGATTCTTCGGTGATACCATGCTGGTGAATGGCGTGCAAAGTCCGTTCGTGGAAGTTTCACGCGGCTGGGTGCGTCTGCGTTTACTCAATGCCTCAAATGCCCGCCGTTACGAACTGAACATGAGTGATGGCCGCCCGTTCCACGTGGTTGCTTCGGATCTCGGGTTCCTGCCTGCACCGATGACCGTGCAGCGTTTATCGCTGGCGCCGGGTGAACGCCGCGAAGTGCTGGTGGACATGTCGCAGGGTGAAGAAGTGTCGATTACCGCAGGTGAAGCCGCGGGCGTGATGGAGCGTTTACGCGGGTTGTTTGAACCGTCGAGCATTCTGGTTTCCACGCTGGTGCTGACGCTCAAACCGACCGGCCTGCTGCCGCTGGTGACAGATAATCTGCCGATGCGCTTGCTGGCGGATCAAATCCTTTCCGGCAACGTGATCCGCACCCGCGACCTGCGCCTCGGCGACAGTCAGCCGGGTGTGAACGGTGCGACCTGGGATATTAACCGGATTGACCTCACGGCCCAGCAGGGGACGTGGGAGCGCTGGACAGTCCATGCGGATATGCCGCAATCGTTCCATGCCGAAGGGGTGTCTTTCCTGGTGAAAAGCGTCAACGGCGCTGCGCCGCTGGTGGAAGACGCCGGCTTTAAAGATACGGTGTGGGTCGATGGCGATGTGGAGCTGCTGGTGTATTTCAACCAGCCGTCGTACGAGCATTTCCCGTTTGTGTATCGCAGCGGGGCGCTGGAACTGGCCGACCGGGGTTCCGCCGGAAATATGCTGGTTCAGCCGTCGATGTAACGGCGTTTTGCCCGATAAAAAACCCGCCGCGGCGGGTTTTTGTTTTATGACGTTAAACGACTGGTTTACAGATCGTTTTTCGGATCAGGCCCAAGACGCTGGCTCTTGTCGAGCTTAGTGACTTCCGCCAGCTCTTCCTTCTCCAGCTTAAAATCAAACACGTCGAAGTTTTCAAGGATGCGTTTTGGCGTCACGGATTTAGGGATCACAATCAGCCCGTTATCCAGATGCCAGCGGATCACGATCTGCGCTGGCGTTTTGTCGTACTTTTCCGCCAGTTTTTGAATCAGGGGTTGATCAAATACGCCTTCACCGCCCTGTGCCAGCGGGCTCCAGGATTCGGTCGCAATATTGTGCGTTGCGTTCCACGCATGCAGCTGACGCTGTTGCATCAGCGGGTGCAGCTCAATCTGGTTAACGACCGGGAAAATACCGGTTTCATCTTTCAGTTTCTGCAAATGCTCGAGAGGGAAGTTACACACGCCGACGCTCTTCGCCAGACCTTGTTCTTTGAGCTTGAGCAGCGCTTTCCAGGCTTCCACATAGTGGCCTTGTTGCGGTTGCGGCCAGTGAATCAGATACAGATCAACGTAATCTGTTTGCAGTTTTTTGAGGCTGGTTTCCAGCGCTTCAGGTGCGTTCAGCTGATCGTCATTCCACAGTTTGGTGGTGATGAACAGCTCTTCACGAGGAACGAGACGGGCGGCAAGGGCTTCGCCGACGCCTTCCTCATTCTTATAAATGGCGGCGGTATCGATGTGGCGATAGCCGGTTTCAATGGCGGTTTTCACCGCGGCACTGGCTTCCTGATTACTGGCTTTCCATACGCCAAGTCCTAACTGAGGCATCAGGTTGCCATCGTGAAGTTTTATGATGGGTTGCGTTGCCATGAGTTTCTCCTTAATGGGCAGAGTGCCCGCAAAATGCGCGGGCACAGAGAGGGATGGGGCTTTAGCCTGTGACTAAGTCTAGTTAACGAAACAGCATCTTGCTGAGCAAGCTACTGATTTTATTTTCAACGCAAAGCCAGCCGGACCGTTTTTACTGTAAGGCCAAATCGTCGCGCGGAAGATGCTCATTCCTGCTTAAGGCTTGCCTGTTTCTGCTTGTCTCTGTAGAAACCGGGGGGAATATGGCACTATTGATGCCGGTTTATCGAAGGCGGAGAGCAGGAATTATGGAAAATGTGGACAGCTTATGTGCCCGCATGTCAGCACGCGTTGCGCAGCTCAGCGGGGACAAAATACTCAGTAAATCTGCGGTACCGCAGGTCACGCTGATGTACACCACGCAGTACCATGCAAGGCAGCCGGTGCTCTATAACCCTGGCGTGGTGATCCTGTTTCAGGGGCGCAAAGTCGGTTATCTCGGTAAGAAAACCTTCTCCTACGATCCGCATAATTATCTGATGCTGACGGTGCCGCTGCCGTTCGAATGCGAAACCTTTGGCAGCCCGGATCAGCCAATGGCCGGTATACAAATCAGCATTGATAACACGATGTTGCAGGACTTGTTGATGGACATGGGTGATGAAGCGATGGCCAGCCAGCGGGAGTCTTCCACCGGGATCAACTCCGGTATTCTTGATGACGATATTCTGTGTGCCACCGAACGTCTTCTGGATGTGATGGATAAGCCGTTGCACGCCCGCGTGCTGGGGCCGAAGATTATCCGCGAAATCCTGTTCTTCATCCTTACCAGCGAGAATGGCGGGGCATTGCAGGCGCTGGTCAACCGTCACACGCATTTCAGTCAGATCACCAAATCCCTGCGCCGCATTGAGGCTCAGTACGCAGATAATCTCAGCGTGGAAATTCTGGCGAGTGAAGTGAACATGAGCGTCTCGGCGTTTCATCACAACTTTAAAGCGGTCACCAGCACGTCACCGCTGCAATATCTGAAAACCTATCGTTTGCATAAAGCGCGCATGATGATGATTTACGACGGACTCAAAGCCAGCTCAGCGGCCCTGCAGGTGGGGTACGAAAGTGCGTCGCAGTTCAGCCGGGAGTTTAAGCGTTATTTTGGGGTGACCCCAAGCGACGAGATTGCGCGCCTGAGGGAAAGTACGTTTGGCGCATCGGCCAGCGCCGATGCCTCCTTTAAAGCGGTATTCTGACCGGGCGATCCGTGGCGATCATGCGTGGGCTTTGCGGTTTTTCCACAGCACCACGACTCCGCCCGCAAGGCCAATGACCAGCAACACCACCGGTAAAATCATCAGCCCGGCCATGACCTGGTCTTCATGACGTTTAACCAGCGGAATGTGGCTCATGGCGAATCCCAGTGTGATCACCGCGCCTACCCACAGAATAGCGCTCAGCCAGTTAAAGAACTGGAAACGGGCGTTATTCAGGCCGGAAATCCCCGCCATTGTCGGCAGCAGAGTGCGCACGAAAGCCAGAAAACGGCCTACCAGCAGCGCCATTAATCCGTGCTGAGTGAACATCCGGTGGGCGCGCTGATGATAATGCGCCGGAAGCTGCAACAGCCAGCCCCTGACCACGCGGGTATGCCCAAGCCAGCGCCCCTGTATGTAACTCAGCCAGCAGCCGAGGCTGGCGGCAATCACCAGAATAATCAGCGTCGGGAAAAAGCTCATCACCCCTTTGGCGATAAGCGCGCCGGTCAGCAACAGCAGGCTGTCGCCGGGCAGGAAGGAAGCAGGAAGCAATCCATTTTCAAGAAATAGCGTGGTGAACAGGACAGCATAAATGACCCAAAGGAGATTGGGGTCGGCGAGCATAGTAAAATCATGCCGCCAGAGTGCATGAAAAATGTCGCAAATCACTGCCATATTCTTTCCTGTTGCTGTCGTGTGCTTTTCGTAACAATCGCTGTCACTTGCCAGTGTACCGCGGATCCCGCCCGGAGACGTTGATCTGAGATCACTTCAAAAAAGATCGCCTGCCCCGGTAGTGTTCACCGGTACAGGGAGAGCTTACAGATTATTCTCATTTTGCGAATGAAAATCCGACAGATACCTTAACGATCTGCGCGGTACGTCGCAATCCCTGAGGCTCAGGCAGTGCCGATTCGTTCAAACGCCAGGGTCAGATCGGCGATCAAATCATCACAATGCTCCAGCCCGATGTGCAGCCGCACCAGCGTACCGGAGAAATCAATGGTTTCAGCCGGACGGATCGCCTGAATTTCTTCCGGCTGATTGGCTAACACCAGCGATTCAAATCCGCCCCAGGAGTAGGCCATACTGAAGTGTTCAAAGTGATCGAGGTAATCGGAAAGCTGCTGCGTGCTCAGGCGCTGTTTCAGCACGAACGAGAACAAACCGCAGCTGCCGGTGAAATCGCGTTTCCAGAATTCATGACCTTTACTGCCAGGCAGGGCAGGATGGTTGACTACCGCCACTTCCGGACGCTCTGCCAGCCACTGCGCGATACGAAGGCTGCTTTCCTCATGTTGCCTGAGGCGGATGCTCATGGTGCGCAACCCCCGGCTGGCGACGTAGGCCGTATCGGCATCAACCATCTGCCCCATCAGATAAGAATGCTCGCGCAACTGTTCCCAGCAGCGGGCATTGGAAACGGCCGTGCCTATCATCGCATCGGAATGCCCGACGATATATTTGGTACCCGCCTGAATCGAAATATCGATGTCAAACTCCAGTGCCTTAAACAGAATGCCCGCCGCCCAGGTATTGTCGATCATGATGACAACATCAGGGTTCACCGCGCGTACGGACGCCACCATGGCCGGGATATCGGGCACTTCCATCGTGATAGAGCCGGGTGATTCGAGAAACACGACCTGGGTGTTCGGTTGCATCAGAGAACCGAGATCTGCGCCGATATCGGACGGGAAATAGGTGGTGGAAACGCCGAGTTTTTTCAGCACTTTTTCGCAGAAATCTTGCGTCGGTTCGTAAGAGGAACCGGCCACCAGAATGTGGTCGCCGGTGCTGACAAATGACAATACCGCATTACTGACCGCCGCGGCGCCGCAGGGATAAAGCGCGCAGCCCGCGCCACCTTCCAGTTCGACCATCGCTTCCTGCAGCGAGAAATGCGTCAGGGTGCCACGACGACCGTAAAACAATTCTCCGTTAGCGCGGTTGGCGGTGGCGTGTTTTTTATCCGCCACGGTGTTAAACACCAGCGAGGAGGCGCGCTGAATGACGGCATTGACCGAACCTTGCGTGAACTTCTTGTCCCGTCCGGCGCTTATCAGCGCGGTTTCGATTTTCTTCGACGACATAATCCGTGTTTCACCCTGTTTTGTAGAGCGATGCTCTCTGGCATCCGCTGATATCTCATTAACTTAACATGATGAAATCACAGGATCAGGTTTTTGCCGGTTGAATGAGAAAATTTCAGCCAATCTTTTATACAAGGAAAGGCCCGTCAGAAATGACGGGCCTGGCAGAGGTTTTATCCTGTGTAGACGCCGAACAGTTTGGGGAGGAACAGCGAAATCGAAGGAATATAGGTCACCAGCATCAGCACCAGGAACAACACGCAATAGAACGGCAGCATGGCTTTGACGACTTTCTCAATGCTCTGTTTACTGACCGCGCTGGCGACAAACAGCACCGACCCGACCGGCGGGGTGATAAGCCCGATCCCCAGATTCACCAGCATGATCATGCCAAAATGAACCGGATCGATGCCCAGCGATAACACCACCGGCAGCAGGACCGGCGTCAGGATCAGAATGATCGGCGCCATGTCCATCAGCGTACCGATCAGCAACAGCATGATGTTGATCCACATGAGGATCACGTACTTGTTGTCGGAGATCGAGGTGAAGAATTCGGTGATGCGCATCGGCAATTGCATGTAGGTCATCACGGCGCCAAAGCTGGCCGCGAAGCCAATCAGGATCATGACGATACTGACGGTTTTCACCGTGCGGTACATCAGTTTCGGCAGTTCACTCCATTTGTAATCGCGGTAAATGAACATCGTGACGAAAAATGACCACAGACAGGCGATGGCGGCAGATTCCGTGGCGGTGAAAATCCCGCTGAGAATTCCGCCCATGATGATGACGACGGTCATCAGGCCCCACAGCGTGTCGATGAAAATCTTCAGTGCCTGACGAAACGGCACGCGTTCACCTTTCGGATAACCGCGCTGATGCGCAAAGACGACGCACATCACCATCAGGGTCAGGCTGAGCAGTAAACCGGGCAAAATACCGGCGATGAACAGTGCGGCGATCGACACCGTACCGCCCGTGGCGAGCGAGTAAATGACCGAGTTATGACTCGGCGGCGTGAGGATCGCCTGCACCGAGCCGCTGGCCGTGACCGCAGCGGCAAAATCGCGCGGATAACCTTTCTTCTCCATTTCCGGGATCATCACCGAACCAATCGACGCAGTATCCGCCACCGATGAGCCGGAGATCGCGCCGAAAAAGGTTGAGGCGACAATGTTCACCAGCGACAGACCGCCGCGAATGAACCCGACAAAGATATAGGCAAAACTCACCAGCCGGCGGGCAATGCCTCCTTCAGCCATGATCGCGCCGGCCAGAATAAAGAACGGGATCGCCAGCAGTGAAAACTTATTCACGCCGTTGGTCAGCTGGATCATCAGTGCTTCAAGCGGCAGATCGATCCACCAGGCACCGGCCAGCGCGCTGAGGCCAACGGCGTAAGCCACCGGCACGCCGATCGCCAGCATCACCCCCAGCGTTAACAGTAAAATGAGTGCATCCATAAGTCTCTCCGGGTCAGGCGTCGGAATTTCCCAGCATCACGACAGGGCGCTGATGCTGCGGCCCGGCAATGATCTGCTCAATGATGAATAAGATCGTCAGGGCAGAGCCCACGGGCAGCGGTAAATAGGTTTCTCCGGCGGTCAGCAGCGGGAATTCCGCCACCGGCTGGAGCCACAGTTCACTGCACAGATGCAGGCTGTACCAGAAAATGAAGATGCTGATCGCCAGCATCATCAGATCTGACAGCAGCGCCGAGAACTTTTTCAGGGCAGGAGGCAGACGGTCGGTGACCATCGCCACCACGATGTGAGAACCCGCGCGATAACTGACGGCCGCGCCGATAAAGGTGAACGTCACCATACACATGATGGCAACCGGCTCAGGCCATGACAGTGCACTGTTCATGACATAGCGGGCGAATATCCCGATGGGGATCACCCCGACCATCAGCAATAATGCAATCCCGGCAAGCCACATTGCGGCGCGGTAAAGAATGTCCATCAGGGTGTGATATCCGGAAATCATAAAGTCTCCCCCGGTGAGTGTCGGAAAAGGGCAGCGGGAGCTGCCCGTGTCAGAGACAGTGGTTACTGAACGTCAGCGATTTGCTGCATCAGATCTTTATGGTCTTTACCGAACTCATCGCGAACGGACTGGGTGGCCTGAACATAGGCCGCCGGATCGATGTCGTAAAATTTCACGCCGCCCGCTTTCATGGTGGCGAGGGCTTTTTCGTTATAGGCTTTCCACAGTTCACGCTGCTCATCCTGGGCTTCTTTCGACAGTTTCAGGATCAACTGCTGATCTTCCGGTTTCAGCTTGTCCCATTTCACTTTTGAGTACAGGAACAGCTCAGGAATAATGAAATGACGGCTGTAGGTGTAGTTTTTCACCACCGGCAGGTAGTTGTGCGCGACGAAGGTCGGTGGATTGTTTTCCGTGCCGTCGATAACCCCGGTTTGCATACCGCTGAACACTTCACTGACGCCCATAGCGACCGGGTTTGCTCCCATGGCTTTCAGCGTTGCCAGCGCAATCGGGCTGCCCTGAACGCGGATCTTCATGCCTTTCAAATCTTCCGGTTTGACGACCGGTTCTTTGGTGATCAGATTGCGGGTCCCGCCGTCCATCCAGCCGAGAAATACCAGCCGGGAGTTCGGGTTATTGGTAATTTTATCGCCGATCTCTTTGCCAATCTGACCGTCGAGCACTTTGTGCATGTGATCTTCATCGCGGAAAATATAGGGCAGGGTGAACACGTTGATTTCGGGCAGGATTGACGCCACCGGGGTCATTGATACGCGAATAATATCCAGCGCACCGAGCTGCGCCTGTTCAATTTCCTGCTTTTCGTCGCCCAGCACACCGCCGGGGAAGGTTTTGATTTCAAGGCGTCCGTCTGTTTGTTTTTGCAACTTTTCGCCCATATGCTGGACGGCAACGACGTTCGGGTAACCTTGCGGATGCACGTCGGCAGCTTTCAACGTTTGTGCTGACAGGCCGGAAGTGAATAACAGGGTCGCGGAACTCAGGCAAAGGCTGAGAAGTGCTTTTTGCATTTTCATCAGTTTGTCTCCAGGGGAATTCAGTAAGGGAATGAAAAGTTACAGCGAAAATGAACCGGTCTGGCGCGCCGTGCGCTGACGGAACCTCATGTGAATCTTGTAAATTGTCTTATAAATTAAATGGATACAGGGAATTCCGGTGTGTGGTCTTTCCCGGTACATAGACCTTACCTTATTTATAACTGCCGGGTATTTGAGCGTTATCACAAATTAATAACAAATGTAAAATGCTGTTACTTAATATTTAAAACATTGTTTTGTCTTTGATAATTATGTTCAGGCGATTGATTTACTGTGGGATTTTTTACAAAAGTGTGACCCGTGTATAACTGTTGAAGTATTGACCAAAGACTCAAAACCTTGTCATCCGTCAAGGACACCCGCGTCAGCAGGCGGGACAATGTAAATAATAATGAGAACGACTATCAATTAGGTCTTTTTATTTGATACAATTCGGCGTTATTTAACCCATATACACTGATTCTGGCTGGAGGCGACGCGTGAAAACGGCTCGCAATAAGATGAAAAAAACGACTTCAGTATTGATGTCGTTAATGTTGGTGGTTGGCCTGAGCGGTAACGCAATGGCTGCACCTGCGACGCCGGCGGCGAATGCTGTCACTTCTGAAACCACGCAACCGGCACCTGCTGCGGCAGACACCACGCCCGCGCCGGTTATGCAATCCGCACCAGCGGAAGCTCCCGTCATCCCTACCGATCTGTCCGTATTAGGCATGTACCATCATGCTGACGTGGTGGTGAAAACTGTCATGATCGGCCTGCTGCTGGCGTCCGTTGTCACCTGGGCTTTGCTGTTCAGCAAAGGCTCCGAAGTGTTCAGCGCTAAACGCCGTATGCGCCGTGAATTTGATGCGTTGTCTTCCGTGCGTACGCTGGACGAAGCTGCCGAGCAGGCTGAGAGTTTCGCCGCCAGCAGCATCAGCGCACAAATGATCCGCGATGCGCAAAATGAACTCGAGCTGTCTGCCGGTTCCACCGACAACAACGGCATTAAAGAACGCACCGGTTTCCGTCTGGAGCGTCGTGTGGGTGCTGCCGGGCGTCACATGGGCCGGGGCAATGGGATCCTCGCCACTATCGGCGCGATCTCTCCTTTCGTCGGTCTGTTTGGTACCGTGTGGGGCATCATGAACAGTTTCATTGGTATCGCCCAAACCCAGACCACTAACCTTGCCGTTGTGGCGCCAGGTATTGCAGAAGCCCTGCTGGCGACCGCGGTGGGTCTGGTTGCTGCCATCCCTGCGGTGGTTATCTACAACATTTTCGCCCGTACCATCACTTCCTATCGTCATCAGGTTGGCGACGTGGCGGCGCAGATTATCCTGTTACAGGGCCGTGATTTGGATCTGGCTGCCAGCGAAGGCGATGCGCCGCGCGGTCAGACAGGTCAGTTACGCGTAGGATAAGAACAGATTATGGCTATTCGGTTAAACGACGATATCGACGAAAGCGGTGAAATGCATGACATTAACGTCACGCCTTTCATCGACGTTATGTTGGTTCTGCTGATCATCTTCATGGTCGCCGCGCCACTGGCTACCGTAGATGTGCGGGTAGATTTACCGGCTTCCACGGCGAAAGCGCAGCCGCGTCCTGAGAAACCGATCTTCCTGACGGTGAAATCGGACAAACAGCTGTTCCTCGGCGACAGCCCGGTAAATAGCGACAACCTGACTGCCATGCTCGATCAGCGTACTCAGGGCAATAAGCAGAGTACGATTTTCTTCCGTGCAGATAAGACGGTGGACTACGAAACGCTGATGAATGTGATGGATAACCTGCGTAAAGCCGGTTATCTGAAAGTCGGGCTGGTAGGTGCAGAACAGACGGGCGCAGCAGCGGCTCAGTAAGTTATCCTTCAGATCCGAAGCATAAAAAAGGCCAGCATTGCTGGCCTTTTGCTTTGGTGATGTGGCAGATCAGGTCACCGGCGCCGGGTTAAATACCGCCAGCGCATTGTGAATACCCCAGGTATCGGACCAGGTTTTTTTACGACCGCTGGCGATGTCCAGAATAAAGTGGAACAGCTCCCAGCCGACGTCTTCGATGGTGGCGTCGCCGGTGGCGATCGTACCGGCGTTGATGTCCATCAGGTCATGCCAGCGGTTCGCCAGCGTGGTGCGGGTAGCCATTTTTATCACCGGCACCGCCAGCAGGCCGTACGGCGTGCCGCGCCCGGTGGTAAAGACCTGCACAGTGATGCCCGAGGCCAGTTGCTGCGTTCCGCAGACGAAATCACTGGCTGGCGTCGCAGCGAAAATCAGGCCTTTTTTGGTCGGACGTTGCCCCGGAGACAGTACTTCTGAAATTGCGCTGGTGCCCGATTTCGCAATCGAACCGAGTGCTTTTTCTACCACGTTAGCCAGTCCGCCTTTCTTGTTGCCCGGCGACGGGTTGGCGCTGCGGTCGGTTTGTCCGAGGGACAGATAATTATCGTACCAGGCCATCTCTTCCAGCAGGCGTTTACCGACGCTGACGTCAGCAGCACGCGGAGTCAGCAGGTGGATCGCATCGCGCACTTCCGTCACTTCAGAGAACATCACCGTGCCGCCGCAGCGAACCAGCAGATCCGAGGCAAAGCCCACGGCAGGATTGGCGGTCACGCCGGAGAAAGCGTCGCTGCCGCCACACTGCATGCCGACCACCAGGTCAGAGGCCGGACAGGTTTCGCGCTGACGACGGTTCAGCCGTTCCAGATGGAACTGCGCGACGGTCAGGATATCGTCAACCATTGACTGAAAGCCGACGTGCTGCTCATCCTGCAAACGGACGATATGGGTATCGTCGAGGGAAATAGCCTGCACGTCCGGCGTGCCTTCCAGCAGGCGTTCAGGTTGTAATTTCTCACAACCTAAGCCGACCACCATGACTTCGCCGCCAAAGTTCGGGTTCAGTGCCAGATTGTGAATGGTGCGGATCGGGACGACCGCTGCCGGTGCGTTGATCGCCACGCCACATCCGTACAGATGATTCAGCGCCACCACGCCATCGACGTTAGGGAATTTGGGCAGTAAATCACGCTCGATGATTTTTACTACGTAATCCACCACCCCCGCCACACAGTGAACGCTGGTGGTAATGCCGAGCAGATTTTTAGTGCCTACGCTGCCGTCTTCGTTGCGGTAGCCTTCAAACGTGAAGCCTTCCAGCGGCGGCAACGCAGGGGGAACCCGGGTAGCCAGCGGCAGGCTGTTCAGTTCAGGGGCGACCGGCAGTTCGACCAGGGATTCGTCTATCCAGCCGCCCTGGGCGATTTCCCGCACGGCATAACCAATCACTTCACCATAACGAATAATATCGCCGCCTTTGGCAATGGTTTGCAAAGCAACTTTATGGCCCTGAGGAATATGCTCAATTAATTCCAGACCATTTGAAAATCGGGTGCCGGCTTTTAAGCCGTTATCATTCACAATAATGGCAACGTTATCGTTTTCATGAACTTTAATGAAAAGTGCGTCGGTTGCATGCTCTTTATCTTTATTACGTGACATAACTGTCTCCGCGTTTATTAAACATCCCGAAAAAAGAACCTTCGGTTAATTCTCTGAATTCGTAGCGTACAAATGTTGCGTTTTGTCTTTTCGGCAATACAGGGTATGCATCCATTATAAAACAGCTGTCCGGGAACCTCATTGTGCAACTGACCAGCTTTTCACCCGCTGAACGTCATTCTGTGTGGCAGGTGACAGAATAAATGTGATGAATATCACCCTTTGATCTGTGCGGCTTCAGCCGCCGCGTGAACTGTGATTATCCTCCCACAATGATGTGTGAATGCAAAAGAATAGTCGTTTTCAACCGGCGTATTCTTGTGCGAATGCACAGTGTTATTTGAGGCATCGTTTTTTATACTGTGTTGGCCCTCTGAAGGTAGCGTTCAAAGCAATACAGGTAAATTTCAGACATAAATAAATAATTATGAAATGTCTGTCTCATATAAAGGAAAACCGCAGGCGAAAAGTAAAAACGTTATTTCGATAACTGTAATTTCTCTGCGAATGATTCCGTAATAGTAAAATGAGGGTCACCATGAGCGTTCAATCCCAGTCCCGAGTGCTGGCGCAAAGTAAGACGCGAACACATATTCGCTATTATATTTTGCTGATTATATTTCTTATCACGGCGGTGAATTATGCCGACCGTGCAACGCTTTCCATTGCCGGTACCGAGGTCGCGCGTGAGCTGGGCCTGGATGCCGCTGATATGGGGCAAATCTTCGCGGCGTTTGGCTGGGCGTATCTGATCATGCAGTTGCCTGGTGGCTGGCTGCTGGACAAATTTGGTTCCAAAAAAGTCTACACCTACAGCCTGTTTTTCTGGTCACTGTTCACACTGTTACAAGGTTTTGTGGGCTGGTTCCCGCTGGCGTACGGCGCGCTGACGCTGTTCATACTGCGCTTTATGCTCGGTTTCTCCGAAGCGCCTTCCTTCCCGGCCAACGCCCGTATCGTGGCGGCCTGGTTCCCGACGAAAGAACGCGGAACGGCTTCGGCGATTTTTAACTCCGCTCAGTATTTCTCGCTCGCGCTGTTCTCTCCGCTGCTCGGCTGGCTGACCTACGCCTGGGGCTGGGAACATGTCTTTATCGTGATGGGGGTGATCGGTTTTGTGCTGACGCTGGTGTGGATCAAATTTATCCACAACCCGCCGGAACACCCTGGCATATCGAAAAGCGAGCTGGAATTTATTAAAGAAGGCGGCGCGGTGGTCGACATCGACCACAAGAAAGCCGACGGCGCGAAAAGTGGCCCGAAATGGAGCTATGTGCGCCAGATGCTGAGCAACCGCATGATGCTTGGGATCTTCTTCGGCCAATACTTTATTAACAGTATTACGTGGTTCTTCCTGACCTGGTTCCCGATTTATCTGGTTCAGGAAAAGGGTATGTCTATCCTCAAAGTGGGGATGATTGCGGCCATTCCGGCGCTGTGCGGCTTTGCCGGTGGCGTACTCGGCGGCGTGTTCTCCGACTACCTGCTCAAACGCGGTTTCTCCCTGACCGTGGCGCGTAAAATTCCGATTGTGCTGGGCATGCTGTTAGCCACCAGCATCATTTTATGTAACTACACCGATAACAATACCCTGGTCGTTACCCTGATGGCGCTGGCGTTCTTCGGTAAAGGCTTCGGTGCGCTGGGCTGGCCGGTGATTGCAGATACCGCGCCGAAAGAAGTGATTGGCCTGTGCGGCGGTATCTTCAACGTCTTTGGCAACGTCGCGTCAATCGTTACCCCGCTGGTTATCGGCTATATCGTTAAAGGGTTGCATTCTTTCAACATGGCTCTGATTTTCGTCGGCTGTTCCGCCCTGATGGCGATGCTGTGTTACCTGCTGGTTGTCGGTGAAATCAAGCGTCTCGAACTTAAGAAACAGTAAATTGCGATGGCGGGCAGACGGGAACTCCCGCGCCCGCCCTATAACGAGGTCAACTATGAGTAATCCAATGATTCCAAACCGGTTCCGTCAGGACTTACTGCAAGGCAAAACGCTGATCGGATGCTGGGCCGCCTTGTGCAACCCGATTGCCACAGAAGTGTTGGGTGTCGCAGGATTTGACTGGCTGTTGCTCGACGGGGAACACGCACCCAATGACATCAGCACTTTTGTTCCGCAGCTGATGGCGCTTAAAGGCAGCAAAAGCGCCCCGGTCGTGCGACCACCTTTCAACGAGCCGGTGGTGATTAAACGTCTGCTCGATATCGGTTTCTACAATTTCCTGATCCCGTTTGTAGAGACGCAGGAGCAGGCCGAACGTGCCGTCGCCTCCACGCGCTATCCGCCGGCAGGGATCCGCGGCGTTTCCGTTTCGCATCGCAGCAACATGTTTGGCACGGTGCCGGACTACTTCACCAGCATTAACGACAACATCACGGTGATGGTGCAAATCGAGAGCCAGCAGGGCGTTGATAACCTCGATGCGATTGCCGCAACCGACGGCATTGACGGCATATTTGTCGGGCCAAGCGATCTGGCCGCTGGCATGGGGCACCTCGGCAACGCCGGTCATCCGGAAGTACAGGCTGCCATTCGTCACATTTTTGAACGCGCAAAAGCCCACGGAAAATCCAGCGGCATTCTGGCGCCGGTCGAAGCCGATGCGCGCCGCTACATGGAATGGGGCGCGACCTTTGTGGCCGTTGGCAGCGACCTGGGGATTTATCGCGCAGGAACGCAGGCGCTGTGTGATCGCTTCACTAAGTGATCTCATCACATCAATAATCAGAGGATATTCGAATGAAAATTGGCTTTATTGGTTTAGGCATCATGGGCAAGCCTATGAGCAAAAACTTGCTCAAAGCAGGGTATGAACTGGTGGTCATGGACCGCAATCTTGATACCGTGGGCGAAATTGTTGCGCTGGGTGCCACCGCCGCTGACACGCCGAAAGCGGTCGCTGAACAGTCTGACGTGATCATTACTATGCTGCCAAATTCGCCTCAGGTGAAAGACGTGGCGTTGGGCGAAAACGGCCTGATCGAAGGCGCACGTCCCGGGACGATTTTCATCGACATGAGTTCCATCGCACCTCTGGCCAGCCGTGAAATCAGCGAAGCGCTGGCAGCGAAACAGATTGCGATGCTGGATGCACCCGTCTCCGGCGGCGAACCAAAAGCCATCGACGGCACCATGTCGGTGATGGTTGGCGGTGATAAAGCCGTGTTCGATCATTGCTATGACATCATGAAGTCGATGGCGGGATCTGTGGTGCATACCGGCGACATCGGCGCGGGTAACGTCACTAAGCTGGCAAACCAGGTCATTGTTGCGCTGAACATTGCGGCAATGTCAGAAGCACTGGTGCTGGCCACCAAAGCGGGCGTCGATCCTAACCTGGTATTCCAGGCCATCCGGGGTGGACTGGCAGGCAGCACTGTTCTGGAAGCGAAAGCGCCGATGGTGATGGATCGCAATTTCAAACCGGGCTTCCGTATTGATTTGCACATCAAAGATTTAGCCAATGCACTCGACACCTCTCATGGCGTGGGTGCGCAACTGCCTCTGACCTCGCTGGTCATGGAAATGATGCAGGCTCTGAAAGCGGATGGTCACGGGCAATCTGACCATAGCGCCATTGCACGCTATTATGAAAACTTAGCGAAGGTTGAAGTTACCCGTTAGTCAGAGGTGGCCGCGCGGCCAGATGTACGTGAATCGTGCCGCGTTGCCCTTCCGGCAGAAAGCAAAACTGACAGGACGCTATTCCACAACGGCGCGTGCAGTTATGAAGGTAATGACTTTATGAAAATAGTGATCGCACCGGATTCATACAAAGAAAGTTTGTCTGCATTGGATGTGGCGAAGGCCATCGAAAGCGGATTTCGTGAGATTTTTCCTGAGGCGGAATACATTAAATTGCCGGTGGCCGACGGCGGTGAAGGAACGGTAGAAGCCATGGTCGCGGCGACCGGCGGACGCATCGTAAAAGTGAATGTCACCGGCCCGCTGGGCACACCGCTCGACGCGTTCTTCGGGCTTTCCGGCGACGAGAAAATCGCCTTTATCGAAATGGCGGCCGCCAGCGGGCTGGAAAGTGTCCCGGCGGCGCAGCGCAATCCCCTTAAAACCACCTCTTATGGCACAGGCGAACTGATCCATTCGGCACTCGACCATGGCGTCAAACACTGCATCATCGGTATCGGCGGCAGCGCCACCAATGACGGCGGGGCTGGCATGATGCAGGCGCTGGGCGCGAAGTTACTGACTCAGGAGGGTAAATCGATCGGCCAGGGCGGCGGTGAGCTGGAGAAACTGCATCACATTGATATCAGCGGGCTGGATCCGCGGATCAAAAAATGTCGCTTTGAAGTGGCGTGTGACGTGACCAATCCGCTGACCGGCAAAGACGGTGCGTCTGCTATCTTTGGCCCGCAAAAAGGCGCAACGCCTGCGATGATCGAGCAACTCGACGGTTATCTGCATCATTACGCCAGCGTGATCAAACAGGATCTGGGTATCGATGTTGAGCACGTTCCCGGCGCAGGCGCGGCCGGCGGTATGGGCGCAGCACTGTACGGATTCTGCGGCGCGGAATTGCGTCAGGGTATCGAGATCGTCACCGATGCGCTGGGGCTGGATGCGTTAGTGAAAGATGCGACGCTTGTGATCACCGGTGAAGGACGAATCGACAGCCAGAGCATCAACGGCAAGGTGCCGATCGGCGTGGCGCGGGTCGCCAAGCGTTATAACAAACCTGTGATCGGCATTGCGGGCAGCCTGACGAAAGATGTTGATGTGGTGTATGCACACGGGCTGGATGCGGTTTTCAGCGTGCTCTACAGTGTGTGTACGCTGGAAGATGCGCTGAAAAATGCCGCTGATAATCTGCGTAAATCAGCACGCAATATTGCCGCGACCATTAAGTTATCGCAAAAGCTCTGAAAGCATATTTACAGTAAAAATCAGCAACAATGCGTCATTAAAAAACCGGTGTTCAGGCCCAGCCTGCGCCGGTTTTTGTGTTTTATTCCCGACGATTTTACGTTAGTTTTTAGAATCAAATCGCAACAGGAACGTAGCCATGTCAGAGATTGATTTTTCGAAGCAACCGGTCAATACACAAACTAAAGGTTTAGGGCCACTCAGCGCGGATGCCTGCATGGGCGATATTCGCCAGCAAGGCTGGAATATCCTGCGCGAGGACGTCAGCCTGCCGGTGGCAGTGCTGCTCGAGGAGAGAATCGAACACAATCTTTCATGGATGCGTGAATTTATTCAGCGTTATCAGTTAAAACTCGCGCCACACGGCAAAACCACCATGAGCCCGGAGCTGTATAAGATGCAGCTGGAGTTTGGCGCGTGGGGCATCACGCTGGCGACCGCGCCGCAGGTTAATGCCGCTTTTAAGCACGGTGTGCGCAAAGTCATCATGGCGAACCAGCTGATTGGCAAAGGCAATATGGCGATAATTGCCGGATTGCTGCGAGAGGATCCTGATTTCGAATTTTCCTGCGTGGTGGATTCTGCCGACAACGTTGATGCCCTCGGCCATTACTTCGCCAGCCAGCAACTGACGTTACGCATGATGTTTGAGTACGGTATTCAGGGTGGGCGTACCGGTATCCGTACCGCAGAACAGGAAGCAGACGTGCTGGCCGCGGTCAAACGCTGGCCGCAGTCTCTGGCGCTGATCGGTGTCGAGCTGTATGAAGGTGTCAGCAACGACGAAGCGGCGATCCGTGCATTTCTGCGCCACGTCGTCGCGCGTACTGAAGCGCTGGCGCAGGCAGGTGAATTCGCCGAACAACAGGTGATATTAACCGGTGCAGGTTCCGCCTGGTTTGATGTGGTAGCGGAGGAGTTAACGCGTGAGAGCCGCTATCTGGACTGCGATAAACGGTATCAGCTGGATGTGATTTTGCGTTCAGGCTGTTACGTCACGCATGACGTCGGCGCCTATCAGGCTGCACTGGAAAGAATGCAAACCAGTAATCCGGTGGCACGGGAAATGAACAGCAGCTTACAGCCTGCTTTGCAGGTTTGGGCGGCCGTGCAGTCATTGCCGGAGCCGGGCCGGGCGATTATCGCTTTCGGCAAACGTGACGCCGGTTACGACGCCGGATACCCGAAAGCCGCCGGTCATTTCCGTCCCCGCAGTGCAACACAGTCAGGCTATACCACCGTCGTCCCAGCACCGGAAGACTGGAAGGTTTATGCGATGATGGATCAGCATGCATTTATGTCGATCCCTGAAAATGCCGATTTGAAAGTCGGTGACATGCTGGTGTTCGACATTTGCCACCCCTGTCTGACATTCGACAAATGGCGTCAGCTGTTGCTGGTGAATGAGCAGTGGGACGTGACCGGCGCAGTGACGACCTGGTTTTGACAGACGTTCACTACCTGTAAAAACGCCCGGACATTGCCGGGCGTTTTGTATGAAACGTTTAACTCTTTACCTCCACCTACCTCGGTAAATACGCCACCGCAGCCCGTTTCACATTCTCAATCTCATCAAGCAGTTCAAACCATTCCGGTTCCAGAGTTTCCACGCCGACGCCCTGACGCAGTTGCTGTTCGATGTAATAGCACAGCTGTTTCAGGCGCGGGACGCCGCTGTAGCTGCAACTGCCGTGCAGTTTATGGATGAGCGCGAGGATATCGTCGTCGGTTTCACCTCTGGCGACGGCATCCACACGCACGGCGACCTGTGGCAGGAATTCCACCAGCATTTGCAGTAAATCCTGCGCCAGTGCAACTTTATTGGCGGACTGGCTTAACGCCAGTTGCCAGTCGAGCGTGTTGTTTGGCGCGAGATCTTCCTGCGTTTGCAGCGGAGAATCCTGCTGATTCTGATGAGAGTAATGGCGCGACAGGACGTTTTTCAACATGCCTTCGTCGATAGGTTTCGCCAGATAATCGTCCATACCCAGTTTGAGTAGCTGTTCACGTTCGCCGCTCAGTGAGTGGGCGGTGACCGCCACTACCGGCGTGCTGGCGTGGCGCGCCATCTGATGAATGATTTCGCTGGCACGAATGCCATCTATATCCGGCATCTGGATGTCCATCAAAATGATGTCCAGATCAGTGTGACGGGCCACTTCAATCGCTTCTTCGCCGCTGTGACACAGCACGGTGGTTTCGACCAGCTCTTCCAGCAGCGCACCAATCAGCTTGAGGTTGGCCGGATTATCATCCACCGCCATTGCCGTGAGCGGCAGTCGTGCCGCTTTAGTCTCATCTGAACCGAGGATCCTCACTGCCGGTTGTTGCTCTTTTAACAACAATGGCAGCAGGCGGATGCTGGACATCGGTTTGATCAGGCACGCCTGCACTCCGCGGCGTTTGAGCTCTTCAGCCTCAACCTGGAACTGACTTGGCAGCGCCAGCAGCAGGTGCCGCGTCATGCTCAGCACGCGTTTTAACCGGTCGTCATAATCTGCCAGGGTCTGTTCTGGTTTGACCGGAATGCTGCACAGCATCATGTCGTAGTAGTTATCCGGCAGTGCGGCAAGCGAGGTGCGATGCGTGACCTCAAGCGGTGTCGCCTGCAAAATTTCCATCGTAGCCTTGGCGGCCGCCGGGTTGGCTTCCACATAGGCCAGACGTTTACCTTCGAGGGAACTCATGGAAACCGGCGTCACATGACGGTTTTCATTCAGCTCGAGCGTCACGTGGAACCAGAAAGTTGAACCGCGGTTGATCTGGCTGTAGAAGCTGATGTCGCCGCCCATCTCTTTGACCAGACGCTGGGTGATCACCAGGCCTAATCCGGTGCCGCCGTGGCGGCGCGAAATGCTGGCATCGGCCTGACGGAAAGCCTGGAAAAGTTGCGACTGCTGCCGCTCTGAAATCCCGATGCCGGTGTCGTGGATCTGCACCTCCAGTTCGACCTGCAAATTGTTCTGCGAACGCAGCTCGACATTGATGTCGATGTTGCCGGATTCAGTGAACTTAATCGCATTTCCCAGCAAGTTAGTGACAACTTGCTGCATTCGCATCGGATCGCCCAGCACGTTTTCCGGCACATTGTTGTGCACGTTGAGCGTCAGTTCGAGGCCTTTGTCGTGCGCGGTATGTGCCAGCAGGATCACCACTTCATCGAGCATCTCATGCAGTGAGAAAGGAATGTGCTCCAGCACCAGTTTACCGGCTTCCAGCTTAGAGAAGTCCAGAACGTCATTGATGATGGTCAGCAGGTTATTCGCTGAACGTTCAATGGTTTGCAGATAATCAGCCTGCGTCGGCGACAGCGGAGTTTTGAGCGTCTGGCGGGTGAAACCAATCACGCCGTTGAGCGGGGTCCGCAGCTCATGAGACATGTTGGCGAGGAATTCAGATTTGATACGCGCCGCTTCCTGAGCGCGCTTTTTCGCCAGATCCAGTTCGACGTTCTGGATTTCCATCTGCTCAAGCGTTTCCCGCAGATCGGACGTGGCCTGATCGATATTCTGCTGCACTTCTTCGTGGTACGCCGTCAGCGACATCGCCATCGAGTTAATGCCGTTTTTTAGCATACTCAGTTCGCCGGGCATGTTGCCTTCCACACGGCTGTCGAGTTGCCCGCGGCGGATGCGGTCAACGGTGTTGACCATGTTTCGGATAGGCCCGGTGACGTCGCGCATCAGGCGATAAGCGAACAGTGTGGCAATGCCCAGACACAGCAATAACAGCATGGTCGAGACAAAGGCTTCCTGATATTGCGCCAGCCGGACCGAGCTGAGATCTAACTCAACGGCGATATAACCGAGGGTATGCTCAGGAGACGAACTGAACGAATCATCATCCGCCTCGGTATGATTCTCCGCCTGAACCGGGGTGCGCAGGATCAGCGAATCGCCGAAACGTGCCTGGGTCAGTTCGCGAGGGATATCTTTTACGCTTTTGACCTGCAGCGGGCTGCCTTCATGCAGGGAATTGGAGCTGGCGAACAGCTTATTGTCGCCATCAAAAACGCTGATGCTGCGGACAATGTCCGAGTGATTGCGGTGCAGACGGCTGATAAGGCGCTTCACCGGTTCTCGCTCCCGGAACGTCATTCCGTATTCGCTCGCGACGGCCAGGGGTTCAATAATACTGGCTCCGGCGTCGATCAGCTGATTCTGCAACTCGTTGTATCGGTGAACCACAAAGAAGGTGCTGAGCAGCAAACCGATCATTAATGTCGGTGCCAGAATCAGGATCATCATCCGTGCGCGAAGGCTATATTTGGTCATGAGGTTCCAATGTGGGAGAATTACCTAAAGTAAGCTTAATAAACCAGCGTGCAATCGACAATAATGGCTCAATTCTACTCTCCGAACCGCCGTGTGACGACCCGGCAAACGATAACTGTGACCGCCACCGATCTTGATGCTTTCGGGCAGGGTGTTTCGCGTCATAACGGTAAAGCCGTGTTTGTCAGTGGCGTATTGCCCGGCGAGCAGGCGGAAGTGATTTTAACAGAAGATAAAAGTAAGTACGCCAAAGGGCGACTGAAACGTTTGCTGACCACCAGCGCCGACCGGGTAAAACCGGCGTGTCCGCACTATTCTGTCTGCGGGGGATGCCAGCAACAGCACGCCAGTGAAGCATTACAGCAGCGCAGCAAATCCGCCTCGCTGTTACGGCTGATCTCCCGGGAAACCGGTATTCAGCCCGAAGAGCAACCGGTGATCGCCGGTCCGCAATACGGTTACCGGCGCCGTGCGCGTCTCGGATTACAAATCGCCGGCGCGAAGCCAGGGCGAAAACCGGGAAACGGACCGCTGGTGATGGGTTTTCGTCAGGAAGGATCAAACGATCTGGTGGCGATCACCCGCTGTCCGGTACTGCGTCCGGAGCTTGAGCAACTGCTGGTGCCGGTGCAGGAATGTCTGGCGTCACTGACGGCGGCGAAGCGGCTGGGACATCTGGAAATGGTGCTGGCCGATAACGGCGCGCTGCTGGTGCTGCGCCATCTGGATCCGCTCAGCGAGGCGGATCGCGCGCGTCTTACCGCGTTTGCTCAACACCATCAGTTAACGCTGTTTCTGGCACCTGACAGCGAGACGCTGGAGCGTTTGCACGGCGACGTGCCAACGTATCAGATTGATGGTCTTAGCCTGACCTTCGGCCCGCGTGATTTTATTCAGGTTAATGACGCCGTGAACCAACAAATGGTGGCACAGGCGTTGGAATGGCTGGCGCTGACGCCAGAAGATCGCGTGCTGGATTTGTTTTGCGGCATGGGAAATTTCACCCTTCCGCTGGCAAAAAGAGCTAAGCGGGTTGTCGGAGTTGAAGGTGTTGCTACACTGGTGGCGAATGGGCAAGATAATGCCCGAAATAACGGATTAGAAAATGCGTCATTCTTCCACGAAAATCTGGAGGACGACGTCAGTCAGCAACCCTGGGCGGCGCAAGGCTTCAATAAAGTCTTGCTGGATCCTGCACGGGGTGGTGCGGCGGGCGTGATGGCGCATATCGTAAAGCTTGCTCCGCAGCGCGTGGTGTATGTGTCCTGTAATCCCACGACATTGGCTCGGGACAGTAAAATTTTGTTGGAGGCGGGTTATCGGTTGGCTCAGGTTCGTATGCTGGATATGTTTCCGCACACCGGGCACCTTGAATCGATGGCTCTGTTTATCAACCCATCTGACACCGGGGTTGTGTCAGACACGTAGGGAGAGGGTATGGTTGCGGTAAGAAGTGCACATCTGAACACGGCTGGCGAGTTTGCGCTCGACGACTGGATTAACAGTTTGGGGCTGTCCAGCCAGCAGTCATGTGACCGTTTAGCCGAAACCTGGCGCTACTGCGAGCAGCAAACGCAGGGCCATCCGGACGCGTCGCTCTTATTGTGGCGCGGTCTTGAGATGGTGGAAATCCTCTCGACCCTCAGTATGGACAACGACAGTATGCGCGCCGCGCTGCTGTTCCCGCTGGTCGATGATGGCATCATTGATGAAAACACGCTGACGGAGCAGTTCGGTAAAGGCATTACCGATCTGGTGCACGGCGTGCGTGATATGGATGCCATCCGCCAGCTGAAAGCCACGCAAAATGACTCCATGGCCTCCGAGCAGGTGGACAACGTCCGCCGTATGCTGCTGGCGATGGTGGAAGATTTCCGCTGCGTGGTGCTGAAACTTGCCGAACGTATCGCGCATCTGCGTGAAGTGAAAGACGCGCCGGAAGAAGAGCGCGTACTGGCGGCAAAAGAATGTACCAACATCTATGCGCCGCTGGCTAACCGCCTCGGTATCGGCCAGCTCAAATGGGAGCTGGAAGATTTCTGCTTCCGCTATCTGCATCCTGATGAATACAAACGCATTGCCAAACTGTTGCATGAGCGTCGTATCGACCGTGAACAGTACATCGATGATTTTGTGTCCACCGTAAAAAATGCGATGGGCGAAGAAGGCATCAAAGTTGATGTCTATGGTCGGCCAAAACACATCTACAGCATCTGGCGCAAGATGCAGAAAAAATCCCTGTCCTTTGACGAACTGTTCGACGTGCGCGCCGTGCGCATCGTGGTGGAACGTTTACAGGATTGCTACGCCGCGTTAGGGATTGTGCACACCCATTTCCGCCATCTGCCGGATGAATTCGACGATTACGTCGCCAACCCGAAACCGAACGGTTATCAGTCGATTCACACCGTGGTGTTAGGGCCGCGCGGTAAAACGCTGGAAGTGCAAATCCGTACCCGCCAGATGCATGAAGATGCCGAACTGGGCGTCGCGGCGCACTGGAAATACAAAGAAGGCACCGCCGTGGTGGGTGGGCGCAGCGGTGGCTACGAAGGCCGCATTGCCTGGCTGCGTAAACTTATCGCGTGGCAGGAAGAGATGGCTGATTCGGGCGAAATGCTCGACGAAGTGCGCAGTCAGGTCTTTGATGATCGCGTTTACGTGTTTACGCCAAAAGGCGATGTCATCGACCTGCCAATGGGCTCCACGCCGCTCGATTTTGCGTATCACATCCACAGTGATGTCGGGCACCGCTGTATCGGGGCAAAAATCGGCGGGCGCATTGTGCCGTTTACCTATCAGTTGCAAATGGGCGATCAGATTGAAATCATCACCCAGAAGCATGCGAACCCAAGCCGTGACTGGCTGAACCCGAGCCTCGGTTACGTGACGACCAGCCGCGGGCGGTCGAAGATCCAAAACTGGTTCCGTAAACAGGATCGCGACAAAAATATTATTGCCGGTAAGCAGATCCTCGACGACGAACTGGATCGTATGGATATCAGCATCAAAGATGCCGAGAAACTGCTTCTGCCGCGCTATAACGTCAACTCGCTGGACGAAGTGCTGGCCGCCATTGGCAACGGCGATATCCGCATCAACCAGATGGTCAACTTCCTGCAATCGCAGCTGAAAAAGCCGAGTGCGGAAGAGCTGGATAAAGAGGCGATGCGTCAGCTGACGCAGAAAACCACACCGGCTCCACAACGTAACGGCAGTAAAGATAACGGACGCGTGGTGGTGGAAGGCGTGGGCAATCTGATGCACCACATTGCGCGCTGCTGCCAGCCGATTCCGGGCGACGAAATCGTCGGCTACATCACGCAGGGACGGGGGATTTCTATCCACCGCGCCGATTGTGATCAGCTGGAAGATTTGCGTCTGAACGCCCCTGAGCGCGTGGTTGACGCCGTCTGGGGCGAAAGCTACTCCAGCGGCTATTCTCTGGTTGTGCGCGTCGTGGCCAACGATCGCAGCGGCCTGCTGCGTGACATCACCACTATTCTTGCCAACGAGAAGGTGAACGTGCTCGGCGTCGCCAGCCGCAGTGATACCAAACAGCAACTGGCGACCATCGACATGGATATCGAGATCTACAATCCGCAGGTTCTGGGGCGCGTGATCGCCAAACTGAACCAGCTGCCGGATGTCATCGACGCCAAACGCCTGCACGGCAACTGATCGTATAAACGTAAAGGCCCGCCCGTCGGGCCTTTTTCATTCCTGCTTTGGCAAACCCCTTTTTAAACGGACAGATCTCATGACCGAATCACCCCTGCAACGCTTACTCACCATCATGAAAACCCTGCGCGACCCGGCTGCAGGTTGCCCGTGGGATAAAGAACAAACCTTCGAGACTATCGCCCCGTATACGCTGGAAGAAACTTACGAAGTGCTGGATGCCATCGCGCGCAAAGATTATGACGAGGTGCGTGATGAACTGGGCGATTTGCTGTTTCAGGTGGTGTTTTACGCCCAAATGGGCAGCGAGCAGGGGTTGTTTGGTTTCGACGATATCTGCAACGCAATCTCGGATAAACTCGAGCGTCGTCATCCGAAAATCTTTGGTGATGAGGCTGCATGGTCAAAAGACGCCAGCAGCAAAGACGTTCTGGTGAAATGGGAAGCGCGCAAGGCGCTGGAGCGGGCGGACAAATCACTGCATTCGGCGCTCGACGATATTCCATCCGCACTGCCTGCGCTGATGAAAGCGCACAAAATTCAGAAGCGTTGCTCAAACGTGGGCTTCGACTGGACCACGCTCGGCCCGGTGCTGGATAAAGTCTATGAAGAAATCGATGAAGTGATGTTTGAAGCGCGTCAGGCGGTGATCGACGAAGAAAAACTCGGTGAGGAAATTGGCGATTTGCTGTTCGCCACGGTTAACCTTTCCCGGCATTTAGGTCACAAAGCAGAAGATGCGCTGCAAGCCGCTAACCGTAAGTTCGAGCGTCGTTTCCGTCAGGTTGAAAACATCATCCGCGAGCAGGGGCTGAGCATGGAAGACGCGACCTTAGAGCAGATGGAAGCCGCCTGGCAGCAGGTAAAGCAGGGTGAAGCGGTAAAACCTGTGCTCTGACTTTGATCGGCGACAAGATCTGCCGTTGCTGAAACGGTTAAGCTCAACGGCATTCGGCAGATAAAAGCCTGATCTGAGAGCATTAAAGTACAACAAACTGAAATCTAAGATGTTTTACGGATGGATGAGAGTCACCACACAATTTTAATCGCTAACTGGTTGTTTTTGAAAGACTGAGAGAATGTGACCTGCAGGATTAACTCTTCTGAACTGACGCTGAGGAAAACGATGATGGGCAGCAAAACGTTTATTTGTGGCGCACACAAGGTTCCGGTATACTGTTTTCCCGTCTTGGTTACTCCATCATCTTTAAACCTAACCTCTCAGGTTCAGCATGACAACTAATTATATTTTTGTGACCGGCGGGGTCGTATCCTCTCTGGGTAAAGGCATTGCCGCAGCCTCTCTGGCGGCTATTCTCGAAGCCCGTGGCCTCAACGTGACTATGATGAAACTGGACCCGTATATCAACGTGGATCCCGGTACCATGAGCCCGACCCAACACGGCGAAGTCTTCGTTACCGAAGATGGCGCTGAAACGGATCTGGACCTTGGTCACTACGAGCGCTTCATTCGTACCAAAATGACCCGTCGTAACAACTTCACCACTGGCCGTATTTATTCCGACGTGCTGCGCAAAGAGCGCCGCGGCGACTATCTCGGCGCGACCATTCAGGTTATCCCGCACATCACCAATAACATCAAAGAACGCATCATCGAAGGCGGCGAAGGCCATGATGTGGTGCTGGTGGAAATCGGCGGTACCGTGGGTGATATCGAATCCCTGCCGTTCTTGGAAGCGATTCGTCAGATGGCCGTTGACGTGGGCCGTGAGCACACGCTGTATATGCATCTGACGCTGGTGCCGTACATGGCGGCTGCCGGTGAAGTCAAAACCAAACCTACTCAGCACTCCGTCAAAGAGCTGCTGTCCATCGGGATCCAGCCTGACGTGCTGATTTGCCGTTCCGATCGCGCAGTACCTGCGAACGAACGTGCGAAAATCGCTCTGTTCTGTAACGTGCCAGAAAAAGCGGTTATTTCTCTTAAAGATGTTGATTCCATTTATAAAATCCCGGCCCTCTTGAAATCTCAGGGTCTGGACGACTATATTTGTAAGCGTTTTAACCTGAATGCGCCGGAAGCGAATCTTTCCGAGTGGGAGCAGGTGGTTTACGAAGAAGCGAACCCAGGTGGTGAAGTCACCATCGGGATGGTCGGTAAGTATATTGAGCTGCCAGACGCCTATAAGTCTGTGATTGAAGCGCTCAAACACGGCGGCCTGAAAAATCGTCTCACCGTGAACATTAAACTTATCGACTCTCAGGATGTCGAAACCCGTGGTGTTGAAGTGTTGAAAGGCCTGGACGCTATCCTTATCCCGGGTGGCTTCGGTTACCGTGGTGTTGAAGGCAAAGTGGCCACCGCCCGTTATGCGCGTGAAAACAACATTCCTTATCTGGGCATTTGTCTGGGTATGCAGGTGGCACTGATGGAGTTCGCCCGCAATGTGGTGGGTATGGAAAATGCCAACTCCACTGAATTTGTGCCAGACTGTAAATTCCCTGTGGTGGCGCTGATCACCGAATGGCGAGATGAAGACGGTAACGTTGAAGTACGTACCGAAGACAGTGATTTAGGCGGCACCATGCGCGTTGGCGGGCAGCAATGTCACCTGAGCGATGGCAGCCTGGTTCGTGAGATGTACGGCGAACCGACAATAGTTGAACGTCATCGTCACCGTTACGAAGTAAACAATATGCTGCTCAAACCTATCGAAGCCGCAGGTTTACGCGTAGCCGGTCGCTCTGGCGATAAGCAACTGGTGGAAATCATCGAGCTGCCAAATCATCCTTGGTTTGTGGCTTGCCAGTTCCATCCAGAATTTACGTCTACGCCGCGTGATGGTCATCCGCTGTTTGCAGGCTTCGTGAAGGCTGCCGGTGAGTATCAGAAGCGTCAGGTAAAATAAAATACCGGGGAAGTGGTGCGGGGCAGACTGCCTGGGATCACTTGTCCGAAGCTTTAGTTAACTTGTACTGAGGAAATCCTAATGTCCAAAATCGTTAAAGTCATCGGTCGTGAAATCATCGACTCCCGTGGTAACCCGACCGTAGAAGCTGAAGTTCATCTGGAAGGCGGTTTCGTTGGTCTGGCTGCTGCACCATCTGGTGCTTCTACTGGTTCCCGCGAAGCGCTGGAACTGCGTGACGGTGACAAATCCCGTTTCCTGGGCAAAGGCGTACTGAAAGCCGTTGCTGCTGTTAACGGTCCAATTGCTCAGGCAGTAATGGGTAAAGACGCGAAAGACCAGGCTAACATCGACAAGATCATGATCGATCTTGACGGTACTGAGAACAAATCTCAGTTCGGTGCTAACGCGATTCTGGCTGTTTCCCTGGCTGCTGCTAAAGCGGCGGCTGCCTCTAAAGGTCTGCCACTGTACGCTCACATCGCAGAACTGAACGGCACCCCAGGCAAATATTCTATGCCACTGCCTATGATGAACATCATCAACGGCGGCGAACACGCTGATAACAACGTTGATATTCAAGAGTTCATGATCCAGCCTGTTGGTGCGAAAACGCTGAAAGAAGCCATCCGTATGGGTTCTGAAGTTTTCCACACCCTGGCTAAAGTTCTGAAATCTAAAGGTATGGGTACTGCTGTTGGTGACGAAGGTGGCTATGCGCCAAACCTGGGTTCTAACGCAGAAGCACTGTCTGTGATCGCGGAAGCGGTTAAAGCAGCAGGCTACGAACTGGGCAAAGACATCACTCTGGCGATGGACTGCGCAGCATCTGAATTCTACAAAGATGGCAAATACGTTCTGGCTGGCGAAGGCAACAAAGCCTTCACTTCTGAAGAGTTCACTCACTTCCTGGAAGACCTGACCAAACAATACCCAATCGTTTCTATCGAAGATGGTCTGGACGAATCTGACTGGGATGGTTTCGCATACCAGACTAAAGTGCTGGGCGACAAAATCCAGCTGGTGGGCGACGACCTGTTCGTTACCAACACCAAGATCCTGAAAGAAGGTATCGATAAAGGCATCGTTAACTCCATCCTGATCAAATTCAACCAGATCGGTTCACTGACCGAAACTCTGGCTGCGATCAAAATGGCGAAAGACGCGGGCTACACTGCCGTTATCTCTCACCGTTCAGGCGAAACTGAAGATGCAACCATCGCTGACCTGGCTGTAGGTACTGCTGCCGGCCAGATCAAAACAGGTTCTATGAGCCGTTCTGACCGTGTTGCTAAATACAACCAGCTGATCCGTATCGAAGAAGCGCTGGCTGCACAAGGCACACCTGCACCGTTCAACGGTCTGAAAGAAGTGAAAGGCCAGTAATTACTGCGCTGTAAACTCTTTCTAAAAACCCGCTTCGGCGGGTTTTTTTATGCCTGAAAGGTCCCGCAACAGAAATCTGCCATACTCATTTACAGCTCAGGTTTGGTCCCACAGGTCTTATCTGTGATAATGCGCGCTGATTTTTTAGAGATGACTGAGAAAAAGATGCAGTACCCGATAAATGAGATGTTCGAAACCCTGCAAGGGGAAGGTTATTTTACCGGCGTGCCGGCGATTTTTGTACGCCTGCAAGGCTGTCCGGTGGGGTGCAGCTGGTGCGACACCAAACACACCTGGGATAAAATTGCCGATCGGGAAGTCGATATGCAGCGCATTCTGGTCAAAACGGAAGAGAGCGATGCATGGGGCAATGCGACCTCCGAGCAGTTGCTGGACATCATTGTGCAGCAAGGCTACACCGCCCGCCATATCGTGATCACCGGCGGTGAGCCGTGTATTTATGATCTGATGCCATTGACGATGCTGCTGGAGAAGAACGGGTTCAGCTGCCAGATTGAAACCAGCGGTACGCATGAAGTGCGTTGTTCGGTGAATACCTGGGTGACCGTTTCGCCAAAAGTGAATATGCGCGGAGGCTATGACATTCTGCCGCAGGCACTGAAACGTGCTGATGAAGTGAAACACCCGGTGGCGCGTCAGCGTGATATCGACGCTCTGGATACGTTGCTGGAAACACTGACTGACAGCAAAGCGCGAATTATCGCCCTGCAACCGATCAGCCAAAAAGAAGAAGCCACCAGACTTTGCATCGCGACCTGCATTGCAAGGAACTGGCGGCTGTCGATGCAGACGCACAAATACTTAAACATCGCATAACGTGCGATGTTTATTCGCCGCGGTAAACGCAGCCCGCAGTGCAGGTTTCTTTCACTCGCACGGCGCTGAGCAAAGGTAACTTCGGTTTCATCTCGTTCCAGATCCACGCGGCCAGCACTTCGCTGGTCGGGTTTTCTAATCCCGGAATATCGTTCAGATTGTAGTGATCGAGACGTTCCAGCGTTGGATTGAACGCGGCTTTCAGATCGGCGAAATCCATTACCCAGCCGGTATACGGATCCACTTCACCGGTGATTTCTAAACGCACGGTGAAAGAGTGGCCGTGCAACCGTCCGCATTTATGCCCGGCAGGCACATGCGGCAAATGGTGGGCGGCTTCGAACTGAAAATCTTTAAATAATGTGGTGGTCATGAGGCAGTCTCGTTGCTCGAAAAAACGCGGCATAGTACCGGAATACCGCCCTGCGTGCCATGACTTCACTGCGCTTTTCTTCACCAAATCCTGACTTTTACTGCCTTTACACTGCCAGCGTTACTGGCATACAGTGAGCCGGTAGAAACTAACCTGTTGAGATAGTGAATGATTACTGTGCTTCGTTGCGCTGTCCTGGCGCTGTTTATCTCTGCTGGCGTTCAGGCACAAACCGCCTCGCCCGAACAGGTTCCTGCGCCCGCGGTGGCGAAAACCGTTCACCCCGAGGCGAAAGCGCCGGTGGCGGCGAAAGTGTCAGTGACGTTTCCGCCGGGCGCTGGCGTGATGCATATTCCTCTGGCGCAAAGCAAAAAGACGCTGGAAGTTTTCACCTATCAGCCCGCCGGTGCAGACGAAACCACGCCTGTCGTGATGGTCATGACCGGTGTCGATCGCAATGCGGCCACGTATCGTAATGACTGGATGACCGTGGCCGATCAGTATCATTTGCGGGTTGTGGTGCCGCATTTCAGCGAGCAGGATTTTCCGGGTGCAGCGGGTTACAACCTCGGTAATCTGGTGGACAGCAAAACCCACCACCGCCAGCCGAAATCCCAGTGGGCATTCAGTATTGTCGACAACATTTTTACCACGCTGCAAAAGCAGGGTGTGACCAGCCAGAAGCAATACTATCTGTTTGGCAACAGTGCGGGCTGCCAGTTTGTACACCGTATGCTGACGTTGTTACCGCAACCCAATGTCAAAGCAGCGGTGTGCGCGGCGGCAGGGTGGTGGACTCTGCCTGATACCGATCAGCGCTGGCCCTACGGCCTGCGTGAAGCACCGGTCGCGGTCAGTCAGCAGCAACTGGACGATTACTTCGCCAAACCGGTGTTGATTGCTGTGGGTGCAGAAGATGACGATCCGGAAAATCACCTGTTGCGTAAATCCAAGCAAGCCATGGCGCAGGGTGCCAACCGTCTGGATCGTGCCGAGAGCTATTTCACGACTTCCCAGCAACGGGCTGAGCAAAATAACACGCCATTTAACTGGCACTTTGTTGATCTCTCTGACGTCGGGCACAGCGGCAGTAAGATGTCGGTTTTCGCCGCCGGACAGTTTGCCTGGTTCGAGCAGCACAACGCCTTCCATCTCTGATGTGTGGTTAATGAGAAAAATTCATCACCCCGCTTTGGCGGGGTTTTTCTTTATCTATCCGGTACTTTGCTGAGGGCCTGAAAAGTGTGCGGGAATTTTTTTAGCGATTTCAGTGCGATAAAAATCTTCACTTACCAGTTTTTCCGCTAGAACTTACCTCTAAATGCTCTTAGTCCTTTTGGTTATTTATTATTTCCATCACTTCTTTAATTGTTATCATCCGCCTCGTTAACCTTACAAACAATAAAGGTCTTTCCTGCGCGCTCGTTGAACCGCAAAGGGCGCGAAAAGCGTAAAAGGCCGGATTGATGACTGGCTTCTGCATAAGGGAATTCGTACCGCGATGACGACTCAGGCTCCTCCAAATTCACTGCTCCCGCTGACCCCCGAGCAAATGACCCGCCTTCAATCGGCGACGGGTGACTTCTCGCCCACTCAGATGGCCTGGCTCTCCGGTTATTTCTGGGGAAGGGTAAACCAGCAACCTGACGTGGTTTCTGCGCCAGTTTCCGCCCCGGCAGCGGCGTCGATCACCTTGATCTCCGCATCGCAAACCGGCAATGCCCGCCGCGTTGCCGAGCAACTGCGTGACGATTTGATCGCCGCGAAGCTGAACGTCAATCTGGTGAACGCCGGTGACTACAAATTCAAGCAAATTGGACAGGAAAAACTGCTGCTGATCGTGGCCTCCACGCAAGGCGAAGGCGAGCAGGCGGAAGAAGCCGTCGCGCTGCATAAATTCCTGCAATCCAAAAAAGCGCCGCAAATGAAAGATACCGCCTTTGCGGTGTTTGCACTTGGCGATACGTCTTACGAATTCTTCTGTCAGGCCGGGAAAGACTTTGATACCCGCCTGGGGGAGCTGGGCGCGGAGCGGTTGTTAGACCGCGTGGATGCCGACGTTGAGTACAAAGACGTGGCGCAGGCGTGGCGCAAGCGCATAGTCGATGTACTGAAACAGCGCGTACCGGCTGACGTTTCTGCACAGCCTGCACCGACGCTGGCGGGCAGTGTGAATCAGGTCGACAGCAGCCCTTACACCAAAGAATTGCCGCTGACGGCGACCCTCGCGGTAAACCAGAAAATTACCGGTCGGGATTCTGATAAAGACGTTCGTCATCTGGAAATTGATCTGGGTGATTCCGGTTTGCGCTACCAGCCAGGCGATGCGCTGGGCATCTGGTTTGAAAACGATCCGCAGCTGGTGCAGGAAATCGTCGAGCTGTTGTGGCTCAAAGGCGATGAAACCGTTGAAGTGAATGATAAAAAACTGTCGCTTTCAGACGCCCTTCAACACCACATTGAACTGACCCAGAACACTACGCCTATCATTGAGAAATACGCCGGTCTGTGTCGTGATGAACAACTGACCGGTTTACTGGCGGACAAATCTGCGCTTCAGCACTACGCGCAGACCGTGCCGTTCGTCGATATGGTGCGCCGCGCGCCGACTGAGCTGGATGCTCAACAGCTGGTGGATTTACTGCGTCCGCTGACGCCGCGCCTCTATTCCATCGCCTCTTCGCAGGCGGAAACCGAATCTGAAGTCCATATTACCGTTGGCGTGGTGCGCTACGATATCGATGGCCGTCCGCGTTCTGGCGGTGCATCCGGTTATCTGGCGGATCGTCTGGAAGAAGATGGTGAACTGAAAGTGTTTATCGAGCACAACGACAACTTCCGCCTGCCAGCCAATCCTGAAACGCCGGTCATTATGATTGGTCCGGGTACCGGTATCGCGCCGTTCCGCGCCTTTATTCAGCAGCGCGATAACGATGGCGCCACTGGCAAAAACTGGCTGTTCTTCGGCAACCCGCACTTTACCGACGATTTCCTCTATCAGGTGGAATGGCAGCGTTACGTGAAAGACGGCCTGCTGACCCATATCTCTCTGGCATGGTCACGCGATCAGGCTGAAAAAGTTTACGTACAGGACAAACTGCGCGAGCAAGGTGCGGAAGTCTGGCAATGGTTGCAGGAAGGCGCGCACGTGTATGTCTGCGGTGACGCTAACCGTATGGCGAAGGACGTCGAGCAGGCGTTACTGGAGATCATCGCTGAATATGGCGTGATGGATCTGGAAACCGCCGACGAATACCTCAGTGAGCTGCGCCTGGATCGCCGTTATCAGCGCGACGTGTATTAACGAATTTGAGCAATGAGCGAAAACCTTATGAGCAATAAGTTGTGGAGTGAACTCAATCCCGGCCCGGGCCCGTTAATCGTCGACGCCCCGCTGGCTGACGCCGAGCGCCTGAAAAAGGAAAGCAATTTCCTGCGCGGAACCATCACTGAAGATTTAAAAGACGGCCTGACTGGCGGTTTTAACGGTGACAACTTTCTGTTAATCCGTTTCCATGGCATGTATCAGCAGGATGACCGTGATATCCGTGCCGAACGTGCCGAGCAAAAACTGGAGCCGCGTCATGCCATGATGCTGCGCTGCCGTTTGCCGGGCGGGGTGATGACACCTGCGCAGTGGCTTGGCATCGACAAATTCGCCGATGACAGCACGATTTACGGCAGCATCCGTATCACGAACCGTCAGACATTCCAGTTCCACGGCATTCTTAAGCCGAACGTCAAACCCGTGCATCAGCTGCTGAACAAGCTGGGTCTGGATGCGCTGGCGACCGCCAACGACGTTAACCGTAACGTGTTGTGTACGTCGAATCCGGTGGAGTCAGAACTGCATCAGGAAGCGTATCAGTGGGCGAAGAAAATCTCCGAACACCTGCTGCCGCGCACGCGGGCTTACGCCGAAGTGTGGCTGGATCAGGAAAAAGTCGAAACTACCGACGAAGAGCCGATCCTCGGCGCAACGTATTTGCCGCGTAAATTCAAAACCACCGTGGTGATCCCGCCGCAAAATGATGTGGATCTTCACGCTAACGATTTGAACTTCGTGGCAATTGCTGACAACGGCAAACTGGTCGGCTTCAACGTGCTGGTCGGCGGCGGGCTTTCTATCGCACACGGCGATAAAGCCACATACGCACGCACCGCGAGCGAGCTGGGCTTTATTCCGCTGGAGAATACGCTGGCCGTGGCCGAAGCGGTGGTCACCACGCAGCGCGACTGGGGCAACCGTACTAACCGTAAAAACGCCAAAACCAAATACACCCTGGAACGCGTGGGTGTGCCGGTATTCAAAGCCGAAGTTGAAAAACGCGCCGGGATTCAGTTTGCGGATATCCGCCCTTATGAATTCACCGGTCGCGGCGATCGCATCGGTTGGGTTAAAGGCATCGACAAACAATGGCACCTGACGCTGTTTATCGAAAATGGCCGTATTCTCGATTATCCGGGTAAGCCGCTGAAAACCGGTCTGGCAGAAATTGCTAAGATCCATAAAGGCGATTTCAGGCTTACTGCTAACCAGAACCTGATCGTGGCGGGTGTTTCGGAAAAAGACAAAGACGCGATCGAAACGCTGGCGCGTAATCACGGCCTGATCGACGACGGCGTCACCGAGCAGCGCAAAAACTCGATGGCCTGCGTGTCTTATCCGACCTGCCCGCTGGCGATGGCAGAAGCAGAACGCTTCCTGCCGGAATTTGTGACCAAAGTCGAAGGTATCATGCATGGCCACGGCGTAGGCGATGAACATATCGTTCTGCGCGTCACCGGGTGCCCCAACGGTTGCGGGCGTGCATTGCTGGCTGAGATCGGTTTAGTCGGCAAAGCGATGAACCGCTACAACCTGCATCTTGGCGGCAATCGTGCGGGTACGCGCATTCCGCGTATGTACCGCGAAAATATTTCTGATACAGAGATCCTGAGCATCATCGATGAGCTGGTGGGTCGCTGGGCAAAAGAGCGCGAAACAAACGAAGGCTTCGGCGACTTTGTGATCCGCGCAGGCATCATCAGGCCGGTGCTCGATCCGGCTCGTGATTTTTACGACTAAGCACGACGACTTATCGGAGACGCTATGAGTTTACTCAGTCTTGCGCAATTGAATGAGTTACCGAAATCCGGGCAGGCGATGGCGCTGGCGGAAATTAACGTCAGCCTCGAAAAGCTGTCGGCACAGGAGCGTGTGCAATGGGCGCTGGAAAATATGCCCGGCGAATTCGCGCTTTCCTCCAGTTTCGGCATTCAGGCGGCAGTTTGTCTGCATCTGGTGACTCAGCAGAAATCCGATATTCCGGTGATCCTTACCGATACCGGTTATCTGTTTCCGGAAACTTATCAGTTCATCGATACGCTCACTGAACAGCTGAACCTGAATCTGCAGGTGTTTCGCGCAGAACAGTCAGCCGCGTGGCAGGAAGCGCGCTACGGTAAGCTTTGGGAACAGGGCGTAGAAGGGATCGAACAGTACAATCAGATCAACAAAGTTGAGCCGATGAACCGTGCGATTGAGCAACTCGGCGTGCAGACCTGGTTCGCTGGTCTGCGGCGTGAGCAGTCTGGCAGCCGTGCGCATCTGCCGGTGCTGGCCGTTCAGCGCGGGGTGTTTAAGCTCCTGCCGATTATCGACTGGGACAATCGGCAGATTTTCCAATATCTGAAAGACAACGGTCTGAGTTATCACCCGCTCTGGGATCAGGGCTATCTTTCGGTGGGTGACACCCATACCACGAAAAAGTGGGAAGAAGGGATGAAGGAAGAAGACACGCGCTTCTTTGGTCTGAAACGTGAATGCGGCCTGCACGAATAATCTTTTGCTGCATCTTTCCCAATAAAAAAACGGACGCTTATGGCGTCCGTTTTCAATTGCACGACCAGTAAAAAGTCAGGCGTGTTTTGCCGGTTTCGCCAGCGCTTTCAGCAGCGGGAACAATACTTTCACACTGTCTCTGGCGCGCTTGTCGATGCGCCCCGGTAACACGCTGTCGAGATATTGCAGATTATCAAACTGGCTCTGATACCGTGCAGTGCCCAGCGGGAAATGGCTGCTGATCGCCCGTTGCTGGACGCCGTCTTTTTTACCCAGCGCGTAATTGGTGGCAGTGACATTCAGCAGCGGCAGACGCGCATCGTCCAGCGCCTGTAAACCTTCACAGCAATGTGCCCCTGCATGACTCTCCGCCGGGATCCCCAGACTGTGGGCAATATTAATTGCCCGCACGCGGGTCAGTTTAGCCACCGCCGCCGAGGTGTTCACCCCGCTGTTGAAATACAACTTATCGCCGGTGATCAGTGAATCCAGATTGATCACCAGCAGCGTATTTTTCTTCTCTTCCGCACTCATCCGCTTGATAAAATCTTCTGCGCCTTTCGCCCCGGTTTCTTCGGCACTCAGCGCAACAAAACGCAGGCTGTAATGCGTCGGGATGGCTTCCATCCGCTCGGCCAGCTCCATCATCACGCCGATGCCGGACGCATTGTCATCGACACCCTGCAACGTCAGGCCGCCAAGGTTGTGATTGGTGTCGGCGTCACTTTGCGGCATATAGGTGTCGAAATGGGCCATCACAATGATTTGCTGTGGTACTTCACCGGCGCGCGCGGCGATCACCGATGTGGCATGAAGGGTGTGCCAGTCCTGCTTGCCATCGTTACTGGTGTAGAGATAACGGGTATCGAAACCGCGCAGATTGCTCTGGTAACCGAATTTAGTAAATTGCTGATTCAGATATTCGGCGGCGATCAGCTCCGCCGGACTGCCTGCCATCCGCCCCGGAAAATAGGTGGCGATATGACGAATTTGCTGACTGGCAATTTTGCCCATCGGGGGAAGCGGCGCAGTGGCCGCCAGCGCATGGCCCATACCGGCGCAGCTCAGGCCTAAAGCCAGCAGCGACAGCTTCATGCGTAAGAAAGAAAACATAGCCAAAAATCCTTGTAAATTGGTCAGGGTGACCGGAAGGCAATCAAAGCAGCAGGCCGCGCGTGGCGGTCTTACAGGGCGGATAGTATGCGATTGTGTGAGCCAATAGACAATTTCCCAAATCCGAAATCGCTCTTTTTGTCGCGACCGCCATAGGCGAAAGGGTCATGAAAAATATTCAGGCAGAGAAAAATCCCGCAAGACCGAGCGCCGCCTGGCGCTCTATATTCCATTTAGTAACTAATAGTTCTTTTGCAGCTAACTCAGCCATTGCAGCTTTAAGTAACACATCAACTAAGCTTTCTAAATTACAACTTGCATTTATCGGCTCGAAATCAGACGCCGGGGCCGTTCGCTCGGTAGTTGAAGCTAAAGGCGGTAAATTCTTGCACTCCACACCAAATGGCTCCTAAATAGCGACAAGGCCGCTGGCTTGACCGGCGACAGTCGGCCATAGCTGTCGGTCGTGACAAGCAGAAATCGGCCAAGAGCGGACGTTGTCGCTATAGGTGATGAATTACGGGATCAGGCTGTGCAGAGAAAAAGCAATTAGCAACATCCCGCCCGCAATGTTGACGTATTTTTTGAGCATTAATGGGTTGGCTTTTTTTACTGAAAAGATCAGTGTTTGGCTAACAGCGTAAAGCCAAACGCTCATAACGACTACATGTACTGATGCCAGTGTCAGATAGTTGCAAACACCTCCCTGTACCCCTGCGAACTGAGAAACGACTGTCAGATAGAAAATGATGGCTTTAGGATTCAAAACATTCGCTATCCAGGCCTCTCTTAAAGTCACCGAATGCTTCGTATCAGCAAACCCTTCTGGGTTTGCCCTTATGCCGTTGAGTATAAGCATCGCTCCTAACCAGAGCAGATAGGCAGTTCCGAAAAATTTCAACACAGCAAAAATTGCTGGAGAAGATATGAGCACAGCGGTAATACCAAACCCTATGAGAACTGCGTGGGTATAAATGCCCAAAGCTGTTCCGGCAAGAGTCCTGAACAGCCCTTTGTGACCGCCTGCCAGAGCACCGCTCATAACAAGAGTGAAACTTGCTCCGGGGGACAGTGCAACAGGGAGTAGTGCTGGCATAAACCCAAGAAGGTTTAGATCCATAGATTTTTGATAGTCATTGACGCTCTACTGTATTGCCAGTCAAGGCGCTTCGAGAATGTTGTATTTAACACAATGAAAACATATAGCCGCCATGAATGAAAGGTCGGCTCCTCGCTCTCGTCAGACCTTCAGCGTCAGGTGTTTTGTATTATGGCACTATTCATAGTTATGATGCCCCTGGCTCCTTGGGTACCGGCGGGAATGCTGGTTCACACACCAACATAGGCCCAACAACAAGGTTAAGCATACCTTCATCAAAGTGGGGAGTTTTCATTAATCTCCTGAATTTTCCACACCGGGTTGCTTTTGGAAAGAATCTCGTAAGTCGTGGACTCCCCCCATGTACCTTGGGTTACAAACTTGCCCAGTGTGATAAAATCGATAATCTTCCCGTCTTTATCCTTAAAAGTTCGGTGATTGCTTATCAGGTAGCCATCAGCAGATTTCGTAGAAACCATGCGTCCATTATTATCAGGTTTCAAATCCGGTTCTTTCTGTCGTATGGTTTTATTTTGGTAAAGTGATTTAACTTTAGCGACTTCTTCATTGCTAATCGCAATTGCAGCGGACGCAGGGAAATGATCTACTATTTCTTTCAGAGTCGGGGCTTGCGAAGCCGGTTTAATTTCGGTTAATCCATGATCTTTGGCGTAGGTCGTGAGATAGCAATTAGTCAATGAGCCTCTGGCCATATCAGTAAAGCGGTCGGGCAAATTCGGCAAGTCGGTCACCGTCTTACCCGCACGGCGAAGCGCGATAAAATCTTCGCAGGTATTTACCTCTTTCAAAGAATTATCACTTAATTTCAGCGATATAGGTTGACTATCTTCTTGTAAAGGTTCACTAAAAACATTACCGGAAACGCATGCAAGCAACACACCCACGATAATTTTATTATTCATAATCCCTCTTTAAACACGAAATGTAAGGTGCAAAGACACAATATACTTTACATCGAATTCTGATACCCGCTACCCCCAAAATTCATGGCGCGCTCAGAATACCTGTTTTATTTGTATGGCTGATTTTTATGCCCAGTTAGTAATTCCTCAATCAACTGAGAGATAAAATGCGTACTTCCGCTCCTCGCTCTCAGCAGACCTTCAGCGTCACGTGTTTGTCTGCTGTGTGCCAGTCGCACGCGATCCCATGCTGATCGACGGTGTCTTTCAGATGTTGAAGTCCGTACTGTAAAAGGCGGGGATAAGTATGCGCCTGCTCCAGCTCAGCCGACGTGCTGCCGACGGTATGAGGCAAATCGATAACAAATCCCGAATTACGCGCCGAGGCATTATCCGCAACATCCAGCGCTTCAAGCACCACCACGTCTTCGTGCGGACGAAGTTCGGCAATTCGCCGTGCAAATACCAGCCCCGCAAACCCGGCGCCAATCACCAGCCAGTCAGCCGTAACCTTACCGTGCAAGCCGGGATGACGTGGCGTAATACCCCGCAGCGCGGCCCAACCATTGATATTTTGATCAAGAGGTAAATGTTTAATTTTCATGGGTGAGTCATATCGTTATCCCTGGTGGTGCGATCTCTAATAGACAGCCGTATAGATGTCTAATACGTAATTGGGCTAACGATATGCCGCAGCAGGAGATCCGCGTGGGATAATTTGCGCTTACAAAGGCGAGCGGAAGAAATAGTCTCTCTTCGACGATCGATCGGCCGATCCGGCTCGTATCTATAATTTCGATAGTGATATCGAAATTATCCGTTAGAGCAAAGATGAGAATTACTTTAATAATAGCAACGTGAGCATCGTGTTGAATATTTAGCATTATAACGAGAACACTTATTTCCATGAAATTGAAAAAATAATATGGAGTATTAAATGTTTATTCGGCCACTTAAATTAACTCAGCACGTCGATGTGCAGGGTCAAAAAAATGCAACTACGGTGGTGCTTCTTCATTCTTTGGGGACGGATTTGCACCTTTGGGATTTGCAAATGCCGCGTCTGAGTGAACGTTATCGCGTTGTTCGCCTGGACATTCGCGGGCATGGATTAAGCGCAGTCGACGCTCTGCCATTTTCAATGTCAGATTTGGCAGACGATGTCGTGGCGGCGCTGGATCATCTTCAAATCAATGAGTTCTATGTGGCAGGGGTGTCAATCGGCGGGACAATAGCGCAATGGATTGGATTTAAGATACCCAAACGAGTTAAGGGAATGATTATTATTGATACTGCACTTGTGAATGCCGCCCCGCCTTCGCTCTGGCGAGCCAGGGCTGAAGATGTATTCCACCACGGTGTCGAACATCTGGAGATGGGAATTTTAAGCAAATGGGTGACACCGAAATTTATCGACTCGCCTTACGCAGACGGGATGAAGCAGATGCTGCGCCGGACAACCGTTGAAGCCTTCGCGGGTTGCTCTTATGCCATCGCCGATACCGATCTGACCGATATGACTATTCCGGGGGTAAGGGCTGTTGTGGTGAGAGGGAGCGAGGATCAACTTACGCCCCCGGACTACGCGCAACGGCTGGCCGAAAAGCGTCATGCAGAATTGCATACCCTGCCCGACGCAGCGCATTTACCGAATTTTGAGCAACCCGAGGCGCTTACTGATGAAATCGTCTCGTTTATTGAGAAGAAGGATACGCATTAACACTCGGAGTGAATCTTATGAATCGTCGGTTGTTTATAGGCGCAAGCCTGAGCCTGTGCGCAGGTGCTTTAATGCTTCCTGCCGCATTAAAAGGGTTAATGGATCAGGAGGGCGATCTCCTCGAGATGGAACTGAAGGGGGGATCCGTCATCATCCGTTTATTTTCCGATTTAGCCCCCCGGCATGTTGAACGCATAAAATCTCTGGTGCAGGCCAAATTTTACGATGGCATGCCGTTTAGCCGGGTCATTGAGGGTTTTATGGCGCAAACGGGTGATCCGATAAAAGAGACAGGGCTGGATTACATGAGATTACCGGTGCTGACCGCAGAATTTAATCCTCTGCCTTTCGAGCGAGGTACAGTCGGCATGGCCAGATCACGGCATCCACACAGCGCCAGCCATCAGTTTTTTATCACCTCCGCCAGAGCAGGGTATTTAGACCAAAAATACACGGCTTTTGGGCAAGTCACGCGTGGCATTGAGTTAATTGATAAGCTCCGCCAGGGGGAGCCTGAAATAGGCACGGTGGTTAATCCGGATATCATAAAAAGCATGAGGTTAGTCTCTGCCAGAGCAGTATAAACCGCCAACGGGTTAATTATTCATTCGAAGGAGTCGATGTAAAATGCCCAGCATTACGCTCTATACGTCTGCAAGCCATCGGTTAGATGCAGATTCTTTTGCGGAATTTTCAACCGCTTTAGCCCTTCTCGCCAAAGAGATACTGAAAGCGAAAGAAAATAATATTCACATCAGCGTTCTCACCGCAGAGATAGGTTTTGGCACGCCGGTCTACTTTGAAGCCAGGCTCAGGCAGGAAGTTTTCCGAACGGTGTCAGTGCTGAATGAATTCATGCATCAGGTGGATTTATTAATTAAGGAGAAGACAGGAGTCACAGCGAGAATTCGTTGTTTCTCTTTTGACGCGAGTAATATTTATGCAAAGAACTAAGGAACAGATTATGAATGCCAATTTTCCAACCAGAGATCTCGGCGATACAGAGGTCATAGCGGTGAGCGATGGATATTTGCAGGTCGGGTTCGGAATGCTTTCAAATGTGGATGAACAAGAGTGCGAGGAAATTCAGCGCAGCGCACAAGTCAGTGAACTCAATGCGGTGCATATCAATACCTTCTTAATACGCAGGAAAGGAAAAAATACTCTTATTGATAGCGGGGCAGGTGGTGTTAAGGGATGGGGAGGCAGGCTGATTGCCAATCTCGCCAGGCTGGATATACAACCTGACGATATTGACGCCGTTCTTCTCACCCACGCACATCCAGACCATATTGGCGGTTTATTAAGTGCAGAAGGTGAAGCTGTATTTCCGAATGCCGAATTGATCATCAATGGCGATGAATTTAATTATCTGGAAGACGATGAAAATTTCGCTGCCGTCAGTGACCGGATAAAAGGTAATTTCCTGTTAGCGCGGAGCATATTTAAAAAGTATCAGAAAAGTCTTCGCCTGGTCGACAATGGCGAGATATTTCCCGGCGTTTTTGCCATCCCGCTGAAAGGTCACACGCCGGGGCATACGGGGTACCGGATTGAGGGCAGCAAAAGCGGTCTGTTGATTTGGGGTGATATTGTTCATTTCCCTCATATTCAACTGCTTAAACCGGAGGTTGCCATTGCCTTTGACTATGATCCTCAACTGGCGGCAGAGACACGTACTCACCTGCTTGAGAGGGTTAGCCTGGACAAGATCCTGGTCGGTGGTATGCATTTTGGTGAGCAAGGATTTGGTTATATTGAAAAGCGTAAATCGGGATATGGGATCGTCGATATCGAATAGTTAACAACTGTAGGTATGACGTTCTGCTCTGAAATGAATTTATTTCCTGACCGGCAACGCAACGTGGCATTTTTGGAGATATACCAGACCCACTGACGTTGCCTTGCCGTTATTAATTTTTTCCTGTGTAACATTGTCGCTATACAACTGAATAAATTTTCCGGCATAAAATCCTATCCTCAGGGGGAACGCAATGAATCCTGCAATAAACAGAGAAATAAGTCTTGATGCTATTCACGGTGACGTAAATGAAGTAGAGAGTCGTCAGTCAATCACGACAGATAAATTACCGCCACCGCCAAAATTGCCATCGCTTACGGGAAGCAGATTCTGGGCTGCTTTTTTAGTATTTTTATTTCACTCATCGCTGGCCAGTGATCTCGCTCCATTTTCAGATCCCACTGTTCAGCATATTTTCACTGTTATCATGGGTAAAGCGGGTTGGCTGGGTGTTTCATATTTCTTCATACTCAGCGGATTTATTATGGTGTGGTCCGCGAAAGATAACGACACCGTGGGTGATTTTTACCTGCGACGGTTTGCAAAGATTTATCCCACCCACTGTCTGACCCTGGTAATGGCGTTCATTATTGGCGCTATCAGCATATATCAATATAAACTATGGACATCAAATCTTCTGCTATTGAATACCTGGGTTGATGATGTTCACTATTTTTTTGTAGGTAACAGACCCAGCTGGTCTCTTTGCATAGAGGCAATGTTTTATCTCTCTTTTCCCTTTCTTTTTAGAGTCATGAAGGCAATACCTAAAAAATTCGATTTACTTGGATTCACAATCGTTACCGCGGCATCCTTATTGGTTCAGACATATATTTATCTTTGGGTTGAGCCAAACACGATGATGGGGGCGTTTCCTATTTCACAGCAGCACTTTTGGATTTCGTATATTTTTCCTCCATCACGTATCTTTGAGTTTCTGGCCGGTATGTTTGCAGCACGGTTGTTGATGAACGGACGAGCACTCGTACTGACGAAAACGGCTTCGCTTGCCCTGCTTGCCGTGACTTACATCGGATCCATGTACATCCCGTACCAATTCAGTATGAGTGTAGTTTTCATTATTCCTGTCTGTTTATTAATTATTTCGATTGCAGGTGATGATTTAAAAAACCGAAATACAATGCTGAACGCTAAAACGTCTGTGTGGTTAGGAGAGATATCTTATGCATTTTATATGGTTCATTTTTTAGTGCTCTTCTATTTCCTCAATCTCACCGCCGGGAGAAAATTCAGTTTACCGGAAGGTATTATGCTTCTCGTCGTTGCGTTAGTTCTCACCGTCTCATTTGCATCATTCTTGTATAAGTACTTTGAAGTGCCAATGATGAAGTTAATCCTGGAAAAGTGCAGAAAGAAAGGGTTTTTGATTCTGCGTAAGCCGGCATAATCTTTGGCAGGGAATTAATTCTCTCTTTATCAAAAAGCGTTTATTCCGAAAGATTTAGCATATTTTGAGTGGGAGGGCATACGCCAGAGGTATGCTCTCAACCTCTGTTTGATGAGTGGCCATCAATAAGATAGGGAATTTGTTCCTGTTTACGCCGAAAGAGTTAATAACCGATATTGTGCAGTCGGGGATCCTGAAAAACGGAGGTCATTATGCCTCTGAATTTAGTGCTATCCAGGTAAGGTGAATCGGTACGGTAAACAAGTTCTATTTTGAAGTCATTGAACTGGCCACAGAGTTCGTGAATTTTTATCTTGTTTTGCACTTCGCCGCTGATCGAACAACGTAATACTAACGACACGCCTTTTCCCGCAGCAATGCTCGAGAACAGCACGGGATAGG
>NZ_MJIB01000011.1:63731-108414 GCF_003697865.1 Rahnella sp. Larv3_ips | reverse complement strand
TATCTTTTATGGTTGGGTAATCTTTCTCAGTGATAATGACCAGTTCACTGGAGAGTAATATGGAACGTGCATGTTGGGTATTTGAAAAACCTGCGCCGATGATGACCGCATCAAATTCGTTTTGATCAAAAGCGCTGAGTAAGCTTATGGTATTTCCAATTGAAATATCTATGTTCCAACCCAAATCATGTCCTAAATCGATCAGTGAAGTGACAATATAGGGTGGCAAACATTCTATAATGCCAATACGTATATTAAGTTGACTACTTTTAGAGTGGGAAATGTTGTTTTTACAATCATCTGCAAGGTTCAATATTTTAAGCGCGTAGTCATAAAGTATCTGGCCTTGCGCAGTCAGTGAGCATCCATCGTTTTTTCGATCTAATAGGGTGACATCCAGGTTATCCTCCAGGCTCCTGATTCGGTGGGATATACTCGACTGCACTCGATTAAGACGTTCGGCTGCCTGGGTTATGTTTCCTGTCTCCACGACTGTCACGAACGCAAGAAGTTCACTTAGCTTCATTTGAGACCTCATGCTAAAAATTAGTTCACCGTCACAACAATTATTTATATTCTGTATTAATAAGTTTGTCACTATGTTTTAACCCCCCTGGAGATGCAGGTCCGATCACTTTTTGGCCACGTTAAGGGCGGGTCAGTATTATTACTCTTCAAACAGACATTAATTCTGAATTGTGAATTATAACAACAGACTCTGCTTACACTTCCTCTCAGTAGCTCATTTCCCTGACCAGCACATTATTTTCAATAGGAATATTGTTACGGCATCAATATTTTCGATGAATCCCTCGATTTTATTCGTTGGTATTTTATTGCCATGCCAATTAGGATTAGATTTGTGATGGCGAATTATTTCCATATAAATCAATTTGTTATCCATATCTATTTTCTGCATTTATATATTACTGGGTCTCCATGACTTGTATTTCGATAATTCATTTTTTGGTTATGGGATGAAATATGGCGCACGCAGAGTTTGATGAGCTAATGGTTCAGCTGGTTGACTATGCCTATGAGCAAGCAACTTTCGATAATGAGACTTTACAACTGGCCCGTTTTTGCCTTTTGGATTCGATAGGTTGCGCGATTGCCGCGTCTACCGATCATGACTGTATGAAACTGATGGGCGCAGCTCAGTTCAGCAAGAGCCGGGACGGTGTGCCGGTTGCCGGTACCGGGCTAAGACTAGGACCTGTCGAAGCGGCCTTTCATATCGGTTCGATGATCCGCTGGCTGGAGTTCAATGACACATGGCTTGCGCAAGAGTGGGGGCATCCGTCCGATAATCTGGGCGCTATCCTGGCGGCCGCAGCATGGCAGAGTCTGGCAGCCGCGGATAAGCCAGCGACTGACATGACGGCAGTGTTGAACACGATGATTCGCGCCTATGAGATCCATGGCGTGCTGTGTCTGTCGAACTGTTTTAATGCGCTGGGTATTGATCACGTTGTATTGGTTAAGGTGGCTTCAGCGATCGCCTCTGCTCAACTGCTCGGTTTGTCAAAAGACCAGGCATTAAGTGCACTTTCCAACGCGATTATCGACGGCCATTCTCTTCGAACCTACCGGCATGCGCCCAATGCGGGAACGCGTAAGTCCTGGGCCGCTGGTGACGCGACGGCGCGTGGCCTGCAACTGGCGCTGTTCGCGCAAAGTGGCGAAATGGGTTATCCCACTGCGCTGACGGTGAGTCGGTGGGGATTCGATGATGCGGTTTTGAGAGGCAAACCCTTTAATCTGTCGCGTAACCTGTCAGATTTTGTCATTAAGAATATCTTGTTCAAAGTCCCCAACCCTGCTGAATACCATGCCCAGACTGCGGTAGAAGCGGCCATTAATCTTCGTCAACGGATACTTGCCGCCGGTTTCTCTCCAGAAAGCATCGAGTACGTGCGGGTGGAGACAACGCGTCCGGCGATTCAGATCATTGATAAATCAGGGCCGCTGAATAACTCCGCCGATCGCGATCACTGTCTCCAGTACATGGTTGCGGTAGGGCTTCAAACCGGAAACCTGACGATTAAGGATTTCCACGAGCCGCTCGCCAGCGATCCTTTGCTGGATGCCCTGCGATTGAAGATTACCTGCACTGAACGTCCTTCCTTTACAGAGAGCTACTACGACGCAGAAAAGCGCGCCATTCCGAATGCGCTCTTTCTGAAATGTCATGGAATGACGGAGGAACTCTCTGAAACCATCGAATATCCGCTCGGACATGTCCGTCGTCGTGACGAGTGTTTCGAGGCGCTGCTCACCAAATTCCATCTGAATCTTTCGGACAGCCCGCTGGGTGACCGGTCCCATATTCTGGCCGAAACCCTGATTAGTGAATCGAAACTGGATGCCATGTCCGTTACCGACCTCCTGAGAATGTTTTCCTGGGACTAGGCCGCATCTAAAACACTTTCAGTTATTCCTTTAGCGCGAGGTAGTGAAATGAAAAAAGCAATACTGGTGGGTTGTGGAGCGGAGATCGGCGCAAACCTGCTGATTCAAAATGATCCGGCGAAGGATGGTTTTGCGATTCAAACTGTGGTCACGAATGCGCCTTCTTTAGATAAACATTATCCTGAACTGGGTCCGATTGATGGCATCGTTGCCCGTCTGGCGATGGCGCATCCCGGCATCCAGTCTCAGATCAACATTATCGATGGCAACACCCTCAACATCGACGGGCGTGAGGTGCACTTTTTCTTCGGCGATCTTGCCAAAGAACTTCCTCCGCAAACGGGTCGCTTCGACATTGGTTTTATCGCGACCAGCAAACTGGACATGGACAAGAACAGCCCTGTCGCCCGTAACATGCAAGAACTTGCCGATGTGGTGCTGGGCGTGGCAGAGGCCAATGAACTGCCGAGTATCTATGGCTGCCTGGAAGATCTTACCCGCGATGATATTGGCACGATACAGCGTCAGGTGGTCGATTCTGGCATGTATTGCCTCGGGTCGTGTCAGACGAATGGGATGCATGCCTCGCTGCGCGTATTGGCCGACGCACTGAGATCCATCAATTGCAATGCCTCGCATATCGTGTCGGTTGAAACCGATATCGTCCATCCGGATACGCCTAACGGTGTACTCGGTACCCGATCCTTCGAAGGCCGCCTTCAGGATGCGCGCGACAACCTCCGTCCGAGCTTCTCACAAATCGCCATGAGTCAGGACAAAGTGATGCCCTGGGCACCGTTAGTGAATACCGTTTCATTACGTGCACCGGTACATGCGCCGGGATATCAGATAAACCGTTTTATCGTAAAGGATGACGGCGCGTTGAACAGGGGGCTCATCGAGGAGGCGATTGAGCGAGTGAGCGAAACACATCCTCATGTTGTTAAGGCATCCCGAAGCCCTTTAGGGAGCCGTGCGTATGCTTACGAACGCAGGTGCTCAACGATTCTCTCAGACAAGAATCATCTGCTCATTCTCCGTCCTGCCTATCTGGCAAGCCAGAATTTGAGTGAAATCATTATCCAGTCGTTTGTTAACAACACCGTCGGCTATAGCGCTGTTGTTCGTGCCGTTGCGCGCAGCATCGCGCTTGGCCTGCCCGTTGCCACTTTCCAGGGGATTGAAAAATGACAAGCTCACACACAGTCGATTTCTTGAGTTCAGGCTTCGTCGTGAAGACAGCCATGTCCGAAATGTTCAATGGCAAGCTGAAAGCAGAAGTGGATCAGATACGCGCGTTGCACGATATCTATCCGGAACTGATGGTTCCGGTATTACACGACGGGCTGGCTGCCGGGCGGCAATTTTATATTCTCGAAAAGATGGATTCCCTGCCTTTGTGCAACATCGTGTTCGACGACCAGCGGTCGCTGGCTGAACGCCGGATGATCGTGAGAAATGCACTGGAAAGCGTGCAGAAAGCCATCGGCCTGGAGTCAGAGGCGCCGTCGACGATGACCCATGATATGCCCGCCAGATTATTGGAAGAGTGGGAAGGTACGCGTTTTGCACACGAGCTGTTTGATAAACCTATTCTGCTTAATGGCGCGCGATTTTGCATAACGGCGAGGGAGGTTTTCGAAAAATCTCTGGAACTGGCCAGAACCGAAGAGTTCAGATCGGTAGAAAAAGCCCATTTCAATTTTCATTTTGGCAATGTGCTTTATAACGAGGAACACGCTCAGACCCGCTTCATCGACCCTGATTTTTCGGTCAGGGGGCTTGACCCGCTTTTCGGCTTCTCCCGATTTGCCTTTTCGTTTTGGCATGAACTGGCGGCCGAAGTGAAAGATGCCGTCAAAATGGTCCCCATGACTGATGCACTGATGTTTGTGCTGGCGAAGCCAGACTACGGCAGCATCCTCAGCGAGATCCCGGAGTTAGGCGGTATTTCAGGTCTGCTGCCGCTGATGGGGGAAAGTATGCGAAACCGGTTCTATGTCCTCACGACCTATTGTTTCCTGAGAAGTATCCGGATCAACGGCAGCAAACAACCCTGGAAAGCACCGCGTTCTCCCGTTGTAGCCAGCCCCGAAGAAGTGTTGATGCTGGGTCTGCTGACCTACCTCGAAGGGCCGAGTGCCGAGACTGAAAGCCTCTGTGCGTGATTCCCATTCAATATAGGATGTTAAGGATATGTCGTTGGTAAGCAGCAGTACCTTAGAACAAGGATTTGAGGCCCCAAGGCGCTATATGGCAGCTGCGGCCATTTTGATTGGTGTGATAATGGCGGCGCTGGACAGTTCCATCGTCAATATCTCCTTACCCACTATTTCCGAAGCATTACAGGTGGATTCGGCCTCTGTCATCTGGGTGACCAACGGCTATCAGGTTGCCAGCGCTGCAACGATGTTGATCTGTGCATCGCTGGGTTCGAGGATAGGGGAGCGGCGCTTCTACACGGCGGGCATGGTGTTGTTTACGCTGGCATCGCTGGGTTGCAGCCTCTCCTCGACCTTTGGCATGCTGGTGGCCATGCGAGTCCTTCAGGGGGTGAGTTATGCGGTGATGATCAGTGTCGGGTTGGGTCTCTACCGCGTTATCTTTCCGCCGAATGCGTTGGGAACCATTTTAGGGCTGAATGCGCTGGCATTTGCGGTGGGTACGGCCATTGGTCCTGCGTTAGGTGGCCTGATCATCTCCTATCTTGACTGGCCCTGGTTGTTCTATATCAATATCCCGTTGGGCGTACTTGCCATTGTGTTCTCGCTTATCTCTTTGGGCGTCGATACCGAGAGGGAAAAAGGCTTCGATTGGGGAGGCGCTATCACTTCCGCCGCCGCCTTAGGGCTGATGGTCATGGCTGTTGATCAAATCGGACGCTGGGACAGCCGCATACTGATACTTTGTGGCGTCGCATCGGTGGCGCTGATCGCCATCTTTCTTAAAGCGCAGACGCGTTCAAAGAACCCGCTGCTGCCTCTCGATATATTTCGTTCCCGGAGATATAGCTTCGCGGTGATCTCTTCTGTCTCAATGTTTGTGGCTCAGGGGATGGCGCTGGTCGGTTTGCCCTTTGTACTGCAGCATGCCTATCACTATTCTGTCCTGGAATCGGCGTTCATCTTTACACCGTGGCCAATTGCCGTTGCAATCTGTGCCCCGGTCGCTGGCAGGTTGTCCAACCGTTTAAATCCTACTCAGATATCGACGGTCGGCGTGATGATTTTCTGCCTGGGTTTAGGGTCTCTGGCTCTGCTGCCGGAAGCGGCGACGGTGAATGATTTTCTTTGGCGTGTGGCGGTGTGTGGGGTGGGTTATGGACTCTTCTTGCCGCCGAACAACAAAGAGATGTTTTCCAATGTCGCAGGGAATCGAACAGTAACGGCCTCGGGGGTATTGTCGACCGCCAGAACTGCCGGACAATCTATTGGTGCGGCGTTGGTGGCAATGGTGATTGCACTTTTGAACGGATTGACGGGGCACGCGAGCGCGCAGTTTGGCGTCTATGTCTTTGGGCTGGCGTGCCTTATCTCCGCATTATCGACTTTCACAAGCATGTTACGCCTGCACCGGTAATAAACTGGACAGACATTCGGCTGCATTGTTCAGCGGCGAGGGTTTCTTCAGTAGCCGGGCATGAAAAGCAAAAAGCCCGCTTAAGTTTCCTTAAGCGGGCTTTTCTAATTTGGCTCCTCTGACTGGGATCGCCTTTGCCAGTAACTGGCTAATATGAAAGCTAAACCTGAAAACTCTCCCTGTCAAGACCACCAGAATGACCACCAATTAAAACTGGTTAAATAAAACTGATTTGAGCAGTCCCGTGCATTTGGTGATCGCTATTATTGTCACATCTATAAGGGCTGTCAGTTATGTGCCAAAAGCGGACGTAGCATGCATCATGTTATGATTCATTCAGTGAGAAGGGTTCACTCCTGTTTCCAGCTCATAGAGAACAAAAGGCTCTAAAAATTATGACATCATTCATTGAGAACCAAGTCATGGATTTCACTATCGGTCCCACTCATCCTGAGCACTTTGACAAGCTTCGCGCTATTGAACTGGCTGCTTTTGAAACATTGCGTAATGCAGGTGCGGTAACAGGCGAGGCGGGGGCAAGTAGCCTCGAGGAACTGAGCAATTTCAGTCGTAACGGTCTGTTACTAACGGCCTATACGTCTGATTCAGTTCCTGTAGGATTTGTAGCAGGCAAAGTTGAAGGCACATGGCTGCACATTGCTGAAATTGATGTACATCCGCAATGGCAGCGAAATGGAATCGGCAGACTGCTTATGGAGAGAATTCTCCTTACTGGGCAACAACGCGGTCTGGCTGGTGCCACGCTGACAACAGACAAGATGGTCGCTTTTAATGCCAGATTTTACGGTACATTAGGATTTAATATTGTGGAAGGCCACGCACAACCTCCGCATCTGGTAAGCCTAATTGCTGAAGAGATTTCTAAGGGTTTCATCCCGGCGCGACGTGTTGCAATGTGGGTTACCTTTTAGGACTCAGGTCCGCTATTCGCTCATAGCGGACCTTACTAACTTCATTTTAAGCTCATGCGCGGGGAGCAGGTCAGAGGGACTTCAATTACGCCTTAAATTAGTAATACCTTGTGTGGTAAGGCCTCAGTTGGTGATCGACTATTGTTCAGAGTACTCAGACCCTTGGAGCCGTGTTTCCCCCTCAAAAATGATCCACATTTTGCCCAAAACGCTAGGATTTGATGGGATTTATACAGTCTCGTACTACGGTATCTATTCCCGAAGATCTAGGCGGCTCGAGGCCTGAAGAAGTTCTCCTTATTCCATTCTGGAACTAATCATTCCTTTTCGTCATTTCAGATCAATTATTGCCTGCACGTATAGTCGGGATATTCATTCTGGTTATCAATTAAGGCTTTTGTGGACTATCTACCAATATTTGCCGACCTCAAACAACGCCCGGTACTGGTGGTGGGAGGGGGCGAAGTCGCTGCTCGCAAAATCGATCTTCTCCTGCGTGCGGGCGCGCAAGTCCGGATAGTCGCGCAGGCACTTTCCTCTGAGCTGGAACAACGCAGACAGGCCGCGGAAGTCAGCTGGCTGGCGCAGGCTTTTCTGCCGGAACAGCTTGAAGATGTCTTTCTGGTGATTGCAGCCACCGACGATGCGGCGCTGAACGCGGAAGTGTTTGAGCAGGCCAATCAGCGCCACGTGCTGGCGAATGTGGTCGACGACCAGCCGAAGTGCTCCTTTATTTTCCCCTCGATTGTCGATCGCTCGCCGATTGTTGTCGCGATTTCCTCCAGCGGTAAAGCGCCGGTGCTCGCCAGAATGCTGCGAGAGAAGCTGGAAACCTTACTGCCCACCAGCCTGGGGCAAATGGCCGATATTGCCGGTCGCTGGCGTGAGAATGTGAAAACGCAGTTCACTTCGATGCGTGCCCGCCGGCGTTTCTGGGAACAGGCGTTTGCCGGACGTTTTGCCAGCCTCGCTTCTGCGGGAAAGCTCGCAGAAGCGGAGCAGGCGCTGCAACAGCAGCTGGAAAACGCGGAAGACATCTCGCAGAGCGGAAATGTCACGCTGGTCGGCGCAGGGCCGGGTGATGCAGGATTACTCACCCTGCGCGGGTTGCAGGTGATGCAGCAGGCCGACGTGGTGCTTTACGACCATCTGGTCAGCGAAGAAGTCCTGGATTTAGTCCGTCGTGATGCTGACAAAATTTGTGTCGGTAAACGTGCGGGCAGCCATTCTGTCGCGCAGGAAGAAACCAATCGTCTGCTGGTCGAACTGGCGCAGCAGGGGAAAAAAGTCGTACGCCTTAAAGGCGGTGACCCGTTTATTTTCGGGCGCGGCGGCGAAGAATTACAGGCGGTGCAGGCGGCGGGGATTCCATTCCAGGTGGTACCCGGCGTGACAGCCGCCGCAGGCGCCACGGCCTATGCCGGGATCCCGCTGACCCATCGTGATCATGCGCAGAGCGTGGTTTTCGTGACCGGGCATTGCCGCCCGGAAGACGACGGCGTGCAGTGGGAAAACCTCGCCAAAGACAAACAGACCGTGGCGATTTACATGGGCACGCTCAAAGCGGCTGAAATCAGCCAGCAACTGATTGCTCATGGACGCGCAGCGACTACACCCGTCGCGGTGATCGGACGGGGAACGCGTGCGGATCAGCAGGTGCTGACCGGCACGCTCGATAATCTTGAACATCTGGCTCAACAGGCGCCGACACCGGCGTTGCTGGTGATTGGTGAAGTGGTCGCACTTCATCAGCAACTGGCGTGGTTTGGGCATCATCCTGAGACTGACGGCACTCAACGCCCGTCGGTTGTGAATTTGGCTTAAAGGATCTGTTATGGACGAAAAACGACTGACTCATTTGCGGCAACTGGAAGCGGAGAGTATCCATATCATCCGTGAAGTGGCTGCTGAATTCGCCAACCCGGTGATGATGTATTCCATCGGGAAAGATTCCTCGGTCATGCTGCATCTGGCACGCAAAGCCTTCTTCCCCGGCACGCTGCCGTTCCCGTTATTGCATGTGGATACCGGCTGGAAATTCCGCGAAATGTACGATTTCCGTGACCGTACGGCAAAGAATTACGGCTTTGAACTGATTGTGCATAAAAATCCGGAAGGCGTGGCAATGGGCATCAATCCGTTTGTCCACGGCAGCGCCAAACATACTGACATCATGAAAACCGAAGGGCTGAAACAGGCACTGAGTAAACACGGCTTTGATGCGGCTTTCGGCGGCGCGCGCCGTGACGAAGAGAAATCCCGTGCCAAAGAGCGTATCTACTCCTTCCGCGACCGTTTCCACCGCTGGGATCCTAAAAACCAGCGCCCTGAGCTGTGGCACAACTACAACGGCCAGATTAACAAAGGCGAAAGCATTCGCGTTTTCCCGCTCTCCAACTGGACTGAGCTGGATATCTGGCAGTACATCTATCTGGAAAACATCGAGATTGTTCCCCTGTATCTGGCCGCGCCGCGTCCGGTACTAGAGCGCGACGGTATGCTGCTGATGGTGGATGACGACCGTATTGATCTGCAACCGGGCGAAGTGATTGAGAAGAAGATGGTGCGTTTCCGTACGCTGGGCTGCTGGCCGCTGACCGGTGCCGTTGAATCTGAAGCGCAAACGCTGCCGGAGATCATCGAAGAGATGTTGGTATCAACGACCAGTGAACGACAAGGACGCGCCATCGACCGCGATCAGGCCGGTTCGATGGAAATGAAAAAGCGTCAAGGGTACTTCTGAGGAGCCGCAGCTAATGAATAACGCAATTGCACAACAAATCGCGGAGCAGGGCGGTGTCGAAGCTTACCTGCACGCTCAGCAACACAAAAGCCTGCTGCGCTTCCTGACCTGCGGCAGCGTCGATGATGGCAAAAGTACGCTGATCGGGCGACTGCTGCACGACACCCGTCAGATTTACGAAGATCAGCTGTCGTCGCTGCATAACGACAGTAAGCGTCACGGGACGCAGGGCGAGAAAATCGATCTGGCATTGCTGGTGGACGGCTTACAGGCTGAACGCGAGCAGGGCATCACTATCGATGTCGCGTACCGTTACTTCTCCACCGAGAAACGTAAGTTCATCATCGCTGATACGCCGGGGCATGAGCAGTATACGCGTAACATGGCCACAGGCGCCTCGACCTGCGATCTGGCTATCCTGCTGATTGACGCCCGTAAAGGCGTGCTGGATCAAACCCGTCGCCACAGCTTCATCGCCACGTTGCTCGGGATCCGCCATCTGGTTGTGGCCGTGAACAAAATGGATCTGGTGGAGTACAGCGAGAGCGTATTCGAACAATTTAAACAGGATTATCTGGATTTCGCTCAGCAGTTGCCGACCGATCTGGATATCAAGTTTGTGCCACTTTCCGCACTGGAAGGCGACAACGTTGCCACGCCAAGCGACAAAATGAGCTGGTACACCGGCCCGACGCTGCTCGATGTGCTGGAAACCGTCAACATCATTAATATCCGCGAACAGCAACCGATGCGTTTCCCGGTGCAGTATGTAAACCGTCCTAATCTCGATTTCCGCGGGTATGCCGGTACGCTGGCATCCGGTTCCATTCGCGTCGGGCAGAAAGTGAAAGTGCTGCCCTCCGGTGTGGAATCAACCGTGGCGCGTATCGTCACTTTCGACGGTGATTTGCAGGAAGCCTGGGCGGGCGAAGCCATTACGCTGGTGCTGGCCGATGAGCGGGATATCAGCCGTGGCGATATGCTGGTGGATGCGAATGAAACAGTGAAGTCAGTACAGAATGCCAAAGTTGACGTGGTCTGGATGGCGGAGCAGCCACTGAGCGTCGGCCAGAGTTACGACATCAAAGTGGGCGGCAAGAAAGCCCGCGCACGTGTAGAAAATATCGACTATCAGGTCGAGATCAATTCCCTGACACAGCGCGTCGTGGAAACACTGCCGCTCAACGGTATTGGTCTGGTGGAACTGGCCTTCGATGAACCGCTGGTGCTGGATAATTATCAGAGCAATGCGGTCACCGGAGGCATCATTTTCATCGACCGCCTGACCAATGTGACCGTCGGTGCCGGTCTGGTACGTGAAGCGCTTGAACAGGTTTATCAGGAGTCCGATAAATACAGCGCATTTGAGCTGGAGCTGAACAGCCTGGTTCGCCGCCACTTCCCGCACTGGGGCGCCCGCGACCTGCTGGGTGGCAAATAAGATGGCGTCACCGGATAGCCTTTCACTGAAAGATGACAATGTTGTCTGGCATCCGCACGCCGTTACGCGTGCGGATCGTGAAAAACAGCACGGTCATCGCGGGGCGGTCTTGTGGTTTACCGGGCTTTCGGGTTCGGGGAAATCCACGGTGGCCGGGGCGCTGGAGCAGGCGCTCCATGCCCTTGGCGTCAGCACCTATTTGCTCGATGGTGACAATGTGCGCCACGGGCTTTGCCGCGATCTGGGTTTTACCGATGACGATCGCCGTGAAAACATCCGCCGTGTGGGTGAAGTCGCCAAACTGATGGTGGATGCCGGGCAGGTGGTGCTTACCGCCTTTATCTCGCCGCATCGTGCCGAGCGTGACATGGTGCGCGAGTTGCTGGAAGACGGGCAGTTTATCGAAGTGTTTGTCGATACGCCGCTGGCCGTCTGCGAAGCGCGTGATCCGAAAGGGTTGTATAAAAAAGCGCGTGCCGGTGAGTTGAAAAACTTCACCGGTATCGATTCAGAATATCAGCCGCCAGAAGCGCCGGATGTGCATCTTGAAGGTGAACAATTGGTAACACATTTGGTTCCCCAATTATTAGATGTGATGCGCCGTCGCGGTATTATCAATCCCTGAATGTTGCCGGCCAAACGCCAGAGAGCGTGCCGGTTTACACTGAACACAGGGATCATCTATGCAGGCTTTATTCAGCAGACTGGTCAGCCGGATCTGGGTTGATCGTATAAGGGGAGACAACGCCCCGGTACCCCGGTTAGCGCAGACCTCAGACGGCGCAGAAAACGAAGATCCCTCTTACTCCATGCAGGGTGGATTTATCGGGTTCGTCTGTTACTGGCTGGCGCTGGCGATCCCTTTTTGGGTATATGGCTCCAACACTCTGTTTTTTCTCCTCTACACCTGGCCCTTCTTTCTGGCACTGATGCCGGTGTCGGTACTTATCGGTATCGCTTTTAGTATGCTTTTCCGCGGCGGATGGCTCATCACACCCGCAGCCACCGGTATTTGCGTGATTGGAATGTTCTGGACCGTCTTCTCATTTTTATCCGGCTGGTAACAGCAATGACCGCCTGGTGACAGCAATAAAGAGTACAAACCGGATCCTGTGAGGATCCTTTTTTGCGGCGTTTTACTGGCGATTTTCCCGGCAATTCTTTTCCACGATGTAAGTCATTGTGTCATTCTCACCCATAATTGCGTGTGTAAGTCTGATTCTCACCGGCATTTATCCCGCCATAGTGGAGTCAGAAGGAAAGTTGTGGGATGATTGCCCGGCTTTTTTAGGGGGCGGGGATGGGCAAACTCACACTGCTGTTACTGATTTTACTTGGCTGGTTACAGTATTCACTGTGGCTGGGCAAGAATGGTATTCATGATTACGTTCGTGTAAACGATGACGTTGAAGTGCAACAAGCCAACAACGGCAAACTGAAATCACGTAACGATCAACTTTTCGCAGAAATCGACGATTTAAACGGCGGTCAGGAAGCGATTGAAGAACGCGCACGCAACGAACTGGGCATGTTAAAACCCGGCGAGACTTTCTATCGTCTGGTGCCAGACAATAAACGTGCTCCGGGCAGCAATGTTTCGCAAAATAATTCGAATCCATAGCCATGAGCCACACCGCAGTTTCCCTTCCGAAGGTCATTGCCGTTTTACCTGCTGCCGGCATCGGCAGCCGTATGCAGGCAGAATGCCCTAAGCAATACCTTTCTATCGGCGGTAAAACGCTGATAGAACATTCGATCCGCGCCTTATTGCACAACGACCAGGTCACTAAGGTGATCGTGGCGCTCAGCCCGCATGACACTCAGTTTGCGCAGTTGCCTGTTGCCTGCGACCCCCGGATTCAGGTGGTGACCGGCGGCGGCGAGCGTGCAGAATCTGTGATGGCAGGTCTTGATGCGGCGGGTTCCCACGGCTGGGTTTTAGTGCATGATGCTGCCCGCCCGTGTTTGCACCCGGATGATCTGAAAAATCTGCTGGCGATCTCCGCAACCAGTAAAACCGGCGGGATCCTCGCCGCACCGGTGCGCGATACCATGAAACGCGGTGAAACCGGCAGGCAGGCCATTGCCCATACTGTTGACCGGCAAGATCTCTGGCATGCGCTGACGCCACAATTTTTCCCTCTCGAATTACTGAAAATCTGCCTGCGCCGTGCGCTGAATGAAGGTGCCGTGGTCACAGATGAAGCTTCTGCAATGGAATATTGTGGTTATCATCCTGTGTTGATCCCGGCGCGGGCCGATAATATTAAAGTCACCAGGCCGGAAGATCTGGCGCTGGCTGAATTCTTTTTAACCCGCATATCCCACGAGGAGAACGCATAATGCGTATCGGTCACGGTTTTGATGTTCATAAGTTTGGCGGCGAAGGCCCGCTGGTGATCGGCGGTGTGCGTATTCCTTATCCGCAAGGTTTGCTGGCACATTCCGACGGCGATGTTGCATTGCATGCCGCCACTGATGCCCTGCTCGGCGCCGCTGCGCTGGGGGATATCGGTAAATTGTTCCCGGACACCGACCCGGCTTATAAAGGCGCGGACAGCCGCGAGCTGCTGCGCGAGGCTTACCGCCGCATCCGTGCAAAAGGTTACAGGCTGGGCAATCTGGATATCACCCTCATTGCTCAGGCACCTAAAATGGCACCGCATATCCCGCAGATGCGCGTATTTCTTGCCGAAGATTTACAGTGCCACATGGATGATGTGAACGTGAAAGCGACCACCACCGAACAGCTGGGCTTTACCGGCCGTGGCGAAGGTATCGCCTGCGAAGCCGTTGCCCTGCTGATTAAGGAATGATGTTGTGGAAGATTACCGCATGATAGATATGTCCCGTCTCACCTGGTTACTGGGCGAGCCCGTCGCCACCGGCCAGCTGAAAGCCAATCCGGAAGACTTTATTGTCGAAGAAGATCTGGGCTTTGAGCCGGACGGCGAGGGTGAACATCTGTTAGTGCGGATCCGCAAAAACGGCTGTAATACACAGTTTGTTGCCGAACAGCTGGCGCGTTTTGCCAAAGTGCATCCGCGTGATGTCAGCTATGCTGGTTTGAAAGATCGTCATGCAGTCACCGAACAATGGTTTTGCCTGCACTTGCCGGGTAAAGCCGATCCTGATTTAAGTCAGTTCAATCTCGAAGGTTGCGAAGTGATCCGCGCCTCACGCCATCGTAAAAAGATGCGTATCGGTACACTGAAAGGCAACGCATTTACGCTGGTGCTTCGCCAGATAAGTGATATCGCCGATGTTGAAGCGCGTCTGGAAAAAATTACCCAATGCGGCGTGCCGAACTATTTCGGTACTCAGCGCTTTGGTCGCGGCGGCAATAATCTGGTGCAGGCGAAACGCTGGGCGACTAACGAAGCCCGGCCAAAAGAACGTGCCAAACGCAGTTTCTATCTTTCAGCCAGCCGCAGTGCTTTGTTCAACATTATTGCCAGTCAGCGACTGGCTGATAACACTGTTCGTCAGGCAATGCCTGGCGATGCGTTACAACTTAGCGGTCGCGGCAGCTGGTTTGTCGCGAAGGCCGACGAGTTCGACTCCATTCAACCGCGCGTGGAAAACGCAGAGCTGCTGGTGACGGCGCCTTTGCCCGGAGATGGCCCGCTGGGTACGCTGGAAGACGCTGAAAAATTTGAGCTGGCTTGCCTGAGTGAACAGGCTGATTTACTGTCGTTACTTAAACGCGAAAGAGTCGAGCCTGCACGTCGCGCCATCATGCTGTTGCCTTTGCATCTGAACTGGCAGCGCTGGGATGACGTCACTCTGGAACTCAAATTCTGGCTACCGGCCGGCAGTTACGCCACGAGCGTCGTGCGCGAGCTGATGAATCTGGATGAAAGCAATGCGGATATTACTGAGTAACGACGACGGTATTCTGGCTCCCGGCATTCAGGCGCTGGCGTCCGCGCTGCGTGAGTTTGCTGATGTGAAGCTGGTGGCCCCTGACCGTAACCGCAGCGGCGCATCCAATGCGCTGACGCTGGACGGCCCGTTACGCATTCAGTCCTATCCCAACGGCGATACCGCCGTGATTAACGGCACGCCCACCGATTGCGTGTATCTCGGTGTGAACACCCTGATGCGTCCGCGTCCGGACATCGTGGTATCGGGTATTAATGCCGGGCCAAATCTTGGCGATGACGTGATCTACTCCGGTACGGTGGCGGCGGCCATGGAAGGGCGTCATCTGGGCTTTCCTGCGCTGGCGGTATCACTCGACGGACATCAGCATTATGACACCGCCGCTATCATCACCTGTCGCATTCTCAGGGCGCTGGCCCGCGAGCCATTACGTACTGGCAAAATTCTGAATATTAACGTGCCTGATCTGCCTTTATCCGAGATCAAAGGCATCCGCGTGACCCGATGTGGTAGCCGACATCCGGCCGAAAAGGTATTTTGTCAGCAGGATCCCCGCGGGCAGGATATGTACTGGATCGGCCCGCCGGGCGATAAGTTTGATGTCGCCGCTGACACAGATTTTGCTGCTGTTGCACAAGGTTACGTTTCAGTCACGCCTCTTCAGGTAGATTTAACCGCCTATGCGGCTCAGGATGTCGTAGTCTCATGGTTGGAAAGAGCCGGGGTGAGCGCGAATGGTGAATAAGCCAATGTATAACCTGCTGGAACAGTTGCGGCAGCAGGGCATTCATGATGAGAAACTGCTGCATGCCATTGAGGCGGTGCCGCGTGAGCGCTTTGTGGATGAGGCGTTCCAGCATAAAGCCTATGAAAATACAGCGCTGCCGATTGGCTCCGGCCAGACCATCTCCCAGCCTTATACCGTGGCGAGAATGACTGAACTGCTGCGCCTTGAGCCTTCTTCGCGGGTGCTTGAGATAGGCACCGGCTCCGGTTATCAGACCGCGATTCTGGCCCATCTGGTAGAGCATGTCTTTTCGGTTGAACGGATTAAAGGGTTGCAGTGGCAGGCCAAAAGACGCCTCAAGCAACTTGATTTGCATAATGTCTCAACGCGTCACGGAGATGGCTGGCTGGGCTGGCCTTCGCGTGGGCCGTTCGACGCCATCATTGTCACCGCTGCTCCTCCTGAAATTCCCCAAGACCTGCTGAAACAACTCGATGACGGCGGGGTGATGATTCTGCCTGTCGGCGAAGAGAATCAGATCCTGCAACGTATCACCCGCCGCGGTGATGAGTTCACTGCCGAGACGATTGAAGCTGTTCGCTTTGTCCCGCTGGTGAAAGGCGAACTGGCCTGATTCAGACATCCGGCAGGACTAACCCCTTAAAATTTAAATACAACTGTTATATGGTGCTGTACTGGCTATGTTGATAGCATCCACTACAGTTTTTTATGGCACGGCGCATTCAGGAATTAACCTGAGTGGGCGTGTTGCCTGCCCGCACGGTATGACATGATACGAGAAGCGCCATCTGGCGCGGTGTGCGAGGTTAAAGCGTTATTCTGAGATTGCCGTAACGGGGGAAATATGAGCACGGGAAGCCCAATAAAAACACTAAGCCGCATTGCGGTCTGTACGTTTATCAGTGCCTGGATGGCGGGATGTTCGAACAATTCAACCACATCCGCACCTATCAGTAGTGTCAATGGCGGCGGCGGTGGTAGTCAGAATACTCCGAATTCAGCGACGCCAAATGCTCCTGCGGTCGCCCCCGGTGGACGCATTGTGTACAACCGTAGCTACAACGCTATCCCTAAAGGCAGCTACAGTGGCAGCACGTATCAGGTGAAGCGTGGCGACACCCTTTTTTACATCGCCTGGATCACCGGCAACGACTTCCGGGACCTTGCTGCGCGTAACAATATCGCCGCGCCCTACAGCCTGGAAGTTGGCCAAAATATCCAGATAAATAACGTCTCTTCTGCTGCCAGCACGGGGGGAACTTTAGCCGCTACAGACGCAACTTCTGGCGGTGTTCCTAAAGTGCCGACAGGCGGAATGCTCACAGGTTCTGTGGTTGCATCTCAACCAACTACCACGTATTCTGAATCTTCTGGTAAACAGAATGTAGGTAAGATGTTGCCTTCATCAGGTGCAGTTACCACAACCACACCTGTTGCCGTAGCCAGCACTCCCGTCGCCACTCCAGCAAATAATGGCGGTCCGGTTTCCACATGGAAATGGCCGACCGACGGGAAAATTATCGATAATTTCTCTGCTTCTGAAGGGGGAAATAAGGGGATCGATATTGCAGGTTCGCGCGGACAGTCTGTCGTCGCCACCGCCTCGGGGCGTGTAGTGTACGCAGGCAATGCTCTTCGCGGTTACGGTAATCTAATCATCATCAAACACAATGATGATTACCTGAGCGCCTATGCACATAACGATACAATGCTGGTCCGGGAACAACAAGAAGTGCAGGCGGGACAAAAAATAGCGACTATGGGTAGCACCGGAACCAGTTCAGTAAGATTGCATTTTGAAATTCGTTACAAGGGGAAATCCGTAAACCCGCTGCGTTATCTTCCGCAGCGATAACTCGGGCAGAGTCTTAAATTCTGCCCTCGGGACCACGGGTAGGAGCAGCTTATGAGTCAGAATACGCTGAAAGTTAACGAGTTACATGATGATGTAGATTTCGATGAGAACAGCGCTGAAGCCTTTGACGAGAAAACCACAGTCGAAGAGACTGCCGATAACGACGCTGAAGAAGAGTTGTTGTCGCAGACTGTAAGCCAACGAGTGCTGGACGCAACTCAACTGTACCTTGGTGAGATCGGTTATTCCCCTCTGCTTACGGCAGAAGAGGAAGTTTATTTTGCAAGACGTGCGCTGCGTGGAGATGTTCCTTCGCGTCGCCGTATGATTGAAAGTAACCTGCGTTTGGTGGTTAAAATTGCCCGCCGCTACAGCAATCGCGGTCTGGCACTGCTGGATTTGATCGAGGAAGGTAACCTGGGTCTGATCCGTGCGGTTGAAAAATTTGACCCTGAGCGTGGATTCCGTTTTTCTACCTATGCGACATGGTGGATACGTCAGACCATTGAACGGGCGATCATGAATCAAACCCGTACCATTCGTTTGCCGATTCACATCGTGAAGGAACTGAACGTTTACCTGCGTACTGCACGTGAACTTGCGCATAAACTTGACCATGAGCCGAGCGCTGAAGAGATTGCAGAGCAACTCGACAAGCCGGTACATGACGTCAGCCGTATGTTGCGCCTGAATGAGCGTATTACCTCTGTTGATACCCCGTTGGGTGGTGACTCGGAGAAAGCGCTGTTAGACATTCTGGCGGATGAGAAAGACAACGGCCCGGAAGACACCACGCAAGACGACGATATGAAACAGAGTATCGTGAAGTGGTTATTCGAGTTGAATGCAAAACAGCGTGAAGTGCTGGCACGTCGTTTCGGCCTGTTAGGTTATGAAGCTGCGACGCTGGAAGATGTAGGTCGCGAAATTGGCCTGACACGTGAACGTGTTCGTCAGATTCAGGTAGAAGGTTTGCGTCGCCTGCGTGAGATTTTGCAGGGACAGGGGCTGAGCATCGAAGCTTTGTTCCGTGAGTAATTCGTTCGGCGAATCATTTACTTTTTAGGCAATACAGCATCAGATTTTGCATCAAAAAAACGGCGGGTTAATCTCCGCCGTTTTTTATGTCTGTCATTTCATTGGCGTTCTGCCGCTTCTACACCAACTCTTTCAAACGATAAATCCATTCCAGCGCCTGCCGTGGTGATAACGAATCCACATCAAGGGCTTCCAGCGCTTCAACTGCCGGTGAGACTTCCTCCGTCAGCAGCGTCAGCTGCGGGCCATCCACTTTGCTGGCGGCGGCGTTATTAGATAACGTTTCCAGCTCTTTCAGTTTTTGGCGTGCTCGCTTAATCACATCGCGCGGGACACCGGCCAGTGCGGCTACGGCCAGGCCATAGCTTTTACTTGCGGCACCGTCCTGGACGCTGTGCATAAAGGCAATGGTATCGCCATGTTCGATAGCATCCAGATGAACATTCACCGTGCCTTCCATTTTTTCCGGCAGCGTGGTCAGCTCGAAGTAATGGGTGGCAAACAGCGTCATGGCTTTTATGCGGCTAGCCAGATTCTCGGCACATGCCCAGGCCAGTGACAGGCCGTCGTAAGTAGAGGTACCGCGGCCGATTTCATCCATCAGCACCAGACTGTTTTCAGTGGCGTTATGCAGGATATTAGCCGTTTCGGTCATTTCCACCATGAAGGTTGAACGCCCTGACGCCAGATCGTCCGCAGCCCCCACGCGGGTAAAGATGCGATCGACAGGGCCAATCGTTGCCGACTCTGCGGGGACGTAGCTGCCAATATGTGCCATCAGAACGATCAGCGCCGCCTGACGCATGTAGGTACTCTTACCGCCCATGTTGGGGCCGGTGATGATCAGCATACGTCGCGCCGGAGACATGTTCAGCGGGTTGGAGATAAAGGGTTCACTGAGCACCTGTTCAACGACCGGGTGACGTCCGCCGGTGATGTTGATCCCCGGTTTCTCGCTCATGGCCGGGCAGGCGTAATTCAGCGTATAGGCACGTTCCGCCAGATTGCTCAGTACGTCCAGCTCAGCCAGCGCACCGGCACTTTGCTGTAAAGCAAACAGATGCGGCATCAGCAGATCAAAAAGCTCTTCGTACAGCGCTTTTTCCAGCGACAGTGCTTTGCCTTTCGACGTGAGGACTTTATCTTCGTACTCTTTCAGTTCCGGAATGATATAGCGTTCGGCATTTTTTAACGTCTGGCGGCGGACATAGTGGATCGGCACAAGATGGCTCTGACCCCGGCTTACCTGAATGTAATAACCGTGAACGCCATTAAAACCGACCTTCAGCGTATCCAGCCCCAGTTTTTCACGTTCGCGGATTTCGAGGCGATCGAGATAATCTGTTGCTCCGTCGGCCAGCGCACGCCATTCGTCCAGTTCAGCATTGTAGCCCGGTGCAATCACGCCACCATCACGAACCAGCACCGGAGGACTTTCGATCACTGCGCGTTCCAGCAGTTCCACCAGTTCTGTGAAGTCTCCGGTTTGCTCCACCAGCGTCTGAACATGCTGAGCATGAGTTTCCTGCAAGATTGCCCGGATTTCCGGCAACTGCTGCAGAGCGTGTCGCATACGGGCCAGATCGCGCGGACGTGCGCTGCGCAGGGCGAGACGTGCCAGAATACGTTCCAGATCGCCGACCTGACGCAGAACGGGCTGTAAGTCCGCCGTGATATCCTGCAGCGCACTGATGGTTTGCTGACGGTTTGTCAGCAGCCGGATGTCGCGGCTCGGCATGTGGATCCAGCGTTTGAGCATACGGCTGCCCATTGGCGTCACGGCCTGATCCAGCACCGCGGCGAGAGTGTTCTCCACCCCACCGGCCAGGTTTTGCGTCAGTTCAAGATTTCGGCGCGTGGCCGCATCCATAATGATGCCATCCTGCTGGCGCTCCATGGTCACGCCGCGAATGTGGGGGAGGGCGGTGCGCTGGGTATCTTTCACATACTGCAGCAGACAACCGGCAGCGCGCAGAGCCTGAGCCGCCTGCTCGACGCCAAAACCGCTCAAATCGCGGGTACCGAATTGCAGATTCAGCTGCTGCTTAGCCGTTTCCAGCTCAAACTCCCACATAGGACGACGGCGCAGACCGCGGCGTGAAGAAATAAGCGACATGGCTTCAAAGCTTTCCGGATAGAGCAATTCTGCCGGATTGGTGCGTTGTAACTCAGCAGCCATTGTTTCCAGATCGTCCGGCTGGGCGACGCGAAAACGCCCGGAGCTGATGTCCAGCGTTGCGTAGCCGAAACCGCGCCCGTCCTGCCAGATGGCCGCCAGCAGGTTATCGTGGCGCTCGCTGAGTAATGCTTCATCACTGACCGTACCCGGTGTGACGATGCGCACTACTTTTCGGTCAACCGGCCCTTTGCTGAGTGCCGGATCGCCAATTTGTTCTGCGATAGCGACGGATTCACCCAGCTGCACCAGTTTCGCCAGATAGCCTTCTACCGCGTGATAAGGCACACCCGCCATCGGGATCGGCTCACCGGCAGAGGATCCGCGTTTGGTCAGCGAAATATCCATCAGCTGTGACGCACGTTTTGCATCGTCATAAAACAGTTCGTAAAAGTCGCCCATACGGTAAAACAGCAAAACTTCCGGGTTCTCTGCTTTAAGACGCAGGTATTGCTGCATCATTGGGGTGTGGGCATCTAAATTTTTATTATCAGTCATAGATTTAGTCTTATTAATCCATTTTAGGCGCAAGCGACTTATTGGCTTTTCTGACATACAGGCCGCCATTTAATGACGCTTATAGTAGCCCAGCGGGCAATCGGCTGTCACAGCTAAAAATGGAAAGCATCCCGCAAACTGTGCGAAGAAAAAATATGATAAATTACAAATATGTAACAAGGAGGGAAACTAACGTACGGAGACTCCATGCCAGCACGGGGGCTGTGGTTTATGACGCTCATCCTTAAATGGATTAGCAATATGTTAACATCATTTGCACACAGGAATTCTCTCCGGCACTGCAAAGCACTGCTAAGATCAATGGATGTCGCCCCTTAATGCAGCGGATTCTGTTTTACCCTTACTCAGAGATTACTACGTTGCGCAAAGCCATCATTGTTGACGACCATCCCTTCATACTGGCCAGTGTCAGATTATTAGTTATAAATGCCGGGTTTGAGGTTGTTGCAGAATGCGGTAATGGTATTGATGCTGTTCAGCAATGTCAGAAGCATCAGCCTGATTTAATGATTCTGGATCTCGCCATTCCGGGCCTGGACGGTCTGGATGTGATTCGCCGCCTTAAAGAGAAAGAGATCCCGACCAAAATTATTGTTCTCTCCTCACAGCAAAGCGATCAGTTTATCCTGCGCTGTCTGCAGGCTGGCGCGGTCGGTTATGTTTCCAAAAAAGATAACCTTTCTATCCTGACGGATGTTATCAATGCGGCGATGGCTGGATATTCATTTTTCCCGCAGTTGACCCCAGATGTGCGGGAACATACGTTTCACACTGGCGAGGCTCAAAAGCTGGCGGCCTTATCCAATCGTGAAATGATGGTCATGAAGTATCTGGTGAATGGTTTGAACAATAAACAAATCGCAGAATCTCTCTCATTAAGCGAAAAAACGGTCAGTACCTATAAGTCACGCATCCTGGAAAAACTTAACGTCAGTACGGTGCTGGCGCTGGCTGAAATGGCACAACGGCATGAGATTGAATGACATGTGGCGGGCAGTCTGTCTGATTTTCGTCATGCTGCTGAGTTTCAGTGCAACGGCGGCAGCCCCCTACAGCGCGATACTGGACGGGCAGATTAATGGCCCGGTGCCGCAGATTACGTTGACTGACGCGCAGCAGAGCTGGCTTAAACAAAAAGGTGAGCTGACGCTCGGGGTTTCTGAGCCGGATTATCCGCCCTTTGATATCATCAACTTTGACAGTAAATATAACGGCGTGACTGCCGATTTTGCGACAGTTATCAGTAATACATTGCAGATCCCGGTCAGGGTTAAAGTATTTGATTCACGGCAGGAAGTCATTGCTGCACTCAGGCGCGGGGATATTGATTTCCTCGGTACCGCTAACGGATTTGATGCTTCTGAGCAGCGGCTGGTGTTGTCTGCCCCTTATTCCGAAGATAAACCTGTCTTGGCCGGACGCTCAGATGCAGGGCGTGATTTTTCCGGTGATTTCAACGGAGTCTCTGTGGCGATGGTCTATCACTACCTGCCACCCCGCTGGATATTGCAGGCATACCCCGGGATCCGGCTGAAGATTTATCCGTCCAATTTTAGTGCGATGGGTTCCGTCTCATTCGGTGAAAATGACTTTTTCCTCGGTGATAATATCAGTGCAGAGTTTCTCTCTGGTCGTCGTTTCTTCAATAACATTTCCATTCACAGCAAGGCGTCGTTGCCGGAAAGTCAGTTTGCGTTTGCTCTCAGAGACGATGAACAGCCCCTCTTAGCGCTCATCAATAAAGTTCTCACCTCTATTACCCCCCATGATCATCAGAAGCTTCTCAAATTTTGGGGTATAAAATCGCAACGGGGCCTGGAAGGTAAGGCGGCATTATTTGATGCACGGGAAACACAGTGGCGCGATGAGCACCGTGTGCTGCGGGTCGCGCTGGAAAACAATAACGAGCCTTATTCCTTTTTTGGTCCCGACCGTCAGGCGCATGGTATTAACTCTGATGTTTTGAAAGAAGTCGCCCGGATTGCCGGTTTGCAGCTTGTCTGGATAAAAACGAAAAGCGCGGGTGAAGCTGAACGTTTACTTAAAAATAACGCGGCGGATATTGCCGTCGCCGTCACTGACAATCATCAGTCCCCTCCTGAAGGACTTCGTTATTCCCCCACGTTCTATCGTGACAGTTATGTCATCGTCAGCCGGTCGGAAAGTACTCTGGCAACCCGTGAGCTTTCTGCCCAAGCATTACGCGTGGCCGTGGTGGAGCGTGATCCTGTCCTTAACGTCATCCGCCGCGACTATCCGCTGATGCAACCTTTGGTCGCTGATGACGCCATCGGAACCTTCCGTATGCTGGACAGCCACAGAGTGGATGCTGCGATTATCTCCCTGGCGGAAGCTGTTTTTATTGTCGATAACTATTATAAAAATCGCGTCAAAATTGATGCAGTGTTCAGCAATCAGTCCCTCCATATGAGCGTGGCGGTCTCAGAAGATAAGCCAGAATTGCTGAGTATTATCAGTAAGTCCCTTGCAACGATCACGCCGGCACAAATGAGCGAACTCAGTAATCACTGGCGCGGGCAGATTATTGTCGATCACAATTTCTGGAACTTCGATCGGCGTAAATTGTTACGAGGATTTCTGGTCCTCACTGCGTCACTGGTCTTTCTGTTGTTCTGGATAATCTGGCTACGCAGCCTGATCCGACGCCGGGTGAAGGCTGAACATAAACTCAATGATCAACTGACCTTTATGAAGGATCTGATCGACGGCACCCCTTTACCTATTTATGTCCGTGATCGTGAAGGAAAATTGTTGTTATGCAATAGCAGTTATCTCCGGCAACTTAACAGCACCAGAGAGGAGATGCTTGGTAAATCGGTGTATGAAGTGCTGGGCGATAACGGTGAGCGTGCTGACGAATTACAACAAAGTTACCGGCGTGTCATCGAGGGTGGAGAAAGTATCGTCAGTGACCGTATTTTGCGTATCAGCCAAAACGACTTTCGGATTATCCATCACTGGATCCTGCCTTACAGAACCGGGCAGGGGGAAATCATCGGCATTATCGGTGGCTGGTATGACATCAGTGAACGTCAGCAGCGCCTGGAAAGATTGCAAACGGATAAAGACCGGGCTCTGCAAGCCAGCGAAGCTAAATCGACATTCCTCACCACCATGAGTCATGAAATCCGCACGCCGATGAATGTGATCATCGGCATGCTGGAACTGGCGGCTAATAGTGCTGAGGCTGGAATTGTCGATAAACGCTCCCTGAAAATTGCATCGGCTGAAGCGCAAAGTTTACTGGAGCTGATAGGGGATATTCTCGATATCGAGCGCGCCGAAAGTGGTCATCTTTCCCTTAATGAACAGACCGGTAACCTCGGTCAGCTCATCCATTCTGTTTGCCGGTTGTTTGAGGCGTTATCGCGCCGTAAGGGGCTGGAATTTACGTTACGTGAAAGCAGCTCTTTGGATTACGGTGTCCTGATTGATCCGTTGAGATTCAAACAAATCCTCTCCAATGTGTTGAGCAATGCGCTGAAATTCACGGACCAGGGTGAAATCAGCGTTTGTGCCCGTGTGACAGAATCCAGTGATGAGCAGCTGCAACTGTCGCTGGAAATCCGCGACAGTGGCATCGGGATTTCCCATGAAGACAGCCAGAATTTGTTCTCCCGTTTCTCTCAGGCAGGAAACAATACCCTTTCATCGCAGCAAAGTTCCGGGCTGGGTTTGCTTATCTGCAAAACACTGTGCGAAATGATGGGCGGCACTTTGTTGCTGGAAAGCGAGTTGCAACAGGGCACTTGCATCAGCATTGTACTGCCGTTGCGTCGGGCGAAATGGCAGCCTGCCGTTGCGAGAGCAGCTCCTGTGGCACAAACAGCGGCACGACAACGTATTCTGATCGTTGATGATTACGCCGCCAACCGCGAAGTTTTATCATTACAACTCGCCTCATTAGGCCATCAGGTCACGTCTGCCCAAAACGGGCAGGAGGCACTGGAACTTTGGCAAAACGGTGTGTTTGAACTGGTAATAACCGACTGCAACATGCCTGTGATGGATGGCTATGCGCTCACGCGAAGTATACGCCAGAGCGAATATTCTCAGGGACTCACGCCTGTCAGAATCGTCGGGCTCACAGCGAATGCACTGAACGAAGAACGTCAGAAATGCCTTCACGAGGGAATGAACGCCTGTTTATTTAAGCCTGCCACGCTGGCTATGCTGGCGTCGTTGTTCGTCAATGAACCCTCATCCCAGGAAGTGTCCCCTGCGTTTATTTCGCCAAAAGAAGATTTCGATTTAGCAGAGCTTATTCAACTGACGGAGGGGGGTCCACAAAAGCTCGCAATGCTTTTGCAGACGTTTCTCACCGGAATGTCGCAGGATAAAAAACACATTCAGACCGCTTTTTCCGCCGCGGATCTGGCCACTCTGAAAGCCCTTGCTCACCGGATAAGGGGTGGCGCACAGGTGATCAAGGCGCAGAACCTGACAGATGCCTGCGATACGCTGGAAATCGTCTGTGAGAATGAGGAGGACTGTGAAGAAGCAGTGAATCAGTTACTGGCTGAGCTGGACTATCTTGCACTGAAACTCGCGGAATATACCCGTACAACTGAAACACCTTTCTCGGGATAAGTTTGGAAAAAACGTCTTCCGCTCCCTTTATTTTCTCTGTCTTTCTCCGATTAATTCATTCAGAAAGCGGCAATGAAGCCGCTTTTTAAAACAGGAATCAGTGACGATGGGGCAGAGCGACGTAAGAAAATTAGATCTCGAACAGATGAATGAAATAAAGACCTATTCCTCTCAATTTAAAGGAGATTTCAGTGAGTCCATTCAGGTTGTTTATAAAGATAATTCATTCAGATTAAAACTGCTGAAAATAACCGGTCAGAATGAGGGCGAAGTCTTTTTCGACTATGACTACGACGGTGAGTGTGTTGTATTTCGAAAACATAAAACAGGAACTGTTGACCTTAATAAGGTCAACGGCCTGGAAGACTTCTTCACTGCTGTCGATACCATTATTAGTGCCACTGTCCATCAGGACTATATGATGGTCAGATAATAAATCGTCTTCAGGCCGCCTTCACAGGCGGCTTTTTATTATCTTCTCACGTTTTCTCGCAGTGCCTGTCTGCATGACCGTTGCCCAAATTAGCGCTGAAACAGCGCCGTGTTTAAGGCTTTAGCGACCACTTAAATACGGTATCCTGTGACTCACAGATGGCGTTAAGAACCGGGGATCTTCAGGAGAGGAAAAGTATGAAAATCGCTATTATGCAGCCTTATTTTCTTCCCTATATTGGTTATTTTCAACTGATGGCTTCAGCTGATGTGTTTGTTATCTATGATAATATTAAATATACAAAAAAAGGCTGGATAAATCGAAATCGCATGTTGCAAAACAACAAGGATACGGTATTCAGTTTGCCTCTCACGAAAGGCGCCGATTCTTTGAATATCGCTGACAGGACTATCTCGCCGGGATTTAATAAAACGAAATTACTTAATCAGTTCAAAGGTGCCTATTCGAAAGCGCCATTCTTCAGTGAGATATATCCATTTGTTGAAGATATTGTCCTACATGAAGAGAGTAATCTGTTTGCGTACCTACATTATTCACTGTGTAGAACCGCTGCTTTGCTCGATATTAAAACAAGAATCATTATATCTTCTTCGGTATCAAAAAACGAAAATTTAAAAGGCCCGGAGAAAGTTTTATCAATCTGCAAGGCGTTATCGGCAGATCATTATATCAACGCTATTGGTGGCAAAGCGTTATACAGCGAAGGCGACTTTGCCCGTGAAGGGATCAGGCTTAATTTCATCCAATCTCATGGGGAAGAATATCCTCAATTTTCAAACACTTTCGTCCCCTGGCTTTCGATCGCCGACGTTCTGATGTTCAACTCTCTGGACACCGTTCGCCACAGTGTCAAATATAACTATTCTCTGGTATGAATAATGTTCCAATGGAAAAAGCTGGGTAAAGTTTTTACCCCGCAGGAAGTCACAGGCCGCCCGTGGCTCAGTGCCTTTGCACAAGCGCCTGCCACACTGGTCTTCGATAATTATGTTCGTGTTTATTTCTCCTGCCGGCCTCCTGCAGATAAGAATGGCCAGTTTGTCAGTTATTCAGCCTGGGTAGATCTTGACCGTAATGACCTGTTCAAAGTGCTGCGCATCGCTGATAACCCCATCCTTCCGCTGGGCAGATTAGGCGAGTTTGATGAATTCGGTACCTATCCTGTCTCGGTGATACGCGATGGAACGCAGATCAGAGCCTGGTATGCAGGCTGGACGCGTTGTGAATCAGTGCCTTTTAACGTCGCCATTGGTACCGCTGTCAGTAACGACGGGGGGCAGAGTTTTCAAAGGATTGGGTGCGGGCCGGTCATCGAATATTCTCCTGAAGAGCCTTTTGTTATCAGTGGCCCCAAAATTCGGCGCTTCAACGACCAGTGGCAACTTTTTTATATCGCCGGGCGAAAGTGGAAGACTGTTGAGGGCCGTGCTGAACCTGTTTACAAAATAAGAATGGCGACCTCAGATGACGGCGTTCATTGGAAAAAACGCAACTGCGATTTAATTGCAAGTCGTATTGAAGAAGATGAGGCTCAGGCCAGCCCGGATGTCTTCTTTGCGAATGGCAAATACCATATGTTTTTCAGTTATCGCTACAGCAGTGATTACCGGGGCAAGCAATATGGCTATCGAATTGGCTATGCGTCCAGTGAAAACTTAACTGACTGGACGCGTGATGACAGTAAAGCGGGCATTGATGTGTCGTCTGAAGGATGGGATGCGGAAATGATCAGCTATCCACATGTATTTGAACTGGATGGCAAAATCTATATGGCGTATCTGGGTGACGGCGTAGGCCGCGAAGGTTTTGGACTTGCGCAATTACAGGGAGAGTTACGATGAACTGGCAATGGATCCGGCATGGCAAAATTTTTACGCCCGGCGAATTTATCCTGAACGGGCAACCGGGTTTATTCGCACAATCACCTCAGACTTTAGTATTTGAAACGTTTATCCGTATCTATTTTTCCACCCGCACTCCCGACCCTCATAATGGAAAATACATCAGCCATGTCGCGTATGTTGATATGGATAAAACACTTCAAAAGGTACTGGCAACCAACCAGCAGCCCGTTATTTGCCAGGGAGAAACGGGATGTTTTGACGAACATGGTATTTTCCCTTTTAACGTTGTGCCGTACAAAAATAAAGTCATGGCCTTTACGACGGGATGGAACCGGCGGGTTTCTGTATCGGTTGATACCGCGATCGGGCTTGCGACAAGTCAGGATGCGGGAAAAACATTTCAGCGGTTCGGGCAAGGGCCAGTTATGGCGGCGTCCCAGTATGAGCCATGCCTTGTCGCTGATGCGTTTGTGAAGGTGATTAACGATACATTCCATATGTGGTACATCTTTGGAACCGGGTGGAAGCAATATGCGCCAGACTCTCCGCCCGACCGTACCTATAAAATTGGTTACGCCCAATCAGCGGATGGCATTGAATGGCATCGCCAGCAGGCGAATCAGATAATTCCTGACCGGCTTGGCCCGCAGGAAAGTCAGGCACTCCCAACAGTGGCGCATTTTGGCGGACTTTTTCACCTCTTTTTTTGTTATCGCGAATCTTATAATTTTCGCCAGGCCGCAGGCCGTGGTTATCGTTTGGGATATGCCTTTTCTGAAGACGGGATCACCTGGACCCGTGACGACACTAAGGTGCCTGCGCTGGGTGAGACCGGTGAATGGGACGACGAGATGCAGTGCTATCCGCATATCTTTGAATGCGAAGGACATATTTATCTGCTTTATAACGGTAATGATTTTGGCCGCGACGGCTTCGGCCTCGCAGAACTGAAATTATCATGAGCGAAATTGTTGTCCGTTCTGACTCTGCAAGCGCCGCACAGGTCACTGAACATCTGATGATATGTGACGATGCCTTTATTCCCCCCCTGAGCCACCGGGTCAACATTGCTGAGTACGCGACGAAAGTGACCCGACACGCCCTGTGTATCGAGGGCTGGCATCATGACGTTCTGGCGGGTTTGATATGCCTGTACTCCAACGATCCTGACCGGGGTGCTTATATTACTAATGTCAGCGTGATCCCTGCTTTGCAGGGGCAAAAAATAGCCCTCCTTCTGATGAAAAATGCGCTTGAGCAGGTTCATGGGCAAGGGGTGGGGAAAGTCAGCCTGGAAGTTAATAACGCGAATGTAGCTGCATTGAGCCTTTACCGGAAGCTGGGTTTTACCCCGGAGCTCAACACCACAGGCACCATCCTGATGACAATGGATTTGCAAAGAGAAATATGATGAATTTACAACGTGATTATAATAATGAAATAAATGATGCGCCTGACCATCAATATGCCTACGGATTTGATTTTGATGTCATGCATCCTTTCATGATCCGTTCTTTTGAGCCTTTTTTCATAAAAGGAAGTTTACTGGAATTAGGCAGTTTTAAGGGCGATTTCACTCAACGTTTTATGCACCATTTTGACGACGTGACATGTGTTGAGGCGTCCAGCGTTGCAATGGCGCAAGCACGGGAAAAACTCGGAGATAAGGTTCACTATATTAATGCCTTGTTTGAAGAGGCTACATTACCCAAGCGTTATAATAATATTGTTCTGACTCACGTTCTTGAGCATATCGACGAACCTGTAAAACTATTAAAACGGATTAATGATGAGTGGCTTGAAGAAGGCGGACGCTTTTTCCTCGTTTGCCCTAATGCGAATGCACCTTCTCGTCAGATTGCCGTTAAAATGGGACTGATTTCTCATAACTCTGCCGTGACAGAGGCTGAGGCAGCACACGGCCACCGGTGTACTTATAGTCTGGACACTCTGGAGCGCGAGGCGACGGCGGCAGGTCTCAACGTTGTACATCGTTCCGGAATTTTCTTCAAAGCACTGGCTAATTTCCAGTGGGACCATTTGTTGCAAACAGACATTATTTCCCCGGAGTATCTGGAAGGTTGTTATCAGCTGGGACAACATTACCCTGATCTCTGTTCAAGCATATTTCTGATGTGTGAGAGAGGGCGTTAATCAAGCCTGTTTACCACCTATTTTTTATTTCAGATAGATTCAACCTGAGTCAAATCATTCCCTTCCCCGTAGATTAAATAACAATGTTTTAATTTTACAGGGAGGGGTATTTTGCGTTTTACGATAAGAGTGTCTTGAGTATTTCGCGATGTTCAGTGCTGATATCGTCTGAATGAGGGCATTGCTCATTCTCTTTCGCCCGTGTCAGTAACGCCACCAGCCAGTCATAAATATATCGCTCATTTCCCTGAGAAGTCTGAACTCCCAGCTGCGTCAGGCGTTGGTTTGCACTGGCTTGCGGCGCCGGAGTAAAGATTGCTGAGTCTTTTTGCACGCGACTTTTCGGGCGAAGCGCTTCACGGGTGTGGTGATACCCCAGCCAGCTGACAAAATCGTTCAACACATTACCGGCATAAGTGACTGCCATTGGTGTTTCCGCCCCTTTTTGTTCCAGAGCCTCTTCCAGTAATGCCGGCAGCCCCAGACGGTAACTCGTTGTCACCAGAATATCGCACAGACTTGCCAGCTGATGGGATCCCAGTCCGCTGGCATTCGCCACGGCGGTATTTCCGCTCAGCTGGCTTAAATGATTCACCCATTGTGCAAATACCTGCGCGGCATAACTATTTTCCTCCTGAATTACATCCTTCACCGTCTCCGGCTCGTCAAACAGATCGATGCTTATCAAAGGCGCCACTGGCTGGTGAGGGCGCGTTTGCTGATGCTGTAACCAGCTTTCGTGAAGCGCCGTGCGTGAAAGCATCAGGCTGCTAATAAGATTTCCGTGCCGGGCAATCTGTGTTTGCATCACCCGGATCAGTGCCTCGTATTGTGCAGAAGACCGACTTTCACCAGAAGTAAAATGCCGGAATTGTGCCGCAGTCTGTTGCCTGAGAGAGTCACGCAACGTATTTACGCGTGCTTCACGGCATGACGTTGCCATTGCCGCCGACAACCAGTCATTCAGACAAGGCATATCGCGGTTGTCCAGCGCCTGAAGCGTTCCCCACTGTTTTCCTGACTGCGTAATCATGCGCTGTATTACTTCGTCGGCATGATGGCCGTGCGTGAAACGCGCATCAAACGGCGTGATTGCCCATACGAGCCGTGGCAACGAATGCTGTTTTTGCGTTTGTGTTTTTGACAGCCAGTCGGTCAGCGCCCTGACAACCGGCATCCTGTTCTGTCGACCGGCGGTGCTGTTACAGATAAGCAGGGTGTCGGGCTGCAAATTCTCCTGATACTGAGGCAGCTGATCCGCCGGAATATCCACGATATCCACGCAGCTTAAAGAGGAATGGCGGCTAAGTGTGAAGGTTATTCCGGCGCTGAGACTGGTCAGATCCTGCTGTGAGATGCTGAGTCTGTTCCCCGGTACGCCGTCATGCAGCGGGCAAACGATCACATCCTGATTTTGCCCGCGTTCATGGTCGCTGGCAGGGATGAGGAAACCTTTATTGGGCAGTAGCAGGTGGTCTACCACCAGACTTGCCGGTGCAAGAACCTGCATGGCGTTACCCAGATAATGCCGTTTTTGCGCCTGTTGCTGCCACTGAGAGGTCAGTGCGATATGTTCCCCCCAGAGCATTGAAAGCAGCGCAGCCCGGTCAGCCAGCGCTAAAAAGGGTATCAGCTGCGCCATCTGGTAAATCAACGCGTCACCAGGACGATGTGAGCTGTGAACCCGCTGATGATAGCAACGGATGACAGACATAAACTCTGTGCTGCTCATCCCCGGAATTTCATGAGGTTGCCGGCGCAGATTCAGGATTTTCAGTGTGTCTCTTATTTTGCTGTCCGCCACAATATGGGGATGACGTGAAGAGTGGTACTGAACGATGAGCCGTTGTGCCAGTTCACTTTCACTGAACAACGTGAGCAGCAGCGGAAGATTTTCCATGGCGATGGCCGGAGTCGTTGTAAAACGCACGGCCATCAACGGCACGGTATTCTCCGGATTGATATGTCGCAGATAATTAAGCGGATTTCCCCCCAGCAGAACATCAATTTCATCCCGCCCTTCAGATAGGATCATCTTGAGTAAATGATGTTTTCCTGCGACGGATGTGCCGTAAAGTCCCAGCGTTAGCGGCGCCGCAGCGAGATCATCAATCTTTTGCTGGCGCTGTTGCAAATCAGTCAACCGGGCCTGCAGGCCATCGGCCTCAATATTGAGACGCATTGAATGCGAACGGGATTTACTGACCCACCTCATGAGCGGGTGAAATGGAATGCCTGGCTGACTCATTTTAGATATACGTTCCCGCTGTCGATCCAATAGTGATGGATGCCGTTATAGCTACCGGCCATGGTGTTAAGTTTTAGCTGCACAGCCTCTTTGGGTACCGGGCTGCCATCCGCCATTTTCACGTCTGCCAGGGTAAAGCCTCCGCGTTGCCGGCAATATTGCAGGCGGACACGCAGGACTGTGTCACCGGCAATACGCTTTGCCAGTTCAGGATGTGTGATTTTCAGCTGATACAGCGGCGTCGCTGGCCAGCGGGCATCTGCCAGCTGACGGAATCCCAGGCAGGCATCACCGCGTAGCGGGAAGCTGACGTTCTCATCCAGCCGTGCCGTTGGGTCATCGAGATCGGTGTCGCTGTACCAGACATCTTTCTCATCCAGAACCAAACTGTTGCCTAACGCTCCGATGAAACGCAGGGTGGAATACGCCTGAATATCGGAGGTTTTAAAGTTAAAGCCGGGCAGACGCAGGTCTTTCGCCAGAGAGCACAACATGGCGCCCAGTGCCGCCGTCGATTTAGGATTGACCCGCTGGCCTGCCTGACCGAACGGGAAACGTTCGTGCAGCTGATAGTCGTCCAGCCAGATGATCCGGTTAACCGGCACGGGCTGCTGATAACGTAAAAGTGCCTGAACGCCGGGAAGACCGGAAGGGCGTCCCGTCACCAGAAGAACATCACAGCAGTAATGGCGGAGCACTTCGCAAAGTGACAGCAGAGGAGCGGTCAGGCTGAAGTTTCCCGCCAGCATCGCGTCTTTCAGGGCTGCAAGTTCAATACAAAAAGGCACATCCAGCACGTCAAAGGGGGGAGCACCGGCAGGCAGCAGCGGCTGCACGACTTGCTGTATATAATTGATAACGTTGGGCGTAGGCGGATGAGGCAGAAGCTCGCCGAAATGCCCCTCAAAATGAGCGGAAGTCTCTCCGGGGTCACAATTTTCCCAGCAGGCCAGAATGGCATGCCCGAGCGGAATAAAAAGCTGTAGCGTGACTTGCTGGCGCAGTATTACACGGTTGTCATCGGCACTGCTTTCTCCAAACAGTTTCGCCATCACCCGCTGAGTCTCGCTGATACCGGCGGCTTGCAGCGCACTTTCCAGTGCAGGCAGAACGCACTGGCGGATAACATCCAGCAAAATATCGTCACCGGCAATCTTGAACCCTTCCCGAAATAACAGCTGCGGTGTGATTTGGACATTCCGCCCGGCACTGTCATCCAGCTGATATTGGGTGATGGCCATGTCAGTCGTCCCTCCGCCGATATCCACCGACGCCACGCGCAAGGTTTTGCCCGGCAGTTCATCACTGGCAAGCTGACGATCAGGACGAGCCATCCCCTCGAAAAAGATCGGAGCTTGACCCGAATAATTATTGACCACCTCGTTATACAACCAGACCAGCTGCCCGCAGGTCGCTTCGTCCCATTCCATCTGGACATCAGGCAGTGGCACAGTGAGCAAACGTGATGCGGCACTGCCGCAATTATTGTCTTCTCCGGGCTGCCAGCCGAGGGCTTCCCAGACCAGTTTCACCGCTTCCTGTACCCGCAGGCGGAAAATTTCACGTTCCGGTTTGGGCATCGCCGAAGGCAGAGTCAGGACCAGATGGCGTAACTGACGCGGTGCGTGAGTCTGGCCCATACTCTGGCGGTGACTGACGCTGTTAATCTGCGCCAGTGCCTGTGCCAGCAGTTCGCACAGCATAATCGTCATCAGCGAACTGCGGCTGTAATTAGGTGAGAAAACCGGCAGACGTTCTTCTTCCGGCAGACTGTATAAAGGCTGGCCGTCATCATTCATCAGGTTCATCAGCGGCAGCGCAATGGCTCGGGGCTCACGGGGGATTTTACCGCTCAGCTGGCTGAAACGCCACGCCCTGGCGGAAGGCGTATCATCCCAGAGATAGCGTCGCGGACTGGAAATTCCGCTGGTTCCTTCGATACCCACACGCCGTGCAGCCAGTCCGCTGGCTTCGTCGCCAACGCGGGCAAAGGAAGGCCAGACGAAGGCATCTTCCCGGCCACTTTCCATTGAAAAATGATGTTTGCCAAATTTGGCCTCGCTAAATTCGAGACGACTGGTGAAAAGTGGCTCGCTGATCAGATGCGGTTCACTCAGAGAACGGATGTGTAACTCCGCGCTTTGCTGTAAGCCGACATTTTTTTCACCGTGATCTTCAAGGATCACTCCGCAGGTATGGGTATTGCCGACGTCAAGGATCAGATCAACAGGCACTGGCGGGGTGTTGAGCGTTTGAGCAATGATCTGTATTTCAGGGACTGAAAGCTGAGTGCCCACCATCTCCAGAATATTGAGGTAATGCGCCTGATATTCGAAGACTTTCAGCGCGCTGTTGAGACTTTGCGTGCTGCGTTCTTCCTGCTTCGTCGCATGCTGAACGAACGCTTCCCGCAGCCAGCCATCTACCCAGGTGTTATCCATAAACTCAGCCACTTCATGGTCTTTCCATGCAAGGGCAAAGCGGATGCCATCGCGGATATCCCGTTCGGTCAGAGCGAGTTCGGCGACAGAGTCTTCATCGGCCTGCACTTTGGTATCAAAAGCCAGGCACAGGCGCAGGACATTACCCGACGCATCCGGCGTTTTCAGGCGTTTGAACTGCATACGAGCCCAGTTCGACGGGCTGTTAACAAAAGCCCGTGGCGGGCTGAAACGCATAAAGGGTAACGGCAGCCAGACGCCGTCCAGTACCTGCAAGGAGTGTTCGAGTCCGACGGTCAGCTCCGGCCTGACGATCTCCGGTTCGCGGCCATTTTCGCCCGGCAGGGTAAAGCGGTCTGACAGAGGATCGTGGCGCAGACGCAAAAGCGGGCCGTTAACGCTATGGCGAACAAACCGGCCACCATGAGGATCTGTGGTGACAGGGTTCAGACCAAAGTCCAGGCACTGGATACTGCTGTCGCGCATTAGCGTCACTGCGCTTTGGTAGTCGATAAGATTTGCCAGCATGATTTAGTTACCCACCTTGCTTATCGTCATTGGTACTACGGTGTCATCTTCATACCGGCCAGTGCATTGTGCTGCACCGCTCAGAGGCTGCTTACAGGTTATTTCCGGCACCTGATAACGGCTGTTATCGCTGCATTTCGCTTTGCTGCGGCTTTTAATGAGCAAATTGCCGGTCAGCATCAGCCCTGAATACACCTCCGCCTGGCAGGTCACTTTGTTACTGCGCGTAATGAGTATGCTGCCTTCACCGTTTTTGAACTGATAGCGCAAGCCCGGCGGTTTGCTGGTGAGCGGATTGTTAACGTCAATGCTGGCTTTCCAGCGGCCATTCATAAACGTCACGGAACCGGCTTTTACCTCCGGAGCCGGGAGGACCAGTGCATTTTTATCCACGACTGCTTCCGGGATTTTCTCTGCCTTCTGTTCTGCATCAGGTTCTTTGCGTTGTTCAGCCACAACCGCCGGGGCAGGGGGCACAAATTCCGCTTTCTGCACCGGTAAAACCATCGCCACAACGGGTTTCGGGGGCTCAGGTTGTTCGATAACCGACGCCGCAGCGGGTTTGGCAGAGTCCGGGCTTACCACGGAGGCTGAGGGGGAAAACAGCAAGCCAGACAGATGCGGCCACGCGAGTGGAAGTCCGATAAATAAAAGCCCGACCAGAGCGATTTTTAGCAACAGCTGACGCCAGACAGACTGTGCTTTTCCGGTGACAGGTAACGGGGTTGCTGGCACGACATGAGGTTCGCTCATCACCGTCACGGGCGTCATCGTACTGCTCAGTAGCGGGGAGTCGGTCTGGCTCAGTGTGACGCGTACATGCTCCGCAATATCCTGCTCTTTTTCTATTTCCCGTTCCGGCTCAGGCGCGGTCAGAGCGTCTTGTGGCGCAGCTTCCACGGGCTGCACTTCTTCAGGCAGCAGGGGTTGGCGCAGGCAGTCGAGAATATCTTCCCGTGCGGTATCGTTCAGGGAGGCAAATCCCCAGAACGTGATGACCGGTTTATCATCCACCAGATAAATGTGCTGGCTGGCAGGAAAGTGCAGCACTTTCGTCAGCAAGGATCCCAGCAGGCGAACCGGTATTTTGTCTGCGTCCAGGCATCGCTGACTGAGTGTCCGTGCCGCCGCCACCGCATTTTCCAGATAACGAAGGGCACCGGTACGCTGCTGTTCACTGGCGTAAGCCCATTGCGTCAACACACCTTCATGTGGCGCGTACCAGTCCACTTTATCGTGCGCATCGTTTCGCTGAGGGATCGCCAGACAACTGAGCAGAGCCAGTTGCTTTCGCAGGCGTAATGTTTCGCGTATCTGGATTGCGCTGTCGAATATAGTCTGTCCGTTTTCGCCCAGCGCAGTAAAATCATCCAGATAACCACTACGCAGTATTATTTTTGCCACTTCATTAATCCTGATTATTTGCCGCCTATTTTGCTTTGGTTATTTTAGCGGCTTTTGAGAGGAAATAATGGTAAAGAGAAAGGGCGAAGAGAGGACGAAAGTGTCCGCAAATAGAGCGATAGTTTTAAAATAAAAAAAGCTTCTCTGGGGAGAAGCCTGAAGTGGAACAACGAGTCCGAAACTTTTCTACAGAATGAATATTCTGTGCGCTACACGCTGATGTTATAAACTTTTCCAGAAGGCGGTGTATTCGACTGCCCTTCCTGACTGTAAAGAGAAGACGTCACCCCTGCATTATTGACGAGCTTTTTTAAATTGTCTGTTTTTTGCATATGCAATTCGAGCAGATCATAAATCTTTATGTTGAGCTCATTCGAATTTTTCACTTTACGGGTAATATTATTCCAGTAAGAGGCAAATCTCGCATTCTGCTGATAGGGTGCAGAAAGATGTAAAGATTTTTCCTGCTGCTTACGCAAGTCATCATAATGCGTGATGGTCGCAAGTAACTGACTTTTGCTATCAGACACAATTTGCAGGGAAACAGGGTTAATCTGAATCCGCCTTAATTGATTTACTTCTTCTACCAGAATAGCTTCGAGTTCGCCCAAAGAGTCCTGTAGTTTCAGCAGAATAGAACGTAGATTTTCCATTTTCATTACTATCTTTATCAGGGCTTATGAAAGTTGAAATATATCGTCAACCAGCGCATGGGCAATGGCATCAGGATCGAGTGTTAACTCGCCTGCATCCATCGCAGCACGAATTTTTGCCAGACGGTCGTAGTCGACATCACGTGAACTGTCGGTCTGAATTTCCTGCGTCAGCTTGCTTAATTTAATCTGTGTACCGGAGTTTTCGCTGTTCGTCATCTTCGCTGAACTGGCGTCTTCGGTTCTTGGACGCATCTTCAAATCCTGCTGTTGCAGATTAACAGCGGTGACTGACAGAGGCTGTAGCGTGCGGTCTATGCTCATGGTGTTCCTCGATAATTTGTATTCTGACCTTGCGGTATATTTTAAATATCGGTGGTACTCAGAAAAACTAAAATTATTCTTTAAGATTAATTTTCACGTAGCCCTGTGGATCAACCTCACCGGTCATAATTTGCCCAGAACGGGTGGCGATTCGCAAGGGCTGTCCGGCAGCGGCGCTGCCCAGTGCTTTACCTCTGCTCCTGATTTGAAAGCCTTTTCCTGTCGCGAGGATATCAACTTCTTGCCCGGAAACGACAGCCCACCCTTTACGCAACTGGTTCTCTGCCAGAGGTTGTCCCCGGCTGACTGAGCGCGTGGTAGTTTTACCAATAATCTGTTGCTGATCGAAAATCAGGCCGGCGGGTAATCGTTCCAGTGAACCGGTTCTTGCCTGAAGGTCGTCGGCAGTGATCACGCTGCCGGGCTTAAGGGGATGTTTGGCGGTCCACCATGTCCCTTGCGCGTGTACCGAAATTTGAATGAATTTACGCCGGGTGCCGCATTGCGCCACCACGCTCTTATTGCCGGTCAGCCGGGTATTATTGCCTGCAATCGAAAGCTCCGGTTCGGCACAAAGGGCAGAAAGTTGCTCCGCGGGCGTCAGGATTTTTATTGTTCTGACCACCGGGATTTCTGCGCCGTTGCCGTGCGGCATGTTAATCAGGGCCGTAATCTGCGAATGCAGTTGACTTATATCCGAAGATGCAGCGAAGGCCAGCATACCTCCTGAACCGGGCAGAAATAATATTCCTGCTCCGGCAAGCAGCATTTTAATAAAATGGCGAAATGAAACCATGAGTTTTACAAACCTTATATTGTATAACGCAGGGTAAATCCCTTGGCTATCACTTTCTGATAATGAAAAGTATATGCCATAAGTTAACTTTATTAACGTGTTAAATGCGCGAATTTATGACGCCATTTAACGGGATGAGATTTTTTGGATAATGACTGAAAATCCATCCCGCTAATTGCTGTTATTTTTGTCTTATCCTTGCAGTATAAAATTGAATCATTCACCAATAGAATGCATGCGTTAATTTTCATAAGGCAGAGGTCAGTTTTTTCATGCTTGATAAACTCGATAATGCGCTACGTTTCCAGCAGGAAGCGCTCGGTTTACTGACGCAGCGTCAGAATGTATTGGCATCTAATATTGCCAATGTGGATACGCCAGGATATTTGGCCAGAGATATTGATTTTTCAGAGCAGTTAAAAAGTGTAGTGGAGCGTAATACGCCGGTGCAGGGGCCTCTGAACTTATCATTAACATCGGGCAATCATATTCCCGCAGTCGCACCGGCAATGGATAACGGACAATTACTTTATCGTATCCCGGATCAACCCAGTGCAGATGGTAATACGGTAGACATGGATCGTGAGCGCGTCAGTTTCGCGGATAACAACATGAAATACCAAACCAGCCTCACCGTTCTCGGCTCACAAATTAAAGGCATGATGAGTGTCATCAGTCAGGGTTAATAATTGTCATGTCTACAATGAGTATTTTCGATATTTCAGGTTCCGCGATGGCGGCTCAGTCAAAACGATTAAACGTCAGCGCCAGCAATATGGCCAATGCGGACAGTGCCGTCGGCCCAGACGGTCAACCATACCGCGCTAAGCATGTGGTGTTTCAGGTCGACAGTGCTGCCGGTCAGGAGATCGGCGGCGTGCGCATCAGTGACGTCGTTGAAAGCGATGAGCCAGACCGAATGGTGTATGAGCCTTCGAATCCGCTGGCCGATGCCAATGGCTATGTCCGGATGCCTAACGTGAATGTCGTCAATGAGATGGTGAATACCATTTCGGCATCGCGCAGTTATCAGGCCAATGTTGAAGTGATGAATACCGCCAAATCGATGATGTTGAAAACATTAACGCTGGGCCAATAAGGGACTTAATCATGGCTGTTTCGCCGGTAGTGAATAGCAATAACAACGTTAACAATTCAGGCGGGAGCGGCAACAGTGCCGCCGACCTTTCGCAGAGTTTTATGGAACTTCTGGTGGCTCAAATGCAAAACCAGGATCCGACCAATCCGATGGATAACAACCAGCTCACCTCTCAGCTTGCGCAGTTTAATACCGCCGCGGGCGTTGAAAAACTCAACGGCACGCTCGAAGGCGTCGGCTTCCTGGTGAACAGCATGCAGCAGATGAACTCCGCCCAATGGGTCGGTCGTTCTGTGTATGTCGAGGGGGATTCAGTCATCACTGAAAGCAAGCAGGATCTTTCCTTCAGTCTGGAAAGTGACGCCGACAAAGTCACGGTCACGCTGACGGATAAAGAAGGGAATGCTTACACCGCGGAGCTGAAAGATCTGAAAGCCGGGGTGAATAAATTTACCTATGACGATCTGACCAACTTTAAGCCTTCCGAGCCCGTTATAGATCAAAACAGCTCCTTCAAAGTGACCTATGCAGCGACCAATGAAGACGGCAATACGCCAAAAATTGTGTCCCTGAAAAAAGCCAAAGTGGAAGGGGTTTCGTTTGCCAGCGGAAGCGCAGAGTTGCAGCTCGGCATTGATGGCAGCACGACATTAAGCAAAGTGTATCTGATTGAGTGATTCGGTCTCAGTGTTTCATTAATTTCTAGTGTTCAGGAAGAATAATAATGAGTTTTTCTCAAGGTCTCAGCGGCTTAAATGCGGCTTCTCAAGCTCTCGATGTGGTCGGCAACAACATTGCCAACTCGCAGACTGTCGGTTTTAAATCCGGTTCAATTGCTTTTGCAGACGTCTTTGCCGGTTCACAAATCGGGATGGGTGTGCAGGTGTCCTCCGTCAATCAGAACTTCAGTGATGGTGTTCTGGGTATGGGTAACAGTTCTCTGGATATGGGTATTCAGGGCAACGGTTTCTTCCGCCTGACTAACGAAGCTGGCGCGGTGTTCTACAGCCGTAACGGTCAGTTCAAGCAGGACGAAAATGGATATGTGGTCAATAACCAGAACATGTTCCTGACCGGTTATCAGGCCACGGGTAACCCGCCGACCATTCAGCCCGGCGCGCCAGTCGGCCCGATTCAGATCCCTAATGGTCAGATGCCAGCTCGCGCTTCAGATGCAGGGAGCCTGAAAGGCAACCTGAATTCAGAAACCGACGTTATTGACCAGACTGTTCCGGCCAATGCGTTCGATCCGTCGAATAACAAAACGTACAGTTCTGTCTCGCAGATGGATGCGTATGACAGTCTCGGCAATAAGCACACCGTTAACATTTATTACGTGAAAACCGGGGACAACACCTGGAAAGCGTATTCCAGCGACGCGACCTCTCCCAAGCTTGATGCCGGTGGTGATCCGATCTATGGCGAGCTGGATCTGGATTTTGATAGCTCGGGTCAGCTGACGACAAATCCACCGAATCTGAACATTCAGAGTGCGGCGTTAAACGGCGCTGAAGCACTGGATTTCAACTTAGATCTGACCGGTATGACGCAGCAGTCTTCCGATACGGAAATGGGCAGCCCGACCACCACCGGTTATGCACCGGGTCTGATGAACGGTTATGTCGTGGGTGATAACGGTCAGATTATTGCCAGCTACAGTAACGGTCAGTCGCAGTTGCTGGGTCAGGTGGTGCTGTCGAACTTCACCAATCCGGGCGGATTGTCTTCCAAAGGCGATAACAGCTGGGCCGAAACGCCTGAGTCCGGACAGCCTACTACCGGTATCGCCGGGACGGGGAATCTGGGGAAATTACTCGGCAATCGTCTCGAGTCATCGAACGTGGATCTGAGTAAAGAGATGGTCAATATGATCGTCTATCAGCGCAACTATCAGTCCAATTCACAGACCATCAAAACCCAGTCTGAACTGCTTCAGATCCTGGCTAACCTGGGTTAACGGCTGATATGGATCGCGCGATATATACCGCTATGGGCGCAGCGAATGCCGCCCTGAATCGTCAGGCTGTGACGTCTAACAATCTGGCGAATGCCACCACTGCGGGTTTCCGTTCACAACTCGCCGCTTATCGCGCGGTGCCGGTGAATGGCCCTTCTGTGGCAACCCGCACGCTGGTGACGGAATCCACGCCTTACCACGATGATTCGATGGGGGCCATCAATCAGACCGGCCGCAACCTTGATGTCGCTCTGCCGCAAAACGGCTGGCTGAGCGTTGCGCTGCCGGATGGCACCGAGGCGTATACCCGCGCGGGCAATATTGAAGTCGACAGCGAGGGTTTGCTGAGTATCCGCGGGATGCCGGTTATCGGTGACGGCGGGCAGATCAACGTTCCTCCGCAATCAGAACTGACTATTGCGCCGGATGGCACCATTACCGCACTGGGCGCGGGCGATGAGCCAACGGCGCTGGCGCAGGTCGGACGGCTGAAAATAGTCAATGCCAGCATTCAGGATTTGACCCACGGCGACGATGGCTTATTCCATATTGCGCCCACGTCCCCGAATGCCGGTCTGGCGGTATTGCCGGCAGATCAGAATCTGCAGCTTGTCCCCGGCGCACTGGAGGGAAGCAACGTCAATCCGGCTAAATCAATGGTCGAGATGATCGCCACCGCCCGCGGTTTCGATATGAATATGAAAGTCATCAGCGCAGTCGATGACAATGAAAAGAAGGCTAACCAGCTACTCAGCATGGGCTAAGCCCGGCAAAAAGGAATTTCAGTATGATTCGTTCTTTATGGATTGCCAAAACAGGTCTTGAAGCACAGCAAACCAACATGGATGTCATTTCTAACAACCTGGCAAACGTGAGCACCACGGGTTTCAAACGTCAGCGTGCTGTATTTGAAGACCTGCTTTATCAGACGCTTCGCCAGCCCGGCGCTCAGTCTTCCGAGCAGACCACCATTCCTTCAGGATTGCAGCTGGGTACCGGTGTACGTCCTGTCGCCACCGAGCGCATTCACAGCCAGGGTAACCTGACGGCGACCAATAACAGCAAGGATCTGGCGATTGACGGCAGCGGCTTCTTCCAGGTGCTGATGCCAGACGGCACCACCGGTTATACACGCGATGGCTCATTCCAGTTCGACCAGAATGGCCAGTTAGTTACCGCCAGTGGCTATCAGGTACAGCCTGCGATCACCCTTCCTCAGGATGCTGAAACGCTGACCGTCGGCAAAGACGGGATAGTCAGCGTAACGGTGCCGGGGCAGACAGCTCCGCAGCAGATTGGTCAGCTCACACTGAGCACCTTTATTAACGATTCGGGTCTGGAAAGTATTGGTGAAAACCTTTACCGCGAAACTCAGGCTTCGGGTGCACCCAACGAGACAACGCCGGGTCTGAACGGTGGCGGCAGTCTGAAACAAGGGTATGTCGAAGCGTCCAACGTTAACGTAGCCGAAGAACTGGTCAGCATGATCCAGACTCAGCGAGCCTACGAAATTAACAGCAAAGCGGTCACAACGTCTGATCAGATGTTGCAACGCCTGTCCCAGCTTTAACTGACTAATTAAGCCCAATAGCACCCATAAGCCCGGCCTCTGTCCTGCAGACGGGGGCCGCTTTATGGCTGTTTAACGCTGTAGTGGATGAAATGAAAAACCAGCTTTATTCCCTGACTTTCCCTCCCTTTGCCCAGCGGGCATTGCCGGTGGTGCTGATTCTGTTTCTCAACGGATGTGCGTATATCCCGCATAAGCCTCTGGTTGACGGAGTGACGACGGCCACACCCACGCCGTCGGCGATGACCACGGCGAACGGTTCCGTATTCCAGACCGGGCAGGCGATGGGCTATGGCTATCAGCCCATGTTCGAAGACCGCAGACCCCGAAATGTGGGCGATACCCTGACGATTGTGCTGCAGGAAAATGTCAGCGCCAGCAAAAGCTCCTCCGCGAATGCCAACCGGGGCGGTTCAACCGATCTTTCCGTAGATGCTGTGCCGAGCATGTTGGCCGGATTACTGGGCGGCGACCGCGCAGCCACTTCGATCAGTGGCAAAAATGATTTCTCCGGGAAAGGGGGGGCTGCGGCCAAAAATACGTTCAGCGGAACCATCACTGTCACTGTTCAGCAATTGCTGGATAACGGCAACCTGCGGGTGGTCGGCGAGAAACAAATCGCGATTAACCAGGGCACCGAATTTATTCGTTTCTCCGGCGTGGTCAATCCGCGAACTATCAGCAGTAGCAACACGGTGATTTCCACGCAGGTGGCGGATGCCCGCATTGAATATGTCGGTAACGGATACATCAATGAAGCGCAACAGATGGGCTGGTTACAGCGCCTGTTCCTGAATCTTTCTCCTTATTAATGAATGGCTAAACGATAACAGCTCATGAAAACTTCATTTATCTCTTTTTGCCTGAGCCTGTTCTTTGGTCTGATGTTTATCATGCCGCAGAACGCCCTGGCCGAGCGAATTCGCGATCTGACCTCCATACAGGGCATTCGCAGCAACTCCCTGATGGGGTACGGACTGGTTGTCGGGCTGGACGGCACCGGTGACCAGACCATGCAAACCCCTTTCACCACTCAGAGCCTGAGTAACATGCTTTCTCAGCTGGGAATTACCGTGCCAGCGGGCACCAATATGCAGCTCAAGAACGTGGCCGCGGTGATGGTGACCTCCGATCTGCCGCCTTTTTCCCGCCCCGGTGAAAAAATTGATGTAGTGGTTTCCTCCCTCGGTAACGCCAAGAGTTTGCGTGGTGGCACATTGCTGATGACGCCACTTAAGGGGGTGGATAATCAGATTTACGCACTGGCGCAGG
>NZ_MJIB01000011.1:2403-63612 GCF_003697865.1 Rahnella sp. Larv3_ips | reverse complement strand
GAAGTACCTGCCAGCTTTGCGCAGGAAAATATTCTGCGACTCCAGCTCAACGATGACGATTTTACCGTTGCCCAGCAGATCAGTGACGAAATTAACCGTCGCTTTGGCGGTTCGACAGCGGTTGCTGAAGATTCCCGTACCGTAAAATTGTTTGCTCCGGCGAGCAGTGCGGCGAAAGTGCGCTTTCTGGCTGATGTGCAAAACATTCCGATCCGCATTGGGATTATGGACGCCAAAGTCATCGTGAATTCGCGAACCGGTTCCGTGGTGATGAACCGTCACGTGGTACTGGATGCCTGTGCGGTGGCTCAGGGTGATCTCACCGTGGAAGTATCGCGCACCAATCAGGTCAGCCAGCCGGACACGCCATTTGGTGGCGGGCAGACGGTGGTCACACCGAATACCGAGATTTCCGTACGCGAGCAGAGCGGATCATTACAACGTGTGAACACCAGTGCGGATCTTAATAACGTGGTTCGGGCGCTGAACAGTCTGGGCGCAACGCCTAATGACCTGATGTCGATTTTACAATCCATGAAAAGTGCCGGTTGTTTGCGCGCGAAGCTGGAGACCAACTGATGAGCAGCACTTCGTTTTCAACCGGCGCAGCCTTTGATGTCCGTGGTCTGGATGCCCTGAAACGTGAAGTAAAAAGCAATTCACCGGAAGGGATAAAAGCGGCGGCGAAGCAGATGGAAGGGATGTTCATTCAGATGATGCTCAAAAGTATGCGAGACGCGTCATTTAAGGATAGCCTGATGCACAGTCAGGAATCGGACATGTTTACCTCCCTGTACGATCAGCAGATTTCTCAGGATATTGCCGAACAAAGTAAGCTGGGTTTTGCCGATATGATGGTGAAACAAATGGGAGGAGAGGCGGAAGCGGTGCAAAACACACCGGGCTCAGCTCCCGCACCTTACAGTCTGAATGGGGCGTCGTTTAAGAAAAATGCCTCGGCAGTCCCATTCATTTCTGCGCAGGCAGAACCAGCGGCAACGCAATATTCCCGCGGTCCTGAGAAAAATACGCACTTTATTTCCCGCATGCTTGAACCGGCTATCGCAGCAGCGAAAAAAAGTGGTATTCCGCATCAGCTGATTATTGCCCAGGCCGCTCTTGAGTCGGGCTGGGGAAATAAAGAAATTACCACGGCGTCGGGTAAGCCAAGTCACAATCTGTTTGGTATCAAGGCCACGGCGGACTGGAAAGGCGAAACGACAGAAATAACCACCACCGAATTTATTAACGGCACGGCGCAAAAGGTGAAAGCGGCCTTCAGAGTATATCCTTCCTATTCCGATGCTTTATCAGATTACACCTATCTTCTCGTCAACAATCCACGTTATCAACATGTTGCAAAATCCGGCACCCCGGAAAAAGCGGCTCATGCGTTGCAGTCCGGTGGCTATGCTACAGATCCCGCCTATGCGAAGAAATTAATCAGCATCATTGCGCAGGTAAAAGGAAATATCGATCAGGGGCTGAAGGCCTATAAAACCGATCTTTCTGCAATTTTTTAGCATTTAGCGTTTTAGTTTATTTTCGAAGTTCCGATTAATTATGTAGGGTGCGAATTTTTCTGGAGAATAATTCTGGATAAGGCGCTAAGAACTTTTGCAAAGAACACAATCTTGGTGATGTATGAATCTTTTCCATTTGGCCCAGGGTGGGCTAAGTTCGGCACAGGCAGCGATGAATGTCGTGGGCAACAACTTAACCAACGGCCTGACGCCAGGATACAGCCGGCAGAGTATTATTCTGGGCGAGGCGGGAGGGAGAACCACGGGTTCTGGCTTCTTTGGTTATGGTGTTCAGGTGGATGGTGTTCTGCGTGCTTACGACGGTTTTGTGAATAACCAGCTGCGCGGCGCTTACACCGAATCGTCATCGCAGGTGGGGCGTTATCAGCAGCTCACCCAGATTGATAATATGTTGGGTGACGACACCAGTAATATCTCGGTTTCCCTGAATAATATTTTCAAATCACTGGAAGAAATCAGTGCAGATCCCGCCAGCCAGGCTGCACGCCAGGGTGCACTTTCCCAGTTCAAAGCGATTTCTTATCAGTACAACACCAACAGCAACACGCTGAACGGACTGGAAAAAAGCACCAACACGCTCATCTCGCAAAGCGTTTCGGATATCAATGCCGACGCCAAACAGCTCGCGAACCTCAATTCAGAAATCGCCAAAATTCATGCGCGTAATGGCGACTTGCCTGCTGACTTGCTCGATCAACGCGATGCTTTGCTGGAGCGTCTGAGCACTCAGGTCGGGATCAAAGTGAACGAAGACATCACCACGGGCCGGGTGGATGTCACGTTATCCAACGGGATGCAGCTGGTTAACGGCGACCGTTCGTATCAGCTGGAAGCTTCTGTTTCAGCCGAAGATCCTTCCAAAACCGTGGTTTCTTACGTCGATGCATCCGGCAATAAAATGCTGCTTGATGAAGAGAAAATGAGCGGTGGCAAGCTGGGCGGATTATTCAAATTTCGCAATGAAGACCTGGTCGATGCGCGTAATCAGCTTAACCAGCTCGCACTGCAAATGGCCAATAAATTCAATGAAGTGAACAAGGCCGGTTTCGATCTGGACGGTAACGCAGGCGAAGATATTTTCAATATCGCCGATCCGACCGCGCTGGCAAACCGGGGTAATGCCGGTGACGGTTCGCTGGATGTCACTTTTACCGACATCAGCAACGTAAAGGCTGAGGATTACACCCTGACTTTTGACGGAACCGACTGGCAGGTGCAGACCAAAGATGGCCGGACCATTACCCCGACCGTTGGTGCGGGCGGTGAGCTGGAGTTTGAAGGCATTTCCGTCAAACCGCAGGGAACGCCGCAGCCCGGTGACAGCTTCATGCTTAATCCGACGGCGGGCGCCGCAGGAAAGCTCAGTGTTGCGATCACCAAAGGTGACGAAATCGCCGCCGCCAGTAAGGCTGGCGAGGAAAGCAACAATGAGAACATCAAAGACATGATTGCCATCAAAACCGCCACGCTTATCGGCAACGGAACATTAACCGAAGCCTATTCCAGTCTGGTCAGTTCGGTGGGATCTTCCATGACGGCGCTCAAAGCAGACAATGAAACGACCTCTAAAGCTCAGCAAGCCATTGAATTTGAGAAGCAGTCCAAAACGGGTGTCGATTTGCAGGAAGAGAGCGTCAAGCTTCAGATGTATATGCAGTATTACCAGGCAAATGCGCAGGTGCTTCAGGCAGCTAACACTCTCTTTGATTCATTGCTGAGTCTTCGTTAACCACTATTTTGTCACCGGTAGTGTGACGACAAATTAAGGATGATTGTGATGCGTCTGAGCACTCAATACATGTTCCAGCACAATATCGACAGCCTCTCGAAGGCGATGAATACCGGCAATGATATCGCTATGCGCCTGTCTGCCGGTCAGAAATTACTGACGCCTTCGGATGATCCGTCCGGGGCGGCTCAGGCGATTATCTATCAGAACTCTTTAGCCAGTATGCAGCAGTTCGACACGGCGCGTATTTACGCCAAGAATGCGCTCGAACTGGAAGACAACACGCTGAACTCTCTGGGAAACATTTTAACCAAAAATCTGAGTGAAAAGATTGTCGCGGGCGGAAACGGCGCCTATTCCAATGCTGACCGTCAGGCTCTGGCGACTGAGTTACAGGGGATCCGCGACAACATGATGGATCTGGCCAATGCGAAAAACAGCAGTGGCCGTTACATTTTCTCGGGTTACAACACGGATACCCGCCCTTACTTGCCTGACGGAACTTACGTGGGCGGTGATACGCCAGCTACCCAGATTGTGGCCGACAGCACTGAAATGCAAACCGGGCATCTGGGCAGCGATGTCTTTATGAGCGGGTCCGGCGATGACTTATTTGCCGCACTGGATAAAGCCATCGCAGCCCTGAATACACCGATTAATGATGGTGATGATGCGGCCCGTAAGGCCCTGCAAGACACCCTTGATGCGGTCAACGTCTCGGTCAAAAAAGGTATCGATAATCTCGGGCGAGTTCAGGCGGAAGTGGGGACCAACCTTCAGCAAATTGATGCGCTGGATATGTCCTCTGCGACTCAGCAGATCAACGTTGAATCACGCCTGCAGGAAACCGTGGGCTCTGATTACAACACCTTCATCACGTTGATTGGTCAGTCAAAAATGACCGAGTTTTCTCTGAATTCCTCAATGATGGTGTTTCAGACCATGCAGAAGATGAACATCTTCAACATGTAGGGGATGGGAATTTTCCTACAAGAAGTTCAGTGAGCTATTTCTTAGCTCACTGGTCACAATAGCGGCGTTCTCTGATACGGGCATTTTATTTCTCTGATGTAAGCCTGCAGCGACAACCAGCTTCACATAAAGGGTAATTATGTTTAAGAATTTAAAAATATCGACAGGCATTACCGGGGTTATCGCTACCCTCACGATTTTTCTGATGGTGGTGATGGCCTTCAGTTTGTTCAATGCAATGTCTTCAAAAAACAACTTTACCCGTATCACGAATTCAAGCGAAAACATCGATACCATGCGAGGCGCGGCCTTTAACCTCAACGGTGGGCTGGCATATGTGAACGCTCTGATGCTTCAGACCAGTCTGAACCGGAAAGTGGATCCGCAGGCCATCAATAACGCCCGCGATATCTTCGGCAAAGCGCAGGCGAATATGAAATCGTTTATGGCAACGCCGTTTAATACCGAAGAAGAGAAACAGGCAGCCGTTGACCTTAATAAGCAGTTCGACCATGTGCTCAGCTTAGCGCAGGCGAAACTGGACTACATTTCTGATCCCGTCAGCTCACCTGATAACCTCGAAAGTGAATCACATGAGCGCAATTTGCTCCGGGATAAAATTGACGCTTACAGCGATATCACCAGCGAACTGAATGACCAGTATGTCAGCGGAGCAGAAGAAGATTATTACGAGATGATCGTGATGACCATTGTGGTTGTCTCCGCTTCGGTGATCATGACATTACTGATCCGCATCTGGCTGCGCCGGGCGTTAGTGCTGCGGATGGAGCAGACATCGCAATCTATTAAAGTGATTGCCGGCGGCGACCTGACACAAAAAATTGATACCGGTAATGAAAATGAACTGGGTCTGATGTTGGTCGAACTGGAGAAAATGCGTGTTTATCTGACACAGACCATCTCCGGCGTTCATTCAGGTGTCAATCGCATCTACACCAATGCGCAGGAAATTGCGCAGGGCAACAATGATTTGTCAGCGCGTACCGAAGAGCAGGCTTCCGCATTGCAGGAAACTGCCGCCAGTATGGAAGAACTCAAAACCACCGTGCGCCAGAATGCCGACAACGCCCATACCGCGCGCCAGTTGGCCGACAGTGCCAGTGCAAATGCGCGTAAAGGTGGCAATGTGATGCTTAATCTTACGGAGATTATGCAGCAGATCACCCGCAGTTCCCGTCAGATTGCCGATATCAACGGGGTTATCGACAGCATCGCGAATCAGACCAACATTCTTGCGCTGAACGCCGCTGTAGAAGCGGCCAGGGCAGGTGAGCAGGGCCGCGGGTTTGCGGTCGTGGCGGGTGAAGTTCGAAATCTTGCTAAACGCAGTGCCGATGCAGCCAAAGAAATCAGTCAGTTAATCACGGTCTGCGTTGATAACATGACGACCGGTTCCCAGCAGGTGGACAACGCGGGAACGGTGATGAGCGAAATTGTGGATTCCGTAACGCAAGTTACCGATATTATGGGTGAAATTACCTCTGCCTCTGACGAGCAAAGCGCGGGGATCAACCAGATTGCGCAGGCCGTAAATGAAATGGATCAGGTTACGCAGCAGAATGCGGTCATGGTTGAGGAAGCCGCTGTCGCTGCAAATAATCTGGAACTCCAGGCCGAGACGCTGGAGAAAATCGTCAGCAAATTTAAGATTAATGAGCAGTCAGCTCAGGGCCAGCAAGTTACCGTGCGGAATACGTCCTCTCCCCGGTTACCGGCCATATCCGTTAAACGCAGCACCGAAATCAGTAAAAATACAGATGAAGGTCATTGGGAAACATTTTAAAAGGAATTTAATTTCTTATTAATGTCGTTAATAAATACGCCCAATATTGCCCCTGACGTGATGATTATTAACGTGATTAAAAAATTTAACTGCCGGATTGCGCATTATTGTTTCGCCTTATCAGGCTATATGATCCTGTCGTGATCCCTAATAATTGTGCTCTGTCTTGTACGCTGGGAATGTAATTGTGAATGGTATTTATACCCATGATGGTGTAGTGCAAAAAGACGAATTATGGTTGAAATATCGTTATTTGGTCCGTCACGAAGCGCTACGTCTGCAGGTTCGTTTACCGGCATGCGTTGAGCTCGATGATCTTATCCAGGCCGGTGCGATTGGAATGCTTACGGCTATCGATCACTTTGATCCCAAAAAAGGGATTAGCATGACCACCTATATTACCCAACGTGTTCGCTGGGCAATGATAGATGAACTTCGTGAACGTGACTGGGTTCCAAGGCGTGTGCGTACGAATGCCAGAGAAATTTCAGCTGTTATTCAAAAGCTGGAGCAGGAAACAGGTACTGTCGCGACTGAAGCAGATATTGCAACCAGTATGGGAATATCATTGCAAGAATATCAGCAGATGTTAGTCGATACGAACAGCAGCCAGTTTTATTCGCTTGACGAGTTGCTGGAAGAAACAAACGGTGACATTGAGCAACCTGGACAAAAGCATGAGATGCTCAATCCCTTGCATGAGGTATTGAAAGGGAAATTAACTCAGCAGATAAGTCGGGAAATTCGAGAATTACCTGAAAGGGAGCAGCTTTTGTTGAATTTATATTACCAGCAGGAGCTGAATATGAAAGAAGTCGGCATCCTGTTGAATATCACTGAAACCCGTGTCAGCCAGTTACACAGTCAGTCCATTAAACGGTTACGGGCAAGGATAGAATCTGTTAAATAAATCATTGTAAAGCGTAGTAATAATTTCGGGAATGCAAGTTATTGTTAAATTAATTATTTGCAATAGGTGTGGCTATGACTTATGTGACAATGAATAATGTGGCGCATAAAGTAATTCTTAAGGTCAGGTCGGATTTAAATATTGAGATTTTAATCAATACCCGTTATTATATCAAAACAATGTTCTTCACCGGATCTTCATTATGACGTCGGGTGGGATGGAGTATTTACTTTCTGATTTTACCGCAAATTTGGCCGGTAGTTCTTTGCCAGCTAGTCCTTGGCGTGGAAGTTTATACTCAGAATGTGGAAAATAAAGGGTGGGTAAAACTCTCGGTTTTTCAAAGAATTGCAATCACAAGGTGATAGTAATTATCCGATAAAGGAATGTCAGGATTTCCGCAAAGTCTACGCTTTCTTTATCGATTAATTTATTGATCAAAATCAAACGAATTAATTTACATCCCATCATGCCAATCGTATGAGGATGTGGTGACGAAGAAATGAATACAGATAACATCGACGAACAGCTTCAAAGAATCCATGATATTAATCTCTCTTACCTGTTACTGGCTCAGCAATTAATCAGAGAAGACAAATTTGCTGCCGGATTCCGTCTGGGACTGACCGAAGCTACAATTGATACCCTGAGAGAACTTTCACTTCCGCAACTGATAAAGCTGGCTTCTACTAATCAACTGATTTGCCGCCTGCGGGTGGATAATGAAATAGTGATAGATAACCTGACAAAAGATTCCCGTATTGAAGCTTTGCAGCAAATCCATACCGGGATCATCTTATCCACCAACCTTCTTAACTCGCTCTCTGAGCAAAACCTTACCCCTACCTGATGGAAAAACGGAGTTTGTGATTATGAGTGAAAAAAGTATTTTAGAAGAGATCAAAGAAGTCCAGATTGCGATGGAACTGATTTCCTTTGGTGCTCGCATGCAGATGCTGGAGAGTGAAACCAGTTTGAGTCGCAGAAGATTATTAAGACTCTATAAAGAACTCAGAGGATGCCCGCCACCTAAAGGAATGCTGCCTTTTTCGGAAGACTGGTTCATGGCATGGGAACAGAATATTCATTCATCTATGTTCTATAATATTCATCTTTATCTGCAAAAAACAGAACCTTGCCGGCCAATAGAAGCCACCGTCAAGGCCTACCGTTTATATCTTGAGCAATGCCCGACGCCTCCCGGTGAAAAACAAGTATTGGGTCTGACACGTGCCTGGACGTTATTGCGGTTCATTGATTGCGGGATTATAGAACATACAGAATGCTGTATTTGCGGTGGTGGATTTGTGGTGACATCGGAACATTCAAAAAATCCTTTTACATGTAGCTTATGCAGTCCTCCTTCACGTGCAATTAAAAAATGTAAAATACCTGAATTATCTTCCAAACCCTCTCTGAGCGCGCGATGAGATAACGCATAAAAGAAAAAAGTACAACCTGGTGTCGCCAATAAATGATACGCCCTCCCCGTATACAAAATTCATGGCTAACGAACACATGGGCTGCGCAGGATATTTAATTATTAAGGAGTACATGTGTTAGTTATTATTGGTTACCTGGTTGTTATCTTGACTGTATTTGGCGGGTTCGTTATCACGGGCGGCCAGTTGGGCGCATTATATCAACCCGCAGAATTATTGATTATCGGAGGCGCCGGTGTGGGTGCTTTCGTTGTGGGTAATAATGGTAAGGCTATAAAAGCCACGGCTAAAGCGATCCCGCATTTATTAAAGGGCTCAAGATATTCCAAAGCGCTCTATATGGATCTGATGGCCATGATGTTTTTGTTGCTGAGTAAATCCCGGCAGAACGGCGTGATGACACTCGAAAGCGATATAGAAGACCCGCATAACAGTCCTATTTTCTCTGCTTATCCCCGTTTACTGGCTGATGCCATGCTGATGAATTTTGTCATCGATTACCTGCGCCTGATTCTCAGCGGCAGCATGAATGCGTTTGAAATCGAAGCGCTGATGGATGAAGAAATTGAAACCTGTGAACACGAACACGAAGTCCCTGCGCAAAGCCTGAATGTGATTGGCGATGCTTTCCCTGCTTTCGGCATCGTTGCGGCGGTCATGGGTGTGGTGAATGCGCTGGCGGCAGCCGATCGCCCGGCAGCGGAGCTTGGCGAGCTGATTGCCCATGCGATGGTAGGGACCTTCCTCGGCATCCTGCTGGCGTACGGTTTTGTTTTGCCTTTAGCCTCGCTGTTGCGCCAGAAAAGCAGCGAACAAATCAAAATGCTGCAATGCATCCGCGTAACGCTGCTGTCGAGTATGAATGGTTATGCTCCGCAAATTGCTGTCGAATTTGGACGTAAAACGCTGTTCTCCACCGAAAGGCCAACCTTTGTTGAGCTGGAAGAACATGTTCGTGAGGCAAAAACGCAGTCTAAAAGCAGCGCCACGGAAAGCGCATCATGAACAAAGCGCCACGTTCCGTAGTGATTGTTCGCAAACGTAAGAAACATAAACATGCGCACCACAGCGGCTCATGGAAAATCGCTTACGCTGACTTTATGACCGCCATGATGGCATTTTTTCTGGTCATGTGGCTGTTGTCCTCTACGACGCCTTTGCAGCGGGGACAGATTGCCGAATACTTCCAGATGCCGCTCAAAGTGGCTCTGTCGCAGGGCAATAAATCCAGTTTGAGTGAGAGTGTTATTCCCGGTGGCGGTGACGATTTCATGAAGCAGGACGGTGAAGTCCTCCGCCAGACCCTCAGCCAGCTGGATAAGCAAAAGAATGCACAGAATTTAGAACGTGCGCACGACAAGCTTGAGAGCCTGATCCATAACGATCCCCGTTTAAGTAATTTCCAGTCGAACCTGCGGCTATCGCTGACCGATGACGGTTTGCTTATTCAGATTATCGACAGCCAGGAACGCCCGATGTTTAAAGTCGGCAGCAAAGAGCCTGAGCCCTATATGCGCGGCATTCTTCAGGCGCTGGTGCCGGTTCTTAACGATCTGCCTAACCGCATCACGCTGACCGGTCATACGGATTCTTTGCCCTATGCCAACGGTGAAGCGGGGTATGGCAACTGGGAGCTTTCCTCCGACCGCGCCAATGCTTCACGGCGCACACTGGTTTCCGCCGGTCTGACGGACAACAAGTTCCTGCGGGTGATTGGCACGGCAGACAAAATGAGCCTCTCAAATCTGCGTCCCGATGATCCTGTCAACAGACGTATCAGCCTGCTGGTTCTGAGTATGCAGAAGGAGAAATCCATTCTTGAAGAAGATACCGTTTTACAAAACGTTTCTGACAATCAGGCCAGTGAGAAAATTAAAGCCGAGCTGAAAAAGATGTCGTCCGCGGCTTCGCCTCAGCCTGCATCCCCCGTTCCGGTTAACCCTGCACAAAGCCTTCCACAGGTAACAGGTGATCAAAATGGACGTGAGTGACTTTTACCAAACCTTCTTTGATGAAGCCGATGAATTGCTGGCTGATATGGAAAAGCATCTGCTGGAGCTTGATTTCAATTCGCCAGATAAAGAAATGCTGAACGCCATATTCCGTGCGGCCCATTCGATTAAAGGCGGCGCGGGAACATTTGGATTTACGGTGTTACAGGAAACGACGCACATTCTCGAAAACCTGCTCGATGATGCACGGCGTGGAGAGTTAGGGCTTAACAGCGACATCATCAATTTGTTTTTGGAGAGCAAAGACATTATGCAAGATCAGCTTGATGCGTATAAATCCTCGCAGACACCTGATGAGGAGACTTTCCGTTATATCTGTGAAGCATTGCGTCAGATTGCTCTGGATGAAAAACAACTCAGCGTGCCGGCTATTGCGCAGGCAACTCCTGAAATCTCTCTCCCTTTGTCAACTGATCCCGGCGGTGTGCTGAGCATTGTGCTCAGCGCGATATCCGACTCTGATAAAACACTCATGGTGGAAGAGCTTGCTAATCTCGGCGAAATCGTCAGTTCGCAGGCACAAAATAATACGCTGGAGGTTCTGCTTCAGACTCAGGTCAGTGCAGATGACATTCTTGCCGTGCTGTGTTTTGTGCTGGAACCGGAACAAATCAGGATCACGTCTGGCGATACCGCCGCAGCCACAGACCTGCCACAGGCCGGATCGGCCCCCGAAGAATTCCCTTTAGTGTCTGAGTGCCAGGCCGGGATAAAAGCCCCGGAGCCGGTCGCCGTCGCGATGACCCCGGCAGTAAAACCTAAACCGGCCGCCAGAGCGCAGCCAGCGGAGTCGGGCAGCCTGCGGGTCGCGGTCGAGAAGGTGGATCAGATAATCAATCAGGTCGGTGAGCTCATCATCACACAAGCCATGTTGTCACAGCTTTCGGGAGTGCTGGATCCGGCTGAGCATGACACCCTGATCAGCAGCATTGTGCAGATGGAGCGCAATGCGCGCGACTTGCAGGAATCGGTTATGTCGATTCGCATGATGCCCATGGAGTATGTGTTCAGCCGCTTCCCGCGTCTGGTTCATGATCTGGGCAGTAAGCTCAATAAAGAGATCGAACTGACTCTGAAGGGCGGTTCAGCCGAGCTGGATAAGAGCCTGATCGAGAGGATCATCGATCCATTAACGCATCTGGTGCGCAACAGCCTGGATCATGGCATTGAATCCATTGAAGTGCGTGAGGCAAAAGGCAAACCTGCGAAAGGAAATCTGACGTTATCGGCGGAGCATCATGGTGGCAGCATTGTCATTGAAGTGACCGACGACGGGGCGGGATTAAATCGCGAGAAGATCCTCGCCCGCGCGCATTCTCAGGGGGTGATGGTCAGTGATAACTGGAGTGATAAAGAAGTCTGGATGCTTATCTTCGCAGCAGGGTTCTCTACCGCAGAAAAAGTGACCGATGTTTCCGGGCGCGGCGTGGGTATGGATGTGGTTCGCCGAAATATTCTGGCGATGGGCGGGCACGTTGAGATCCACTCTGAGCAGGATAAAGGCACCACGATCCGCATTATTCTGCCACTGACGCTGGCCATTCTCGACGGTATGTCAGTACGCGTCGGCGACGAAATTTACGTCCTGCCACTGGGCACAGTCATGGAATCACTCAAACCTTCTGAGAAAGATTTATACCGCATGGCGGGTGATGAACAGATGCTGCTGGTACGGGGAGAATATCTGCCTCTGGTTGAATTGCATCAGGTGTTCGACATTGACAGTGAAGCGAAACAGGCCAGTGACGGGATCGCCGTTATCCTGGAAAGTGCCGGTTGTCGTTATGCCCTGCTGGTTGATCAGCTTATCGGTCAGCATCAGGTCGTGGTAAAAAATCTCGAGCTGAATTATCGCAAAGTGCCGGGTATTTCTGCAGCCACCATTTTGGGTGACGGCAGTGTGGCGCTCATTCTTGACGTCGTGGCCCTGATTACGCTTTGTAAAAATAAACGGCTCGCCGGAAAACAAAATCAACTTGTACCGACCGCGTGAGGGTATTGCATGAATTTCTCAGTAAGTGATAAACAATTCGGCCAAAATAATGTGGATCAGGAATACCTGATTTTTACTCTGGACAAAGAAGAATACGGAATAGAGATCCTTAAAGTTCAGGAGATCCGCGGTTATGACCGGGTGACCCGTATTGCCAATTCACCGGATTTTATTGCCGGTGTGACCAATCTTCGTGGCGTCATTGTTCCGATTATTGATCTGCGGATTAAATTCCAGCTTGAATCGGCTGAGATAAATGATCAGACCGTCACCATCGTTCTTAATCTGTGTGATCGTGTGGTGGGCATCGTCGTAGACGGCGTCTCGGATGTGTTGTCGCTGCGGGCAGAGCAGATCAAACCCGCCCCTGATTTTACCGCCACTCTCTCAACGCAATACCTGCTCGGTTTAGGTTCTCTCGATGAACGTATGCTGATCCTCGTTGATATAGAAAAACTGCTCAACAGTGATGAAATGCAAATCGTCGAAAAACTGGCAGAAGCTGAATTCGAAAAAATCTGAATATCTTCATTTCTTTGTTGGTCTCCATTTTTAAATTTTAGGGAACGCTATTTTGCTGTCTTTTATGAGCATTAAAAAGATGGTGCAAATCCATCTTTATGTCATCGCATTTTCATTTCTGGTACTTGCCGGGTTGAGCTTACGGATCTCCGGCATATCCAGCACTAATTTCGACAACTCCATTCAGTTACATTCCCGCGTCGCCTTATTAGATCAAGCCATGTACAAATTAATGGTGATCCGGGGCGACGTTTTATTTATGAAAGTTTCCGCACTGACGCAACAGGATCCGGGGCCGGAATGGATGGCGTCGATCCAAAAAGATAATCAGGAAATTCGACGTAATATTACTGAGTGGGTAAATACGCCAAAATCCTCGGTCGAGATCCAGACCGTGTCAGACAAAACCGGTGTTCTGTTTACCCGTGTTCTGGATAACTACATGGATTTTGTCAGTGATTTAGATAAAAACGCTTCAATTATTGATGAGACTGATGAGTTGCTGCTTCAGCTTGAAGCACTGACCGGAGAATATCTGCGGGTCAGCTCAGATATTATGGATGAATATCAGGACCGTGCCGGTTTCCTGCATGATGTTTTGTGGGCGACTCTGGCCTGTCTGGTGGCGTTGTTTGTCCTGGTCTATCTGTCACTAACCCGTTATATCACGCGTATCATCCTCAATCGTCTGTCTGAAGCCACCGAAGTCTTCTCGCAAATCAGTCAGGGTGAGCTGGCCAAAAAGGTGCCGGAGTATGGCCGTAACGAAATGGGCAAACTCTTCAGTGGCATTGAAACCATGCGCATTGCGTTGGTGGAAATGATTAGCGGAGTGAAAAGTGTGGCAGTGAACATTCGCCACAACGCGATTGAGATTGCCGACGGCAACAATAACCTTTCTGCCCGCACCGAAGAGCAGGCCAGCGCTCTGCAACAGACGGCGGCCAGCATGGAGCAGATCAAAACCACGGTAGAGAATAATACCGCGCATGCCCGTGAGGCTAACCGTCTGGCGACGGAAGCGAAAGTCATGGCTGACGGCGGGTCTGTCATCATGGTGGATGTGGTGCGTTCGATGGATCAAATCGCCGGCAATGCCACCCAGATTGCCAACATTATTAAAGTGATTGACGGTATTGCCAGTCAGACCAATATTCTGGCGCTGAATGCCGCGGTGGAAGCCGCACGTGCCGGTGAGCAGGGGCGTGGATTTGCCGTGGTAGCCAGTGAAGTACGTAACCTTGCGCAGCGCAGCGCGGACGCCTCGAAAGAAATTCGTGGTCTTATCGAGCTTTCCGTTGAGGATACCGAAGCGGGCAGTAAACGTGTCGATAATGCGAAAAATGCCATCACCGGTATTGTCGATATGGTCAGCAGAGTCAGTGGAATTATGCAGGATATTACTCAGGCTTCTGAAGAGCAGAATATGGGGATCCAGCAGGTGGCGGTGGCGATCAATCAGATGGATGTGGTGACACAGCAGAACTCGGCGCTGGTGGAAGAATCAGCGGCGATTACCGCGATAATGGACGAACAAACCACGCAACTGGAAAGCATGGTGGCTGTTTTTCACATTGAGGCCGACCAACAGACGGCGTAATTGCGCTAAAAAGTTATTCCGTATGAGTGATAAAAGCGGCAGATTATTCTGCCGCTTTTTTATTGCTGATGATCCCTGAGCCAGAGCTGTTTCTTCTCTTTTACCAACGCAAGAATCTCCAGCGTTTTCTGTTCATCGAGTGTCAGATCAAAGGTAAAACAGCCGTTCATCTCTTTCACCCAGGAGAACAAGTTAGGCATATCCCACCAGGCAATGTCGATCAGGGCTTCACGTACCTTCTCTGAAAAGCGGAAGCGGACGAGTTTTGCCGGGCTGCCGGCATAAATACCGTAAGGTTCTGAGCGGAAATTCGGTGGCAGCAGGGAACGGGCACCGATCACAACGCCATTCTCTATAATCCCGCCGCCCAGCATCATCATTTCATCGCCCATCCAGACATCGTTTTTGATAATGGAGTCTTGATACTGCGGGGGCGGTGCGTTTGTCAGGCCCTGTCCAAATCCGGCGAATATGGCTGTTGATAGCGTTTTCATCTCATGCTGGCCGTTAAGCAGGAATTTTAACCTCAATCCTCCGGAAACAAAACGCCCCACACGCAGGCTTTGGATCCCTGAATCGTATTTGACGATGGATCCCACTCCCAAACCGGAACCCTTACCAATATAAAATGTTCCTGTGTTCGATTCCTCATCCAGCCAGTTTCTGAAAAATTTTTGTGGGAGGGTGCTGAAAAAACCATCCCGGTATTTCAGTACCTTAAACTGCCGCGACTAATGATGGTTCTTGTCATAACCGATAAAGTCATCTTCCGTTTTGATATCCATCGTTTTGGTATGTATTGCTTTGGTGGTTTTCATGTCTTCCTGTTCTTATAAATTAGAGGTTTTGGGAAATTAATAATAAAAAACTCCCTGTCCGTTAAGACAGGGAGTTGGGTACGGCTCAGAGCAATTAACGCAGCAGAGACAGAACGTTCTGTGGAACCTGGTTAGCCTGTGCCAGCACGGTCACACCGGCAGACTGCAGGATGTTTGCACGGCTCATGTTGGAAACTTCAGAAGCGAAGTCCGCATCCAGGATACGTGAACGGGATTCAGACAGGTTGTTAACGGTGCTGCTCAGGTTGCTGATGACAGAATCGAAACGGTTCTGAACGGCACCCAGACCTGAACGTAAATCGGCGACCTGAGACAGGGCATCATCAATCGCTTTCAGCTGGCCCACACCGGCCATCACGTCAGCACCTGCTGCTGCGCCCTTAGCGAAGGTCACAGTATCAGCTGCGCCGCCGGTACCCGCAGTGAAGGTAGGCGTCATAACGTTAGCCACTGCACTGCCGGTAGAGTCTGTACCCACTGCCACGTATACAGTTGCACCGGTAGAGTCTTTAGTGGCATAGATTTCACCGCTGCCGCCGGTACCGAATGCAGCAGTTTTCATTGCATCGATGTTGCCGGAAGACAGTGTGACGCTCATGGTGCCGGTAGAATCAGCCACTTTTGAGCCTACGCTCATTTTAGACGCGACCTTAGTGGCATCAAAACCGTCCATGCCCAGCGTGGTAGCGTTCATCTGGTTCAGGTTGATATCGATGGTCTGGCCATCGTTAGCGCCAACCTGAATGCTCAGAGTCTGGTCCTGGCTCAGAACTTTCACGCCGTTGAACTCAGTCTGTTCAGAAATACGGTTGATCTCAGCCAGACGTGCAGTGATTTCGTCCTGAATGGATTTACGGTCAGATTCGGAGTTAGTTCCGTTCTGTGCCTGTACTGCCAGACGGCGGATGTTTTGCAGGTTGTCATTCACCTGATCCAGTGCGCCTTCAGTGGTCTGTGCAATGGAGATACCGTCGTTGGCGTTACGAGAAGCCTGAGTCAGACCGTTGATGTTAGAAGTGAAACGGTTGCTGATGGCCTGGCCAGCGGCATCGTCTTTTGCGCTGTTAATACGAACGCCGGAAGACAGACGTTGAATTGCAGTGCCCAGTGAAGACTGTGATTTATTCAGGTTGTTTTGTGCGACCAGGCTCAGGGCGTTGGTATTGATAACTTGTGCCATATCTATTTCCTCAGATATTGATGTGTAAACACTGCAACGTATTGCAATTAGTGATGCGTAATTTGTTTCGCATACTAAAAACATCGGTGGTAATAGAATTAACTAAAACATTTTTTTATTATTTTGTGATTTAAACCGCTAGTTAGATAAATGGTTTTATTTTTGTGCGCAATTCATCTGATAGGATAGATTTTTATGCCCATGACACTGTAGTTGAACGAGGAACTCCTTAATGTAAAAACTATTTATAACCATGTTAAATCTTCCTGAGTGAATAAAATAATACCGTTATTCTGCCAATTCGCAGAAATCATGCAGTTCTTGTCGCTATTTTGACTCTTTGCCGGTTTGAGTTGCGTAAATAATTAGTGCCTGGTGAATTCTATTGACTGAAAAGAAGAAGGGAATGGTTTTATGCCGTCTTTAGGTTGATGTGGTTATGCCAAAAAATTAAACTTTATACCGTTATCACCGATATCTAATTAAGACGTGCAATTAAAGAAAAATATATTCTATATAGGAGAATCTAATGGCTTCGTTTTCATCGATAGGTATCGGTTCAGGTATGGATACCGGTGCAATGCTTGAGCAGATTAAGGCTGCAGAGCAGATGCGCCTTAAGCCTTACACTCTGATGCAGAACACCTATAAATCAAAAATTTCTGCATGGGGACAAATCTCCAGCTCAATGTCTGCTCTTCAGGGCAGCGTTAAAAAACTGACCAATGATGCCTTTAATACGCTGTCGGTCAGTACCAACAAAGCCTTTACTGCCAAAGCCGGAACAGGCGCCAGCGCCGACACCCACGCTGTGCATATCGAGCAACTTGCTGTGGCTCACAAGCTTAAAACCGACGGTAAACCCGAATCTGACGTCCCGCTGGGTGATCAAAACGGCGGCACCCGGACCATCACTATCACTAACGGTGACGGCAAAGAAACCAAAGTGACGCTGGAAGACGATGAAACGTCGCTGGATCAGATTGCCAAAGCGATTAACAAAGCCGATGGCGGGGCGAAAGCTTCTGTACAGCGCACCAACGACGGTTATCAGCTGGTGTTGAGTGCCAAAGAAACCGGCACCGACGGCAAAATGACGGTGAAAGTTGATGGCGATACCGCGCTGGGTAATATCCTCGATACCTCAAACGGTGGCGATGACGGCAGCGGTAATGGCGATAACATGAAACTGGTCACAGAGGCGCAGAATGCCAAACTGACTGTGGATGGTATGGATTATGAACGCTCTACCAATAATATTTCAGACATCATCACCGATGTTACGCTGGAGCTGAAAGCCAAGTCGGAAACCACCGAGCCGGAACAGCTGACGCTGACCCGTGATAATTCGGCTATTAAGTCCAGCGTTAAAGATTTTGTTGAGAAATACAACGCCTTACTAAAGCTGACTTCAGCCGCCAGCAAGTATGTGCCCAATGATACCTCGGGTCTGAAAGACGAAGATGTTGCCAATAAGAATGGTGACAGCGGCGCGCTGATGGGGGATTCCACCCTGCGCGGCATGGTCGGAGAACTGCGTACTGCGGTGAACGGCATGTACGGCGATTCTGATGCAGATGTCACGGCGCTGGCCGATTTAGGGATTAAAATTGATGCCGCTACCGGTCAGATGACACTCAATGAAACCAAACTCGATTCTGCCATTGCCGATAATCCTGACAGCATTGCTGACATGTTTATGGGGCGCGGCGAAAAAGAAGGCCTGGCGACGATATTGAGCACCATCGTCGAAAAGTATGTCGGTGATCCGGATACTAAATCGGAAGGCATTATTAAGACCTCGACAGAGGGGCTGGATGAGCAAGTCAAAATCATGCAAACCCAGCTGGATAAAACGCAGAAACTGATCGATGCCCAGGTGGAACGTTATCGTATCCAGTTCCAAAATCTCGACAGCACGATGTCCAAAATGAACAGCCTGAGCAATCAGATGGGCAGCCTGTTAGCCTCACTTTAATCTTAATGACGGGCAGGGGATGTCAATCTTCTGCCCGGTTCGTGTGTTGTACGGAGTCACCATGTATTCGAAGTCTGGAACGCAAGCTTACGCTCAGGTTGATCTGGAAAGTCAGCTGGCGGGCGCATCGCCCCACGAGCTGATCACGATGTTGCTGGAAGGCGCGAAAAGCGCAGTATTGCGGGCGATGATCTATTTTGAAACCGGCAATATTGCCAAACGCGGGGAGATGATTTCCAGAGCGATCAATATTATTGATAACGGGCTCAGGACATCATTAGACCATGAGAAAGGTCAGCATATTGCTCAGGATCTTGAGCAGCTGTATGAATATATGTCGCGAACATTACTGGAGGCAAACCGACAAAATAAATCCGAACTGCTCACGGGCGTGAGTGAAATTCTGACCAACCTTGCCACGACCTGGAAGGAAATTGAACCTAAGAAAAGGTAGAAAACTTATGGGTAAGACTGTGTATGACGATTATGAAACTATTTATCAGTTAAATTTAGATCTTCTCGATATGGTGAAGCAGGAAAAATGGGAGGAGTTCATCCAGATGGCTGAAGTCTATATTACCCAGCTACATGAAGTGCTGGCGAATCAGCCGGACGATATTTTACCTGAGGAAAAAACCAGTCTGGCAGTGATATTAGGAAACCTGCTTGAGAATGAAGACGAAATTGAGAAAACACTGAGAAATCGTCTGGATGTATTAAAGAAAGAAATGTCATGTTTACATCGAGGGAAAAAAGGCAGTGAGGCTTATTCAACACAATTTACCTCAGCTTTCCATTAATTCCCTGAGAGGCTATTTTGGTTAATTCTGATATAGCCTTCGCCTGATTTGAACACCCCTCTCATCAGCGCTTCTCACTCTCGCACCAACCTGATTATTCTTAACAGGTAATTCATTGAGTCATAGTGACTTGTTAATAATAATTAATCGTTAATTGATTTTTTATCACATTCAGGGCTGGCGCGAGCTGGCCCCGACGTTCAACGGAATAAACAAAATAAAAAGGCCCGCTGGCGGTCAGTGAGGTGGTGACTTGCTTATTCCCCGACAGGGAATCGAGTAACACGCACCGGTTCTGACTGCACAGTTTTATCTGCAAACCCGGTGGCGGAGGCGAAAGTAACGAGATGCGCCATGAAATACGGCTCAGCCGCGCCCCGGCCGGTAGTGTTGGGTTGAGCGGACGGCTCGATAATATTTGTCCGCCAACGCTGACGCTGCCGCCGGCCGACGTACCGCTCCACGAACCGCTGGCGGCTGGCGCCGCCAGCGGGAAAAGAAACAGAGAAGCCAGCATCAGCACCCTGAATGTCATTCTTTGCCTCCGATGATGTAAGACATCCGGACAGTGCGGTTGTTGCTAATTTCCTGATTGGATAGCACCGCCAGTTGCGGGAAAACACGCCGCAGGAATCTCGACAACATAAAGCGAAGTGGCTGATTCACCAGCAGAACCAGGGGCGCGCCAATGGCTTCCTGTTGCGAAATCGCTTTCTCTGTCTGCAAGATGATATTTTCCGCAATGCCCGGCTCAATCGCGCTGCCACTTTGCGTTGCCTGGGTCAGCAACCTTTCAAGATTGAGATCCAGCCCGATCACCTGCATTTCTGCGTTACCGGGGAACCATTTTTGCGTGATAGCGCGCCCCAGACGGACGCGCACATGTGCGGTCAGATCGTCGGGATCGGTAATGGTGCCTGCAAATTCCGCCAGAGTATCAATGATGGTTCTGACGTCGCGAATAGAAATGTGTTCCGCCAGCAGATTCTGCAGAACCTTATGGAAAGCGGTCAGCGAAATCACACCGGGGATCAAATCCTCTACCAGTTTCGGCATATCTTTGGTCAGCCTGTCCAGCAGTTGCTGGGTTTCCTGACGGCCAAACAACTCTTCTGTATGCAGGGAAATCAGGTGATTCAGATGCGTGGCAATCACCGAACTCGGATCCACGACCGTATAGCCGAGCGTTTGCGCGCGTTCACGCATCACCTCGTCAATCCAGACGGCTGGTAAGCCAAAAGCAGGATCCTGACAAGGCACGCCCGGCAGTTCACCTTCAGCACAACCGGGATCTATCGCCATCCAGCGTTCCGGCTGAGTCTCGCCGCGACCAATTTCTACGCCTTTCAGCAGAATACGATAGTGAGTTGGCGCGAGATCCAGATTATCGCGGATATGTACGGCGGGCGGCAGGAAGCCCATATCCTGCGCGAATTTTTTACGGATCCCGCGAATACGTGTCAGCAGTTGCCCCTTCTGATCACTGTCTACCATGGGGATCAAACGGTAGCCCACTTCCAGCCCCAGCACGTCTTCATGCTGAACGTCTGACCATGAGGCTTCTGTTGTTTGCGATGCTTCAGCTTCTTCACCGTCAGAGGCTTTTCCTTCTTTATGGATTGCACGCCGCTGACCATCCGTACCGGCCATCTGACGTCCGCGCATCCACCAGGCCAGCGCCAGCAGGGCGACGGTGAACAGCAGGAATACAAAATTCGGCATGCCGGGAACCAGGCCCAGTAAACCGATCACACCCGCGGCAAGTACCATCACGCGCGGATTATTAAACAGCTGGCTGACCATCTGTTCGCCAACATCTTCATTGGTTGCCACGCGGGTCACGATAACACCGGCAGCGGTGGAGATGATAAGCCCCGGGATCTGCGCGACCAGACCATCGCCTATCGTCAGCAGCGTATAAGTGGATCCCGCCTCGCCAAATGACATGCCGTGTTGCAGCGTTCCGATCATCAGCCCGCCGATCACGTTAATCCCCATGATCAGTAAACCTGCGATAGCATCGCCGCGGACGAATTTACTGGCCCCGTCCATCGAACCGTAGAAATCGGCTTCCTGAGTGACTTCGTTACGGCGCTTTTTCGCTTCCTGCTCACCGATGATCCCTGCGTTGAGATCCGCATCAATCGCCATCTGTTTACCCGGCATCCCGTCAAGGACAAAGCGCGCGCCCACTTCTGCAATACGCCCGGCACCTTTGGTGATGACCATAAAGTTGATGATAACCAGAATGACGAAAACAACGATCCCAATGGCAAAGCTACCGCCGACCAGAAAATGTCCGAAAGCGTCGACGACCTGACCCGCAGCGCCATCGCCAGTGTGCCCGTACATCAGGATCACACGGGTAGATGCGATGTTTAGCGCCAGACGAAGCAAAGTAGAAAACAGCAACACCGTCGGGAATGCTGAGAATTCCAGCGTATTTTGCGTAAACATCGCCACCATTAATATCATCAGCGACAGCACAATATTAAAGGTAAACAGCAAGTCCAGAACGAACGTCGGCAAGGGTAAAATCATCATCGACAATATGGTCAGGATCAGAATCGGTCCCGCCAGGATCTGCCATTGCGTCTGTTTAAAATCCGGTAAACGTAATTTGGTGGCTAAATTGGCCATCACTCTTGACTCTCTTGTGCAAAGTCCAGTGCAGCAGGCACCGGAAGGTTCTCAGGTTTTTGGGGAAGCGCGCCGTTGCCTTTTTTCCAGCGTTTCAGGCCGTAAACCCAGGCCAGAACTTCTGCAACAGCGCCATATAATTCTGTCGGAATTTGCTCTCCGATTTCACAATGCCGGTATAACGCACGGGCCAGCGGAGGCGCTTCCAGCATCGGAATTCCGTGTTTTGTGCCTTCTTCCCGGATACGTAATGCAATTTCCCCCGCACCTTTGGCGAGCAGGGTAGGGGCGCCCGTTCCTCCTTCCTTGTAACGAAGAGCGATGGAATAGTGGGTCGGGTTGTTGACGATGACGTCGGCCTGCGGAATATCGGCCATCATTCGCTGGCGGGCGGCGTTGCGCTGAAGTTGTTTGATCCGTCCCTTGATGTGCGGATCCCCTTCATGCTGTTTGAATTCGTCACGGATTTCCTGACGGCTCATGCGTAATTTTTTCAGATTGCTCATGATCTGATAGAAAACGTCGTAACCCACCAGAGGGATCAGCGCCAGGATCACCACCAGCAGCGCATTGGATATCAGGGATCGCGTATCTCCCAGGGCGATCGCGAGCGGCTCAGAGATAAGCTGGATCAGGTGCGTCTTAGTGCTCATGAGGTAGATGGCGCAGGCCGATCCCACCAGCGTGACCTTCAGCACACTTTTTAACAGTTCCGACAGGACCTGCATGGAAAACATGCGTTTGAATCCTGAGAGAGGATTCAAACGCTTGAGATCCACTTTCAGCGATTTACCGCTGAAGTTCAGCCCACCTAACAGCAACGGCGAAGCCAGTCCGGTAATGAACAGGCCGAGCAGGATCGGCAAAACGGAAAGAACGCCCATCCTTAATAAGTCCCCCACGCGCAACAACATCATTTTGGTATCGAGAACCAGCATCCGGTCGAACGTCAGCCCGTTATGCAGCAACAGATTGAGTTTTCCGGCGAGATGCGTTCCTCCTAACAGAATTAACATCCAGCCGATCAGTAACATCAGCAGTGAGGTCAGTTCTTTGGAGCGAGGAATTTGCCCGTCTTCACGGGCTTTGGACAGCCTGTGGGGCGTGGGTTCCTCGGTTTTTTCTACATCACTTTCCTGAGACATGGGTTTTGCTGGATCTTAGGCCGTAAGTTTTGGCTGGTATGAATAAAAGGAAGAAAGTCATTGCGCAGTTGCCTCAGAAACCCAACGTTTCCAGCAGGTCATCGACCTGATCTTGTGAAGCGACGACACCTGCGACGGACTGATTGATTTGCGGTCCATTTTTCAGGCTTTCAGAAGGTGCAGCGACCAGTGATTGCGCCCCCGGCATGTTTTCCACCAGTACCTGAATCAGCTCGTGCTCGACGTTTTCAATCAGCTTCATCATGTTCTGAATCACCTGACCGGTCAGATCCTGAAAATCCTGCGCCATCATGATTTCCATCAGTTGCTGATTGGTCTGGCTGGCAATTTTGGGCGCGATATCCAGAAACTCACGGGTATCAGCAACCAGGTCGCGAGCCTGGGATAATTCGACGGGCTCTGCAAACCAGGCATCCCAGCGCGTTTTCAGTTCGGTGGATTGCTCACTCAAACCATCCTGTAACGGGCGCGCAATTTCGACACACGTCAGGGCGCGATCTGCGGCCTGAGAGGTTTTCCCCACCACGTAATTAAGGCGATCGCGGGTGTCCGGAATCGCCTCAGCAACATCCATGATGGCGCGATCCAGACCCAGATTTGCCACGCTGTCACGTAAGAGACGGGTGAGCTGACCAATCCGGGAGAAAATTTCTCTGAAGTTATCTGCTGACTGCTGGTTCTGTGTTGTATTCATCCATTACCACCCGAGTTTTTCGAAGATTTTATTGAGTTTTTCTTCCAGAATGGCAGCCGTGAAAGGCTTCACCACATAGCCGTTTGCACCCGCCTGAGCGGCAGCAATGATGTTTTCTTTTTTCGCTTCAGCCGTCACCATCAGCACCGGAATGGTTTTCAGGTTGTCGTCTTTACGCATTTCAGACAGCATCTGAAGCCCGTCGATATTGGGCATATTCCAGTCACTGATGACGAAATCGAATTTTGAGGCACGCAGTTTGGTTAATGCATCGTGACCGTCTTCAGCCTCTTCAACATTTTTAAAGCCCAGATCCTGCAACAGGTTTCGCACAATGCGGCGCATGGTGGCGAAATCATCGATAACTAAAAAACGCAAATTATTGTCTGCCATACATCGAACGTCCTTTTTTCTAAAAAATGCTTTAAATACAAATTATTAAATGAAATCCGCAGCGGGAAGTCAGCGTGACGGGAGATAAGATTAAATTCTGCGTGCCTGACCCACGACGCCGTTGAGAATGCGCTGGGTTATGTCATCCAGATCGACAATTTCACAGACCGCTTCAAGACCTATGGCTTCGCGGGGCATGCCGAAAACCACGCAGGTTTTTTCACTCTGTGCCAGCGTATGTGCCCCCGCTGAACGCATGGCCAGCAGTCCCTGAGCCCCGTCGCTGCCCATGCCGGTTAAAATGGCACCGACTGCGTTTCTGCCAGCGGATTTTGCCACTGAGTTAAACAGGACATCGACCGAGGGACGATGACGATTCACGGCAGGCAGCTGATTGATTTTTATATGGTAATTAGCACCGCTGCGTATCAGTTCCATATGCATATCGCCGGGGGCAATATAAGCATGACCGGGCAGAACCCGATCACCCTCCTCGCCTTCTTTCACTTTGATTTGGCAAAGCGTATCCAGCCGTTCTGCGAAGGAGCGGGTGAATCCCGGCGGCATATGTTGCGCTATCACAATCCCCGGACAATTGAGAGGCATGGGCACCAGTACGCGGCGCAGGGCTTCAGTCCCCCCCGTTGACGAGCCGATGGCGATAATCTTTTCACTTCCGACCAGAGGGCCGGAGATGATTTTAGGGACCTGACCAGGATGTTCGCGTCGGTGAACCTGCGCTTTTGATGCCATGCGGATTTTGTCAGCGATAATTTCCGCGTATTGCATCATGCCGTCTTTCAGGCCCACCTCGGGTTTGGTGACAAAATCCACCGCACCCAGTTCAAGTGCACTCAGTGTGATTTCCGATCCCCGGCGGGTCAGCGAAGACACCATGATGACGGGCATCGGGCGCAGCCGCATCAGGCGCTCCAGGAAGTCCAGACCGTCCATCCGTGGCATTTCCACATCCAGCGTCAGAACATCGGGGTTAAATTGTTTAATCAAATCCCGGGCAATGATCGGATCCGGTGCTGTTGCAACCATCTCCATATCCGGCTGGTGATTCACAATTTCACTTATAATGCTGCGAATGAGCGCGGAGTCATCGACACAAAGTACTCTTATCTTTTTCATCATTTCTCCTGGGCGAGGTAATACACTGACTGACCGCGCAGACGGAAAGGACTGTTCATTTTGCTGAAATGTTCAGAGTGACCGGCGAATAAAATGCCGCCGGGCTTGAGCATGGTTGCAAAGCGTTGCATCAAATGTTCCTGGGTCTTTTGATCGAAGTAAATCATTACATTTCGACAAAAAATCGCGTCAAAGGGAGCCGGGACATCCCATTTTGAATCCAGCAAATTGAGGTGCTGGTAGCGGATTTCAGCCAGTAACTCTTTTCTTACTTTCACCAGATTTTCCTGAGCACCTGTTCCGCGCAGGAAATACTGGCGTTTCTGTTCGTCGGTTAAGCTGTCGATATCGGGGAGCCTGTACACGCCAGTATTGGCTTTGTGTAAAACCTCCGTATCAATATCCGTCGCCCAGATGCGGGGACCGGTGATACTGCGCCCCAACGTTTGTTCCAGGGTCATGGCTATTGAGCAGGGTTCCTCACCGGTTGAGGCCGCTGTACACCACACGGTGTAATTTGGCCGGCCCCTGGCATGTTCTGCCAGAATAGGAAAGTGGTAAGATTCCCGGAAAAACGAGGTCAGGTTGGTGGTCAGGGCATTGATAAAAGCCTGCCATTCCTGACTTTGCTGGTTGGCCTCCAGCCGTTTTACATATTCTGTAAAACTGGTTAATTTCAATTCCCTTAACCTGCGCGACAACCGGTTATAGACCATGTCGCGTTTCTGACTATTTAATACAATTCCTGCACGCTGATAAATCAACTCACTGATTTTTTGTAAGTCTTTATCAGAAAGATCTTCCTGAATGCGCATATGTTTAGTATTCAACTGTTACTGATAAAAACATCATTCCCAAAGAGATAATACCGGTCATTTCTGTCCGCATTTTCACTGATTGACAAAACCATTGATAGAAATTGGTTTGATAATTTGCGGCAGCCGTAAGAATGACGGATATTGTCAGTGAAAGGCGAAAAATGACAAGCTGGCCATATTATTACGTAATGTCTTAACTTCTTTTAATTGCAGGCGATGCGGGAAGTAGTCGAATTAAATAACGAAAAATCAGACCGCCATACTCATGATTTCCTGGTAGGCACTGACCATTTTGTTACGTACCTGAATCCCCAGATTCAATGCGACGGAGGATTTCTGCATAGAAACCATGACATCGTTAAGCCCGATGTCTGTCGCTCCGGTCATGTAGTCCTGAGCCTGGGTTTTTGCCGTATTTTGGGCGCTGCTGATACTGTTAATGCTGTCGAACAAGACATCCGAGAACTGTAGTTTCTTGTCCGCACCCTGGCTTTCAGAAACAAATGGCGAAGTTTTTGTTGCTGAAACCTGCTGTGCCTGGAAATTCATTTGTTCCAGAACGCCGCTGATTGATGGAATAGACATCAGTATTTCCTTTATATCGGCGTAATGACTTCTTCGCCGTTCCTTCTATTAGTATTTAATAACTGCAGCGTAACATAAGGTCAGCAAAATAAAATAATGCGAATAGCTGACAGAAACTTCAGCTTATTGATGCTTAAAAAAAACGCAATTAGAAGATAATACACAGCTGGAAATAAGTCTGTGTATTTACTGCTTCGCTTTCTCTAATCCGTAACCAGAGTGCTGATTCGCAATAATACGCCGCATTGCGTCATTTATTTTTTACAGGATTACGGCATGAATGCCACAACAAACGGTATCAAAAACAAAAATACGGCTAATTTAATGGCAGTATTAGAACGTCTCCGCTCTAGTCCTAAAATTATTTTGCTTATCAGTGCTTCAGCGGCCATTTCAGTGATTATCGCTCTGATTTTTTGGGCAAAATCCCCGGATTATCGGGTTTTATACAGCAATATCAGTGAGCAGGATGGTGGCGCGATTGTGGCGCAATTAGCGCAGCTGAATGTGCCATACCGTTTTGAGGAACACGGTGGCGCCATCATGGTCCCGGAAGACAAGGTCTATGAAGCACGACTAACGCTTGCACAAATGGGATTGCCTAAAGGCGGTGCCGTGGGTTTTGAATTGCTCGATCAGGAAAAATTTGGCATCAGCCAGTTCAGCGAGCAGGTCAATTTCCAGCGGGCGCTTGAAGGTGAGCTTTCACGCACCATTGAAACCCTGGGGTCGGTTCAGGGAGCGCGAGTCCATCTTGCTATTCCTAAGCCTTCGATGTTTGTTCGCGAGCAAAAACAACCTTCTGCTGCTGTCACCGTGACACTCAGTCAGGGACGCTCCCTGGATTCGGGGCAGGTCAGTGCGATCACTTATCTGGTGTCGAGCGCCGTTCCCGGCCTGAATGCGGATAACGTCACTATTGTCGATCAGAGCGGGCATCTGCTGACCCAAAGCGGCGGTCAGGCGATGCAAACCACGCAGCTTAAATATACCAGTGAAGTTGAAGCAGATTTCCAGCAACGGATACAGACAATTGTGGCGACCATTGTCGGGCGCAACAACGTCAAGGCGCAGGTCACAGCACAGCTTGATTTTACCCAGCATGAGCAAACCGCCGAGCAATATCAGCCTAATACTTCACCGGATAAAATGGCCATTCGCAGTCGTCAGACCAGTGATGCAGAACAGGGCAGCAAAAACGCCACCGGCGGCGTACCGGGGGCACTGAGCAATCAGCCACCGGCACCGGCTACCACGCCGATCACCCAGCCTGCAGCTGCTAATAACCCGGCAGCAAATGGCAATACTGCGAATAACCCTGCGGCGAACCCGGCGACAAACAATGCCGCAAACAGCGGTGCATCGACAACAGTGCTGACGCCGATGCCTTTTAACAACCGCAAAGACAACACTACAAACTATGAGCTGGACCGTACGCTGACGCATATCAAGCGCAGTACGGGTCGTATTGAACGACTTTCGGTCGCGGTAGTGGTGAATTATCTGCCGGGTAAAGAGGGCGAACCGGTCGCATTAACCCCTGAGCAACTGGAGCAAATCAATGCTCTGGTGAAAGAAACAATGGGTTATTCCTCCGCGCGGGGTGACACCCTGAACATCGTCAATTCGCCTTTCAATACTGTAGAAGAAGACGTTGCTCCGCCATTCTGGAAGCAGGACGGGTTCCTCAATCTCCTGATGGCTGCCGCACGTTATCTGCTGATCGCACTTGTCGCGTGGTTCTTGTGGCGTAAAGCCGTACAACCGGCCTGGCTGAGAAATCAGGAACTGATTTTACAGCGTCTTGAGCTGGAGAAGCAGGCGCGTCAGGCTGAAATTGATGCCAATACCCGCCGTGCCGAAAGTGGTGCCAGAGCTAAGGCAGAACAGCGCGTTGAAACGGAAATTAATACCCAGAGTCTGCGGGATCTGGCCGAGCAGGAACCCCGAGTTATTGCTCTGGTGCTCCGTCAGTGGATGAACAAGGAGCTGAAGTCATAATGAATGCCCACGAGAAAAGTGCGATTGTCATGCTGACACTCGGTGACGGACTGGCGGCTGAAGTGTTCAAACACCTCAATACTCATGAAGTCAAAATGATCAGTAGTGCGATGGTCAATATGGGGGGATTTACCCATGAACAGCTGGCAGCCGTGCTGAAAGAATTCCAGACGGATTCCAGTGAGTACGCCACGCTGAGTCTTAATACCAATGATTATCTGCGCAGTGTACTGGTGAAAGCGCTTGGTGAAGAGCGGGCATCCAGTCTGCTTGAAGATCTTCTGGATTCGCAGCAAGGATCCAATGGTATTGAGACGCTCAACTTTATGGAGCCGCAGACGGTCTTTGATCTGATCCGCGATGAGCATCCGCAAATCATTGCCACCATTCTGGTTCACCTGAAACGAGGCCAGGCGGCGGACGTGCTGAGTAAATTCGACGACCGCGAGCGCAACGACATTATGCTGCGTATTGCGACGTTCGGCGGCGTTCAGCCTGCCGCATTGCAGGAACTGACCGAAGTCCTCAATAACCTTCTGCATGGTCAAAACCTCAAACGCAGCAAAATGGGCGGTGTTCGTCCTGCGGCTGAAATTCTTAACCTGATGAAAACGCAGCAGGAAGAAGCAGCGATTGAAGCGGTCCGGGAGTTCGACCAGGAGCTGGCGCAGAAAATCATCGACGAAATGTTCCTGTTCGAGAATCTGGTGGAAATCGAAGATCGCAGCATTCAGCGCATTCTTCAGGAAATCGAAAACGAATCGCTCATTGTGGCACTCAAGGGCGCCGACGGGGCGCTGCGCGACAAGTTCTTCCGCAATATGTCGCGTCGTCAGGCCGATATCATGATGGAAGATCTCGGTTCCCGCGGACCGATCCGTATGTCGCAGGTGGAAGCGGAGCAGAAAAATATTCTGTTGATCGTCCGTCGACTGGCGGAAACCGGTGAAGTAGTGATTGGAGGGACTGACGATGCCTACGTCTGATCGCGATCAACCGCTTAACTGGCAGGCGTGGCAGCCGCAGAACTTGCTGGATGATTTCAGCCAGCCTGAACAGGACATTATTGAGACACCCGGCGCTTACCAGTCCGACGAATTGCTACAGGCAGAGCTTTCGCGTATCCGTCAGCAGGCAGAGCAAAAAGGGTTTGCTCAGGGCCAGACCCGTGGTGTCGAGGAAGGCAAAAAACAGGGCTTTGAGGCCGGATTTACGCAAGGTAAACAGGAAGGATTTACGCAGGGCCTGGCAGAGGCCGGGGCTGAACAGCGCGAAACCGGCGAGCGTTTTGCGCGCCTGCTGGGCGAATTCAAAATTGCCCTCGATAATCTCGACAGTGTGATCCCCTCCCGTTTGGTTCAGCTTTCCCTGACGGCTGCTCGTTCAATTCTGGGCAAAAATATTGTGTGCGATAACGAAGTGTTGCTGGAGAAAATCCAGCAACTATTGCAGCAGGAAACGCTGTTTAAGGGTAAAGCTCAGCTGTGGGTCAATCCTGACGACATGACGCTGGTGCAGGAGAATGTGGGCAAATCGCTGGAAGCCATGGGCTGGGAGCTGCGTGCGGATGTTCAAATCCTGCCCGGAGGTTGTCGCATCACGTCGGAAGAGGGCGAATTCGATGCCACGATGAGCACCCGCTGGCAGGAATTGTGCGAGCTGAGTCGGGAGGATTACCCGGCATGACCCTGCGTCTTAAAAACTGGCTGGAAGCTATCGAGCGGAAAGAGAAGCTGATCACTTCACTGCCTCCTTTCCGGCAGTACGGTAAGTTAACCCGCGCGACCGGACTGGTGATGGAAGCGGTGGGGCTTAAGTTACCCATTGGCACACTGTGTATCGTTGAGCGTCATTCCCGCGACGGGATCGATAAAGTAGAAAGTGAAGTTGTCGGCTTTAACGGTCAGATCCTGTATCTGATGCCGCTGGAAAATGTTGACGGGATCCTGCCCGGCGCCCGTGTCTATTCACTGGAAACCGGTGCCAGTAAAGGCAAGCAATTGCCATTAGGCCCTGAACTGCTGGGGCGCGTTCTGGATGCCAGTGCCCGGCCGCTCGACGGATTGCCAGCGCCTGTGACCTTACAGCATGGCTCTTTGTTTACCCAACCGGTTAATCCGTTGCAGCGTGATCCTATCAAACATGTTCTCGATGTGGGCGTAAGAGCGATCAACGGCTTACTGACAGTGGGACGAGGCCAGCGTATGGGGCTGTTTGCCGGTTCCGGCGTGGGGAAAAGTGTGCTGCTTGGCATGATGGCCCGCTACACCAAAGCGGATGTCATTGTGGTCGGGTTGATTGGCGAGCGTGGCCGCGAAGTTAAAGACTTTATCGAGAACATTCTTGGTGAAGACGGACGTAAACGTTCGGTTGTCATCGCGGCACCGGCAGATGTTTCACCGATCCTGCGTATGCAGGGGGCGGTTTATGCCACCCGCATCGCTGAGGATTTCCGTGATCGCGGACTGGATGTTTTGCTGATCATGGATTCCCTCACCCGTTATGCGATGGCGCAGCGTGAAATTGCTCTGGCCATCGGAGAACCTCCGGCAACCAAGGGTTATCCGCCTTCCGTATTTGCCAAACTGCCTGCGCTGGTTGAGCGTGCCGGTAACGGTGTGAAAGAGGGAGGGTCGATCACCGCGTTTTATACCGTGCTGACGGAAGGTGACGATCAGCAAGATCCGATCGCGGACTCAGCCCGCGCGATCCTCGACGGTCATATTGTTCTCTCACGCCGCCTGGCGGAGTCCGGACACTATCCGGCAATTGATATTGAAGCCTCCATCAGCCGCGCAATGACCGAACTCATTGAGCCGGTTCACTATAAAAAAGTACAAAACTTCAAGCAGTTACTTTCTTCTTATCAGCGTAATCGTGATCTTGTCAGCGTGGGGGCTTATGCCGCGGGTACAGATCCGTTGCTGGACAAAGCGATCCGTCTGTATCCGCAAATGGAAGCCTACTTACAGCAGGCCATCCATGAAAGCAGCAGTTACGAAGAAGCCGGTAACAAGCTGGATGTGATTTTTTCTGACTAATCTAAAAACTGAGATGAGTAATTAATCATGGCGATCACCAGCCCGATGGATGTTCTGCGCGATCTTGCTGAGCAAACGCTGACAGATACCACCGCTGAATTAGGGAAAGTTCAGCAGGCGTATACGCAAGCGACCACTCAGCTTGATCAGCTTGAAAGTTTTGAACTGGAATACCAGCAACAACTCCGCGCCACGGTATCGGGGAAAGGGATCCCGGTTGCCGATTTGCTTAACCGCCAGTCATTTATTGACTCACTGGGCAATGTGGTCAAACAACACGCAGGTCATGTGGCGAAATGTCAGAACATCGTCGAACAAACCCTGCAGGCATGGCGTCGCGATAAACAGCGGCTGAATGCCTTTGAAACGTTAAAAACCCGCGCCGACGATGTCAGAACGCTGAAAGAGAATCGTCTGGAACAAAAATTAATGGACGAATTTGCGCAGCGCGCGTGTATGGGAAAACAAATCTTATGATCGCCAAAATAAACCCGGTTGTCAGTGGTGTGACGGCAAATAAAGCCCCTGAGCTGGTTCAGGGCAATGCAGATTTCTCAACATCGCTTGAAAATGCCTTCCCCTCCGTGCCGAAAGCCCCCCTACCTGGGCCCGCTAAACCGGGGGAAGAAACAGCAGAAAGAGATCCGCAGGAAGGGGGGATTGAGGCTCCCATTGTGGAGAGCTTTGTGGAAATGCCTGATGTGCAGATATCTGCAGGGGAGACCCCATTTGTCGATCCTAAGTTGCAGACCTTGCAGCAACTGGTCACGCAAAATGCGCAGACCCCGCCAGCTTCCGGGCTAACTGCCACAGCCCAAACTGTGGAAGCTGCCGCCGGAAAGGGGGCTGAACTGAGCGCTAAACCGCTGGCAGAAGCTATCGTGCCACAGGGTGCTGAAGGTCAGCGCAGCAGTTTCATGTTGCCGGAATCGATGAAACCGAAAGCCGCGGCCCAGGTTTCACTCGTGACTCCCGAGGGCAAACCCGGGACTGATAAAGTGGCAACGCAACAGCATACGGCCTTTTTATCTCAGGTGAAGTCGGGTGAAGGAACGGCTAAAGAGGGAGGAGCGGTGCAACCGGATGGCTTAACGTCTCAGCCGCTCATCGTTGATCATCGAACCACACCGGTACCAGACGTGGGAATACGTCCGCACGTTGCTGCGGCTGTCGAACAGGGGGGTTCTCAGGTGCCCGTGAACGCTACCTCACAACCGGTACTCAGTCAGGCACTGGGAACACCGGCCTGGCAGCAGGCACTGAGTCAGCAGCTTTCTTATTTCTCCCGCAACGGTATCCACAATGCCGAACTGCGTTTACACCCTGAAGAATTGGGCTCGCTGCAAATTAATTTACGGCTGAACAACAATCAGGCTCAGCTGCACTTTGTGACGGAAAACCACCAGGTACGTGCAGCGCTGGAGGCCGCTATGCCTCAGTTACGCACCTCGCTGGCTGAATCAGGCGTTAATCTCGGTGAAAGCAGTGTGGGAGCTGACACGTCGTCATCCTGGAAGGGTTCTTCTCAATCGGACAGATCCTCCGGACATCCTTCGGGAGGAGAAGAACCGGGGGAGAATAGCTCATCTTCTGAAGAACAGGCACCTGTCAGAACTAAAACGCTTCATTATTCTAACGGTATCAACACATTTGCCTGACAATATTTATCATCGGATGAATTACCATCAGTAATTTCATTTCTTTCATGAATTGTGATGGCGTCCGACTGTAATAGAATGCTCCGCTAATTGGAGCGTCATTAACTGTCCGGTCAGCGGATGGTTTTATAACAGGGTTTAGCAGGTAATGACCAAGAAAAATCAGAAAAACAGCGGGGGCGGGAAAAAAATCTCACTGGCTATTTTATTTATGATGTTAATTGCCGCCGGAGCCTGTGCTATAGCGGGTTATACTTTTTATGAAATGAAGAACCTTAAGGCGGGCGTAGCGGCTGAAAATACTTCTCCGTTAGTAAAATCAGAACCCGTGCTCCCCGTCTATGTTCCGATGGACACTTTTACCGTCAGTATGCAACCGACACAATCGAGCGCAGACCGTGTGTTATATGTTGGATTAACATTACGCGTCCGGGATGATAATTCTAAGAAAATCGTTGAGCAGTTTTTACCTGAAGTCAGAAGTCGTTTATTTATTTTATTAGCACATCAGACGGCTGAAAACTTATCGACCGATGAAGGTAAGCATCAGTTAATTGAAAAAATTAAAAGTACTGTCAGCAAACCACTCGCGCCTGATCACAGTGCGGTAGTGACTGATGTATTATTCAACGCATTTATCATACGGTAATTTCTATGTCTGACAGTATATTATCGCAGGCTGAAATTGACCGCCTGTTAAACGGCGGCAGCAACACGGAAAATGAAAGTGTTGCCAGCAATACGGTACCAGATGGGGGCGTGAAACCTTACGATCCTAATACTCAGCGTCGTGTGGTTCGTGAGCGCTTACATTCGTTGGAAATTATCAATGAACGTTTTGCGCGCCAATTCCGCATGGGGATGTTTAATCTTCTGCGCCGCAGCCCGGATATTACTGCCGGAAATATTAAAATACAGCCTTATCATGAATTTGCCAGAAATCTCCCGGTGCCGACTAACCTGAATCTGGTTCACATGAATCCGCTTCGCGGCACGGCGTTGTTTGTTTTCTCGCCTAACCTGGTCTTCATGGCCGTGGATAATTTGTTTGGCGGTGACGGGCGTTTTCCGACCAAAGCCGACGGGCGCGAATTCACACCAACAGAACAACGGGTCATTAACCGCATGCTAACGATGGCGCTTGAGGCTTATGATTTTGCCTGGAGTTCTATTTTCAAACTGCATACGGAATATGTTCGTGCTGAAATACAGGTTAAGTTCACTAATATTACTTCTTCACCTAATGATATCGTAGTGACCACGCCTTTTTATGTCGAAATTGGCCCGCACCGCGGTGAATTCGATATTTGCATTCCGTTTAGCATTATCGAGCCTTTGCGCGAATTACTGACGAACCCGCCGATGGAGAACTCCAAGCAGGAAGATCAGCAATGGCGTAATACGCTGGCTTCTCAGGTGAGGGATACTGAACTTGAGCTGGTGGCAAATTTCTCTGATATCTCAACCCGCCTTTCTCAGGTTATGAAAATGCAGAAAGGGGATATTATTCCCATTGATAAGAAAGAGAGTATTGAAGCTCGTGTCGATGGTGTTCCGGTATTTTCGGGTAAATATGGTTGTGTCAATAACCAGTATGCTTTGAAAGTCGAGCAGATGATGAATCCTGCTCTCTTATCTTTAAAAAAGGAGTAATTCCCCAATGAGTGACACCACACCTTCGTCTGGTGCTGATAAGCAATCCATCGATACTCTTTGGGGTGAAGCGATGAGTGAACAACAAGCCGCGGATAATACCTCCGGTAAAGAAAATCAGGTGACGAATTTTTCCGAGGATTTGAATCTAATCCTCGATATTCCGGTCAAGATGACGGTGGAATTAGGTCGCACCAAAATGACGATTAAAGAATTATTGCGTCTGAGTCAGGGATCCGTAGTTTCACTGGAAGGCCTGGCAGGCGAACCGCTGGATATTTTGATTAATGGCTACCTGATTGCCCAGGGAGAAGTGGTGGTGGTATCCGATAAATTTGGCGTGCGTATCACCGATATTATTACACCTTCCGAGCGGATGTATCGCCTGAGTCGATGATGAATAACCAGACCCAGACTCACATCCCGGTTAACGCACAACCTGCAATGCCGGGCTCAGTGTTGATGAATGTCGGCGGCGCGTTGGCGCTGATTTTACTGATTATCGCGGCCTGTGCCTGGGTTGCTCGCCGTGCCGGTTTCGCCCGGCGTTTACCCGCAGGTAATCAGCTGATGTCTGTCGTGGCGAGCCATTCACTCGGCCAGCGTGAGAGAGTGATCGTGGTTGATATGAACGGCAAAAGATTACTGCTCGGGGTAACGGCCACCCAGATCAACTGTCTGGCGACGTTTGATGCACCTGAGGTTAACGGGAATACTCCCACTGCAGGTACGCCGCCCACTTTCCAATCTACCCTGATTAATTTGTTGAAAAAACGCACTGTGGAGTCCCCAAAATGAATCCCTGTCCACGACAACGCGCTTCTGTCTGGATGTACTCAGGTGGTTTGATTTTGTTGTTTATCGGCCTGATGCTGCCAGCGCAGCTCGCCTTTGCGGCGAACAGCGACATGATGATCACCCGTTCCACGGATGGCGAGAACTGGTCATTGCCGGTACAAACGCTGGTGCTGTTGACGTCACTGACGTTTTTGCCTGCCGTGCTTCTGATGATGACCGGTTTTACGCGGATTATCATCGTATTGGGGCTGTTGCGAAATGCCCTGGGTACACCTTCCACACCCCCGAATCAGGTTTTACTGGGTCTGGCGTTATTTCTGACGTTCTACGTAATGTCTCCGGTTTTTAATCAGATCTATCAGGACGCATGGCAACCTTTGTCAGAAGACAAAATCAGCATGGAAACAGCGCTGGAAAGGGGAGTGCAACCGCTGCGCACATTTATGCTGGAACAGACACGCGAAAGTGATCTTGCTTTGTATACGCGAATGGCGAAGGAAGATAATTTTCAAACGCCGGCAGATGTCCCGATGCGTATCCTGTTGCCCGCCTTCGTGACCAGCGAGTTGAAAACCGGCTTCCAGATAGGCTTTACGGTCTTTATCCCATTTTTGATTATTGACCTGGTTGTGGCGAGCGTTTTGATGGCGCTCGGTATGATGATGGTACCACCCGCCACGATTTCGCTGCCTTTCAAGCTCATGTTATTTGTTCTGGTTGATGGCTGGCAGCTGCTGATGGGTTCACTGGCACAGAGTTTCTTTAGTTAAAGGACTGAATATGACACCGGAAAGTGTAATGGCCTTGGGATTTCAGGCGATTAAAGTCGGATTGATGATAGCTGCACCTTTGTTGTTTGCTGCCCTGTTTACCGGTCTGATCGTCAGTATTTTGCAGGCATCCACTCAAATAAATGAAATGACGTTATCGTTCATTCCAAAAATCCTGACTATTGTTGGCGTGGGTATTCTTCTCGGTCCCTGGATGATGAATCTCTTTCTGGATTATACACGGACACTCTTTACCAATATTCCCTACGTCATTGGATAGACATGCTGAATCTGTCAATTTCCAGTCTCTATGAAATAATTAATCAGTTCTTCTGGCCTGCTTTGCGGGTACTGGCTTTATTCACCACCGCACCAATTTTCAATGAAAAAAGCATTGGTAAAAAAGCGAAAATCGGAATGGCGGTGATTATTGCCATGCTGATCGGTCAAAATCTTCCTGAAAGCAATGTTAAAATATTCTCCATACCGGCTCTTTGGGTGGGCGCTCAGCAATTTATTATTGGGGCGGCGATGGGGCTCACGGTACAACTGATATTTGTTGCTGTACGTACTGCGGGAGAGATTATTGGTCTGCAAATGGGACTGTCATTTGCGACATTCTTTGATCCCGCGGCTGGCGGGAATATGCCGGTGATCGCCAGGATATTAAACTTATTGGTCACTCTATTATTTCTGACCTTCAACGGTCACTTATGGATGCTGCATATACTGGCCGACAGTTTTATATTATTGCCTGTAAGTGCTAACCCGCTGAATAGTGACGGTTTTTGGGCTATTACGCATGCTGCCGGGCTAATTTTTAAATGTGGGCTTATGCTGGGTTTACCCATTATTACCCTGTTACTGATATTGAATCTGACACTTGGATTATTGAACCGCCTGACACCACAGCTCTCCATTTTTGTCGTGGGTTTCCCGTTAACGCTGAGTATTGGCATGGTCGCAATGTCATTAATAATGTACACGCTTGCACCTTTCTTTGAGAACATGATGGCTGATATTTTCGATCAGCTGGAAAATATTATTATTATGTTTTCCTGATTTACTTGCCTTCATAAATCAATTTGATTTCGTTCTTGTCATCTTTTCACGCAATAGATGACGGCGGATAGATGTTAAAATATCTTCGTATCATTATTACCTGTCAACAAGGCATGCCCGCGCGGAGCGTGCGCTAGCTATTTTTATAGATAACAAGGGCTATATTGTGAAATCCTTTTATTCATCTTATCAAACTTCTCCGGCAGGTATTAATACCACTGCCGCACTTTACGGTATTGATTGCGCTCACCCGGAACGAGCGCAGGTGCTGGAGTTAGGATGTGGAAAAGGATTTCACCTTATCCGCCAGGCTTCCATGTACCCACAGAGTACTTTTGTGGGTATCGATCTTGATCCTGATAAAATTGCTCAGGGGCAACAGCGAATTTCCGAATGCGGAGTTGATAATGTTTTCCTTTATTCACTGGGATTAGCGGATTTGCTTTCGATTGATCCGGGGAAGTTTGACTACATCATTATCCATGAAATATACAGCTTACTCGACGAAGGCACCCGCGAGTCGCTGCTGAGCTATTGTGAGCAGCATTTAACGCCTTGTGGGATCATAGCGGTAAAGTGGAATACCTTACCCGGCGCACAGGTGGCAGATACATTGCGTGAAGCGATTGCGCTGCACGGAAACACGGCACGCAGTGAAGAAGAGAAAATTTCTGCTGCTAAAGCGATGCTGGCTTACATGGATATGGCGCACACCGACGGTGATCTCAAAAGACTTATTACAGAGGCGCTGACTCTGTCGGATGCTGAACTGGCAGTACGTTATGTTTATAACAAAAATGATGCCTGCTATTTTTCTGAGTTCAACCAGCACGTTGAAAAATCGCGGTTATGCTATGCGGGGGATATTTCTGCGCAATTCGAAATGGCTGCACACTACGGCGAAGATATTGAGTTGGTACATAAAACCGCCGCCGGTGCTTTCAATAAAATAGCTTCCCAGCAATATCTTGATTTTGCCGTCAACCGGCAGATTCGTTTTAGTTTGCTGACTTCAAATAATCATCGGGATGAGATCCGCCAGGATCCGGTGTTCGATAATATCGATAGGCTTCACTGGGCTGGAAATTATCAGCGTCGTATTGAAGCGAATACTTTCTATAATCGTCAGGGTGAGTCTTTGTCTTCAGATAACGATTTATTATGCCGCATTCTGGATATCATCGGGGACTGCTGGCCACTGAGCGTCAGTACGGCGCAGATTATACAAAATACGTTCCAGCCTGAAGAAATTGAAGGACAAGAAGTACATACTCAGCAGGTCGTTGCAACACTGAAAGCTTTGTTTTTGAAAAACGTATCGGGGATTTATGTCAGTCTTAACCCATCACCTTATAATCAGGCGACGTCCGGAAACTTGCGGTTGATCGAAAAAGTAACCGAATCGCGCTGGGCGGGTAATAATCATATCGAGTTACTTAACGGGTGGGGGGAATCTGCATTACTGACGTATGATGAATTCAGATATATTTTATCCGGATTAAGTATCAGTACGCAATATGAATATAATCTGGCGCACGAGTTGGTCAGTAAGGGGCTACTCACTGGTTCTGATATCGCCTGGCTGAGATTATATCAGCAGTCAATGTCATTAAAGGATATTGATATTGCCAGACGTCGGGTCTCAAGTCTGATGTTGTTTTCAAACAGTATCCGCAACGGAGGATTCAAAAAAGATCACGTCAGCGATAAAAAGCATCTTCAGAAAAAATCCGATGATGTTGATCTGAGAGCCCTGGGGAAAATGAAATCTCTCTATGTGTGCGGAAATGTGAAAGAGGCGCACGCCCTGTTAGAGCAGTTGATTGAGAAATATCCTGACAGCATCACTCTGCTTAGCGACGCCGCATCAATATATCAGCAGATGAGTCATTTTGATGATGCATTGAAATGCCACACTCTCGGGCTTTCACGCAACTCAACTGATTTTGATTTTTACAGTGGTCTGGCACAGTGTCTTTCAAAGAAAAGTGATCTGTTTTATCCCAAAAAAGTGGCGCAGAATCTTGTGCGAAAGTACCCGGAAAAAGCTGAAGCATGGGATGTATTAGGCGTTATTTATAATGACGTTCGTAATAGCCTTAAATACGAAATCTGCGCGCGAAAAGCTGTAGAATTTAATGCAAATAATGCTACTTTTCTGATAAAACTTGGTAATGTACTGAGTGAAAGAAATAAAATGCGCGAAGCTCGTGAGCATCTAAAAAAAGGTGTGCAACTCTCGGAATCAACGAACAGTTATTTTCCTGGGTACAGCAATATGCTGTTTGTTCTCCTGCATGATCATCTTTGCGCTCAGGATGAAATGTTTTATGAACATCAAATGTATGGTCAGAAACTGACACAATGGGCTAAAAATATTAAATTAAAGAAATCTCCTCATGTTGCAGTGAAAGAAAGATCACGGCTGCGTGTTGGTTTTGTTTCGGGTGATTTCAGAAATCACCCGGTCAGCAACTTTATTTATCCAGTTCTGGGGTCTATTGATAAATCCAGGTTTGATATTATTGGTTATAACGCTTCACCCAATAACGATAATCACACGCTGATGTATGAAGCACTGGCAACCCGCTGGCATGAAATCCAGTCTCTTAGCCATACTGAACTGGCAAAACTTATCATTGAAGATGAGATTGATATTCTTATCGATTTGTCTGGTCACACGGCATATAACCGGTTGCCGGTCTTCGGACTCAAACCCGCACCTGTTCAGATGTCATGGGTTGGCTATCCCGGTACCACCGGGATAAAAGAAATGGATTATTATATTATCGATGCCAATTTTGCTTCACCGGGTGTTCTGGATGGACAGTTTACTGAAAAATTAGCATATTTACCTGTGGCTAAAAAATTCGAGCCTTCTCAATTTAGTGGGGCAATAAATCCACTTCCTGCCCTGACCAATGGATATATCACTTTCGGAAGTTTTAACCGGCCGCAGAAACTCACGGGGGCGGTATTAGATTGCTGGGGGAAAATTTTAGTTAATCTGCCTAAGGCAAAACTGTTACTTGCTTCAATGAGTGATCAGGAAATGATGTGTCATTTTACTGAGGAATTAGAGAAGCGGGGCGTGCAGAAAGACCAGATCATTACACGTTTGAAAACTGGTTTTGTTGACTATTTAACTATGCACAATGAAGTGGATGTTCTTCTGGATACATTCCCGTATTCAGGCGGAACAACGGTTTGTCATGCTTATGGTATGGGCGTGCCAACACTCGCCTGTGCCGGTAATAACATTGTAGCCCGCCAGTCCGCCGCATTAATGGTGCATCTTGGTTTACATGATTTCATTGCTAACAGCGAAGACGAATATATTGAAAAAGCCATCACTTTCGACAAGCAATACGAATATCTCAATACAGTACGGTTAACAATGCCTGACCGCCTGAGAGAAATAGAGCAGCGTGTCGAAAGACCTTCCTGGTATTTCGAACAACTGCTCGAAAAAGCGTGGCAACAGCATGAGCAGGGATTGCCGCCAGAATCTATCGTTTTGCCGGAATTATAATTTTATATGTCGTGTGCTTTGCGGCAGAAATTTAATTTTTACCAAATCCTCAGGGAGCTGTTGTCATGGAAAAAAACATATTTGTCACTCGTCCTTTATTACCTCCGCTTAAGGAATTTATTCCTTATCTGGAAAATATCTGGGAAAGTCAGCATCTGACTAACGGTGGTCCTTATCATCAGCAGCTTGAAAAAGATCTGGCGGACTATCTGGGTGTTGAACATCTGTGTTTGTTTTCAAATGGCACGCTTGCCTTGCTGACTGCTTTTCAGGTGCTGGGTATTACCGGTGAAGTGATTACTACGCCCTATTCTTTCGTTGCGACGGCACATTCATTACTGTGGAATGGCCTTACGCCCGTGTTTGTCGATACGGATCCCGATACGTTCAATCTTGATGCGGATAAGCTTGAGCAGGCGATCACACCGGCAACAACGGCCATTTTGCCGGTCCATTGTTATGGCATACCCTGTAACACCCGCAAAATCGAAGAGCTGGCGGATGCGTACGGCCTGAAGGTCATTTACGACGCCGCCCACGCTTTTGGTGTTAAGCAAGACGGGGTCAGCGTCCTGCGTCAGGGTGACCTTTCTATTTTGAGTTTTCATGCCACCAAAGTGTTCAATACGATTGAAGGCGGCGCCATTATTTGTCACGACGCCAAAATGAAGCAGCGCATCGACTATCTGAAAAATTTTGGTTTCGTTAATGAGACCACCGTTGTCGCGGCGGGTATTAATGGCAAGATGAACGAATTACAAGCCGCCTACGGATTGCTTCAGTTGCAACACATTGATAAAGCGCTGGACGATCGTGGCAGGCTCTGTCGCCACTACAACCGTTTGCTTGCAGATATTCCCGGAATTTCACCGATATCGGTTCCGGATGGTGTGACCTGGAATTATGCGTATTACCCGATCATCGTCAGTGAGGATTTTGCTCTCACCCGTGATGAGCTTTATGAATTACTTAAAGGAAATCGCATTATGGCGCGGCGCTATTTTTATCCATTAATCAGCAGCTTCTTCATGTATAAATTCGCTGACAGCGCGAAGAAAGAAAATTTGCCCGTTGCGCACCAATTGGCCGACAAGGTGATTTGCCTGCCTTTATATCCCGGACTTGAAGAAGAAGTGCAGCATAAAATAGCCGGGCTGATTCAACTTGCCAGCGTTTCCCCGCCTTTTCCTGCCGCGTCGTCGCTGTAACCCGTGTCACAACCTTGTAAAGACGACGATTTTCAGTTTTTTCGGCTCTGATAATGCTCTAACATGTCGTCACCTCTTTTATTGCATGGTTACGGACATCCGATGCGCCTCCTGGCAGTCATTCTTCCCCTGGTTTTTACACTTTCTGCATGCAGCAGTCATAAGCCTTCGGCTCAGCCTGACGGCCCGCGCAACCCTTTCTCTGACGGAAGAAATGCGAGTGCCAACACGGCACCCAGCGGCGGTTTTCTGTTGCAGGCTGAACATACCGGTGCCGTTCAGAACGGTGACTTTGCTTACGATCCGGCCATGAATCAGTTTGTTGATAAAATGGTCCGTGAACACGGATTCGACCGTCAGCAGTTGCATGACGTGCTGGCGCAAACCAAACGTCTGGGTTTTGTGCTCAGACTGATGGATCAGCAGGCGCCTTCTGGCGGGCCATCGACCGTACCGAACGGAGCATGGAACCGTTATCGGAGTAAATTCATTACACCGGATAACGTCCAGAACGGTGTGGTTTTCTGGAACCAATATCAGGATGCGCTTCAACGCGCTGAGCAGATTTACGGCGTTCCACCGGAAATCATTGTCGGTATTATCGGCGTTGAAACCCGCTGGGGCCGCGTGATGGGTAAAACACGCATTATTGATGCGCTGGCGACACTTTCCTTTGCGTATCCGCGCCGGGCTGAATACTTCTCCGGTGAGCTGGAAACCTTCTTGCTGATGTCGCGTCGTGAAGGTGACGATCCGCTGAGTCTGCGGGGTTCCTTCGCTGGCGCGATGGGGTATGGGCAGTTTATGCCATCCTCCTACAGAGACTACGCCGTGGACTTTAACGGCGACGGACACGCGAATCTGTGGGATCCCGTCGACGCCATCGGCAGCGTGGCTAATTACTTTAAAGCACATGGCTGGACGAAAGGCGCACCGATTGCGGTTCCCGCAGCCGGTCAGGCCCCCCTGTTAGAGAATGGTTTCAAAACCAAATATCCGCTGTTTACATTGAAAGCGGCCGGACTCAGCCCGTTAGGCTCGCTCGGCAACTATCAGGAAGCGAGTCTGCTACGCCTTGATATGGGTACCAATTACCAGTACTGGTACGGGTTACCTAACTTCTACACCATCACCCGTTACAACCATAGCGTGCATTATGCGATGGCGGTGTGGCAGCTGGGTGTTGCGGTGAAAGCAGCGCGTTAATGCCCGTTTTTTATCATCTGAAGGCCGCCCGGTGCGGCCTTAGTTTTTGCGTTTAATTCTGATTCTGAATACATCGCGCAAAAAGCAGCGTCAGAACTCGCAGAGCAAAAGAGAAGTGCTAACATCAGGACAGATTCTGATGACCCGCCGGGAGAGGATATGAACGAAGATCGCTTGCATGAATTGAGTGCAGAAATAGGTGCCGAGCTGAAAGCACAAGGCCTGTGGATCACCTGTGCAGAATCGTGTACCGGGGGATGGATTGCTAAAGCCATTACCGACATTGCCGGCAGCTCTGCCTGGTTTGACCGCGGGTTTGTGACTTACAGCAACGCCGCCAAGCACGAACTGCTGGGGGTTTCCGAGAGTACGCTCGAACAGTATGGCGCCGTAAGTGAACAGGTCGTGCGCGAAATGGCGCAGGGTGTGTTGCATGCTGCAGGAGCGGATATCGCTCTGGCAGTCAGCGGTATTGCCGGGCCTGATGGTGGCTCACAGGAAAAACCGGTCGGCACAGTGTGGTTTGGTTTTGCCGGTAAAGATGGCCGGATCGTGGCGGCGAAACAGCAGTTTTCTGGCGATCGCGACGCTGTACGTTTGCAAGCTGCTGTTTTTTCGCTACAAACAGCATTGTTTGAGTTTCTGCAAAATTAGGCTTGATACTGTATGAGCATACAGTATAATTACTGCCAATTACCTGTTCATAAATTATATTCAGTGATGCGGGCGGGATGTTCCCCTGCATCAGACGAGGAGTAGAAATGGCTATTGATGAGAACAAGCAAAAAGCGTTAGCTGCAGCACTGGGCCAGATTGAAAAGCAATTCGGTAAAGGCTCCATCATGCGTCTGGGTGAAGATCGCTCCATGGACGTTGAAACGATCTCTACCGGCTCTTTGTCCCTGGATATTGCATTGGGCGCTGGCGGTTTGCCGATGGGCCGTATCGTTGAGATTTACGGACCGGAATCTTCCGGTAAAACAACGCTGACCCTTCAGGTTATTGCCGCTGCACAGCGCGAAGGCAAAACCTGTGCCTTCATCGATGCGGAGCATGCACTGGATCCGATCTACGCTAAAAAATTGGGCGTGGATATCGACAATCTGCTGTGTTCTCAGCCGGATACCGGCGAACAGGCTCTTGAGATTTGTGACGCGCTGACCCGTTCAGGCGCTGTTGACGTTATCATCGTTGACTCCGTTGCCGCACTGACACCTAAAGCAGAAATCGAAGGTGAAATCGGTGACTCTCACATGGGCCTCGCGGCACGTATGATGAGCCAGGCAATGCGTAAACTCGCAGGTAACCTGAAAAACGCCAACACTCTGCTGATCTTCATCAACCAGATCCGTATGAAAATCGGTGTGATGTTCGGTAACCCGGAAACCACCACCGGCGGTAACGCTCTGAAATTCTACGCTTCTGTCCGTCTTGATATCCGTCGTATCGGCGCTATCAAAGAAGGCGATGTGGTAGTAGGCAGTGAAACGCGCGTCAAAGTCGTGAAGAACAAAATTGCTGCGCCGTTCAAACAAGCTGAATTCCAGATTTTATACGGCGAAGGTATCAACATTAATGGCGAACTGATTGACCTGGGCGTTAAGCACAAACTGGTCGAGAAAGCGGGCGCATGGTACAGCTACAACGGTGAAAAGATTGGTCAGGGTAAATCTAACTCCTGTAACTATCTGAAAGAAAATCCGAAAATTGCCGCGGAACTGGATAAAAAACTGCGTGACATGCTGCTGAGCGGCACGGGTGAACTGACCGCTGCTACGACTGCAGAAGTCGCAGACGACGATATGGAAACCAGCGAAGAGTTTTAATTTCGTGGTTGTCTGACAAAGACATTTGAATGATTGGGTTTTGCCCGTCATCTTCAAAAGTCGCTAAAATGCCAGTCTGGTTTCCAGACTGGCATTTTGCATATCAGGGGAAACCTTATGCCTGGTGAAAAAACACCAAATGAAAAAACCATCGATCTGAAAAAGCTGCTCGAAGAAGTTGCGCAAAACAGTGACTCTGGCCTGTTTGAACCACAGAAAAAAGACGGCGATGCAGCCAAAATCAACACGCTGATTAGCCGTGCCATGCGTCTGCTTGCTCAGCGCGACCATGGTGAAACAGAATTGCGCCGCAAGTTGCTCATTCCCCCGATGCCTTTTGTTAAACCACAGAATAAGAAAAGCAGTTGGTCATCGCGTAAGAAGCAGGCGCAAAATGAGTTCGCCGAAGAAGACATCGTAAGAGCTAAACCAGAGCCACGTCCGGTACCTGAAGAGATCCCTGAAGAGCATGTTCAGGCCGTTATCGACTATTGCTATCAGCACCAGTGGCTGGATGATGCCAAATTTGCCGACCGGTACATTTCAGGGCGCAGTAACAAAGGTTATGGCGCTCAGCGTATCCGTTCAGAATTAATGCAAAAAGGTGTCGATAAAGAAATCATTACCACGGCTCTGGAGAATACTGAGATCGACTGGTGCATTCTGGCGCGTGAGATTGCGGTCAGAAAATTTGGTGAGAATTTACCTACAGACTGGAAAGAAAAATCAAAAGTTCTGCGTTATTTACTCTATCGCGGCTTCTTTCAGGAAGAAATACAGTCTATTTATCGCGATTTTGACGATTGACCGCATACGGGATTTTACTTCCCCGCGCAGAAATTTTATCTTATCCGCACTTTTTCGTTCGTGAGCTGTACAGATTGCTGCCGTATGCAGCGTGATCCGGCTCAAGAGCCGTTCTTCCAGCATGATTCCGGGATATTTATGAGCAAGAGCACCGCTGAGATCCGTCAAGCGTTTCTCGATTTCTTCCAGAGCAAGGGACACAACGTTGTTTCAAGCAGTTCGCTTGTCCCGACAAACGATCCGACACTGTTGTTTACCAATGCCGGGATGAACCAATTCAAAGACGTTTTCCTCGGTCTGGATAAACGCGATTACAGCCGTGCCACCACGTCTCAACGCTGCGTACGCGCGGGCGGTAAACACAACGATCTCGAAAACGTCGGTTATACCGCTCGTCATCACACTTTCTTCGAAATGCTGGGCAACTTCAGTTTCGGTGATTACTTCAAGCATGATGCAATCAACTACGCCTGGGAATTACTGACTGGCGAGAACTGGTTTAACCTGCCGAAAGAAAAATTGTGGGTCACTGTCTATGAGACAGATGACGAAGCCTTTGAAATCTGGGAAAAAGAAGTTGGCGTTCCTAAAGAACGTATTATCCGCATTGGCGATAATAAAGGCGGTGCTTTCGCCTCTGACAACTTCTGGCAAATGGGCGACACCGGTCCTTGCGGCCCTTGTACTGAAATATTCTTCGATCATGGCGATCACATCTGGGGTGGCCCTCCGGGTTCAGCCGAAGAAGATGGCGACCGTTATATCGAAATCTGGAACATCGTGTTCATGCAGTTCAACCGTCAGTCTGACGGCACGATGCTGCCATTGCCAAAACCGTCCGTAGATACCGGGATGGGGCTTGAGCGCATCACCGCTGTTATGCAGCATGTGAACTCAAACTATGACATCGATTTATTCCAAAAGCTGATCGCCGCCGTGGCAGAAGTGACCGGCGCTACCGATCTGACCAGCAAATCCCTGCGTGTTATCGCCGACCATATTCGTTCGTGCGCATTCCTGATCGCTGACGGTGTAATCCCATCGAATGAAAACCGTGGCTATGTGCTGCGTCGTATCATTCGTCGTGCGATCCGTCACGGCAACATGCTGGGCGCCAAAGATACTTTCTTCTTCAAACTGGTTGCCCCACTGATCGACGTGATGGGCCCGGCTGCTGCGGAACTGAAAGAACAGCAGGCAATGGTTGAACAATTGCTGAAAACTGAAGAAGAGCAGTTTGCCCGCACGCTGGAACGTGGTCTGGCATTGCTGGACGATGAATTGTCCGCAATGACGGGTGACACTCTGGACGGTGAAATTGCTTTCCGTCTGTATGACACCTTCGGTTTCCCGCTGGATCTGACTGCCGATGTTTGCCGCGAGCGTAATCTGAAAGTCGATGAAGCCGGTTTTGAGAAAGCGATGGAAGTTCAGCGTCGCCGTGCTCGTGAGTCCAGCGGTTTCAGCGCAGACTACAACAGCATGGTTCGTGTGGACGGTGTGACTCAGTTCTCCGGATACGAACATCTGCAACGCCATTCCAAAGTGGTGGCATTGTTTATCGACGGTCAGTCAGTGAACGAGATTCAGGCGGGTGATAATGCCATCGTGGTACTGGATGACACGCCATTTTATGGTGAATCCGGTGGACAGGTGGGCGATAAAGGCATCCTGAAAACGTCAGCTGGTGTCTTCTCTGTTTCCGATACCCAGAAATACGGTAAAGCGATTGGTCATCAGGGTTCCCTGAATGCCGGTAAGCTTAGCGTTGGCGACAGCGTTGAAGCTGAAGTGGATGTGGCTCGTCGTGACCGTATCCGTCTGAACCACTCAGCCACTCACTTACTGCACGCAGCATTGCGTCAGGTGCTGGGTAAACACGTCGCACAGAAAGGGTCACTGGTTAACGATAACTATCTGCGTTTCGACTTCTCACATTTTGAAGCCATGAAGCCTGAAGAAATTCGTCAGGTTGAAGATCTGGTGAATGCGCAAATTCGTCGTAATCTGCCTATCCAGACCACCATCATGGATTTGGACGAAGCCAAAGAAAAAGGTGCAATGGCACTGTTTGGTGAAAAATACGAAGACAGCGTCCGTGTCTTGAGCATGGGCGATTTCTCCACAGAACTGTGCGGCGGAACTCACGCCAGCCGTACCGGCGATATTGGCCTGTTCCGTATCCAGAGCGAGTCGGGCACTGCGGCAGGCATTCGTCGTATCGAAGGGATCACGGGTGAGAATGCGATCAATGCACTGCATCAGCAAAGTGATTTGCTGCAAGATGTCGCACATCTGGTAAAAGGTGATGTCAACAGTATTACGGATAAGATCCGATCCCTGATCGAACGTTCGCGCGTGCTGGAAAAAGAACTTCAGCAAGTGAAAGGCCAGCAGGCTGCGCAGGAAAGCGCATCTCTGTCGGGCCAGACCAAAGAAGTGAAAGGCGTTAAGCTGTTAGTTCGTCAGCTGGATAATGTAGAGCCTAAAATTCTGCGTACGATGGTTGATGATCTGAAAAACCAGTTAGGTTCAGTGATCATTGTTCTGGCAACCATCGCTGACGATAAAGTCAGCCTGATTGCCGGTGTCACAAAAGATCTGACTGACCGTGTCAAAGCGGGGGATCTGATTGCTTCTGTTGCCCAGCAGGTGGGCGGCAAGGGCGGTGGTCGTCCTGACATGGCACAAGCAGGGGGAAGCGATGTTCAGGCTTTACCGGCAGCCCTGGCTACCGTAGAAGCCTGGGTGGAATCCAAGCTGTAAGAAGAAATAAATCGCTAACCTGGAAAGCGCCATAATGTATTGTGCAATATGGCGTTTTCAGTCTTAATGGTGGGGTAGGCTTCGCGGCAAGGTCGCGACAACGTTGATTTCAGCTAAACTAAAAGTACTCATGGCTGAAGTTGCAGGCCGCTTACAGTTAATGTAAGGGTCATGGCTTACGTTTTACCCGCTTATGATCGATAATGGCCGGGAAACTGAGAGACCCGACTCTTTTAATTATTCAAGGAGCAAAGAATGCTGATTCTAACTCGCCGAGTTGGTGAAACCCTCATGATTGGCGATGAGGTTACTGTTACCGTTTTAGGTGTTAAAGGTAATCAGGTACGTATTGGTGTGAATGCGCCAAAAGAGGTTTCCGTTCACCGTGAAGAGATCTATCAGCGTATTCAGGCTGAAAAATCTCAACAGACGAGTTACTGATTTACGAGGCGTCTCGCTGACGGCGAGGCGCTGATCCTCTTTTCTGTGTATTTCTGATTTTCCTGCCTGACTTTCTCTGTATTTTTATCTGTTTCAATCTTTACGAGCGATGCTCTGTGATCCCCTTTGCGTAAAAAAGAACGTAGCTTTTATGCGTTTTGCCCTCTTTTTTGCCTTCAAACTGCGCAGGTTGCGCGTGAAATGTCCAAACGAGTGATTGTGTGGAAAAAAGGGTTTGACTTATAAGGGCCAGAAAGTAATATGTGCGCCACGCAGTGCCGATGAGCTTGAACAAAGTTAGTCAGCACACTCGCAAGAGGCGTATGGTGAGGTGGCCGAGAGGCTGAAGGCGCTCCCCTGCTAAGGGAGTATGCGGTCAAAAGCTGCATCCGGGGTTCGAATCCCCGCCTCACCGCCATTTAAAATGCACCCATAGCTCAGCTGGATAGAGTACTCGGCTACGAACCGAGCGGTCGGAAGTTCGAATCTTCCTGGGTGCACCATACTTTCCAAAGCGTATGTTGATTTGCAATCAAATGAGCGTGATGGGCAGAAGCTAACGCTGATGTAGTACGGAAAAATGGTTGGGTAAAATCTGCAGTAAGAATCAAAATGCACCCATAGCTCAGCTGGATAGAGTACTCGGCTACGAACCGAGCGGTCGGAAGTTCGAATCTTCCTGGGTGCACCATTCTTTATCTCTGCTTTTCCCGCATTGAATAAAATCTGTAGTAACCACACTTTGCACCCATAGCTCAGCTGGATAGAGTACTCGGCTACGAACCGAGCGGTCGGAAGTTCGAATCTTCCTGGGTGCACCATATTCCAAACATGTTGCAGCGACCATTTTCACATAAGGTCCTCCGGCATGAAGGTAGCACGAAGAAAGATAACGTTGCTTTAGCAACGGCCTGCAGGGCGAGCCCTTGCCAAGTTATCTTCCTGGGTGCCGCCTGTCAGAGAAACCCGCTTCGGCGGGTTTTTTGCTTTCTGCGTTTCATCTCTGCGTTTTCCACTTCATTTCCCTGATTTTTTCAACGTGTTCGGATGTGCTCTGTGAACGGACAAAATGCGACTTTCGGCAGACTTTGCGATAAAGTAGTTTTCCCGTTTTTTTCGTGAGCATGGAGCATTCGATGTACGATCGATACGAAGGGCTAATATTTGATATGGATGGCACCATATTGGATACCGAGCCTACGCACCGTAAGGCATGGCATCAGGTATTAACCAAATACAGTATGCAGTACGATGTCGAATCCATGGTTGCCCTGAATGGTTCCCCGACATGGCGCATCGCCAAGTTTGTTATCGACAGTAATCATGTTGAGATGGACCCTCATCTTCTTGCCGCTGAGAAAACCGCCGCGGTGCAGGAAATGTTACTCGATACCGTTCGTCCGCTGCCTCTGATTGATGTCGTTAAGGCCTACCGTGGTCGACGTCCGATGGCTGTAGGAACGGGCAGTGAACACTGGATGGCGGATGCTCTGTTGCGTCATTTGGGTTTACGCGATTGCTTTGATGCCATCGTCGGCGCGAATGACGTGCAGAACCATAAACCCGCACCAGATACTTTTTTGCGCTGCGCTGAACTTATCGGCGTGCCTCCTGAAAAATGCGTTGTGTTCGAAGACGCCGATTTTGGTATTGAGGCGGCGAAACGCGCCAATATGGCTTTTGTGGACGTGCGTACGTTGTGAGTAGCGCCGTAGCGCTGGCGTCCTTATTTGGCAGTAGCTTTTTAAGTGCCACGTTGTTACCAGGCAACTCAGAAGTATTATTAGTGGCTTTATTGTCAGCTGGCAGTGCAATGCCGGCGGCACTGGTTTTGTCTGCATCTGTTGGCAATACCTTAGGTGGCATAACCAACGTCATCATCGGACGCTTCTTGCCGCAGCTTAAGCCCCAACGTGGGCTACAGGTTGCAGAAGGCTGGCTGAAACGCTTTGGACCGGCCGCCTTGTTGCTGAGCTGGTTACCGGTGATTGGTGATGTGTTATGCGTATTAGCAGGTTGGCTGCGAATGCCGTGGGGCTCAGTGGTCTTTTTCATGTTGATTGGAAAAGCAGTGCGTTACGTTTTTATTACGGTGGTAACGCTACAGGGGCTTTCATGGTTCAGTTAGATTGGCATCAGTCATCAATTATGGTCACATCTATGCAGACACGCTTTGCTTGCAAATCAATGAGTTCAGAGAGCGGGAGGTCAATTTGATCCCGGATGTATCAAAGGCGCTTTCCTGGCTGGAAGCCCATCCTCAGGCATTAAAAGGTATTCGTCGCGGTATTGAGCGTGAAACGCTGCGTGTTAATCCCGATGGTTCATTAGCGAAAACCGGCCATCCGGAATCTCTTGGTGCGGCACTGACGCATCGCTGGATCACCACCGATTTTGCCGAAGCCTTATTAGAATTTATTACCCCCGTCGATGACAATATTGATCATCTGATGGCATTTTTGCGTGACATTCATCGTCACGTGGCCCGTGAGCTCGGCGAAGAGCGCATGTGGCCGTTCAGCATGCCGTGTTTTATTGATTCCGGACAGGATATTGAACTGGCGCAGTACGGTTCATCCAACGTAGGACGCATGAAAACATTGTATCGCGAAGGCCTGAAAAATCGTTATGGCGCGCTGATGCAGGTGATTTCCGGCATTCACTATAATTTCTCGCTGCCGCTGTCGTTCTGGCAGGAGCGTCTGGGCGTGACCGATACCGAAAGCGGTAAAGAAGCGATTTCAGCCGGATATTTTAAGCTGATCCGTAACTATTACCGTTTTGGCTGGGTGATTCCGTATCTGTTTGGTGCATCACCGGCGATCTGTTCGTCATTCCTTAAAGGTCGTAAAACCGATCTGCCTTTCGAATATACCGAGGGCGGCTTATGTTATCTGCCCTATGCGACGTCGCTGCGCCTGAGTGATTTAGGATATACCAATAAATCGCAGAGTAATCTGGGCATCACCTTTAACGATCTCGAGACTTACGTTAAAGGCGTTAAAAAAGCGATTCGCACACCTTCTGCAGAATATGCAGAGATGGGTGTGAAAAAAGACGGTAAGTATCTCCAACTGAACACGAATGTGTTACAGATTGAGAACGAGCTTTATGCGCCTATCCGTCCTAAACGTGTCACCAAATCAGGTGAAACACCTTCTGATGCGCTGATGCGCAGCGGGATTGAGTACATTGAAGTGCGATCGCTGGACGTTAACCCGTTCTCTCCGGTCGGTATTGATGCGACGCAGGCGCGTTTCCTCGATCTGTTTTTGGTATGGTGTGCCCTGGCCGATGCCCCGGAAATGAGTAGCGATGAGCTGCTTTGTACGCGCCAAAACTGGAACCGTGTGATCCTTGAAGGGCGTAAACCCGGACAGACCATCGGTATCGGCTGCAATGATGACCGTAAGCCGCTGGCTCAGGTGGGCAAAGATTTGTTCGCTGATTTAAACCGGGTCGCGCAGGTGATGGATAGCCAAAATGGCGACCATCTCTATCAGGACGTGTGCAAAGAGTTGGTTGCGGCGTTCGATGATCCGGAACTGACTTATTCCGCGCGTATCCTGAAAGAATTGAAACAGCAGGGCGTGGGTAACTTAGGACTGGAGCTGGCCGAGAAATATCGTCAGATGCTGATCAGTGAACCGCTGGAAGTGTTGGATGAAAGCGCGTTACTGGCAGAACAGGACGGTTCCTGGCAACGTCAGCGCGACATGGAAGCCGGTGACAAGCTAAGCTTAGAAGACTATCTGGCCGCTCACGCGGGCGGTACCGAAGAGTAGAAAAGAAAAAGGCCACAATTAATGTGGCCAAATAAACATCTCTGTTTACAGGGATGATGATAACAAATGCGCGTCTTTCACTAATTAAGACCTGCATGCTGGGAAAAGGTTTCCTGATTTCGTAAAAAAATTTAATTTATTTTGGAGAGGTGACGATATGCCACTGTTGGATAGCTTTACCGTAGACCATACCCGTATGGCAGCACCTGCTGTTCGCGTCGCAAAAACCATGAAAACCCCACACGGGGATACCATCACTGTGTTCGACCTGCGTTTTTGCCGCCCGAACATTGAAGTGATGCCAGAGCGTGGTATTCACACGCTGGAGCACCTGTTCGCAGGCTTCATGCGTAATCACCTGAACGGAAATGGCGTTGAGATCATCGATATTTCTCCGATGGGTTGCCGTACCGGCTTCTACATGAGCCTGATCGGTGTACCGGAAGAGCAATTGGTTGCTGATTCCTGGAAAGCGGCGATGGCGGATGTTCTGAAAGTAAAAGAACAGCGACAGATCCCTGAGCTGAACGAATATCAGTGCGGTACCTACGAGATGCATTCTCTTAAAGAAGCGCAGGAAATCGCGCAGCACATTCTCGATCACGATGTTGTCGTGAACCGTAATGACGATCTGGCTCTGCCGAAAGAAAAACTGTCCGAACTGCACATCTAGTTCGTTCAGCGGAAGCAAAAAAGACGCGAAATTCGCGTCTTTTTTATGTCTGGAATTTGAGTGGGTTAGTGCTGGTTTACACTGGTCTGCAAAGGGTGCAATGGACGGACCTGCACTTGTTTGATCATGTTGTCCTGCACATCCAGAATTTCGACTTCATAATCTTCAATGCGTAAGTTGGTGCCGATTTTAGGGATCTCTTCCAGCACCTCCAGCAACATACCATTCATGGTTCTCGGCCCGTCGGCAGGCAGCGTCCAGTTAAAGGCTTTGTTCAGCTCGCGAACGTTCGCGCTGCCTTCAATCACCACGGAACCATCGCTTTGCGGCGTCACTTCTTCGGCCAGCGTCGGTGACATCGACGTCGTGAAATCACCGACAATCTCTTCAAGAATATCCTCGACGGTGACCAGCCCCTGAATGTCGCCATATTCATCGACCACAATCCCGACTTTCTTCTTATTACGCTGGAATTTCACCAGCTGAATATTCAGCGGTGTACCTTCGGGTATGTAGTAAATCTCATCGGCAGCGCGCAGCAGATTTTCTTTGGTGAACTCTTTCCGCTCCGTCATCAGGCGATAAGCTTCACGCAGGCGCAGCATGCCGATGGCATCGTCGAGTGAATCCCGGTAAAGCATAATGCGGCCATGCGGTGAGTGCGTCAGCTGGCGGATGATCGATTTCCAGTCATCGTTAATATCAATCCCAACAATCTCATTGCGCGGCACCATGATGTCATCGACCGTGACTTTCTCAAGATCCAGCACTGAAAGCAGCATGTCCTGATTGCGACGGGAGATGTTCGAGCGCGATTCATTCACGATGGTTCTCAGCTCTTCTTTACTCATCGCATCGCTGAGGCTGGTGTTGGTTTTGACACCGCACATTCTCATCAGCAGACGTGAAAGGCTGTTCAGGATCCACACTAATGGCATCATGATGGTCTGCAGAGGACGCAATAGCAGGCTGCTTGGAAAAGCGATGCGTTCCGGGTTAAGCGCGGCGAAGGTTTTCGGCAGCACTTCAGCAAACAGCAGCACCACGAAGGTCAGCACACCGGTCGCAATGGCCACACCGGCATCGCCATACAAACGGATGCCCACAATGGTTGCCAGAGCGGAAGCAAGAATGTTGACCAGGTTGTTGCCGATAAGTACGAGGCTTATAAGCTGATCCGGGCGTTTTAACAGCTTTTCGACGCGACGCGCACCCCGGTTACCTTGTTTGGCAAGGTGACGTAACCGGTAACGGTTGAGTGTCATCATACCGGTTTCGGAGGCTGAAAAATAAGCCGAAACCACCACCATGATGATCAGTGTGATGATCAGGGTTGTTGTCGAGACGTGCTCCAACGGGTATTCCTTTTAATTAATGAACCATGATTTGCTGGATTAGGCGGCTGCCAAAATAGGCGAGAGTGAGCAGGATGGCGCCCGCCATGCTGAACCATACCACGCGGCGGCCACGCCAGCCTTCGTGATAATGGCCCCACAGCAGGACGATATAAACGAACCATGCGAGTATCGACAAAACGGCCTTATCGATATTTTCCGGGCTGAACAGGTTGTTCAGATACAGCAATCCGGTGCACAGCGTCAGCGTCAGTAAAATGACGCCAATCTGGGTGATGTGAAAAAGTTTCCGCTCGATGCTCATCAGCGGCGGCATATCAGCGGTAAATGTCAGACGTTTATTCTTCAGCTGATAATCAAGCCATGCCAGCTGCAGTGCATATAGCGCGGCAATCATCAGGGTCGCATAAGAGAAAAGCGCCAGGCCAATATGGACCAGTAAACCTTTACTTTCCTCAAGATGCGTAATGAACTCGCCCGGCAGGAAGGTGACGAACGCCAGATTGATCAGCGAAAAACTATACACAATAGGCAGAACAAACCAGCCGCGGTTGCGCGAGGCGACAATGGTCATCACCGTGCCAATAATTAAGCTCACGACGGAACCAATATTCACCAGGCTCAGGTTCTGGCCGGTGCTGACATCGAAAATGCGTTGTTGCAGGGCGACCGCATGGCAGACCAGCGCGACGACCACGGAAATCAGTGCCAGACGTCGGTATGCGCTGTTCTTCCGGATGATGCTCGGAATGATCAGTGCGAGGCTGAACAGATAGGCCAACATGGCGACGAGAGCGAAAACTGACATAGCGTTTCAGTGGCATCGAAAAGTGAATGAGAATCGCAGTATAACGTTACCCGCGTCACGCTCCAACCTATCTGAGATACCAAAGCAGAGATCGTCCTCGCTTCGTGTTATAATCCCGCAATTACGTCGCAAAAGCGGCCTGTCATTACGTTGAGCAAGAGACGATGTTTGAGAATTTAAGCGATCGATTGTCGCGCACACTGCGCAATATCAGCGGCCGCGGGCGGCTGACCGAAGAAAATATCAAAGAGACGTTGCGTGAAGTTCGCATGGCGTTACTGGAAGCTGACGTTGCGCTGCCAGTCGTTCGCGACTTCATCAACCGGGTGAAAGAGAGTGCTGTTGGCCATGAGGTCAATAAAAGTCTTACACCGGGTCAGGAATTCGTCAAAATTGTCCAGAAAGAGCTGGAAAACGCGATGGGCGAGGCGAATACCGAGCTCAATTTAGCGGCACAGCCACCGGCAGTCGTGCTGATGGCAGGTTTACAAGGTGCCGGTAAAACGACCAGCGTCGGTAAACTGGCGAAATTCCTGAAAGAGAAGAAAAAGAAAAAAGTGCTGGTGGTGTCTGCTGACGTGTATCGCCCTGCGGCGATCAAACAGCTGGAAACCCTGGCGCAGCAAGTTGAAGTGGATTTCTTTCCGTCAGATGTACAGGAAAAACCGGTCGATATCGTTCGCCGTGCGCTTCAGCAAGCCAAACTGAAATTTTATGATGTCCTGATTGTCGATACCGCGGGTCGTTTACACGTCGACGAAGCGATGATGGACGAAATCAAACAGGTTCACGCCGCGATTAATCCGGTTGAAACCCTGTTTGTTGTCGATGCCATGACCGGTCAGGATGCCGCAAATACGGCAAAAGCCTTTAACGAAGCGCTGCCACTGACCGGTGTGATCCTGACGAAAGTGGATGGTGACGCGCGCGGTGGTGCCGCGTTGTCGATTCGCCACATCACCGGCAAGCCGATTAAATTCCTGGGTATGGGTGAAAAAAACGATGCCCTTGAGCCGTTCCACCCTGATCGTATCGCTTCACGTATTTTGGGTATGGGCGACGTTCTCTCTCTTATCGAAGACATTGAGAGTAAAGTCGACCGCGCACAGGCTGAAAAACTGGCCAACAAGCTCAAGAAGGGCGACGGTTTCGATCTGACCGACTTCCTCGATCAGCTCAAGCAAATGCGCAATATGGGCGGTATGGCGAATATGATGAGTAAATTGCCGGGTGTTGGCCAACTGCCGGACAACGTCAAATCTCAGATGGACGATAAGGTACTGGTGCGAATGGAAGCGATCATCAATTCGATGACGATGAAAGAGCGCGCTAAGCCCGAAATTATTAAAGGTTCCCGCAAGCGTCGTATCGCGCTGGGTTCCGGCATGCAGGTGCAGGATGTTAACCGCTTACTCAAGCAGTTTGACGATATGCAGCGCATGATGAAGAAAATGAAGAATGGCGGTATGGCGAAAATGATGCGTGGCATGAAGGGTATGATGCCACCAGGTTTCCCAGGCCGCTAATCGACAACACTGGCTATTTATCAGCCACATAAACGGCCCCAAATGTGCTCAGGCAAATAGCGACGGAGGCAATCTACGCTTTCGATTGCTTTTTGCGCCAAAATGAGTAAAATTTTGGGGCTTTTTATATTGCAACCAGACCCCGTTCCCCGATGGGGTCTGGTTGTTTTATTAACTAAAGAGGATGTTATGGTAACAATTCGTTTAGCACGTGGCGGCGCAAAAAAGCGTCCGTTTTATCAAGTAGTAGTGACCGACAGCCGCAACGCTCGTGACGGTCGTTTCATCGAACGCGTAGGTTTCTTCAACCCATTGGCTTCTGGCCAGGCTGAAGCTCTGCGTCTGGACCTGGATCGTGTTGCCCATTGGGTAGATCTGGGTGCAACCGTTTCTGATCGCGTTTCTGCGTTGATCAAAGACGCTAAGAAAGCAGCTTAATCTGTCGCGGTGGTGGCAATGAGCAAGCAATCCAATCCAGTGGTACCCGCTGAGCCGTTAGTTCTCGGCAAAATGGGTTCAACATACGGCATTCGTGGTTGGCTCAGAGTGTTTTCATCCACCGAAGACGCTGAAAGCATCTTCGAATACCAGCCCTGGTTTATCCAGCGTGCCGGTAAGTGGCAGGTTATCGAGCTGGAAGGCTGGAAACGCCACACTCAGGATCTGATTATCAAAGTCAAAGGCGTTGATGATCGGGATGCTGCGAATCTTCTGACTAATTGCGAAATTGTCGTGGATTCAAAGCAACTACCTGTACTGGAAGACGGTGACTATTACTGGAAAGACCTTTTTGGTTGCCAGGTAGTGACGACTTCCGGTTACGAGCTGGGCAAAATCATCGATATGATGGAAACCGGTTCTAACGATGTCATGGTAGTGAAAGCCAACCTGAAAGATGCCTTCGGACTCAAGGAGCGGTTAATTCCGTTCCTCGATGGGCAGGTTATCAAGAAAGTCGATCTCGCTACTCGCACTGTTGAAGTAGATTGGGATCCTGGTTTTTGACCTCCGTAGTGTTTACTGATGTAAACAACGTCTGGTTGAGCGGTCAAACATTTGGAAGGGGTAGGCTATGTGGATCGGTATAATTAGCCTGTTTCCTGAAATGTTCCGCGCAATTACGGATTACGGGGTAACTGGCCGGGCAGTTAAGAATGGCCTGTTGAGCGTAAATTGCTGGAGTCCTCGTGACTTCGCATACGACCGACATCGTACCGTGGATGAGCGCCCTTACGGCGGTGGTCCCGGCATGCTGATGATGGTGCAACCCTTGCGGGAAGCGATTCATGCAGCAAAAGCAGCGGCAGGCGAAGGTGTGAAAGTGATTTATCTTTCACCTCAGGGTCGCAAACTGGATCAAACCGGTGTTTGCGAACTGGCGGCCCACCAGAAAATTATTCTGGTTTGTGGTCGTTATGAAGGGATTGATGAGCGCGTAATCAAAACCGAAATTGATGAAGAATGGTCAATTGGTGATTATGTTCTCAGCGGTGGTGAGTTGCCGGCAATGACTCTGATTGATTCAGTTTCCCGCTTTATACCGGGTGTTCTGGGTCGTCAGGCTTCAGCAGAAGAAGATTCTTTCGCTGACGGATTGCTCGATTGCCCCCACTATACCCGCCCTGAAGTGCTGGAAGGCATGGAGGTACCGCCGGTTTTACTGTCGGGAAATCATGCTGATATACGTCGCTGGCGCCTGAAACAGTCGCTGGGTCGAACCTGGCTTAGAAGACCTGAACTTCTGGAAAACCTAGCTCTGACTGACGAGCAAGAGGTGTTACTGAGAGAGTTCCAAAAGGAACATCGACTTAGTTAACAAAACTATGAAGGGACCGCTTGAGCACGTTGCCAGGCCTTCCCGATATATCAGTTTACCTAGGGTAAGAGACATATTATGAGCAATATCATTAAACAAATCGAACAAGAGCAGATGAAGCAAGACGTACCTGCATTCCGTCCGGGTGATTCCGTGGAAGTTAAGGTATGGGTCGTTGAAGGTTCTAAAAAGCGTCTGCAGGCATTCGAGGGCGTGGTTATCGCTATTCGTAACCGCGGTCTGCACTCTGCATTCACTGTTCGCAAAATTTCTAACGGCGAAGGTGTTGAGCGTGTATTCCAGACTCACTCCCCAGTAATCGACAGCATTGCTGTTAAACGTCGTGGTGCCGTTCGTAAAGCTAAACTGTACTACCTGCGTGAGCGTACTGGTAAGTCAGCTCGTATCAAAGAGCGTCTTAACTAAGGTATCGCTAACGCGACATCTAAATACTCTTAGTTATCAAGGGTCTGGCGTAATTGCTAGGCCCTTTTTCTTTTTAGTGGCGGCAAAATGGCGGCAGAGATTAACTGTATGGCGACAATAAATAAAAAACCCGCTTTCGCGGGCTTCCATTGAAGTTGAATTTTTAGTGCATCTGGAAGGACTGCTGCTGATGCTTGTCTGGATGCAATTGAACTGCATGAACAGTTCCTGGCTCAACGATAATGTCAGCAATCGACTCGTGAGTTTTGAACGTGCAGCTGCAATTGATATTCTGACACTGGTGATAACGCTCTTTGGTATTACTGCTGAGGTAACGGCTTGAACGGGCGTGAGCTGCGTGCTGGCATTTGGGGCAATGCATCATAATAATCACCATTTTGTCATTTTAAATCATATGTAATCATTGTATGTTATTGCTAAAAACATACATCCGGGATTACAGTGTTTTACATAACAGGTGACTAATTGCTCAAGGCAGACGAGATGACAAATCAGGACGATATACTAAGCGCGATACGTGACGCTAACGAAAGGGAACGCTATATCTGGCGTCGTGCCCGTTGGTTTATGAAGGCAGTATGGGTTTGCCTTCTTATATACGTACTCTTCCCTGTAGTAATTAGGTTATTTTATTGTTTCTGAATAATTTTTAGATACTCATAAAGAAACTTTGCATTCATCATTCACAATCTATCGCCCCCGCTCGCCTCGTAATTCACATCCGACAGCAACACCTCCAGTTCCAGCCCCGTCGTATATCCGCCATTGTTCAGGCTGTGCGTGACCTTGCTGATTATCCACGGCTGCGCATCGATCACTGCTTTAAAGCCTGACACCGCCAGTGGTGTTTCGGGGAACAGATCGGCACGTCCGCGAGCCAGTGAGATAGAGAACTGCGCGACGCCGCGCTGTAGCTTGTCCCATTTGGCCTGTGCTGCGCGCATGGCGGCCTTCTGCGTGGCGTAGACCGTCGTCAGCGCAAACACGTTTTCATCACTGCCCGCCAGATATTCACCTTCTTTCGCCTCCGGCGCTTTTTGTGCTTTGGCCGTGGTCTTTTTGGCCGCCGGATGTTGCAGGGCGCGCAGGTGTTTTTCTTTTTTCTTCCGCTGTACCTTTACCCTTTTGGGCTTTGGTTCTTTGGTATGCAGCCAGGTTGCTGATACGCCGGTGTAAGCATCGCGGTCTGCAATATTGAACGTATGGCCGTCGCCGTCGCTGCGGGTCAGCGTCATTTGTGGGATCGGCTTGCCACTGGCGGTGAGGGCTGAG
>NZ_MJIB01000011.1:1591-2348 GCF_003697865.1 Rahnella sp. Larv3_ips | reverse complement strand
GGCCGTCGCCGTCGCTGCGGGTCAGCGTCATTTGTGGGATCGGCTTGCCACTGGCGGTGAGGGCTGAGCCTGGCTTAATAAAAATCAGTTTACCGGCCTTGATGGCGACAACCCCGCCGTTCAACTCAGCCAGACGGGTGATAAAAGCCGCGTCGGTTTCCTGTGTCTGATCGATGTGCGAAACCTTCACACCCTTGAGCGACTCGGCCACGGCGGGCTCAAGACTGTTTCGCGCCGCGACGGCGGAGACTATCGCCTCCAGCGTTGTGTCGTGATAGGAGTTATCGCGGCGTGAATTAAGGCTGCCGCGATAGTCGGCGCTGCGGGCGCGCAGCGTCAGCGTATCCGGCGCGCCCCGATGCTCCACTTCGTCCACCGTAAACTCCCCCTTATGGAACAGCGCCTGACCTTTCCAGCCCAGAAAGACGCTTAGCACCGCGCCGCGAGGAGGCATCTGCATCAGGCCGTCCGCGTCGTCCAACTCGATGTCGAGCTGGTCAGCCTCAAAGCCGCGGTTGTCGGTCAGCGACAGCGAAATAAGTCGCCTGCTGATATCCGTGGTGATGTCTGAACCGGCGAGTTTAACCATGTAGTCCGGCGCAATCTGTGCGCCGTTATCCATTGCGATCGTGGACATCATGACATCAGCCCGCCTGCATACTTCTGCGCATTGCTGGCAATCCCGCCCGCCTGATCCAGAAGGCCGTCGGCCTGAGTTTTGATATCGCCGAACATCGCGGTCAGGCTTTCGTCCACG
>NZ_MJIB01000011.1:428-1404 GCF_003697865.1 Rahnella sp. Larv3_ips | reverse complement strand
GGCGCGCAGGCCGATCCGGTCATTGGTCGGCCAGCGGTATTCCGCCGAGCGTTGCAAACTCTGATAGGGCAGGGTTTGCAGCATAAACACGAACATCCCCAAAGCCAGCATCATAGAAACCTCCTTAGCCGTAATTCATTGAGCTTCGCGCCGCAGAACGTTGGCGGCGCATGTAATCTTCAAATAAACGCATTGCCTCGGCGGCGACGTCCTTCGCACTTTGTCCGGGCGCAGCGTAGACGTTGAAGGTAGGAGCGGCAGCATGAGCCTGATTACGCATCAGCGCCGACGTATCCCGACGCCCCGTGACGCTCACCGGACCACGTACCAGCTCCGCGCCGTTCTCTCCCACAATGCCGACCTCACCGGCGGCAATGTCTCCGCCTTTGTCGAACATGCCCGCGTAGCTGTATGCCGCACCGCCGGTGCCGTAAGGTTGTGCGGTGTTCAGACCGCCCGCAGGTTTCGGCAGTATCGGCGCAGGCAGCGCAGACGTAGAAAGCCCCTCCGCCGGTTTCGGCAGGCTATTGCTGACGCTCACCGAAATGGTTTTATCGCCGTCCGATTTCATCCAGTCCGGAAGAAAATCCGTCATGCTGGAAAGCTTGTCTTTCAGCGCCTGCCACTTCGCGGCAATCCCGTCCATCAGCGCGGTGATCATGCTGCTGCCCGCTTCCTGAAATTTGGCCGGAAGGCTTTTCACCACGTCGAAAATCTTCTGGCCAAAAGACTTGATGAAATTGATATAGGCCGCAAACCCCGCTTTTGCACCGTCTTTAATGCCCGTCCAGACCGCTGCGAACTTATCCGATAATCCCTGCACACCGGCAACGATGCTGTTCCAGGTGCCGGTCAGCCAGTCGGTGATGGTTGCCCAGGCTTCGGTCGTCCAGGCGGCAATCGCGTCCCACATCTTTTTAAACTTCGGCTCCAGCGTGCTCCAGTTCGCCCAGATATAAATCGCCGCCATCGCGAT
>NZ_MJIB01000011.1:0-418 GCF_003697865.1 Rahnella sp. Larv3_ips | reverse complement strand
GACCGGACCGACCACCACGCCCAGCACGCCGAGGCCGACAACCAGGCTCGTCACCGCCAGCGCTGACTTAACGATAGTGCCGGTCAGCTTCGGGTTAGCCTTCACCCATTTGCCCACGTTGCCGAGCCAGTCAGTCGCGGATTGCGTCAGCTTTCGCAGGCTGGAGTCCTGTTTATCAAAGGTCTCGATCTGCAAATCCTCAAACGCGGACTGCATGTTTTTAAGGTCGCCGTCGAGGTTATCGGTCTGCACCTTCGCGACCGACGCCGCCGATCCCCGCGAGTTTTCCAGCGCGGTTTTCTTTTCGGTCAGCCTGCCGTTACCTGCGGCCTCCACCAGCTTCACCGCGCCTTTCATCGCCTCTTCACCGAAGATCACTTTCAGGTATTCGGCCTGCTGCGCCGTCCCGAGCTTGTTC
>NZ_MJIB01000005.1:569579-841448 GCF_003697865.1 Rahnella sp. Larv3_ips | reverse complement strand
TCGGAATCGAACCAAGGACACAGGGATTTTCAATCCCTTGCTCTACCGACTGAGCTATCCGGGCAACGGGGCGCATTAAACCGTATTGGGCATGTGTCGTCAACGGGTTTTTGTAACAACCGCCGGGTTCGTCACCCGACTGATGTTTTTTACGACGATTTGCCGGTTTTCCCTTCATCTCTTTCAGGCATGCGTGAATGCCCTGCAAAAACACCACAATTGACCGCGGCGGGATGTCGCATTCTGAAAGAATTTCGCCCAATGTTCAGGGTTGAACAGGGATAAGAAAGATGACATTATTGCGCCGATTTATTAAACAACTCTGATCCCGTTTTCACGCGACAGCTCAAGAGGGTTGCGGCATGGCTGGTTTATCACATCGCGCGGCAGTGGCTTTATGTTCGTGCAGAAAAAATCTGATGATGATCTCCGGGTGCTGTCAACACCACGATGTCAGTTTTCCTCCTTTTGCAGATCCTTTCATGCGGTAAGCCTACCCTTTGCTCGCTGTCAGGCATGATTAAAAACAGAGAATGACACCCGCCACTCCTCTGATTTTACTGTTGTCTGTCAGACGCGGCTGAGCATGAAACGCGAACTGTCTCCCATTGCCCTCACGGCAACGTTCCGTCTCACTCAGGCCAGCGTCAATTGCCGGGCTGGACTCTGCGCATTTTCTCTTATGACGTAAGCACCAGCTCATTGCCGTGCCATGTGGCACACCCTCTTACTTAACCGTTTGAGAGTCTGAATGAAACTTTTAAAACTTGCAGCAAGCACCTCCGTTTCCCCTTACCTCCAGACCGCGCGTCTGGTGGCTGACCTGCGTCGCGCCGATTTTGCCGACGTCGCGGCGATCATTATTTCTGTCGGGGATCTGAACCACGGCAGGCTGGCGGAGATCGAAAGCCTGGGGTTTGGCATCCCCGCGTTTGTTGCCGTGCAGGGAACTGAGCAGGTTTCACCTGAGTTTTTACCGGCGCTGAAAGGCGTGATTACCCTGTCTGATGCGAATCAGGCGTTTTATGCCGCGCAGATTGAATCTGCGGCGCAGGCTTATGAAGAAGCGCTGTTCCCGCCGTTTTTCGATACGCTGAAAAAGTATGTCGAAATGGAGAACGCCACTTTTGCCTGTCCGGGGCATCAGGGCGGGGAATTTTTCCGTCGCCATCCGGCGGGGCGTCAGTTCTACGATTTTTATGGCCCGAACATTTTCCGCTCTGATATGTGTAATGCGGACGTCAAACTGGGCGATTTGCTGATCCATGAAGGATCAGCGAAAGATGCCCAAAAATATGCCGCCAAAGTGTTTAACGCGGACAAAACCTATTTCGTGCTCAACGGCACCTCAGCGGCCAACAAAGTGGTCACCAACGCCTTGCTGACCCGTGGCGATCTGGTGCTTTTCGATCGCAATAACCATAAATCCAACCATCATGGCGCGCTGTTACAGGCAGGCGCGACGCCGGTGTATCTGGAAACGGCGCGTAACCCGTTCGGCTTTATCGGCGGAATCGATGCCGCCTGTTTCGATGAAACCTATCTGCGTCAGCAAATCACGCGGGTGGCGCCAGAACGTGCCGGCGAAAAACGTCCGTTCCGTCTGGCCATCATTCAGCTCGGCACCTACGACGGCACGGTCTACAACGCGCGTCAGGTCGTCGATAAAATCGGCCATCTGTGTGATTACATCCTGTTTGACTCCGCATGGGTCGGTTACGAGCAGTTCATTCCGATGATGAAAGAGTGCTCGCCGCTGCTGCTGGAACTGAACGAAAACGATCCGGGCATCATCGTCACCCAGTCGGTGCATAAGCAGCAGGCCGGGTTCTCGCAGACGTCGCAAATTCACAAAAAAGACAATCACATCAAAGGCCAGAAACGCCATTGCAGCCATAAAAAGCTCAATAACGCCTTTATGATGCACGCTTCCACCAGCCCGTTTTATCCGCTGTTTGCCGCGCTGGACGTCAATGCGCGCATTCACGCCGGTGGCAGTGGTAAACACATGTGGATGGAGTGTGTGAAGCTCGGCATCGAAACCCGCAAAATGTTGCTCGAACAGTGCACGATGATTTTGCCGTTCGTGCCGCCGGTAGTCGACGGCGTGGCATGGCAGAACCATGACACGCAGCAAATGGCCAATGATGTGCGTTTCTTTGACTTTGTGCCGGGCGAGCGCTGGCATGCTTTTGAAGGTTATGCAGAGAAGCAGTATTTCGTCGATCCGTGCAAGCTGCTGCTGACCACGCCGGGTATCGATGCGACCACCGGTAAATACACCGGGTTCGGGATCCCGGCGACCATTCTGGCGAACTATCTGCGTGAAAACGGCATCGTGCCCGAGAAGTGCGATCTCAATTCCATTTTGTTCCTGCTGACCCCGGCGGAAACCCCGGCCAAAATGCAGCTGCTGGTTGAGGAGATCGCCCGCTTTGAGCAGTACATCGAAGAAGATGCGCCCCTGAGCGAAGTGTTGCCGACGGTTTACCGTAAAAACGAAGACCGCTACCGCAACTGCACCATCCGCCAGCTGTGTCAGGAAATGCATAATCTGTATGTCAGTTTTGATGTGAAAGAGCTGCAAAAAGAGATGTTCCGCGAGAAGAGTTTCCCGCCCGTGGTGATGAATGCGCAGGACGCGCACAACGAGTTTATCCGCGACAATATCGAGCTGGTGCCGATTGGCGAAGCCGAAGGCCGCATCGCCGCAGAGGGTGCCTTACCTTATCCTCCGGGTGTGCTGTGTGTGGTGCCCGGCGAACTGTGGGGCGGAGCGGTGCAACGTTACTTTATGGCGCTGGAAGAGGGCATCAACCTGCTGCCTGGTTTCTCACCGGAATTACAAGGTGTGTATATTGAGAAAAAACCGGTCGGCTGGAAGCGTGTGATGGGGTATGTGATTGCGGAGTAATTAACCAGGTGCCCGGATAATAAAGTCTATTTTTTATTCGGGCATAACTTTTAAGACTTTTAGATCATTATCTAAATAGAATTCTTATTTATATATTCTGGTGCAATGTTGAATAAATTTGTGAACATCCTCACGTATCCTGCTTATTAACTCCTCTTTTTATAAGATTAAATGACATTAACTCATCATAAAACAGCCAATGTTACTCCTTTCGATAACGATTTATTTTCATTTGTCATGATAAGTTTTAAATATTAAGGCGTGCTTCATCCGCGATGAAATTTCGAGGAGTTGCTTTCGTGAGATTTTTAATATAGCTTAATTGAAATGTAAGTGATTGAACTTAAGGTTTGTTTTTGTCTTTTGACAGAAGCTCATAATGTCATTTCTGCCATTGCAGTATCTAAAATGTTTATCAACAATCATTCCTTTGTATAGGTTTTCGGTTGCTCAGGCTTATTGTGTTTGCCTGTCCCAAAGGCGTAAAAAGAATTTTTGAGTGTCGTTTTATTCGCCATTATTAATGCCATAGTTTTTATTTATGACTCTGTAAGAATTAAATTAAAAGTAAAAGTGTCCTTCTCGATAAATAAGTCAGGTTGATGGAAATAATAAAATATAAAATTTCTTCTGCGCTGCTGTCGGCTGCGCTATTACTTTCTGGCTGCCAGTGGGCTCCCGGAAGTCATTTAACGACGTCAGGAAAACATATTATTAACGACCCGGAATATGGCGCGGAAATTAATGCATTGGTGGATGTCTATCCCATTACGCCGCAGTTGATTGACCGTCAGCGCGCAATACCCGTTGTCGCGAAAGCGAATCCGCAACTCGATCACGCTGTACAACATTATCAGTACCTGATCGGTGTCGGTGATGTCCTGAATATTACGCTCTGGGAGCACCCTGAACTGACTCAGCCAGACGGGCAACTGCGTAACAGTGGCGGCAGCGGAAACGCAGTCCACGCTGACGGCACAATATTCTATCCCTACGTGGGCAACGTGGTGGTGAAAGGTAAAACGGCCGCTGAAGTGCGAACGTTGATGAGCCGGCGGCTGGCCACGTTCATTACCTCCCCGCAGGTGGAAGTCAGCGTGGCGGAGTACCGTTCGCAAAAAGTCTTTGTGACCGGTGCCGTGGCGCAGAGTGGCAATGTTTCGATTACCAATGTGCCGTTGACCGTGATGGATGCCATCAATCAGGCGGGCGGGATCAGCGAAAATGCGGACTGGAACCATGTGGTTTTAACCCGCAACGGAAAAGAATTGCCGCTTTCGCTGGCCGGGTTGCTGCAAGACGGTGACCTGACCCAAAACACTCTGCTGACCTCGGGCGATATTCTCTACATCCCGCGCAATGACGACTTAAAAGTGTTTGTGATGGGCGAAGTGAAAAAGCAGGCGACCCTGAAGATGGATCGCAGTGGCATGTCGCTGACGGAAGCGCTGGGCAATGCCGAAGGCCTGGATCAGATAAGCAGTGATGCCAGCGGGATATTTGTTATCCGTTCGCTGCGTGGGAAGAAGCCTGAAAACGCCAAAATAGCGAGTATTTATCAGCTGAACGCAAAAGATGCCACGGCGCTGATTTTAGGCACCGAATTCCGTTTACAGCCCTATGACATCGTCTATGTGACCACCGCGCCGGTGACCCGCTGGAATCGCGTGATCAGTCAGCTGGTGCCCACTATCGCAGGTGTCCACAACATGACGGAATCGGCGCGCTGGACCCAAAATTGGGCAGACTGAGTTGTCAGCGCATCCTGGTGGTTTGCGTAGGCAATATTTGTCGCTCGCCGCTGGGGGAGCGCTTGTTGCGCCAGTATTTACCCGGCCACGACATCCGGTCTGCCGGGCTGATGGCGCTCAGGGGGCATGACATTGACCGGGATGCCGCCCTTGTCGCTGCGCGTTACGGGATCGATACCGGGGGGCACTGCGCCCGGCAGCTGGATGCGGCGTTATGCCGTCGTCAGGACTTAATTCTGGTGATGGAAAAACATCACATCGCCATGCTGGCGCGCATTGTCCCGGAGGCTGAAGGGAAAACCATGCTTTTTAGCTACTGGGATTCACAACAAGATATTACCGATCCCTTCAACCGCAGCCTTGCAGTGCATGAACAAATCGCTCAGCAACTCATCACTTCTGCGCAAGGTTGGGGCCGGGCCTTAGACATAAATGACAAATAGAAAAGAAACAGGATCCAGAATGCAGAAGTTGCAGGGTGTCATAAAGCCGATCAGGGGGGAAGATTATCTGGTCGATGTCCGTTATCTGTGGGGCGTGTTGCTCGACAGTAAAGTGCTGATTGTCGTTTTGACCGCAGCGGGTATCGTGCTGGCATTGATGTGGGGCATCATCTCGCCCCCGGTTTTTCAGGCAGAGGCATTAATCCAGCTTGAAAAAGAAGGCACGGAGAATATTTTCAGTAAGTTGTATGGCCTTCAGCCTGATGACACTTCGTCGGCCAGTACGGAAATAGTGCTGATAAAATCACGTTCAGTCCTGGGTAAATCGGTGGAGGATATGGGGCTCGACATCGAGATCGAGCAAGAGAAATTCCTTAATCTTGCCAAAGCCGGTGCCCGGTTACTGGGGCAAAGAAACGTTCAGGTCACGGTTCCTGTTTTTAACGTACCCGAGGAAAGGTTGGATCAGCCTTTCTCCCTGACGATTCTGGATGAGGGCCGGTTCAGTCTGGCAGGCGACAATGTCGCGATGCATGGCCGGTTCGGGGAAGCCCTGAATGCAGAAGGTATGACGATTGTCGTCAGTCAGAGTGATGCCTCGCCGGATACCCGTTTCACGCTGACCAAAATCAATCCGTTTAAGGCAATCAAGAACCTCGAGAAAAACCTGAATGTGGTCGAATCGTCGAAGGATACCGGCATGCTGCGGCTCTCGCTGCTGGGCGAAGATCCCAAAACCATCCGGCGGATATTAAGTTCGATCAGTGATAACTATGTGCATAAAAGTATTGATAAAAAATCTGAATCAGCGCGTAAAAGCCTGACGTTTGTTCAGCATCAACTGCCGCTCATCAAAGCTCAGCTGGAAAAAGCAGAATCCCGGCTGAACCTTTTTCGCAAAGAGAGGGGTTCGATCGATTTACCGATGGAAGCCCGCACGATTCTGGATTCTGGTGTGGAAATCGATTCTCAGCTCAGTGCGCTGAAAGTGGAGCAGTCGGACCTCTCAAAACGCTATACCCCGGCACACCCGGCCTTCCGGGCCCTGCTTGAGAAGAAGCAGGCACTGGAAAAAGCCAAAGCCGCGCTGGGCAATAAAATCAGCGCCATGCCGGAAACGCAGCAAAATGTGTTTCGCCTGACCCGCGATGTCCAGTCGGCGCAGGACATTTACATGTTGCTGCTCAATAAACAGCAGGAGCTGAATATCGACACGGTCAGCACGGTAGGGAATGTCCATATTGTTGATGCCGCAGAGGTTTTACCGCAGCCGATCTACCCTAAAAACCGCCAGCTGGTGCTGACGGGAGCGGTGCTCGGCCTGGTGCTTTCCATCGCGCTGGTCTTTATTCGCAATGTTTTCAGGCGCGGGATCAGCGGCTCGGATCAACTCCGGCAAATGGGGTTCAGCGTTTTCAGCAGCATCCCTTATTCGAAAAAGCAGCAAGGTGAACGCAGTGGCGTCAGTGAGCCCTTACTGGCCATTTCCGCGCCGGACGACAGCGCCATTGAAGCCATCCGCAGCCTGCGCACCAGCCTGTATTTCCAGCTTAAACAGGCTGAAAATAAAATTCTGATGCTGGCCGGTGCCACCAGCCATATTGGCAAAAGCTTTATCAGCAGTAATCTGGCCGTTGTGTTTGCGCAGTCTGATTTGCGGGTTTTGCTGGTGGATGCCGATATGCGACGTGGCTATCTGCACAACATCTTCAATGTGGGTTATGCGCCCGGATTGTCTGAGTTGTTATCGTCGGGTTTGGCCTTCGGGCAGGCCATTCATCACACCCGCGTGAGCAATCTGGATGTGATGACGCGGGGAACGGCGCCATCCAATCCTTCTGAATTGCTGCTGACGCCGCGTTTTCCTGCTTTTTGCCAGTGGGCAAGCGAGCATTACGATGTGGTGATCTTCGATACGCCACCGGTGATGGCAGTGGGCGATGCCATGATCATTGCTAATTACTCCGGCGTGAACCTGATGGTGGCGCGTTTTGAAGTCACCACGCCAGATGAACTGGATATTTCCCTGACACAATTCGCCCAGGAAGGGTATGAGGTCAATGGCGTGGTGCTTAACGCCACGCACCGTCGTGCCGCGCAGTTCTTCCGACACGGGCATTATGAGAATTACCAGTACGCCATGAATAAGAAAAGCTGAGCCGGGAAAGATATGTACACATCCAGACAGCAACTCAGCGGAATTTGCCTGATAAAAATTGCCTACGCGTTCTTCGCCGTACTGGTTTTTGCGCGGTTCACTTCGCTTGGGGATACCGGTGATTATCTGAATGGCGAATATCTGGAGCGGAATAATCTGGCCAGTACCGCTTACCTGATGTCACTTATCGGCGCTGCATTGGGGAATATCGGCAGTTATGTTTTTTCACTGATTTTATCGGTGTGGGGAATGGTTTATCTGCTGGAGAAGGCGGAGTTTTCATCGGGAAATATCCGGCTGGTTTTTGTGCTGATGTTGCTGCCTTCATTTGGCGTCTGGACGTCAATTCTGTCAAAAGAAGTGTTTGTGCTGTTTTCGTTCTGCCTGTGTACCGGCGGGCTGATTGATCTTCTCAGTCAGCGAAGGGTGTTTTTCTCGCTGTTTCAGTTGCTGGGTCTGGCGTTGCTGACCTTTATGAAACCGCATTATTCGGTGTGTATTTATCTTTCAGCGCTGGCTATCACAATTTTTCGGATGGGGTTCAGAAGGGAGATTCTTCTGGCGCTGTTAACCATAGCATTGCTGTGCACCGTGGCGGTGGCGATTCACTACATGGATCTGATCTATGAGTACACCCAGATCATACCGTTACATTTTTCTGCCAACAGCAGCAGCACCCGCACCAATGATTTTTGGCTGAACGAGTATGACTTTTTTACCTATTTACCCGCGGGATTGCCGGTGTCGTTTATCGGGCCGACGTTGTTTGAAGCTCTGGCCGCGCCGAAGATGTTGCCGTTCTTTCTCGAAGGCATTTTTTTGGCGGGTTTTGTGGTGTTCCAGTGCGCGAGAGCGGCATTTCATCGCGGTTATATCAATGTGCTGAGTCTGACGCTGGTTTTCACCTTTACCTTCGCCTTGCTGATAGCACATTACCCGTTCGGTTTATTTAATCCGGGATCGGCGGTGCGCTATCGCTCAGGTTTTATCTTTCCTATGTGCTTGTTTATTTTATATATAGCGGAAGAAAATCGCCGGTTATTGCACACTTCACCGGCGGGATAGACGCCGGTGAGTCAGCGCGTAACACATGACGAAAAGCATTCTGGCAAAAACAAACATGGCGATCGCGCCAGTGACAGAAAAGAGATAAATCAGCACATAGCCGGTCACGGCAGAAACCAGTGAGACGAACAGAGAGATGTTGCGGAACTCGCGGTCAAGGTGACGGGGAAGAAAATAGCCGTAGGAATACGCGGTCAGCATGCCGTTGAATAAAATTCCCGCGCTGAGAAGTTTGAGATAACCCGTGACGTCCGGGTAACCGGAACCGAGAAAAAGCGTGACGCAACGATCGCCGAACATAAAGATCGCCAGTACCGGCAGCGCTGAAAGCAACACATTGAGCTGCAGCAGGCGGCCAAAAGTGCCTTTGCCTTTCGCAATGATCGGGTAAGCGGCTTTAGAGAGCATAAGTTGCACCGAACCGGCAATGGCCACCAGACGCATCGCGATACTGAAACCGGCAAAAACGGCGGGGCTGACCAGCGATCCGATGATCAGTAGCGGAATATTGCTGTAGAGGTTTGGCGCAAAGTCACCGATAAAGCTGTCCCGGCCTGCACAGAGGCGTGACCACAATCCGGTGAATTCTACATTTTCTCTGAGGCCGTTTTGGGTATGACGACATCTGACGGCGTAAAGCCCGGTAAGCAAATAGGCCAGGGCATTGATGAAGACGGCCAGCAGCATGTCCGCCGGGGAGCGGACCCACAGTAAGAGCGCGACAATGTGTACCAGGCGGGAGAGAAGGGTCGCCACTGCCAGCGCGCTGAGCTGGGAAATTCCCTGATGAAACCAGCTGGCTGTCAGGTAATGGCCGGAAACCACAATCAGATAATAGGCGGCAATGACCGGCAGTGAAATGCCCGGAATAACGCAGGCGGTATATACCGTAAAAATCAGGCAAGAAAATAAGCCCGCGACAAACCGTACAGCCTGATATTGCGCGTAGAGACGCGGCAACTGCCGGGGATCCTTGTTTTTCGCCACGTCACGCACGCCGGTTATTTGGGTGCTGTAATCAGTCATAATGGTGGCGAAGAGAGAAGCGGATATAAAAATAAAATAGTAACCGTAGTGCTCCGGCCCCAGTACACGGGAAAGAAAGGGAATGGTGACTAATGTCACCAGTAAATTAAGTACATTTATTGAGGTGAGGTTGAGCAGATTTTTTGCCACCTCGTTAAGCCGAAGAATTTTTTTCATCCTGAATGCCTTAAAGCTCACGTTCCATTTTGACGGGGATTTTATCTGGTTGTTTCACCGGTGGACAGTTAAATGATTTTGAATAAGGACATCTATGCTATTAAAAATAAGTATTGGTGAGATATTGCAAGGCAGTGTGCTTAAAACTCTGGGGCTGCGTTATGACAATAACGTGATTTATAATGAGCACATCAGGGCGCGACGTTTTATTACGCGTTGTAATGATCATGTTGTGATATCTGATAATCTCAGTGAAATAAATGCTGATTCAGACCTGGAAATTAATGCTGATGCACAGGATTTCTATCTGCGTTATGGGTTTATTGCACCGCCTTTTACGCTGTATAAAAACGTTTATTTACTGGCGCCTTATATTGGCGTAGTGATGTCCAATCCGCTGACATTTAAGACGCTTTATCCTGTCCGTCACTCTTTCGACAATGAAAATGCGCAGCATCAGGTTGAGACAGGGCCGCAACTTCTGGCGGATCTGCAACATTCGCTCGCGCAAAATGAATCTGATTATCAGGTCTTATTTAGCGGCGGGCTGGATTCCTCGCTGTTACTGGGTATTTCTAATCAGCTGAATAAAACCCGCTGTGCCATCCATTGTTTTATGGCGTCTATGCCGCAAGAAACAACCAAAGCGAAAAAAATGTGTGCAGACACGGCGACAGTATTTAAACACGTTTCGATCGAAAGCGATCTGAGTGCCGTCGCCGGTGATTTTATTCGTCTGACCCTTGAACCTGTTGCCGACAAAATTGCACTGGTGATCCCGGCGCTGGTCACGGCGGCAAAAGCCGAAACCGGCCTTGCAGTCCTCGACGGGCAGGGGGCTGATTCCCTGTTCTGCGGGCTTCCGCACGATAAATTGTACGATCTCTATCGCCGCCGGGGAGTCCGGGCGCTGTCGACATTCGGCACGTTTTTGCCCGTATGGAAAAATAAGAGCAGCCATCTGGGCAGAAAAATCTACCGGGCCACGAAAGTGCTGAAATGTCTGGCCGCCCCCACGCCTGCGGCGATGTTAATTCAGTCATTAGCAGAAGATACCGCGATAATATTGCCGGCGGATAATGAAGTTAAACAATATCTGGAGAGTGAACTGGCTGAACTCAGTAAAAACCTTGACGATTTCCATCTCGTGATTCGCTACCTTTTTATGTTCAGAATATTACCCGCCAGAGAAATGCAGAAATATTTACTGGCAGAGTCTCTGAATTATGCCTTTAAATTACCCTTCCTCGAGAAAACGATGGTGGATAAGTATTTTTATCTGGATGCGTCGTGCAGCATTAAACAAGGTATTTATAAATCCCCGATAACCTGTCTGGCAAAGACTTTCTGGCCTGGTTTTTTAAACAGCAGCAGAACCAGCCCCTTTCAGGTGGAATTCACCACCGAGAAACTGACAGTAAAACAATTCTCCCTGAATTGTATTTTGAAGAAAACACAGTAATCATTGAAAACAAGGAATGTTTATGAAGAAAATCCCGGCTAAACGTATCGCTATTACCGCTAATAGCAGTTGGTATCTTTACAACTTCAGAAAGAACACCATTAAGGCGATGCTTGAACAAGGTTACGACGTCATCGCATTAGCACCGGAAGACGGCTATTCCGGTGTGCTTTCCTCACTGGGATGCAAATTTATCCCTTTATCAATCGATTCGGGAGGAATAAATCCATTCAAGGATTCGCTGACGATAATGTCAATTTTCCTCATTTTTCTCAGGATGAAGTGTGATCTGGTTTTGAATTTCACCCCGAAAAATAATATCTATTTTTCTCTGGTGGCGTGGCTGTTTCGTAAACCGGTAATAAATAATGTCGCAGGTCTTGGAAATGTTTTCATCAACGGCGGGGCGGTCTGTGTTATTTGCCGTTTGCTGTATAAATTCAGTCAGCGTAGTGCGGCCAGAATATTCTTTCAGAATGAAGACGACCGTACCCTGTTTCTGACGGAAATTATTCCTGGCTATTCGCGAACCGAACGCCTTCCGGGATCGGGGGTTGATCTGGCCCGCTTTGAGATGATGCCCGCGGCTGATGACGGCGTGGTGCGTTTCATCCTGATTGCGCGGATGCTCTATTCAAAGGGCGTGGAACATTATGTCGATGCAGCCCGCAGACTGAAAAGAATTTACGGCGACCGGTGTGAATTCCGTTTGCTGGGTTTTCTCGATGGCAACAATCCGGCGGCGGTGAAAACCGAGAGAATGACGTCGTGGATTGCCGAGGGCATGATTCATTATTTAGGTATTTCCGACAACGTCGAAAATGAGCTGAGACAGATTGACTGCGTGGTACTGCCCTCGTTTTATCGTGAGGGGGTTCCGAAATCTTTGCTGGAAGCGGGGGCGGCCGGAAAACCGATTATTACCACAGATAATATCGGATGCCGCGAAACGGTGGACGAAGGGGTTAACGGGTATCTGTGCACACCGCAAAGTACGGACAGCCTGGTCGCCTGCATGGAAAAAATGATTAATCTTACGCATGCCGAGCGGCTCGATATGGGGGCGAAGAGCAGGCAGAAAATGGTGCGTGAGTTTGACGAGCACATCATTATCAGCCGTTATCTGAACGCAATAAATGAAGCGCTTTCGCCAAAGACTGGAAAGTGTTCGTTAAGCTAAAAAAAACGGAGACTCTAAGAATCTCCGTTTTCATGCTTAATGCGCTGAATTTTAATCAATACGACGATAACCGCGTTGCGTGTTGTTCACTTTGTAGAGATAACGGCGTGATTCCGCAGACGGGTGTTTGGTGGTCAGTGTGTCGTACACATCACCGGCTGACATATTGTTGATGATGTTAAAGGCCTGCGTTTTATCCCGTGAGAAGACGCGTAACACGCTGCCGGCTCCGCCGTTGTAGGCGGTGATCACCGCATAGCGGCGTGCCGTCGGGTCATTAATGTTACTCAGATACACCTTCTGCAATATCGCCAGATAAGCAGTACCGGTATTGATATTATTTTGCGGATCAAACAGATAGCTGCGGCTAGGCTTGCCCCATTTTCCTTCGGACTTAAACACATCTACGCCCGCAGTGTGCTGCACAACCTGCATCAGCCCGAGCGCATCGGCATGGCTCACCGCATACGGGTTAAAGGCAGATTCGGTTTGCATGATCGCCAGAATCAGCGACTGATCGACGCCGTATTTGGCCGAAGCTTCGCGGATCATTGGCAGGTATTTATGCGCACGCTGATTCAGGTGGTTCGGCACCATCTGGATGGTGACGGAATAGATGACGTGCAGGCCGGACTGGCGGCGCATCAGTTTGTTTTGAATCAGATAGTCGGCAAAGCTGGCGGCACGGCCTTCCCAGCGGATCGGTTTACCGGTGTTGTCGAGCACCTGCCCGTACAGCATCGGTTCACGGCTGATCTCAATATCGTTGACATCGGAATAGAGGTCGACGTTGCCCGGATCTTCACCCACCAGTAAGGTGCTGATGATCGCCTGACGCAGGCTGGCAGCCGGATCGGTGCCGGAAATCGTTTCAAGGGTGATGGTACCCGCATCAAAGTTGATGTGGCTGCGGGTGTAATACTGATCGCTATACTTCACGTAGTCTTTCGGGCCGGCGATCAGCACTTCATTCATGCCCCAGATGTTCTCGATATTGTGCGCAAACTGGCCCATCAAAATATCGAATCCATTGGTGTCTTTTACGTAAGCTTCGTTGAACTGGTCTTTCTTACTGCCGGAGCAGGAGATCAGCATTGGCGCGATAACCAGCAAAGCTAAAATTTTCTTCATCTTGAAACCATTTCTGGTGAAAGAAGCCGCCACCCGAAAGCGACGGCTTTATTGTTATTGATGATGCTCAGTGATCAGTTTGAAGGCGGCGTATAGCCTTCAATGTGCACATCCTGGCCCTCAAACAGGAAATTCACCATTTCCTGTTCCAGCAGTTTGCGGTCTTCCGGATTCATCATGCTGAGTTTTTTCTCATTGATCAGCATGGTCTGTTTGCTCATCCAGCGTGACCAGGCTTCTTTCGAAATCTCGTTATAAATGCGTTTACCAATCTCACCAGGGTACAGCTGGAAATCCTGCCCTTCGGCATCCTGCTTCAGGAAAGTGCAAAAAATGGTTCTGCTCATACTGATTCCTTATTGATCGTTTTTGGGGACGGTTCTTTTGCCAGCTGAGTCAGCAAACGCTCAACCGGCGCGGCCAGCCCGACGAATTGTGGTTGCGCTAAGTTATACCAGAGACCCGCACCTTCATCCATGCAACCCGCAGATGTTCGCAGATTTAACCACATCGGGACGATATCCAGATGGAAATGGCTGAACGTGTGGCGAAAAGAGGTTTGCTGCTGCAACTGATTTTGCGTCACGCCGTATTTTTTCAGCCCCTGCGCCAGTTCCTCTTCCGTGGAAAATTGCGGGAAGCAGAACAAGCCGCCCCACAGGCCAACGGGCGGACGTTGCTCCAGCCAGACTTTGTCTTCCTGCTGAATCATCAGCATAAACGCGGTTCTTTCCGGCAGGGTTTTCTTGGGTTTTTTGCAGGGATATTTTGCCCAGCTGTTGTGCGCATAGGCTTCGCAGCCCGATTTCACCGGGCACAACTCGCACTTCGGTTTGCTGCGCGTGCAGACCATCGCCCCGAGATCCATCATCGCCTGATTAAACTGGGCAACGTTTTTAGCCGGTGTGACGTCTTCACTTATCGCCCACAAACGGTTCTCAGTTTTCTTCTCGCCCGGCCAGCCGTCCACGGCATAGCAACGGGCCAGCACGCGCTTCACATTCCCGTCTAAAATGGGATAGTGCTGATTCAGCGCCAGCGATAACACCGCTCCTGCCGTTGAGCGGCCAATGCCGGGCAGGGCGAGGATCGCGTCGAAGGTCGTCGGGAACACGCCGCCGTGCTGGCTGGCGATGGTCTGCGCGGCCTTATGTAAGTTGCGCGCGCGGGCGTAATACCCGAGGCCGGTCCACAGATGCAGCACCTCATCCAGCGGCGCGGCCGCGAGATCGGAAACCGTCGGGAAACGCTGCATAAAGCGTTCAAAATAAGGGATCACCGTCGCAACCTGGGTTTGTTGCAACATCACTTCTGAAAGCCAGACTTTGTAAGGCGTTTTTTCGATTTGCCACGGCAGTGTTTTGCGGCCATAGCGCTGATACCAGTCGAGTACCAGGGGCGAGAAACGGTTGGCTTCCAGGAAACCAGGGGCTTTCATCATGGGTGAATTACAGTCCGGCAGGGTTAAAAGACGGGGCTGATCACATCACAGTTGCCGAGTGGCTGTAAACCGGAACTTTCCGGACTGTATTGACGTATTTCATGTCCGCAAACCTTGCTTATCGGGAGTAAGTTTGGATAATGCGCCATTCTTCATAGTTAATGACCAAATTACCGCAGCGACCGAATACCCTGTCTTGCCTAACGGAGTGGAAACACCATGAAAAACGACGTCATTTCACCGGAGTTCGACGAGAACGGTCGCGCTATGCGCCGTATCCGTAGTTTTGTCCGCCGTCAGGGCCGTCTGACCAAAGGTCAGCAACACGCGCTGGACAACTTCTGGCCGGTGATGGGCGTGGAATATCAGGCAGAACCGCTGGACATTGCTACCCTGTTTGGCCGCTCAGCGCCCGTTGTGCTGGAAATCGGTTTTGGCATGGGCACGTCGCTGGTGACCATGGCGCAGAACAACCCGCAGCAGAACTTTATCGGCATTGAAGTGCACTCGCCGGGCGTCGGTGCCTGCCTGGCTACCGCGCACGAAGAGGGCGTCAGCAACCTGCGCGTGATGTGTCACGATGCGGTGGAAGTGCTGGAAAAAATGATCCCGGATGGCTCGCTCGACATGGTGCAGCTATTCTTTCCTGACCCGTGGCACAAAGCGCGTCATAATAAGCGCCGGATTGTCCAGCCAGCATTCGTTGAACTGCTGCGCAGTAAACTGAAAGTGGGCGGCGTATTCCACATGGCAACCGACTGGGAGCCGTATGCCGAACACATGCTTGAGGTGATGACCAGCTTAGAAAACTGGAAAAACCTCTCGCAGGAAAACAACTATGTACCGCGCCCGGAATCGCGCCCGGTAACCAAGTTCGAAATGCGTGGCCAGCGTTTAGGCCACGGCGTATGGGATCTGATGTTTGAGAGGAAGCAATAATGGCTACAAATCGCAGTCGTCGTTTACGTAAGAAGTTACACATTGCCGAGTTCCAGGAACTGGGCTTCTCTGTAAAATGGCGTTTCCCGGAAGGTACCGCGGTAGAAACCATCGACGAATCACTGGATCAATTTATTGAAGGTGTGATCGAGCCAAACAAACTGGCCTTCGATGGCAGTGGTTATCTGCAGTGGGAAGGTCTGGTTTGCCGTCAGGACATCGGTCATTGCACTGATGAACATCGCGCGCAAATCAAAAAATGGTTAGAAGACCATAAAATGGAAGACGTGGAAGTTTCAGAGTTATTCGATATCTGGTGGGATTGATTCTGCCGGTAAGATGAATTTTGAATCTTTGAAAGGTGCCTTCCGGCACCTTTGTTACATCTGGAGGCAGGACGTTGGGCACCGAACTTGATAACAGTTTGCTGGACGATATTCTTCAGCAGGTCAGGCCGCTTATTGGCCGTGGCAAAGTCGCCGACTATATTCCTGCGCTGGCAGAAGTCAGCCCCGATCATTTAGGGATCGCCGTGTGTACCACGAAAGGAGAGATCTTTCGTGCCGGTGACGCCAATACCCGATTCTCAATTCAGTCGATCTCCAAAGTGCTCAGTCTCACGCTGGCGCTGACCCGTTATCAGGAAAGTGAAATCTGGCAGCGTGTCGGTAAAGAACCTTCCGGTCAGCCCTTCAATTCGCTGGTGCAGCTGGAACTGGAGCAGGGCAAACCGCGCAATCCGTTCATCAATCCGGGCGCGCTGGTTGTCTGCGATATGCTGCAAACCCGCCTGACTGCGCCCAAGCAAAGAATGCTGGAAGTGGTGCGTCAGCTGGCCGGATCGGCAGATCTCAACTACGATCGGCACGTTGCACGTTCAGAATTCGATCATTCTGATCGCAACGCGGCGATTGCGTACCTGATGAAGTCTTTCGGCAATTTCGAGAATGACGTCATCACGGTGTTGCATACCTATTTTCATTACTGCGCGTTGCGTATGAGCTGTGAAGAACTGGCGCGAACCTTTGTGTATCTGGCGAACAAGGGCCATCCGCTGGGCAGCGAACAGCCGCTGATTGATGCCCGTCAGGCGCGGCAGATTAACGCCATGATGGTGACCAGCGGCATGTATGACGGTGCCGGTGAATTTGCCTATCGCGTAGGCATGCCGGGAAAATCCGGTGTTGGCGGCGGCATTCTGGCCGTGGTGCCCGGAGAGATGTGCATTGCGGTGTGGTCACCGGAACTTGACGCGGCAGGGAACTCTTTGGCCGGTATTGCTGCCTTAGAATTACTGGCGCAACGTATTGGCCGTTCAATTTTTTGAATTTGCTGTTTTAGGGAGAGTACATGTTTGTAAAAAGTGGAGTGGTAAAAACCGGACTTGCTGCCTTGCTGGCGCTGAGTGCGTGGAGCGCGCAGGCGGATTATGAATGCGCCGTCCAGCCAAAAGATGACGTGATCATCAAGCCGCAAACCGTGCAGGTTGTGGGTAACAGCGGCGATTTGCTGATCACACCTAACGGCAATGTGACACTCAACGGCAAAGAGATCACCCTGAGCGCAAAACAGCGTCAGGAAGCCATTGATTATCAGGCCTCGCTGCGTCGCGATCTGCCCTGGATCGATCAGGGTGCCACCGCGCATCTGGAAAAAGGCCGTGTGGCCGTTGACCGCGTGATCGTCGATAAACTGGGCAGCAGCAGCAACGTGCGCAACCGTCTGGTCACCCTCGACAAGCAGCTCAAGCAGCAGATGAATCTGATTATCGAACACCGCACCGATGGTCTGACGTTCCATCACAAAGCGGTGGATCAGGTGAAGCAGAATGGTCAGAAGCTGATGGAACAAACCATGGGCGGCGTGATGCAGGACAGCATCAATGAAATGGGCCTGAAACAGGCGGCCAGCGGCGGCAATCCGTTGCAGGCAATGATGGGCAATCTGGGCGGTCTGCAACAGGCGGTTCAGGATGAGTGGAGCAAACAGGAAAAAGAGTTCAAAGCCTTTGGCGATGATGTCTGTAAACGTGTAACTGCGCTCGACACTCAGCACAAAACATTGCTGGCGGATTTGAAGTAAGCTCTGACAATCATCGCCTTTTCGGATCCCCGGAGAGGCGATTGAGAGTGCAATCATTGATACATCGGGAGCATATGATAAAGTCCCCATTTCCTGATATCTGTATAAAATTCAGCAATTATCTGTTTTAAAAATTCGATTAAATCTCTTTCTGTTTTGAAAATAAACTCACCAAGATTAGGATCGAATATTTTATAGCTGTTTTCATTTGTTCGGATAGCGACAGCATGTGCCCCTCGCGACATTCTGATACTCAGAAATTCTGTGCGGCCATGTACACATAAATAAACAATTTCTCTTATCATGGCATCCGGATCATGTTGCCCGGTTTGGGTTTTAAATTCGCTTTTATTCATTTTCACAGCATCATATAAATTCAAACCCAATGGCCGACAAATTTCTTTCAGACGATGATCATCGTAATTTTTCATTTCTGTAAATAACAATGAAAAGTTAGTGATACCTCTGACTTCAGCAGCCCCCTCTGGCTCATAGATAAAATTTTTCCAGTCCTGGTAGTTGGCTTTCATTTTTATATAAACCAGTGTCAATGCCAGGCATACCCCTCTGGGGCCGTGACTCACAACAGAGGCGGAGTGTTCCTGCCGAAGACTGTCTTTTTGCCAATACCCTTTGCGCAAAGAAGGGTCTGGATCCCTGGCATTGAAACATTCTAAATACACTCTTTGCTGAAAAAGAGAATAGCTGATGCAGTTGCATGCATTTGCCATTTTTATGGTTTTATTTAAATGCATTACTTATCCTTATTAATTGATGCAATCCTGAACTCAATGAACACTATTTTCCCTACATGCCAGATATAAAGAATCATCGTGGCGCATCATATAATAAGAAAGGGAGCTAAGCTCCCTTTGTGAGTAAACAGCAATGGCTCTGTATTACCAGGCATATTGCATTCTGAACATCCAGGTTGAAATATCAGGTGAGCCGGACTCCTCGTGGGTGGTATCGGTATAAGCGACAGCCCCGCCAAATTGTGGCGTTAACATAAATCCCAGCGAAGCCCCCAGAACAACGTTCTGTTGCTTATTATCTTGCAGACTGCCATCAATACGCGTCTCGCCGCCTTGACTGAAGGTGCTGTCCAGCGATATCCACAACGCCGGATTGAACGTAAAGCTGAAATGTCCTTCGGCAGCATAAAGCGGTCTTTGTGCCAGATGATGGCTACCGAGATAGTCATCATTGTCCTGATAGAATGTCACCATCGGGTTAACTTCAATCCAGAAAGGGCCGACAGGGTAACCGAAAGCTAATTCCGGTTTTATCACCCAACGGTTTCCCCCGATATTGAGCGCTTTCGTTTTATCGTAATCCCCGGTGGGCGCAGTGACCCATATCGCCGAGGTCAGAAACATCTCCGGTGTCCAGAGCCGGAACTCCTGAGAATTAAGCGCGGGTGCGCCAAACAGGTTATAGATCAGCGCGAGTTGTGAATCGCCCATCCCCTGATTCGTATGCGTATCATCCAGCGCAGGCGAACCATCCAGTGATGCCCGCAGGTGCGCGACGGGCTGAATCAACTGAATACCTGCAGTGTGCCCGCCGAGATCAAAAGACCGCGCATAACGTATGATATAGAGATCGGCATCCACTGACGCATTATCGACAGGCAAGGAAGAGTCGAGAGATGTATTACTGTTTATGTTCTCGTAGTAGCCGAATAAAATATTAATATCATCAGGAACGTTCTGCCAGTCACGGGCGTTATCTGCGTAACTGCTGCAAGGTAAGACAATAGAGAAAATTAAAAAAATCCCTTGAGTATTTAACTGCCACTTATATCGCATTTTTATTCCCCTCTGTGCGATGAAATTAACCAGAAAAATCTATTTCACAGAGAGTTATGGCGTAACAATATTGAACATTCCCGGGAACACATCCAGCATATCCTGAAGTTCTTTGATTTTTTCCGGGTCACCGGAAATTTTCATTGCTGAACTGGCCATCACATTTTTCAGTGGCTCACCCTGCATGAATAATCGTGAAAAACTCATTTTATCAGCCATTAATACAGCGTCCGCAGGTGCCGTCGATTTATTCATGTTATAGATGATCACTGAGTTTCTCAGTTCTATGCCATATTCAGTACCCTCTGGCAGTTTCCAGTTTATATGGATGTTTTTATTGAGTGCTTTATCCGTGTTCAGGCGGACACCCATATAATCTAAAATAAGTTCAGGATCCATTGCCTCCACCATATCTACGCTGGCCGTACTGATCGGAGGATGATTGGGAATGCCATGACGCAATTCATAGGCCCCCATCAGATACTCATTTCTCCATGTTGCATTTTCTGACTGATAACCCAACTGCTCGAAAGCATCTGCCTGCAGGTCACGTGCGGTTTGATTTTTCGGATCGGCAAAGACCACGTGTTTTAAAACTTCAGCAGCCCAGCGATATTCTCCGGCGGCGATCGACTTTTTGGCGTTGGTCAGTACCTGATTTTCTCCGCCCATGAATTCGACATATTTTTTCGCCGCTTCAACGGGAGGTAAAGGATTAAGGTCAGCCGGATTACTGTCATACCACCCCATATATCGCTGGTACACAGCCTTAGAATTGTGGCTGACTGAGCCATAGTAACCCCGGTTATACCATTCCTGTGACAAGCCGGGTGGCAGGGTCAGCGTCTCAGCAATTTCATTCATCGTCAGACCTTTATTCACCAGATTGAGCGTCCGGTCATGAATGAATTTAAACAGATCCCGCTGATCAGACAGGTATTTTATGATGTTTTGATTTCCCCAGGTCGGCCACTGGTGTTGAGCAATGACAATCTCAACGTCAGTCCTGTGTTCATTAATGGCAAAATTCAGAACCTTCCACCAGGCACTTGCATCCCGTACCTGGGCCCCGCGTAACGTGTAGAGATTATGCAAGGTATGGGTGGCATCTTCGGCGGTATCCAGCATCTTGAATTGCGGGAACCAGATGAGCATTTCCGTGGGTGCCTCGGTATCTTCGGCCATCTGGAATTGCATCTTAATCCCGCCAATGTCCCGCGTTTCCCCGGTTTTACTGACGGTGTCGGTGGGAGGGATCAGCGTAAATGTTCCAATTGACGTGGTTTTTCCTAAACCAGCATCAACCTGACCGTGAGCACTGCGCGGTAACATCGCCCCATATTGATACAGCGTTCTTCTGCTCATGGCATTTCCCGCCAGGACATTCTCACTGACGGCTTCTTTCATGAATCCTTCCGGGGCAATAATACTGACTTTACCCGCAGCGAGATCTTTTTCATCCACCACACCACGAACGCCGCCATAATGATCCGCGTGGCTGTGCGTATAAATGACCGCGATGACGGGTTTAAAAGGACGGTGCGCGTAGTAGAGTTTTAATCCGGCACGGGCAACCTCGGTGGTGACCAGAGGATCAATGATAATAATGCCTTTTTCAGCCTCAATAATGGTCATATCCGAAAGATCAAATCCTCTGATCTGATATACGAAGTCGGTAACTTTAAATAAACCGTTGAGTAAGTTTAATTTAGCGATACGCCACAGGCTGGGGTTAACCGTGTCAGGTGCATCACCTTTAATAAAACCATAGTTTTCCATATTCCACGATATTCCTCCCGCAGAATCTTTAATCACTGTTGGCGTCAGTGTCGCTATAAAACCTTTACTGGCATTTTGAAAATCCGTCTGGTCAGAAAAAGGTAAGCCCTTATAGACTGCCTGATTTAAGGCTTTGGTATATGTGCTGGCATCCTTTGGTAATTCAACAGAAAAGACAGAGTAACTGCTGATTGTCAGCGCCAGTGCCAGCGCAATTTTTGATATTTTCATTTGATTCCTTAACAAAAGTGATAATTGTATTTATTGCGGCACTTAAATTAATTGAAGCTGTTTTATTTGTTAAGGATCTAAAATCTCTAACAAGGTTAGCTGACTACTAATGCTGATTATAATAATAACAATTGAAATTAGTACCAAGCACATTTGTTATTTGCATTAGTAAATCGGCGGTAATTTTTAATAAATATGAATTTCATGAGGTTAATATTTAAATATTGAATTGTTTATTTTTACACTGTTTAACTGATTGCCCGTCAGGTGGCAGTTCTTTTAAATAAACGAGTGAAAATATCAGGGAAAGGAAAATTTCAATATAAACAGAGGGTGGTGACAAAATGCTTCTGAATGTATGGAGGTATTAATGAAATGTGCCCCTTATCAGCGGATACAGGCTTATTTTTATTTGTACCTGAACATAAAAAAAGGTGAAGTCAGATCAGTGACTTCACCTTTTTTAATGTTAATCATAAATATTCGGAATCAATTACCCGGCCAAAAACAGCTCAAGCAGCGAATTCAGGAACAGTTTGCCTTTGCGGGTGATCTGCCAGTGCGTGTCGGTTTCCACCAGATATTCTTTGGCGATCGCTTCGTCCAGCTGCGCGCGGATCACCGATTCATCAAGGCCGGTATAAAACCCAAACTCCTCACGCGGAGCCGCTTCCAGCAGGCGAAAACGGTTCATGAAAAATTCAAACGGCAAATCGTCGGTTTCGACCTGATGCTGTTTGTCCATGTAACGCCCCTGCATGTAACCGCGCGGGTGTTTCGTTTTCACGGTTCGCAGGATTTGCCCGTCAGGCTGCGTCAGTTTGCCATGCGCGCCACAACCGATGCCGAGGTAATCCCCGAAACGCCAGTAGTTGAGGTTGTGCTGGCACTGATAGCCCGGTTTGGCATACGCCGAGGTTTCATACTGCTGATAACCGGCTGCGGTGAGCAGCTTGTCGCCTTGCTCGAAAATGTCCCACAGCGCGTCGTCATCCGGCAGTTTTGGCGGACGCGAGGCGTACAGGGTGTTGGGCTCGATTGTCAGCTGATACCACGACAAATGCGGTGGATTGAGCGCGATGGCCTGGCGTAAATCATCCAGCGCCTCTTCCAGGGTCTGATCCGGCAAGCCGTGCATCAGATCCAGATTGAAACTGCGCAGGTTCAGGCCGGTGGCGAGATGCGCCGCGCGTCGCGCTTCTTCCGGGCCATGAATGCGCCCCAGACGCTCCAGCTTGAGGGCATCGAAACTTTGCACACCAATCGAGATACGGTTCACCCCGGCGCGCTGATACGCGCTGAAACGGTCGGCTTCAACGGTACCAGGGTTGGCTTCCATAGTGATTTCGGCATCGGCATCGAGGGATAAACGCGCCCGCACGCCGTCGAGCAGGTTTTGCATCGCTTCGCTGCTCAGCAGGCTTGGTGTTCCGCCGCCGATAAAAATTGTCCCTAAGCTGCGATCGCCCACCAGAGGCAGATCGGCATCCAGATCGGCCAGCAGATGTGCGACATAATCGTCGTGCGGCACTTCGCCCTTTAACGCGTGCGAGTTGAAATCGCAGTAAGGGCACTTTTGCACGCACCACGGGATATGAATGTAGAGACTCAGCGGCGGTAACTTACGCATTCTTTTGAACAGCCTCTTTCATCGCGGCAAGCAGCAGTTTCAGCGCCTGACCACGGTGAGATACCGCGCTCTTTTCTTCGCGCGTCAGTTCCGCTGCGGTTTTACCCAGCTCAGGAACGTAGAAAATCGGATCATAACCAAAACCGCCCGCGCCTGCTTCGGCAAAAGTAATCTCACCAGCCCAACTGCCGTGGCACACCAGCGGCGTAGGGTCTTCTGCGTGGCGCATGTAAACCAGCACGCAGTGGAACTGCGCATTGCGCTGGCCCTGCGGCACGTCTTTGAGCGCCACTAACAGCTTATCGAGGTTTTGCTGATCGCTGGCATCAATTCCTGCGTAGCGGGCGGAGTAAATCCCCGGCGCGCCTCCCAGAAAATCCACGGCCAGACCGGAGTCATCGGCAATCGCCGGTAAACCGGTTTCGGCTGCGGCGTGACGGGCTTTCAGGATGGCGTTCTCAATGAACGTCAGACCGGTTTCTTCTGCCGATTCAACACCGAGTTCCGTTTGCGCGACCACGTCCAGCCCGAAATCGGCCAGAAGATGTGCGAGCTCACGCACTTTACCGGCGTTGCCGGTAGCTAATACGACTTTCTGCATGGGAGAGTCCTGACGTAAACGTTATTCTGCGAGCAGTACCGCGACCTCAGTCGGGATATTTTGCGGATGGATAATGCGGACTTGTTTATGGCGGCCCAGCTCGCCCTTTTCAATACTGACCTGACTTTTGGCGACTTTAAACTGTTTGGCGAGAAATTTCACCAGGTGCGTATTCGCCTGACCGTCAACCGGCGGTGCGGTGATGGCGACTTTAAGTTCGTCGCCATGCAAACCGACCAGGCTGTCACGGCTGGCTTTGGGCTGGATAACCAGCCGCAAAACCAGGTCGTCTGACTGCCAGTAAACCGGGGAGGGTCCTGATGTCATTGAGCGAGCAGGGCATTCGAGGTGAAGAAATCCTGCGTCCAAAGCCCGCCGAGCAGATCCATACCGAGATAATTCAGCATATAGAGAATCAAAATCACAATCATCGCTGAGAAATCAATCCCGCCCATGGCCGGCAAAACGCGGCGAATGGGTGCCATCAGAGGTTCAGTAAGCTGCATCAGCAGAAAATCCATTGGCCCGCGCCCCTGGCTTACCCAACTCATCAGTGAACGGATAATAATTAACCAGAAGACCAATAACCCGGCAGCCTTCACCAGGCTAATCAGACCCACAAGTAACATGATGGGTTCTAACGGGAAAACCCCGTACTTGATCAGGAAAAATAACGGCAATTTCAGCGTGGTAATGATGAAAGCCAGCAACAAGCTCGCGCTGTCAATCGGCCCAAGCGGTGGAAGAATCCGACGCAATGGCCGGATGACCGGTTGAGTAATCTTCACCACAAACTGAGAAAACGGATTATAAAAATCAGTACGAGCCCACTGCATCCAGATGCGTAGCAGTAAAACCATGACGTAGAGGTCAATCAATGTGTTGACCAGGAAAGTCAGCGTTAACATGCGTTACCTTTGATATGTAAATTAAAACAGTTTTTCCATTTCCTGCGCGCGGGTAATGGCGGCCTGCATGGCCACGGAGACAATCTCCGGTAATTTGCGATCGGTGAAAACTTTCAGTGCTTCAAAGGTGGTGCCGCCTTTGGAGGTCACATTCTCACGCAGTTGTGACAATGGCGTGTCCGGGCTGGCAGCCACTAACGCGGTCGCGCCGCTGGCGGCCTGTTCAACCAGCATCCGTGCGGCATCTGCGCTGAAACCTAAACGCTGCGCTTCAGCCTGCATTGCTTCCATAAACAGGAAGAAATAGGCCGGGGCGCTGCCTGCGGCGGCAATAATGTGGTTGATACCTTCTTCGGTATCGACCCAGCAGATTTTGCCGACCGCGGTCATCAGTTCACCGCTGTAATCGCGGTCTGCCTGTGAAACCTGTTCAGGTGCGTAAAGCCCGCTCATGCCTTTCCCGACAAGGGATGGCGTGTTCGGCATGATGCGCACAATGTTCAGATCCTCACCCAGCAACTCACAAAAACGAGCGACGCTGACGCCTGCGGCAATCGACAGTACCAGTTTGCCGCCAAAATCCACGTCTTTTTGCAGTGCTTTACACACGTCAGCCATCATTTGTGGTTTGACTGAGAGCACAATGACATCCGCTTCTTTGGCGCAGCCACTGTTATCGCTGCTGCTCTTCACGCCGTACTTTTCAGCCAGCGCATCGCGATGTGTGGTCGACGGGGCACAGACGCTGATAAGCGTCGCCGGATAACCACTTTCGACCAGACCCGAAATGATCGCACCAGCCATGTTACCTGCGCCGATGAAACAGAGTTTACGGTGTTGCATAAGTGCTCCTCGTTTTATGGGGACTTCATTGAGCCATTCAAGAGTAAAGCAGTAAACCGCCTCAGGCCGGTGATTGCTTTTCGCTGTAATCACGGGCCCCAAAAATGGCGGTACCGATACGAACCAGGGTGCTGCCTGCGGCAATCGCGGCGGGCATATCATCGGTCATGCCCATGGACAGCGTATCGGCCTGCGGGCAGACAGCCTGTAAGGTGTTCAGCGCGTCGCGCATCTGACCGAAGACTTCGGTTTGCCGTGCATAATCGGTTTCTGCAGCAGGGATCGCCATCAGACCGCGCAGCGTCAGGTTGGGCATCGCCATGATTTGCGTCGCCAGTTCGGTGATTTCACCCACGCGAATGCCGGATTTACTGGCCTCATCGCTGATGTTCACCTGAATCAATACCTGTAACGGCGGCAAGCCCGCCGGGCGCTGATCGTTGAGGCGCTGGGCGATTTTCAGACGATCAATGGTGTGGCACCAGTCGAAATTTTCCGCCACTAAACGGCTTTTATTCGATTGCAGAGGGCCAATAAAGTGCCAGGTCAGCGCAGGCTGATGCCCGGCGAAGTGGGCGATTTTATCCACCCCTTCCTGCACGTAGTTTTCACCAAACACGTACTGACCGGCAGCGATCGCTTCTTCGACAGCGCTCGCAGGTTTGGTTTTGCTCACTGCAAGCAAGGTAATTTCTTCTGAAGGCCTGCCGCAAAGCTGTGCAGCGGCTGCGATTTTCTCGCGGACATTCTGTAAATTCTGCGCAATAGCGTTTTGCTGACTAAGGCTCATAGGGACTCAGGAGGATTTCAACATGGATATTGATGGATTAGTGGTGCGTAGTGTAAAGCAAAATGCCTCCGATCTGCACCTTTGTACCGGCTATCCGCCGATGTTGCGCATTGATGGCGAATTATGTTGCTGCGACGACATGCCGGTGCTTAAGGCTTCGCAGATGCAGGCGTTCAGTGTCCAGTGGCTGGACGACGCGCAACAGGAGACGCTGCAACAGGCCGGACAGGTCGATAAAGCCCTGACGCTGGGCGGTGGTGTACGGATGCGGCTCAACGTTTTCCGCCAATGGCACGGGCTGTCTGCCGCGCTGCGGCCAATCCCGGCGCGTTGCCCCGATCTGCACATGCTGCTGGCGCCCGAAATCTTGCAGCAAATCATCTTGCAGGAGGATGGCCTGATTCTGGTCACCGGTGCCACGGGAAGCGGTAAATCCACCACGCTGGCGGCGCTGATTGATCATCTGAATAGCCATGTAAAGCGCCATATCATTACGCTGGAAGATCCTATCGAGCTCATTCACACCAGCAGGCAATGTCTGATCCAGCAGCGCGAACTCGGGCTGCATACGCGTTCCTTCGGCGAAGCCGTGCGGGGTGCGCTGCGTGAGGATCCGGATGTGCTGTTACTCGGCGAACTGCGGGACAGCGACAGTATCCGGCTGGCGCTGACGGCGGCGGAAACCGGGCATCTGGTACTGGCGACCTTACATACGCGCAATGCGACGCAGGCTATCGACCGGATGGTTGACGTGTTCCCGGCTGAAGAAAAAGCGTTTGTGCGGGCGCAACTGGCGGGCAGTTTGCGGGCGGTGGTTGCGCAGAAACTGGTGCTGACAAAGGCAGGCGAAGATAAAAAAGCGGGCAGGGTGGCGTTGTTTGAGGTGCTGACATCGACGCCAGCGGTGTGCAATTTGATCAGGGAGGGGAAAACCCATCAGCTGGCCGACATCCTGCAAACCGGCGCTCAGGCCGGAATGCAGACTTTTGCACAAAGCCGCCAGCAGCGACAGAGTGCCGGATTACTGGCGCAAGATCAGGACTGACTCCATTGCTTTTCAAACCAGCTTTCCAGAATGATCACCGCAGAAGCGGCATCGACGCTGCCTTTGTCGAGTGCGCGAAAACCGCCACGGTCGAACAAATCGGCGCGTGCTTCCACGGTGCTCAGGCGTTCGTCGTGCAGCTCTACCTGGACGCCAAACCGTCCATGCAGACGGTTAGCAAATTTTCGCGCGCGGGCGGTCAGCGGCTGTTCGGTGCCGTCCATGTTCAGCGGCAGGCCAACCACCACGACATCCGGCAGCCACTCTTTCAGCAGTTTTTCAATCTTCTGCCAGTCGGGAGTGCCGTCCTGCGCTTTAAACGAGGTCAGCGGACGTGCGGTGCCCGTGACTTCCTGACCAATGGCCAGGCCGATACTTTTGGTACCAAAGTCGAAGGCAAAAACCGTGCGGTTAGCCATTATGCGTGCCCTGCGTGGGTGGCGAGCTGGCTCACATCAATGCCGATCATTTTTGCGGCTTCACGCCAGCGGTCGGCAATGGGTGTGCGAAACAGAATATCGCTGCTGGCTTCAATGGTCAGCCATGCATTATCCAGCAGTTCTTTTTCCAGCTGTCCCTGTTCCCATGCGGCGTAACCGAGCGCCACCAGCACATCTTTTGGCTGGTCCGGCGTACCCAGTGTTTCCAGCACGTCTTTGGAGGTGGTGATCATGGTGCTGTCAGAGATGCGAATGCTGGAGCCAAAACCTTCGCGCGGCGTATGCAGGATAAAACCGCGATCGTCGGCCAGCGGGCCGCCGGAAAACACCGGACGATCGAGGCGGATAGTCGGGTCGCGGGGTTCCGGGCTGATATCCAGCTTATCGAGGACATTTTCAATGGTGAAATCATCGACCAGCTTGTTGATCACCAGACCCATTGCGCCATCTTCATTATGTTCGCAGATATAGACAACAGAACGTTTGAACTGGGGTTCATCCAGCCCGGGCATCGCAATAAGAAAGTGATGTTGTAGATTCATGGTATGCAGGATGGTTAACCTCAGGAAAATGATGGCGCAGCCAGCCGCGCCATCGTGTAGCAAAGAACGTTAGCGCGCAGCCAGACGCTTTTCAATGGCATCCATCAGCATGCCGGTCACCGAGATCGGGAAGGCGGCTTCGATTTCACGCGCACAGGTTGGGCTGGTGACGTTAATCTCGGTCAGACGATCGCCGATGATATCCAGACCGACAAAGATCAGGCCTTTCTGCTTAAGGATTGGCGCGACGGTGCGGGCAATCGCCCAGTCACTTTCGCTCAGCGGACGCGCTTCACCACGGCCACCGGCGGCCAGATTGCCACGGGTTTCGCCCTGCGCAGGAATACGTGCCAGACAGTAAGGCACCGGTTCGCCATCGACCACCAGCACGCGTTTGTCACCGTCTTTGATCGCTGGCAGGTAGTTTTGCGCCATACAGAAACGGCTGCCGTGTTCGGTCAGGGTTTCGATCACCACAGAGACGTTCGCGTCTTCCGGTTTCAGACGGAAAATAGACGCGCCGCCCATGCCGTCGAGCGGCTTGAGGATCACGTCAGTGTGTTCTTTGTGGAAGGCTTTCAGCTGTGCCGAGTTGCGGGTCACCAGCGTATCCGGCGTCAGTTCCGGGAACCATGCGGTGAACAGCTTTTCGTTACAGTCGCGCAGGCTCTGCGGTTTGTTGACGATGAGCGTGCCTTTTTCTTCAGCGCGTTCGAGGATATAAGTCGCATAAATGAATTCGGTATCGAATGGCGGATCCTTACGCATCAGGATCACGTCCAGTTCCTGCAGGGCGATATCCTGCTCAGTACCAAACTCATACCAGCCGTCGTAATCCTGCTTCACGCTAAGCTTTTTAGTGGTCGCACGGCCTTCGCCTCCGCGCAGATACAGGGAATTCATTTCCATGTAGTGCAGTTCGTAACCACGACTCTGCGCGTCCAGCAACATAGCGAAACTGGTGTCTTTTTTGATGTTGATGGATGAAATCGGGTCCATCACGATGCCAAGCTTAATCATTTGGTCTCCTCTTAACCCAGATCGCCGAAACGAACCTGTAAGGCCGTTATCGCGGTGAGTGCTGTGGTTTCTGTACGCAGAACGCGGGGTCCCAGCAGGATATCAGTAAATCCGTAGCCGGAGGTCATTGCAATTTCGTCGGCGGATAAACCGCCTTCCGGGCCAATCAGCAGGCGAACATGTTTCACCGGCAGCGGCAGGGTATTAATGCTGTGACTGGCGCGCGGATGCAGGTTCAGCTTCAGGCTGTCATCCTGCTCGGCACACCAGGCTTCGAGCTGCATCGCCGGGCGAATTTCCGGGATGCGGTTGCGACCACATTGCTCGCAGGCGGCAATGGCGATTTTCTGCCACTGCTGCAATTTTTTCTCCAGACGTTCGCCGTCCAGTTTGACGCCGCAACGTTCCGAGAACAGCGGCGTAATGGTGTTCGCCCCCAGCTCAATGGATTTCTGAATGGTGAACTCCATCTTGTCGCCGCGCGAAATCACCTGTCCGAGATGCAGATTCAGCGGTGATTCGTTGTCCGACAACACACCTTCACTCAGGCTGACGCGCACACTCTTCTTATCCACCTGCGTAATGCTGGCCTCGAAGACCTGATTGCTGCCGTCAAATAATTGAATCGCCTGACCGGGCTGCATACGCAGAACGCGTCCGACGTGGTTAGCGGCGTCTTCGCACAGCGCAATGTCGCTGTGGGCGGTCAATGTTTCCGGGTGATAAATGCGGGGGATGCGCATGTGTGGCAGCTGTCCTTAACGTGTTTGAGCGGGCTATTTTGTCGTGATTAGCCCGCATTGTCGCGAGCTAATGTGCCCTGATGATGTGTTTAATACTAAGTTAGCCTTTTCGCTCAGCGCAAGCCTGCTGAACGTACGGGTTATGATTTCCCTGCACACGGGCGATACGGTTATCGCGCTCACATTCCCAGGCCGTCACCGGATACTGACGGTTCCACGCGGTGAACAGCTGGGTTTGCTGGCGGGAAAGATTCAGTTTGTACTGATCACGCATATAGAAATAGGTGCGGGCGATGGCGCCACGGGCGCGGGCTGGCGGCTCAGCGGCCTTGGCTTTGAAATCGACTTTCATCTCGCAGCGCCCGTACTGGCCTTCGCCGCCATTCCACTGGCTGTACATGAAGTTATTGCGGTCGCCGTTCACTTCGCCGATCGCCGGTTCCAGGTTGTGCAGGTCAGTTTCTATCTGACGGTAACCGGCGTTTTTCGCACAATTTTTACGACCGCCATCCTGCCAGCATTGCATCTGGTGGCCAAACTGCCATGCGGGCATCACGTGCTCCCACTCGATCCGGCTGGCGCGTTGTTCGCTTTTGCGCACCGCGTACCCGCAGGATTTGAGATCAGGCGTGCCTTTTTTGCCCTGCCAGCTGATGTCACAGCCGCAATAAAAAGAGGGGGCACCCTGATTGATTTTCACCGCAGCGGCTTTGGCCTGGCTGAAATTATTGATGGCGTTGCCGGACTGGCTGAAGGCGCTGACCGGTGCGAGTACTGCGATAAACAGAAAGGCTGAAAGTGTTTTGCGAAACATGTTTCTGAATGACCTGATGTGAAAAGGTCGGAAGGGTAACGGATGCGGCGCGGCGTGACAATCGGACATTGATGCTATTGAGTGATTGAAATTTCAGCCATTAGTGGTGCCTTTAGCATTGAAATGTAACAGCTCGCCGCAATGACGGCAGCGATATTCCGACTCTTTGCGCATCACTTTATTGTGGCGGCGCACGGTCAGATGGTGATCGCGACAGGCGCATAAATACGGATAGGTTTTACTCTGTACGGACGCCACTTCGAATTTGTGCGTGCGGCTGGCGCTGACGCCAAGCACATGCTCCATCATCCAGCGCCACTCCTTGCCATGCGGGGCCGGCGCGCGGCCAAACCGGCGGTAAACCAGAAGGTGCGCCAGTTCGTGCGGCACCACTTCATCAATAAAAGGCTGCTGATTTTCCTGTAATAACACCGGATTCAGCCGGATTTGCCAGTGTTGCAGGTACGCGCTGCCCGCGCTGGTACCGCGTTGCTGGTAGGTGATTTCCGGTTCCGTATAGTCGGTGCCAAAAAACTGATTTGCCATCTGGAGTTTTTCCCGCAGGCAGCGCATAACCGCTTGTTGCAGGGCGATGGGGAGACGTGAGGTTTTCATCTGGCGAAGGATAAATCTGCAGGGGGAGAGATGCAATATGGAATTCCTCCCCTTTGCAGGGGAGGAATTTGACGCTTACTTACCGATGTCGCGCAGTGCTTCGCCTTTCATCAGATTGCGTTCGATGTGTTCCAGAGAAACGTTCTTCGTCTCAGGGATCAACGCAATGGTGATGAAGATGAAGACCACGTTCAGCGCGGCGTACACCCAGAAGGTGTTGGCGTTGCCCAGGCTTTCCAGCATGGTCAGGAAGGTGGCACCGACGATCATATTGGCAATCCAGTTGGTCGCGGTAGAGACAGTGATACCAAAATCACGGCCTTTCAGCGGCTGAATTTCAGAACACAGTACCCAGATCAACGGACCGGCACTCATGGCGAAGCCCACGATGAACATCAGCAGCATCGCGATGGAGAAATATTTCGCAAAGTCTGATTCCACGCCGATATGCAGCATTGTCCCCAGAATACCCATGCCCACAGCCATCACCAGGAAGCCCAGTTTCAGCGTCGGTTTACGACCCCAGCGGTCAACCAGACCAATGGCAATGAAGGTCGCCAGAACGTTGACCAGACCAACGATCACCGTGCCCCACATCTGTTGCGAGGTACTGGCGAAACCGGCAATGCCGAAGATTTTCGGAGCGTAATACATGATGACGTTCATACCGGTGAACTGCTGCATCACCTGCAACAAAATCCCGAGGTAGACCGCACGACGGAAGTTTTTGTTATTGATGAACAAACCCCAGCCGCTCTGTTTAACTTTCAGGCTTTCACGGATTTCATCCAGTTCGCTTTTCGCCTGCGCCGTGGAGTCACGCAGTTTTTCCAGTACGCGGCGGGCTTTGTCGTCATTGCCACGTGCGGCGAGCCAGCGCGGGCTGTCCGGCAGGAAGAACACACCGACCAGCAACAGCAGGGCAGGGATGGTGATCACGCCCAGCATCCAGCGCCATGCGCCGGTGTAGCTGAAAGCGGTATCGGACAGGTACGCCGCCAGAATACCGATGGTAATCATCAGCTGGTACATGGAAATCATGCTGCCACGGATTTTCTCGGGAGCGATTTCTGACAGGTAAATAGGCGCGGTGTAAGACGCAACACCCACCGCCAAACCCAGCAGCACGCGGGCGACGATCAGCACTTCAGTGTTTGGCGCGAAGGCGGAACACAGTGAACCGACAACGAACAGCACTGCGCCGATCATCAGGCTGTATTTACGCCCCAGACGGAAGTTGAGCCAGCCACTGCCGACCGCACCGACCGCAGCACCAAACATCATTGAGCTGACCACCCACTCCTGCTGATGGTTAGTGATCTGAAAATCATGGCTGATAAAGGGCAGTGCGCCAGCGATGACACCAATATCCAGACCGAACAAAAGCCCGGCCAGTGCAGCGAGAAAACAGACAAAGAAAGTCACGCTTTTGTTTGAGCGTTTTCCTTTGGTCGACGTTGAGTTGTTCATCCGGTCTCCAAAATAGTGCAATCGTTTAGTGTTTGTAATAATGCTTAGGCTGTTATGTTATTAACCCTGCTCCCAGCTTAACGTGAACCCGGTCACAGTGTTGTAATCGTTTACACTAATAGCGATGTTCAGGATTGTTGTTTTGGAAGGGATTCAAAGAGATGCAAAGCAGGAAGGGGTTAAGCAGACCAATTAATAGTGCATAAATTGATATATATCAATCAAAATTCTGTTTCAAACTTTTACCTATTGAAATAATGCATTGGTTAATAACGAATTATTATCTGTAACCGTTTTCATTGAACAAGGCGCGGACGATTTTTTCAGACTTTTTACCGGAAAAAGAGCAATAAAAAACCCTGCCACAAGGGCAGGGTCAGGCAGGCAGAATTGTCTGAAAAGGGAATTACAGACCTGCAGCGTCACGCAACTGAGCGGCACGGTCGGTTTTTTCCCAAGGGAAATGTTCGCGACCAAAGTGACCGTATGCAGCGGTTTCTTTGTAGATTGGGTGCAGCAGATCCATCATCTGGATCAGACCGTATGGACGCAGATCGAAGAACTCGCGCACCAGTAAGGTCAGTTGCTCGTTGGAAATTTTACCGGTACCGAAAGTTTCCACCATGATGGAAGTCGGTTCCGCCACGCCGATGGCGTAAGACACCTGGATTTCACAACGATCGGCCAGACCCGCAGCCACGATGTTTTTCGCAACGTAACGCGCAGCGTAAGCCGCTGAACGGTCAACTTTAGACGGATCTTTACCTGAGAACGCACCGCCACCGTGACGGGCCATACCGCCGTAGGTATCAACGATGATTTTACGACCGGTCAGACCGCAGTCACCCATAGGGCCGCCGATAACGAAACGGCCAGTCGGGTTGATGTGGTATTTGGTGCCCGCGTTCAGCCATTCTGCCGGAAGAACAGGTTTGATGATTTCTTCCATCACCGCTTCCTGCAACTCTTTCAGCGCGATGTCTTCAGAATGCTGAGTGGACAGCACAACCGCATCGATACCGACAATTTTTCCTTCGTCATACTGGAAAGTGACCTGGCTTTTCGCATCAGGGCGCAGCCATGGCAAGGTGCCGGATTTACGGACTTCAGCCTGACGCTGCACCAGACGGTGTGCGTAAGTGATCGGTGCTGGCATCAGCACGTCGGTTTCGTTGGTGGCATAACCAAACATCAGACCCTGGTCGCCCGCGCCTTGTTCCAGCGGATCCTGACGGTCAACGCCCTGGTTGATGTCCGGCGATTGCTTACCGATAGCGCTCAGTACGGCACAGGAATTGGCATCGAAGCCCATCTGAGAATTGACGTAGCCAATTTCACGGATGGTCTGACGGGTGATTTCCTCTACGTCGACCCAGGCGGAAGTGGTGATTTCACCGCCCACCAGGACCATGCCGGTCTTGACATAAGTTTCACATGCAACACGTGCTTTCGGGTCTTGTTCTAAAATCGCGTCCAGTACGGCATCGGAAATCTGGTCAGCAATTTTATCTGGATGTCCTTCGGAAACTGATTCGGACGTGAAGAGGTGTTTAGCCATTATGTTCTTTACCTTCATACGACGGGTTAGATATCACTGCATAGCACTGGGGAGACTGGCAGATGAGGAGCTATGCTCGCCATTGTCGCAATGCGTCCTGCATGTCCCCATAAGGCAAAGCCTTGAAGCAGTTTGACGGTCAATCCTTGATCCCCTGTAATGCGAATGGTCGGGGGGTGTTACGGACGGATTAACATCTGGACGGCTATTTTAGGATAGCAGGTGTTCTGAAAGCCAGTCATTTTTGTGATGAAGATGGCGTTTTTGTGCGCCATGGCAGTGATATTCACGTGCTGAAACCATCCCGGCCGCATTTTCATTTTGCATTTACAGCAGGTTGCCGGTATAAACGGCGCGCGCCCGGCACTTTCTCGACGCCAGCGTATCCCAGTAATTACTGTTTTCTCAGCTCGAATGCCCGCGGGTGATGCGTGGCACGTGTGGAGGTGGTTAGGTTAATGACCCACTTTTTACCGATTGTTACATTTCAACAGCATCCCCGGCAGACACTGTTCATTGCTGCTGCACGCCTTTCTGAAAAATTTCTGTCATCAATCCGATGTTATAAACACTCTGTCCGCCGGACAGCCGCGTTTATGCAGCCTGACTATAGACAGCTCAGTTTGCGACATCCGGACGCTACTCAGCCAAATCGGGCCGGTTAACAGCCGCTTCCCCCATAAAAACTGACGTAGCCTGCAACCTTAGGGGCATTATTCCTATTGGTTTCTTCTGACCCGTTCCACGGAGTCTAATGATGAATTCTATAATCACATGAGTGAAAAACAGTTTGCGAACCCTGGCTCGCAGGTTTTTATCCTGTCTGAAAGCCAGCCTTGCGGGTTGTTCTCGCCTGTTGTTACTGCGATAGTGGCTGGCCATGTTGTCAGTGTAGAAAGAGGATTTACCTATGTCTGATGACATCCAGTCCCACCGTCCGTCACATGCGGGCGATACCGTTTCTTTGCGCTCCATGCAGGAGGTTGCCGTGAACGATCGTGATGCCAGCAAGATGCTGCGCACTTACAACGTTGCCTATTGGGGTAACAATTATTATGACGTCAACGAACTGGGCCACATCAGTGTTTGCCCGGATCCGGACGTCCCTTCCGCACGCGTGGATTTGGCGCAACTGGTGAAAGACATGCGCGAGCAGGACGGCCAACGTCTGCCAGCGCTGTTCTGTTTCCCACAAATTTTGCAGCACCGTCTGCGTTCGATTAACGCGGCGTTTAAACGCGCCCGTGAATCGTTCGGCTATGAGGGTGACTACTTCCTGGTTTACCCGATCAAGGTTAACCAGCATCGCCGCGTGATCGAATCTCTGGTGGAATCCGGCGAACCGCTGGGTCTGGAAGCCGGTTCGAAAGCTGAACTGATGGCGGTTCTGGCCCATGCGGGCATGACCCGTTCGGTGATTGTTTGTAACGGCTATAAAGACCGTGAATACATTCGTCTGGCGCTGATCGGCGAGAAGCTCGGCCACAAGGTGTATCTGGTTATCGAGAAGATGACTGAGATTAAGCTGGTGCTGGAAGAAGCGGAACGTCTGAACGTCATCCCGCGTCTGGGCGTGCGTGCGCGTCTGTCTTCGCAAGGTTCGGGCAAATGGCAGTCCAGCGGCGGCGAAAAATCCAAATTCGGTCTGGCGGCATCTCAGGTTCTGCAACTGGTTGAAATGTTGCGTGACGCAGGGCGTCTGGAAAGCCTGCAACTGCTGCACTTCCACCTGGGTTCTCAGCTGGCGAATATCCGTGATATTTCCACCGGCGTGCGTGAATCTGCGCGTTTCTATGTGGAACTGCACAAACTGGGCGTCAATATTCAGTGCTTCGACGTTGGCGGCGGTTTGGGTGTGGATTACGAAGGGACCCGCTCGCAGTCTGACTGCTCGGTGAACTACGGCCTGAACGAATATGCCAACAACGTGATCTGGGGGATCGGCGATGCCTGTAATGAACACGGCCTGCCGCATCCGACGGTCATCACCGAGTCTGGCCGTGCCGTCACCGCGCACCACACCGTGCTGGTGTCGAACATCATCGGCGTTGAGCGCAACGAGTTTAAAGATCCGGTTCAGCCTGAAGCTGATGCGCCACGTGCGCTCAGCAGCATGTGGGATACCTGGAATGAAATGCACGATCCGGAAAACCGCCGTTCGCTGCGTGAATGGCTGCATGACAGCCAGATGGATCTGCACGATGTTCATTCGCAATATGCGCACGGGATTTTGGATCTGACGCAGCGCGCCTGGGCGGAAGACATCTACCTGAATATCTGCAACAAAATTCAGGATCAGCTGGATCCGAGCAACCGTGCACACCGTCCGATCATCGACGAATTGCAGGAACGTATGGCGGACAAACTGTACGTCAACTTCTCGCTGTTCCAGTCAATGCCGGATGCGTGGGGTATCGATCAGCTGTTCCCGGTTCTGCCGCTGGAAGGTCTGGATAAACCGCCGGTGGGTCGCGCTGTGCTGCTCGACATCACCTGTGACTCCGACGGGACTATCGATCACTACATCGATGGCGACGGCGTGGCGACCACCATGCCGATGCCTCCGTATGACCCGGAAAATCCGCCAGTGCTGGGCTTCTTTATGGTCGGTGCTTATCAGGAAATTCTCGGCAACATGCACAACCTGTTCGGTGATACCGCCGCGGTGGACGTGTTCGTCTTCCCTGACGGCAGCATTGAGGTGCAGCAGTCCGATGAGGGCGATACCGTTGCCGACATGCTGGAATACGTTCAGCTGGATCCGAACGTTCTGCTGGCCCGCTTCCGCGATCAGGTGAAAGAAACCGATCTGGATGCCGATTTGCAGGCACAGTTTGTTGAAGAGTTTGAGGCCGGTTTATACGGTTACACGTATCTGGAAGAAGACGAGTAAGCGTGCGCACTCATCAGGTTTGAAAGTAAGCCGGCTTGAAGCTAAGCCGGATTAAGGTAAAATTCGCGCCAACGGGCGTCTTTTGCTGCGCAGCATGAATTCCATAAATCCCTTTCTCGTCGGGCTAACGACGCGATGGGGATTTTTTTTCATCTATACTTCATCACGTTGTGTCGCAGCAGGCGTCACAACGATGTTAAAAGAGGACATTGTTTATGAGCAAATTAGTGAGCACCTTAGGCAATCAGCCTGATAACTCTCTGGTTTCCAACGCATTTGGTTTTCTGCGTTTTCCGCTGAACTTCCAGCCGTACACCGCGGAAGCTGACTGGGTCATCACCGGTATTCCTTTCGACATGGCCACATCTGGTCGCTCAGGCGCACGCCTTGGCCCTGCGGCTATCCGTCAGGTTTCTGTGAATCTGGCCTGGGAAGGTCAGCGCTGGCCGTGGGATTTCGATCTGCGCGATCGTCTGAATGTCATCGACTGTGGTGATCTGGTGTTTAACTTCGGTGATGCACAGGATCTGACAGACAAACTGCAACAGCATGCAGAAAAAGTGCTGGCATCCGGCAAGCGTATGCTCTCTTTCGGCGGCGACCACTTCGTGACCCTGCCACTGCTGCGCGCACACGCCAAACACTTTGGCAAAATGGCGCTGGTGCATTTCGATGCCCACACTGACACCTATTCTAACGGCAGCAAATTCGACCACGGCACGATGTTCTTCCATGCGCCGAACGAAGGCCTGATCGATGCTGACCACTCAGTGCAGATCGGCATCCGTACTGAATTCGATAAAAATCTGGGCTTCACCGTTCTGGATGCTGCACAAGTAAACGACCGCACCGTGGATGATATTCTGGCGCAGGTGAAGCAGATCGTCGGCGATCTGCCGGTTTACCTGAGCTTCGACATTGACTGTCTGGATCCGGCGCACGCACCGGGCACGGGCACACCGGTTATCGGCGGCCTGACTTCTGATCGCGCGCTGAAACTGGTTCGTGGCCTGAAAGATCTGGACCTGGATATCGTGGGTATGGATATCGTGGAAGTGGCTCCAGCTTACGACCAGTCAGAAATCACCGCTCTGGCCGCTGCGACACTGGCGCTGGAAATGCTGCACGTGCAGGCTTCAAAAAAAGGCTGATTGTCAGACGCTGTCATCTATTTTAAAGGCACCTTTCTGGTGCCTTTTTTATTTTTATCATGAATGTTTAAATTGAAATCAATTCATGAATTTTATAAAAAACTCATCTTCCCGGTTATTTTATTGCCTTTGTTTATCTCCCGTTCCGCGAGTCCGGACAGGTTTCACCACGGCTGAACACTCTGTGGCTCATAAAAAAATGCAGAGCTTACTCAGCTCTGCGCTGCCATTCATTTTGCCACAGGTGTTATTTATCCTGAGCCATACGCTCTTTCATGTGATCGGCACGTTCCTGTGAAGGCGGATGCGAGCTGAATAAACTCTTCTCACTGCCAGCGCTCATTTTCACCAGCTTCTCAAATGCTGTTACCAGCCCTTTTGTCGGCAGGTTGCGCTTTTTCAGCAAGTCATAAGAATAATCATCCGCGTCAGATTCCTGTTTCTGCGAGAACTGCGCGTTGATAAGTTCCTCACCCAGATCTGCCAGCTGGGTACTGGAAAGTTGCCCGGCGACACCTCCGGCGGCGCCCGCAGCATTGTGTGCGGCAGAGGCGCTGTAGGCGACCTGCATGGCTTTTCTGGTATGGCCCAGTGCGACGTGGCCCATTTCGTGGCCCAGTACGCCTTCGACTTCGTCGTCGGTCATCATGTCCATCAGCCCGCTGTATACACGGATACAGCCGTTCGCCATTGCCCACGCGTTCACGTCGCTGGTGAGGTAAACTTTATAATTCGCGGGTGTGCCGTTGATGTTGTCGCCGAGATTTTTGGCGATTTTATTCAGGCGTTTGGTGTATTTGCTTTTTGTTGAGGCAATTTTTGATTCAGAATCCATGGCTTTACAGGCGCCGTCGGTCATATTCCTGACATCCTGATCGGTCAGTGTGGCCGCCTTATAAGCATCCGAACCGGACTTCATTAATGCGTCGGTATTGACTGATCCGTTCTGGCAGCCACTTAATAATAAAGCCACGCCTAGCGCGACTGAGGTAATACGACATTTCATAATCCATCTTCCTTTGACAGTTAAATAAAAATAATGCGCAGGAAGAATAACCAAACAAAGTCACTAAGCGAGAAAAACAGACGCAAGGGAATTATTTTCAGATTCTGTGCAGAGTACTTTTATTTAATTGGAAAATTAATGAATTTTCAGAAAGTATTTTATGAAGTAAAAAAAGAGATGCACCTGATCATGCATCTCTTTTTTTATATTATTTGCCAGCGGCAATACGCTCGCGAATATGTTTTGCACGGGCTTCTGAAGAAGGGTGATCGTCAAACCAGCCAATACTGCTGCCCTGATCGAGTTTTGCCAGTTTCTCAAAGCTGGTCGCCAGACCCGTTGGATCGATGCCGCGTTTTTTCAGCAGATCGAACGAGTAATCATCGGCTTCAGATTCCTGCTTCTGGGAGAACTGTGCGTTAACGTATTTCTCGCCCAGATCCGCCAGTTGTGATTGCGACAGGGTGGCACTGACGCCGCCCAGCGAGGAAATCGCGGAACGCGCAGCGGTAGCGCTGTACGCCACCTGCATGGCTTTGCGGGTGTGGCCGAGTGCGACGTGGCCCATTTCGTGGCCGAGCACGCCCTCAACTTCGTTATCGTTCATCATGTCCATCAGACCGCTGTAAACGCGAATACAGCCGTTGGCCATCGCCCAGGCATTGACGTCTTTCGTCAGGTACACCTTGTAGTTGGCCGGCGTGCCGTTGATGTTATCACCCAGTGCCGCCGAGATTTTTTTCAGGCGCTGAGCATATTCGCTGCTGTCTGGCGCGATTTGCGCTTTTTTATCCATTTCTTCACAGGACTGGACGCTGAGGGTTTTCACATCAGCATCGCTCAGGGTGTAAGCCTGATACGCCTGTGCGCCGGATTGCATTAAGGTATCGGTATTCACTGTCGCACAACCGCTCATCAGCGTGGTGGCCAACAGGCTCAACATAACAGGACGAAATTTCATCAATTCAGATTCCCAGAAAAAGTGAACAAAACAGGTAATGCAGCCCAAAACAGGCTCTCATTGTAAGAATAGCGTTAAGGTAGGATTTTCGCAGTGCCCGATCTATAGTGTAAGTCCGAAAAAACGCACTGATTTAAAAGCGTATTCTGTGAACTTCATCACGTGAGTGATTAGAGATTGCCGATTTAATGCCGAGTCTGAGAAAATGACTTCCTTGACTGCTTTATTAATCCGACCTGGAGTAGAACATGTCCTCTCGTAAAGAGCTTGCGAACGCAATCCGCGCACTTAGTATGGATGCCGTGCAGAAAGCGAATTCCGGCCACCCTGGCGCCCCTATGGGCATGGCTGACATTGCCGAAGTCCTCTGGCGTGACTACCTGAACCATAACCCGACCAACCCTAACTGGGCTGACCGCGACCGCTTCGTGCTGTCCAATGGTCACGGTTCAATGCTGATTTACAGCCTGCTGCATCTCACAGGTTATGATCTGCCAATCAGCGAACTGGCGAACTTCCGTCAGTTGCATTCCAAAACCCCAGGCCACCCTGAGTACGGTTATACCGCGGGCGTAGAAACCACGACCGGCCCGCTGGGTCAGGGCATCGCCAATGCCGTCGGTTTTGCCATTGCAGAACGCACGCTGGCTGCGCAATTCAATAAACCAGGCCACGACATTGTTAACCACCAGACCTATGCGTTCCTGGGTGATGGTTGCATGATGGAAGGTATTTCTCACGAAGTATGTTCACTGGCCGGTACCATGAAACTCGGGAAACTGACCGCGTTTTATGACGACAACGGTATTTCCATCGATGGCCACGTTGAAGGCTGGTTCACCGATGATACCGCAGCGCGTTTCGAAGCTTACGGCTGGCACGTCGTGCGTGGCGTGGATGGTCACAACCCTGACGCCATCAAAGCGGCTATCGAAGAAGCACACAACGTCACCGATAAACCTTCCCTGCTGATGTGCAAAACCGTGATCGGTTTCGGTTCGCCGAACAAAGCCGGTACGCATGATGTGCACGGCGCGGCGCTGGGTGCTGCTGAAGTGGCCGCAACCCGTGAAGCACTGGGCTGGAAATACGCTGCCTTTGAAATTCCACAGGATATCTACGCGCAGTGGGATGCTAAAGAAGTCGGTAAGGCTAAAGAAGCCGCATGGGATGAGAAATTCGCAGCCTATGCAAAAGCCCACCCTGAACTGGCAAAAGAGTTCAAACGCCGCGTGAACGGCGAGTTGCCAGCAAACTGGGAAGCTGACGCGCAGAAATTTATCGAAGAGTTGCAGGCTAATCCTGCCAACATCGCCAGCCGTAAAGCGTCTCAGAATGCGCTGGAAGCTTTCGGTAAAGTGTTGCCTGAATTCCTGGGTGGCTCTGCTGACCTGGCACCAAGTAACCTGACTATGTGGTCTGGTTCCAAGTCTATCGGCGACGATCAGGCGGGTAACTACATCCATTACGGTGTGCGTGAATTCGGTATGACCGCCATCACCAACGGTATCGCGCTGCACGGCGGTTTCCTGCCGTACTCTGCGACCTTCCTGATGTTTGTCGAATATGCGCGTAACGCCGTGCGTATGGCTGCGCTGATGAAAATCCGCAACGTGTTCGTTTACACCCATGACTCTATCGGTCTGGGCGAAGACGGCCCGACGCACCAGCCGGTTGAGCAAATCGCCAGCCTGCGTGTGACGCCAAACATGAGCACCTGGCGTCCGGCGGATCAGGTTGAATCTGCCGTGGCATGGAAATACGCGATTGAGCGTAACGACGGCCCGGTTACCTTGATCTTCTCCCGTCAGAACCTGACCCAGCAACCACGTACCGCTGAGCAACTGGCAAACGTGGCACGCGGCGGTTATATCCTGAAAGATTGCGACGGTACGCCGGAAGTGATCCTGATTGCGACCGGTTCTGAAGTCGGTATCACCGTGGAAGCGGCTGATAAGCTGGCGGCAGCGGGCACTAAAGTACGCGTTGTGTCCATGCCATCTACTGATGCCTTCGACAAACAGGATGCGGCTTACCGTGAATCTGTCCTGCCGAAAGCCGTTTCTGCACGTGTTGCGGTTGAAGCAGGTATCGCTGACTATTGGTTCAAATACGTGGGCCTGAATGGCGCAATCATCGGTATGCACAGCTTCGGCGAATCTGCTCCGGCAGACCTGCTGTTCAAAGAGTTCGGTTTCACTGTCGACAACGTCGTTGCTCAGGCACAGGCGCTGTTGAAGTAATTCTGCTCATAACGAGTTCTTAAAAGCACCTTCGGGTGCTTTTTTTTTACGTCAAAATGGAAGGGTGGCACGCCGTTTTCCCGCCAAATGACACAGGTCAAACCCTTCTGGCGCAAACCCCGGTAAACTCGCACCCTTCTGAAAGTGTTTCAATCTGTCGGTTTTTGAGAATAATCACTGTTCGAAAGGTGATGAAAAAGTAAAATCACTGTGAATACGCGGATTTGCATGACGTTTTTTTAAGCGATTGACGCGATTCGCACAGCGAAATTCGGGGAATTATTCCTTTTAGACAGGGTTTGGTTTATTCTCAGCTGAACCGTTTCAGTCAGGCTAATTGAGCTTAACGTCGTGACCACGCTGTTAACGTGTCGGAAACCGATATTTTTCTGCTGTACCTATCGTGCGGGCAGATGATGATGGTGATTCACCGTAAACGCACGCTGCATTACTATAGGTGTTACTGATATTGAGTAACAACCGTGTAACAGGGAGAAGTATGCCAATACGTATTGCAATTAATGGCTTTGGTCGCATTGGCCGTAGCGTATTGCGCGCGTTATACGAATCCGGGCGTCGGGCGGAAATCTCCGTTATCGCTATCAATGAACTCGCCAGCCCTGAAGGGATGGCCCATCTGCTCAAATACGACTCCAGCCACGGGCGCTTCGCCTGGGATGTCCGCCAGGAAGGTGAAAACCTTTACGTCGGCGATGACTCAATCCGTCTTTTCCATCAGCCAGATGCCAGCCAGTTGCCATGGGGCGAACTGAGCATTGACGTGGTGCTTGATTGCACCGGCGTTTACGGCAGCCGCGAAGACGGCGAAACCCAGCTTGCGGCCGGGGCCAAAAAAATTCTGTTCGCGCATCCGGGCGGTCATGATCTTGACGCCACCGTCGTTTACGGTGTGAACCACCAGTTGCTCGAACGTCAGCACCGCATTGTCTCCAATGCGTCCTGCACCACCAACTGTATTATCCCTGTGATCAAGCTGCTTGATGATGCCTACGGCATTGAGTCCGGCACGGTGACAACCATCCACTCCTCAATGAATGACCAGCCGGTTATTGATGCGTACCATGCGGATTTACGCCGTACGCGCGCTGCCAGCCAGTCCATTATTCCGGTGGATACCAAGCTTGCCGCAGGGATCACGCGCATCATGCCGAAGTTCTGCGATCGCTTTGAAGCGATCTCCGTGCGCGTGCCGACCATCAATGTCACAGCCATTGATCTGAGCGTATTTGTCGAGGGTTCTGTGACGGTAGCGGAGGTGAACCAGCTGCTGCAAAAGGCCGCAACAGGTGCTTTTCGTGGTATAGTTGACTATACCGAACTACCATTAGTCTCGACAGATTTTAACCATGATCCCCACAGCGCCATCGTAGATGGAACGCAAACGCGGGTAAGTGGAAAGCACCTGATAAAAACATTGGTCTGGTGCGATAACGAGTGGGGTTTTGCTAACCGAATGTTGGATACAACATTGGCAATGTCCGCTAGCGGTTTCTAGTACGGTTGTTCCGGCCTCTCTGGCCGAAACCGCCTTCAAGCAACTTTAAAGAGAATCAACGAGAGGATTCACCATGTCTGTTATTAAGATGAGCGATCTGGATTTAGCAGGTAAGCGCGTATTGATCCGTGCGGATCTGAACGTGCCGGTTAAAGATGGCAAAGTAACGTCAGATGCACGTATCCGCGCTTCTTTACCTACCATCGAAATTGCCCTGAAACAAGGCGCACGCGTGATGGTTACCTCGCATCTGGGTCGTCCGACTGAAGGCGAATATAACGAAGAGTTTTCTCTGCTGCCGGTTGTTAACTACCTGAAAGAACATCTGAAATCACCAGTTCGTCTGGCGAAAGATTATCTGGATGGCGTGGAAGTTGCCGAAGGCGAGCTGGTTGTTCTGGAAAACGTTCGCTTTAACAAAGGCGAAAAGAAAGACGACGAAGCACTGTCTAAAAAATATGCTGCACTGTGTGACATCTATGTGATGGATGCATTCGGTACCGCGCACCGCGCGCAAGCTTCTACCCACGGCGTGGGCAAATTTGCCCCAATCGCCTGTGCGGGCCCTCTGCTGTCTGCAGAGCTGGAAGCACTGGGCAAAGCGCTGGGTAACCCGGCACGCCCGATGGTGGCTATCGTTGGTGGTTCTAAAGTCTCCACCAAACTGACCGTTCTGGATTCCCTGTCCAAAATCGCTGATCAGCTGATCGTTGGCGGTGGTATCGCTAACACCTTCGTTGCCGCACAAGGCAACAACGTCGGCAAATCCCTGTACGAAGCTGACCTGGTGGATACCGCAAGCAAACTGCTGGAAACTTGCGACATTCCGGTTCCTACGGATGTTCGTGTAGCCACTGAGTTCTCTGAAACTGCCGTTGCTACCGTGAAGTCTGTCAAAGACATCAAAGATGACGAACAAATTCTCGACATGGGCGACGAGTCTGCTTACCGCCTGGCTGAGATCATCAAAAACGCTAAAACCATTCTGTGGAATGGTCCTGTAGGCGTGTTCGAGTTCCCTAACTTCCGCAGAGGAACCGAAATTGTGGCGCAGGCCATTGCTGATAGCGAAGGTTTCTCTATCGCAGGCGGCGGCGACACCTTGGCGGCTATCGACCTGTTCGGTATCGCTGACAAAATTTCCTATATCTCCACTGGCGGTGGCGCATTCCTGGAGTTCGTTGAAGGGAAAGCACTGCCAGCGGTTGTGATGCTGGAAGAGCGTGCTAAGAAGTAATGAACCCTGAACAGGAAGCATAGGGTTTCCTGTTCTTCTTTGCCGCGCGAGGGGCTGCACAGTGGAACTCGCGCGACATAGCAAACCGATTCAATCCATCTACGGCCGACGAATACAGGACAAAGAACTATGTCTAAAATTTTTGATTTCGTAAAACCAGGCGTTATCACTGGTGATGATGTACAGAAAGTTTTCGCTATCGCTAAAGAAAACAAATTTGCTCTGCCAGCAGTTAACTGCGTAGGCACCGACTCTATCAACGCCGTTCTCGAAGCTGCTGCGAAAGTCCGTTCCCCGGTTATCGTTCAGTTCTCTAACGGTGGCGCTGCGTTCATCGCAGGTAAAGGCCTGAAAACTGACGTGCCACAAGGCGCGGCAATCCTGGGCGCAATCTCTGGCGCGCACCACGTGCACCAGATGGCAGAACATTACGGCGTGCCAGTTATTCTGCACACCGACCACTGCGCGAAAAAACTGCTGCCATGGATCGACGGTCTGCTGGACGCGGGTGAAGCTCACTTTGCTAAAACCGGCAAACCACTGTTCTCTTCTCACATGATCGACCTGTCTGAAGAATCTCTGGAAGAAAACATCGAAATTTGCAGCAAGTATTTAGCTCGCATGGCAAAACTCGATATGACTCTGGAAATCGAACTGGGTTGTACCGGTGGTGAAGAAGATGGCGTGGACAACAGCCATATGGATGCATCTGCACTGTACACTCAGCCACAAGACGTTGATTACGCATACGAAAAACTGAACGCAATCAGCCCGCGTTTCACTATCGCTGCGTCATTCGGTAACGTACACGGTGTTTACAAACCAGGTAACGTGAAACTGACTCCAACGATCCTGCGTGATTCTCAGGAATACGTGTGCAAGAAACACAACCTGCCACACAACAGCCTGAACTTCGTGTTCCACGGCGGTTCCGGTTCTACTGCAGCAGAAATCAAAGAATCTGTAGGCTACGGTGTTATCAAAATGAACATCGATACCGACACCCAGTGGGCTAACTGGGACGGCATCCTGCAGTTCTACAAGAAAAACGAAGCTTACCTGCAAGGTCAGTTGGGTAACCCGGAAGGCGCGGACAAACCTAACAAGAAATTCTATGACCCACGCGTATGGCTGCGTTCTGCACAGTCTTCCATGGTGACGCGCCTGGAACTGGCATTCAAAGAACTGAACGCAATCGACGTACTGTAATTCTTACGCTTCCGGTGCTTGACCACCGGAATGTGAGGATCCTAACCAAAGGGGCTTCGGCCCCTTTTTTATTGTCTGCTTTCCGGCCACAATAGCCCGTCATACACAATCCCGCCTGAATCCCCGAAGAGAGAGCCATGAAGCCAAAATCTGTCACCCTGGATGATGTTGCGCGCCACGCCGGTGTTTCCTATCAGACCGTTTCGCGCGTGCTCAATCAGGCGGCGCATGTCTCGTCAAAGACCCGCGATAAAGTCGAGAAGGCGATGGCGGCGCTGAACTATGTGCCGAACCGTGTTGCACAGCAGCTGGCCGGTAAACAAAGTTATACGCTGGGGCTGGCGACCACTGAACTGGCGCTGCATGCGCCGTCGCAGATTGCGTCTGCGGTCAAGACCCGCGCGAATCAGTTAGGGTTTAACGTGGTGATTTCGATGACCGACAATCTGAGCCTCGCCGCCTGCCGGACGGCGGTGAGCGAGCTGATGTCACAGCGCGTCGATGGCATCCTGATCAACGTGCCCTTGTCGAACGACAGTGCCGATGCCATTGCGCAGATGTGCGGCACCTTGCCGGCGCTGTTTCTGGATGTGGATCCCCAGGCGGATGTGTTTAAAATTCTCTTCGATCCGCATTGCGGCGCAGAGCAGGGCGTTGAGCATCTGCTGGCGCTCGGGCATCAGCAAATTGCCGTGCTGACCGGCCCGCTGGAGTCTGTTTCTGCGCGGCTGCGCTATGAAGGCTGGCTGGAGACGCTGAAAAAGCATCAGGTGACGCCCTGCGCGGTTCAGCACGGCGACTGGAGTGCGGCATCCGGCTACCAGCAGGCATTGTTATTGCTGAACCAGCCTGCGCGGCCTACCGCGATTCTGGTGGCTAACGATCAGATGGCATTGGGCGTGCTGCGCGCGGTGCACGAATTCGGCCTGCGCGTACCGGAGCATATTTCGGTTATCGGCTATGACGATACCGAAGACAGCGCTTTTTTCTTCCCGCCGCTCAGTACCATCAAACAGGATTTCCGCCTGCTGGGGCATGAAAGCGTCAACCGCCTGGTTGATCATCTGCATACCCATGGCGACAGCCGCCGTTCATCGCTGTTGCTGCCGACATCGCTGGTTGAACGCCACACCACGGCACCTGTCGGCGAAGCGAGCGTTTCTCAGGAAGCGTTATCGCAGGAGCTGATCCGCATCGCACGTCAGCTCAGCGCGCTGTAATTCTCAAAATCTGAACGACCCGACGCGGAATCTGTGATCCGCGTCCCTTTCCTGCACCCCTCTGCTTTACTTACTGCGCTATGTTACGCATGTTGACTTATATTGTGAGCGCATAACAATTTTGCAGAGGATAAATGATGAGTACATCAGCGGACGAAAAACTGTCATCACTGGCCGCCGTTCTGGCCCGTCGTGACTGGGAAAAACCGGCATCCACGCAGTACAACCGCCTTGCGGCGCACCCGCCATTCAACAGCTGGCGGGATGAAGCCCAGGCCAGTCAGGGCAGTGCATCGCCGAATATCCGCCCGCTGAACGGTGAGTGGACCTTCAGCTATTTCACCCGCCCCGAAGCGGTGCCTGAACACTGGCTGAAGCAGGATCTGGCGGGAGCCGACCGCGTGCAGGTGCCGTCTAACTGGCAACTTGCCGGGTATGATGCGCCGATTTACACCAACGTTCAGTATCCCATTCCGGTCAATCCGCCGTTTGTGCCCGAAGAAAATCCTACCGGTTGTTACTCGCTCACAGTTTCTGTGGATAACGCATGGCTGAACAGCGGCCAGACGCGCATCGTGTTCAACGGCGTCAATTCTGCCTTCTATTTATGGTGTAACGGCCAGTGGATCGGGTATTCGCAGGACAGCCGTTTACCGGCGGAGTTCGATCTCAGCGGCGTATTGCAGGCGGGTGAAAACCGTCTGGCGGTGATGGTGCTGCGCTGGAGCGACGGCAGCTATCTGGAAGATCAGGACATGTGGCGCATGAGCGGGATCTTCCGTGACGTCAGCCTGCTGCATAAACCCTTTGAACAGATCACGGATTACCAGGTGCGCACGCATCTGTTCCACGGCTTTACGCAGGCCGAACTGGAAGTGCAGTTCAGCGCCGCCGTGCCGCAGGAAAACGCGGCTGATTATCAGGTGCGCGTGCAGCTCTGGCAGGGCGACAAATCGATCGCAGAACATCAGCAACCGCTCGGCAGCGACATCATTGATGAACGCGGAGCCGCGTATGACCGCACCACGTTGCGTCTGCCGGTCAGCCAGCCAGCATTGTGGAGCGCGGAACAACCTGCGCTTTACCGTGCGGTGGTGTCGCTGATTTCTCCGCAGGGTCAGCTTATTGAAGCCGAAGCCTGCGACGTCGGATTCCGTCAGGTGGAAATCAGTAACGGGCTGTTGAAAGTGAACGGCCAGCCGGTGCTGATCCGCGGCACTAACCGCCACGAACATCATCCTGAAAATGGTCAGGTGATGGACGAGGCGACCATGCGTCGCGACATCGTGCTGATGAAACAGCACAACTTCAACGCCGTGCGCTGTTCGCATTATCCCAACCATCCGTTGTGGTACAGACTGTGCGACGAATACGGCCTGTATGTGGTCGATGAAGCCAATATTGAAACCCACGGTATGCAGCCGATGAACCGTCTGTCGGACGATCCGGTGTGGTTCAACGCCTTCAGCGAACGTGTTACGCGCATGGTTCAGCGAGATCGCAACCATCCGTGCATCATCATCTGGTCACTGGGCAATGAATCCGGCCATGGCGCAAACCATGACGCGATGTACCGCTGGATCAAATCTGTCGATCCGACCCGCCCGGTGCAGTACGAAGGCGGCGGCGCCAACAGCGCGGCAACCGACATTATCTGCCCGATGTATTCCCGCGTTGAGCAGGACCAGCCGTTCCCGGCGGTGCCTAAATGGTCTATCAAAAAATGGATCAGCATGCCCGACGAAACGCGTCCGCTGATCCTTTGCGAATATGCCCATGCGATGGGTAACAGTTTTGGCGGCTTCGACAAATACTGGAAAGCGTTCCGCCAGTTCCCGCGTCTGCAGGGCGGTTTCGTCTGGGACTGGGTCGATCAAAGTCTGCTGCGCACCGGCGAAGACGGCGAGCGTTATATGGCTTACGGCGGTGATTTTGGCGATACGCCAAACGACCGTCAGTTCTGCATGAACGGTCTGGTATTTGCCGATCGCACGCCCCATCCTTCCTTGTTCGAAGCGCAGCGCGCGCAGCAGTTCTTCCAGTTCACGCTGACCGGCACCTCGCCGCTGACGGTGGACATTCAGAGCGAATATCTGTTCCGCCACAGCGATAACGAGCAGCTGGTCTGGCGCATTGAACGTGACGGCGAAGTGGTGTCGCAGGGCGAAGCCGTGCTCAATATCGCGCCGAACGGCAAACAAACTCTGAATCTGGGGGATATTCCGCAGGCGGAAGGGGATTTGTGGCTGAACGTCGCGGTGCATCAGCCGCAGGCGACCGCGTGGTCAGAAGCCGGACATCGCACCGCATGGGATCAGTGGCAACTTCCGCTGGCGCTCAGCCTGCCGGTGCCGGAGAAAACCTCCGCCGCTGCGCCGGTTCTGGATCAGCAGGGCGATGTGATTTCTGTGGTACATGGCGCGCAGCGCTGGCAGTTCAGTCAGCAAAGCGGTTTGCTGGAGCAATGGTTTGATGGCGAAACGCCGCGCCTGCTTTCGGCGCTGCGTGATCAGTTTGTCCGTGCGCCGGTGGATAACGACATCGGCGTCAGCGAAGTCACGCGAATCGATCCGAATGCCTGGGTGGAGCGCTGGAAAGCCGCCGGAATGTATCAGCTGGGATCGCGTCTGCTGAATATCTCCGCCGATCAGTTGCAGGACGGCGTGGCTATCGTCACCACGCACGCTTTCCTGGCGGGAGAGGAAACGCGCCTGTTAAGCCGCAAAACGTACCGCATCGACAATCAGGGCGAACTGCATATCAGTGTGGATGTGCGCGTGGCGTCGAACGTCCCGTCACCGGGGCGTATCGGGCTGACCTGTCAGCTGGCAGACACCGCCGAAAAAGCGAGCTGGCTGGGCCTCGGGCCGCATGAAAACTACCCGGACCGCCGTCTGGCTGCCCTGCACGGGCGCTGGACGCTGCCGCTGGGCGATCTGTACACACCTTACGTCTTCCCGACGGAAAGTGGTTTACGCCAGAACACCCGTGAGCTTGATTACGCCGGATGGCAGTTGCGCGGCAATTTCCACTTTGGCCTGAGCCGCTACAGCCTGCAACAGCTGATGGACACCAGCCATCGCCACCTGTTGCGTGAAGAGCAGGGCACCTGGCTGAACATCGACGGCTTCCATATGGGGGTCGGCGGCGATGATTCGTGGAGCCCGAGCGTCAGCCCGGATTTCCTGCTGACCGCCGGTCAGTACCATTACGCCTTCACCTGGAAACGCATCTGACATCCCGCGCCGTGGCGTTAATACGCTGCGGCGCAGCATTCAGTCGCAAGGAAACTGCAAATGAATTACATGAAAAATACCAATTTCTGGATGTTCGGGCTGTTCTTCTTTTTCTACTTTTTCATCATGGGGGCATATTTCCCGTTCTTCCCGATCTGGCTGCATGACATCAATCAGATCAGTAAAAGTGACACCGGCATTATCTTCGCCAGCATCTCGCTGTTCTCATTATTGTTCCAGCCGGTGTTCGGTTTACTCTCAGATAAACTGGGGCTGAAAAAGCATTTGTTGTGGATCATTACCGGCATGCTGGTGTTGTTTGCGCCGTTCTTTATCTACGTGTTCGGCCCGCTGCTGAAAGTGAATATTTATCTCGGATCGGTGGTCGGCGGCATCTATCTCGGGCTGATTTACAATGCCGGTGCGCCCGCCATTGAAGCCTACATTGAGAAAGTCAGCCGTCGCAGCAGCTTCGAATTTGGTCGTGCGCGGATGTTCGGGTGTGTCGGCTGGGCGCTGTGCGCGTCGGTGGTCGGCATTATGTTTACCATCAACAATGAGTTTGTGTTCTGGCTTGGCTCCGGCTGTGCGGTGATCCTCGCGATCCTGTTGCTGATCGCCAAACCGGAAGTCACCTCCAGCGCCCGCGTCGCTAACGATCTGGGCGCGAATACCAAACCGTTCAGCCTGAAGATTGCCCTTGAACTGCTCAAGGACCGCAAACTGTGGTTCCTGGCGCTGTATGTTATTGGCGTCTCCTGCACTTATGACGTCTTCGATCAGCAGTTTGCCAACTTCTTTACCTCGTTCTTTGCGTCTTCATCAGAAGGAACACGGGTCTTCGGTTATGTCACCACCATGGGCGAACTGCTGAATGCCTGCATCATGTTCTTCGCGCCGCTTATCGTGAACCGCATCGGGGGCAAAAATGCGCTGTTGCTGGCGGGGATGATTATGTCGGTGCGCATCATCGGTTCCTCCTTTGCCTCTTCGCCGGTTGAAGTGGTGGTGCTGAAAACCCTGCACATGTTTGAAGTGCCGTTCCTGATTGTCGGCTGCTTCAAATACATTACGTCGGTGTTTGAAGTGCGTTTCTCCGCGACGATTTATCTGGTGACCTTCTGCTTCTTCAAACAGGTGGCGATCATGTTTATGTCGGTATTCGCCGGCAACATGTATGACCGTATCGGTTTCCACGGGACTTATCTTATCCTCGGTCTGGTGGCGCTGACGTTCACCGTCATTTCAGCCTTTACGCTCACCGGACGTGGTCCTCTGCAGGCGTTCAAAACGCCGGAGCCGTTGAAAAATCACCCTGCAAATTCCTAATTTCACGGGGATATTGCCCCGGAAATTGGCACTTCATCGCATTGTTAGTTAACCTTTAAGTACAGTTGCTGCCCGTTAATCGGGCAGCTTTGGTTTCTTAAAACCCGTCAGGGTATTTTTTTGGGGTACTTTAAATGGATGATTTGAACGTTGTGGGCAGCATTAACAATGCGGGAAACTGGCTGGTGAGAAATCAGGCTTTACTGCTGCATTACGCCGTCAACATCGTCGCGGCAATCTTTATTCTGATTGTGGGGATGATTGTCGCCCGCATCGTTTCCGGTGCCGTCAGCCGGGTCTTAAAAGTTCGTGGCATTGATATCACGGTTTCCGATTTCCTTTCCGCCATGGTGCGCTACGCAATTATCGCGTTCACGCTGATTGCGGTGCTGGGGCGGATTGGCGTGCAAACCACGTCCGTGATCGCGGTCATCGGTGCCGCCGGTCTGGCCGTCGGCCTGGCATTGCAGGGTTCGCTGTCTAACTTTGCGGCGGGCGTTCTGCTGGTGATTTTCCGTCCGTTCCGTGCCGGTGAATATGTCGATCTCGGCGGTGTGGCCGGTACGGTGACTCAGGTACAAATTTTCTCGACCACCCTGCGCACACCGGACAACAAAATCATTGTGGTGCCAAACGGTAAAATCATCGCCGGTAACATCATCAACAATTCACGCGAACCGACCAGCCGTATCGACCTGACCATCGGCGTGGGTTATGACTCTGACGTTGATCTGGTGAAGAAGATCCTGTCCGATATCGTGACCGCCGACCCGCGTGTTTTGAAAGATAAAGACGTTGTGGTTCGCCTGAACGAAATGGCGGCTTCAACCCTGAATTTCATCGTGTACGCCTGGACCAGCAACGGTGATGCGCAGAGCGTGAAATGGGATCTGCTGGAATCGTTCAAACGCGCGCTGGATGAAAACAACATCAATATTGCTTACCCGCAGATGGATGTTCACCTTTATCAGGTGGCGAAAGCGGCAACCCAGCCGCAGGAAGAACGACGCACTTTCGACTAACCGATCCTTTCCGGATTCAGATTTTTTCAGGCGCCTGCGGGCGCCTTTTTCATGCCTGAAATATCACCGGCTTGATGATAAGCCGTTCTAATGGGTGATTAGAATTATCCATTTCCTCTTATGGCTGCAAAGCCCTTACACTGCGCGCATTCTCTGTTAATGACTGTTTGAAGGATAACAACGTGCTGGCAATTTTCCTGCAAGGACTGGCGATGAGCGCCGCGATGATTTTACCGATCGGCCCGCAGAATGCGTTTGTGATGAACCAGGGCATCCGCCGTCAGTATCACCTGATGATTGCCGGATTATGCGCCCTGAGCGACATTGCGCTGATTTGCGGTGGCATCTTTGGCGGCAGCGCGCTGCTGAGTCAATCCCCGACATTGCTGTTGCTGGTGAGCTGGGGCGGCGTGGCATTTTTGCTGTGGTATGGCTGGGGCGCATTTCGTACGGCATTCAGCAAAAATCCTGAACTGGCGCAGGCGGAAGTGGCGAAGCAAAGCCGCTGGAAAATTGTGGTCAGCATGATGGCCGTCACCTGGCTCAATCCGCACGTTTATCTCGATACGTTTGTGGTGCTCGGCAGTCTGGGCGGCAGCCTGAACGCAGATGAACGCTCGTGGTTTGCACTCGGCGCAGTCAGCGCATCCATTATCTGGTTCTTCGGGCTGGCGATCCTCGCGGCCATGCTCGCTCCCTGGCTTAACACTGGCAAAGTACAGCGGGTGATTAACGCGGTTGTCGGCACCATCATGTGGGGAATCGCTATTCAGCTGGCGCGCCAGACCGGGATCTTTTAAGTTTTATGACAGAGTAAGTTTTTGTCACTAATCTTAGTTTCTGTTGTAACGGATTATGCTACGGTTTCGCAGTTAATACGTTTATTGCCATATCTTTGATGATTAATGGAGGCACTGTGAAACTGAAAGCATTGACTGTTGCAGCGATGTTGGGATTAGGGACATTACCGCTGGCGTTGCAGGCGGCAGAATTACCTGCCGGGCCGCACGTCGTGACCTCAGGAACGGCGAGCGTTGACGCCACGCCGGATATCGCCACGCTGGCGATTGAAGTGAACGTCTCTGCGAAAGATGCCGCCAGCGCCAAGAAACAGGCTGATGAGCGAGTGGCAGAGTACTTTGCTTTCCTGCAGAAAAACGGCATTGAGAAGAAAGACATCAATGCAGCGAATTTACGTACTCAGCCGGAGTATGACTACCTGAAAGACGGAACGTCACAGCTGAAAGGCTACCGCGCCGTGCGTCAGGTTCAGGTCACCTTGCGTCAGCTGGATAAACTGAATGAACTGCTGGATGGCGCGCTGAAATCCGGTCTGAATGAAGTGCGTGCCGTTGAGCTGGGCGTGGCGAATCCGGATCGTTTCCGCGATGAAGCGCGTCAGAAAGCCATTGATAACGCCACGCAGCAGGCAAAATCGCTGGCCGAAGGTTTCCACACCACGCTGGGGCCGGTCTACAGCATCCGTTATCACGTGGCTAACTACCAGCCGATGCCGGTGGCGCGCATGTATAAAACCGCCGAAGCCGCAGGGCAGAGCGACGTCGCGCAAACCTACGAGCAGCAAAGCATTCACTTCGACGATCAGGTCGATGTGGTGTTCGAATTGCAGCCTCAGGCACCCGCAGCACCCGCACCTGCACCTGCTCAGTAAGAATGATTCTTTAGAAATGAAAAACCCGCTCAGGCGGGTTTTTTCATTTTTGGGTGAGCAGGAAGGTCAGTCCTGGCGCAGAACCTGATGCCCGTGGGCCAGCAGCGCGTCGGTGACTTTACGCATCATGCGGCTTTCCGGCGCAAAACGGTGCCAGTAAAGCATACGGCGCTGGAACAGGCCTGGCGTCAGGTCGATCAGTTCGCCGCTTTCCAGTTCTTTCTCGATTTGCAGATGCGGGATCATACAGCAGGTAGTGCCCTGACGCGCCAGCTGCACGAAGGCTTCCGACGAGTTAACGATATGGCACGGCACACTGCCCGGCGACAAATCGAAGTTCTGTTGCAGGAAGGCCTGATGCATATCGTCGAGGTGGTCAAACGCCACCGCAGGCGCTTTCAGCAAGGCGGAGCGGGTGACGCCGTTCGGGAAGTAGCGATCGGCAAAGGGTTTGGAACCGACAAACAGATAGTCCAGCGCGCCCAGTTGATCGACCAGACAACTCGGCAGTGGCTGTGGCTGAATACTCACCGCACCGACCACTTCACCGCGACGCAGACGTTCCTGCGTGCGTGTTTCATCTTCGACCTGCAAATTCAGGCGGATAGGGGAGTCGACCAGCACCGATTTCAGCGCCGGTAACAGCCAGGTCGCCAGACTGTCGGCGTTGACCGCCAGCGAAAGCAGCAGTGGCGTATCATTACTGTCGCTGTTGCTGTCACTGCCCAGCCACTCTTCTTCCAGCAATTCCACCTGATGCAGCAAGGCCAGTAATTTCTGTCCCTGCTCGGTCGGGCGGGGTGGAACGGTACGCACCAGCAGCGGTTGGCCGAATAAATTTTCCAGTTGCTTAATACGCTGAGAGACGGCCGATTGTGTGATGCAAAGCTTCTGTGCGGCGCGCTCAAAACCGCGCTCACGGATGACCGCGTCCAGTGCCTGCAACGTTCTATAGTCCGGGCGTTTCATCGGAGTTCTGTCCCTTGGGTTCAATATTATCCGGACACTATGCCACAGTTTGTCAGTTTTTGTGGTGAGGAAAATCTTGGTGTTTGCAGCGCAATTGCACTTAATAAGTGTGAGCTGGTCACGCTCTTGGCTGCCCAATCTGCCGGGACATGCTTTATAATCACCGGCACAATTCGTTTCACCGAACTATTCACGCCACTTTCGGGTTATCAGACAGAGAAGCCATTATGACGCAGGAAGAATTGAAGAAAGCAGTTGGCTGGGCCGCACTGGATTACGTTACGCCGGGCACCATTGTCGGTGTTGGTACCGGATCCACCGCCGCGCATTTCATTGATGCACTGGGGTCCATCAAAGGCCAGATCGAAGGCGCAGTCTCCAGCTCCGACGCGTCTACCGCAAAACTGAAAAGCCTTGGCATCCATGTTTTCGACAGCAACGAAGTCGATTCGCTGGATGTGTATGTCGACGGCGCGGATGAAATCAACGGTTCAATGCAAATGATCAAAGGCGGCGGCGCAGCGCTGACCCGCGAAAAAATCATTGCGGCGATTGCCAAAAAATTCATCTGTATTGTGGATGCCTCCAAGCAGGTCGATGTGCTGGGTAAATTCCCGCTGCCGGTGGAAGTGATCCCGATGGCGCGCTCCTATGTTGCACGTGAGCTGGTGAAACTCGGCGGCCTGCCGGAATACCGTCAGAATGTGCTGACAGATAACGGTAACGTGATCCTCGATGTGCATAACCTGAACATTCTGGATGCCGTCGCGATGGAAAATAAGATCAACAGCATTGCCGGTGTGGTGACCGTCGGCCTGTTCGCCAACCGTGGCGCAGACGTGGCGCTGGTCGGGACTTCCGAAGGCGTGAAAACCGTTAAACTGAAGTAATGACGATATAAGCAGAAGATCTGGCTGCTTTAGCCCAAAGCAGCCAGCCTCCGCCTTGTCATCCCGCTGTCATAACGCAATGTTATGAAGATGATAATTTTCTGGTTGAATCATCTTTTCTTCAAAGGCTTTAATTTGGTGACTTATGTCACATTTCAGTATTTCTCCTCCTGAACGTCTGGCGCTGTAAAATCTAACCAGCATGAAATGCTAAAAACCAACAGGCACGGTGAGCCTTCTGCTGCCTGGCAGGCAATCGTTTGTATTGATGATGGCGGATTTTTTGTTATGTTGGCTGTGAGCAATCACCTCGCAGTTCGAATTCAGCCAGAAAATATAGGGTCGGGAAATGGCAAAAGTATCACTTGAGAAAGACAAGATTAAATTTTTGTTAGTGGAAGGCGTCCACCAAAGTGCGGTTGATACACTCCGTGCCGCGGGTTACACCAATATTGAATTTCACAAAGGTGCTTTAGATACTGAATCGCTGAAAGAGTCGATTCGTGATGCGCACTTTGTTGGACTCCGATCGCGTACTCAGCTGACCGAAGAAGTGTTCCAGGCAGCAGAAAAACTGGTGGCTGTTGGGTGTTTCTGTATCGGGACCAATCAGGTTGATCTGAAAGCCGCCACGCGTCGCGGTGTTCCGGTGTTCAACGCACCGTTTTCTAACACCCGCTCAGTAGCCGAAATGGTGCTGGGTGAAATGTTGCTGATGATGCGCGGTATTCCTGAAGCGAATGCGAAAGCGCACCGTGGTATCTGGAACAAGCTGGCCGTCGGTTCATTTGAAGCACGCGGCAAACGTCTGGGTATCATCGGTTACGGCCATATCGGTACGCAGCTGGGCATCCTGGCAGAAAGCCTCGGGATGCGCGTGTTCTACTACGACATCGAAAGCAAATTGCCGTTGGGGAATGCGCAGCCAATTGCTTCGTTGCAGGAACTGCTCAATACCAGCGACGTCGTGACGCTGCATGTGCCCGAAACCGCCGGGACAAAAGACATGATTTCTGAAGTGCAGCTGGCGCAGATGAAGCCGGGCGCGCTGCTGATCAACGCCTCGCGCGGCACGGTCATCGACATTCCTGCTCTGTGCAATGCACTGCGCAGCAAACATCTTTCCGGTGCGGCGATCGACGTTTTCCCGGAAGAGCCAGCGACCAACAGCGATCCTTTCAATTCTCCGCTGTGTGAATTCGACAACGTGCTGCTGACGCCGCACATTGGCGGTTCGACCATGGAAGCGCAGGAAGGTATCGGCCTCGAAGTGGCAGGCAAACTGGCGAAATACTCTGACAACGGTTCAACACTGTCAGCGGTTAACTTCCCGGAAGCCTCTTTGCCAGCACACACTGAGAAAGCCAGCCGTCTGTTGCATATCCACGAAAACCGTCCGGGCGTGCTGACCAGCATCAACCAGATTTTTGCGGAGCAGGGCATCAACATCGCCGCGCAGTATCTGCAAACCAGCCCGGAAATTGGTTATGTGGTTATCGATGCGGAAACAGATATCGCGACGCTGACTACCGCGTTGCAGCTGATGAAAGCGATCCCGGGAACCATTCGTGCCCGTTTGCTTTACTGATCGTATCAGCCATAAATGACAAAGCCGCCGAAAGGCGGTTTTTTTGTGTCTGCATAAAATGGCGTGTCAGGCGTTTAAGCGTCCTGGAAGGCGCTTCACGTTTCAGAAGTAAAAGGAGAGGGTGATCAATCCGCAGAGGATCATGGATGAAAAGGTGATTTCGAACAGGTAGCGGCGCAGCATCATCTGTCAGTACCTCCGGATAGACACTGGAGAAAAAAACACCCGGCGAACCGGGTGTTAAATTATTCAGTCTTGATAAATGTGAGCAGATGCGTTCACAAAGACTTCTGGTTTACTTCTTATGCTGCTGGTGTTGCTTTTGCAGCCGGAGCAGCTTTCTTAGCATGTTTCACGTGTTTCTTGGCAGCCTGGGCTTTCTGAGCAACCGGAGCCGCTTTCTTAGCGTGTTTCACGTGTTTCTTGGCAGCCTGGGCTTTCTGAGCAACCGGAGCTGCTTTCTTAGCGTGCTTCACGTGTTTTTTAGCTGCTTGTGCTTTCTGAGCCACTGGCGCTTTTTTGGCTGCTTTTTTGTGTTTCTTGGCTGCCTGAGCTTTCTGAACAGGTTTCTTGTGGGCTTTATGCTTGGTGGCATGAGCCGGAGCTGCCGTTGTTGTGGTCGCAGCAGGCGCCGGAGTTGCTGTAGTTTCAGCAGCGAAAGCGACAGAAGACAGGCCCATTGCAGCGGCTACAACCAGAGCTAATACTTTTTTCATCGTTTATTCCTCAAGAATTTTGGTTTGTGTGTCTACCCCACTGCGGGGCCGATGAGAGAATAGTATGCGTGTCGGCTCAGGTTGTCCGTGAGTGAATGGTTTCGGCGTGTAACGCTATGTATAAATGAAAAATAACATGTATTTCAATGAGTTGATTGGGTTGTGTGTCTTGGTGCTGGTTTTTTATAGACTTAGTTACAACATACTTAAAAGGGTTGTACGCTGTCATGTGCAGGCATCAGGATCCGGGACGGGTTTTTACCACGACCATATTTTTCCGGGTGTAATGACTTCCGGCAAAGGTACGTCCCAGTGTTCGGCTGGCAATGCATCGACCTGCTGACAGTCATGCGCTAACCCAATCGGATAAGGCCCGCCATCCTGCCAGTGCTCCAGCGTGCGGTCATAAAAACCTCCGCCCATACCAAGGCGCTGCCCGTGATTGTCGAACGCAACCAGCGGCGTCAGAATAATATCCAGCCGTGAGAGTGGAATCACCTGCGTGACATCCAGCCGTGGCTCAAGGATCTTCAGACGATTGCGAACCAGCGGTGTATCCGGCGAATAGCGCAGAAACAATAAATGATGAGGCGAAAACGGATGCAGAACCGGCAGGCAAAGTTGTTTGCCTTCCTGCCATAAACGCGCAATCAACGGGGCGGTATCCAGCTCACCGTCAAAAGACAGAAACACAGATATTGTTTTAGCTGCCTGAATTTTGGGATGCGAAATGATACGTTCTGCCGCCTGTAGGGCGAAATCAGCTTGCTGCCCGGGTGTCAGGTTTTTTCTGCGTTGGCGTATTTCGGTGCGAAGGTGTTGTCTTGCTGAAGCGAACTGGGGTGTGTGCAACATAGATACATTGACCAGGATGGGATGTACCGAAAGAAAGGGGAATCTCCGAGATGCCGTCGCAGGCTGTAACCCTTGAACCCATGGTTCAAGGTGAACGTGCTGTCGCAATCTTTAGGCTTCTCGGACGGACCGAGCATGCGCACCGATTACGGATCATCACATTCTGTTGGTACTAATTATCGGCTCAGGGGACGGGCCCGCTGGCGAACATCTCAGAGAAATTTTTTACCGTTTCTGACGACCTGTGACCAGTCAGTCAGCAACGCGTGTTATTCGAAAGGCGCCCCTTCACGTTCAGAGATCCGGCCTTGTTCGAGCAGTGCCTGCTCGATGGTTTGTTGCAGCATCCGGATACGTTGTTCCATATTGGATGCGTAATCGCGAGTTTTCAACCTTTCCTGAGCAAGTTCGTGACATACGTTCAATGCCGCGATGAAAACCAGTTGCTCTGTATTGGTGACTCTAGTGCGAACTTTCAGATCTTGCAACCGCTGATTAAGATCTTCAGCTGCCAGATTCAGTGCTTCCTGTTGTTCTGGCGGACAATTCACTCGTAAAGAGCGACCAAAAATTTGAATATCTACCGGTTGTGCAGACATGCCACCTTCCTGCTAATTTATTCGTCCGCCCCAACGTGACCACTACGACCTGGCGCAGGATGTTGGAAGCGGGCGCCACTATAACTATCTCAATACCAGGTTACAACCCCATGGCTGGCTGACTGCTGCCCGATTGTTCAGAGCAGGTCATTCACACCTTAGTACGCCCAATCACAGGCTGCTAATCTGGTACTACGACAGACCTTGGTGGTAGCATAACACGAACTTATCCAGCCAACGATGGCGAATGCGCATGTCTATTGAGAATACTTACCCTACTTACGATTCGTTGGATCAAAACCTGAAACAACAATCGGTTGCTTTAACAGCGGCAGAAATGCACGGGCTGATCAGTGGTTTACTGTGCGGTGGCAACCGCGACGGTAGCTGGTTGACTCTGGTGCATGATCTTACCAACGAAGGCATGGCCTTCCCGCATACGCTGGCCGATTTGCTGCAGCAATTGCGTAAAGTGACGTCTGATACGCTGGAAGACGACAGTTTCGAATTCAAAATCATGATGCCTGACGATGAAAAAAGCATCTTCGAACGCGCGGATGCGCTGGCCGGCTGGGTCAACCATTTCCTGCTAGGTCTGGGCATGATGCAACCTAAACTCGCCAAAGTGAAAGGCGAAGTCGGTGAAGCCATCGACGATTTGCGCAGCATCGCGCAATTAGGTTACGACGAAGATGAAGATCAGGAGCAATTAGCGCAGTCTTTAGAAGAAGTCGTGGAATACGTCCGCGTGGCGGCCATTCTGTGCTTTGGCGAATTTGGCCACAGCCTGCCGACCGCCCCGGAAAGTCCGCGTACATTGCATTAAGTTTTTCATGAATTGTTTCATAACAACACATTAAAACGATTTCAGGAGAGCAGGTGAGATGACTCAGCAAGAATTTGAGAATCGTCGTCAGGCGCTTTTAGCAAGGATGGCTCCGGGCAGCGCAGCAGTGATTTTTTCCGCCCCCGAAGCACCGCGCAGTGCTGACAGTGAATACCCGTATCGTCAGAGCAGTGATTTCTGGTATTTCACCGGTTTCAACGAGCCGGAAGCGGTACTGATTCTGGTCAAAAGTGATGAAAATCATAACCACAGCGTGCTGTTCAACCGCGTGCGCGATCTCACTGCTGAAATCTGGTTCGGGCGCCGTCTGGGGCAGGATGCTGCACCGGCGAAGCTTGGTGTCACCAAAGCGCTGCCTTTTGATGACATCAATGACCAGTTGCATCTGCTGCTCAACGGCCTCGATGTGGTTTACCACGCGCAGGGCGATTACGCTTATGCCGATGAAATCGTTAACCGTGCCATGGAAAAACTGCGCAAAGGCTTCCGTCAGAACTTGTCTGCACCGGCCACCGTCACTGACTGGCGTCCGTGGGTGCATGACATGCGTTTGTTCAAGTCTGTTGAAGAAATCAGCGTGATGCGCCGCGCAGGGCAGATCACCGCCCTGGCTCATACCCGTGCGATGGAAAAGTGTCGCCCTGGCATGTTTGAATACCAGCTTGAAGGCGAAATTCATCACGAGTTTACCCGTCACGGTGCGCGTTATCCTTCCTACAACACTATCGTAGGCGGCGGCGAAAACGCCTGCATCCTGCATTACACCGAAAACGAATGCGAACTGCGCGACGGCGATTTAGTGCTGATCGACGCCGGTTGTGAGTACAAAGGCTACGCAGGTGACATCACCCGCACCTTCCCGGTAAATGGCAAGTTCAGCAAAGCACAGCGCGAAATCTACGACATTGTGCTGGCATCTGAATACAAAGCGCTGGACGTGTTAGGGCCCGGCAGCAGTATTCAGGCCGCCACCGAAGCCGCTGTTCGCGTGATGATTGAAGGTTTGGTCAAACTCGGCGTAATGAAAGGCGACGTTGAGACGCTGTTCGCCGAACAGGCACATCGCCAGTTCTTCATGCACGGTTTATCTCACTGGCTGGGGCTGGACGTTCATGACGTCGGCCACTACGGCTCTGTTGACCGCAGCCGTACACTGGAACCGGGCATGGTGCTGACCGTGGAACCGGGGCTGTATATCGCGCCGGATGCTGACGTACCGGAAGCGTACCGTGGCATCGGTATCCGCATTGAAGACGACATTCTGATCACCGCCACCGGCATTGAAATCCTGACCGGCGATGTAGTGAAAGAAGCCGATGATATTGAAGCATTAATGGCGGCGGCGCAGAAATAATATGAGCATCGTAATTGTTGGCGGCGGAATGACCGGTGCCACATTGGCGCTGGCGATTTCCTCGCTGACGCAGGGGCGTTTGCCGGTGCATCTGGTGGAAGCCACTGCGCCGGAAAACCACGGGCATCCGGGGTTCGATGCCCGCTCGATCGCATTGGCGCAGGGAACCTGTCAGCAACTGGCTCGCGTGGGCATCTGGCCTGCGCTGGCGAAAATTGCTACGCCAATCCGTGATATTCACGTCAGCGATCGCGGCCATGCGGCTTTTGTGCATCTCAATGCAGCCCATTACGGCGTCGAAGCGCTGGGGCAGGTGGTTGAGCTGCATGAAGTCGGCAAACGTCTGTTTACCTTACTGAAAAATGCGCCCGGCGTGACGCTGCACTGTCCGGCGAAAGTGACCGATGTCGCGCGTTCGCAGGACTCCGCCAGCGTCACGCTCGACAGCGGAGAAACGCTGACCGCGCAACTGCTGGTGGCCGCCGACGGTTCGCACTCTTCGCTGGCAAAAGCCTGCAACATTGGCTGGCAGCGTGAAGATTATGGTCAGGTTGCCGTCATCGCCAACGTGGCGACCAGCGAACCGCACAACCATCGTGCTTTCGAGCGTTTCACCCAGCACGGGCCGCTGGCGCTGCTGCCAATGTCTGATGGCCGCAGTTCGCTGGTCTGGTGTCACCCGCGCGAAGCGAAAGAAGAAATCGATAACTGGAGCGAAGCGCAGTTCCTCAGCGAGTTGCAAAAAGCCTTCGGCTGGCGTCTCGGCACCATGAAACAGGCCGGAAAACGTTTCAGTTATCCGCTGCAATTACAGAAAGCCAACAGCCATATCAGCCACCGTCTGGCGCTGGTGGGCAACGCGGCACAAACGTTGCACCCGATTGCCGGGCAGGGCTTTAACCTCGGCCTGCGCGACGTCATGACGCTGGCGGAAACGCTGGCCAATGCGGCGATGACGGGCTCTGACGTCGGCAGTTACCGCGTACTGAGCGACTATCAGCAGCGCCGTCAGCCCGATCAGCAGGCAACCGTCGGCGTGACCGATGGCCTGATCCACCTCTTTGCCAACCGCTGGCTGCCATTAATGGTCGGACGCAATCTCGGTTTACTGGCGATGGAAGGCATTACGCCGCTACGCGATGCGTTCACCCGCCGGACCTTAGGTTGGGTAGACCGTTAAGCCTTACAGGAAAAATTATGCAATCTTTTGATGTGGTTATCGCCGGTGGCGGAATGGTCGGTCTGGCGCTGGCATGTGGTTTACAGGGCAGCGGTTTACGCGTTGCTGTGCTGGAAAATCAGCAACCGGATCTCGATTCACCGTTGCCGGAACAGCCGGGTTTACGGGTTTCGGCGATTAACGCTGCCAGTGAACGCCTGCTGAAATATATCGGCGTCTGGGACAGCATCATTGCTCAGCGTGCCAATGCCTATCAGGGGATGGAAGTCTGGGATCGCGACAGCTTCGGTAAAATTGCATTTCGTGGCGAAGAATACGGTTTCAGTCATCTCGGTCACATCATTGAAAATCAGGTGATCCACCGTGCTTTATGGCAACGTGCGGAAAAATCTTCCGACATCACCCTGCTGGCACCGGCAACTCTGAAGAATGTGGCGTGGGGCGAAAACGAGGCATTCATTACCCTCAATGACGATCGCCAGCTCACCGCGCGGTTAGTGGTCGGCGCAGATGGCGCACAGTCGTGGCTGCGTCAGCACGCCGACATCCCTCTGACCTTCTGGGACTACCGTCATCATGCACTGGTGGCGACCATCCGCACGGAAGAACCGCACCAGTCTGTTGCACGCCAGGTCTTCCACGGCGACGGCATTCTGGCTTTTCTGCCGCTGGCAGATGCGCATTTGTCTTCCATCGTCTGGTCAGTATCGCCTGAGGAAGCACAGCGACTGAGCGCGCTGGCGCCGGAAGAGTTCAACAAAATTCTCGCCAGCACCTTTGACCTGCGCCTGGGTGTTTGCGCGGTAGAAAGCGAGCGCGTGACCTTCCCGCTGACCGGCCGTTATGCCCGCAGCTTTGCCGGTCAACGTCTGGCGCTGGTCGGCGATGCGGCGCACACCGTGCATCCGCTGGCCGGTCAGGGCGTGAACTTAGGCTTTATGGATGCCGCAGAACTGGCGTCTGAAATCAAACGCCTGCAAAAAGAAGGCAAAGATTTCGGCCAGCACATGTACCTGCGCCGTTACGAGCGCCGCCGCAAACACAGCGCAGCGCTGATGCTTGCCGGGATGCAGGGTTTCCGCGAACTGTTTGCCGGGGACAATCCGGCCAAAAAACTCCTGCGCGATATTGGCCTGACGCTGGCGGATTCGCTGCCGGGCGTGAAACCGAAACTGGTCCGTCAGGCGATGGGGTTGAATGATTTACCTGAGTGGTTACAGGACGATTCGCTTCGATTGAAATAATCTAATTTCAGCCAGGTTTTTCCATTACATTTTCTAATCCGGGGCCGGATTTCTCATTCTGCAAATGGTGAGAAATCCGGCCTTGTCGTTATATAACATCGATACTTTTGATGTTTATTTGTAGATTTTGCGCCACAAACCCCAGTTTACCAGTCAAAAACTCTGCACAATGCCCTTGTGAAATCACTGACATTCCTTCTGCTCCACCTATTTTAACTTATGGTTAGTGAGCTTATTCAGTGGTAAGTTCGAACAAAGGGTATCGTTTGCGCTCCCTGTCATTTTCAACTTTCAGGCAGCCTTTTCGTCATGAGGAATAAGATGGTTAAGCAGACTCAGCTTTATGAACAACATGTTGCATGCGGCGCGCGTATGGTCGATTTCCACGGCTGGATGATGCCTTTGCATTATGGCTCCCAGCTGGATGAACACCACGTTGTGCGTCAGGATGCCGGTATGTTTGACGTCTCTCACATGACCATTGTTGACCTCCACGGTGCCCGTACCCGTGAATTCCTCCGTTACCTGCTGGCGAACGATGTCGCCAAACTCACCGTACCGGGCAAAGCGCTTTACACCGGCATGCTCAATGCGTCCGGCGGCGTGATCGATGATCTGATTGTTTACTTCCTTACCGAAGATTATTTCCGCCTGGTGGTCAACTCCGCCACCCGTGAGAAAGATCTGGCATGGATTTCGCAGCATGCAGAACCTTACGGCGTTGAACTGACCGTGCGTGACGATCTGGCGCTGGTTGCCGTGCAGGGGCCGCAGGCGAAAGAAAAAGCAGAAACTTTGTTTAGCGCCGAACAAAAAAATGCGGTCTCGGGCATGAAACCTTTCTTCGGCGTACAGGCAGGCGATCTCTTCATCGCCACCACCGGTTACACCGGCGAAGCGGGTTATGAAATCGCGCTGCCGCAAGAGCAGGTGGCGGATTTCTGGCAGAAACTGCTGGCAGCGGGCGTGAAACCAGCCGGTCTGGGCGCGCGCGATACGCTGCGTCTGGAAGCCGGCATGAATCTTTACGGTCAGGAAATGGACGAAGGCGTCTCACCGCTGGCGGCCAACATGGGCTGGACCATCGCCTGGGCACCGGAAGACCGCAACTTTATTGGCCGTGACGCACTGGAAAGACAGCGCGAGCAGGGCACCGAACAGCTTGTAGGACTGGTTCTGACCGAAAAAGGCGTATTGCGTAACGAGATGCCGGTGCATTTCACCGACGTCGCAGGCAACACGCATCAGGGCGCGATCACCAGCGGTTCTTTCTCTCCGACGCTGGGCTACAGTATTGCACTGGCGCGCGTTCCGGCAGGCATTGGTGAACAGGCCATTGTACAGATCCGCAATCGCGAAATGCCGGTAAAAGTCACCAAACCAGGGTTTGTCCGTAACGGCAAACCGCTGGTGCAGTAACGTATTTAATTGAGCAGAAATAGAAAAATTTAAAACGTTTTCAGGAGATTATCGATGAGCAATGTCCCGTCAGATTTGAAATACGCGTCATCCCACGAGTGGGTACGTTCAGAAGGTAACGGCGTTTACACCGTAGGCATCACCGAACACGCTCAGGAATTACTGGGCGACATGGTTTTCGTTGATCTGCCTGAAGTTGGCCGCGAAGTTGCCGCAGGCGAAGACTGCGCCGTGGCGGAATCCGTTAAAGCGGCTTCAGACATTTACTCGCCAATCAGCGGCGAAATCGTCGCGGTTAACGGTGAACTGGAAGGTTCCCCGGAGCTGGTCAACAGCGAGCCCTACGGCACCGGTTTCCTGTTCCAGATTAAAGCGTCAGACGAAAGCGAACTGGCTAACCTGCTTGACGCAGAAGCCTATGCCGCCTCTGTCGAAGAATAATCAAGACTGCACGACCGCCCCGTAACCCGCTTGCGGGGCAAATCAAGACCCGTAGCTTTTGTCAGTATCCCAAGACACCTCCAGCAGATTCCAGGAATGCGTAGCAAATGACTCAGACTCTCAGCCAACTCGAACACAGCGAAGCCTTTATTGGCCGCCATATCGGCCCGTCTTCTCAGCAGCAGCAACAGATGCTGGAAGCGGTCGGCGCGGATTCCTTAAACGCGCTGATCCAGCAGATCGTTCCGGTCGATATCCAGTTGCCGGGGCCACCGGCCGTCGGCGACGCCGTAACGGAACATCAGGCGCTGGCTGAGCTGAAAGCCATTGCCAGCCAGAACCAGCGCTATAAATCCTACATCGGTATGGGTTACAGCGCGGTGCTGACACCGCCGGTTATCCTGCGCAACATGCTGGAAAATCCGGGCTGGTATACCGCGTATACCCCGTATCAGCCGGAAGTGTCTCAGGGCCGTCTTGAAGCGTTGCTCAACTTCCAGCAACTGACGCTGGATCTGACCGGTCTGGATCTGGCTTCTGCCTCCTTGCTCGACGAAGCAACTGCCGCCGCCGAAGCCATGGCGCTGGCAAAACGTGCCAGCAAACTGAAAGACGCTAACCGTTTCTTCGTGGCTGACGACGTGCATCCGCAAACGCTGGACGTGGTACGCACCCGTGCAGAAACCTTCGGTTTTGACATCATTGTCGATAAAGCCGAAAAAGTGCTCGAGCTGGAAGGCGTGTTCGGCGTGCTGTTACAGCAGGTGGGCACCACCGGCGAAGTGCACGATTACACCGCGCTGCTGGGCGAACTGAAATCCCGCAAAATCATTACCAGCGTCGCCGCTGACATTATGGCGCTGGTGCTGCTGGCCGCACCGGGCAAACAGGGCGCAGACGTGGTCTTTGGTTCCGCGCAACGCTTTGGTGTGCCGATGGGCTACGGCGGTCCGCACGCGGCTTTCTTCGCGTGTGTAGACGAATTCAAACGTTCCATGCCGGGCCGTATCATCGGGGTTTCCCGTGATGCTGCGGGCAAAACGGCACTGCGTATGGCGATGCAGACCCGCGAGCAACATATCCGCCGCGAAAAAGCCAACTCCAACATTTGTACCTCGCAGGTGTTACTGGCCAACATTGCCAGCCTGTATGCGGTATTCCACGGCCCTGAAGGCCTGAAACGCATTGCCTCACGCATTCACCGTCTGACTGACATTCTGGCCACTGGCCTGAAACAGGGTGGCCTGACGCTGCGCCACAACACCTGGTTCGATACGCTGACCGTGGAAGTGAAAGACAAAGCCGCCGTGCTGGAACGCGCGCTGAGCTTCGGTCTGAACCTGCGTACTGACATTCACGGCGCAGTGGGTATCACTCTGGATGAAGCGACTTCCCGTGAAGATGTGCAAATCCTGTTCGCTGCCCTGCTGGGTGACGACAACGGTCTGGATATCGATAAGCTGGACAAAGCGGTATCCACCGACAGCAACTCGATTCCTGCGGCGATGCTGCGTGTGGAGCCGATCCTGACCCATCCGGTATTCAATCAGTACCACAGCGAAACCGAGATGATGCGTTATATGCACCGTCTGGAGAAAAAGGATCTGGCGCTGAATCAGGCGATGATCCCGCTGGGTTCCTGCACCATGAAACTGAATGCTGCGGCCGAAATGATCCCGATTACCTGGCCGGAATTCGCTGAACTGCACCCGTTCTGCCCGACAGAACAGGCTGGCGGCTATCAGCAAATGATTGGTCAGTTGTCACAATGGCTGGTTCAGCTCACCGGTTACGACGCGGTGTGTATGCAGCCAAACTCGGGTGCGCAGGGCGAATATGCCGGTCTGCTGGCGATTCGTCGCTACCACGAAAGCCGTAACGAAAGCAGCCGTCACATCTGTCTGATCCCAAGCTCCGCGCACGGGACCAACCCGGCATCCGCGCAGATGGCGAGCATGACCGTGGTGGTGGTGGCTTGTGACAAACAGGGCAACATTGATCTGAGTGACCTGCGTGAGAAAGCCGCGAAAGCGGGCGATGAGCTCTCTTGTATCATGGTGACGTACCCGTCAACGCACGGCGTTTACGAAGAAACCATCCGCGAAGTTTGCCAGATTGTGCATCAGTACGGCGGTCAGGTTTACCTCGACGGCGCGAACATGAACGCACAGGTCGGCATCACCACGCCGGGTTACATCGGCGCGGACGTTTCGCACCTTAACCTGCATAAAACCTTCTGTATCCCGCACGGCGGCGGCGGCCCAGGCATGGGTCCGATTGGCGTGAAATCGCATCTGGCTCCGTTTGTTCCGGGCCACAGTGTGGTGCAGATTGACGGCGTACTGACGCAAAACGGCGCGGTTTCTGCGGCTCCGTTCGGCAGCGCGTCCATCCTGCCTATCAGCTGGATGTACATTCGTATGATGGGCGCGGAAGGCCTGAAACAAGCCAGCCAGGTCGCTATCCTGAATGCGAACTACATCGCCACCCGTCTGAAAGACGCGTATCCGGTGCTGTATACCGGCCGTGATGGCCGTGTGGCGCACGAATGTATTCTGGATATTCGTCCGCTGAAAGAAACCACCGGCATCAGCGAAATGGATATCGCCAAACGCCTGATCGACTACGGATTCCACGCCCCGACCATGTCCTTCCCGGTGGCCGGTACGCTGATGGTTGAGCCAACCGAATCCGAAAGCAAAGTGGAACTGGATCGCTTTATCGATGCGTTGCTGGCAATCCGCAGCGAAATCGACCGCGTGGCGAAAGGCGAATGGCCGCTGGAAGACAACCCGCTGGTGAACGCACCGCACGTGCAGAACGAGCTGGTCAGCGACTGGAACCACCCGTACACCCGCGAAGTGGCGGTATTCCCGGCCGGTTACGACAACAAATACTGGCCGACCGTGAAACGTCTTGATGACGTGTACGGGGACAGAAACCTGTTCTGTTCCTGCGTGCCGATGTCAGATTACGAGTAAGATTTCCGTCGGCTCTCTCCCTTTCACGGGGAGGGAGCCGATTGCATTTCTGGCCCCCGTTTTTGCCGTTCTGGCAGCACACCCCGCTCAATTTTGTTCAGTAACATTCGCTTATTTTTCATTCAAATAACCATCACATTCCCGCCATGTGACTGACATAAATTCAGGACAGGATAGGCACCTTAATTCGCTGACCGGTATCCTGTAATGCGCCGCATGTTGTTTCCCTACCTGATTTTGCTGCCGACGCTGATTTTTCTGTTTTTATTCACCTATTACCCCTTATTTCAGTCAGCGACGGACAGCCTGTTTGACAGCCGACTGTCGTCGGATGCCCCGCCGTTTGTCAGCCTGCAAAACTATCTGCGTCTGATTCAGGATTCGGTGTTCTGGCGTGCGCTGCTTAATAACCTCGCCTACATCCTGATGACCGTCGTGCCTGGTATCGTGCTGGCGCTGCTGCTGGCGGTGGCGCTGTGGGAAAACACTTCGCTGAACCGCTGGCTGCGTACCGCATTTTTCTTCCCGATGATTATCCCGCTGGTCAGCGCCGCCACGCTATGGCTGTTCATTTTCATGCCCGGCATGGGGCTGCTGGATTACACCCTGGCGAAAGTGTTCGGACCGATGAATAACAATTATCTCGGCATGAGCAACAGCGCGCTGATTGCGCTGAGCGTGATTGGCGTGTGGAAATTCGCCGGTTATTACATGCTGTTTTTCCTCGCCGGATTGCAGTCAATCCCCGCCTCAGCCCGCGAAGCCGCGCTGATGGAAGGGGCGTCGCGTCCGCAGGTTTTCTTCTACATTACGCTGCCGCTGCTGCGCCCGACCATCAGCTTTGTGGTCACCATCGCGCTGATTTATTCCATTACGCAGATCGACCACGTCGCGGTGATGACGCAGGGCGGACCGAATAACGCCACCACCGTGCTGCTGTATTACATCCAGAGTCTGGCCAATGACACCCACGATTTAGGCAAAGCCTCGGCGGCAACCTTCCTGACGCTGGTGTCGCTGTTTGGTTTTTCGATGCTGAACCTGCGGGTGCTGGAAAGAGGGGCGCACTATGAGCGTTGAAACGTCTGAAGTGCCGGTGATGACCGGCAAAAAATCGCGGGCGGCTGCACGTTCGCCGTCGATGTTATTGCGCGGTGCGCGTCGTTCGACGTTGCCGGTTTTACTGCTGTGCGCGGCCTTTTTATGGATGGCGCCTTTCCTGTGGATGTTGTCTTCGGCGTTCAGCGAAAGCAGTTTTTCGCCGGACATGGCCTCGCTGCTGCCGCGCTTCCCGCTGACGCTGCAAAACTTCCGCGATGCGTGGGACAGCGCCGACTGGCTGCGGCTTTACGCCAACACGATCTTCTTTTCCTTCGGCACCTTTCTGGTTCAGCTGGTGACCATCACCACCGCCGGTTACGTGTTCGCATATCACGAATTTCGCGGCAAACAGACGCTGTTCTACCTGCTGCTGATCCAGCTGATGATCATGCCGGTCATCATGATGGTGCCGAACATGATGATCCTCAAACAGTTCGGCCTGCTCAACACATTGACCGGCGTGATGATGCCGTACTTCGCGTCGGCGTTTGGCGTGTTTCTGATGCGTCAGGCGTTTCTCAGTATTCCCCGTGAAATCGAAGAAGCCGCGCTGATGGAAGGTTGCCGCTGGTGGCAGGTGGTGTTCCGCGTACTGATCCCGATGTCGTGGCCCGCCATTCTCGCCTTTGCCACCGTCAGCATTACCTATCACTGGAATGAATATCTCTGGCCGCTGATGGTGCTTAACGATCCGGACAAACAGGTGCTGACCGTCGGGCTGGTGTCTTTTGCGATGGGCGCGGAATCGGGCGGGCAGTGGGGCTTAATCACCGCCGGAACGCTGATGGTGTGCCTGCCGCTGATGCTGGCGTTCATTATTTTTCAGAAACAGTTCCTGAAAAGTTTCGGCTTTTCCGGGATCAAATAAAGGAGTCATCCATGTTTTTAGCTCAGATTTCTGACATGCACTTTCGCAGCCAAGGCCGCAAACTGTATGACTTTATCGATGTGAACGGCTGTAACGCCGAAGTCGTCAGCCAGCTGAATGCGCTGGAAGAACAACCGGATGCGGTGGTGATCACCGGCGATATCGTCAACTGCGGTCTGCCGCAGGAATACGAGGTGGCGCGCCGCACACTGGGTAATCTGCGTTATCCGCTGTTTATCATTCCCGGTAACCACGACGACAAAGCCCAGTTTCTGGAAGCGCTGCATCCGTTGTGTCCGCAGCTCGGCACCGACCCGCAGAATATGCGTTACGCCATCGATGATTTCGCGATGCGCCTGCTGTTTGTCGATTCCAGCCTGGCGGGAGAATCGAAAGGATTCCTGACGCTGGAAACGCTGGCGTGGCTGGAAGGTCAGCTGGAGCAGGGCGGTGATAAACCGACGGCGGTGTTTATGCATCATCCGCCGGTGAAAGTCGGTTCGGCGCAGATGGACGCCATTTCCTGCGAAAACGGCGACCAGCTGCTGGCGCTGATCGACCGCTTCCCGTCGCTGGTTCGCGTGTTCTGCGGCCACACGCACCGGCTGATTTTCACCCAGTACAAACAGGCAATCATCACCACCATTCCCGGCACGGTGCATCAGGTGCCGTATTATCACCACAATCCGGCGCCGTTTTATAACCTCGAACCGGCAGCCTGCGTGATGCACCGTCTGGTGGATCAAACCGGGCTGGTCAGCTATCTGCACCCGCTGTCGCAGTATCCGGGGCCGTATCTTTACGACGCGCAAATCAGTTGCCCGGTGGATGATCAATGATGTCTGGCATTCGTCTGGAAAATATCACCAAACAGTTTGAAGGCAGCACGGCGGTGAATCAGCTGTCGCTGGAGATCGCCGACGGCGAATTTCTGGTGCTGGTCGGGCCGTCGGGTTGCGGAAAAAGCACCCTGCTGCGTCTGCTGGCGGGGCTGGAAGAGGTCAGCGACGGGCGCATTATGCTCGACGGCAATGACATCTCTGCGCTGCCGCCGCGCGAACGTAATTTCTCAATGATCTTCCAGAACTACGCACTGTTCCCGCACATGACCGTCGAGCAAAACATCACGTTCGGTATGCGCATGCGCAACGAACCGAAAGATCAGCATCAGGCGCGTGTGGATCGCGTGGCCGGACTCTTGCAGCTGGAGCCGCTGCTTAAACGCAAACCGGGCAAACTCTCGGGCGGGCAGCGCCAGCGTGTGGCAATGGCGCGCGCCATTGTGCGCGATCCGAAGCTGTTTCTGATGGATGAACCGCTGTCCAATCTCGATGCACGGCTGCGTACGGAGGTGCGCGACGGCATCATGCAGCTGCACCAGCAGTTGAAAACCAGCACCGTTTACGTCACGCACGATCAGATGGAAGCCATGACCATGGCGGACAGGATCGCCGTGCTGGATAAAGGCCATCTGCAACAAATCGGCGCACCGGAAACGCTGTACGCGCATCCGGCCAACCTGTTTGTCGCCGGATTTATCGGCACGCCGTCGATGAATCTGTTTTTGCTGCCGTGCGCCGCTGGCGTGCTGACAGTCGAAAACCAGCCGGTACGTCTGCCACAGACGGGACATGCGCAGGCGCTTGCTGACGTGTATCTGGGCATCAGACCCGAACACATCAGCGACCGGCCGGTGGAAGGCGAAAGTCTGCAATTGCAGGCGACGCTGACCTATCGCGAACTGCTCGGCGCGGAGTATCTGTGCCACGCCGACACGTCGCTTGGCAAAATTCGTTATGTTCGTAAAAACCAGCTGCGGGAAAACAGCCGGGACATTCCGCAACCCGGCGACCGCATCACCTTGTATTTCTCTTTGCACGACCTTCATCTTTTTTCAGGCCAAAACCAGCAGAATCTGCACCAGGAGAATCACCTTCATGCGTAAAACTCATGCGCTGGCGCTCGCCATCGGCTTCATTGCCGCAGGCACGGCGTCCGCCAAAGAAAATATCGATTTCATGTTCCCTGCGCCGGTTGACGGCAAGCTGACCATGGAAATGACCCGCGTTATCAAAGAGTTCAACCAGTCACAAACGGATATCGAGGTGCGCGGGATTTTCACCGGCAACTACGACACCACCAAAGTCAAAGCCGAAGCGGCGGCCAAATCCGGTCAGCCTCCGGCACTGGTGATCATGTCCGCCAACTTCACGGCGGATCTGGCGATCAAAAACGAAATTCTGCCGATGGACGAACTGTTCAGATTCGGCGATCAGAAAGCCACGCCGTTCCTGACGCAAAACTTCTGGCCCGCCATGCGCCAGAACGCCCAGCTTAACGGCGTGACGTACGCGATCCCGTTCCATAACTCGACGCCAATCCTCTATTACAACAAAGACATGTTCGCCAAAGCGGGCATTACCGCGCCGCCGAAAGACTGGGATGAATTGCTGGAAGACTCGAAAAAGCTGACGGATACGGCAAAAGGGCAGTGGGGCATCATGTTGCCATCGACTAACGATGACTACGGCGCCTGGATTTTATCCGCGCTGACCCGTGCCAACGGCGGCCAGTATTACAACGCCGATTATCCGGGCGAAGTGTATTACGACAAACCGTCCACGCTGGGCGCGCTGCACTTCTGGCAGAATCTGGTGTATCGCGACAAAGTGATGCCGTCGGGCGTGCTCAATTCTAAACAAATCAGCGCGGCGTTCTTCTCCGGTAAACTCGGCATGACCATGCTCAGCACCGGGGCGCTGGGCTTTATGCGTGAAAACACCAAAGATTTCGAACTGGGCGTGGCGATGATGCCCGCTAAAGTGCGCAACGGCGTGACCATTGGCGGAGCGAGTCTGGTGAGCTTTAAAGGCATTTCTGACGGACAGAAAAAAGCGGCTTACACCTTCCTGCAATATCTGGTCAGCCCGAAAGTGAACGGCGCCTGGAGCCGTTTTACGGGCTATTTTTCACCGCGCATGGCGTCTTATGACACACCGGAAATGAAGGACTATCTGGCGAAAGACCCGCGAGCGGCGATTGCGCTGGAACAGCTGAAATACGCCTATCCGTGGTATTCGACCTATGAAACCGTGGCAGTACGTCAGGCGATGGAAAATCAGCTGGCGGCACTGGTGAATGACGAGAAAGTCACGCCGGAAGCGGCAGCGGCACAGGCACAGAAAGACGCCGACACTCTCATGAAACCTTACGTGGAATCGACGTCGCTGGCCGTGCCGAAGTAGTTGATCTTGCGCCTTCCCCTCTCACGAGGGGAAGATTTTATTACTTCAGCCAGCCCTGCTGATGGGCGTTATCCAGATGGCCGCGGATGTGCTGCCACAGTTCAGGATGGATATCGGCGATAAAGGCATTACGCGCTAACACCTGCTCCAGGCGGATATTATTTTCCACCCAGCTCTGACCCTGATTACTCAGGTTCATGACCATCGGCATCACGCGGTCGATCACCAGCGCAAAGCGCGCTTCTGCGGTTTCGCCCGCTTCGTATTCATTCCATAACGCCAGGAACTGCGTGTTCAGCGGCGCAGGCAGCAGGCCGAACAGGCGTTTTGCGGCAATGATTTCCTGATCGTGAACCGCCGCGCGGGCAGCGAGATCGTAAACCAGCACATCACCGGCATCGATTTCGACGATATCGTGGATCAATGCCATACGAATGACCTTGTTAATATCAACGTCTTGTGGCGCATAAGGCGCCAGAGACATCGCTGCCACGGCGAAATGCCAGCTGTGTTCCGCGGAGTTTTCCTGACGATCGGTGCCTAACACTTTGGTGCGACGCTGCACGCTTTTCAGCTTGTCGATTTCCATCAGGAACTGAAAAACGTCGGTCATGGCGCCGAAATTCAGCGGGGAAGTTGCTACAGACATGGTCAAACCTTAGTCATATTGACGGCATTGTTAATGGCGTTATCAGAGATTTCCGGTACACCTTAATCCCTTGATGACAAAAAATCATGTTTTTGGGTGCGGAATAATCCGTCATCTGAAGAATGTAATAGAGAGGGATTATAAACAAAGTGAATGAATTGAAGGGGCTCCGGTGATGAGCATCATGAAATGATGATCCTGCTAAGAGCCTGTTACAGGAGGAAATACTCCATTTTAGCGTACAGGTGTACACTGGAATCATTCTCAGCTACTCTGCGGGTCAGGATATTTTATAACCTGCCATTTTATTGTTATGCCTCGAGGGTTTTCATCGTATGGGTAAGACGTCTCCATCGCCACAGGGATATCCGTGGGCTGAAGAGATTGCCAACAGCCTGAGTCACGGCGTTGGTTTGGTTTTCGGGATTGTCGGGCTGGTGCTTTTGCTGGCTCAGGCTCTGGCTGATAATGCCAGCGCCGTGGCAATCACCAGTTACAGCGTGTACGGCGGCAGCATGATTTTGCTGTTTTTAGCCTCCACGCTCTATCACGCCATTCCGCATCAGAAAGCGAAATACTGGCTGAAAAAGCTGGATCACTGCGCCATTTACCTGCTGATTGCCGGAACTTACACGCCGTTCCTGCTGGTCGGCTTAAATTCCCCGCTGGCGAAAGGGATGATGGCGGTGATCTGGGGGCTGGCGCTATTTGGCGTGATTTTCAAACTGGTATTCGCCCACCGGTTTGAAGTGCTTTCATTGATCACCTACCTGACCATGGGCTGGTTGTCGCTGGTGGTGATTTATCAGCTGGCGATGAAACTGCAGCCTGGCGGCGTCTGGTTGCTGGCGATTGGCGGCGTGGTGTACACGCTGGGCGTGATTTTCTATGCCTCGGAAAGGATCCGCTACGGTCATGCCATCTGGCACGGATTTGTGCTCGGCGGGAGCGCCTGTCACTTTCTGGCGATCTATTTCTACGTGTAGCTTTAAGCCGCAAGAGAGAAGCGGAGCCGTGGCTCCGCTTTTTTGTGCCTGCTATTTACCTGCCCACCACTGCACCAGCGAAGGCACCGGTTGCAAATCGTAATGCGCTTCCCCCAGCAGATGATTGAGGATTTTCGCCGAGCGCCAGGCGGTCAGCGTCAGTTGCCCTTCCGCGCTGCCATGGCTGTGAATACCGGCATTGACCGCGTAAATGCGGTTCTGTTCAGGGCCGTCCCAGCGCAGATTGAAATTCGGCTGCAGCGGCAAATGCTGCTCACGATCGTAAGGGATCCTCCCGAGCATGGGCGCGAGATAGTCCGGCAAACCGGGGCGATAGCCGGTCGCCAGGATCACAATATCGGCACTGAAATGTTCTTCGCAGTTTTCCAGCCCGTGTCTTGCCTGCAAACTGAAATCTCCTGCGGCATTGCGCGCGATATGATCGAGCGCGCGGTGCGGTAATAAACGTACATTGCGCGGCTGATGCAGGACGTCAAAACGGTGATAAAGCTGCTTATAGATATCTTCCAGCGTGTGGTAACTGATGCCGTCGGAAGGCAGTTTTTGCGTGGCAATCTCCCGCTCGCGCACCTCTTCGGGCAGGGTATAAAAATAATTCACATATTCAGGCGTGAAGTATTCATTGGTGAAAATCGATTCATCCAGCGGCTGAAAATTCGGGCGTCTCGACAGCCAGCTCAGCTCGGCGAATTCGCCCCAGTGGCCGCTTAGCGCGTTGAGAATGATATCGGCACCACTTTGCCCGCCACCGACGACGGCAATACGTTTGCCGGTGAAATCGGGTTCACGCAGTTCAATTTCAGCGGCATGAAAACAATTCTCCCCCAGCGCCGCGCGGGCCGCTTTGGGGATCCACGGCGCATGACCGGTGCCGAGGCAAATATTGCGCGCGCGGTGCTCGCCTTTTTCACTCTGCACCACAAACTCCTGCCGCTTATCGTCGAAATCGATACTTTCTACCGGCGCAGAAAAGTGCAAATTGGGGATGCGGTCGCACGCCCAGCGCAGGTAATCGGAAAACTCATCGCGGCTGATGATCAGCTGTTCCGTTGCCAGAAAGCGGTAAATTTTCTTCTGTTCCACCAGATAATTGATGAAGGAAAATTCGCTGCGTGGGGCGACGGTGGTCACCAGATCTTGTAAGACATAGGTCTGCATGGTGGCGGTTGGCAACAACATGCCAGGGTGCCAGCTGAATTCCGGGTTTGCATCAAAGAAGGCGGTGTTGAGTTTCTCCGTATCTTTTGCCATCGCGGCCAGGCTCAAATTGAAGGGGCCGATGCCAATACCTATCAAATCCTTCGCGGGCATCTTTCTGTTCCTTGTGTTTTATTAAATGTTTTGGAAAGTGCCTTAAGCATAGATCAGCCATTGGCGACTGACATTTTTCTCGATAACTTATCGAAATATTCCTAAACTCAGTCACTTCGCTATTTATTCCTCAATGATTAAAAAGGATTAGCTATGACCCGCCTGCGCCGTTTTAAACAAGTTGATGTGTTCACCGCCGAGCCGCTCAAAGGCAATGCGCTGGCTGTGATCCTGGATGCCGAAGGTCTGACAGACGACGACATGTTCGCCATGGCCCGCTGGACCAACCTTGCGGAAACGGCATTTGTGCTCACACCCACGTCACCGGAAGCTGATTACCGCGTGCGGATTTTCACCACCGATAAAGAGCTGCCATTCGCCGGGCACCCGACTCTCGGCACGGCGTATGCGCTGTTGCAAAGCGGGCTAAAACCAAAGAACTCAGGCTATCTGGTGCAGGAATGCGGTGTCGGGCTGGTGCAGGTGAAACAGCTGGCAGAAGGCGGACAGGCATTTTCAGCGCCTCCGGCGGTGCTCAAACCGCTGGAAGAAGAGCACTTCGCCTTGCTGGCGACCGCACTGCGCGGGGGCAAAATCCAGGCCGATGTGACGCCGGTTGCGGTCGATATGGGCATCATCTGGCTGGTGGTGCGGATGGAAAGCGCGCAGGATTGCCTGAGTATTTCTGCCGATGCAGCAGCCGTCAGTCAGCTCCAAAAACAGCTGGGAGTTAACGGCATCGCGGTTTACGGTTTGCACGATGACAGCGTTGCGGCAGATTATGAAGTGCGGGCGATTATTGATGAAGACGGTGTGCTGAAAGAAGACCCGGTCACCGGCAGCGCCAATGCCTGTCTGGCAAGGGTTCTGAAAGCGGCAAACTTCCCGGATGGCGCACACATGGCAGAGACCTACCGCGTACGGCAGGGCACAAAACTTCAGCGCGAGGGCCGCGTGACGGTCACTTTCGTTGACGGCGAACCCTGGATCGGAGGGGATTCCGTTACCCTGATCGACGGCACGTTAGACCTGTAATCCGCCGTCAGTCTGACGTTGCACGGCGACTGCTCACGCATGACCGGCCAGGAGCGTCATGCGTGTTCGCCGGCATGGCTGAATGAGAAAGCAAGAGCCGGAGGGCTGGCGGCAGATCCCCGGTTTATGCTGATGTTCATCCAGTCAGTCAATGTGAGGCAAAAAATGTCAGGCAAAACTGAAATCCTTCCCCGGTCAGTAACGATCGACAATGACAGCATCCAGAGTGAGGATCCGCGCTGGCTGGCGGTGATTAACTGCGATGCCAGCGCAGATGGCAAATTTGTATACGCGGTAAAAACCACCGGTATTTACTGCGCGCCTTCCTGCCCGTCGCGACAGCCTAAAGCCGAAAATATTGTCTATTTCGACAGTGCTGAAGATGCCGAGCAGGCAGGCTTCAGGCCCTGTAAACGCTGTCGCCAGGGGTTGATTTCACTGGCGCAATTTCACGCGCAGCGTGTGGCGCAAGCCTGCCGTCTGCTGGAGACATCGACAGACGTACTGACGCTGGATCATCTGGCCGGCACTGTTGGCATCAGCGCTTACCATTTCCACCGGCTTTTCAAAGCCCATACAGGTGTGACGCCGAAAGAGTATCAGCAGGCGCAGCGTGCGCGTCGTGTACGCGAAAAACTGACGGATACAGCCACGGTCACAGAGGCTATTCACGCGGCCGGATATCCTTCCGACGGGCGTTTTTATGAGGCGTCCGCGGCGACGCTGGGCATGACGCCGCAGGCTTTCCGCTCGGGTGGGCGTGATGTGCGCGTCTGGTTTGCGATTGCAGAATCTTCGTTCGGCGCGATCCTGATCGCTGAAAGCCAGCGGGGGATTTGCGCGATTTTACTCGGCGATGACCCGACGGCATTGATCATTGAGCTGCAAAATCGCTTTCCGCAGGCTGAATTGCTGGGCGGCGACCCCGACTTTGAACAGCGTATCGCTTCGGTCATTGGTTTCATCGAAGCACCGCAGTTGGGGCTGGATCTGCCGCTGGATATTCGCGGCACGGCATTTCAACAGAGAGTCTGGCAGGCATTGCGCGAGATCCCGGTCGGCTCCACTGCCAGTTACGCGGATATTGCCCGCAAAATTGGCGCACCCAAGTCAGTTCGCGCTGTGGCCGGAGCCTGTGCCGCAAACGTGCTGGCGGTGGCGATCCCCTGCCATCGGGTGGTGAAAACCGACGGTCATATTTCTGGTTATCGCTGGGGCGTCGAGCGCAAGCGTAGTTTGCTGGCGCGCGAGGAAAAAAGCTGACTATACTGGCCTGAGCGTTATTTTTCCGATACTTACCCAGATAAAGTGAGGGATCCTGTGCCTGTTTTAACATTCCGTTTTGCGCAGTCGGCCGATATTGATGCGCTGGCTGCATTACACGTTGCTATCTGGCGTGATACCTATCGCTCTCTGGCACCCGCAGAGGCGTTTTCCGCGCTCGACGTGCCACGTCGTAAAATTTTCTGGCAGGACAAGTTTGAACATCCCGCTGAATCACAATGCATTTTACTGGCCGAGGCTGACGGGAAGCTGGCGGGATTTTGTCTGGCGTCTGCTTCATCCAATCCTGAATTTGGGGAAATGGCTGAAATTAAATTCCTGTATGTTTCTGGTGATTTTAAACGTCAGGGCATAGGCAAGCGTTTAATCAGCGACGCTGCCCGATATCTCGCGGCAACAGGCTATCGCGCTGCCGGGCTGGGCGTGGTAGAGGGCAACGAATCCGCCATCCGTTTTTATGCCGCTCTGGGTGGCCGGGAAGCGGGACGCTATACCGATGCCGGGCCACTCTGGCGTTCACGCAATATCATTTATGCCTGGCCAGATATTACAGTGCTTTCCGCCAGGCAATAATCTTTTGCTATCACATGTCCCGCGTCAGTGAAAATGCGGGACCTGTTTTACTTTCTCAGTGCTTCCAGTCGCTGTTTCTGCTGGCCTTCAGGTGTGAAATTCTCCGCGCTCAACCACTGTTCAAACATGCTTTTCGACGCCGGCCATTCATGATCGAGCAGCGAGAACCAGAGAGTGTCGCGATTGCGACCTTTGTTGACCAGCGCTTGCCTGAATGTCCCTTCGTATTGAAACCCAAAACGCTCCGCGGCCAGTTTTGACGGTTCATTCAGGCTGTGACATTTCCACTCACAGCGGCGATATTTAAGGGTTTCAAACAGATAGCGTTGCAACAGGTAAATAGCTTCCGTGCCAAAACGTGAGCGTTTCATCAGCGGCGACCAGTTTACCCAACCAATTTCCGCAACGCCGTGGACGGCATCGATACGCATCAAAGCAACGCTGCCGATTGCCCGCTGTGTGGCGAGGTCGATGACGGCGAAAAACAGCGGATCCTGGCTTTTCTCCTGCTGAGCAATAAACGCATCACAATCTGACTGCGTGGCAGGACGATCCACCGAGAAATAAGTCCAGTCACGGTTGTCATCAATGCTATGCCAGGCGTTAAACAAATCCTGACTGTGGCGTTCACTTTTCAGTGGCTCAAGGCGGCACCAGAGGCCATCAAGCTGGACGTGCGTCGGTTTTTCTCGCGGTTGCCAGTCGGGCAGGGCATCGCCGATGGGCTGACCAAAGTGGTTGAGCGTTGTCATAGCGGTTTCCATTCACTTTCGAAGAACACCCATAAAATCAGAACGTATTGATGACCGCAACCGGCGCGATAATAAAAGTCTGTTAAGCGGAGAAATCTCTCCGCTTTGTTTCCTTATCCCGCTCGCTGAGTGAGCCGGTTTATGAACGCTGGCACTTATAATCGCCCGGCACTGCCGCAAATTCTGATCTTCTCCTCGACCACTTTCTGCATGGCACGTTTTCCCGGCACAATGTATTTACGCGGATCGTTGGCGTCAGGATGTTCAGAAAAATACCCTTTTACCGCATCGGCGAAGGCGATCTTCAGCTCCGTGGCAACATTGACTTTACAGATCCCCAGTTCAATCGCCTGATGGATCATATGCTCTGGGATCCCCGAGGCACCGTGTAACACCAGAGGAATATCGACCTGCTGGCGAATTTGCCCCAGCCGGGTGAAATCCAGTTTGGGCTCTCCCTGATACAAGCCGTGTGCAGAACCGATCGCGACGGCGAGCGAGTCAATACGGGTCGTGTCCACAAAGTGTTTTGCCACAACCGGATCGGTGAAAAAGCTGTCGCCGTCTTCCACCACCAGATCGTCTTCCTGCCCGCCAAGACGCCCGAGCTCAGCCTCTACGCTGACGTCAAATGCGTGACAAAAGCGTACCGTCTGGCAGACCTTTTCGATGTTTTGCGCCAGGGGTAGGTGTGAAGCATCGACCATGACGGAGCGGATCCCCGCGCGGACTTTTGTCTCTATATCGGTCTGTTTTTCATGGTGATCCAGATGCAGCGCCAGCGGAATGCCGTATTGGCGTGCCGCTTCCTGACATATCGACATCAGATAATCGGTTCCCGCATAGCTGAATGTTCCCGGTGTTCCCGCCAGAATCACTGGCGAGCTCATGGCCGCTGCGGTTTCTGCCACCACCTGAACGGTTTCGAGATTGTGGACGTTAAAAGCTGGCACCGCATAACCTTCGCGTTGTGCCGCCAGCAGCATTTCCCTGTTTGAAATGAGATACATTGCTTCAGCTCCCTGTCATATCCAGCAGAATTTTTCCGGTCATGGGTTTGCCCGCCAGTGCAGCCACATCCGCAACGAACTCCTGCGGATTGCCAACGCTCGCGATAAGCGGCTCAAGGTTCAATTTGTTTTCGGCAAACAGCTGCGTTGCCTGCTGCCATTCACTGCCTGGCCACGGCGCAGAGTAATTCATCCAACTGCCCAACAACGTCAGCTCTTTGCGCAGGATATGGCTGAAGGTGGCGACGTTAAGCGTCAGTTCTTTATGCAAGGTACCGACCAGAACGACCTGTGCTTTGGGCCCGGCTATATCCAGCGAGAGTGCCACGGTCTGCGGAGTACCGGCGGTTTCAATGATCAACTGGTCAAAGCGACGTTCATGGATGTGCTGACGGAATTCTTCAGCATTCATTTCAGCGCTGTTGCAGGCATGGCTGGCGCCGGTTCTCAGTGCCAGATCCAGGCGTTGCTGATTGATATCAATCGCTGTCACGGATGTTGCGCCTGATGCCGAAGCCGCCTGGATGATCAGCTGGCCGATAGTGCCCGCGCCAATCACGATCACCTCTTTGCCCTCACATCCCCCCGCGAGTTTTAATGCGTGCAGGCCGACGGTAATGGGCTCCAAAAATGCGCCCTGAATAAGTGAAGAACTTTCGGGAAGCCGGAATAAATTTTTACGGGAAACCACGACAAACTCTGCGTGGCCGCCGTCGCGGCGTGACCCAATAAACTGATAGTGCTTACACTGTGAATAAGCCTCTTTGCGACATTCTTCGCACTTAAAACAGGGTAATAACGGCACGCAAGCCACAGCATCACCTTCCTGAATATCATCAACATCTTTTCCGATACTGACCACGTGGCCGCTAAATTCATGTCCCAGCGTAATGGGATAAAAATGTGCACCCTGTGAGAAAATACGTGGAATGTCGGATCCACAGAGGCCGGAATAGGCAATGCGCACCAGCACATCATCCGGGGCGTTCAGCACAGGCATCGGGCGTTCTTCCACGGCCATCGCCCCGCCAGCATTTACAACGACAGATTTCATAGTCGATTTCCTTATGGCGGGGGAATTCCCCCGCCGGATGAAGAATTACGCGTTAGCCTGAGCTGCGGCCAGTTTTTCAGTTTTGGTGAAGTTGTGGGCACGACGCCATGTGAGGAATACTCCAATGGCATAAAGCGTGCCGATGATGCTCAGCCCGGCAACGTTTTTCAGTGTGCAAAGTTGAATCAACAGATAGGTGACAGGTGACCCGCCCTGATCCATCGACGCCACTCTGCCGCCTGCGCTTAGTGCACCGGCATTTGCAGCCAGCTGGGTGTGCAAATCGATGGTTTGCGTGGCAATCCACAACGTGATGCTCATGATGATGCAGCCTGAGATCAGGGTGCGGAACAGGTTGCCCTGATGTACAGCAACGGCGATGGCGACAAAGAAACCGATGGTGGCGAGGTCCCCAAACGGAAGCACCTGATTTCCCGGAACCAGCACAGCGATCAAAATTGTCAGCGGGATAAAGATCAGGCTGGCTGAGACGACGGCGGTATGACCGAGTAACAGCGCCGGATCCAGACCAATCAGGAACTCCTGTCCTCCAAAGCGTGCCTGCAGGCGAGTTCGGGCATGGCGTGCAATTGGCGTTAAACCGTCCATGATAGGTTTGATCACCCGTGGCATCAGCAACATAACCGCCGCCGTTTTAACGGCCAGCTGTAATACACCCTTGATGTCATATCCGGCGAGATAACCGATGATCAGGCCCATCACAAAACCGACAGTGACCGGCTCGCCAAACGGACCAAAGCGTTTCTGAACATCATCTGCGCTGAAGTGGATCTTGTTCAGCCCTGGGATTTTATCAATGAGAGTATCTACCAGCACGGCGATCGGGCCGAGATAGGCCGAGGAGCCGTGAGGAATAGCGATACCTTCGAGATTGAAGAAGTCCCGCGTATCTTTGGCAAACCAGTCACCCAGCTTGTAGATAAACGCCGCATGAACCACCACACCCATGATCCCCAGCCAGTACGAGCCCGTCGCGAGATGCAACATTGCGCCGGTGAAGGTCATATGCCAGATGTTCCAGATATCCACGTTGACCACGCGCGTCATGCGGGTCAGCAACATAATGATGTTCACACCGATAGCAATCGGAATAGCAACCAGCGCAATTTGGGATGCCCAGGTCATCGGTGACGATCCCGGCCAGCCGATATCCACGACTTGTAAATTGATTTCAAAATGCTCAGCCATCGCTTTCGCTGCAGGCCCGATGGAATCCAGCATCAGACCAATAACCAGCCCGATACCCACAAACCCAATGCCAATGTGAATGGCAGATTTAAACGAATCGCCTAATTTCATCCCTAATATCAGCGAGAAAATGATGATTACACCGGGCAACATGACGGTTGGCCCGAGATCGAGGATGTAGCGCATTATTTCGGTAAACATGGCTCACTCCTGCAGCAGGGTCAGTATTTGTTCACGCAAAGCATCCATACCGACGCCGGAAATAAACGGCATGCCATGTACGACGGGAATGCTGCCGAACGTGCGGTCAACTTTGGCCGTGGTACAAATCAGGTGGACGCCGTCCATGTAGGTTTCAATTTCCGTCACGCGGCACTGCACGAGATCCACTTTGATGCCGTGTGCTTCACATAACTCTTTGATTTCTTCTGCCGCCAGGGTCGAGGTGGCAACGGCTCCGCCACAGGCAACAATAATTTTTCGTTTCACGGTAAGGCTCCTTGATGGTCTGTTTTTTGGTGTTATTTTTTTGTAAGGCTTTGGGTACAGTTTGAGTTACAGGGGTTTCAGGTTTACACCGCGGCAGCTTTCTCCGGCGCCGTGACAAAAACGTGTTGTTTAAACAGTTCTGCCAGTTGGTCTTCAGGCACAGTAAGCAGGCTTTCGTAAAACGTGGGTTCTTGCAGCTGGCTGAATAATTTGCGCAATAACACCAACTGCTCAGAGGGATGGGTGACGATCAACGCAATAATCAGCGAAGCCGCCACAGTGCCTTCATCATCAGCCTGGAAAAACTCCACCGGTGCGTCCGGACGGATCAGATAAATGGACGGGGTTCGGGCATGCATGGCTTCGCAATGCGGAATAGCCACCGCATGGTGTTCGAGCTGAATACCGGTTGGAAATTCCGCTTCACGAATCAATAACGCCTGCGGATAGCTGGTTTGTACAACGCCCGCCTGCACCATAGATTCACCGATGTGCGTCAGTGCTTCGTGGTAATCCTCGAAGGCGATGCCTGTTTTTACAAACACCTGGCAGTTATGCATGGTTGCATTCTCCACAGGCCGTCACTTGTGGCGTGCAGCCGAAGTGATAGGCACGTAATACATCCTGGATTTTGTCGATGATCAGTTCATGAGGATGGCTGGCAAGTTCACCGGACATCACCCGTTCGAACTGAGCTGGCAGGTACTGACTCAGTAAACCAAGCGGGATATCAAGCGACTGGAGATTACCGATCAGGACTTCCATCGCGCGATTAATACGGGCATGTGGCCAGTAGTAGCGAATGCGATCGGAAAGGCTGAAGTGCAGGTCGATAAGTGACAGGCTGAACGTCGGGTTGTAATACTTTTTCCAGTAGCCCGGCTCATCAAGCATCACGCCGTCGATCACTGTGAGGATCTGGCTGCGGGATTCAGGTGCAACCAGGACTTGTTCGATATTGGCCAGCGCGAATACAGCCTCTCGCAGCGCGAACGTCAGTGCCGGACCCACTTTGAGGATCGCGTAATGGTCTTTTACCAGATGTCGGTATGAATCACGGGTCTGGTAATCGGTAGAGTGCGCTTCATAAACCAGCGGGGTGTGATCGATAAAAGCTGATAAATCCTCTGCCAGAGTGGGCTGATAGTGGATCACGCGGCTATGGTCAAATTCAACTCCCGGCTGAACTACGACGGCGATAATCCTATCAATGGCACTTTCCAGCCCTGCTTCACGAAATGCCTGATAGTGCATATCCAGCGTCGCTTTGGCATCTTTGGCTTCGGTCACATGAACATGCTTGATAGCGGACGCTTCGCCACCGGGTACCGGAACTTCTGTCCCGATAACGTACGTCAGCACCTGTTTCTGCTGTGGTGTCGCGACCTTTTCCGCGACCTTGCATAAGCGGGCTGCGCGCTGAGCCACAACGAGAGGATCAAGCGGGACAGGATCGTCCGCACAGGACATCGAGGCATCGAGATGGATCTTGCTGAATCCGGCTTCAACATAGCGTGCGATCAAGACTTCTGCTTTGTTCATCGCACTTTCGGCATTTTCACTCTGCCAGCAATTTGGCCCGAGGTGGTCACCTCCCAAAATAAGACGCTGAACCGGAAACCCCAATTTCTCCGCTATTGCGAGAACAAAATCGCGAAAATCAATCGGCAGCATACCGGTGTAACCGCCGTACTGATTAACCTGATTAGATGTAGCTTCAATCAGCACCTTACGACCACTGTGCAGATCTTCTCTTAGCGCGGCCTCGATCACTAAAGGATGAGCTGAGCAGACTGAGCATATCCCGATACTTTCGCCACTCTTATGCTTCCTGATTATTTCTTTCATTTTTCCTCCGTTTGTTTTCGAAGATATTCGTGTCTTTTCGAAAGTCTAACAATAGCGTTGTTTGTGTTTCGTGATGATGATCGTAATATTTCGTAAGTCATTTCATTCGTTTTCTTTCATTTTGGATTGAGGGGCGAGAGAGGGGGATGCTTTCTGGCGAGGCCGGCGGCAAGCTAAGCGTGCTGTATTTCACATCCCGGTGAATTTTTTATCCTCACTTCGATATCTTTTGTTTACACTGTGCGAAATAGGACGTTTTGGACTAAACAGGATGAATACTTACGATCGTCGCAATAAAATTGTTGAATTAGTGAATCAGAAAGGCACCGTACAGGTTGCTGAGCTTTCGAATGCTTTCGGTGTGTCTGAGGTCACTGTTCGTGCGGATCTGACCCTGCTGGGGCAAAAAGGCGAACTCACCCGGTTTCATGGCGGCGCCGCAAAACGTGAAGACAAGGCAAGTGACGGGCAGAATAAGCCGCAGGACGAATTGATTCTCGAAGAGCGTTATCTTCAGGCCAGCGATCCTAAAAAGCGCATTGCGCAGGCTGCGGCAGGCATGGTGAAGCCCGGCGATACGGTGATCCTTGATAGCGGTAGCACCACTATGTTGCTGGCTGAGGAACTGGTGAAATCCGGCGATATCACGGTCATTACTAATAACTTACCGGCGGCTTTTGTATTGTCTGAGAACCCGGATATCACGCTGGTTGTTTGTGGCGGAACACTGAGGCACAAAACGCGTTCATTGCATGGCAACATCACGGAGTATGCCTTGCAGGGCATCGTGGCTAACCTGATGTTCGTGGGAGCCGATGGTCTGGATGCGGCGACCGGAATCACAACGTTTAATGAGGGCTACAGCATCAGCGGGATTATGGCCGATGCCGCTCAGCGCGTTGTCGTCGTCACCGATTCCACTAAATTTGGTCGTCGCGGGTATAACCTGGTGCTGCCGATGGAAAAAATCGACACCATCATTACGGACACGGATATCAGCGATGAGGCCCAACAGGCTCTCAGAGACACAGCGATAGACCTCATTCTTGTTTAACTCCTTTCAGGTTGCAGACGTCCGCCTGGTGATGAATGTAAGCCACCCTGTGGATCTGGGGAACGGGCAGTTTCAGACGCTGCGTTGAGTATCGAAAACAATGTGAGTCGTTGCAGCAGCAGGCAGATTAATTTGAGAGATAAATTCAGGAAAGGGTGGCCGCCGCGTTGTCTCTGTGCGGCTGCAAAGAGGGGAGGCGATATTTTTTTAAACCTTAAGGCGAAGTCTTTCTGTTCGTGTTTTATATGTGACATGTTGTTCACCCTTTTTCAGTCGCAGGCTTTGCGCGTTCGTTCCTGGAATTAGCTGTGAACGATGGCCACGTATACTTTTCAATGATTCAGCGGTTGGCAGAGTGAGTTCATTCCTTTACGCTTACATTTTTAGTCGGCGTTTGCTGGTCATCTGGAGTGGAATATGTTGCGCGTTATCGATACGGAAACCTGTGGATTGCAAGGTGGTGTGGTTGAAGTTGCTTCTGTCGATATCGTAGATGGACAGATCGTCAATCCGATGAGCGATCTGGTGCGTCCCGACCGTCCTATTAGCTATCAGGCGATGGCAATTCATAAAATAACTGAAGCCATGGTGGCCGATAAACCCTGGATAGAGGACATCATTCCTCGTTACCACGGCAGCCCATATTATGTTGCCCATAACGCCAGCTTTGACCAGCGTATGCTCCCAGAGATGTCAGGTGAATGGATTTGTACTGTCAAACTTGCGCGACGTTTATGGCCTGGCATCAAGTACAGCAACATGGGGTTATACAAATCCCTCAAGCTGCAAGTGGAAACGCCTGCGGAGCTTCATCATCACCGTGCGCTTTTTGACTGCTATATCACGGCGGCGTTATTGATTCGGATTATGGATGAGTCAGGCTGGACACCTGAACAGATGGTGACGATCACCGGGCGTCCTGCGCTGGTGAGCACAATGATGTTCGGTAAATATCGTGGTAAAAAAATTGAGGAAATCGCGCAAGATGATCCGGCATATTTGCGCTGGATGCTTAATAATATCAAAGAATTAACACCAGATTTGCGAATGACGCTCAAGCACTATCTGGAAGCACAGTAAATGCTCTGCCAATCTGCTTCCTCCGCAACGAAGGACAGATGTGAAAAGAATCACTGGCAATAACTACACAGAAAGCCGCACATCTCACGGGCTGCGGCTTTTTAAAAACCCCATACTTATTTTTTAATCCTGTTCCACGGCATGTTGGAAAGCAGGATCGCCATTCCACACCAGCCACTCATACCCGCAAAAAGAAGGCCCGCACCGACGAATCCGGACAAAAGAAATAAGCTTGTATCGATTGTGTATCCCATCAGGACTCCGATAAGGATAAGCGTTCCGGCTGCGATTTGAACTTGTCGCATGATCGGAAGCGGCTGTTTTTTATCCTCTACGGTTGGAAGATTTGCGCTTTTCCAGGCGTTAATTCCTCCTGAAAGCAACAGTACGGGGACGGGTGCCGCAGCTCTGACAAGTGCCTCGGCATTTTGAGTTGTCCGGGAGCCTGCTAAACAGTGAAAAATGACCGGATGTTGTATCGGAAGATTTTTAATGCTTTTTCCCAATACGATGTCAGACAGCGGGAAAGAGTGTGCTCCGGGAACGTGTTCACGCAAAAATTCTGCAGGTTCACGGATATCGATCAATGTGCTGCCATTGTTCATAAGCTCTTGTGCTTCAGATGGAGTTACGGTCTTCACGATCATTTGACATCCTCAGGGCAGTAAATGTCCTTTAACGTTGCGATAACTTTTCGAATCGATTCATTTTTGATGAAGTAATTCCTTCTTTGCTCATCCCTGGAACATTCAATCAAATCCTCTTCCTTCATCCTTGCCAGATGCTGGGAGGTCGCGGAAGGACTCAATCCGGTCAGCCTGCTCAGATCGCCCGCAGAAGTGCCTGGCGATTCAATGAGCATGCAAAGAATCATTAATCGGTTGGTGTTACTCATGGACTTAAGAAGTTGTGCCGCCTGAGCCGCGCCTTCTTGCAGAAAACGGATTTCGGTATTTTTCATTTTTTAATTTAGAGTTTACTAATTTAAGTAAACTCTAAATTAGTCGAAGAAATAGATCAATGAAATTTTTTGGGGCGTGAGAGGTACACAAATGCGGTTTGATAACAGGCAATAAAAAAGCCGCAAACCCTTGCGGGCTGCGGCTTTCTTTGCGGTAACGGCTTTATCTGGTAATAACCGAAACCTTGTTTGGTGGAGCTGGGGGGATTTGAACCCCCGTCCAGAATTACTACACCGTCGGCACTACATGCTTAGTCCAATCTTTACATTCGCCGGTTAGCTGCGGATGGACACGCCACTAACAAACTATCCTGATTGGGTTTAACGCTTTCACCCCAGGCAAGGTGTCCACGCGATCTCTTTTGGGTTTGACCTCTCTTGATCCCCGTCCTAAGAGCGGAGGCTAGGGAGAGAGGGCTCTAAGCAGGGTATTAAGCTGCTAGGGCGTAGTTTTCGTCGTTTGCGACTATTTTTTTGCGGCTTTTTACGAGGCCAACCGCCCCTCGGCATGCTCCTTGGGCTTCGCAAATCCTGTCGAATCCAGAATCAGCCCCAAGTACTATTTCGCAGTATACCAGAAAAACACCAAGCTAAGCCAGAGACTTAGCGATTTGCGTGCTTCATGATACGTGCTTTGTCTACTTTCCACTCACGATCTTTAATGTCATCGCGCTTGTCGTGCTCTTTCTTACCTTTAGCCAGACCGATTTTTACTTTCGACCAGGCATTTTTCCAGTACATGGAAAGGGCGACGACGGTGTAGCCATCGCGACTGACTTTACCGAACAGTGTTTCAAGTTCACGTTTGTTCAGCAGTAATTTTCTTGTACGTGTAGGGTCGCAGACGATATGACTCGACGCCACATTAAGAGGTTGAATGGTTGCGCCAAACAAAAAGGCTTCACCGTCGCGGAATGTGACGTAGCTGTCAGTGATGTTTGCCTTACCAGCGCGCATCGATTTGACTTCCCATCCCTGCAAAGCAAGCCCCGCCTCGAATTCATCTTCGATGATATATTCATGGCGAGCGCGTTTGTTCATCGCGATAGTCGCGGAACCGGGTTTATGTGCTTTTTTCTTTGTCATAGTGATACTTATTATACTGTAAGCGTTGCCGAATGAAATCCCCACGCGTCTGAGACTGTGGTTTTTCCTATTTTGGCTCCCTGTGCTTCGTAGTTTTTATTACCGGGCGGATAAATGGTATTATCTGTACGTTTTATGACACCTGGAAAATGATATGCCACAGATAAGTCGTTCTGCGCTTGTGCCGTTTAGCGTGGAGCAGATGTACACGTTAGTGAATGATGTTGATGCTTACCCGCAGTTTCTGCCGGGTTGCACTGGTAGCCGTATTTTGGATAACAGTGATACGTCGATGACCGCCGCTGTTGACGTCTCGAAGGCGGGTATCAGCAAAACCTTTACGACGAAGAATACGTTAATCAGTAATAAGCGTATTGATATGCAACTGGTTGATGGTCCATTTCGTAAGCTTACCGGGGGCTGGGATTTTATCGAGCTTAGCCCGGAAGCCTGTAAAGTGCAGCTCAGCCTTGATTTTGAGTTTACGAATAAATTGATTGAATTAGCATTCGGTAAAATCTTTAAGGAACTTGCTGGCAGTATGGTTCAGGCATTCACCCTGAGGGCAAAAGAGGTCTACAGTGTCTGAGATCCGTGTTGAAGTCGTGTACGCGTTACCGGAGCGTCAGTATCTGCGAACCGTTAAGCTGGAAGAGGGGTGTAATGTTGAACATGCGCTGCAGGCCTCGGGCTTACTTGAATTACGCAAAGATATAGACCTGAAAAAGAACAAATTCGGTATCTACAGTCGTCCGGTTAAACTGACGGATATCGTCAGTGATGGCGACCGTATCGAAATTTACAGGCCGCTGATTGCTGACCCGAAAGAGTTACGGCGCATTCGCGCAGAACGCTCCAAAAAATAAGGCGCCTGGGGCGCCTTATTTTTTTACCCTGAAAGATGATGTTTGGTGATTACCAACGACCATCACACCGGGCGATTATTTTTGGTCGGACAATGTCGGTTTGTTATCGATATTAGTCAGCGTGCCTGATGCGTTAAAGGTCAGAGTCAGGGTTTGCTGAGTGACGCCTTCATGGCCCGGTTCCTGACGGAACACGTAGAACCAGACATCGCTGCCAAACGGGTCGTGCAGCATCGGTGTGCCAAGAACATAAGCCACCTGCTGCTTAGTCATACCGGTGTGAATTTTTTGAACATCAGCAGGAGACAGGTAATTCCCCTGGTTAATGTCAGGCCGATAAACCACCTTTTCCAGAGTGGAACAGCCCGCAGTAAGCATTACAAGAGCTACAGCGGCGGCAGTTAGCGTTTTACAGCGCATAGTCATTACATTCCTTTAGGGCATAAGATGCCGATGATAATAGACCTTTCATCAGTTTGAAACCTTTGCGGGGCACCTGTATGACCGCTGAACTGTAAAAAAGTTGAGCTTTTTACGCTGCGAGCAACTCTTTTGCATTAGCCAGGGTGTTTCGGGTGACTTCACTTCCGCCCAGCAGACGCGCCAGTTCCTGCAAACGCGCCTTTTTATCCAGGCGATTCATTTGCGTTTCTGTCACTTCGCCGTCGGTTTCTTTGCTAACAAAATAATGCTGATGACCACAACCTGCAACCTGCGGTAAGTGCGTCACGCACATCACCTGTGTTGATTCACCTAACTGACGCAGTAAGCGACCTACAATGGCAGCCGTAGGACCACTGATACCCACATCCACTTCATCAAAGATCAATGCCGGCGTTTCCATTTTTTGCGCGGTAATCACCTGAATAGCCAGCGCGATACGTGAAAGCTCGCCGCCGGATGCCACTTTGGCTAAAGCCTGCAATGGCTGACCCGGATTGGTAGTGACCTGGAACTCAAGGCGATCAGCGCCTTCCATATTTAAATGCTCAGGCTCGAACTGGACCTGAATTTTAAATTTACCGTGCGGCATGGACAATGCCTGCATGCTTTGCGTGATCAGGTGCGTTAACTCATCAGCAAAATACTGACGTTTTTCGTGCAACTGCCCGGCAATCGCGATGGCCTGCTGATAATGATGTTGGACAGCCTCACTCAGTTCAGCCTGATTGGTTTCCTGATCATCAAGCGCCTGTTGTTCTTCGAGTAACTGGCGGTGATGCTCCGGTAACTCCTCTGGGCGGACATGATGTTTGCGCGCTAAATTCATCTGGCGGGATAAGCGCTGTTCAAGTTCAAACAAGCGGTTTGGATCCATATCCAGACGTTCACTGTAGTGGCGAAGTTCGTCGCTGGCCTCGCTGATTTGAATCGAGGCATCATCCAGCATGACGATCAGCTCATTCATTTTGCTGTCGAGCTCGGCCAGTTCGGCGAGTTGATGACGAGCGGTGTAAAGCAGGCTGACAATATTCTGGTCTTCGCCATCCGCCAGTAAGTACAGCGCACTCTGACTGAGTGAGAGAAGCTGCCCACTGTTTGCCAGGCGTTTGTACTCTTCATCGATTTGCTCGTATTCACCCGCTTGCGGTGAGAACTCATTGAGCTCTTTCAGCTGATATTGTAATAACTGACGGCGGGATTCACGTTCGTTGATTTGTTGCTGATACAGCGCCAGCTGGCGGCAACTCTGATGCCAGTTGTGATATGCCTGACGCATTTCAGCCAAGAGCAAAGGTTGATCGGCGTAGGCGTCCAGCAGATGTTTTTGATGCTCGGGTTTGAGCAGAAGCTGATGAGCATGCTGGCCATGGATTTGAATCAGGTGCTGGCCCAGCTCACGCAACTGTGACAGGGGCACCGGTGTACCATTGATAAAACCACGCGAGCGTCCGTCATTACTGATTGTACGGCGCAGAAGGCAATCATGCCCTTCATCAAGCTGATTTTCCGCCAGCCAGACTTTAGCGGAAGGGGTGTCGGCAAGGGTGAAGCGCGCGCAGATATCTGCGCGGCTTGCGCCCAGGCGTACCATACTGCCGTCGGCGCGATTCCCCAGACAAAGTCCGAGCGCGTCAATAGCAATGGACTTACCAGCACCGGTTTCCCCGGTGATTGCCGTCATCCCTGCATGAAAATCGATTTCTAACTCACGGACAATAGCAAAGTTACTGATAGTTAATTGCGCCAGCATGATCACCTTCCTGTACATAACAACAGACCTGTAATTACATACAGTATAAACTGGTTTTATATACAGTAAAGGGGCTGGCGAATTATTTTTTAGGGATCAGAACAATTTTTTCGACCATCCGAGTTTAGTGCTCAATGTATTGAAATAGCTGTAATCTTTCGGATGAATCAGGTTTAAATGGAACTCACTGCGGCGGATCACTACTTCTTCGCCTGGTTGAATTGGCAACGCGATTTGGCTGTCACAGCTGATTTCCAGGTCGGTGCTCATGTGCGAGAAGCGCAGGCAAATCGTGCTGTTACTGTTGATCACCAGCGGGCGGGCTGACAGCGTATGCGGGAACATGGGCACCAGCGCTATCGCTTCGAGAGTCGGGGTCAGGATTGGCCCGCCGCCGGACAGCGAATACGCGGTCGAACCGGTCGGTGTTGAAATAATCAGTCCGTCCGAACGTTGTGAAAACGCGAATTTGTCGTCGATATAGACTTCAAATTCAATCATGTGAGCGACTTTTCCGGGGTGCAGAACCACTTCGTTGATGGCTGTGCTCACACGACATTGCTGATCTTTACAGCGCACCATCGCTTCAAGCAGGAAGCGTTGCTCGCTGATATATTCGCCCTGCAGAACGTCATCCAGTTGCTGTAACGCGTTATCGGGATCCAGATCGGTCAAAAATCCCAGATTGCCGCGGTTGATGCCGATAACTTTGATGTCGTAACGCGCCAGCACGCGGGCTGCGCCCAGCATATTGCCGTCGCCGCCCACCACCACGGCCAGATCTGCTAATTTCCCGATTTCTGCCAGGCTACCGGTTTGTGCGCCTTCAAGAGCTAAATCTTGCGCCACCTGCCGCTCGACAATCACCTGATAATTTTTTGAAATTAGCCAGTGATAGAGCATTTCGTGGGTGGCAAGTGCGGAAGGATGGCGAGGGTGTCCGACGATCCCAATGCACTTAAATTTTTTATTCATCGCTGTGGTTATCCTCAGCAGGGTGTGATGACTCCTGCATTATGACCGGTTTCATTCAAAACCAAACCTTGAAACCCCGGTTTTGATCCCCATAATAAGCCAACTAGCAAGATTAATGCTAAAACGCGGAGATATTCATGAGTAGTAAAGAACATAAGACACCTGACGAGCAAGTCTCTGAAGAACTGAATCAGGAACAAGAGCTGCATGCGGAAGCGGAAACTCAGGCGGCAGATGTCGTTGACCCGCGCGATGAACGCATTGCTGAATTAGAAGCACAGCTGAAAGAAGTCCAGCAGCGTGAGCGTGACAGCCTGCTGCGTGCTAAAGCGGAAGTGGAAAACGTCCGTCGCCGCACCGAGCTGGATATTGAGAAAGCACATAAATTCGCCCTGGAAAAATTCTCCGGCGAATTGCTGCCAGTGATTGATAACCTGGAACGTGCGATCGATTTGGCTGATAAATCTAACCCTGAGCTGACCGGTTTGATTGAGGGGGTAGAACTGACCCTGAAATCAATGCTGGATGCGGTTCGTAAGTTCGGTATGGAAGTGGTGGGTGATATTCACGTGCCATTCAACCCTGAACTGCACCAGGCGATGACGATGATGGAATCCGAAGAGCTGGAACCTAATCACGTTATCATGGTGATGCAGAAGGGTTATACGCTGAATGGCCGTCTGTTACGTCCTGCGATGGTTGCGGTGTCTAAAGCCAAGGCCTGATTCTGTTTTAACAGACTGATTTAATGAGAGAGGCACCTTTACGGGTGCCTCTTTTTTATGCCTGATTAGGTAATACCGGCGTCCAGTTAATCGGCGTGAGGCCTTGTTGTTCGAGTAAAGCATTTGCCTGTGAAAAATGCTTACATCCCAGAAACCCCCGGTGTGCAGAAAGTGGGGAAGGGTGTGGCGCTTTCAACACATGATGACGGTTTCGGTCGATAATATTGCCCTTCTTCTGCGCGTGAGAACCCCAGAGTAAAAAGACAATCCCTTCGCGATTTTCATTCAGCGCCGCAATGACCCGATCGGTGAACGTTTCCCAACCCAGCTTGGCATGTGAATGTGCCTGTCCGCCTTCCACGGTTAATACCGTGTTGAGCAGCAGCACGCCCTGATCGGCCCAGCTCTGTAAGTAGCCGTGGCCTGGGCGCTCAAACCCCGGAATATCGGTCACCAGCTCTTTATACATATTCACCAGCGAAGGAGGAGCAGGAATGCCGGGACGCACTGAAAATGACAGTCCATGAGCCTGATTCGGACCGTGGTAAGGATCCTGCCCGAGAATGACGACTTTCACATCCGCCAGTTCCGCTGAACGGAATGCATTAAACACATCCTGCTGCGGTGGATAAATGGTCTTGCCCGCAGCCCGTTCCGCTGCGACAAACTTCAATGTATCAATGAAGTAAGGTTTTTCTTTTTCCTGACCAATCACGTCATGCCAGGTGAGAGTGGTGGACATTGACGCTCTCCTTTTTAAGGTTATTTTGATGGGCGTAGCTTACCTGCTCGTTCATCACAGTGAAACCCACACCTCCCTTTACCCATAGTTATCTGCGGCTTGAGGATTTGTATGCAAATTTTATTGATAATTTACAAAAATAATTTAAGCGAGAGGCTTGGAAAAATTGATGTAAAACATAAATATGCCGTGATGAGGAAATGACCACACTGAAAAGATTGATATTAGTCAAAGATTGCGGGGTGTAGTGCTGTTATATCTGAGAGCAGGAACAACAGATTGCTGTAAGAATCTGATACCCATCAATTAACAGTATCGTAGCCAATTATGGAGGCAATATATGATCACCGGGATCCAAATTACCAAAACCAACAACGAAGCACTGAAAAACTCTTTCTGGTTGCTGGATGATGAAAAAGCGGAAGCTCGCTGCGTATGTGCGAAAGCAGGTTATGCGGAAGACCAGATCGTGGCTGTAAGCGAACTGGGCCAGTTTGAATACCGTGAAGTGCCAATGGAAATTCAACCGACTGTGCGCGTGGAAGGGGGTCAACACCTGAACGTTAACGTACTGCGTCGCGAGACTCTGGAAGATGCTGTGAAGCATCCTGAAAAATACCCACAGCTGACTATCCGCGTTTCCGGCTATGCGGTACGTTTCAACTCACTGACTGCAGAACAGCAGCGTGACGTTATCACCCGTACCTTCACAGAAAGCCTGTAATTAAAGGGTTTTCCGGGTGTGATGCCCATAAAAAAACCGCCTGAAAAGGCGGTTTTTTTTCATCTGTATCAGATAACTAACGGATACTTATTTTGACGTGTCTTTCGCAGCATCAGGTTTTACGCGGCGTTTGCCGACGTTTTTACTGTCGCGATGGCGAACTTTGACTTTCACTTTCGATTTTTCCTGCGACGCTTTCTGCTTCTCTTTGCGCTTCGCCAACACTTTCTTCGATGGCTTACCGGTAGTCTTCTCGCTTGGCGCTTTCGTTTTCGGGCGAAGTTCATCAATCACGCGGGCTTTCAATGGCTCGTTCAAATAACGTCCAATTTTGCCCAGCAGCAGATGGTCATGCGCTTCAACGAATGAAATGGCTGTGCCTTTACGGCCCGCACGGCCGGTACGGCCAATACGGTGCAGATAGATATCCGCAGTCAGTGGCAGGTCGAAGTTAAAGACGTGGCTGATGTCATTGATATCCAAACCGCGCGCGGCGATATCGGTGGCAACGAGCACGTTCACGCGGTCTTCAACCATACGCTTGACGGCCTCAGTACGCTTGACCTGAACCATCTCGCCTTCCAGATAGCAGGAGTTGATCCCTGCCTCACGCAGCCATGCAACCAGTTCGTGTACACGTTCACGCTTACGCACGAAGATCACTGATTTAGTGACATCTTCCTGTTTGAGCAGGTGGATCAACATCTGTGTTTTGTGTGGCACATCATCGACGCGGTAATACCATTGCAGGATCTTCTTGCGCTCGCGACGTGACGGATCGGCTTCGATCTCGACCGGCTCGGTCAGGATACGTTCGGCGAATTCACGGATGGCTTCCCCTTCCAGCGTTGCGGAGAACAGCAACGTCTGTTTACGCCAGCGTGCTTCGGCTGAAATCGTTTCGATATCCTGAGCAAAACCCATGTCCAGCATGCGGTCGGCTTCATCAAGGATCAGCGTTTCAATGGCGCGGCAATCGAAGTTTTCTTCTTTGATGTATTGCAGCAAACGGCCGGTCGTCGCAACGACGATGTCCTGGTTTTCACTGAAAACTTCAGCGTGGTTCATATAAGCCACACCGCCGGTGATCGTTGCGATATCCAGATCGGTATGCTTTGCCAGTTCGCGAGCCTGATCGGCAACCTGCATGGCCAGTTCACGCGTTGGCGTGAGGATCAGAATACGTGGCGGACCAGATTTCTTACGCGGGAAATCCAGCAAATGCTGCAATGCAGGCAACAGGAATGCCGCTGTTTTGCCGGTGCCGGTAGGAGCCGAACCCAACACATCGCGTCCGTCCATTGCAGGCGGAATTGCCTCTGCCTGAATGACAGTCGGGCGGGTATAGCCTTTTTCGCCTAAGGCGTCTAACAGGCGTTCATCGAGTTCGAGTTCGGAAAAATTCGTTACAGTCATGGTCTACCTCTACTTGGGGCGCCGATTATAGACGTGTTAGACGCGATCTTCACCTATTTAAGCGGTTTGTGTGCCTTTTCCTCTGCATCTCTTTGCCCTATGCTACGTCAGTTTTCGTTCACAGGCCTGATGACAGGCGCAATTACGGTGAAATTAGTGACAAAAGAAGCCAGTTCCACTCAGCCTTTACGGCGTAATGGATTTACCTTTAAACAGTTCTTTGTCGCCCATGACCGTTGTGCGATGAAAGTCGGTACAGACGGTGTTCTGCTGGGCGCTACAGCTCCCGTGACGCAGGCACGACGTATTCTGGATATCGGCTGCGGCAGCGGTCTTATTGCGTTGATGCTGGCACAGCGCAGCGGCCCGCAAACGCAAATTGATGCGGTTGAACTGGAATCCGCCGCCGCCGGACAGGCCGCTGAGAATTTCCATGAGTCTTGCTGGGCGAAAAGGCTGGCTGTGTTTGAGCAGGATATCAATCTCTTTGCCGAAGCACACCCCGCAACCTATGACCTGATCGTCAGCAATCCGCCGTATTTTGAGTCGGCAGTGGCCTGCCGCGATGAGGCCCGTAATGCGGCGCGCTATACCGAAACGCTGACCCACGATGCTCTGCTTGAGTGCGCCGCAAAGCTCATCACGCCTGACGGTGTCTTCAGCGTTGTGCTGCCTTATGAAATTGGTATGGCATTTGAAACCATGGCGCATCAGAAAGGCTGGTTCAGCCACTGGCGGATGGCCGTACGGGATCGTCCGGGTAAACCTTTAAACCGGCTGCTGCTCACACTCTCAAAGCAACCCGCAGAATTGCGGGATCAAGAACTGGCACTGCGAAAATCTGAAGGGATCTACAGCGAAGAATTTTGCGCATTGATCACGGATTTTTATCTGAATTACTGAGAAGAGTGCACTTAAAGGCAAAAATGAGAAAAGTGCGTTCCTTCGCACTTCGCGCCATCAGGGCTGGAGGATGGTTGGCTGTGGATTTTCCTGTAAATCAGGATAATCCAGCGTGTAGTGCAGCCCGCGGCTTTCCTTACGTTCCATGGCGCTGCGGACAATCAGTTCGGCGACTAACACCAGATTGCGCAACTCGAGCAGGTTATTTGAAATGCGGAAGTTTGCATAATACTCATCAATTTCCTGTTGCAGGGTCATGATGCGACGCAGCGCGCGTTCGAGGCGTTTCGTGGTACGCACGATCCCGACATAATCCCACATAAACAAGCGCAACTCATGCCAGTTATGCTGGATCACGACCTGTTCATCGGAGTTGTCCACCCGGCTTTCGTCCCATTGTGGCAGGTTTTTCGCCAGTTTGACGTGAGGCAGGCGCTTGATGATATCTTCAGCCGCTGACCAGCCGTAAACCACACATTCCAGTAAAGAGTTCGAGGCCAGACGGTTTGCGCCATGCAAACCGGTGTAACTGACTTCACCGATAGCGTAGAGGCCGTCAAGGTCGGTTCGCCCATGCTGATCAACCATTACGCCGCCACAGGTGTAGTGCGCTGCTGGAACAATCGGAATCGCTTCTTTGGTCAAATCAATGCCCAGTGAGCTCAGCTTTTCATCAATCATCGGAAAGTGATGTTTGATGAATTCCGGTGGGCGGTGGCTGATATCCAGATACATACAATCTGCGCCGAGACGCTTCATTTCATGGTCGATAGCTCTGGCGACCACATCGCGCGGAGCCAGTTCGCCACGTGCATCAAAGTCCGGCATAAAGCGTGAGCCGTCGGGGCGTTTTAGCACGGCACCTTCGCCGCGCAAGGCTTCAGTCAGAAGGAAATTGCGTGCCTGAGGATGATAGAGGCAGGTCGGATGAAACTGGTTGAATTCGAGATTAGCAACACGACAGCCCGCGCGCCAGGCCATGGCAACGCCATCGCCGGAGGAAATATCCGGATTGGTGGTGTACTGATACACTTTTGCTGCACCGCCCGTTGCCAGAACGACGGCTTTGGCTCGCAGCGTCTCGACATGCTCTTTATCACGGTTCCAGACGTACGCGCCCACCACCCGCTGAGTACCGGCTAATCCGACTTTGCTGGAGGTAATTAAATCCACCGCATTATAGCGTTCCTTAACACAAATATTAGGGTGCGCTCTTGCTTTACTTACCAGCGTAGTTTCTACTTCTTTACCTGTTGCATCAGCAGCATGCAGGATCCTGCGGTGGCTGTGACCACCTTCCCGGGTCAGGTGATAACGCTCTTCTGAGCTGGCGTTCGTTTCGGTATCAAACAGGACTCCCTGGTCGATTAACCATTGAACACAATGGCGTGCATTGCTGGCGATAAACTCAACAGCTTCTTTATCGCATAAACCTGCGCCAGCAATTAATGTGTCTTCGACGTGTGAGGCAATGCTGTCTGCTTCATCGAAAACGGCGGCGATACCACCCTGAGCGTAAAATGTGGAACCTTCGTTGAGGGGGCCTTTACTGAGAACAGTAACGTGACAGTGGTCTGCAAGTCGCAAAGCCAAAGAAAGGCCCGCAGCACCACTTCCGATTATCAATACATCGCTAACAAATTCAGATGAAGGTTGCATAACGTATGATGTTTGCAGAAGAAGAGGGAAATTCATGTTAGCCTAAACCTCCGTGCAAAAGCCACGGGCATGAGACTTCAATAGAAAAAACAATGGCGATGTGGAACTTAAGGTTCCATGTGAACTCCAAGCAGTACTTGCTCAGGAATATAATGATGAAAGCTGGCAGTACGACTTTATGCGCGGAGATAGTTTTGGGGAGATTTTACCTCGGATGAGCGAGCAGTTAGCCGATCAAGTTCTGGTTGAGCGGGTCCAGAAGGGTGATCAAAAATCGTTCAATTTACTGGTTATCCGTTACCAGCATAAGGTAGCGAGCCTGGTATCCCGCTACGTGCCACAGGGCGATGTGCCTGATGTGGTTCAGGAATCTTTCATTAAAGCCTATCGTGCGCTGGAATCTTTCCGTGGCGACAGTGCTTTTTATACCTGGCTGTATCGAATTGCAGTCAATACAGCTAAAAATTATTTAGTCGCTCAGGGACGGCGTCCACCATCGAGTGATGTGGATGCAAACGAAGCCGAAAATTTCGAAAGTGGCGGCGCCCTGAAAGAAATATCGAACCCTGAGAACTTGATGTTGTCAGAAGAGTTACGGCAAATAGTTTTCCGTACTATTGAAGCACTCCCGGAAGATCTTCGCATGGCGATTACTCTGAGGGAGCTGGATGGATTAAGCTACGAAGAGATAGCGACCATCATGGACTGTCCGGTGGGTACGGTAAGATCCCGAATATTCCGTGCCCGGGAAGCAATTGATAACAAAGTTCAACCGCTCATCCAGCGTTAGAGATGACGGACACAGGAAGGGTACTTAGGCATGCAGAAAGAAAAGCTTTCCGCTCTGATGGATGGTGAAGCCATTGATTCCGAACTGTTAAGTTCGTTATCAACAGACCGCGCGCTTCAACAAAACTGGCAGAGTTATCATTTGATACGCGATACCTTGCGTGGTGATATTGGGAATGTGGTGCATCTGGATATCGCAGATCGTGTGGCCGCTGCGCTGGCAAACGAGCCGGTTAAACTGGTGCCTGGCTCTGCAACCGAATCGCAACCTCAACCTCATACCTGGCAAAAAATGCCGTTCTGGCAGAAGGTTCGCCCTTGGGCAAGCCAGCTGACTCAGGTCGGTGTCGCAGCCTGTGTGTCGCTGGCGGTGATTGTCGGTGTCCAGCACTACAATCAGCCTGACGCTACCGGTGCTTCGCCAGAAACCCCGGCGTTCAATACCCTGCCTATGATGGGCAAAGCTTCCCCTGTCAGCTTCGGTGTACCAAGCGAAGGTAACTCGGCCAGCGGGCAACAGAACGTGCAGGAACAACGCAAGCGTATCAACGCTATGTTGCAGGACTATGAATTGCAGCGCCGCTTGCACTCTGAGCAGCTACAACTTGAGCCTGTTACTCCACAGCAAGCCGCTGTTCAGGTCCCTGGTAATCAGTCTTTAGGAACGCAAACGCAGTAATGAAGCAAATTTGGTTTGCCGTTTGTTTAGTGACAGGCGGCCTGCTTTCTTCTGGTATCGCCTCGGCTGAATCACCTACCGAGGCTTTATTACAAGAGATGGGCAAGGCCAGCCAGTCGCTGAATTATGAAATGGGTTTCATCAACATCACGAAGCAAGGAATTGATTCCTATCGCTATCGTCATGCTATATCTAACCGAAGCTCTCTGGCTCAGTTAGTGTTGATGGATGGTCCGCGCCGTGAAATTGTCCAGCGTGGAAAAGACATCAGTTACTTTGAAACCGGGTTACAACCCTTCACCCTGGATGGCGATCATATCGTTGATTCGCTGCCTTCAATTGTTTTCAGTGATTTCTCTCTGCTCTCAAAATATTACGATTTTATCGCAGTAGGACGTGCGCGTGCCGCTGACCGTTTGAGTCAGGTCATCCGCGTCGTTTCTCGCGATGGAACTCGTTTTAGCTATGTGATTTGGGTGGATGAAGAAACGAAATTGCCGATGCGCGTTGATCTGTTGGATCGCGATGGCGAAACGCTCGAACAGTTCCGGGTCATCAGTTTCAGCGACGCTGATAAACAAGTCATCAGTTCCTTAGGCGATCTCGAGAAAGCAAATCTGCCTCCTGTGCTTTCATTACCTGCTTCCGAGCAGGTGAAATTTGCATGGCAGGTTAAATGGCTTCCGGCGGGTGTCACCGAAGTGGCCAGCAGTCGAAGAACCTTGCCAAATATGCCGGTGACGATAGAGTCTCGTTTGTATACTGATGGGCTTTTCAGCTTTTCTGTTAACGTCAGTGCAACCACCAATGGCCCTTCTGAGCAGTTGATCAGGCAGGGGCGAAGAACAGTGCAAACAGAAATACGTAACGGAAATGAAATCACGGTTGTGGGTGAATTACCGCCTTCAACGGCCAAACGTGTTGCTGACAGCATAGTCTTCGCGGCAAAATAACGCTTTCTACTAAAGAATTTTCGGGTGATCACATGATGAAAGAATGGGCCACGGTGGTTTCGTGGCAAGACGGCATTGCTACACTGCGTTGCGAAACGCAGGCGGGGTGCAGTAGTTGCCATTCACGGTCAGGCTGTGGTGCCCGTGTGCTCAACGAATTAGGGCCGCAAACCGAACATAATTTGCAGGTCAACATCTCCGAACGCCTTGAGCCAGGGCAAAAAGTCGAACTGGGTATTCCTGAAGGAAGCCTGCTGCGTTCTGCTTTTCTGGTGTATATGACGCCGTTGTTTGGTGTGATACTGGGTGGCGGTGTGCTGCAGTCACTGATGAAAGCGGATGTTTACGCAGTGGTTGGGGCGGTACTTGGCGGCGGGCTTGGTTTTTTGATTGCTAAAACCCTGGCAGCTAAAGTCGATGGCAAGTCAGGTTATCAGCCCGTTATTTTGCAGGTGGGTCTTCCCCCCAATGCATTCCGTTATGCCACAGATCACGATCAGCAACTTCCTTCCTGATTTGAGGCCGTTATATCGGGTGATATAACGGCCTTAATATTCTCACTCTAATGCCTGACCGGGATCCGGTTCTGAATCATATGTTCGATCAGTGCGATAAAAAGATCGGCGCTGGACAATGATGTGTAGGGCACGGAGAACAAAATTCTGCCATGTTTATCGAGCAGTCTGACCAGCGGACTGTTGCTGCCACCACTGATAAACTGAATATCCTCTATCGGTACTGTTTTACCGCCATCTGCATTGAGTGCCAGCGCGCTAAGTCTGATTTTTTTCTCATTCATCATCATAAGCTTATTACTGAAAAACCGTTTTAAGCCGCAGTGTGAATGGGTCATGCTGGTGAAATGGATATCCCCGCCCTGAGCCAGAGTATTTAATGCCCACGGGCCCCGAAAAATCAGTTGTTCGGTTTTAATGATCTCGATTAACCGTTCTGAGTTCGCAATATTTGGGGTGATACGGTGCCAGATTCTGCTATTTTCTTCGCGAAACAGCATGGTATTTAAAATCCGTCGCGTATATTTTCCCGTCCTGAAACGATATATATCCATAATCCTTTCAAAAGGGATGAACCTGTTTTTCTTATCTTCCTGACTTATAACCAAAATGCCATTTTCATGTAACTGATATATTTGCTGAGGCCTGATCAGGCGTCGTAAAAAGATCAGCACAACGCCCAGCGCAATACTCAGCAGTGCAGTAAAGAAAACGCTGTAGAGACTGTTAGTTGAGTGATCAACGGTCAGCAGTAAAGCCAGTTGCACTGCTCCGGCGACCAGTAAGAGAATTGACAGGACCAGAGTGATCCACGAGTTGGCTTTGGCAAAGCCATGCTGACTGAGCAGCCGCCCTTCATTGATCATGATGATAACCTTGTGACCGGATTGAGTTAAAAAATAAAAGATGCTTAAGGAAGAATGGGGCAGTTGAATGATATTTTTGAAATCATATTTTCTTTTTATAACAATATATTAGGTTTTAATAATGCATTTTGTATATGGGCATTTTCCTAAAGCGTATGTTGTCTTAGCGTGATGCGCAGAGGTTCGCAGTAAAATCGTGAGGTCCCTTTCGGGGAAGCTGGCAGGAGGGATCCGCTGTCAATGTGAGTTGAGCCCGTTGGCAAAGCTTGCATAATCTGGACTTAGGGGATGTCGAGACTAGGTTTTCACAGTGCTGGCATGTAGAATGCTGCGACTCAGGCGAAAGACAGCCAACCTACAAACCGTCGCTGTATGTTCATGGCGAATGATCCAGAAATACCAAGGCAGAAAAACTTTTATAATGAAGCATATACGAAATTTCTCCATTATTGCCCACATTGACCACGGTAAGTCGACGCTGTCCGACCGTATTATTCAAATTTGCGGTGGGTTGTCCGACCGTGAAATGGAATCGCAGGTCCTCGACTCGATGGATCTGGAGCGCGAGCGTGGCATCACCATCAAAGCCCAAAGCGTGACCCTCGATTACAAAGCGAAAGATGGTCAGGTCTATCACCTGAACTTTATCGACACGCCGGGCCACGTTGACTTCTCTTATGAAGTTTCCCGTTCACTGGCGGCGTGTGAAGGCGCGTTGCTGGTCGTGGATGCAGGGCAGGGCGTAGAGGCTCAGACCCTGGCTAACTGCTACACCGCGATGGAAATGGATCTGGAAGTCGTTCCTGTTCTGAACAAAATCGACCTGCCAGCCGCCGATCCCGATCGCGCTGCTCAGGAAATCGAAGATATCGTGGGTATCGATGCGACGGATGCGGTGCGTTGTTCCGCAAAAACCGGTGTCGGTGTCCCTGAAGTGCTTGAACGTCTGGTGCGTGATGTTCCCCCGCCAGAGGGCGACCCTGACGCGCCTTTACAGGCTCTGATCATCGACTCCTGGTTCGATAACTATCTTGGTGTCGTCTCTCTGGTGCGTATCAAAAACGGCACCATGAAAAAAGGAGACAAGATTAAAGTGATGAGTACCGGACAGGTTTATAACGCCGACCGTCTGGGTATTTTCACGCCAAAACGTGTCGATAAAGATATTCTTAATTGTGGTGAAGTGGGCTGGCTGGTGTGTGCGATTAAAGACATCCTCGGCGCACCGGTGGGCGATACTCTGACACTGCAACGTAATCCTGCGGATAAAGTCCTGCCTGGTTTTAAGAAAGTGAAGCCACAGGTTTATGCCGGTCTGTTCCCGGTCAGCTCCGACGATTATGAAAACTTCCGTGACGCGTTGGGCAAACTCAGCCTGAACGATGCTTCTCTGTTCTATGAACCAGAAAGTTCTACAGCGTTAGGCTTCGGCTTCCGTATTGGTTTCCTGGGTCTTCTGCACATGGAAATCATTCAGGAACGTCTCGAACGTGAATACGATTTAGACCTGATCACCACGGCTCCGACGGTAGTTTACGAAGTGGTGACCACAAGTAACGAAACCATTTACGTGGACAGCCCGTCTAAACTTCCTGCGCTGAATAATATTCTGGAACTGCGTGAACCTATTGCTGAATGCCACATGCTGATGCCTCAGGAATATCTGGGTAGCGTCATTACGCTGTGCATTGAGAAACGTGGTGTTCAGACCAACATGGTTTACCACGGCAACCAGGTTGCGCTGACCTACGAGATCCCTATGGCGGAAGTGGTTCTTGATTTCTTTGACCGTCTGAAATCAACCTCCCGCGGTTATGCTTCACTTGATTACAATTTCAAACGTTTTCAGGCTTCTGACATGGTACGTGTTGATGTTCTAATCAACGGCGAACGTGTGGATGCCCTGGCGCTGATTACTCACCGTGGTAACTCACAAGGTCGCGGTCGCCAGTTGGTTGAGAAAATGCAGGAACTCATCCCGCGTCAGCAGTTTGATATTGCTATCCAGGCGGCGATTGGTGCACATATCATCGCCCGCTCAACGGTTAAACAGTTACGTAAAAACGTTTTGGCTAAGTGCTACGGCGGTGACGTAAGTCGTAAGAAAAAACTGTTGCAGAAACAGAAAGATGGTAAGAAACGTATGAAGCAAGTGGGTAACGTCGAGTTGCCTCAGGAAGCGTTCCTGGCCATTCTCCATGTGGGCAAAGACGGCAATAAATAAATCCTTAATTGAGTTGTAGGGAGTATGCATGGCTAACATGTTTGCCCTGATTCTGGCGATTGCAACGCTGGTGTCAGGGATTATTTGGTGCCTTGATCGTTTTAAACTGGCACCCGCTCGTCGGGCTAAAATTGCGAAAATTAAGGCCGAAACCGGCGGTGCCGTTGACGATACAACGCTGAACAAGGTGGCGAAGCAGCCAGGTTGGGTAGAAACCTGTGCTTCAGTATTCCCGGTTTTGCTCGTCGTGTTTGTGGTGCGTTCATTCATTTATGAACCCTTCCAGATCCCGTCAGGCTCCATGATGCCTACGCTGTTGATCGGCGATTTCATCGTGGTAGAAAAATATGCCTACGGTCTGAAAGATCCTATTACTCAGACTAAACTTATCGAAACGGGCGAGCCGAAACGCGGCGACGTGGTGGTGTTCAAATATCCGCTGAATACCAAGGTGGACTATATTAAACGTCTGGTGGGCTTGCCGGGTGATCGTGTGACTTACGATCCTTTCAGTAAGCAAGTGACTATTCAGCCAGCCTGTCAGAGCGGCAGTAATTGTAATACCGCGCTGGCCGTGACTTACGACACCGGCGTTGCCAGTGATTTCGTTCAGACATTTGGTCAGTCTTCTGGTGGCGAAGCGAGCAGTGGCTTCTTTGAAACACCGCCAACGGCGAATGTTCCTCAGGACGGCGTCCGCTTGGTGCAGTTCAATGAAACACTGGGAAATGTGACGCACCATATTCTGACTGTGCCTGGCGCACGTGACCAGCTGGGTGCTTATTACCGCCAACCAGGGCAGCCAATGGGCACCTGGGTTGTCCCTGCCGGCCATTATTTCATGATGGGCGATAACCGTGATAACAGCGCAGACAGCCGTTATTGGGGCTTTGTGCCAGAAAAGAATTTAGTGGGTAAAGCGTCTGCTATTTGGATGAGCTTTAAAAAACAGGAAGGTGAATGGCCTACCGGCGTTCGTTTAAGCCGTATCGGTGGAATTCATTAACGCCTGTTGCTGCCCTGAGTTATTCGAGTTGCAGGAGGATAATACCCCTGCAACTTCAGTGATCGCGGGCACATTAGCGCAGCATTAAATGTCCACACGTTGTAGAATAACCCTTCGGGCGATAAAAGTTGGCTCTCCTGATTTTAATTTTTTATTAAAAAGCACTGAGAGCCACTGCAAACGAAACAGCTTTGGATTGGCTTAGGGCGAAGCAGGCCTGTTCCGTATGCTGAAGTTTTTGACGCATTCTTGATCTATTGGTAACTCATGAATCCCATCGTAATAAACAGGCTTCAGCGGAAGCTGGGCTACACTTTTCAACAGCAGGAACTTTTATTGCAGGCACTGACTCACCGCAGCGCAAGCAGTAAACACAATGAGCGTTTAGAGTTCCTGGGTGATTCCATTCTTAGTTATGTGATTGCTAACGCGTTGTACCAACGTTTTCCTCGTGTTGACGAGGGCGATATGAGTCGTATGCGAGCCACACTGGTTCGTGGAAATACGTTAGCTGAAATGGCACGTGAATTCGATCTCGGTGAATGCTTGCGTTTAGGGCCGGGCGAATTAAAAAGTGGTGGTTTCCGCCGTGAGTCAATTCTTGCGGATACGGTGGAGGCACTCATTGGCGGCGTGTTCCTGGACAGTGATATCCAGAACGTCGAAAAGCTGATTCTCGATTGGTACCGTAGTCGTTTAGACGAAATCAGTCCCGGTGATAAGCAGAAAGACCCAAAAACCCGTTTACAGGAGTTTTTGCAAGGTCGTCATCTGCCGTTGCCTTCTTATCTGGTTGTGCAGGTTCGCGGTGAAGCGCACGACCAAGAGTTTACCATCCACTGCCAGGTCAGTGGCTTGAGCCAACCGGTTGTAGGAACCGGCTCAAGTCGCAGAAAAGCCGAGCAGGCGGCAGCGGAACAAGCGCTGATACAGCTGGAGCTTGAATGAGCGAAGAAAAGAATTACTGTGGTTTTATAGCCATTGTTGGCCGACCAAACGTCGGCAAATCAACCTTGCTGAACGAATTACTGGGGCAGAAAATCTCCATTACTTCGCGTAAACCGCAAACCACCCGTCACCGTATCATGGGGATCCATACTGAAGGTCCATATCAGGCCATCTATGTTGATACCCCGGGGCTGCACATGGAAGAAAAGCGGGCGATTAACCGCCTGATGAACCGTGCTGCGAGCAGTTCCATCGGTGATGTTGAGCTGGTTATTTTTGTTGTTGAAGGCACCCATTGGACGCCTGACGACGAAATGGTCGTGAACAAACTGCGCGATATCAAAGCGCCGGTGCTGCTGGCGATCAACAAAATCGATAATGTCACTGACAAATCGAAGCTGTTGCCGCACCTGCAGTTCCTCAGCGAGCAGATGAACTTCATCGATATCGTCCCAATGTCGGCAGAAAAACGTATCAACGTGGATACCATTGCCAGCATTGTTCGTAAGCGTCTGCCGGAAGCGATTCATCACTTCCCTGAAGATTACATTACTGACCGTTCACAGCGCTTTATGGCTTCTGAAATCATCCGTGAAAAACTGATGCGTTTCCTCGGCGAAGAGCTGCCTTACTCAGTGACCGTTGAAATCGAACGTTTCGTGAGTAACGAGCGCGGCGGTTACGATATCAATGGCCTGATTCTGGTAGAACGTGAAGGCCAGAAAAAAATGGTTATTGGTAACAAAGGCTCAAAAATCAAGACGATCGGTATCGAGTCACGCCAGGACATGGAAAACATGTTTGAAGCGAAGGTTCATCTTGAATTGTGGGTTAAGGTCAAATCCGGCTGGGCAGATGATGAACGTGCGCTGCGTAGCCTGGGTTATGTAGACGACTTATAATAAGGTCCGCGCCTATGGAAGGCTGGCAACGCGCATTTGTTTTGCATGGGCGACCTTACAGTGAAACCAGCCTCATGCTGGATTTATTCACTGAGGGACAAGGGCGGGTGCGCATACTGGCTAAAGGTGCGCGTGGCCGCCGGTCCAATCTGAAAGGCTGCCTGCAGCCTTTTACGCCATTACTGGTTCGCTGGAGCGGGCGGGGAGAAGTGAAAACCCTGCGTAACGCCGAGCCGGTGTCTCTGGCACTTCCTCTGTCTGGTTTGATGCTTTACAGCGGCCTCTATGTCAATGAGCTGGTTTCCCGCGTTCTTGAGCAGGAAGCTAACTACTCCTCGTTATTCTTCGATTATCTTAATTGTTTGCAAAATCTTGCGGGTGCCACGGGCTCTCCGGAATATGCCTTGCGGCAGTTTGAACTCGCGCTATTGCACCATCTTGGCTATGGCGTCGATTTCCTGCATTGTGCAGGCAGCGGCGAAGAAGTCACTGACACCATGACCTACCGTTATCGCGAAGAGAAAGGGTTTATCGCCAGTCTGGTTATCGACAATACCAGTTTCACCGGCAAAGACCTGAAGGCGCTTGCCAGCCGTGATTTCCCCGACGTCGCTACCTTGCGTGCCGCCAAACGTTTTACGCGCATCGCATTGAAGCCGTATCTCGGCGGTAAGCCACTGAAAAGCCGTGAGCTGTTTCGCCAGTTTCAGGTTAAAAAACCCGTTGCACCTTCTGACAATTCTGCCAGCTAATTTACCCCCCGTACTACACGCCGTAGCGTTCAAGGGTGTAAACTGCGGGAATGGTTTTTTGATCCACCCGTAAATTAATCCATTCTAAAATCTGGAGTTGTTATGGCCGAGTTGCTGTTGGGCGTTAACATTGATCATGTCGCGACACTGCGTAATGCACGCGGTACGGCTTACCCTGATCCCGTTCAGGCTGCGTTTATTGCAGAACAAGCGGGTGCTGATGGCATCACCGTTCACCTGCGCGAAGACCGCCGCCACATCACCGATCGCGATGTGCGCCTGCTGCGTCAGACTATTCAGACCCGCATGAATCTCGAAATGGCAGTGACGGATGAGATGGTTGGCATTGCCTGTGAAATCCTTCCGCACTTCTGCTGCCTTGTGCCGGAAAAGCGTGAAGAAGTGACCACGGAAGGCGGTCTGGACGTTGCAGGACAGATCGATAAAATGACCGTCGCCGTGTCGCGTCTGAGTGAGGCCGGTATTCTGGTTTCTTTGTTTATTGATGCGGATTTACGTCAGATCGATGCCGCGGTTGCCGTCGGTGCTCCTTATATCGAAATTCATACCGGCGCTTACGCAGAAGCGAAGACGGATCTTGAGCGTGAGGCAGAACTTCATCGCATTAAACAAGGTGCTGCGTACGCCGCAGGTAAAGGGCTGAAAGTGAATGCCGGCCACGGGCTGACATATCACAACGTACAGCCGATCGCCGCGATGCCGGAAATGCACGAACTGAACATTGGTCATGCGATTATTGGTCAGGCCGTGATTGATGGTTTGTCAGGTGCAGTGCGCGAGATGAAAAATCTGATGCGGGAAGCACGTCGTTAATGACTATTTTAGGTTTAGGTACGGATATCGTTGAGATAACCCGTATCGAAGCAGTGATTGAACGCAGTGGCGACCGGCTGGCAAAACGTATTTTATGCGCCAGCGAATGGGCTGTTTATCAGCAGCATCAGCAGCCGGTTCGCTTCCTGGCAAAACGCTTTGCCGTCAAGGAAGCCGCCGCCAAAGCGCTGGGAACGGGGATCCGTAACGGTCTGGCGTTTGAGCAGTTCGAAGTGGTAAACGACGTGCTGGGAAAACCGGGGCTGATTTTTCACGCCCGCGCGGCTGAAATGGCGGCGGAACTCGGGGTAAAAGCCGTGCACGTGACGCTGGCCGATGAACGCCGTTATGCCTGTGCTACGGTGATAATCGAAAACTGATTTACACGGCGTGATGCAGCACCACAAATTTATCCCACAGCTGTTCGTTGGATTCGGTGTGTTGCGGATTGATGATAATCGTATTATCGATCGGGCAGACACTCTGGCAGGTCGGCTTATCGTAATGGCCGACACATTCTGTACAGCGATCGCTGTCAATTTCGTAAATCTCGTTGCCCATCGAGATCGCCTGATTCGGACACTCCGGTTCGCACATGTCGCAATTAATGCATTTGTGTGTGATCAGCAGGGCCATAATGTGTCTCATCTCTCAATAATCAGGGCGCGCAGTATATCAGAATTGCGCTGGCGTAGGTTCCACGCCAGCGCCTATCCTTGTCTGAACTGATCCTGATCAAATCAGCTTCTTCACCAACTCTTCGCTATGGCGGATACGCTCCGGCGCATGCTCGGTATCCTGCTGAACCAGCGCCACAAACAGCAAATCGGTCAGGGAATATTGCGCTGTCGTGGCAGAGAGCGCAGCGCCACGGGTCGCCGGCAATTCGGCAACGGTGTACAGGCAGTGATCGGCCTGTTGTTGCAGCGTATTCGGCGTAAAACCGGTGATCGCCAGCACTTTAGCCCCACTTTCTCTGGCCACCCGCGCCGCCAGATTAATCTCGCTGCGCTCGCCGCTGGAGGAAATCGCCAGCAGTAAATCTTTTTTAGACAGCGCCTGAACCGTCGCGATAAGCACATGGGTGTCTGATTCGGCGATGGCCGTTACGCCAATTTTCAGCAGTTTATAGGCCAGATCTTTCGCCACCAGACCTGATGCGCCGATCCCCGTCAGCACGATTTTTCTGGCCTCGCTCAGCATCGACAATCCGATTTGTAACCGTGGCTCGCCGTTGATATCCAGCGTGGCGCGCAACGCCGCCTGTTTTTCCGCCAGCAGTTTCTCTCCGACCACCTGCAGACTGTCGGTGCTCAGGATCTGATTATGTACCGTGACCGGTGGGCTGTTTTTAGGCGATGCCAGAGATTCGCTCATCGCCAGCTTCAGCGCCGGAAAACCTTTATATCCCAATTTCTGCGCGAATTTCACCACGCCTGACTGGCTGACGCCTGCCATCTCAGCCAGCTTCTGTGAACTCAAATGGCGCGCTTCTTCCGGCTGATCCAGTAAAAAATCAGCCAGCTTGCGATCATTTTGTGCCAGCGATGGGTAAAGCTGGCGGATCCGAATCATACAACTCATGGTGGGTTATCCCCGTGCCTCAAAATACCAACATCACGTTTTACTGATTATGTTATCTAAAGTAGCAAATATTCCTCGCATTGATGAATAAAATATTCAAGTATTGGATGATTATTTTGAATTAAAAATTCAGGAGTGTGCCATGAGCAATGCCATGAACTTAGGTTCCCTTATCTCAGAAAGCCGTAATCCGGAAACAATGAATCTGGATGAGATGTCCACGCTGGAGCTGGTGATCTGCTTTAATCACCAGGATCGCAAAGTGCCCGAGGCGATAAGCCTCGTTCTGCCAGCGATTGCTCAGGCCGTTGACCACGCCGCGGCCTCTTTGACTGCCGGGGGGCGCCTGATTTATCTCGGTGCAGGTACCAGCGGTCGTCTGGGCGTGCTGGATGCGTCAGAGTGTCCGCCGACGTTTGGCGTACCGCATGGCGTGGTTGTCGGGCTGATAGCCGGTGGGCCCGGCGCCATGCTCAAAGCCGTAGAAGGCGCTGAAGACGATGAAAGTCTGGGCATTGAAGATTTAAAAAATCTAAACCTCACGGCGAAAGATACGGTTGTCGGACTGGCGGCCAGCGGACGTACGCCGTATGTGATTGGCGCGCTGCGTTATGCCACGACGCTGGGGTGTGCGACGGTGGCGATTTCCTGTAACCCGGACTCACCGATTGCCCGCGAAGCCAATATCGCCATTTCCCCGGTGGTAGGCCCGGAGGCGCTGACCGGCTCCACCCGTCTGAAATCCGGTACCGCGCAGAAACTGGTACTCAATATGATTTCAACCGGTGCCATGGTGAAAACGGGCAAGGTTTATCAGAACCTGATGGTGGATGTGAAAGCGACCAACGTCAAACTGGTGGATCGTGCCTGCCGGATTGTGGTGGAAGCCACCGGCGCGGAACGGACTGCTGCAGAACAGGCGCTCGCGCAAACTGATTTTGAAGTAAAACCGGCGATTCTGATGCTGCTGGCGGGCATTGATGCGCAACAGGCGCAAGCACGCCTGACCAGACATAACGGATTCCTGCGTCTGGCTCTGGCTGATTAAGCATAAGGGGATAAGTATGGCGACGGAGATGAATAAAACTCACCTGCTGGCTTCCAGAATTTTGCAGGGTGTGGGCGGCGAAGCAAACATCAGTAAGCTGGAAAACTGCATGACGCGCGTGCGTGTGGAAGTGCTGGATGAGCAGCTTTTAGATCTGACCAGCCTGAAAACGCTCGACGGCATTAAGGGCTATCTTAAGCAGGGCGATCAGCACCAGTTTATTGTCGGGCCGGGTGCGGCGGCAAAAGTCGTCGACGCCATGCGCTTACAGCTGACGCCTGCCCGCCAAAACGGCGGTGGTGAAACGGACATTGCCCGTAACAAGGCGAATGCAAAAGCCAAATACTCCGCGCCGATGAGCGGGGCGCTGAGAAAGCTTGCCGACGTCTTTATTCCGCTTATCCCCGCATTCATTGCTTCCGGTCTGATCATGGGCATCATCAACCTGCTCAAGCGCCCCGATATCGCCGGATCGATTGCCACCGATTATCCGAATATTCTTGGATTACTGGCCGTGTTCGGCGGGGCCGTTTTTGCCATCATGAACATTCTGGTCGGTGTCAATGCGGCGCGGGTGTTCGGGGGTTCGCAGGCGATGGGCGGCGTGATGGCCGGTATTCTCTCCAGCCCTGCGCTGGCGCAGATCACCTTATTCGGCGAAACGTTGCAGCCCGGTCGCGGCGGGGTGATTGCCGTACTGCTGGTGGTGGCGCTGATGTGCTGGCTGGAAAAACGTCTGCGTGAGGGGTTACCGGAGTCCGTGGAGCTTATCCTCAACCCGCTTATCACCACGCTTATCACCGCGACACTGGCGATTATTATCCTGCAACCGCTCGGGGGGTACATCTCGGACGGTATTGCGCACGGTGTCAATATTGCTATCGATAAAGGCGGTTTACTGGTCGGCGCCATTCTGGCCGGGGCATTTTTGCCGCTGGTACTGTCAGGTTTGCATCAGGGATTAGTGCCGATCCACGTAGAACTGATTCAGGCTCACGGTTCTAATCCTTTGCTGCCGATTCTGGCAATGGCGGGTGTCGGGCAGGTGGGTGCGGCGATCGCAGTTTATATGAAAACCCGTAATGCCCGTCTGAAAAAAGTGATTAAAGGTGCTTTACCGGTCGGGATCCTGGGGATTGGCGAACCGCTGATTTTCGGTGTCACGCTGCCTCTCGGGCGGCCTTTCATTGGCGCCTGTCTGGGCGGTGCCGTCGGCGGCGCACTCATCTGTTACTGGAAAGTCGCCACGGTGATCACCTTCGGGATTTCAGGATTGCCGCTGGCACTGACGATCGTTTCTGGAAAAGTGATGTTGTATCTGGCAGGTTTAGTCATTACGGTATTAGCTGGTTTTATATTTACCTGGATGATGGGGTTCAACGATCCCGAGGAGTAACGGATTGACTACGAAGCCTGACCAACGGGTAGTTTTTTTTGATCTTGATGGCACATTGCATCAGCAGGATATGTTTGGTTCCTTTCTGCGCTTCCTGCTTTGGCGTATGCCGCAAAATCTGATTCTGGTGGTGCCTTTATTGCCGCTGATTGGGCTGGGGCTATTTTTTCAGGGGCGCGCCGCGCGCTGGCCTATGAGCCTGCTGCTGTGGGCAATCACTTTCGGGCACAGCGAGGCGCGTTTAAAGGCGCTGGAGTTACAGTTTGTTAACGCCTTCCGCCAGAAGGTGGTGGAGTTCCCGGTTGTGCAGCGGCGCCTGCGCGAATATCTCGAGAGTGATGACACTGAGGTCTGGCTTATCACCGGCTCGCCGGAAAATCTGGTGCGGCAGGTTTATGACACGTCGCTGTTTCTGCCGCAGGTAAAACTGGTGGGCAGCCGGATCGCCCGTGCGAAAGGGGGATGGGTGTTGCCGTTACGCTGTCTGGGAGAAGAGAAGGTCGTGCAACTGGAAAGCCGGATCGGTTCGCCGCTGAAACTCTACAGCGGGTACAGCGACAGCAAACAGGACAATCCGTTGCTGTTCTTTTGTGAACACCGCTTTCGTGTCAGCAAGCAGGGGGAATTACAACAGCTGGAATAAAGCGTGACGTTCTGTTTCGCGCAAAAAGAAAAGGCCGGTTATCCGGCCTTTTCTGCACTTTCTTTTCCTCAACGCCCCCGTCAAGTTCGAGAAATTCTTTCAGTGAATCACATTGCCGCTTTAAAAATACCGACAATGTCCTGATGTGTCCCCTGAATCGGGTTAGTCAGTGCACAGGCATCGTTGAGGGCATTGGTCGCCAGCGTAGTAAAATCTTCCTCTTTGACCTTCAAATCGCGCAACCCCGCTGGGATCCCCACGTCGCGTGCCAGCTGGCGGATGGCATCGATACAGGCTTTCGCACCTTGCTCATCACTCATGTCCGCCACATCGATATGCATCGCCGCGGCCACTTCTTTCAGGCGCGGGCTGGCGACGCGGGCATTGTATTCCTGCACGAACGGCAGCAGCACAGCGTTACAAACACCGTGTGGCAGGTTATAGAAACCTCCAAGCTGATGCGCCATGGCATGCACGTAGCCGAGTGACGCATTGTTAAAGGCCATTCCGGCGAGGAACTGCGCGTATGCCATGTTCTCACGGGCCTGCATATTGGCGCCGTCTTCTACGGCGGTACGCAATGACTCTGCAATCATGGTGACGGCTTTCAGGGCGCAGGCATCCGTTATCGGGTTCGCCGCGCTGGAGACGTAAGCTTCAATGGCATGAGTCAGGGCATCCATCCCGGTGGCAGCCGTCAGCCCTTTAGGCATTCCGACCATCAGATGAGGATCGTTGACGGACATCAGCGGTGTGACGTTTTTATCGACGATAGCCATTTTGATGTGGCGCTCTTCATCAGTAATGATGCAAAAACGGGTCATTTCTGACGCAGTACCGGCTGTGGTGTTAATGGCAATCAGCGGCAACTGAGGTTTTGCCGAGCGGTCTACGCCCTCATAATCTTTAATGTCACCGCCATTGGTGGCGAGCAGCGCAATGCCTTTAGCACAGTCATGCGGAGAGCCGCCGCCGAGCGAAATCACGCAGTCACAGCCATCGCGTTGCAGAACGTCCAGGCCTTCGCGCACATTGCGGGTGGTTGGGTTAGGGTGCGTACCGTGGTAGACGCTGCTTTGTACATCGCTTTGCGCCAGTAATTCCTGAACCTGTTTAACGACGCCGATATCGAATAACACTTTATCGGTAACGATCAATGCATGATGAAAACCGTGTTGGGAGATGGCGGCGGCGGCCTCGTTGAGTGCGCCGGAACCGATGACATTGACAGAAGGGATAAAGAAAGTTGCAGTAGCCATAATGTATTTCCTTATTGTTAATTCTTAGTGGGTACAAGGAAATCTTATGATTGTTACCGGTAACACGATTTGATCTGACGCAATATTTCCTGTTTTTATCGCAAAAAGCCAGTGCTAATCCTCATGAATATTAAGGTTATTATCTGTTTCGCTCAGTGTTTTTCATAGGGAGTCTGCGATGCGGCATCAGGTAAACTCCATCAGAGATATTACTCATTCATCAGATCAATTTGTTTGGCTGAATACACCTGGCTGGCGTGGGCGGGGCGGCTGAACAAAGGTATAATGGCCGCAGGAAATATTGACTGAGGTTGAAGTGACAGAGACAGTGATGAACGAGACAAAGGGTGACGAAGAATGGATGCAATATGCCATGACTCTGGCTCTGAAAGCGCAGGATGAAGGCGAAGTGCCGGTGGGCGCTGTATTGGTTTTGGATAACCGGGTCATTGGTGAAGGCTGGAACCGTTCCATCGGGCATCACGATCCGACTGCACATGCCGAAATTATGGCGTTGCGCCAGGGCGGCTGCGCGGTGCAAAACTACCGCCTGATTGATGCCACGCTGTATGTCACTCTGGAGCCTTGCGTGATGTGTGCCGGCGCGATGATTCACAGCCGGATCCGCCGTGTGGTGTATGGCGCGGCAGATGCTAAAACCGGTGCCGCCGGATCACTGCTCGACGTGCTGCGCCATCCGGGCATGAATCATCAGATAGAGATTACCTCCGGCGTTCTGGCGCAGGCCTGTTCGGAACAGCTGAGCGCTTTTTTCCGTTATCGTCGCAGTGAGAAAAAAGCCCTCAGACTGGCGCAACGCGCTGCTGAACAAGGCGCAGAGCCGGAATAACCCCGCCTGCCTTACTCTGCCAGCGCTTCCTTCGCTTCCACCGCCGGATAGCCCTGGCCTAACTGGGCCTGCAATGCCGCCTGCTGCGCCAGCTGTTTCTCTTTTTCCGTCAGATATCCCACCAGACTGAGCTGATAGCGGCGGATATTTTCCACGTAATTATAAGCCTGCGTCCCGCGCGCATACCCGTAGGTGGTGCGTCCCGCGTAGCGTTTCTGATTGAGCATAGGCAGACGCTGCTTCACATCCGCCCAGCTGTCGGGGTTGCCTTTCTGCTGCGCCGTCAGTTTGCGGGCATCCAGCATGTGACCGTAACCCATGTTATAGGCCGCCAGGGCAAACCAGATTTTCTCGTCCTGCGGAATGCTGTCCGGCATTTTCTCCATCAGTCGCGACAGATAGAGCGCGCCGCCACGGATACTTTGCTCGGCATCGGTCCGGTCATCCACGTCCAGCCCCGAGGCGGTGGCACGGGTTAGCATCATCACACCGCGCACGCCGGTGGGTGATTTGGCCTGCGGATCCCAGTGTGATTCCTGATACGCGATGGCGGCGAGTAAGCGCCAGTCGATATCCTGCGCGTATTTTTCGAACAATGGCTGCAAGTCAGGCAGCGTTTTGTCGATGGCGTTCAGGAAAGTGCGCGTATCGACGTAATCGAAATCGCCGACGTGGCCGAGGTATTTCTCCTCAAGCTTTTGCAGAGTGCCGTCGTCGGCAATCTGGCTGAAAAAGTCGAGCATAGCGGCGGACAGGCTGTCGTCGTCGGGCTGCTTGCGGTAATACCAGGTGACGGGTTCATCTTCGGTAACGTCAAACGCGACGGCAAGACGTGGATAGACACGCTGCATCAGCGCGATAGTCACTGAATCGCCCAGCGTGTAATCCAGTTTGCCATTTTCCACCTGCTGCAGAAGGTCGCGTGGCGACATCTTGTCAGTGGTGCTCCACGTCAGGTTGGGGAATTTTTTGCCTGCGGCTTCCAGTGTCGGGATGTGCGCGGTTCCGGCGGAAACCACCAGAGTGCCTTTAATGTCGGCAAAACTTTTTGGCCGCACGGAGCCCTGCCGGTAAACCAGTTGCTGGGAGATGGAATAGTATTCCGGCCCGGCGCGGTAGTTTTTCAGCCGTTCATTGTTGTAGACCAGACCGGACGCCAGCATGTCGGCTTTATCGTGATCGAGTTCGTTGAACATCGCGTCGACGGTGGTGTGCTGAGAGACGACGAGCTTCACCCCCAGATAATCTGCGAAGCGTTTTGCCAGTTCGTAATCGAAGCCGAGATTACCTTCCGGTGAGTCCATAAAAGTCAGTGGAGAATTGAGCGTGCTGACGCGCAATTCTCCACGGGATTTTATTTGATCCAGCTGGTCACCTTCACCCCGATGCCACGGCACGGCAGGCCATAAGGCCAGCGCCAGCAACAGGGCGGCAATTCCCATGAGGAAATAGTTAAATTTTAGTCGCTTCAAATAGTTATCTCGCTGCGGCGCTCTTGTTTTTTTACGATATGCTGTGCAGTTTGTATGGTTATATCCCCAGTGCTGACGCATTTTGCTCAACAAAACGACAGTCTGCAACTTTATTCATAATACCCGCACGAAATGCCTGCCTATAAATGAATATCAATATTCACTGCGCAAACGGTTTCGTCAGGCGAAGGCTTTCTTTATAATAGGCCGCGTTTTCCCCCTGTTGCGCCCAATGAAGCACTGTGGTCAGTGTCTTCGAAGACGAGAGATCTGTGATTATGGAAATACTGCGTGGTTCGCCCGCTTTGTCGGCTTTTCGCATTAACAAATTGTTGTCCCGCTGTCAGGATGCCCGCCTTCCGGTCAGCGATATCTACGCCGAATATGTACACTTTGCCGATGTCAGCGCGCCGCTGAGTTCGGACGAACAAACCAAGTTACAACGCCTCCTGAAATACGGTCCTTCTCTCGCTGAACACGCTCCAACCGGTCGTTTACTGCTGGTCACGCCACGCCCTGGCACCATTTCTCCCTGGTCTTCCAAAGCCACTGACATTGCACACAACTGCGGTTTGTCGCAGGTTCTGCGTCTGGAGCGCGGTCTGGCCTTCTACGTGCAGGCACCGCAGCTGACCGAAGCGCAGTGGGCACAGCTGGGCGCTTTATTGCATGACCGGATGATGGAAACACTCTTCGGCAATCTGGAAGACGCCAGTGCGCTGTTTGCACAGCATCAGCCTGCGCCGGTGCAGCACGTTGATATTCTCGGTGAAGGCCGCAGCGCGCTGGAAACGGCCAACATCAAACTGGGTCTGGCGCTGGCGCAGGACGAAATTGATTACCTGATGGAAGCCTTCACGTCGTTGGGGCGCAACCCGACTGACATCGAGCTGTATATGTTCGCGCAGGCTAACTCCGAACACTGCCGTCATAAAATCTTCAACGCTGACTGGATTATTGACGGCGAAACGCAGCCGAAATCCTTGTTCAAGATGATCAAGAACACCTTCGAACAGACGCCCGATCACGTGCTGTCTGCGTATAAAGACAACGCCGCCGTGATGGAAGGTTCGCAGGTCGGTCGTTTTTACGCCGATGCGAAAGACGGTCTGTACGATTTCCATCAGGAGCAGGCGCACATTCTGATGAAGGTCGAAACGCATAACCACCCGACGGCGATCTCTCCCTGGCCGGGTGCGGCAACCGGCTCCGGCGGTGAAATCCGTGATGAAGGCGCAACCGGTCGCGGTGCAAAACCGAAAGCCGGTCTGGTCGGTTTCTCCGTTTCCAACCTGCGTATTCCGGGCTTTGAACAGCCGTGGGAAGAAGATTTCGGTAAGCCGGATCGTATCGTGACCGCGCTGGATATCATGACCGACGGCCCGCTGGGCGGCGCTGCGTTCAACAACGAATTCGGTCGTCCGGCACTGCTGGGCTACTTCCGTACTTATGAAGAAAACGTCAACAGCCACAACGGCCCTGAACTGCGCGGTTACCACAAGCCGATCATGCTGGCCGGGGGTATCGGCAACATCCGTGCCGATCACGTACAGAAAGGTGAAATCACCGTTGGCGCGAAACTGATTGTGCTCGGCGGCCCGGCGATGAATATCGGTCTGGGCGGCGGTGCGGCTTCTTCGATGGCCTCAGGTCAGTCGGATGCGGATCTGGATTTTGCTTCCGTACAGCGCGATAACCCGGAAATGGAACGTCGTTGCCAGGAAGTGATCGACCGCTGCTGGCAGCTCGGCGAAGACAACCCGATTCTGTTTATCCATGACGTCGGTGCCGGTGGTTTGTCCAACGCCATGCCGGAACTGGTGAGCGATGGTAACCGTGGCGGTCGTTTCCAGCTGCGCGACATCCTCAACGACGAACCGGGCATGAGCCCGCTGGAAGTCTGGTGTAACGAATCTCAGGAACGTTATGTCATGGCCGTCGCACCAGCACAGCTGGCGCAGTTTGATGCCATCTGTAAACGTGAGCGCGCACCTTACGCGGTAATCGGTGAAGCCACTGAAGAAATGCATCTGACTCTGGAAGACAGCCATTTCGACAATCAGCCGATTGATATGCCGCTCGACGTTCTGCTGGGTAAAACGCCAAAAATGACCCGCGACGTCACCACGCTGAAAGCCAACGGCGACGACCTGAATGCGGAAAATATTCAGATTGCTGAAGCGGTAAACCGCGTTCTGCATCTGCCGGCGGTTGCCGAGAAAACCTTCCTGATCACCATCGGCGACCGTACCGTCACCGGTATGGTGGCGCGCGACCAGATGGTAGGGCCGTGGCAAATCCCGGTTGCTGACTGCGCGGTCACTACCGCCAGCCTCGATAGCTACCACGGTGAAGCGATGTCACTGGGCGAACGTGCGCCAATCGCCTTACTGGACTTCGCCGCCTCGGGTCGTATGGCCGTGGGCGAAGCGCTGACCAACATCGCCGCTGTCGAAATCGGCAGCCTGAAACGCGTTAAGCTTTCAGCGAACTGGATGTCTGCCGCCGGTCACCCTGGCGAAGATGCCGGGTTATATGCCGCGGTGAAAGCGGTGGGTGAAGAGCTTTGTCCGGCGCTGGGCATCACCATTCCGGTGGGCAAAGACTCCATGTCGATGAAAACCCGCTGGCAGGAAGGCAACGAACAACGCGAAATGACCTCACCTCTTTCTCTGGTGATTACGGCATTTGCCCGCGTTGAAGACGTGCGCCACACCGTGACGCCGCAACTGCGCACGGATAAAGGTGACACCGCGCTGCTGCTGGTGGATCTGGGTGCCGGCCATAACGCACTGGGTGCGACGGCGCTGGCGCAGGTTTACCGTCAGCTCGGCAACACGCCTGCCGATGTGCGCAGCGCAGAGCAACTGGGTGGCTTCTTCAACGCCATGCAGGCGCTGGTGTCTGAGCAAAAATTACTGGCTTACCATGACCGTTCCGACGGTGGTCTGCTGGTGACGCTGGCTGAAATGGCCTTCGCCGGGCATTGCGGCCTGACTGCCGATATCGCGGCGCTGGGTAACGATTCGCTGGCAGCCTTGTTCAACGAAGAACTGGGCGCGGTGATCCAGGTGCGTGCATCAGACCGTGAAGCGGTTGAGAAAACGCTGGCTGATTTTGGTCTGGCGGATTGCACACATTATCTCGGCACCGCAGAAACCGGCGATCGCTTCATCATTTCTTCCGGCAGCAAGCCGGTGTACAGCGAAAGCCGTACCACGCTGCGTACCTGGTGGGCAGAAACCACCTGGCAGATGCAGCGTCTGCGCGACAACCCGGAATGTGCCGATCAGGAACATCAGGCCAAAACTCAGGATCTCGATCCGGGTCTGAACGTCAAACTGACATTTGCTCCTGACGAAGACGTGGCTGCGCCGTACATCGCGAAGGGCGCGCGTCCGAAAGTGGCGGTACTGCGCGAGCAGGGCGTTAACTCCCACGTTGAAATGGCTGCCGCTTTCCACCGTGCAGGTTTTGATGCGGTAGATGTGCACATGAGTGATTTGCTGGCCGGTCGCCGTGATTTGCAGGACTTCCACACGCTGGTGGCGTGCGGCGGGTTCTCTTACGGTGACGTGCTGGGCGCGGGTGAGGGCTGGGCGAAATCAGTCCTGTTCAACGACCGCGTGCGTGAAGAGTTCGAAGAGTTCTTCCACCGTCCGCAAACGCTGGCGCTGGGCGTATGTAACGGCTGCCAGATGATGTCGAACCTGAAAGAGCTGATCCCGGGGGCTGAACACTGGCCGCGCTTTGTGCGTAACCTGTCTGATCGCTTTGAAGCACGCTTCAGCCTGGTGGAAGTGACCGCCAGTTCGTCGATGTTCATGCAGGGCATGGCCGGTTCACGTATGCCAATCGCCGTTTCCCACGGTGAAGGCCACGTGGAAGTGCGTGATCCGGCGCATCTGGCACAAATCGAGCACAGCAACCTGGTGGCGCTGCGTTTTGTGGATAACAACGGTCAGGCGACGGAAGCCTATCCGGCGAACCCGAACGGCTCTCCGAACGGGATTACGGCAGTGACCAACCTGTCAGGCCGCGTCACCGTTATGATGCCGCACCCTGAGCGCGTATTCCGTACTGTCAGCAACTCCTGGCATCCGGAAGAGTGGGGCGAAGACAGCCCGTGGATGCGCATGTTCCGCAATGCGCGTAAACAGCTCGGTTGATGTTTAACCGGCGTCAGTAATAAAAATCCGCAGTGCGAAAGCCTGCGGATTTTTTTATGTCAGGGCATCTCTGAAAGAAAGCAGTCATCTGTCAGCGCCGCCAGACGGAACTCATTTTTCCGCGTTCCGCCGGTCATCATCGTTCTAAGGTGCTGTTTTTTAACGGCATAAAAAATCTATTTATTCGATTTATGTTTTCTGAATATATCATTCAGTATTCATATTTATTTGACGTCATATAATGTCCTGGTCAACTCAACAGGGCAATAACGCCAATGAAAAATAATCATTTCGTGAATATTCGCGCAGTAGTTTCATATTCTTTTTTCACCCTTTCCTTATTAGGTGCCGGTTATGTTCAGGCCGGTGAAAGTCATATTATTCCGCCCGCTCAGACAGTCTCCGGGCAGGAAAATAACGACGGATTGTGGTCAACATTTAAAAATAATATTGCTGAAACCTGGAATGCACCCCAGCAGCAAGATCTGTTTCTTCCGGTATTAACCCGCCACAACCGGCACACGCACAGTAAAAAACAAATTGATGGTTATAATGAGCATCCCTGGGGCGGTGGTTACGGGGTATCACGTTATGACGAAAAAGGAAACTGGCATGCACTTTATGCCATGGCATTTAAAGATTCTTTTAATAAATGGGAACCCGTAGCCGGTTACGGTTATGAAAAAATATGGCAACCCCTGAGTGATAAAGAGTTTCGTTTAGGTGCCGGGTATGTTGCCGCTGTATCGGCGCGTGATAATTACGATTACGTTCCTTTCCCGATGGTGCTGCCTTTGGTGTCAGCAGGCTACTCAAGGCTGACCTTCCAGGCCACTTATGTGCCCGGCGGCAACAGTAAGGGGAACGTATTGTTTGGCTGGTTCCGCTTTCAGTTCTAAAACTTTCTACAATTAACTATACAGTACATTAAGATTATTCCTGATGTGTTTTATGATTCTGGTTTTACTGAATCAGCTGACATAAGACGTTTATCTAAACGAGGCCTAAATAAATTACGGATAAATCTGATAATAGAAATCTTAAATGCTGTAAATTCATCGAATTGAAAATGTGTAGATGTTTTTGTTATACCTTCGTTTAATTTATTGAGCCATGATTTGTTTATGATGCACCCCTAAACAGGGAGTTATTGTGAATATGTCTATCAACAAATTAATCTGTTATGTGGGTGTTGTATTATCGCTGGGATTGAGTTCACCGGTTTGGGCAACCAACAGCGGTGTTAATCCGACGAGCACACCCAATTGGGACGGAAAGGAATCTATTTTTCCAGGCATGTGGGATACGTTCAAAGAAAACGTGGCCGAAACCTGGAACGCGCCTCAGGCGCAGGACGTTTATCTGCCAGTGATTACCTGGCATAACCGTCTTACCTACGATAAAGAAAAAACCGATAAATATAATGAGCGCCCGTGGGGCGGCGGTTATGGTATTTCCCGGTATGATGATAAAGGGAACTGGCACGGCATTTATTTCATGGCGTTTAAAGACTCGCATAATAAATGGGAACCGATTGGCGGTTACGGTTGGGAAAAAATATGGACGCCCGCAGAAGACAAAAATTTTCGTGTAGGTCTGGGCTATACCGCGGCGGTGACGGCGCGGGATGATTACGAATATATCCCCATTCCCATCGTGTTGCCGCTGGCTTCCGTCGGCTATAACAAACTGACCTTTCAGGCGACCTATATTCCGGGCACCTACAATAACGGCAATGTTTTCTTTGCCTGGCTGCGCTATCAGTTCTGATCCGGTTTCTTTGTGACTGAACAATACACAGGGCGCAGGTTGTGAACCTGATCCCCCACTTCTGATGAATATTCCACTATGCTGAAAATTCACCGCAGGAATCAATCCGTTGGTTTCTGCGGTGTTTTTGTTTTCAGGGAATCTGTAAAACTATTCATTAAGAGGATCACTCGTGAAAAAAGCATCCCGTTATCTTGCGTTGTCAGCCTTTGCCTGCGTTTTGCCGCTCATCTTACCGGCCGCTCAGGCTGCACAGTCTGATAATCTCGAACTGCAACAAGTGCTGGTGCTTAGCCGCCACGGCATTCGCGCGCCGCTGGTGAATTATGGTGATGTGCTTGCCGAATCTACCACGCACACCTGGCCGGTGTGGAAAACCGAAGGCGGATTACTGACGCCAAAAGGCGGCCAGATTTCTGAACACATGGGGCATTATTTCCGCGCCTGGCTGGCAAAGGACAAACTGCTGCCCGCCACCGGATGCCCGGAAAATGCGCAGGTCTTTACCTACGCCAACAGCCTGCCGCGCACCATTGATACCGCGAAGCATTTCACCACCGGGGCTTTCCCAGGCTGTGATGTCACGGTACTTAACCGAGTTGAAGTCGGCAAAATGGATCCGGTGTTTAACCCGATCATTACCGCAGAAGTGAACGATACCTTTAAAACCGGCGCACTGAATTCCATTAACCAACACGCAGGCGAGGGCGGTCTGACGGGGTTGAATCAGCGCCTCAAGCCAAACTACCAGTTGCTGGAAAATATCCTCGATTACAAAAACAGCAAGATTTGCAAAGAGAAACAGCAGTGCGATCTGGCTTCTCAGCCATCGGATGTGGTGCTGACGCAGGGCAAAGAGCCGGGAATTACCGGGCCTCTGCGAATGGCGACCGGCGCGACCGATGCGTTCATGTTGCAGTATTACGAAGGTTTCCCGATGAAGGATATTGCCTGGGGAAAAATCAGTACGCCTGAGCAATGGACACAGCTGGAAAATATCAAAAATCTGTATCACGAGACGCTGTTCGGCTCGCCGGCCATTGCCGCGAACGCCGCTAAACCGCTGCTGACCTTTATTGCCGGTGCACTGGATCCACAACACGCCAATACCGCCGATGAGAAAGCGGCTCAGCAGGCAAAACTGGCGGTGCTGGTCGGGCATGATTCCAATATCGCTTCTCTGCTCGCCGCACTGAAAACGCAGGATTACCAGCTGCCGGGCCAGTACGAACGTACGCCGATCAGCGGCACCGTGGTCTTCCAGCGCTGGCATGACAAGCAGGCCAATAAAGATCTGATGAAAATCGAATACGTTTATCCGACGGCGAAGCAGATCCGTAACAATGTGGCACTGAGCCTCAAAAATCCGCCTCAGCGTGTGACGTTGCAAATCGACGGCTGTACTGTCGATAAACAAGGTTTCTGCCCGATGGAAGAATTTACTCAGGCATTGCAAAAAGATATACAGGGCTGAGTGCTTTAGCCGCTGGCTGGCAATAGATAGTGTTTTAAGTTAGTTAGCGGCGTCTTCCGGCTGCCCGATAATGTGTCAGGTCTTTTTACTCTGGCACATTATGGCGTCCTCTTCGTTTTACCTCAGCGCCCGTCAGCGGGCCGACATCACCTCCCGCTCCCGCCATGTCTGGTGGCGGCTGGAAATTCCCACCTGGCTGCTGATTGTCTCAGTCTACGGCGGCTGGTTTGCGACGGTGTTTTACTGGCATCAACTCGGGCCATGGTTGGGCACGCCGCTGCTTGTCTGGTTCACCACCTGGTATATGTCGCTGCAACACGAACTCATCCACGGGCATCCGACCCGCAAACCCTGGCTGAATCAGCTGTTTGGCACCTTGCCGCTGGCGGTCTGGTATCCCTACGGCCTGTATCGCGATACGCATTTACAACATCACCGCAATGAACATCTCACGCTGCCCGGCGATGACCCTGAGGGCTATTATTTCAGCCGCGCCAGCTGGGAAAATCTGTCGCCCGCCATGAAAGGGGTTGTTCGCCTGCGCAATACCTTGCCGGGTAGGATGCTGCTCGGCCCGCTGTCAGATATCGTGAGTACGCTGACCGGGGCGCTGCTGGCCGTACTGCGCGGAGAGTGGCGCCCGGCAACTATGTGGCTGGTGCATGGCGCGATGCTGGCGGTGTTACTTGGCTGGATGGCGCAGCGCGGGCTGTCGCCGCTGTATTTTGTTCTGGCCGTGAGTTATCCGGCACTGAGCCTGACCAAAGTCCGGTCCTTCTTTGAGCACCGCGCAGAACATGCACCGCAAGCGAGATCGACACTGAATGAAGCGGGTTTTGTGTGGCGTCTGCTGTTTCTCAATCTGAACTATCACCTGGTGCATCACGATTTACCGGGGGTGCCGTGGTTTGCGCTGCGTCAGGTCTATTTTTCCGACCGCGAAGCGTACAAAGCGCGCAGCGAGGGGTTTGTGGTGAAAGGTTACCGGCAGTGGTTTCGCGACCACACGCGTTCGCCGGTAAAAGTGGAAAGCCATCCTTTTGCGCCGGATGCAATAGCGGCGCAACCGCAGCGCAGCGACTATGATTATCAGCAGGAAACCCTCTGACGGAGTCGCCGGATAATGCTGATGTCTTTACCGATGTACGCCATTTCACCTGCCGACGTGGAGGCCTTCGCCAGCGTTTTGCGCGATAAACTCCGGCGGCTTGGCCTGTCTGATACCCCCGATACCCTGAGCTGGCCGCAGGATTTACTGGCTCACTGGCAAATGCCTGATTTACTGCTCAGCCAGACCTGCGGATTTCCGCTGGTAGAAAGCCTGCCTGAGGTGCAACTGGTCGGCACATTCAGTTATCTCGCGCCGGGCTGTGATGGTTTTCGTTATCGAAGTTTTTTAGTCGCGCGCGAGGACGATCAGGGGCGCCATCTGGCAGATTTCCGCCACCGGCGTCTGGCCTTTAACAGCACTGATTCTCAGTCTGGCTACAACAGCCTGCGTGCGCTGGTTGCGCCGCTGGCACACGCCGGGCAATTCTTTTCTGCCGCCAGCGCCACCGGCAGCCACCGGGAGTCGCTGCACCTTGTTCAGCAGAATAAAGCGGACATCGCGGCGGTGGATTGCGTCACCATGGCGTTGCTGCAGCGCGCAGAACCGGACGCGCTTCGCGGCCTGATTGTGGTCGGACAAACGGCGGCCGTTCCCGGCCTGCCGCTTATCACTTCGTCACACACCTCCCCCGGACACCTGCTCCTGTTGAGGCAGGCGCTGCGTGAAATCGCGCAGGAACCGGTCAGCCAGCCGCTGCTGATCGAGGCGTTCACGGAAGTCCCGAGGCGGGCTTACGGCGTGATCACCCTGATGAAAGAGATTGCTCAGTCGTTTGGCGTGAGCGAGCTCACCCTGCAAAAAACGGCGTAAAAAAACCGGGCTTCTCAGCCCGGCGAGGGTGTACGCGCTTCACCGGTTTCAGTGCGTTTCAATAGGGTAATCTTCGTTTACGTCACCCCATTCCGCCCAGGAACCGTCGTACAACGACACCTCTTTCACACCCAGCGCATCCAGCCCGAATGCCAGTGCGGCGGCAGTCACGCCCGATCCGCAACTGGTGATCACCGGTTTATGCAGATCCACGCCCAGACGTTCAAAGGTTGCTTTCAGCGCATCCGGCGCTTTCAGGTGCCCGTCCTGCGTCAGCTCAGTAAAAGGCACGCTGATACTGCCGGGGATATGGCCGCCGTGCAGACCCGGACGCGGTTCCGGCGCTTCAGCTTTAAAGCGCGCCAGCGAACGGGCGTCGATGATTTGCACCTTGCCGAGTGACGCTTTGACCTGCTGCGCGTCGACCACCACCGGACGTACCAGTTTTGCGTTAAACGTTGAAGGCACACGGGTGTGTTCACCGCTTTGTGTTGGTTTACCTTCGGCAATCCAGGCATTCAGCCCACCGTCCAGCACGCGTACACTTTTCGCGCCGAAGCTGGTCAGCATCCACCAGACGCGCGGTGCGGAGAACAAATCGCCTTCATCATAAAGCACAATAGTTTGCGTGTCGGCCACGCCTAAACGGCTCATCGACGCGGAGAACGCCTCCGCCGTCGGCATCATATGCGGCAGGCCGGTTGAGCAGTCGGAGATGGCGTCCACTTCCACGTAAATGGCGTTGGGAATGTGCGCTTCGAGATATTTTCCATGGAAATCAATCGGCGGCGTAATGCCGGGCTTTGATTTACGACAATCGATAATGACGACGTCCGGTGAATTCAGATTCTTCGCCAGCCAGTCGGTAGATACGGTATGGGTAGAAAAAGTCATGTTCAGTGCCTTATCTTTTTTGTGAAGCCAGCTCAGAGATCGCCTGGGATCAAAGAATAGACCCAGGCGTCGCGCGGCTGACCATGATAATAAAGCCGGTTGCGGTGCAGGCCTTCGGAAGTGGCGCCTGCTTTTTCCGCCACGCGGCGGCTGCGGGCATTGCCCTCCATCGCCACAATTTCCAGTCGCGTCAGTTCGAGTTCGGTAAAGGCGAAACGTGCCGCGGCTCTGACCGCCAGCGTTGCCAGACCGCGCCCGGTGTAACCGGTGCGGATCCAATAGCCGAGATTGGCGAACTTATATTCATGAACGATGCGGTTGAGGCTCACGCTGCCAATCAGATTACCGCTGGCGCGCTCAAACAAACAGAAATTGAACTCAGCGCCGCGATGGCGTTTCAGTTCACTGTCTGCGAGATATTTGCGGCTGTCATCCGCCGTGTAGTTTTCGGTGCACCAGGTTTCCCAGGCGCCAATTTCATTGACCGAATCCTGGATCGCCGCAACGTGCAGCACGGCCTCAAGTTCAGTCGCCACACGAATCTCGATGTCGTCATCCTGATAAATCTGGCGTGTCATCATGATCATTATCCGTCAGTGTAGAAATAATACGGGGAATCAATCGAATCAGCCTCACACATACGGCAATGATATGTCAATTGCCGGGAACGCCGATTTAGTGAGGTAAAACAGGGCTGTCAGCCCGTCAGTTATCCCCTTCAGGCACCAGCATAACCAGCTTACATTCGGCATATCCCGCCGGGAAAAAGGTCTGCTGGCGGTAACTTTTTCCCCCGTCACGCGGATGATTAAAATGCCGCTCGCCGCCTTCGCGTGCCAGCACCTCCTGCTGCGTCCACCACTGATCAAACCCCGCGCTGCGTTCACGCAGGCTGATAACGGTCTGACGCACTGCATCTGAATGCGCGTAATGGCTGGTTTCGGCGCGAAATTCAGCGACCACCCGCTTGGCGCGCTCCGCCCAGTCGGTGACCAGCTGACGTGCTAAGGGATTGAGAAACATAAAATCCAGCAGATTAGGCTGAGGATCCACATCCAGCCAGCCGCTGAACAGGGCACCGGCTGGCGGATTCCACGCTAGCACGTTCCAGCTGCTGTCGAGCAGGTAGGCAGGGCAGGTCAGCTGATTGACGCAGTTTTTCAGGCCAACGCCCGGTGCCGTGGGCGAGGGCACCGCCTGCGGGTCTTTCATCGAGGCTAAACTGAACAGATAGTCACGGGCGGCCGGTTCCATCCGTAATGCTTTGGCGAGACTGTCGAGCGTAGTGGCAGAGATTGACACATCGCGCCCCTGTTCAATCCAGGTGTACCAGGTGGCGCTGATACCGCTGATTTGTGCCAGCTCCTCGCGGCGCAGTCCGCTGGTCCGGCGGCGCGAGGACCCCGGCAGGCCGACCATTTCAGGCATGGTGCGTTCGCGGTGCGTGCGCAAAAATAAACCCAGCGCCTTCGGACCGCTGAGCGACTCTGTATTATCCATCATTGTTTTCTCTCAGACAGGAATCAACTCATACCAGTATAAACGCTCATATTGTACCCGTATAGAACAATGCCTATAGTGATTTTGAGGTCACGCGAAACCCGAATTCCTGTGACAAAAAACAAGACAGACAGGAGCAATGATGAACATGAAAAATACCCACAGTCAGGCGGTTGATAAGCAATTTGGTTCACAGGCGCAGGATTATCTGACCAGCGCGGTTCACTCGCAGGGCAAAGATTTGCAACGTCTGGCGACGCTGCTGGCGCCTTATAAAGAGGCGCAGGTGATCGATTTAGGCTGCGGTGCAGGCCATGCCAGTTTTGTTGCCGCAGGTGCGGTAAAAAATGTGATCGCCTATGATTTATCCGCGCAAATGCTGGATGTGGTCGCGCAGGCGGCCAGCGACAAACAGCTGAATAACATCACGGTGCGGCAGGGCGTGGCGGAATCCCTGCCGTTCGACGACCACAGCGCGGATGTGATAATCAGCCGTTATTCTGCACACCACTGGCATGATGTCGGACAGGCACTGCGTGAAGTGGCGCGTGTGCTGAAACCGGGCGGAAAATTCATCATGATGGACGTTGTGTCACCGGGTCATCCGCTGCTGGATATTTACCTGCAAACCGTCGAGGTGCTGCGCGACACTTCGCATGTTCGCAATTATTCGCCGGGTGAATGGCTGAAGATGGCGTCTGAAGCCGGTCTGATCGCCGGCGAGGTCACAACGGATCGTCTGCCGCTGGAGTACACCAGCTGGATCGCAAGGATGCGCACCCCGGAACATTTCGCTGTGGCTATCCGTGAGTTGCAAAAAGTGATGTCAGATGACGTGGTAAAACATTACGAGATACAGCCCGACGGCACCTTCACCAGCGATATTATGATGCTGGTGGCCTCGAAGAACTGAAATCAGTGACGCTTGCTCATTGTCTTTCCCGACCGGCAGGGGCAATGAGTTTAAGCAGGTTTTGATATTGTTATTGTGAAATATTCATGAGGAATATATATAACGGCTTGTGGGGTAATTAATATATAAATAAATTATGGTTTAATAAATAACGCGGTCAGTGAATAAATTGGCAGTGAACTCTTCCCCGAAAGCTTATAAACTCCATGGGTCTTTTTATACCTCATGTGTTTATAAGGATATTTCCATGGTTTTTAATTATTTTAACGAACTGTATGATCGTGTTATTAACAGGTTTACACGTGAGAGTGCTGTCTGTTTTATTATGACTTTAGCAATACTGGCTTATTTTTACATTCCTGTTGGAAATAGGATCCCCATCTATATAAGTGCTAAAGATTGCGAGTCATCCAGCAGACCACTGGCTCTTTGTCAGGTCGCTGAGTCTTCGGCTTATGATGATATTTACAAAAATACACGAACTTTCAAAACATTAGAGGAGTGTAAAAAAGTCTACCGTTATGGAAGATGTACTGATTATAGTGGGGGCTGGAGTTATCCGAGGTACAAGCCAGTTTTGGCTGGTTTTTCTGTGACCCTGGAAGAACCCGAAGCGAATGATCATTCATGGGGGACAGTTAAAGGCAGTAAATATGAAGCGTACTATATTCGTGCCTATTACCCTGATGGTTCCAGAACGTATCGTTCACCCCATTCCGAAAAAAGTTTCAAACGCCTTGGGGAATTGCCTGCCCGTCACTCACATTACCGCAGCAGTTCTCATCTTTTACACTAACCGTTGTCAATATTTTCACGAAAAAATATGGTTAAGTGAAAATAACCTCTGCAGGTTCATCATCTTCGCTGCAGAGGTATTATCGAAATATGGCGGTTTTATTTCTTACCAAACATTTTCTGCCCAATCATTACCAGCGCCAGTACGGCCGCGCCGACAATCAGACCGACAACTAAATCCGTTGCACCGGTAATCAGCGTATTGACCCAGCTTTCGTGGCCGTGCGTCAGAGGCTCAATCAGGCTGTGCATAAACGGCAGCCCGTGGCTGATAATACTGCCACCGACCAGGAACATGGCGACAGTCCCCACCACTGACAGCGTTTTCATCAGCCACGGGGCGAGATTTACGATGCCGCGCCCAAATGCGCGTACGCCGTTCATGACGCTACTTTCGCCGGACAGTTTGCTCAGGTATAAACCGGCATCGTCGATTTTCACAATCGCCCCCACCAGCCCGTACACGCCAATGGTCATCGCGACGGCGATCAGCACCATGACAGTGACCTGATTGATGAACGGTGCGGCGGAGACGATACCGAGAGAAATCACAATGATTTCGGCCGACAAAATGAAGTCAGTCCGGACGGCGCCTTTTACTTTCTCTTTTTCGAGTTTTTTAGCGTCGGCTTCATTTTTTACCTGCTCAGCCGCCGGTTTTTCTTCTTCATGATGCTTGCCGGGCATCAGTTTATGCGCGATTTTTTCGAACCCTTCGTAACACAGGTACGCGCCCCCAATCATCAGCAACGGCGTAATTGCCCAGGGAATAAAGGCGCTGATAAGCAAAGCCAGCGGCACCAGAATGGCCTTATTCAACATGGACCCTTTTGCTACCGCCCAGACGATGGGCAGCTCCCGGTCAGCCTTAACCCCCGTGACCTGCTGCGCATTGAGCGCTAAGTCGTCTCCCAGTACGCTGGCCGTTTTCTTGGCCGCGACTTTACTCATCGCCGCGACGTCATCAAGAATTGATGCAATGTCATCGATCAAAGCCAGAAGGCTACCACCTGCCATAATTTATGCTCTCCATAAAAGCGTTTTACGTTTCTTGTTAAAATGAGTTCCGCCCGCGCGGAAACCCGAATCTGCGTTCCTGACTGTGCAGGTGATCAAGGAAGCAGAAAATTCATAAAAAATAATCATATCAGTGATTGCACTCCGCCGTCGATTCGTGCGAATGTTGTGCCGGTCCTAAATAACTTTGAAAACTCTTCATCATTTCTCCATAAAATATCTTTAATTCTCCCCAGCTTATCAGTGTCTACATATTTACTTTCATTCCCTCCTTATTTTTACCACAAAGGTTAAACTTCTTTACGTTGCATTACGCCTGCTTTCATTCGTTAAGCGATAATTATTTCAACGGATTGCTTCCGCTCCATTAATTAACGAAACTAACGAAAGAAAGGTGCGTAATATGAAACTCTTACCTGCAATTACTGCTGTTGCCATTACGGTTGCTTCATTCTCTGCGCTGGCCGCTTCCCCAATCACTGCACAGCAGGCTGAAAGTGGGACTTATCAGTCACTGGGTATGGTTTCTGTCAGTGCCCCCAGCACCGTCCCAGGCAGCATGACGGATGCGCTGAACCAGATCGCCAGCGATAAAGGCGCAACACATTACCGCGTTGTCGGTGCCGGTACGCCGGGTGACTCCAGCCTGAACCGTGCAAATGTTGAGTTGTATAAATAACATCTGACTGACTTCAGAGAGTGTGTGAGAAGGCCAATGTCACCTGACATTGGCCTTTTTATTTGTGCCCGGACCTGCGCATGCCTCCTTTTTTGGGAGTTATCTCATGTGATTTGTTTTTAATTGTTCCTCCTGACGTTTATTCCCCTTAATAATCATTTCTTAAGAATTTTTCTGTTATATAAGGGTCTATGTTTTCAGGAGGTGGTTAATATGTTGAATGCCGCGAGAATGACGATTAAGAACACCGGTCTTTCGATCCAGAATCAATTTTTTTATTTGCAGAATTTTATTAGTTCACCACGGACCATGGGAACGCTGATGCCGTCGTCTCCCTGGTTGTGCCATGCCATGCTCAACCAGATCGACTGGACAACATCCTTACATATCGCGGAGTTAGGGGCTGCTGATGGCGTACTGACCCGACGTATTTTGAACCGTATGCGTGCTGATGCCCGGCTTGATGCCTTTGAGATCCAGCCTGCGTTTATCCGTAAACTGAATCTGATCGACGACCCGCGTCTACAGGTCATGGCGCATTCTGCAGAACATCTCACGGGCGGCTACGACGCCGTGTTTTCCTGCCTGCCTCTGCTCTCAATACCTACGCGGATCAGCATGAGAATTTTGCAAAGAACACAGCAGCAACTGAAGGAGAAGGACGGGGTGCTGGTGCTGTTCCAGTACAGTCATCTTTCTGAAAAAATGCTCTCACGCTACTTCACCTGGAAAAAAATTCGTGTGGTGAAGAATTTCCCCCCGGCTCTGGTCTATATTTGTAAACCACACTGATACAGCACTTTACCGCCAGACCCTGCTGAGAATATTGCGCTGCAAGGATTTATCAGTATCATGCCAGGGGTGGCGTAAATAAAACGCTACAGAAGCTTCACCGGCAGGTGACAAAAACCTGCCAGTGAGGCTTTTTTGTTGTACTATTTCGCGAGTACACCGCGTCGGCATTTCAACGTACGATTTAGACATTTATCCTTCAGGTCAGTGATGGATTTTCATCAGATGAGCAACGAGGCTCCCAGGGAATTAAGGACAGCGTTAATGACACAACCCATTTTCATGGTAGGCGCGCGTGGCGCGGGCAAAACGACGGTTGGAAGTGCTCTGGCCAATGCGCTGGGCTATAAATTTTCCGACACCGATCTGCATTTGCTGCGCACCTCCGGCCTCAGTGTGGCTGATATCGTTGACCGTGAAGGCTGGCAGGGTTTCCGCCGCCGTGAAACCGAGACGCTGAAAACGATCAGCTCACCGCTCACCGTGGTGGCGACCGGCGGAGGCGTGGTGCTCTCTGCCGAAAATCGTGAGTTTATGCGTCAGGCCGGCACCGTGATTTATCTGCGTTCACCGGCCTCTACGCTTGCCAACCGTCTGGAAGATGCGCCGATGGAAGACCAGCGTCCGACGCTGACGGGCAAGCCGATTACTGAGGAAATGATGCAGGTGCTGAATGAGCGTGAAGCGTTGTATCAGCAGGCCGCTCATCATGTCGTGGACGGCACGCAGGATCCCGCACAGGTCGTCAATGCCATCATGGATGCCCTGGCATTACAGATGGTGCGCTGAACGCCTGGCGTGGACATAAAAAACGAGCCCTGATGGCTCGTTTTTTTATGCCCGCACAGGCAGGATTTTGGCAGGCGTAAACAAAACGGGCCATCAGATGTGCAGTGCGTCACGACCGGGCGATATTGCCCTGGTGAATGCATAGGCGTAAAGTAATAACTCAGGTGATTACTTTACACTTCCACAACGGACCCCATGATGAAACCCCTGATGTCATTCTTTCACCAGCATAGCAAAGCGATGCCCGCTATCTGGTCGATCACGATTATCCTCGTTGAAGCCTCTATTGCGCTGTATATTTTGCGTAATCTTTAATCGCTACATTCTGCTGGGTTTTACATCCGTCACCTCATAAATACTCGGCATTATTCCCCCTCCTTCTCTTTATTAAATGGTCTTAGGATTATCTTTAAGCATATTCCTTAACCGCAATTTCATTTGCGCAAAAATAAACGCCTTGACGCTGACACGTATCAGCACTATTTTTCAAACAACTTAACAGGAACCTTGTTCCACATATCGGAACTTCTCTCTTTATGAGCACATTAGAGAATGCGACGTCAGTGCTGAAGTTATTTTCCCGGCAGGGTGTCAGTCAGGGGCATCCGGGTTTGTCATTCAGTGATGTGGTGAGCAGTTTACAATTGCCAAAAAGTACGGTTTCCCGATTATTAATGACGATGGAAACGCAAGGGCTGTTAGAGCGTGATCCGGATAGCCGTTTATATCGCATAGGAAAATTATTACTGGCGGTATCCAGCCATTATCTTTCGACGCCGCTGGTGGATGCGACATCACCTTATATGACGCAGCTGAGCCAGCTGACCCAGTGCACCGGATACGTGTCGATACTGGAAGGGCGCGACATTATGGTCATGCGCATGTTTCCCGGCAGGACGTATCTGCAGGTGATGACACCGGCGGGCAGCCTGCTGCCTGCGCATGAAACGGCCATTGGCCGGGCGATCCTGGCCCGCTACAGCGACGAAGAAGTGCGCGAGCGTTACAAGGGTATTTATCACGTGAACTCGGCGAATTCGCCGAAAAGCATCGATTTATTATTAGTGCGCCTGGCTGAAATCCGGCAGACCGGTTTGTCTTTTGCCAACAACGAAACGTTGCAGGGCATCAGTTCTTTAGCCACCAGCATTTTTAATAAACACCGCAATGAAATTGTAGGATTAGGTTTGTCGTTCTCTTCACCTTCTGAAGGAAAGGGCATACCGGACGGAATAAAAGACGGTTTGATTGCCGTTACCCGAAAAATTGCTGAGAAACTCGGTGATGATGACTGGGGAAATAATCTGAAGTTGTCCGATTTGCAGTAAATACGTCAGGCGTGACTGCTGACGTTAAAAGTAAAGCGAGTACCAGACCGACACCAGGGCTTATTTTTAGCCAGCACGACACAATGACTGTTCCAATGATGAACAGCGTTCGTAACCGTTTTAGCTCGTGCGCGTTTGCGCCGGTTACGTGTTTTAAGAGGATTTTGTGATGAGTTTTGCCAACACATTGACGATATCTGAGTTTCTCCGTTCACTGCGTCTTTCCGGGCTGTATGGCCTGAAAGATGGGAAATCACGCTTATGATGACTTCTTTTGCGACCCTGACCATTGGACAGGCACCGCGCAGCGATATTATGCCGCTGCTGACGGCGCATCTGCCGGACGAACCCGTGACACACTTCGGGTTACTGGACGGCCTAAGCAGGGAGCAAATAGAGCAGCGTTATGCGCCGCAAGAGGGCGATGCAGTGCTGGTCGCCGTTTTGCTGGATGGTTCGCAGATTTTACTGTCTGCAGCCAACGCCGAACGCGGACTACAGGAAAAAATCGATCAGCTGGAAGCGCAGGGATGTACCACGATTTTGCTGCTGTGCGGTGGCGAGTTTGGTCAGTTACACGCAAGCAGTGCATTGCTGATTGAGCCTGAACGCATGATCCCTCCGTTGATCGGTGCGATGGTGGGGACGCATCGCGCAGGAATCGTGGTGCCGGTGGAATCGCAGATTGGCTGGCAGGCCAATAAATGGCGAAAACTGGAAAAACCACCGTGCTTTGCGGTAGCCAGCCCGTATTTAACGGACGATCAGGCACTGACGGAAGCGGCTAAACGCTTTGCTGAGCAGGGGGCGGAAGTGGTGGTGCTCGATTGTATCGGGTACAACCATCATCACGTTAAAGTGCTGGAGCAACATCTCGATGTGCCGGTGCTGCTGGCGAATGTGCTGATGGTGCAACTGGCGGCAGAACTGGTGGCGTAACCGGTGACGGGCTGCGGTGATTGCAGAAAGGTGACTCCCCACAATGGCACTGTGCAGACGTAAAATCAAATCAGTGATGACGCTTTGCGGGCGGTGTCGTCTGGTGCGGATAAACCTGTAATAATCAGTGACAGCAGCGGGTTTTTGCCCCTAATATGGAAGCTCTTAAATTTATCGCAAAGGGCCAATCAATGTTGAAAAATAATGAGTATTTTGACGGGAAAGTAAAATCGATTGGTTTTGACAGCGAAAGTACGGGTGCCGCCAGCGTTGGCGTGATGGCCGTCGGTGAATACACATTTGGCACAGCAAAACCGGAAGAAATGACGGTCATCAGTGGCTCGCTGAAAGTGCTGATCCCTGGCTCTCCGGACTGGCAGGTGTTTAAGCCAGGCGAAACCTTCTACATTCCGGGCAAAAGTGAATTCAACTTGCAGGTGGGTGAAACCACCTCATACCTGTGTAAATACCTGACCAAGTAATTCCTTCAGACACAATAAATGTAAAAAAGGCGCCCAATGAGCGCCTTTTCTGCATTTGGCATACGGTGTTAGCGTTGCGCTTCGCCGCCCAGCGCTTCAATCAGATTCTGAATCAGCGCCGCCAGTTCTCCGGTCATCAGCACGAAATCAGCATCAAAGCGGCCTGCGAAATCTTCGCGGTCGATATCTTCGTTTTGATCACGGATCACGTCACTGAATTTCAGACGCTTGATGCTGCCGTCATCGGCCAGTACCACGGCGATGCGTTCCTGCCAGTCTACCGCCAGCTTGGTCACCAGTTTGCCGTTCTCAATGTGGGTGGCGATTTCGTCGCTGACCAGCGCCTGTTTCTTACAGCGGATCACGCCGCCTTCTTCCAGAATCGCTTTCAGCTCGGCTTCGTCCTGCAATGTAAAACCGGCCGGCGTGTCGCCGGAACGCACCCATTCCGTCAGCGTCAGTTCGATCGGGCTTTCCATCGTTAATGGCACGACCGGCAGTGAACCGAGGCTTTTGCGCAGCAGCGCCAGCATGTCTTCGGCTTTTTTGGCGCTGGCGGCATCGACCATGATCAGGCCGTTCACGGTATCGATCCACATGAACGTCTGGCTGTAGCGGCTGAATGCGCGCGGCATCAGGCTGTGCAGCACTTCATCTTTCAGGGAATCTTTTTCGGTTTTCTTCAGCTTACGGTGTTGTTCACCTTCGAGCTGGTCGATCTTGGCCTGTAACTCCTGTTTGATCACCGGAGAAGGCAGGATTTTTTCTTCTTTACGGGCGCAGATCAGGATCTGGCCGCCGTTGACGTGAGTCAGCGCGTCGCCACCGTGAGAACCCATCGGCGAAACCCAGCCGGTTTTCGCCATGTCCTGGCTGCCGCACGGGGTAAAGGTGAAAGCGCTGAGCTGTTTTTCCATTTCGTCAGCAGATAACGAAACTTCACGGCTCAAACGGTAAACCAACAAATTCTTAAACCATAACATGGCGTTATCCCTGTTCCGGCGCACTCGTGGTACGCTGAATAAATGAATGCAGGGCGGCATGATAACCAATTGAGAGTCCGTCGTCGTTAAGAAATCACCGCGCCCTGTAACATTGCATAACAGCTTATTCTGGTGACAGACGCCTCTGGCTTCTAAACTGAATAAACACAAAAAAACTGACCCTGCAAAGTGTAAAAGGAGAACAACACGTGCGAATTGGCATTGATTTAGGCGGCACAAAAATAGAAGTCATTGCGTTATCTGATGAAGGTAAAGAGCTGTTTCGCAAACGGGTCGATACGCCGAGAAATGACTACGAACGCACGCTGAAAGCGATCGAAGGGCTGGTGCTGGACGCTGAAAAAGCCACCGGTCAGCACGGCAGCGTGGGGCTTGGCATTCCCGGCACGCTTTCTCCGTTTACCGGTAAAGTGAAGAACTCAAACTCCGTGTGGCTGAACGGACAGCAGCTGGATGAAGATCTGGCGCTGCTGCTCAACCGTGAGGTGCATATTGCCAACGACGCCAATTGCCTGGCGGTGTCCGAAGCCACCGACGGCGCAGGCGCGGGCCGTCAGACCGTGTTTGCCGTGATCATCGGCACCGGCTGCGGTTCAGGCGTGGCGCTGCACGGCGTGGCGCACGCAGGCGGCAACGGTAATGCAGGCGAATGGGGTCACAATCCGCTGCCGTGGCAGGATGAAGAAGAAATCCAGTTCGCCCGCGAAGTGCCGTGTTACTGCGGGAAATCAGGCTGCGTCGAGACGTTTGTTTCCGGTACCGGTTTTGCCGAGGACTACTTCCGTCTTTCAGGCCAGCGTCTCAAAGGTGCAGAGATTATTGCGCTGGTGGAGCAGGGCGACGAAACCGCTGAACTGGCACTTGGCCGCTACGAACGTCGTCTGGCAAAAGCGCTGGCGAACGTGGTGAATATTCTCGACCCGGATGTGATTGTGTTCGGTGGCGGCATGAGTAACGTTGATCGTTTGTATCAGACCGTTCCTCTGCTGGTGAAGCAGTGGGTATTCGGGGGGGAATGCGAAACCCCTATCCTCAAAGCCGTTCACGGCGATTCCAGCGGCGTGCGCGGTGCCGCCTGGTTGTGGCCGCAGTCGCGTTTTGCGTTGTAAGCCATCATCAGCTTTCAGGGGCGCAGAATTTGCGCCCCTGATTTCATTCAACACTCCCCATTTAAAGCGCCATCTCCCGTTTAAAGACGTCCAGCGTATGCGCCTTCACGCGGATAAACTCCGGGTGGCTCATGATTTCTGAACCACGCGGGCGGGGAAGATCGAAAGGTACGATTTCCGCAATCTGCGTTGGCCGTCGCGTGAGCAGTAAGATTTCATCCGCCAGAAATACCGCATCTTCCAGATCGTGAGAGACAATCAGCATGGTGACGCCGGTTGCCAGCTGCACTTCCTGCAATTTATCGCGGATAAACAGCGTCATTTCAAAATCCAGCGCCGAGAAAGGCTCGTCGAGGAACATCACTTCCGGACGCGTCGCCAGCGCGCGCATGATGCACACGGTTTGCTGCTGGCCGCCGGAAAGCTCGTACGGATAGCGTTTCAGGTCGAAGCGGATATCAAACATCTGCGTCAGTTCTTCAACCCGCGCGTTCACTTCAGCCTTACTCATGCCGTGGCGCACCAGCGGATAGGCGATGTTGGCGCGCGCGCTCATCCACGGAAACAGCGCGTCGCGGTAGTTCTGAAACACATAGCCGATGGTGGTCTGCGCCAGCGTCTTGCCGTCAAACAGAATGTCGCCTTTATCAACCGGAATCAGCCCGGCAATCATGTTCATTAACGTTGATTTACCGCAGCCGTTCGGGCCGAAGATCGAGACGATTTTTCCGCGCGGCAAGTCCAGATTGAGATCGGTATACAGCGGCTGTCCGGCAAAGGCTTTGGTCAGGCCGCGAATGGTCACATGGGTATCCGGTCGCGTGGCGTATTGCGGCAGTTGCGGGCCTTTGTAACCGGGGTTCAGCGAGAGAGGTTGCGTCATGCTTTGCTACTCCAGTGGACAGTTTTTTTCTCGATCAGCAAAAAGGCCAGATTCAGTAAGTAGCCCAGCGCACCGGTGATCAGGATCGAGGCGTACATGTCTTTGATGTTGAAGACCTGCTGGGCATCAATGATCCGATGGCCGAGGCCGGTTTCCGAACCGATAAACATTTCGGCGACAATCACGATCACCAGCGCAATCGACACACCGGTACGCAGACCCACGAACGTCTGGGCCAGGCTTTCCATCAGCAAAATGTCTTTGAAAATGTGCCAGCGGGAAATCCCCATCACCCTGGCCGCCATCAGGCGGGTTTTCTTGGCGTTCATCACGCCGTAGGCGCTGTTAAACAGAATGACCAGCACGGCGGCAAAGGCGGCGATGGCAATTTTGTTGGCATCCGTGATGCCGAAAATCAGCATGAACAGCGGGATCAGCGCGGATGAGGGCGTGGAGCGGAAGAAGTCGATCAGAAATTCCAGGCTGCGATAGACCTTTTCATTGCTGCCCAAAATCACGCCGAGCGGGACGCCAATGACTGCGGCGAAGCCGAACGCCACCAGCGTGCGGTATAGCGTCGCGCCGATGTCGGTGCGCATGGAGACATCCGAAAACGACTGAAACATAAAGCCCAGCGTGTCGACGGGAGAAGGCAGCAGTACCGGATTCAGCCATTTGGCGCTCACTGCCAGTTGCCAGAACAGAAACAACAGGACAGGGCCGATCAGTGGCAACAATCTTGAAGACCATGGTGATGTCATCATTTTTCCCCTTATCCCTGATAGATCAGCGAAGCGACATCCACCGGTTTGCTGAAGATTTTTCTTTCGGTAAAGACGTCATAAAATTTCTGGAACCATTGCAGATTCTCGCCTTTTAACCCCGGATACATCACGAAGCCCGGCAGCGGCACTTCTTTCACCAGCGCAGGTTCAATGCTGGTGTAACCGGCGACGTTTTCACGGGCTTTATCAGGATGCGCCGCAATGAATTCCACCGCTTTCTGATAAGCGGCAATAAACTTTTTCGTCTCTTCAGGTTTGCTGGCGATAAAGCTGGAATTCAGCGCCGCCGCGCCGCCAAACCACGGGGCGTCCGCATTGCCGAGCACGTATTTCGAAATCACGCCGGTTTCCAGCGTGCGGGAGAGGTTTTTCATGCGTCCGACGGTGCCGGTGGGTTCGAGCGTATACACACCGTCAATTTGTCCGGCGGCCAGCGCAGGCGCGTGTTGCCCGACCGGCAGTTCAATCACGGAAGGATTGGTGAATCCATTTTTCTCCAGAATGATCTTCGCCATGGTGACGTTTTGGATCCCCGGACCGCAGGCGATCTTTTTGCCTTTCAGATCGCTGATTGCTTTCGCGGTGCTGTTCAGCGGCACCAGAAATTCATCCAGAACCAACTGATGATTGGACGGGTTCGAGCAGATGATTTTGAACAGATCCGGCGAGGTGATCGCCCCCAGCCCGAGTGCGCCGGTGGCCGTACCGTTGGCGCAGCCGTGGATCCTGCCGGTGATCATCCCTTCAACAATTTGCTGCGCGCTGGCAAATTTAACGCCTTTCACGTTCAGCCCGGCCTCTTTGAAGAACCCTTGTTCGAGAGCGACATAGAGAGGCAAACCGCCGACGATAGGCCAGTAGCCGATGCGAATTTCATCATCATCGGCGGCGAAAACGGTGGTCGGGATCATCCCGCCGAGTGTCATGACACCGCCGGTAATCGCCAGCCATTTCATCATTTGGCGGCGTTGTGTATTGACCGGAAGGTTTTCAGGTTTGTCGTTTTTCATCGGCGATCCCCTTGGCTGTTTTGCAGGCAGTGCAGCTTGTACTGCAACTTGTATACATAACAGTAAGCACAGGGCGTGCCAGATCGTTACCCGAAGGAAATAACCGATAATTCAGCAGGTTGACAGGCTGTGACGCACCGTAACGGTGCGATTATTGTGCGGATGCGCAGAGAGGGGATCCACCGCAGGGCAACCGGTAGCAAGATTGCTAGCGGGATGGCCTGCGGGTTGACGTTCAGACTTTAAATTCACTGCTCAGGCGGCTGACACCCAGCCCGTTCACTTTGGTGACTTTGATTTGCACCGGAATGCGATCTTTCATGGCTTCCACATGGCTGATCACACCGATGGTTTTACCTGAGGCATTCAGGCTGTCGAGGGCGTCGAGCGCCGTGTCCAGCGTGTCGGCATCGAGCGTGCCGAAACCTTCGTCGAGGAACAGCGAATCGATACGGGTTTTATCGCTCACCAGATCGGAGAGCGCCAGCGCCAGTGCCAGACTGACCAGGAAACTTTCGCCGCCGGAGAGCGTGCGGGTATCGCGCACCGCATCGGCCTGCCAGGTATCGACCACCTGCAATTCAAGCGCATCGCTGGTTTTACGCTGCAACAGATAACGGCCATGCAGTTTTTCCAGCTGACGGTTCGCCAGATACACCAGGTGATCGAGCGTCAGCCCTTGCGCGAATTTACGGAATTTCGCGCCGTCGCTGGAGCCAATCATCTGATTCAGATAGCCCCAGTCGTCACACGTCAGCTGTGCCTGCGCAATCTGAGCGATCAACGCCTGTTGGTTGCCGCTTCGCGCTTTATCGTCGTTGAGTTTATTGGTTATTTCGCCCAAACGTTGCTGTAAGGCTTTCAGTTGTTGCGCCAGTTCCGCCTGTTGCGCCGTCAGGGCTTCGAGATCGTTTTCTGTTTCACTCAGATGGGCAGGGCGGGCAAGACGATGTTTTTCCAGCTGTGCTTTGGCATCGCTCAGCAATGCGTTCGCCTGCGCCAGCTGTTGTTGCAGATGTTCTTTGCGCTGCTGAAGTTGCTGATGCAGTACATCGTCGAGCAGGGCCAGTGTCACCGCGGCTTCATCGGCAAATCCGCTGGCGCTCAGCGCTTGTTGCCACACCTGTTCCGCCCGCTTCAATTGCTCCGTAGCCTGCAACTGTTGCTGCTGCGTACTCGCCAGCTGACCGGCCAGCTTATCGCGCAGTTCCTGCGCTTTTTGCAGCGCGCCCTGTGCGTCACTGACCGCTTTTTCCGCCGCCTGTTGTTGCTGATGTAAGTGCTCGCGAACCTGCGCCACCTGGCGGTCACCGAACAGTTCAAGGCGTTTGGCATTCAGTTCAGAAAGAGATTTCTCACCTTCCGTGAACAGCTTTTGCAGCCGCGCAAAGTCCTGCTGAGTTTTTGCCTGCGTCTCTTCCAGTCGGGTAACGCGTTCGGTCAGCAACACGCTTTGCTGCTGCACTTTCTGCTGCGCGTTCAGGGCGTCATTCAGGGCATCTTTCGCCTGCTGCAACGCCCGCGCCAGCTGTTCGTGCTGGTTAATCAGATCCTGTGACTGCTGTTCTTCTTCGTCGCGTTCCGCCAGCCACTGCTGAATGGCCAGGGTATCCTGCAATCCGAATGTCAGGTTCAGCGGCGCGCTGAGTCGCTGCCAGTTTTCGGTATGCGCATTCAGTTGCTGGCTTTCCTGCTCCAGCTGGGTTTGCACGCGTGTTTGCTGTTCTTTCAGACTTTTGATTTTCGCTGCCAGCTCAATGCCGCTGGCTTTTGCCGCATCGAATTCCAGCTGCATTTTCTCGACTCGCAGCGCCGTTTCAGAAGGTTTAACCTCCTGATAGTGTTCAATGGCCGGATGGGATGTGGAACCGCACAGCGGGCAGGCTTTGCCGCTTTGCAGATTGGCTCGTTCAGCTTCAAGGCTGACGATCAGCATTTCCTGTTTATGCAATGCTTTGACGTCGTTCAGGTGCTCCAGCTGTTTCTGACATTGCAGGCGGATCGCGCCCAGACGCAGTTCTTCTTCGGCCAGCTGCGTCTGATATTGCGCCAAATCTTTTTGCTGTTGCTGCACGCGCTGGTTCAGCTGAGGGAAAATCTGCGCGAGTGAATACAGCTGCTGGCGCACCGGGCGCAGCTGCGCCAGCTCTGTTTGCCGTTTCTGCCATGCTGCCAGCGGATGCTGTTTTTCCAGCTCAGCCTGACGCTGTTGTGCGGCGTTCAGCGCCTCGGTCAGCGCGGTCTGGCGGGTCTGATGCTGGCGGCTTTCTTCGTCCAGTTTCTGACGTTCGGCGGTCATTTGCACCCGCGTCGCGTTATGCTCACTGACCAGTTTCTGCACGTCACTGACCGACTGTTGCGTATCGGCCAGTGATTTACGCCACTGGATAATTTCGCCATCCAGCGGCAGGATTTTTTCTTCAATCAGCGTCTGCGTCTGACGCTGTTCTTCCGCCTGTTTCAGCCGTGCGGTTTGCGCCTGTTCCACCGCCAGAGTCAGCGGCGTCATTTGTGCAATTTGCTGTTCCTGTTGCTGCGTGAGCTGCGCCAGTTGCTGCACAAGACGTTGCGATTCATCCTGACAACGCTGGCGATCATTGAGTAACGGACGCAGTTTTTCTGCCGGTTCGCTACGTGCCAGCTGCTGCAATTGCGGCGCGGCAGCCAAATTTTCCTGCTCGGCGGCGCTCAGTTGCTGCTGAGACTGCTGAAGTTTTTGCTGCACCTGCTGCCACTGTTGCAGCCAGTTAAGATCCTGCTGGCGCTGCTGCGCCTGCCGGCTGAGGCTGATTTCCTGTGCGTTCAGCTCAGTCAGTTCTGTTTCCAGCGCCTGGCGCTGTTCTTCGCTAAGCAGTTCGATACCGGCCATGCGTTGATGCAAACCGTCCAGGGTGACGCGTGCCTCTTTATGTTGTTCAAACACGCGTTCGGACAGCAGACCGTAGATTTCGGTACCGGTGAGTTCTTCCAGCAGTTCGGCGCGGTCGTTAGCGTCGGCATTCAGAAACGCCGCGAACTGGCCCTGCGACAGCATCATCGATTTGGTGAAACGGCCAAAATCCAGTCCGGTCAGTTCGGCGATAGCATCAAGTTTATCGCGCACTTTATCCGCCAGAATTTTGCCGTCGGCCAGCAAGGCCAGCTCGACTTTTGGCGCCTGTAAATTGCCGTCCGGTGAGTTTTTCGCGCGTCGCTGGCTCCAGAATGCGCGATAGCCGATGCCTTTCACTTCAAACTCCACTTCGGCCAGTGATTCGGCGGTATGGCGGGTCATCAGTTCATTCTGACTTGGCGTGACGTTCAGGCGTGGCGTCTGGTGATACAGCGCCAGACAGATGGCGTCGAGCAGGGTGGTTTTCCCCGCACCGGTCGGGCCGGTGATGGCGAATAAACCGTTGCTGGCGAACGGCTCGGCGGTGAAATCAATTTTCCATTCGCCTGCCAGCGAGTTCAGGTTTTTTAAACGCAGGCTGAGAATTTTCATTGTGCGCTGCCCTCCGTGCTCTGACCGCTGGTGACCTGTTCGACAACCTGGGCGAACAGCGTGCGCATCCGCGTCTGGCGCGGTTCATCCGTATCCGCTTCCAGCGACAATCTGCGCTCAAAAACGTCGCTGACGCTCAGCTCGCTGAGGGTCTCTTTTTCCTGCTGATCGATGCTGTGAATCCGTTGTTCTTTACTGCGGCGCAGTAACACGACCTCCACCGGCAGTTCGGCGGTCAGCGCCTGAATGCGGCGCTGAATGTCGCTGAGATAATCCTGCGTCGCCACTTCAATATCCAGCCAGACCGGTTTTGTGGCATCGCCTCCGGTGAAGTGCGCCAGCTGCTGTTCAATCTCCGCCAGCGAGCCTTTGATGATTTGCATCGGCTGGAAAACGGGGATCTCCAGCGTGTCGATGGCGTTGAGCGTGGCACCGTCGAAATCCAGCAGATAGACGCTTTTGGCTTTGCTCAGCTCATCAAAACTGAGCGGAATAGGGGAACCGCTGTAACGGATATGTTCCGTTTTCGCCACGCACTGCGCGCGGTGGATATGGCCGAGCGCGACGTAATCTACCGGCGGGAACGCCTGCGCCGGAAAGGCATCAAGAGTCCCAATATAGATGTCGCGCACGGAATCAGAGGTGCTGACGCCAACGGTGGTCAGATGGCCGGTGGCGATGATCGGCAGCGGCAGACCCAGTTGGTCGCGTTTGGCCTGCGCAGCGTGGCACAGCGCATCATAATGCGCGGCAATGGCTTCCTGTAAGGCCAGCTGTTTGTCGCTGCCGGATTGCCCTGCCTGACTGGCGATTAAATCGCGCGGGCGTAAAAAGGGGATCGCGCACAGTACGGCTCCCGGCGTACCATTGCGCTGATTTAACACCAGCACTTGCTCAGACAGATCTTCGCCGACGGTGGCGATCACCCGGGTATTGAGACAGGAAAGCAGCTCGCGGGACTCATTTAACGTGGCGACGGAATCATGATTACCGGCCAGCACAATCAGCTGACAGCCGGTGCGTTGTAATTCCACCACGAAGCGGTTATACAGTTCGCGGGCATAGCTCGGCGGTGAGCCGGTATCGAAAATGTCACCGGCCACGATCACGGCATCAACCTGATGATTTTCCACCTGTTCCGTCAGCCAGCGCAGAAAGGCCTGGTGCTCGGCGGCGCGGCTTTTGGTAAAGAAATACTGGCCAAGATGCCAGTCTGAGGTGTGGATCAGGCGCATGAAACTCCCTGTGGTTCGCGGTGCGGTAACAATGGCGCAAAGTATAAACGCCGACGGGGGACGATGTCCTGAGAAAATCGGACGCATTTCAGCAAGATGGCTGTTAAATTGCCGGGTAATGAACCATCCTTTCTATTCATAAATCTGTCACAAAACTGACGCATAATGGCGCCCGCAATCAAATAAAAGATCGCTAACCTATTGGCAGGACCTACGATGGCTAGACGTATATTAGTGGTTGAAGACGAAGCTCCTATTCGTGAAATGGTGTGTTTTGTACTGGAACAAAATGGCTATCAGGCTGTTGAAGCTGAAGATTTTGATTCCGCGGTGGCCCAGCTGGTCGAGCCTTATCCTGAGCTTATCCTGCTCGACTGGATGTTACCGGGCGGTTCCGGTATTCAGTTTATTAAGCACCTTAAACGTGAAGCCCTGACCCGCGAAATCCCGGTGATGATGCTGACCGCACGCGGTGAAGAAGAAGATCGGGTGCGCGGCCTCGAAGTGGGTGCCGATGATTACATCACCAAACCGTTTTCTCCGAAAGAACTGGTTGCCCGCATCAAAGCGGTAATGCGCCGCATTTCTCCGATGGCGGTGGAAGAGGTGATCGACATGCAGGGGCTGAGCCTGGATCCTTCCTCTCACCGGGTGATGGCCAACGAGCAGGCGCTCGACATGGGGCCGACCGAATTCAAATTATTACACTTCTTTATGACCCACTCAGAACGTGTTTACAGCCGCGAACAGTTGCTGAATAACGTCTGGGGCACTAACGTTTATGTGGAAGATCGCACCGTGGACGTGCATATTCGTCGTTTACGTAAAGCGCTGGAAACCAGTGGACATGACAGAATGATTCAGACTGTCCGTGGCACGGGATACCGTTTCTCAACGCGTTATTAATCCCCACAGCGGAGAATCTGTGTGTTAGAACGTTTGTCATGGAAACGGCTGGCCGGCGAATTTTTCCTCTTTTGCCTGCCAGCGATCATTCTCGGCATTTTTGTCGGCCATTTTGGCTGGCTTCTCTTTGCGTCGCTGCTGGCGGCGCTGGGCTGGAACTATTACAACCAGCTTAAACTCTCACATTGGCTGTGGCTTGACCGCAGCATCACCCCGCCAAACGGGCGCTGGAGCTGGGAGCCGCTTTTCTACGGGCTGAACCAGATGCAGATGCGTAACCGTCGTCGTCGTCGCGAATTAGGGCAATTAATTAAACGTTTTCGCAGCGGTGCAGAATCGTTACCTGATGCAGTGGTGCTGACCACCGAAGAGGGCAATATTTTCTGGTGTAACGGTCTGGCGCAGGAACTGCTCGGCTTTCGCTGGCCGGAAGACAACGGGCAGCACATCTTTAACCTTTTGCGCTATCCGGAGTTTCGCGCCTGGATCCAGGCCCGGGATTTCAGCCGTGCACTGAATCTTCAGCTGAATAATGAGCATTACGTGGAGTTTCGCGTGATGCCTTATTCTGAAGGGCAATTACTGATGGTGGCGCGGGATGTCACGCAGATGCGTCAGCTCGAGGGCGCGCGACGCAACTTCTTCGCTAACGTCAGCCATGAGCTGCGTACGCCGCTGACCGTTTTGCAGGGCTATCTGGAAATGATGGAAGACGCCAAGCTGGAAGAGCCGTTTCGTTCCAAAGCGCTGGATACCATGCAGGAGCAGACGCGACGCATGGACGGGCTGGTAAAACAGCTGCTGACGCTGTCGAAAATAGAAGCTTCTGCCAATATGGATTTGCACGAGAAAGTCGATATTCCGGTGATGCTCGGCATGCTGGAGCGTGAAGTGCAGACGCTGAGCGGCGGTCAGCATGAGGTCGTATTCCGTATAAACGACAAGCTGAAGGTCTTTGGCAACGAAGATCAACTGCGCAGCGCGGTTTCCAATCTGGTGTACAACGCGGTCAATCACACCCCGGCGGGCACCCGCATTGAAGTCAACTGGCAGCAAACGCCGCACGGCGCGCAGTTCCAGATAAGCGACAACGGGCCGGGTATTGCGCCTCAGCACCTTCCGCGCCTGACCGAACGTTTCTATCGCGTAGACAAAGCGCGCTCCCGCCAGACCGGTGGCAGCGGGCTGGGCTTAGCGATCGTCAAACATGCCCTGAGCCATCACAACGCCAGGCTGGAAGTCATGAGCGAAGTGGGTGTCGGCACCCGCTTTATGTTTACGCTGGCGCCGCGGTTGATTGTTCCGCAAGACGCCGGTGCGCAAGCTTCCATTAAGCCTTAATCCTCTCAAGCCTGTTATCTGCGGATTTCAGGCTTTCTTACTCTTCCAAATGAACATTTCCTCTAAATGAACATTCTTCCCACTAACGTGAATTTTATTCACGTCCCATGAAGATTCCTCTGTTGCTGATAAGCGTGCTGCATGACACTATCCAATCAAAGACGTTTAGACATCCAGATGTCTATATATAACGCAACGCAATTATTTACTTTGTAAATCATTGGTATTCCGCCATACGCCGCGGGGTGCCTAAAAGGAGTCATGCATGCAACGTACAACCCCTCCATTCCGCGCCGACGTTGTCGGCAGTTTTCTGCGCCCGCTGGCGATTAAAGAAGCGCGTAAACAGTTTCAGGCCGGCGAGATTGATGCCGCTCAGCTGCGCGCTGTGGAAGACACTGAAATTCGTCGCGTGGTGGATTTGCAGCGTGAAGCCGGTCTGCAAGTGGTCACTGACGGCGAATTCCGCCGGGCGTGGTGGCACTTCGATTTCTTCGAAGGGCTGGACGGCGTGGAAGGTTACGACGCGGTGCAGGGGATCCAGTTCAACGGCGTACAAACGAAAGCACGCAGCATCAAAGTGGTCAGTAAACTCGGTTTTGGCGCACACCCGATGCTGGAAGATTTCCGCTTCCTGAAAAGCATCAGCGGCAGCGCGGTGCCCAAAATGACCATTCCAAGTCCGAGTGTGATGCATTTTCGCGGTGGCCGTGACGCCATCAGCAAAGAGGTTTACCCCGACCTGAAAGCGTATTTTGACGATCTGGCACAGGTTTACCGTGACGCCATCAGGGCGTTTTACGATGCCGGTTGCCGTTATCTGCAACTCGACGACACGGTCTGGGCGTACCTGTGTTCAGAAGATCAGAAGAAGCAAATCCGCGAACGTGGGGATTCTCCGGAAGAGTTAGCACGCACTTACGCTGACGTGCTGAATAAAGCCATTGCCGGGAAACCCGACGATCTGGTGATTGGTCTGCATGTTTGTCGTGGCAACTTCCGCTCCACCTGGATTTCAGAAGGTGGCTATGAACCGGTCGCGGAGATCCTGTTTGGCGGCGTGAACATCGATGCTTTCTTCCTTGAATATGACAACGAGCGTTCCGGTGGTTTCGAGCCGCTGCGCTTCATCAAAAAAGGCCATCAGCAGGCGGTTCTGGGATTGATCACCACAAAATCCGGCGAACTGGAGCTGGCGAAAACGGTGGAAGCGCGTCTTGCAGAAGCGGCTGAGTATCTGGATATCAACCAGATTTGCCTCAGCCCGCAGTGTGGTTTCGCCTCGACAGAAGAGGGCAACAGCCTGACCGAAGCGCAGCAGTGGGAAAAATTAAAACTGGTCGTCGATATCGCTGCGCGCGTCTGGTAAAGGCGTCGCCGGTTATTTATTGACCTCATTAATCTGCTGGATATCGTGCGTGAAATTGCCCGTTCGTGGTGATTTCACGCACTTTTTGCCTTTTCGGGGCATATCTTGTGCTTACTTCGTTCAAAAATCATACATATCATATTGCGTGTTTGTGGCTGTATTTAGTGATAATCGCTGCTCTAAAGCATTAATCTGGTTGAAGACTCTGCTTTTTGGATCTCGGCTTGCCTTTCTGCGCTATAAACGTTTACCTTAGCCCCCGCTGTCGCTCGATACTCCCTGCATAACAACGTAATCATCTGCATATCATCAGGCGTTTTAGGCTCCTTCCGGCTTCATTTTGGTGCTCTCTGGCTTTGTTCGCCATTCATCCTTCTGACCGAGCAGCACGACGACAGCAACGGACACTTTATTCATTTGAACAGGCAACACGACACCAATCATGAGTACTCGTTTAACAAATAAAGATATTCTGGCGTTAGGTTTCATGACCTTCGCTTTATTCGTCGGGGCCGGAAACATTATTTTCCCGCCAATGGTTGGCCTGCAGGCCGGTCCTGAAGTCTGGTGGGCTGCTGCCGGGTTTATGATCACAGCCGTCGGCCTCCCGGTGATGACCGTCATTGCCTTGGCGCGTGTCGGGGGCGGTGTTGACGCCCTGAGCTCTCCGATTGGCCGTGGTGCCGGTATTTTGCTGGCCACCGTCTGCTATCTTGCCGTGGGCCCGCTGTTTGCTACGCCACGCACCGCGACCGTTTCCTTTGAAGTGGGGATCGCGCCGATGACCGGTGACGGCCCGCTGCCTCTGCTGATTTATAGCGTGATTTATTTTGCGCTGGTGATCGGCATTTCCCTGTATCCGGGCCGTCTGCTCGATACCGTCGGGCATTTCCTCGCGCCGTTGAAAATGGTTGCACTGGCTGCGCTGGGCGTTGCCGCACTGCTGTGGCCTGCCGGCCAGACAATGCCTGCGGTCGATGCTTATCAAACGGTTCCCTTCTCAAGTGGCTTCGTAAACGGGTATCTGACGATGGATACGCTGGGAGCGCTGGTGTTCGGGATTGTGATCGTTAATGCCGCCCGTTCACGCGGTGTGTCTGATGCTAAGTTGCTGACCCGTTACACTATTCTGGCTGGGTTGATCGCCGGTTTAGGTCTGGTGTTGGTCTATCTCAGCCTGTTCAAACTTGGCGAAAACAGTGCATCACTGGTTCCTGGCGCGACTAACGGCGCGGTGATCCTGCATGCTTATGTGGCGCATACCTTTGGTGGCGTCGGCAGCTTCTTCCTCGGCGCGCTGATTTTCATCGCCTGTATGGTGACGGCGGTTGGCCTGACCTGTGCCTGTGCGGAGTTCTTTGCTCAGTACCTGCCGCTGTCTTACAAAACACTGGTGTTCATTCTGGGTCTGTTCTCCATGCTGGTGTCCAACCTCGGCCTGAGCCATCTGATTCAGATTTCAATTCCGGTGCTGACGGCCATTTACCCGCCATGTATCGCGCTGGTGGTCTTGAGCTTCACCCTGCGCTGGTGGAATAATACGACGCGCATCGTGGCGCCGGTCATGCTGGTCAGTCTGGTGTTCGGTATTGTTGATGGCATCAAAACCTCGGCCTTTGCTGATATCATGCCTGCCTGGACTGCGAACCTGCCACTGGCTGCACAAGGTCTTGCCTGGTTACCGCCGTCAGTATTAATGCTGGTGCTGGTGGGGATCTATGACAAAATCAGTGGCCCGCGCAGCGTCACGGCGCATCAATAATTATCGGGTGAAAGTTCCACAGTAGTTGAGTGAATTGTTCGCCAATCAGGCCACGGAAACCATTTCCGTGGCTTTTTCATTGGCAGGGTGCAGGTGTTTTTTTTGAATTGGCATTGTGATTTTTAAAATACAGAGACGGGTTAAGGTACATGCAAGAATCAGCTGAACAACCAACCGGGCAGCCAGAAGCGCCGGGCACGAAGCTAAAACGCGGTCTGACAACGCGTCATATTCGCTTTATGGCATTGGGATCAGCCATCGGAACCGGGCTGTTTTATGGATCGGCGGATGCCATCAAACTGGCAGGGCCCAGTGTATTGCTGGCATATCTGGTCGGCGGCATCATCGCCTTTATCATCATGCGCGCACTCGGCGAAATGTCGGTGCATAACCCGCAAAGCGGTTCGTTCTCACGTTATGCCCAGGACTACCTCGGGCCAATGGCGGGCTATATCACTGGCTGGACCTACTGTTTCGAAATCCTCATTGTGGCGATCGCCGACGTTACTGCCTTCGGCATTTATATGGGCGTCTGGTTCCCGGATGTGCCGCAGTGGACGTGGGTGCTCAGCGTCGTGCTGATCATCGGCGCGATCAATTTAGTCAGTGTGAAGGTGTTCGGCGAGCTGGAGTTCTGGTTCTCCTTCTTCAAAGTGCTGACGATTATCATCATGATTGTGGCGGGTTTCGGCATTATCTTCTGGGGCATCGGTAATGGCGGCCAGGCAACAGGTATCCATAATTTGTGGAGCCACGGCGGATTCTTCAGCCAGGGCATCATGGGGACTATCCTGTCGTTACAGCTGGTGATGTTCGCTTATGGCGGCATTGAAATCATTGGTATTACGGCCGGTGAAGCGGAAGATCCGAAGAAGTCGATTCCGAAAGCCATTAACTCGGTTCCGCTGCGTATTCTTGTGTTTTACGTGGGCACTCTGTTTGTCATCATGTCGATTTTCCCGTGGAATCAGATCGGTACGCAGGGGAGTCCGTTTGTACTGACATTCCAGCATATGGGGATCACTGCGGCGGCCGGTATTCTGAACTTCGTGGTGATCACTGCGTCGTTGTCGGCTATCAACAGCGATGTGTTTGGCGTGGGCCGTATGTTGCACGGAATGGCAAAGCAGGGGCAGGCGCCTAAAATGTTCAGCAAAGTGTCGCGTCTGGGCACTCCGTGGGTCACGGTGCTGGTGATGATGGCCGCGTTGCTGATTGCGGTTTACCTCAACTACATCATGCCTTCGAATGTGTTTTTGGTGATCGCGTCTCTGGCGACCTTTGCGACCGTCTGGGTGTGGATAATGATCCTGTTCTCCCAGATTGGTTTTCGTCGCAAGCTGAGCAAGCAGCAGGTTAAAGAGCTCGAGTTCCCGCTGCGTGGCGGCGTGTATACCTCGGTGTTCGGTATTATCTTCCTGGTGTTTATCATCGGCCTGATTGGTTACTTCCCGGATACCCGCGTGTCGCTTTACGTCGGTATGGTGTGGGTTGCCGCCCTGCTGATAGGGTATGCCTTCAAGCTGCGTAATGACCGCAAGAAGCAGGCAGTGTCACTGAGCAAGTAAGCAAGCACTTACCTTTCGGTAAAAAAAAGCCCCCGATATCTTCAAGGTATCGGGGGCTTTTTGTTGTCAGTTAATAGCCGATGGCCGCGCCTGCTGGCCGCCGCACATCATTCGCGCCATAGAGATAACCTTCGCGAACCTTGCCTGATACCGCCGAGTCATTACCTGAAGTGGCAGAGGTGACGCCTGCGGCGCCCGGTAACCCCACCATAATCAACTCCGTCGCGCCCCACGGCGTCTGTTCCACCATTTTATAGCCCATCTTCTGCAGGATGTTCAGGCTGTCCGGAGAAACGCCGCGCTGCTCGTAATACACTTCGTCCGGCAGCCATTGGTGGTGAATACGTGGTGCGTTCACGGCTTCCTGCGGTGCCATCCCGTGGTCGATGACATTGAGCGCGGACTGCAACGTAATGGTGATGATGCGTGAACCGCCCGGCGATCCCAGAACCATAAAGATTTTACCGTCTTTAGTCACCAGACTCGGGCTCATCGACGATAGTGGGCGCTTACCGGGGGCGATGGAATTTTTAACGCCCTGGACCAGACCGAAGAGGTTTTTCTCACCGACTTTTACCGTGAAATCATCCATTTCGTCGTTGAGGAAAAAACCGGTGCCGGGCGCGATCACCACAGAACCAAATAGACCATTGATGGTGTAGGTGGTGGAGACGGCGTTACCCATTTTATCGACGATGGAATAGTGCGTCGTTTCCGGTTTTTCGTGAGGTTCCATGCCCGGCTGAACGGCAGTCGATGGGGTGGCTTTATCCGCTTCTATCTTTTTACGGATTTCTTCGGCGTAACTTTTGCTGATCAGACGATCGACAGGATTTTTCACAAACGCCGGATCGCCGAGGTAAGTATTACGATCCATATAAGCATGACGCATGGCTTCGGTCATGACGTGAATCGACGCCGCTGAATTGAACCCCATGCTTTTCAGATCATAGCCTTCCACAATGTTGAGGATTTCGCACATCGTGACGCCGCCGGAGCTTGGCGGTGGCGCAGACACGAATTTATAGCCACGGTAGCTGCATGAAACCGGCGTATCTTCGGTGACTTTATAATTGGCGAAATCTGCGGCCGTCAGGATGCCGCCGCCTTTTTTAGAGGCAGCTTCGACCGCCTGCGGGATTTTTCCTTTATAGAAAGCGTCCGGGCCGTTTTTCGAAATGGCTTCCAGCGTGTCGGCTAAGTCGGTTTGCACCAGTTTATCGCCGGGCTGCAACGCGCTGCCATCTTTGCGCAGGAAGATGCGCGCTGCTTCAGGATCCTCTTTGAAGCGATCGACCTTGGTGTCGAGAATATCGGTATCGGCGCGGGTCAGTTCGAAACCCTGACGTGCGAGTTTTATGGCCGGTGCCATGACCTGCTGACGTGTCAGCGTCCCGTATTCCTTCTGGACGGTATCCATGCCCAATACCGTGCCCGGCACGCCAGCGGCCAGATAGCCGTAAAGGCTTGCGCCTTTTTTCACATTCCCGTCGGCATCCAGATACATATTGGCGCTGGCGGCCGCAGGTGCCATTTCCCGGAAGTTAATAAAAGTGTCTTTTCCGTCGGCCAGATGCACCGTCATAAAGCCACCGCCGCCAATGTTGCCACAACATGGGTTGACGACGGCCTGCGCGTAGCCGACAGCCACGGCGGCATCAATGGCGTTACCGCCCATTTTCAAAATATCGACGCCGACCTGAGAGGCCAGATATTGCGAGGTGACGACCATGCCGTTTTTGGCTTCCACCGCAGGACTGGACGCGGCGTACAGCGGCAGGCTGGTCAGCATGGTGAGTGCGATGAGTGATTTCCGTAACATATAGGCTCCTGTTTTAACCCTGTCTTTTAAGTCATAACCTTCAGGTTATTGTGTGATATCACTTTTTTTATGACGACTGTGTTCCGTTCGCCTGAGGAAATGATGCAAAGCGCACGCCATTGTGAACGAAACATGTCGTTTTCAGCGTAGACGTAAAAAGAGGAGCGTAAGGAAAGGAAGGGGAAAAAATGTGATCCCGCCGGACGGCAGGCATAAAAAAACGGCCAGCAAAGCTGACCGTTATTGAACGTGAAATCCGTGAAGGGATTACAGGTTTGACGCGTTTTCAGACAGGTATTTAGCCACGCCATCCGGAGATGCGCCCATGCCTTTTTTGCCTTTTTCCCACTGAGCCGGGCACACTTCGCCGTGCTCTTCGTGGAATTGCAGCGCGTCAACCATACGCAGCATTTCGTCGATGTTACGACCCAGTGGCAGATCGTTCACTACCTGGTGACGTACAACGCCTTCTTTGTCGATCAGGAAGGAACCGCGCAGTGCAACGCCAGCGTCCGGATGTTCGATACCGTAAGCTTTCTGAATTTCGCGTTTGATGTCAGCAACCATCGCGTACTTAACAGGACCGATGCCGCCTTTCTCAACAGGGGTGTTACGCCATGCGTTGTGAACGAACTCGGAGTCGAAGGACACGCCTACTACTTCTACGCCACGATTCTGGAATTCTTCGTAACGGTGATCAAACGCGATCAGTTCAGAAGGGCAGACGAAAGTGAAGTCCATTGGCCAGAAGAAGATAACAGTTGGTTTGCCTGCAGTGTGTTTTTTGAAGTTGAAGTTTTCAACTACTTCGCCGCTGCCAAGTACTGCTGCTGCGGTGAAGTCAGGGGCTGGGCGAGTTACCAGAACCATAATATTACTCCTTATGAAACCCAAAAGGGCGTCGTAGGTGAGAGGAAAGGGTGAACAAAACGACTGCCAGTATAGGGGCAAGCCCGAAGTGAATAAACCCCATCGCGCCAATCAATCAGATAGCATCCGGCTATCAGTTTTTGAAGTATGTCCCATCGTTCTTTAACAACAGACACTTAATTGCAAAATATTGTGTTCATTCTCACAAATTCAACGCGGTTTGTCAGATTTGCCGGTCTTTCGCCTGTTGCATCATGACCGGATAAAACTGCCAAAAAAGCTGTTCGAGGGCGTCGTAATTCAGTTCGATATCATGGAATGAGCCGGTCAGTGCACTGAGCTTTGGCCGACGGCTGGCCATGCCGCGTAATACGTCACCTATAAAAGGCAGCGCGGCATAACGTTCCATCCAGCGTTCCGGCCACAGATAAGCATTCAGATTCCGGAAACGCTCAGGCATTTCAGGCAGCTGCGGTTCAATTTCCTGCTGACAGTCGTCAAGAAAATCTTCCAGGGATTGCTGCGGATGAATGCTGGCCCAGTGGCGGGAGAGAAAATGGTCCCACACGACGTCCAGAGTAATGGGTGATACGCGGCGAAAATCATCACGGAAATAGCTGCGCGCAATTCTGACTTCCGGCAGGGAATCGGTGAGGGTATCTACGCGGCGGTGCATGCGGATCCCGCTGACGATGTCATCGGAATATTGCCCTTCAGGGTTGCCGCGAACGAAGTCCGCCAGCAGATTGCCTAACAGGGAGCTGTCGGCCAGAGAGGCCAGATGGAGGTGAGCTAAAAAATTCATTGGCCGAGTATAACGCAGTAAATGTGATCCCTGACAGGGTGGCCGCCTTTATTCGCGCAGAAGCTTGCAGGGGATGCCTCGTCCCACTAGACTAAGCCGCCTGTTTTTGTCGTTAAAGTGAAGTGAAAAACCATGCGTGTTGCCGATTTTTCTTTTGAACTCCCTGAATCCCTGATTGCCCGCTATCCGCAAACCCAGCGCAGCGGCTGTCGTTTGTTGTCTCTGGACGGGCCGGGCGGTGAGTTAACGCACGGCGTGTTCACCGATATTCTCGATAAAATCCTGCCTGGCGATTTGCTGGTATTTAACAATACCCGTGTGATCCCGGCCCGCGTGTTTGGCCGTAAGGTCAGCGGCGGCAAGATTGAAGTGCTGGTCGAGCGGGTGCTCGATTCGCACCGCGTTCTGGCGCACGTTCGTGCGTCCAAATCCCCTAAACCGGGGGCAGAATTGCTGCTCGGTGATAAAGAAGACATTAAAGCCACCATGGTGGCCCGTCACGATACGCTGTTTGAGCTGGAATTTAATGAAGATCGTGATGTCTTTACTCTGCTCAACGAAATCGGCCATATGCCGCTGCCGCCGTATATCGACCGCCCTGATGAAGATGCCGACCGCGAACTTTATCAGACCGTCTACAGCGAACGTCCGGGTGCCGTCGCCGCGCCGACCGCCGGTTTACATTTCGATGAGCCGCTGATGGATGCGCTGAAAGCCAAAGGCGTGGAGTTCGCTTTTGTGACGCTGCACGTGGGCGCGGGCACCTTTCAGCCGGTGCGTGTGGACACTATTGAAGACCACATTATGCACGCCGAGTATGCCGAAGTGCCGCAGGACGTGGTTGATGCCGTGCTGGCGTGTAAAGCGCGCGGTAATAAAGTCGTGGCCGTGGGCACCACCTCTGTGCGTTCGCTGGAAAGTGCCGCGAAAGCCAGCGAAGATGCGCTGATTGCGCCATTCTTCGGCGATACTAAGATCTTCATCTATCCGGGTTATCACTATCAGGTGATTGATTCCCTGATCACTAACTTCCATCTGCCTGAATCGACGTTGATCATGCTGGTGTCTGCGTTTGCCGGTTATAAAAATACGATGAATGCCTACCATCAGGCTGTCGCAGAGCAGTACCGTTTCTTCAGTTATGGTGATGCAATGTTCATCAACCGTAACCCGCTGGCGCCGCAGGAAGTGGTCGGCCAGTAACGTTTTTGTAACTACCCGCCCGGACGCACTCGGTGTATCCGGGCTTTCTTTTCCGGGCGTCATGCCACGGACTTAACCTCATCAGACTGTTTCTCTGATGCTGGAGGCAATGTGAAGTACGAATTAAGCACTACCGATGGCCGCGCACGTCGCGGACGTCTGGTCTTTGAACGTGGCGTGGTCGAAACCCCGGCATTTATGCCAGTAGGCACTTACGGCACCGTAAAAGGCATGACCCCGGAAGAAGTTAAAGATACCGGCGCGCAAATCCTGCTGGGCAACACTTTCCACCTGTGGCTGCGCCCGGGTCAGGAAATCATGAAACTGCATGGCGATCTGCACGATTTCATGAACTGGCACGGCCCGATCCTCACCGATTCCGGCGGCTTTCAGGTGTTCAGCCTGGGGGCGATGCGTAAAATCAAAGAAGAGGGTGTACATTTCCGCAATCCGATCAACGGCGATCCGGTCTTCCTGAGCCCGGAAAAATCCATGGAGATCCAATACGATCTCGGTTCTGACATCGTGATGATCTTCGACGAATGTACGCCGTATCCTGCTGACTGGGATTACGCAAAACGCTCCATGGAGATGTCTTTGCGCTGGGCAAAACGCAGCCGCGATCGCTTCAACGAATTGAATAATAAGAATGCTTTGTTCGGGATTATTCAGGGCAGCGTTTACGAAGATTTACGAGATGTATCATTAAAAGGGCTGGTAGATATCGGCTTTGATGGTTACGCTGTGGGCGGTTTGGCGGTAGGCGAGCCGAAAGAGGACATGCACCGTATCCTTGAGCACGTTTGCCCGCAAATCCCGGAAGACAAACCTCGTTATCTGATGGGCGTCGGCAAACCGGAAGATTTGGTGGAAGGCGTGCGTCGCGGTGTGGATATGTTTGACTGTGTTATGCCAACGCGTAACGCGCGTAACGGTCACTTATTTGTCACCGATGGCATCGTCAAAATCCGAAATGCCAAGTATAAATCTGATACGACAACGCTGGATGAACACTGTGATTGCTACACATGTCGCAATTATAGCCGCGCCTACTTGCATCATCTCGACCGTTGCAACGAAATTCTGGGTGCCCGTTTGAATACCATCCACAATTTGCGCTATTACCAGCGTTTGATGGCCGGTTTACGCCAGGCTATTGAAGAGGGTAAATTAGAGCTCTTTGTGACAGACTTCTACGAGCGTAAAGGCAAACCGGTTCCGCCTTTAAACTTCTGATTTCTTAGTCGTGTCGGCATCTCCGAAAGGCGGTGCCGATTTTATCATTTGTTGAGCCGTCATAATGGGGTATTGTGCGAGACGTTTCATCGCCAGACTCCATTTTGGAAATACGGTTTTTTTTACAACAACTATTTTGCTTCACAACAACAATGAGGGAATTTAAATGAGTCTTTTCATTTCCGATGCTGTCGCAGCTTCCGGCGCACCGTCACAGGGAAGTCCTTACTCTCTGGTTATTATGCTGGTGGTTTTTGGTCTGATTTTCTATTTCATGATCCTGCGCCCGCAGCAGAAACGTTCTAAAGAACACAAAAAACTGATGGATTCCATCGGTAAAGGTGACGAAGTGATGACCACCGGTGGCCTGATCGGTCGCGTAACGAAAGTGGCTGAAACTGGCTATGTCGTCATCGCACTGAACGACACTAACGAAGTGATGATCAAGCGTGACTTCGTGGCAGCTGTCCTGCCAAAAGGCACGATGAAGTCTATCTAATTTTCGATTTTCCCGAAGGGAACTGCCGTGTTAAACCGTTATCCTGCGTGGAAGTATCTGATGCTGATCGTTGTGGTCATCGTCGGGCTGCTTTATGCACTTCCCAACCTTTATGGTGAGGATCCGGCTGTTCAAATCACTGGTGCTCGGGGTTCCGACGCCAGTGAAGCAACGCTGGACCAAGTCCGTAACGTATTAGATCAAAGCAAAATCCAGATCAAATCAGTTGCTCTGGAGAATGGCGCTATTCTTGCCCGTTTCAAAGACACGGATGTACAGCTTCGTGCACGTGAAGCGCTGACTGAAGCGCTGGGCGACAAGTTTGTTATTGCACTTAACCTGGCACCGGCAACGCCGCGCTGGTTGAGCATGCTGGGCGCCGAGCCGATGAAGCTGGGCCTCGACTTACGTGGTGGTGTGCACTTCCTGATGGAAGTGGATATGGATACTGCGCTGAGTAAGCTGCAAGAGCAGACGATGGACAACATGCGCAGCGATCTGCGCGACAAGAATATTCCTTATGCCACGGTGCGTAAGCTCGACAACTATGGCGTTGAAGTGCGTTTTCGTGATGCTGCCACCCGCGATTCTGCGGTCAGCTACCTGAGCCCACGTCACCGCGATTTAGTGATCACCAACAGCGGCGATAACGCCATTCGCGTGGTGATGACTGATGCTCGCATGAATGAAGCCCGCGAGTATGCCGTTCAGCAAAACATCACCATCCTGCGTAACCGTGTAAACCAACTGGGTGTGGCAGAGCCGCTGGTACAACGTCAGGGTTCTGACCGTATCGTCGTTGAGCTGCCGGGTATTCAGGATACGGCGCGTGCGAAAGAAATTCTGGGCGCCACGGCGACACTGGAATTCCGTCTGGTGAATACCAATGTGGATGCCACTGCTGCAGCGTCTGGCCGCGTGCCGGGTGACAGCGAAGTGAAAAATACCCGTGAAGGCCGCCCGGTTGTCTTGTACAAACGCGTGATCCTGACCGGTGACCATATCACTGACTCCACCTCCAGCATGGATGAGTACAATCAGCCGCAGGTTAACATCTCTCTCGACAGCGCTGGCGGTAACGCCATGTCTAACTTCACTAAGGATAACATCGGTAAACCGATGGCTACCCTGTTTGTGGAGTACAAAGACAGCGGTAAGAAAGATGCCAATGGCCGTTCAATTCTGGCGAAACAGGAAGAAGTTATTAACGTGGCGACGATTCAGTCACGTCTGGGTAACAGCTTCCGTATCACCGGTGTAAACGATCCGAATGAAGCCCGTCAGCTGTCTCTGCTGCTGCGCGCCGGTGCGTTGATCGCGCCAATCCAGATTGTTGAAGAACGTACCATCGGCCCGACCTTAGGGATGGAAAATATCAAGCAAGGTCTGGAAGCCTGTCTGGCAGGACTTGTGGTCTCAATTATCTTCATGTTGTTCTTCTATAAGAAGTTCGGTCTGATTGCGACCTCTGCGCTGATTGCTAACCTGGTGCTTATTGTTGGGATCATGTCTCTGATACCTGGGGCAACACTCACGATGCCGGGTATTGCGGGTATCGTATTAACCCTTGCCGTAGCGGTGGATGCCAACGTACTGATCAACGAACGTATTAAGGAAGAACTTAGTAACGGACGTTCAGTACAGCAGGCTATTGATGAAGGTTACAAAGGCGCGTTCAGCTCCATCTTTGATGCCAACGTCACGACGCTAATCAAGGTCATCATCCTGTATGCCGTCGGCACCGGGGCAATTAAAGGCTTTGCGATTACAACCGGTATTGGTGTAGCGACGTCAATGTTTACCGCAATCGTCGGTACTCGTGCCCTCGTAAATCTGTTGTACGGCGGCAAGCGCATCAAAAAGCTGTCTATCTGAGGAGTGCGTTGTGGCACAGGAATATACTGTTGAACAATTAAACCACGGCCGTAGAGTCTATGACTTTATGCGCTGGGATTACTGGGCTTTCGGTATCTCTGGTTTCCTGTTGATCCTTTCTATCGCCATTATCGGTGTGAAAGGTTTTAACTGGGGTCTGGATTTCACCGGCGGTACGGTTATTGAAATCTCGCTGGAAAAACCTGCGGATTTGGACATGATGCGCGCTTCGCTTGAGAAATCAGGCTTTGCAGAACCGCTGGTACAGAATTTTGGTAGCAGCCGCGACATCATGGTTCGTATGCCACCGACTAAGGGTGAAACAGGCGGCCAGGAACTGGGTGCTAAAGTTCTTAGCGTGATTAACGAAACGACCAGCCAGAATGCCCAGGTGAAACGTATCGAGTTCGTCGGCCCAAGCGTAGGGGCTGATTTGGCGCAAAATGGTGCGATGGCGCTGTTAGTGGCATTGATCGCTATCCTGGTTTACGTCGGTTTCCGCTTCGAGTGGCGTCTGGCGGCAGGTGTTGTTATCGCGCTTGCTCACGACGTTGTGATCACCATGGGTGTGCTCTCGTTATTCCATATCGAGGTTGACCTGACCATCGTTGCTTCACTGATGTCGGTTATCGGTTACTCGCTTAACGACAGCATCGTCGTATCGGACCGTATTCGTGAGAACTTCCGCAAGATCCGTCGCGGGACATCTTACGAAATCTTTAACGTGTCGTTGACCCAGACGTTGCACAGAACATTGATCACATCCGGTACCACGTTAGTCGTGATCCTGATGCTGTATTTGTTTGGTGGTGCATTGCTGCGTGGTTTCTCACTGACCATGTTGATTGGTGTTTCAATCGGTACGGCTTCATCGATATATGTTGCTTCGGCGCTGGCCCTGAAACTGGGTATGAAGCGTGAACACATGTTGCAGCAAAAAGTGGAAAAAGAAGGTGCAGATCAGCCTTCGATTCTGCCTTAATCTGCTGATGGTTCAGTGATCAAAAAACCCCGCGCTGCGGGGTTTTTTTTGCCTGAAATTCGGGATGTTATGGCTGAACTGTGGCGGCAGAAGGCGGTACCGTGGCGACAATATTGTGCAGATGGACAAAGCCCAGCGTTTCCATCGTGACCTGACTGAATTTCACCTCGAAGGTTTTCACCGGTCCGGGCAGCAAATCCGCTTCCACGTTGATGTTTTGGGTTTGCATATCGACGGTCAGCGGTTTGCCGGTGACCGGATCCAGCTGGCCCCAGCTCAGTGACGCGGTAAATGGCGGCAGCGGATTGCCGGCATCGTTTTTCACTTCTAGCACCGCTTGTAACCCGCTGGCATCCGGTGCCACGCGCAACAACGTCACGGTCAGCTCACCCAGATCACTTTTCAGCAGGGCAGGGCTCTTAGCCGCAGGCAGCAAATAGACGCCATTGCTGGACTGCCGGTTCAGCGTGGTTTGCTGTTCAAGTGCGACCGCCAAATCGGTCAGCCGTTGCAGTTTCTGATTCAGCTGACCCACTTCCGATTTCAATTCCGGCAGCTGTGGATTTTGCTGCGCGCAGCCCTGCAGGCTCAGCAACGTGGCGCCGATAAGCCAAAGGCGAGGGTGTTTCGTCATATCAGAGATTTCCTTTCTTCTGCCCGATGCAACATCCGTCCGGGCACTAATAGAGAGCCTAAGTTTAACCCGATGTCGATGAAAGTAGCGACAGCCTTTGTTGTCTGCACACTTCGGGTTAAACTGATGTCCAATTGAGTTCGCGATCAGGAAGTGCTATGCATTGCCCATTTTGTGCTGCTGTTGATACTAAAGTGATTGATTCCCGCCTGGTGGGTGACGGATCGCAGGTTCGCCGTCGCCGTCAGTGCCTGGTGTGCCATGAACGTTTCACCACTTTTGAAGTGGCGGAACTGGTGATGCCGCGTGTCATTAAAAGCAATGAAGTCCGCGAACCCTTTAACGAAGATAAATTACGCGGCGGCTTACTGAAAGCGCTGGAAAAACGGCCGGTCAGTTCTGACGATGTTGAAACCGCCATCAGCCACATTAAGTCGCAGCTGCGCGCCACCGGCGAGCGTGAAATTCCCGCGAAGATGATCGGCAATCTGGTGATGGATGCCCTGAAAGGGCTGGATAAAGTGGCCTACATTCGTTTCGCATCGGTCTATCGCAGCTTTGAAGATATTCGTGAATTTGGTGAAGAGATCGCCCGTCTTCAGGATTAAGGAAAACTGATGTTCCCCGAACAGCCTGCTGCACCACAATCTGCTGAATTACCCTCCGATGAACGCTTTATGGCGCGCGCTTTCGAGCTGGCGCGTCGCGGGCGTTTCACCACCACACCGAATCCCAACGTCGGTTGTGTCATTGTCTCCGGGGGGGAAATCGTCGGTGAAGGCTACCATTTGCGTGCCGGTGAGCCTCATGCCGAAGTCCATGCGCTGCGCATGGCCGGTGAAAAAGCCAGAGGCGCGACGGCCTATGTGACACTCGAACCGTGCAGCCATCATGGCCGCACGCCGCCTTGTGCCGATGCTTTACTGGCGGCAGGCATCACCCGGGTTGTGGCAGCGATGCAGGATCCTAATCCGGAAGTTGCCGGGCGAGGGTTATACCGTCTGAAGCAAAATGGCGTGGATGTCAGCCATGGGCTGATGCATTCGCAGGCGGAAGCCGTCAATCTCGGCTTTCTGAAACGCATGCGCACCGGTTTCCCTTACGTACAACTGAAAATGGGCGCATCGCTGGATGGCCGAACGGCGATGGCCTCCGGCGAAAGTCAGTGGATCACCTCGTCGGCGGCGCGCGCTGACGTGCAGCGTTTTCGCGCAGAAAGCTCAGCGGTTCTGAGCACCAGCGCCACGGTGCTGGCCGATAATCCCTCGCTGAATGTGCGCTGGTGCGAACTGGGCAGTGATGTGCAGGCCGTTTACCCTGAGCAGAGCCTTCGCCAGCCGCTGAGAATTATCCTCGACAGCCAGAACCGCGTGACGCCACAGCATCAGCTGGTGAATTTACCCGGCGACGTTCTGCTGGCCCGTCTTGAAAAAGATCAGCTGGCCTGGCCTGATTCCGTTGAACAATGGTGCGTTCCGGGACGCGAAAATCGCATCGATCTGGTTCTGCTTATGATGCAACTGGCGAAACGTCAGGTAAATTCCATCTGGGTGGAAGCCGGCGCTCAACTTGCCGGAGCCTTATTACAAGCGGGTCTGGTTGATGAATTAATCGTTTATATGGCACCTAAGTTATTGGGTGATAATGGCCGCGCACTGTGCGAACTGCCCGGATTGCAGCATCTGAAAGATGCGCCGGAATTCGTTTTCAGTGATGTCCGGCAGATTGGCCCGGACCTGCGTTTACGTCTGAAGCCGGTGTACTGAGCATTTTACTCCTCCTCTGTTTGCACGGGTTTGAAAAGCCCGTGTCCAGACAGGGTAATTTTATGATAGAATCCGCCCCCCTGCGGCTGGGGTTGAGAAACTCCTGAACCCACTTTAAGGAAAACTATGAACGTTATTGAAGGTGTTGTAGCCACGCCTAACGCGCGCGTAGCGATCGCGATTGCTCGTTTTAACAATTTCATCAACGACAGCCTGCTTTCCGGTGCTATTGATGCGTTGAAACGTATTGGTCAGGTCAGCGATGACAACATCACCGTAGTCTGGGTCCCGGGCGCATACGAATTGCCCCTGGCAACCCGTGCTCTGGCTGAAAGCGGAAAGTACGACGCCGTTGTTGCGCTCGGTACAGTGATCCGCGGGGGCACAGCCCACTTTGAATTCGTCGCGGGCGAATGCAGCTCTGGCCTGTCCAGCGTTGCCATGAACAGCGAAATCCCGGTTGCCTTTGGTGTGCTGACGACAGAAAGCATCGAACAAGCCATTGAACGCGCAGGGACAAAAGCCGGTAACAAGGGTGCAGAAGCTGCACTGACCGCGCTTGAAATGATTAATGTTATCAAGGCTATTAAGGCCTGAATCTAGTTAAGGGGAAATCCGTGAAACCTGCTGCTCGTCGCCGCGCCCGTGAATGTGCCGTTCAGGCGCTTTACTCCTGGCAGTTGTCGAAAAATGACATCGCCGATGTTGAATTAGAATTCCTGACCGAGCAGGATGTCAAAGATGTAGACATTGCCTATTTCCGCGAACTGCTGGCTGGTGTAGCAAACAGTGCAGAGAAACTCGATGCATTGATGGCGCCATACCTGTCACGTCAGCTGGATGAATTAGGCCAGGTGGAAAGAGCGATCTTGCGTCTGGCTCTGTTTGAGCTGAGCAAGCGCCAGGATGTCCCTTATAAAGTGGCCATCAATGAAGCGATCGAACTGGCGAAAACCTTCGGCGCTGAAGACAGTCACAAATTTGTGAACGGTGTGCTGGACAAAGCGGGCCCGCATATTCGCAAGAAATAATGTCAGCAAGGGTCAGCCCGACGGATAAATGATCACACTCATTTTCACCCGATTGCTGTCTTCGTTGATACTCTGGTGATGTCACCTCGCTTATCCTTTGTGTGACACCCTTCTTAAGGCCGGTTTTCCGGCCTTAAGTCATTCTAACGATTTGGAATTGTATTATGGCATCCGGCGAATTTGACGTAATCAATCGCTACTTTAACCGGTTCAGAACCGCCAGACAGGATGTTCAGTTAGGCATTGGTGATGATTGTGCCTTACTGACGGTTGGCGAAAAACAACTCCTCGCCGTCAGCACTGATACGCTGGTCGAAGGCATCCATTTCCTGAAAACCATTTCTCCGGCCGATCTTGGCTACAAAGCGCTGGCGGTGAATCTCAGTGATTTAGCGGCAATGGGCGCGGATCCTGCCTGGGTTTCTCTCGCGCTGACGCTGCCCGAGGTCAATGCTGACTGGCTACAGTCTTTCAGTGACAGCTTGTTCGAACAACTTAATTACTACGGTATGCAACTGATTGGCGGTGATACCACCCGCGGTCCGTTGAGCATGACGTTAACCATTCAGGGGCTGGTGCCGGTCGGTCGAGCATTGACGCGTTCTGGTGCCGGTGTGGGCGACTGGATTTTCGTGACAGGTACGCTGGGCGACAGTGCCGCGGGTCTGGCCGTTGTGCTGGAGCAGCTGAACATCACTGATGATAAAACGCGTGAGTTCCTGCTTAAACGCCATCTGCGGCCTTCGCCGCGCGTTCTGCAAGGTCAGGCGTTGCGTGATTTAGCGACGTCGGCTATCGATCTCTCCGACGGGCTGATTTCCGATTTGAAGCACATTCTGAAAGCCAGTGATTGCGGCGCGCGCCTGGATCTGGATGCCATTCCGTTCTCTGATGCCATGAAGTCACTTGGCGATCCGGAACAGGCACTGAAATGGGCACTGACCGGCGGCGAAGATTACGAACTGTGCTTCACCGTGCCGGAAATCAATCGCGGGGCGGTGGACGCGGCGCTGAGTCATCTTGGCGTTGATTTTACCTGCATCGGCCAGATTGCTCCCCTTTCCGAAGGCCTCAAACTGATGCGGGCCGGTTCACCGGTGCAACTGGAATGGCAGGGTTTCGACCATTTTGCCTGAGCCGATGTTCTGACGGTGTGTAAGAAGTTAAAAAGGCGTTGCATGTTGATTCTGCAGCGCCTTTTCTGTTTTTTAACCTGAGAGAGATTCGTCCGTTTTACTCAAATCCGACAGCCTGATGCGGCACATAAGCCATTTCAAGTTCGGCGATTTCTTCAATCGACAGTTTGATGTTCAGCGCAGCAATCGCATCGTCGAGATGGGCAGGGCGGGAAGCGCCGATGATAGGGGCGGTGATCACATGTTTGCTGAGGATCCACGCCAGTGCAATCTGCGCGCGCGGAACACCGTGATCTTCCGCGATTTTACCCACACGCTCGGCTATTTTACCGTCGGCTTCATCCGTGGCATCGTACAGCGTGTTGGCAAAACTGTCAGACACCGAACGGGCGGTGGTTTCTCCCCATGGGCGCGTAAGCTTACCGCGCGCCAGCGGACTCCACGGCAGAACCGCGATGTTTTCTTCCAGACACAACGGGTACATTTCCTTCTCTTCTTCACGCTGGATCAGATTGTACTGATCCTGCATCGAGACGAAGCGCGCCCAGCCATTTTGCTGCGAAACATCCAGCGCCTGCTTAAACTGATGGGCATGCATGGAAGAAGCCCCGATAAAACGCGCCTTTCCGGCTTTCACCACGTCATTGAGTGCTTCAAGCGTTTCTTCAATTGGCGTGTTGTAATCCCAGCGGTGGATTTGTAGCAGATCGACATACTCCATGCCGAGGCGGCGCAGACTGTCGTCGATAGATTGCATAATCGACGCGCGGGACAATCCGCCTTCCAGGCCGGTAATCGGATAAAACACTTTGGTGGCGACGACGATCTGGTCGCGTTTCGCGAAGTCTTTCAGCGCCCGCCCGACGATCTCTTCGCTGCTGCCATCGGAATAGCTGTTGGCGGTATCAAAAAAGTTAATGCCTGCATCCAGCGCCTGTTTAATGATTGGGCGACTGCTTTCTTCAGGTAAGGTCCAGGCATGTCTGCCGCGATCCGGTTCGCCATACGTCATACAACCCAGACACAGTTGCGATATTTTCAGACCGGTTTTTCCCAACGTGGTGTATTGCATTGCATCTCTCCGTAAAAGCCTGCGTGATAACCGGCAGGCGTTAAAAAATGATTAGCATGCTTAACTGTAGCTCACAGAATGGCGGGATTGGGGAAGACAGGAGAATGTGGGGAAAGAAACCCCCTCTTTCAGGCGAAAGAGGGGAAATGATCAGGCCAGCCAGTCGGTGATTTGACGGTCAATACCTTCGGCATCGAGCCCGACATCATGACGGATCTCGTCCTGGGTTCCCTGTGGCACAAAGTGGTCCGCCAGACCGATATTCAATACCGGCACTAATATGCGTTTTGCCATCAGCAGCTCATTCACACCGCTGCCGGCGCCACCCATGATGGCGTTTTCTTCCAGCGTCACCAGCACTTCATGGCTTGCCGCCAGTTCGAGAATCAGTGCTTCGTCGAGCGGTTTAACAAAGCGCATATCCACGACGGTGGCATTACGTTTTTCAGCCGCTTCCAGCGCATCCGGCAGCAACGTACCAAAGTTCAGGATCGCCACTTTTTCACCTTCGCGACGCACAACACCTTTGCCCAACGGCAGGGATGCCAGCGGTTCGCAGGTTGCACCGGTGCCGCTGCCGCGCGGGTAACGCACGGCCACCGGGCCGCTGTTGTGATGATAGCCGGTATGCAACATCTGGCGGCATTCGTTTTCATCGCTTGGCGTCATGATGATCATATTCGGAATGCAGCGCAGGAATGACAGGTCAAATGCGCCCTGATGGGTCTGGCCGTCGGCACCGACGATACCGCCGCGATCGATGGCAAACAGTACCGGAAGATTTTGGATCGCCACATCGTGGATCACCTGATCGTACGCCCTTTGCAGGAAAGTCGAGTAGATCGCCACGATCGGTTTGTAGCCGCCAATCGCCAGCCCGGCGGCAAACGTCACGGCATGCTGTTCGGCGATGGCAACGTCGAAATACTGCTGCGGATACTCCCGGGAGAAGCGCACCATGCCGGAGCCTTCGCGCATTGCAGGCGTCACGGCCATCAGTTTGCTGTCTTTGGCGGCAGTCTCACACAGCCAGTCGCCAAAGATTTTCGAATACGTTGGCAGGCCTTCTTTGCCTTTAGGCAAAATGCCGGAAGCCGGATCGAATTTGGGCACTGCGTGCCAGCCAATTGGATCTTTCTCGGCTGGCGCGTAGCCTTTGCCTTTTTTCGTCATGATGTGCAGCAACTGCGGACCTTTCAGGTCGCGCATGTTTTTCAGCGTTTGCACCAGCGCCACCACGTCGTGACCGTCCACCGGCCCGATATAGTTAAAGCCCAGCTCTTCAAACAGCGTGCCCGGTACCATCATGCCTTTCAGATGTTCTTCGGTACGGCGCACCAGTTCTTTGATCGGCGGGATGCCGGAAAGGACTTTCTTGCCGCCTTCGCGCAGATGGGAATACAACTTACCCGACAACAACTGCGCAAGATGATTATTCAGCGCGCCGACGTTTTCTGAAATCGACATTTCATTGTCGTTAAGGATCACCAGCATATCTGGCTTAATATCACCGGCGTGGTTCATGGCTTCGAATGCCATACCGGCGGTGATCGCGCCGTCACCAATCACGCAGACGGTGCGACGGTTTTTACCTTCGCGTTCGGCGGCAACGGCCATGCCCAAACCGGCGCTGATGGAGGTTGAGGAATGTCCGACGGAAAGCGTGTCGTATTCGCTTTCACCGCGCCACGGGAACGGATGCAGACCGCCTTTCTGACGGATGGTGGAAATCCGGTCACGGCGTCCGGTAAGAATTTTGTGAGGATAGGCCTGATGGCCGACATCCCAGACGACGTGATCAAACGGCGTGTTGTAGACATAATGCATGGCGACGGTCAGTTCAACCGTTCCCAGACCGGACGCGAAGTGCCCGCTGGACTGGCTGACGCTGGCCAGTAAATACTGGCGCAGTTCGTCGCAGAGCCTGGGCAGGCTCTCTTTAGGAAGTGAACGGAGATCTTCAGGATTCTCCGCCAGCGCCAGTGTCGGGTATTTGGCTAATTCAAGACTCATCAGTTGCTCATAGTAAGTATTAATTATCGCGCTCAATAACGAAGCTGGCTAACGCGAGAAGTGGCGCTGTGTTGTAAGAAAGCGCAGCGAGCTGGTCCAGTGCGGAAACGGCTTCCTGATACAGGTCCATGGCCTTGGCCTTTGCGCCGTCGAGCCCCAGCAGGGCAGGGTAAGTGCTTTTACCTAGTTGTTGATCTGCACCCTGGCGCTTACCCAGCGTGGCGGTATCACCGATGACATCAAGGATGTCGTCCTGAACCTGAAACGCCAGGCCAATCGCCTGTGCATAGGTATCCAGTATAGGCAATACGGCGCGTCCGGTGTCACCGGCGGCCAGAGCACCCATGCGCACTGCGGCGCGGATAAGCGCACCGGTTTTATGACGGTGTATTTTTTCCAGAGCGTCGAGGCTTATCTGTTGGCCTTCTGCGGCCAGATCCAGTGCTTGTCCGCCACACATGCCGCTGGCACCGCTGGCGCCAGCCAGCTCGGACACCATCGACAAACGATCTTTGACTGCTACGTCCGCCATTTCCCCGTCGGTTAAGACAGAGAACGCCAGCGTTTGCAGGGCATCGCCTGCCAGAATGGCATTGGCTTCGCCAAACTTGATGTGACAGGTTGGCTGGCCGCGACGCAGATCGTCGTCGTCCATTGCGGGCAGATCGTCATGGATCAGCGAATAGGCGTGGATGCATTCTACCGCAGCAGCGGGCGCATCAAGATTTTTCAAATCCAGCCCGAATAGCTGACCGGTGGCATACACCAGATAAGGTCGCATCCGTTTGCCGCCGAGCAGTGCACCGTAGCGCATGGCTTCAACCAGCGGTAAATCAGCCAGCGGCAGGGCGTCAATGTAAGCGGTCAGTACGCCATCCACGCGTTGTTGCATCGCGCGAAGTTCACGTGAAAACTCGCCAGCCGGAGAAAGAGAAATCGCTTCAGACATAAACCGTTACTCTGCTTCCGGTGTGAAAGGTGTCAGCGGTGCATCTTCATCGCTGTCGAGCAGAATTTGTACACGCTGTTCGGCCTGTTGCAGCTTTTGCTGTCCCTGACGCGCCAGCTGGACGCCTTGCTCGAATTCATTCAGCGCCTCTTCTAAAGGCAATTCGCCTGATTCGAGGCGTGAAACGATCTGTTCCAGGTCGGCCAGAGCAGTTTCGAAATTGGCGGGTGGTGCAGATTTTTTCGGCATAATTCTCTTTCAATATCGTTGATCAGAATCGATGACCAGAGTGCTGAGACGGCAGGGTCGGCTCTCAGCTCCGGGAGACATTCCCGTTAAGCATGGCACTGCTGTTTGGTTTTGCGCGCAGAATATCCATTAAAAGTGATATACTCTGCGCCGCTGAGTTTATTGCTAAGCCCAATGTGGCACAAAACTTATGTTTCACAAACAAACATAAGGCTTAGCAATAATAGGATCCTAGATCCTTATTCAGCGACTTACTACCCCGTTTTTTAACCTGCTAACAAAAGACTGCCATGAAGTTTATCATTAAATTGTTCCCTGAAATCACCATCAAGAGCCAATCTGTGCGTTTGCGCTTCATTAAGATCCTCTCAAGCAGCATTCGCAACATTGTGCGACCGCATGATGAGACACTGGCAGTCGTTCGCCACTGGGATCATATCGAAGTTCGCAGCAAAGACGAAAGTAAACACGATCTTATCCAGGAATTGCTTTGCCGCATTCCGGGCATCCGCTATGTCGAAGAAGTGGAAGACCGCCCTTACACAGACGTTCACAATATTTTTGAACAGGCACTCGAAGCCTATCGTTCTGAAGTCGAAGGCAAAACTTTCTGCGTCCGTGTTAAACGTCGCGGCAAGCATGATTTCAGCTCCGGCGACGTAGAACGTTACGTGGGCGGCGGCCTGAACCAACACATCGAATCGGCGCGTGTCAACCTGACCTCGCCGGAAGTGACGGTGAAACTGGAAATCAACGACGATAAACTGGTGCTGGTGAAAAACCGTCTCGAAGGTCAGGGCGGTTATCCTATCGGTACGCAGGAAGACGTGATGTCACTCATTTCAGGCGGTTTCGACTCCGGCGTATCCAGTTATATGCTGATGCGTCGTGGCTGTCGTGTGCATTATTGCTTCTTTAACCTTGGCGGCGCGGCGCATGAAATCGGCGTGAAACAGGTGGCTCATTACCTGTGGAATCGTTTTGGCAGTTCGCACCGCGTGCGTTTTATCGCTATTGATTTTGAGCCGGTAGTTGGTGAGATCCTCGAAAAAATCGAAGACGGCCAGATGGGCGTCGTGCTGAAACGAATGATGGTGCGGGCAGCGTCTTCTATCGCGGAGCGTTATGGCGTTCAGGCGCTGGTGACCGGTGAAGCGCTGGGACAGGTTTCCAGCCAGACGCTGACCAACCTGCGTTTGATCGACAACGTTTCTGATACCCTGATCCTGCGTCCGCTGATTTCGCACGATAAAGAACACATCATCAAGATTGCCCGCGAAATTGGTACTGAAGATTTCGCCAAAACCATGCCGGAATATTGCGGTGTGATTTCGAAAAGCCCGACGGTGAAAGCGGTGAAAGCCAAAATCGAAGCGGAAGAGGCAATGTTCAATTTTGCCATCCTCGATAAAGTGGTCAGTGAAGCGCGTAACTGTGACATCCGTGAAATTGCTGAGCAGGCTGCTCAGGAAGTGCCGGAAGTAGAAACCGTCGCTGAGTTTGTTTCCACGGATATCGTGCTGGACGTTCGCGCCCCGGATGAAGTGGATGCGGATCCGCTGGCGCTGGAAAATGTCGAAGTGAAGGCGCTGGCGTTCTATAAACTGGCGACGCAGTTTGGCGATTTGGATCAGAGCAAAACCTATTTGCTGTATTGCGACCGCGGCGTGATGAGCCGTTTACAGGCGCTGTATCTGAAAGAACAGGGCTTTAATAATGTGAAAGTGTATCGTCCCTAGTTCAGCATTCCCGATGTAAAAAAGGGGTTCAGCATGGCTGAGCCCCTTTTTGTTTGCCGGTATCCTATCAGGATTCCCGGGCGCCTTCGTCGGTGTAATTATACATTCCCGGTGACAGCACCAGCTGCGCGGCGATTTCAGCTGCTTTGGTTTTCCCCAGCAGCAAATCGATAATCTTCAGGGCGAATTCCATCGATGTGCCCGGCCCCTGGCTGGTCAGCAGATTGACCCGTGGATCGAAAATCACCCGGCGATCTGACCATTTTATCGGATCAATTTTATCCCGCAGACCGGGGAAACCGGTCATGTTGCCGACTGGGAACAGATCGTGATATTCCAGAACCAGCGCGGGCGCCGCGCAGATCGCTGCCACAATGTTTCCGCTGATGTGCATCTGACGAACTTTCTCCACCAGCAGCGGGCTTTCGCTGAAACAGGTCGCACCGCCGAGGCCACCCGGCAGAACGATCGCGTCAAAATCGTCGTCTGCGACGTCTACCAGCGCAACGTCGGCCAAAATTCTTACCCCGCGTGAGCAGCGAATTTCCAGACTGCCGTCGCCCGCCACGCTGGCGGTTGTTACGTTAATTCCCGCACGAACCAGCAAATCAATGGTGGTTACCGCTTCAATCTCTTCGCTACCAGGTGCCAGGCAGACCAGAACTGATGCGCTCATAGTCGTTTTCCTTTCTTTTAATGTGTTCAAATATCCGGGTGTTTACAGGCAGGCTCAGCCCATGTTTGCGACCACGGCGCAGCACGTAACCGGTAATGTAATCAATTTCGGTGTGACGCTGATGCTGTATATCCTGCAACATCGAGGAGTGATTGGCCGCCGTGGTGTCGATCACCTGATAAACAAAACTCAGTAACGACTCGCTGTGGATCTCATAACCTTCGATCGCCATGACCTGCGCCACTTCCTGACAGATTTGCTCGATCTGTTGAGGATAACCGATCAAATCGCCGTTGGTGCATTCATGCAGCGCCGTCAGCGGATTGATCACGCAGTTGACTGCCAGCTTATTCCACAGTGATGGCCTGATATTATCGTGCCAGGCGACGTCGGGCAGGGCGTCATGTAACGTATCTGCCAGCGAACTCAGCGCTGCACCGCGCGGCGTCACCGGGCCGATGTGCGTCGTTCCTGCTGCAACGTGCATAATCGCATTGCCTTCGTGCCGGGCTGCATGCGTGGTGGCACCCTGTAAAATAGCAAAACGATTGGCGGGCAATTCATCCACTGTCCCCATGCCGTTATGCAACAACAGCAGGGTACAATTATCATTGAGCATCGGCATCAGCGCACTGACCGCGCCGGAAACCTGCCAGGCTTTCAGCGTTACCAGCAGCAGTTCGCTTTGTGCCAGATGCTGCGGATCGTTGGTTGGCATGTTGCGGTTAAACGCCGTGCCATCAGGGGAAATGACGTTTACTGCGCAGAAAGGTTGAGGAATGCGGATCCACCCCTGAACGTCGTGACCTTGCTGATAAAGCGCTGATAGCCAAAGTTGTCCCAGTGCACCGCAACCTAATACTGTTATTTTCATTGTGCCTCCTGGGTGATGCGGCGAAATACGCCGTGGTAATCGGTTGTTGAAAGAATATTCTGCTGTCCGGTTATCTTATTAGTATAGACATTCGTGCTGTAGATCACATTTTCACCTGCACTTTTTGACCATCGGGGCATTTTATGTTCGGTGCTGTGCTGTCGTTTGGCATCGACGGTTGAAGGCGGTATTATGCACGCCATATAACGTGCAATACAAAAACTACAGGGAGAAGCGATTATGCCGTCTTTTGACATTGTTTCCGAAATCGACATGCAGGAAGTGCGCAACGCCGTGGAAAATGCCAGCCGTGAGCTGCAAACCCGCTGGGATTTCCGCAACATTCCTGCCAGCTTTGATCTCAATGAAAAAAACGAGAGCATCAAAGTCGCCAGCGAATCAGATTTTCAGGTTAACCAGCTGGTCGATATTCTGCGTGAGAAGTTAGCCAAACGTGGCATTGAAGGCGGGGCGCTGGAAATTCCTGAGCAAATGGAGCACAGCGGTAAAACGTACAGCGTTGAAGCGAAACTGCATTCCGGAATTGAATCCGCCCTGGCGAAGAAACTCGTCAAACTGATTAAAGACAGCAAGATTAAAGTGCAGGCGCAGGTTCAGGGTGATGAAGTGCGTGTCACCGGTAAAGCGCGTGATGACTTGCAGGCCGTCATGGCGCTGGTGCGCAACGGTGATCTCGGACAACCGTTCCAGTTTAAAAACTTCAGAGATTAATGGCCTTTTTATACGGGCAAATGAAAAAGGGACGCTTAAGTTAAGCGTCCCTTTTTTTGATCAGTTACTTGCGCTGCCGCAGTCTTTTCACCAGTTCGAAATCTTTGAAGTAAATCGGTTTGTCATATTGCATCGACAAGTTTCCGGCTATCCCGGTCAGGATCGACATCGCGCCAGCACGGTGATCGGCAGCGCGCTTTAACGGATCCTCTCTGCGTTCGCCGAACAGATCTTCCAGCATGGCATTATCGCCGCCGCCATGGCCGCCTTCTCCCAGCTGGAATTGTGCCTTCCACGGCTCAGCAAATAGCGGATAAACAGTGATTTCTGCCTTCTCGATACTGCCTTCGTTCTCGCGTTTACCGCCGGCATTGACGTAGGACATCTCAACGATTTTCATTTCGATGCGCCCCTGAGTGCCGTTAAACACCACGTTCAACCCTTCCCATGGCAGATACGCGTTCAGCGCATACGTGAGCTGGACTTTGTTCTGATATTTCACCAGCACCGACAATGTATCTTCAATGTTGATACCGTCACTGAACACGCTTTGATCGCGGAAATAGTGATCTTCATGTTCAGCATCCAGATACAGCGTTTTGAGCTGGGCGTTGTCTTCCATGTGCAGCGCAAAGGGATCGTTCTGTGCCTGCGGATAGCCGTGAGCGCGGGGATAAAATTCTGTCACGCCGCGCTTCTCAGCGTTCTCTTTGCCGTAAAAACGCAGGTCACCCTGGGCATAGACTTTCTCCGGCGTACTGTTGAGCCAGAAATTCATCAGGTCAAAGTGATGTGTAGATTTGTGCACCAGCAGGCCACCGGAATTGCGTTTGTCACGGTGCCAGCGGCGGAAGTAATCGGCGCCGTGTTCGGTGTTGAGCAGCCATTCGAAATGCACAGACAGCACGTCGCCGATGGTGTCCTGCATCAGCAGTTCGCGGATTTTGCTGTGATGCGGCGCGTAGCGGTAGTTAAACGCCACCCGCACCTGAAAACCGGTGGCATCGACGGCATCGAGAATGCGCAGCGCACGATTTTCATCAATGGTCATCGGCTTTTCGGTGATCACATCACAACCGGCATGCAGGGCGCGGACAATATAATCATCATGGGTGCGATCCATACTGGTGACAATCACGATGTCAGGTTTGGTTTCCGTGAGCATGTCGCCAAAATCCGCGGCTTTCCAGGTCGGAACCGGTGCGATGTCATTCTGCACCAGTTGCTGATTGGCATAGTCCATGCGGGTCTGATTGGTGTCACAGAAGGCCACAAACTTTGCGTTGTGGCGGTATTTACCGGTGATCGCTTCAATGTATAAACCTGAGCGTCCGCCGGTGCCAACTAAAGCATAGGTTTTCATGAGATCCTCAAAAGGCCCGAAAGCCGTCATCACTGACAAAATTTTGTTAAGGAATTCTTGAGGATAATGATTGAGGAAAATTTTTAAGTGAGGAAAGTCACAAGGGAGGAGGAAAATGAAACGCTGTGCCATTTTTTAGCACAGCGTTTGATCTCAGGCGGCGCTGACCAGTTGTTCAAGCGCTTTACGGTTAGTCTGTTTGGTATCGACTTTCACGTAGGCACTGAATTCTTCCGGAACCACAACGGCCTCGGCCACGCCTGGCTGGGCCAGAATGCGTGCCTGCAGGGCGGAGTCTTTTACGGCCAGCTCAGAAAGCGTGATACGCAGGCTGCTGACATACGGCGGCTCGGTCATGGTTGCGCTGACCAGCAGCCAGACCACGGCAATAGCCGCACACAGCAGAAAGACCGCGTCGGCACCGGCGTTACCATAAACATATCCGCCTAAACTCCCGCCAATCGCCACGCCGATAAACTGGCTGGTGGAATACAGCCCCATCGCGGTACCTTTGTACCCGGCCGGAGATTCTTTACTGATAAGCGAGGGCAGAATGGCTTCCATGACATTAAAGGCCAGGAAGAACAGCTGGATACCCGCGATGACGACCCATAAATGCAGGCCCGCCGACCACAGTACCAGCTCAGCCAGTAACAATACGGCCACACAGCCCATAAAGACTTGCTTCATATGGCGCTTTTTCTCGGCATAAATAATCACCGGGATCACTGCAACAAACGACGTCAGCATGGTGACCAGATACACCCGCCAATGTTCAGCCGGCGGGAAACCTGCATGCTCCATCACTTGCGGTAATACCACGAAGCTCGACATCAGCAGGATGTGCAAACACAGAATGCCGAAATTCAGTTTCAGCAGTTTCGGGTTGTTGAGCACTTTGCTGAAGCTGCCTTTCACCATACTAGATTCCCGGTTCAGAATATGGGTGGCAGGGGAGGGGACTACGGCGACAGTGATGAGGATGGCGACCAGCGTCAGACCGGCGATCGCCCAGAATAACGCGTGTAAGCCCCAGGCGTGAGTGATGACAGGCCCGAGTACCATGGCAATCGCAAAGGTCACACCGAAGCTGATGCCGATAAACGCCATCGCTTTGGTGCGGTTCTGCTCGCGGGTCAGATCTGACAATAACGCCATCACGGCGGCGGCGATGGCGCCGGAACCTTGCAGGGCACGACCGATGATCACGCCCCAGATAGAATCGGTGGAAGCAGCCACGATGCTGCCGATACAGAAGATAATTAAACCAAAGACGATCAGTGGTTTACGGCCAACGCGGTCAGACATCAACCCAAACGGGATCTGGAATACGGCTTGCGCCAGACCATAAATACCGATTGCGATGCCGATCAGCGTTTCGCTGGCACCGGATAACGCCATACCGTAGGTGGTCAGGACGGGTAACACCATGAACATGCCAAGCATGCGTAAAGAAAAAACTGTCCCTAGTCCCCATGTTGCCCGACTTTCCTGCGGGGTCATCTGGTTATCGTTCACATTACTACCTCAAAATAACAATCGTGCATTGTAGTGCTTTTGGCGAGTTAGGGTAAAACGATGGATCTTTAGCAGATATTACGGGTTTGCTTTCCGTCAGAATAAAAGAAAAGGCCAGTATCGCTACTGGCCTTTCAGTGTGCTGATTATCGGAATGAATGACAGCGCGTCAGGCTAACAGCTCAAGTTACCAAACGTAGGTTAACATCGACGTCGGTGTTGAACTGAAATCCACAGACATCATGAAACTCAGCGACATGATGGTGATGATAGAGAAGCCAAACAGCTTTCTCGCCCAGACCACATCGTTCTCCGCTTTGTAACCTTTCAACGCCATGCCAAGCCACCAGACGCTCACCGCACCGGCGACAATCAGGTATTTATACCCTGCGTAGCCGCTCAGGGTCAGCATCAGCGTGGCAATCATAAACGCCAGAATGTAGACGGTAATATGATGCTTGGCGACGGAAATGCCTTTGACAACCGGCAGAACCGGGATGCCTGCAGCCTGATAATCTTTAAAGCGGAAGATGGCAATCGCGTACGAGTGCGGCATCTGCCACAGGCTGAAAATCAGAAGCAGGATCAACGCACCGGTATCGAACTGGCCGGAAACGGCACAGTAACCAATGACCGGTGGCGCCGCGCCAGACAAGCTGCCAATCAACGTGCCGTAGACCGAATTGCGTTTCATGTACAGGCTGTAAACGCCGACATAAATCACAAAGCCCATCACCGCCAGCCACATGGCCAGCGGGTTGGCACCGATATACAACAACGCAAAGCCCACAATACCCAGAATAGTGGCGTAAACCAGGGTTGTTTTCGGCGGAATAAGTCCTTTTACCAGGGCCCTGTTCTTCGTTCTTTCCATGATCCGGTCGATGTCGCGGTCGATGAAGTTGTTAAATACACAACCCGATGCGACGACCAGCGAAACGCCCACCAAAGTGGCGAGAAAGAGTGGGAAGTCGATGTTGCCTTTGGCAGCAAGGAGAAATCCCCCGATGACAGAAATTAAGTTGCCGAAAATAATTCCTGGTTTCGTTACTTGCAGGTATTGCTTAATCATCACGTGCAGCTCGGCTCTTTAACTGACCATCATATTGAGGTTGAGGTTATACATAATCCACAATGAGCCCACAACGACGATAAAGATAATCACAGCGGTGAACAGAAATGCCACCAGATTCCAGCGCGCTTCCGATGCAGTGCTTAAGTGCAGGAAGAACACCAGATGGACAACGATCTGGATGACCGCGGATGCAACCACGGTGCCAATGATCAGTGAATGCGAAGCAGTATCGCTCATGACCATGGCAAACGGGATAACCGTCAGGATCACTGACAGGATGAAGCCAATCAGGTATGACTTCACGCTGCCGTGGCTTGCGCCGCCGTGGGAAGTGGCAGAATGACTCATGCTAATACCCCCATCAGATAAACAACGGTGAATACACAGATCCAGACAACGTCCAGGAAGTGCCAGAACAGGCTAAGACACATCAGACGGGTTTGGTTAACGGCGTTCAGACCACGACGGCTCACCTGTACCATCATCACGATGATCCAGATAAGACCGCAGGTTACGTGGATCCCGTGGGTGGCGACCAGCGCAAAGAAGGCCGACAGGAAACCACTGCGATCCGGGCCATAACCTTCTTTGATCAGGTGATGGAATTCGTAAACTTCCATGCAGATGAAGCCAAGACCGAACAGGAAGGTCAGGAACAACCAACCATTGACCGCTTTGACGCTGCCCTTGTTCATGCCCAACATCGCCATGCCGTAAGTAATACTACTGAACAGCAGGAAGAAGGTTTCTACCAGAACGAACGGCAGTTCAAAAATATCTTTACCAGTCGGTCCACCCGCAGTCCCGTGCACCAGTACCGCGTAAGTTGCGAACAAGCTCGCAAACAGTACGCAGTCACTCATCAGGTAGATCCAGAAGCCAAAGACTTTGGTCTCGCCCGCATCGTGGTGCCCATGCTCTGCATGGGCTGCGTCGTGGTTAGTCAGGGTATCAGTTGCCATGTTTCACACCTGCTTTACGGATTTGTTCATGATGTAGATTCTCAATACGTTCGACTTCTTCAGCTGATACGTAGTAATCAACATCTTCGTCGAAGCTTTTCACAATCCAGGAAACCACCAGAGCCAGGAAGCTTAATGCTGCCAGCCACCAGATATCCCAGATTAATGCGAAACCGCAAACCAGACTCAACATAGCGATGATGAAGCCTGCGCCGCTGTTACGTGGCATATGAATTTGTTCATATTTTGCAGGTTGCTTGTACGCGTTGCCTTTCTCTTTCATGTCCCAGAACTCATCGCGGTCGTGAATTTGCGGCACGATAGCGAAGTTATAGAACGGAGGAGGAGAAGAGGTTGACCATTCCAGAGTACGTGCATCCCACGGGTCACCGGTCAGATCACGGTTCTGGTCGCGGTCGCGAACGGAAACGAAGATCATGATCAGCTGGCACAGGATACCGATAGCAATCAGCGCCGCACCGCATGCCGCAATAACCAGCAGCGTATGGAACTCAGGATCGATATTCTGGCTGACACGACGGGTCATACCCATGAAGCCCAGAACGTACAGCGGCATGAATGCAACGAAGAAACCGATGATCCAGAACCAGAATGAACGTACGCCCCATTTCTCATTCAGCGTGAAGCCGAAGGATTTAGGGAACCAGTAAGTCAGACCTGCGAAGCAACCGAAGACCACACCACCGATGATAACGTTGTGGAAGTGAGCAATCAGGAACAGGCTGTTGTGCAACACGAAGTCAGCACCCGGAACCGCCAACAGAACGCCAGTCATACCGCCCACAGAGAAGGTGACGATAAAGCCAACGGTCCACAGCATCGCCGCATTCAGCGTGATACGGCCCTGGTACATGGTGAACAGCCAGTTGAAGATTTTAACCCCGGTAGGGATGGAAATGATCATCGTCATGATGCCGAAGAAGGCATTGACGTTAGCGCCTGAACCCATGGTGAAGAAGTGGTGCAACCAAACGACGAACGACAACACGGTGATGGCGATCGTTGCCCATACCAGTGAGGTGTAACCGAACAGACGTTTTTTGGAGAATGTTGCCGTGACTTCAGAGAACACACCAAATACTGGCAGAACCAAAATGTACACTTCCGGATGGCCCCAGGCCCAAATCAGGTTGATGTACATCATCATGTTGCCGCCCATATCATTCGTGAAGAAATGGGTGCCCAGATAACGGTCCAGCGTCAGCAATGCAACAGTCACGGTCAGAATCGGGAAGGACACGATAATCAACACGTTGGTGCACAGTGCGGCCCAGGTAAATACCGGCATTTTCATCAGCGGCATACCCGGTGCGCGCATCTTCAGGATGGTCGCAAAGAAGTTAACACCAGTCAGCAAGGTACCAATACCGGATATCTGTAGACTCCATATCCAATAATCGACCCCCACGCCCGGACTGTATTCCTTACCAGACAACGGCGGATAGGCCAACCAACCGGTCTGTGCGAACTCACCGACACCCAGAGAGATGTTGATCAGTACCACAGCGGCAGCGGTGAACCAGAAGCTGACGTTGTTCAGGAACGGGAACGCAACGTCGCGCGCACCGATCTGTAAAGGAACGACTACGTTCATCAAACCGATAACGAAAGGCATCGCCATGAAGAAAATCATGATCACGCCGTGCGCGGTAAAGATTTGGTCGTAGTGGTGAGGAGGCAGGAAGCCAGGTTCTCCCGCAGACGCGAGCACCTGCTGGCTACGCATCATGATGGCATCGGCAAAGCCACGCAACAGCATGACGAAGGCCAGAATGATGTACATGATACCTAATTTTTTGTGGTCGACGGAGGTGATCCACTCGGTCCACAGGTACTTCCACTTGCCGAAATAGGTCAGCGCGGCAACGACTGCCAGACCGCCCAAAATGATTGCGGCAACGGTGACCATGATAATCGGTTCATGATACGGAACCGAATCAAGCGTTAATTTTCCGAACATCGTTTATTCCTCGGCTCCGGCTGCGTGAGACTGTCCACCCATATCCATGCCTTTCATGTCACTGCCGGCTGGCATTGGCATGGTATGACCTTCTGGCGCTGCCTTCATGTCATGCATGGAGTATTTGCCAATGATTTCTTTGAACAGACCCGGTTTTGCTACAGAGAAGTATTCGACCGGGTTGTCGATGCTCTGTGCTGCCAGTTTGTTGAAGTCATCAGTGGTTGCCAGTTGGTTCGGTGCACTTTTCACTTTCGCTACCCAGGTGTCGAAATCGCCACGGGTTGGGGTCGCAATTGTGTTGAACTTCATGCCAGAGAAACCACGGCCACTGAAGTTTGACGAGATGCCTTTGTAGGTACCGGCTTCATTTGCAATCAAATGCAACTGAGTCTGCATACCGGCCATCGCGTAAATCTGTCCGCCTAACTGAGGAATAAAGAACGAGTTCATGACAGAGTCTGAAGTGACTTTGAATTGAACAGGCACGTCTTTCGGGATAACCAGTTCGTTAACAGTGGCGATGCCCTGTTCCGGATAAATGAACAACCATTTCCAGTCCAGAGAAACGACTTCTACCGTCATCGGTTTTTGGTCAGATACGATTGGCTTGAACGGATCAAGCGCATGGGTGGTCTTCCAGGTAATCGTTGCCAGAATGGCAATGATAATAATTGGAACAGTCCAGACGACGGCTTCAATTTTGTTGGAGTGTGACCAGTTAGGACTGTAGGTTGCTTTTGTATTGGAAGCACGGTACTTCCAGGCAAACGCAAACGCCATGATAATAACTGGAATAACAACGATCAGCATTAAACCGATCGCCGTCAAAATCAGCGTTCTCTGTTCAAGTCCAATTGCTCCCTTGGGATCCATCAATGCCGTATTGCAACCGCTTAACATTAACGCGGAGGCAAATAAGGACAACATCCCAATACTTTTATTGTATTTCTTAAGTCTCATCTAACGACCTCAATAACTAGGGCTCTATTGTCGCTTCAGGTGTGCGGGCATTTTACGGGAAGGTTGCAGGACTGTAAACACGCTTAAACAAGTGTCAAAGCGCTGTTGACACTTTATGTTAACGCAGTCACACATGTCACGGATCGTGACAATTCACAGTGGGCAACAATATGTTGCGTATAGATTTTTTTCTATAGTGATGAAAAACAAGGGGTGACGGAATTTGTAAATATTATTCTCACTGATTATCCGGCCGTAAGGTTTAATTAATGTTAAATTAATGTAGATTTCAGGTGAAATAAAAAGCATGAAATGCGTGACGGAAAAATAGAACTGAGAATATTATTTTTTTTGGCGGTAAATTGTTGAGCAATATTTATAGATGGATTGTTAAATCAAATCCGCCATTCATTTTGAAAATGAATGGCGGGAAAATCATGCCCGGGCAGTGCGGCGCAGGGAGAGAAAATCGAGCAGGCTCCCAAGAACAATCCCCACCAGACAGATCAGCGCGCCGCTTTCCAGAAGCCGTATCGTCAGCGATGGCCACGACGCCCAGCCCAGGCTGTTGAGTATCAGCGTTATCAGCCATAAACCCAGCAGTGCACTGCCAACAATCATGCAACGCAACGCCCAGCGATACGGCGTGCCAAAATGGATCCGCGGCAGGAAACTGTCGGTTTTCTGCGTGTATTCCAGCGTGTCGCGGCAGACTGCCAGCAGCAGCAAGCCGGGTACGGCAGCCACGATAGAGAACAGGTAAAACCACGGCCAGCCGTAGGCTTCAACAAACCAGCCTGCAATCGGACCGACATAAACACGACCCACGGCAGAAAGGGCGGAAAGTAGTGCAAACTGCGTGGCGGAGAAGGAGCGGTTGCACAACGTCATCAGCAAGGCGACGAATGCCGCAGTGCCCATGCCGCCGCACAGATTTTCGAAGAAAATCGCCGCGCCCATGGAATACAGATGCTTATCGGTGACGGCGAGGATCCAGTAACCCGCATTCGAGACGGCCTGCAAAATCCCAAAAAGCATCAGCGCGCGGAACAGGCTCAGACGCTGCATCAGCATTCCGCCTAACAGGGCACCGATGATTGTCGCCAGAAGCCCCAGCGATTTGTTAATAAGCCCGACCTCTCCGGCGTTAAATCCAACGCCGCGGATCAAAAATGTGGTACTCAGGCTGCCTGCAAACGCATCGCCCATTTTGTACATCACGATCAGCAGTAAAATAAGCCAGGCATTGTTACGGCCAAAAAAGTCTTTTAACGGCGCCACCACGGCCATTTCCATGGTGCGCGGTGCGGGCTGTGAATTTTCAGGCTCAGGCGCCATCAGCGTAGCCAATACGCCGCACAGCATCAGGGCGGCCATCAACCAGTACATGTGCTGCCAGCCGAGATAACGATCGGCCAGCCATAATGCCAGCCCGCCGGACACCAGCATCGCCAGCCTGTAGCCCAGCACCGACACCGCCGCACCGTTTCCGCGCTCTTGCGCAGGCAATAAATCCGTCTTATAGGCGTCGAAGACGATGTCCTGGGATGCTGAGGCAAAGGCAATCAAAACCGCCAGGGCCGCCAGCCAGAAAAGATCTTTTGAAGGATCCATAAAGCCCATCGCAAAAATGGCCACTACCAGCAGCAGTTGCGTCAGTACCAGCCAGCCGCGCCGACGCCCGAGAAAAGAGGGCGTGTAGCGATCCATCATCGGCGACCACAGGAATTTGAACACGTACGCCTGCCCGACCAGCGAAAAAACACCGATTGTTTTCAGGTCGACATTCTCGACCGTCATCCACGCCTGCAAGGTGCCAGAGGTCAGCGCCAGCGGCAAACCGGAGGCAAAGCCCAGCAGAAGTAAAATGAGGGTATTTCGCTGTGTGAAAATCTTAAAGTACTGACTGATCATGAAAAGTATGTTCCTGCTAACCGGTGAAAGAGTGGCGCATGGGCATAATAAAGGAAGGGATGATTATCGGGGAGTAAATTCACTGACTTTATAAAGCATTCTGCCCGGACTCGCCGGGCAGAATGGATTGCACAGAATTAAACCGAAGCTTAGCGTGCGTTAGCTTTGATGAAATCGCTGATGCTGGTGTCTGACGCCATGTCGCTGATGACATCGCCCAGCGTGGTATTCACCGCGTTGGTGATCTTCGCGTTGGTGGCTGACAGTGCACCCTGAACATTGTACGTCGAGCGGTAGTTCTTCACCTGCTTGCTGCCGTTTTTCGCGGTAGCAATGATGGAGATGTCTGCTTTCGTGGTGATGTTGTAACGCAGGTTGCCTTCCTGCACGTCTGCATACAGGTTGTTCACCACGATTTGCAGATCGACTGCGCCATCAGCACCGATCATGTAACCACGGGCAGTCATTTGTTTTTCCAGAGATTCCTGCAACAGGAAACGCAGATCGCGGGAAGGTGTCAGGGAAATCAGCTGGCCGTCACGGTTCACTTTCGCCAGTGCCTGATCCTGACGCTGGTCAGCGCCGTTGATGCTGATGGTGATGCCCTGAAGCGTTGGATCCTGCGAAGGCAGAACAATTTTCGGCGACACGTCCAGCGTGTTGGTGCTGGTGGCGCAACCTGCCAGCATCAGCATCGCCAGAACGGGAAAAATGATTTTCTTTAACATGTGTGTTTTCTCAATATTTATAAGGGAATAGTGCTCAAAAATATGCCGACATCATAACATTGCCATTTGCGGGTGGAAGTCCCAACAATCTGGAAAAGCGATTTTTTAGCGTTTTTTTTCATCAGGAAAGCGGATTACGAACTTCATGCGTGGCGAAGCCGCGATTTCTTTGACAGACTGAGCGCCGTTTTTATCAATCATTCTTATAAATTTTTTAATGTGATTAACGTGGACGTCGGAAAACAGCCTATTCTTTAAGGGTAGGGAATGAAAGTGAAGGAATGTTACTGAAGGGAACCCGACGGGCGCAGTTCTCTGCTGATGCGGTGTAAGGAGATAGCGATGATTCGTGAGCAAATAGAAGCAAAATTGGCTGAGGCATTCGAGCCCTCGTTTCTGGAAGTGACTGACGAAAGCTATCGTCATAATGTACCGGCAGGCTCAGAAAGCCATTTTAAAGTCGTTATGGTGTCCGATAAATTCCTGGGAGAGCGTTTTCTGGCGCGGCACCGGGCTATTTATGGCCACTTAACCGAAGAACTCGCAGGCAGCGTCCATGCGCTGGCATTACACACCTACACCCGTAAAGAATGGGAAGGGTTACAGGACACGGTACCGGCATCGCCGCCGTGTCGTGGTGCCGGAACAATGGCCTGATCGTCGCGATCTGATTCACAAAAGGCATAAATATCGTCGTTTGACGCAGTATCACTGGAACTTTCCTTGTCAGATGCGGTATTAGTAGATGCGAATTTCATGAAACGGCCCGCGGGCCGTTTTTGTTTTTCTTACGACCGGCAGACGATAAGGGCAGTTTTCGCCTCTGCATCGACCGCATTTTTCGAAGGATCGAGTTCCCGTGTGAGTTTCCCTCCCGTGCAACAGACACCGTCCTCGACTCAATGCGTCTGCGTCGCTATAATGTCGCGTCTAATTTTTCCGGAATGGTTTCGGACGCTCTCGAATACAGGGCTACGTTCTGATACAGAACTGTCCCGGTTCTTAGAAGTCGTTTTCAAGGTAAGTTTGCGCTCATCTTGAGAACGACTTCTGGAGTTGACCGAGCACTGTGATTTTTTTTTGAGGTAACAAGATGCAAGTTTCTGTTGAAACCACTCAAGGCCTTGGGCGCCGCGTAACGATTACTGTTCCTGCTGAAAGCATTGAAAAAGCAGTGAGCAGTGAACTGATCAACGTCTCTAAAAAAGTACGTATTGACGGCTTCCGTAAAGGCAAAGTACCAAGCCACATCATCGAACAGCGTTATGGCGCGTCAGTACGTCAGGACGTACTGGGTGATCTGATGCAACGCAACTTTGTTGATGCAATCATCAAAGAAAAAATCAATCCAGCTGGCGCACCTAACTACATCCCGGGTGAGTACAAGCAGGGTGAAGACTTCAACTTCTCCGTAGAATTCGAAGTGTACCCGGAAGTTGAGCTGAAAGATCTGGAAAACATCGAAGTTGAAAAACCTGTTGTTGAAGTTAACGACGCTGATGTTGATACCATGCTGGAAACTCTGCGTAAGCAACAAGCTGACTGGAAAGAAACGGATGCAGCAGTCACCGCAGAAGACCGCGTTACTGTAGATTTCTCCGGTTCTATCGACGGCGAAGATTTCGAAGGCGGCAAAGCCTCTGATTTCGTACTGGCTATGGGCCAGGGCCGCATGATCCCAGGCTTCGAAGAAGGTCTGGTCGGTCACAAAGCCGGTGAAGAATTCACGATTGACGTGAACTTCCCGGAAGATTACCACGCTGAAAATCTGAAAGGTAAAGCGGCTAAGTTCGTTATTACCCTGAAGAAAGTTGAAGAGCGTGAGCTGCCAGAACTGACCCCAGAATTCATCAAACGTTTCGGCGTGGCTGATGGTTCTGTTGACGGTCTGCGTGCTGAAGTGCGTAAAAATATGGAACGTGAGCTGAAAGGTGCTGTTCGTAACCGCATCAAAACTCAGGCAATCGACGGTCTGGTCAGCGCTAACGAAATCGACGTGCCAGCGGCACTGATCGACGGCGAAGTTGACGTTCTGCGTCGCCAGGCTGCACAGCGTTTTGGTGGCAACGAAAAACAAGCGCTGGAATTGCCACGCGAGTTGTTCGAAGAGCAAGCCAAACGTCGCGTTGTTGTCGGTCTGCTGCTGGGCGAAGTGATCAGCCAGCACGAACTGAAAGCTGACGAAGATCGCGTTAAAGCGCTGATCGAAGAAATGGCTTCTGCGTACGAAGATCCACAGGAAGTTGTTGAGTTCTACAGCAAAAACAAAGAGCTGATGAACAACATGCGTAACGTCGCGCTGGAAGAACAAGCGGTCGAAACTCTGTTGTCTAAAGCGAAAGTGACTGAAAAAGCCACTACCTTTACCGAGCTGATGAACCAGACTCAACCTGCATAATTTTATTGCACGTTGCTGAATCTGTCCGCAGATTCACCTCCTGAAGCCCGCAGTTTTCACTGCGGGCTTTTTATTTGCCAAAAATCAGGTATTTTTGTTTTGACTGTTGTTTTTGCACTATATTTAGCTCTATAAGGCACAACCTACGTAGAAACGTTCGATATTCATCAGCAACAGTGATGTGAACGGCTCAAATTGGGGGAGAAAGAAAAGAATTATCACGGCAGGCTTGAAAAAGGGGCCTAAATCCCCCAATTGATAAACACGAACTTAGGTAAATTTGTAGTCAGAATCTGACTGATAACGACCGTCAGGCGTGTAAATGGCGACTTGGCCGCTTGAGCATAGTCATGTGTGTCTATCTCAAGTAGAATCGGTTTTAAATAGCGCCAAACAGAATCTATTAGGAGACGGTTATGTCATACAGTGGTGAAAGAGAGCAATTTGCACCAAACATGGCGTTGGTACCCATGGTGGTTGAGCAAACTTCACGGGGCGAGCGTTCATACGACATCTTCTCCCGTCTGCTTAAGGAACGCATCATCTTCCTGACCGGCCAGGTCGAAGACCATATGGCTAACCTGATTGTTGCCCAGATGCTGTTTCTGGAAGCAGAAAGCCCGGAAAAAGACATCTACCTTTACATCAACTCACCGGGTGGCGTGATCACTGCCGGGATGTCGATTTATGACACCATGCAGTTCATCAAGCCAGACGTCAGCACAATTTGTATGGGTCAGGCTTGTTCAATGGGCGCGTTCCTGTTGACTGCGGGTGCAGAAGGTAAGCGTTTCTGCCTGCCAAACTCACGCGTGATGATCCACCAGCCGCTGGGCGGTTTCCAGGGGCAGGCAACGGATATCGAGATCCATGCGAAAGAAATCCTGAAAGTGAAATCCCGTATGAATGAGCTGATGGCGAAACATACCGGCAAGACACTGGAAGAAATTGAGCGCGATACAGAGCGTGACCGTTTCCTGTCTGCTGATGAGGCTGTACAGTACGGTTTAGTGGATTCCGTATTTACCCATCGTGCCTGACGGCTCAATTGTGCCGGGCTGATGGTCTATAGTTATACTCATACGGAGGTTATCCGGGCGGATATTTTCCTGTGAAGGAAAAAGAGTACATCACAGATGACACTTTTCCGCCCGATGTGAGTCATAACATGAATGAACAGACATCAGCCATCATGCGGCTGTTGTGTAATATGGTCGTGTCGCAGTGTTATTGTAACGCTGCGGGACTGATACTAGAGAAGAGGTTTACTGATGACAGATAAGCGCAAAGACGGTTCAGGAAAGCTGCTGTACTGCTCTTTTTGCGGCAAAAGCCAGCATGAAGTGCGTAAGCTGATTGCCGGGCCGTCAGTGTATATCTGCGATGAATGTGTCGATTTATGTAATGACATTATTCGCGAAGAGATTAAAGAAGTCGCGCCACACCGCGAACGCAGTGCTTTACCGACGCCGCACGAAATCCGTCAGCACCTTGACGATTACGTTATCGGTCAGGAACCTGCGAAGAAAGTGTTGGCCGTGGCGGTGTATAACCACTACAAACGCTTGCGCAATGGTGACACCAGCAATGGTATCGAATTGGGCAAAAGTAACATTCTGCTGATCGGGCCTACCGGTAGCGGTAAAACGCTGCTGGCTGAAACCCTGGCGCGTTTCCTGGATGTGCCATTCACTATGGCCGATGCCACCACACTGACCGAAGCCGGTTACGTGGGGGAAGATGTTGAAAACATCATTCAGAAACTGCTGCAGAAATGTGATTACGACGTTCAGAAAGCGCAACGCGGTATTGTTTACATTGACGAAATCGACAAGATTTCCCGCAAGTCTGACAACCCATCGATTACACGTGACGTGTCCGGTGAAGGTGTTCAGCAAGCGTTGCTGAAACTGATTGAAGGTACGGTTGCCGCTGTGCCGCCGCAGGGCGGACGCAAGCACCCACAGCAGGAATTCCTGCAAGTTGATACGTCGAAAATCCTCTTTATCTGTGGTGGTGCGTTTGCCGGCCTGGATAAAGTGATTGGTCAGCGTATCAACACCAGTACCGGTATTGGTTTTGGTGCTGAAGTTAAAGGCAAAGAGCAAAAAGCCACTGAAGGTCAGTTGCTGGCACAGGCTGAACCGGAGGATTTGATCAAATTTGGTCTGATCCCTGAGTTCATTGGCCGTCTGCCTGTGGTGGCAACCCTGAGTGAACTGAATGAAGAAGCACTGATTCAAATTCTGAAAGAGCCGAAAAATGCCCTGACTAAGCAATATCAGGCGTTATTCAATCTGGAAGGCGTTGAACTGGAATTCCGCGATGAAGCGCTGATTGCGATTGCTAAAAAAGCCATGAACCGTAAAACCGGTGCCCGTGGCCTGCGCTCAATCGTTGAAGCCGCACTGCTGGATACTATGTATGATCTGCCGTCGCTCGACGATGTGGAAAAAGTGGTGATTGATGAATCCGTCATTGCGGGCCAGTCAGAACCTCTGATGATTTATGGCAAACCCGAGGCGCAGCAAGCGTCTGGTGAATAATTAGCCAAACTATCCAGAGAGTTAGCCACAAAATGGGGGATTTAGTCCCCCATTTTTTTTTCGCACATTCTTATCGTTGAATGTCGGACATTCATCCCCATATACTCAGTTAACGACTTGCTGAAACCCGTCTGACTCGTGTTTCACGAGATTTCCTTAACCTGGCGGAAGCTAAACTAAGAGAGAGCTCTATGAACCCTGAGCGTTCTGAACGCATAGAAATCCCCGTATTGCCTCTGCGCGATGTGGTGGTTTATCCGCACATGGTGATCCCGTTGTTTGTTGGCAGGGAAAAATCGATTCGGTGCCTTGAAGCCGCGATGGATCACGACAAAAAAATCATGCTGGTTGCGCAGAAAGAAGCGTCTACCGATGAGCCGGGCGTTAACGATCTCTTCTCCGTAGGTACGGTTGCCTCAATATTACAAATGCTGAAGCTGCCGGATGGCACTGTAAAAGTGCTGGTGGAAGGGTTACAACGCGCACGCATTACCACGCTTTCTGACAGTGGTGAGCATTTTGCTGCCCAGGCAGAATACCTTGAATCTCCTGCCGTGGATGAACGCGAGCAGGAAGTCTTGGTACGCACAGCGATTAATCAGTTTGAAGGCTACATCAAGCTGAACAAAAAAATCCCGCCAGAGGTGCTGACTTCACTCAACAGCATTGAAGATGCTGCACGTCTGGCTGACACCATTGCTGCACATATGCCCCTGAAACTCGCTGACAAACAGTCCGTACTGGAAATGTTTGATATCACCGAGCGTCTTGAGTATTTGATGGCGATGATGGAATCGGAAATCGATCTGTTACAGGTTGAGAAACGCATCCGTAACCGTGTCAAAAAGCAGATGGAAAAGAGCCAGCGCGAGTACTATCTGAATGAGCAAATGAAAGCGATTCAGAAAGAACTTGGCGAAATGGACGACACGCCTGATGAGCATGAGGCGCTGAAACGCAAAATCGAAGCGGCTAAAATGCCGAAAGAAGCGCGTGAAAAAACAGAAGCTGAACTGCAAAAGCTGAAAATGATGTCGCCGATGTCCGCCGAAGCCACCGTTGTTCGTGGTTATATCGACTGGATGCTTCAGGTGCCATGGAATGCCCGCAGTAAAGTGAAAAAAGATCTGCGTAAAGCGCAGGAAGTTCTGGATACCGATCACTTTGGCCTCGAGCGTGTTAAAGATCGCATTCTTGAGTATCTTGCAGTGCAGACGCGCGTCAGCAAAATCAAAGGGCCGATCCTGTGTCTGGTAGGGCCTCCGGGTGTGGGTAAAACGTCACTGGGTCAGTCCATCGCGCGTGCTACAGGGCGTGAATATGTCCGTATGGCGTTGGGTGGGGTGCGTGATGAAGCGGAAATCCGCGGTCATCGCCGTACTTACATTGGTTCCATGCCGGGCAAACTGATCCAGAAAATGGCGAAAGTTGGGGTGAAAAACCCACTGTTCCTGCTCGATGAAATCGACAAAATGTCTTCTGACATGCGTGGCGATCCGGCTTCAGCCCTGCTTGAAGTGCTCGATCCTGAGCAAAACGTTGCGTTCAACGATCACTATCTGGAAGTCGATTATGACCTGTCAGACGTGATGTTTGTCGCAACGTCGAACTCAATGAACATCCCGGCACCGCTGCTTGACCGTATGGAAGTGATCCGTCTTTCCGGTTATACCGAAGATGAAAAACTGAACATCGCTAAACAGCATTTGTTGCCGAAACAGATCGAACGTAATGCACTTAAAAAGAACGAACTGACGGTAGATGACAGTGCGATTATCGGCATCATTCGTTTCTATACCCGTGAAGCGGGCGTGCGTAGTTTAGAACGTGAGTTGTCTAAACTCTGCCGTAAAGCGGTTAAACAATTGCTGATGGATAAAGCCATCAAGCACATTGAAATTAACGGCGATAATCTGAAGGATTTCCTCGGCGTTCAGAAGGTCGATTATGGCCGTGCGGATACCGAAAACCGTGTAGGCCAGGTGACGGGTCTGGCGTGGACCGAAGTGGGCGGCGAGCTGCTGACTATCGAAACGGCCTGCGTACCGGGCAAAGGTAAGCTGACGTATACCGGTTCTCTCGGTGAAGTGATGCAGGAATCCATTCAGGCCGCGCTGACGGTTGTGCGTGCACGCGCTGACAAACTGGGCATCAACCCTGACTTCTACGAAAAACGTGATATTCACGTTCACGTACCTGAAGGGGCGACACCGAAAGACGGTCCGAGTGCCGGTATTGCAATGTGTACCGCACTGGTGTCTTGTCTGACGGGTAACCCGGTTCGCGCCGACGTGGCGATGACGGGCGAGATCACCTTGCGCGGTCTGGTTCTGCCAATCGGTGGGTTGAAAGAGAAACTGCTGGCTGCACACCGTGGTGGTATCAAAGTGGTGCTGATCCCTGACGATAACAAACGCGATCTGGAAGAAATTCCAGCGAACGTATTGGCAGACCTCGAGATCCATCCGGTTAAGCGCATTGATGATGTTCTGAACTTCGCACTGCAAAATCCAGCTTACGGTGCATTACCGGTAGCGGCAAAATAGTGACGTCGACTTACACAGTTGAATAAAACTCAGGCTGGCAGGTGAAATCTCACTTGCCAGCTTTTTTTTGTGCCGTTAAGTTAGTCAACGGTCAGAAGGTTTCAGGCTGCTTTCAGTCGCTTGCATAGCCCTGACAAGATTGATATAACAGCAGCGCGGTCACGTCCGAAGGGAAATTCGGCGTGATGAGAGAATTTTAAGAGGGGATGAAAAGAGTGAATAAGTCACAATTGATCGACAAAATTGCTGCCGGTGCTGATATTTCTAAAGCCGCAGCGGGACGTGTTTTGGATGCTGTTCTTGCATCTGTGACGGATACCCTGAAAGCTGGGGAAGAAGTCGCTCTGGTAGGTTTTGGTACGTTTTCAGTGCGTGAACGTTCAGCACGTACCGGCCGTAACCCACAGACCGGTAAAGAAATCAGCATTGCAGCAGCTAAAGTACCTGGCTTCCGTGCAGGTAAAGCGCTGAAAGATGCCGTTAACGGCTAATTACCCGAAGGGCTGACGTCAAATCTGTGTGAAGCGCATCACTGATGCCTGTTTACTCAGGTCTGGTTGTTAAACAATAACCTGACGTCACCGGGCTGGTAAGGTAAGATACAAGGCGCATCGAAAACGGTGCGCTTTTTTTATTACAGCGGAGTGTTGCCTCACTATGATGGACAATTTACGCGCGGCGTCCAATAACGTCGTGCTCAAAATCATTCTGGCCCTGATTATTCTGTCCTTTATTTTGACAGGGGTGGGCAACTACCTGGTCGGCGGTTCAGGCGACTATGCAGCGAAAGTGAATGGTCAGGAAATCGGTCGTGCACAGCTGGAACAAGCAGTGCAAAACCAGCGTAGCCGACTGCAGCAACAGCTTGGAGATCAATTCTCTGCGCTGGCGGGCAGCGATGGTTATATGCAGCAGTTGCGCCAGGAATCCCTGAACAACCTGATTGACGTCACTTTGCTGGATCAGTATTCCAAAAAGCTCGGCATTGCCGTCAGCGACCAGCAGATCAAAGACGCGATTTTTGCGACCCCACAATTCCAGACTAATGGCCGTTTCGACAACGCCAAATACCTGCAAAGCATCCAGAGCATGGGTTACAGCGCAGATAATTTTGCTCAGTTAATGAAACAGCAATTGATCAGCCAGCAGCTCGAACAAGCCTACGGTCAGACCGACTTTATTCTGCCTGTTGAAAGCACAACGCTCGGCGCGTTGATCCTGCAAACCCGTGATGTGCATACGGCAACGCTGGACACAGACACGCTGGCCGCTAAACAACAAGTCACTGATGCAGAAGTGCAGGCGTTCTACGACCAAAACAAGAATAACTTCTTGTCCCCTGAGCAGGTGAAAGTCAGCTACATCGAAATGGATGCCGCGGCCATGCAGGGTAAAGCCGACGTGACTGATGCCGACATCAGCGCGTACTACGACCAGCATAAGAACGAGTTTGGCCAGCCTGAACGTCGTCGTTACAGCGTAATCGTCCTGAAAACTCAGGCTGACGCTGATGCGGTCGCTACCCAACTTAAAAGCGGTTCTGATTTCGCAGAACTGGCGAAAACTAAATCTACCGATGCACTGAGTGCGAAGCAGGGTGGGGATTTAGGCTGGATGGAACCTGAAACCACATTGCCAGAATTCAAAAGCGCCAATCTGACCACCAAAGGTCAGGTTTCCGGTGTAATTAAATCGGACAATGGTTTCTTCATCCTGCGTCTTGAAGACATCAAACCTGAACAGGTTAAGCCTCTGACTGAAGTGCGCGCCAGCATCACTGATAAGCTCAAACAAGAGAAATCACTGGATGCTTACTATGCGCTGCAGCAGAAAGTCAGTGAAGCCGCGACGAACGACAACGAGTCTCTGGCTTCGGCTGAAGAAGTTGCCGGTGTGAAAGCGGTACACACTGACTGGTTCACTCAGAATCAAATCCCGGCAGGCATCAACTTCAAACCTGTTGTGCAGGCGATTTTTGAGGGTGGCCTGATTGGTCAGGACGGTGCTCCTGGCAGTAACTCTGACATCATTACTGTTGATGGCGATCGTGCGTTTGTCATTCGTGTCGATGCGCACAAAGCCGAAGGCGTTAAGCCTTTTGCTGAAGTGAAAGATCAGGTGACTACATTGGTTAAACGCCAGAAAGCACAAGATCAGGCACGCATGGAAGGCGAGAAACTGCTGACAGCCCTGAAAGAGGGTAAAGGCGATGACGCAATGAAAGCCGCAGGTCTGAGTTTTGGTGATGTGCAGAAAGTACAGCGCAGCCAGCAGCCTTCTGCTTTTGAAGAAAATGTCTTCGCATTGCCGCATCCACAGAAAGACCAGGCCGTTTACGGCTTGTCTCAGGATCCAAAAGGGAACAGCGTGTTGATTAAACTCACTGCCGTTACCCCGGGTGCTGTGCCGGAAGCGGATGCCGCACGTTTTGCGCAGGAAATGCAACAAACCTCCTCAAACGTGACCTTTGATGCGCTGCTGACAAACCTGCGTCAGGAAGCAAAAATCAAGTTCGGTTCTGCTGCACAAAACCAGTAAACGCCGCAAAGTTTTGCAACGCGTTGCAACAAACAAAGGCCGCTTTCGCGGCCTTTTCCACATCTGAAAGTTGCCCATTGTCCGGTTTTTATTCCTGATGCACTCTCTCCGTGCTGTCAAACACATGGAGGATACAGCATGAAAAAACTAGGCATTACATCACTCTCTCTCGCTCTGGCTCTTGGGCTTTCAACGTTGCCTGTGATGCTACAGGCCGCACCCAATGCATCCGGTACTGTAGCCACGACATCTGTGGCACCGGCAACAACGGCGGGGAAAGTGGCGGGTCCGCAGGTGAAAAAAGAGCAGACCGCGGTGGCTGATGACACCACCGTCAGCATTAATACGGCCACAGCGGAAGAGTTTGCCAGGGCGATGAACGGTGTAGGGATGAAGAAGGCGCAGGCCATTATCAGCTACCGTGAAGAACTCGGGCAATTCACTGATATTGAACAGCTTCGCGAAGTGCCGGGTATTGGCGCTGCACTGTTTGAACGTAACAAGGACCGTCTGAAATTGTGACGGATGTCGCGGCGGCGAACCCTAAACGGGTGCCGCCGTTTTCTTCTGCTAATCTCTTAAGACATCTGACCAGTTTGGTTTGTACCTCAGGCGAGACGCAGGAGTTTTTTAATCACTATGCATACGTTTATTAAAGTTCGTGGTTTTCACATCGATGTTTACCAGCATGTTAACAATGCACGTTATCTGGAATTTCTGGAAACCGCTCGCTGGGAATGGCTGGACAATCAGTCCGGCTTCCAGTGGATGAGCCAAAACAACATTGCTTTCATTGTGGTAAATATCAACATCAATTACCGCAAGCCTGCGGTGCTCGGGGATGTTTTACGCATCGACAGCAGCCTTCAGCAGCTGAATGGTCGCAGCGGGGTCATTGAGCAGGTGGTGACCCGTGAGGGCGATGTCGTGGCGGATGCTACGCTGACCTTCGTGTGTATTGATTTACGCACACAAAAGGCATTACCGCTGGAAGGTGAGTTGCTGGAAAGATTACGTGAACTTGAGCTGGAAAATGACGCGGCCAATCATGAATGACTGACATAACCGCGGGCGGCGAAAGGGCTGCCCGCGGTTATCCGTAAGGTACTTTAACGCAGACCGGTTTTCTTTTTCAGACTGGCCATCACGCCCGCCTGATCTTGCTGATACTGTTGAAGCCCGTTGGCGCGCAGGTGGCAGGCGGCACACTCACCACACCCGTCACCGGCGATGCCGTTGTAACAGGTCAGAGTATGATGGCGAACCAGACTGAGCTGCTGATAATAATCTGCCAGCGCCCAGGTTTCGGCTTTGTTCAGCCACATCAACGGGGTTTCAAAACGCACATCGCGCGCCAGACCCAAAGACACTGCATGATTCAGCGCTTTGACAAATTCATCACGACAATCCGGGTAGCCGGAGAAATCGGTTTCGCACACACCGGTAATGACCGCTTCTGCCTGGATCTGATAAGCGTAAATGGCCGCCAGTGTCAGGAACAGAATATTACGACCCGGTACAAATGTGCTTGGTAAACCGCCTTCAGTTTCTTCACCAAAGCCCGGTACCGGAATGTTATCGCGAGTCAGGCTGCTGACCGCCAGTTCGTTGAGCAAACCGACATCCAGCACTTTGTGGGCACGCGCGCCCAACTGCACTGACAGTTTTTGCGCGATCTCAATCTCAGCACGATGTCGCTGACCGTAATCGAAAGTGACGCAATGTACTTCGTCATACTCTTTTAACGCCTGAATCAGACAGGTTGTTGAATCTTGTCCACCGCTAAAAACCACCACTGCTCTTTTCATTCTGATTTCCTGTTTACTGAACTGACCGCGCATCGGGCAGCAAAATCACGCTCATGGTACTTACCTTTGCCGCCGTAGTGTAGCGAAACAGCTGCTTCAGTCATTTTCAGATTGCAACGGTGGCGGAACCCAGGCCTGACAGAAATCGAACCAGCCCCATGCCGTCAGCTGAACCCCGCTGATGCGTGGCGGCGCGCTCACCTGATACTGATAGTTGAACAGCGGTGTAATAATGCTGCGCACCATCCATTGATAAAAATGATCGCGCAGTTCTTCAGACCGCCTGTTTTCCTGCGGGATTTGCTGAATATGGCTCAATCGTCCTTGCTGCAAGATAAGGTCTTCTTCGCGCAAAATCCCCGGCCACAACGGATCCTGTTGCAGCCAGTTCTCCAGCGTGGCTTCCGGAGATTCACCGATCAGCCGGTCGCCCAGCAGCAGATCTGCCGATTCCAGTAATTCGCCGTCTTCCCACAACCGGCCTGCGTGATAAACCACTTCCAGCGCACAACCTTCTTCCGCCAGCTTTTCCCGTAACGCCTGAGCCACCAGTTCAAACTCTACGGGCGGGTGGTAAAGCAGACGCAGAGTTTCAGGCAGCTGAACATCCGCAAGGCCGTGAACCGGGATCGGCCAGCCGGGCAGCATTTCTTTACTGGCTTTCACCAGATCATGATCGATCGGCAGATTATCCAGCATGCCGCTGCGCTGGATAATTCGGATGACTTTTTGCGCCTGTGCTTCACTGAGCACGCCGCGTCGCAAGTTAGTAGCAATGTAACAAAAACCAAGACTGGTGCTTCGCCGGATGGGTTTTACCTGCGAAAGCTCGTTCTGTTCGCCAAGAATAATTCTGACCGGATGCTGACAACTGACATTGTCCCGCTGAGCAAAAAGCTGCGGAGTGATCCAAAACTCAATAGCGGCCAGATAGGGATGTTGTAAAGGGTAATAGGTGTGTTGCTCGAGGCGGATAAGCTCAGGGGTGAAGGTGGTCAGGCGAAACGGTCCCGCGCCGATATGCGGATCGTCCGGATGAGCCAGCAGACAATTGAGGTCGGCAAAACGGTGTGCCAGCCAGTAATCCGGTTTATCCAGATCGAACTGCAAACACAGCGCATGAGGCTGAGATAATGTCACCACTGACGCCAGATTATGTTTACCGCGCGCTGACTCGCGCAATTGCTGAAAACGTGCGACCAGTTGCGCGGTTTTTAACGGTTCACCGTTATGCCAGAAAAGCTGACTGCGCAGAAAAAACTGCCAGGTTTTTCCGTCATTACTGACGTGCCAGTGATGCGCCAGATTGGGCTGCGGTGAGGTATCACCGGGGATAAAGCGCGTTAAACCTGCATGTATGGTATGCGCCAGGTGTTGTTCAGCGCGGCCGGTAAGCGTCAGCGGATCTAAAGGCTGGAGAGGGCGATAATAGGGAATGCGCAGCGTCGGCGCATCTTCCTGCCACTGGCCGCCAAGATGCGGCGCGAGCAGGGTATTCAGATGCGAAGGATCCAGCTGGCTCAGTTGCAGTGCGGCAGAATGTTCACCCTTTTTCAGTAATTCCTGTAAATACGTTCCGCGTAACTCTTCCGGTGTTTTGAGGCAGCTTAGCGATGCGCGTTTTCCGCGACCAGCCTGCGACTGCCAGCGGATCCAGCCGGCATTTTGAAAGTGCATCAGTAGCGTTCGGGTGTGGCGTTCGCTGCAACAGAAGATCTCTGCCAGTTCTGCCACGGTAAATTGAGCCGGATGCGATCCGGTTTTCAGGTACAGACGCTGAAACTGATTAAGCCGATTTTGCAGACGCACGGTAAATACGGAACCTCAGGAGTAGGGTAAATTTTTCCTGTTCAGCATATCCCAGCTGACGCGACCAGACCTGAAGTAAAAAACCAAAGTGTGAGCTAAAACCGGAACAGTATTCATAAAGTGTTCACTATTAGTTCCGTAAATCTCAGTCCATACTTTGCGGGTGAAAACAACGACGCTCAGAGAGGAAATATGTACCGTTTAGCTGCATTTGATATGGATGGCACGCTGCTTTTACCTGACCACACGCTGGGCGACAAAACGTTGTCCACGCTGAGGCAGTTAGCTGAAAAGCCGGTAACGCTGACCTTTGCCACCGGGCGTCATTATCTCGAAATGAAAGATATTCTTGCTAACATCGGGCTGGATGGCTATCTCATCACCGGCAACGGTACCCGTATTCATGATCTCAGTGGCCACCGGCTGCACGCCAGCGATTTACCCGAGGATTGTGCGCACGAATTACTGCATACCTCGTGGGATACGCCAGCCAGTGTGCATGTTTTCCGCGATGACGGCTGGTTCACTTCTCTCGACGATCCGGATTTACTCATTCCGCATCAGTTCAGTGGTTTTCGCTATCAGTTACAGGATCTGCGCTTATTACCGGATTCGGGTAACAGCAAAGTGTGTTTCTGCGCCCCGCATGACGTGTTGTTGTCGCTGGTGCCTCAACTCGAAGCTCACTTTGGCCCGCGCATCGATTTATGTTTCTCTGCGATGGATTGTCTTGATGTGCAGCCCGCAGGCAGCAACAAAGGCAGCGCGCTTGCATTGCTGACGGACGGTCTGGGGATTAACATGTCAGAGTGTATGGCGTTTGGGGATGCCATGAACGACAAGGAAATGCTCGAGGGCGTCGGGATGGGGCTGATTATGGGGAACGCGTTACCCGTTCTGAAAGAGAAGTCACCGCACTTACAAATTATCGGACATTGCCGTCATCAGGCGGTGTCTCACTTTTTGCAACACTGGCTGCACACACCAAACCTCACCTATTCCCCCGAATATTAAGGTTTTGCAGCAAGCCGGGTCATCTGTCCCGGCTTTTTTCCTTTCTTACGCCGTATTTAACGCGGAGTTAACTTAGTCCTTCCAGCTGCTGTGCGTATGATGAAATATCCCCGATGTTCTTCGCTACCCAACTCTCATCGAAGTATGTATTCAGATAACGTTCGCCGCTGTCGCAGAGCAGGGTGACGATAGAGCCGGTTTCCCCTCTCTCACGCATCTGCGTAGCCAGTTGCAGCGCACCCCAGACGTTGGTACCGGTTGAGCCGCCGACCTTACGCCCCAGCACCTTCTCAAGCCAGTGAAGCGTCGCGATGCTGGCCGCATCAGGCACGCGCATCATGTCGTCTATTACACTTGGTATGAACGATGGCTCAGCGCGAGGGCGGCCAATACCCTCAATACGGCTGCTGCATTGCGCAGTGACGCTGGCATCACGCTGTTGATAATAATCGTAAAATACTGAGTTTTCCGGATCAACGACCACCAGTTCCGTATCGTGCCCCTGATAGCGAATATAGCGGCCCAGCGTTGCGGAAGTACCGCCGGTACCCGCGCTCATCACCAGATAACGCGGTATCGGATGCGGCTCATGCGACATCTGACGGAAAATACTGTCAGCAATATTATTGTTACCGCGCCAGTCGGTTGCCCGCTCTGCGTAGGTAAACTGATCCATGTAATGCCCGTTCATTTCACGGGCGAGTTGTTCGGATGCGGCATAGATCTGCCCCGAGTTCTGGACGAAGTGACACCGGCCACCGTAAAACTCAATTTGCTGGATTTTTCGTGGGGCAGTGCAAGAAGGCATCACGGCGATAAAAGGCAATCCCAGCAGGCGTGCGAAATAGGCTTCAGAGATGGCGGTGCTGCCTGAAGAAGCTTCCACAATGGGCGTGTTTTCACGTATCCACCCGTTGCACAAACCGTACAAAAACAGAGAACGGGCAAGGCGATGTTTCAGGCTGCCGGACGGATGGGTACTTTCATCCTTCAAATACAGTGAAATTCCGGGAAAGTCGTTGAGTGACAGGCGAATCAGGTGTGTATCGGCGGAACGCTGAAAATCGGCGTCGATTTCTTTAATAGCGTGACTAACCCAGGAATTGCGCATGATGCAGGCTCATAAAAGTGTCTTGATGCACACAAGAATAACGTAACTCCCGGAGAAATAAGTTACCCTTTAACCCACGAAGATAAGATTTAATAGAAAAATTTCCTCCCGGAGGCCGGTATGGTAGATAAAATTGACCTTAAATTGCTCTCCCTGTTGCAGAAAGATTGCACATTATCTCTGAATGAACTGGCAGATGCGGTCAATCTCACCACCACGCCGTGCTGGAAAAGGATTAAGCGCCTCGAAGATGACGGCATTATTCGCGGGAAAGTGGCCCTGCTGGACGGCGATCGGTTAGGGCTAAGCCTGACGGCGTTTGTGCTCATCAAAACTCAGCATCACAACAGCGAGTGGTACCAGCGCTTTGTTCAGCAGGTTGAGGCATTTCCTGAAGTGCTGGGTTTCTACCGGATGGCCGGTGAATATGACTATTTACTGCAGGTGCAGGTGTCCGATATGAAAAGCTACGATAACTTTTACAAGCGACTTGTGAACGGCATTCCAGGGCTGAATGATGTGACCTCCAGTTTTGCGATGGAACGCATAAAATCCACCACCGCATTGCCGATTTGATGCAAAAGTTACAGTAAAAAGTTTCATCAGAATCGCCAGTTAACTCTGTTATCCTTGTCGCCTGATGAGAAAAAGGCCTGCTTCGGGCGCTTTTTCTCAATAAAATCATCATTATTATTTGTATGGAAATCACTGCGTGAGATTGTTCGCCCAATTAGGCTGGTACTTCCGACGTGAATGGCGCCGGTATCTGGGTGCCGTTGCCTTGCTGATTATCATCGCCATTCTGCAATTGATACCGCCTAAGCTAGTTGGTGTCATTATTGATGGCGTCACAACCAAAACGATGTCAACCGGCGTACTGTTTGCGTGGCTTGGGCTCATGGTCGCCACGGCAATTGTGGTGTATTTGCTGCGTTACGTCTGGCGCGTGCTGTTGTTCGGTGCGTCCTATCAGCTTGCCGTAGAACTGCGTCAGGATTTCTTCCGGCAGCTCAGCCGTCAGCATCCGGCCTTCTATTTACGCCACCGAACGGGTGATCTTATCGCCCGGGCAACCAATGACGTCGATCGCGTGGTTTTCGCCGCAGGCGAGGGCGTTCTGACGCTGGTTGATTCGCTGGTCATGGGGCTTGCCGTTCTAATCGTAATGGCGACGCAAATCAGTTGGGAGCTGACGCTGCTGTCGCTGGTTCCTATGCCGGTGATGGCTATTATCATTAAACGCTACGGCGACCAACTTCATCATCGCTTTAAAACCGCGCAGGCTGCCTTTTCCTCATTAAACGATCAGGCGCAGGAAAGCCTGACCAGTATTCGCATGATCAAAGCCTTCGGCCTCGAGAACCATCAGTCTTCCCAGTTTGCTGATGTGGCCGCGGATACGGGTGCGAAAAACATGCGTGTAGCGCGTGTTGATGCCCGTTTTGACCCGACTATTTATGTCTCGATTGGCATGGCTAATTTGCTGGCTATCGGCGGTGGTAGCTGGATGGTGGTTAACGGGCATCTGACACTCGGGCAGTTAACCAGTTTTGTCATGTATCTCGGATTGATGATCTGGCCGATGCTGGCGCTGGCCTGGATGTTCAATATCGTTGAACGCGGTAGCGCCGCCTACAGCCGCATCCGCAGCCTGCTTGAGGAAGCGCCCAGCGTCGTGGACGGTACTGCGCCTCTGCCTGCCGGACGCGCTGTACTTGAAGCAAACATTGCGGATTTCCACTATCCCGACACAACACATCCGGCCTTGTCCTCTGTGAAGTTCTCCCTGCAACCTGGGCAAATGCTCGGTCTGTGCGGCCCGACAGGTTCCGGTAAAAGTACCTTGCTGTCGCTGCTTCAGCGACAGTTTGATGTCACTGAAGGGGATGTGCTTTATCACGGCCTGTCGCTGAAAACGATCCGCCTGGATGACTGGCGCGCACGTCTGGCGATTGTGAGCCAGACCCCTTTCCTGTTCTCTGACACCGTCGCACAAAATATTGCGCTGGGACGTCCAGAGGCCAGCCGGGAAGAGATCGAGGAAGCGGCGCGGCTTGCCAGCGTTCATGACGATATTCTGCGTTTACCCGGCGGCTATGAAACAGAGGTCGGAGAACGCGGAGTGATGCTTTCTGGCGGACAGAAGCAACGAATTTCTATTGCCCGTGCTTTATTGCTGAAAGCGGAAATCCTGATCCTCGATGATGCATTGTCTGCGGTTGATGGCAGGACAGAGCATCAGATCCTGCACAACCTGCGTCAGTGGGGCAGCGACCGCACCGTCATCATCAGTGCCCATCGTCTCTCCGCACTGACCGAAGCCAGCGAGATTCTGGTGTTTAACCACGGCTGTATTTCCCAGCGCGGAAGCCATGAGCAACTTGCCGCTGAGTCAGGATGGTATCGCGATATGTTCCGTTACCAGCAACTGGAAGCCGCACTGGACGATGTACCGCAGGAACAGGAGCCGGAACCACGTGGCTGAGCAAAAAGTGAGTAAAATTCAAAAGATGTGGCCGACGCTGAAGCGCCTGCTGGTCTACGGTAAGCCTTACAGAAAACCTCTTTCTGTCGCGGTGCTGATGTTGTGGATTGCGGCAGCAGCAGAGGTGACCGGGCCGATTCTGATCAGTTTCTTTATCGACCACTATGTCGCCAAAGGCGAAATGCCGTGGGACAAAATCAGTCTGCTGGCATTGTGCTTTATCCTGCTGCAGTTTCTGGCTGCCGGATTGCACTATTTCCAGGCGTTGCTGTTTAACCGGGCCGCAGTGGGCGTGGTTCAGCGTTTGCGTACCGATGTGATGGATGCTGCATTGCGCCAGCCGCTGAGTGCGTTTGATACTCAGCCCGTCGGGCAACTGATTTCTCGTGTCACAAATGATACGGAAGTGATCCGCGATCTGTACGTAACCGTCGTCTCGACCGTATTGCGCAGTATTGCGTTGATTGGCGCGATGCTGGTGGCAATGTTCAGTCTTGACTGGCGTCTGGCCTCGGTGGCGATATGTATTTTCCCGGCGGTTTTCGTCGTGATGGGGCTGTACCAGATTTACAGTACCCCGATTGTTCGTAAAGTCCGAAGCTATCTGGCGGACATCAATGACGGTTTCAACGAAGTCATTAACGGCATGAATGTCATCCAGCAGTTCCGCCAGCAAAAGCGTTTTGGCGAACGTTTGACCCGTGCCAGTCAGTCGCATTATCTGGCGCGTATGCAAACGCTGCGGCTGGAAGGCTTTCTTCTGCGGCCATTGCTCAGTTTGTTCTCCTCGTTAATTCTGTGCGGATTGTTACTGCTGTTCGGATTCAGCGCAGAAGGTTCAGTCGGCGTCGGTGTTCTCTATGCTTTCATCAATTATCTGGGGCGTCTGAACGAGCCTTTGATCGAGCTGACCTCGCAGCAGTCGATTCTTCAGCAGGCCGTCGTCGCGGGTGAACGAATTTTTGACCTGATGGACCGAACCCAGCAGCAATACGGGGCTGACGACAAAAGACTTACCGGCGGCGAGATAGACATTAAAGACGTCAGTTTTGCCTATCTGCCGGACAAATGGGTGCTGGAAAATATATCCCTGCATGTGCCATCGCGAGGTTTCGTTGCGCTGGTCGGGCATACGGGTAGCGGTAAAAGTACGCTGGCGAATTTGCTGATGGGATATTACCCGCTCAATAAAGGAGAGATCCGGGTTAATGGCCGTCACATTTCCGATCTCTCGCACGCCAGCTTACGTAAAGGGATTGCGATGGTTCAGCAGGATCCGGTGGTGCTGGCTGAGTCGGTTTTCGCCAATGTCACGTTAGGGCGCGACATCGATGAAGCGCAAGTCTGGCACGCGCTGGATATTGTGCAGCTTTCGCCTCTTATTCGCGAAATGCCGGAAGGTTTAAACACTCGCCTCGGCGAACAGGGAAATAATCTCTCGGTAGGTCAGAAACAGTTGCTGGCCATGGCGCGCGTTTTGGTGCAGGCCCCGGAGATTTTGATCCTTGACGAGGCAACTGCCAATATCGACTCAGGTACTGAACAGGCGATCCAGCGTGCACTTCGGGCCATCCGACAGCAAACGACGCTGGTGGTGATCGCCCATCGTCTTTCGACGATTGTCGATGCGGATAACATTTTGGTATTGCATCGTGGTCAGGCAGTGGAGCAGGGCAATCACCTGCAACTGCTGGCTGAAAAAGGCCGGTATTATCAGATGTATCAGCTGCAGCTTGCCGGTCAGGAACTTGCCTCAGCGGAGCAGGCCACGCCGGCGACGCAAAACGCCTGATACCCGCCCCAACGCAGCATAGTGCACCGCGTTGGGGTGGTTTTTTTCTCCCGATTTCCCCCCTCCTTTTTTCTGGCCTGCACCTTCATCTGGCATCAAGTCTCTGGGCGTGATGTCACTGCACTAAAAAGCAGCGGTCGGCACCTTATTGGTGCGCGCGTCATGATAATGATGTGAACGGCCAAGTGTGCGCCTCGTCACGAATATTCTGAAAATGCCGTATTACGCGGTAATCAAACGAATCTCTCCGCAATTTCAACTCTGGCACAGCCTTTGCTTTATCCATTTCGTATCGGGCGCGGTTTTTCCGCGGCAAGCCCTTAATTCGAGGAGTGGCAAAATGAAGCTGGTTACTGTGGTGATCAAACCTTTCAAGCTGGAAGACGTGCGCGAAGCGCTGTCTGCTGTTGGAATTCAGGGCCTGACCGTAACGGAAGTTAAAGGTTTCGGCCGTCAGAAAGGTCACGCTGAACTGTATCGCGGTGCAGAGTACAGCGTGAACTTCCTGCCAAAAGTAAAAATCGATATTGCTATCGCTGACGATCAGCTCGATGAAGTGATCGACGTGATCAGCAAAGCGGCCTACACCGGGAAAATTGGTGACGGCAAAATTTTCGTTGCTGAATTGCAACGCGTTATCCGTATTCGTACCGGTGAAACCGACGAAGCAGCACTGTAATTTCAGGTTCATCTCTTTGAATGAAGAGTTGAGATAAAAGAGCTTAGAAAAACAGTTTTGAGAACAGGGGTGGGCTACTAATGAAAAAACTTTTATCCATGATGGGGCTTGGGGCGGTTGCATTGTTGCCTTCGCTTGCCATGGCAGCAGCGCCAGCAGCCGCTAACGGTGCTGACAATGCCTTTATGATGATTTGTACTGCACTGGTGCTTTTTATGACCGTGCCCGGTGTGGCGCTGTTCTACGGCGGCTTACTGCGTTCTAAAAACGTGTTATCTATGCTGACTCAGGTCATCGTGACGTTCGCACTGGTCTGCGTTCTGTGGATCCTCTACGGTTACAGCCTGGCCTTCAGCGAAGGCAACGCGTTCTTCGGCGGTTTCGGTAATGTGATGATGAAAGGCATCGGCCTTGATTCGGTCACCGGCACCTTCTCGCAGATGATTCACGTGGCGTTCCAGTGTTCATTCGCCTGTATCACCGTGGCGCTGATCGTGGGCGGTATCGCTGAACGTGTACGTTTCTCTGCGGTCTTGATTTTCACTGTGATCTGGCTGACCTTCTCCTACATTCCGATGGCTCACATGGTTTGGGCGGGGGGTTTCCTGGCAGCAGACGGTGCGCTGGACTTTGCCGGCGGTACGGTGGTTCACATTAACGCCGCCATCGCGGGTCTGGTCGGTGCCTACCTGTTGGGTAAACGTGCAGGATTTGGCAAAGAAGCATTCAAGCCACACAACCTGCCAATGGTCTTCACAGGTGCGGCGATCCTTTACGTTGGCTGGTTCGGTTTCAACGCCGGTTCAGCAAGCGCAGCAAGTCCAATTGCGGCTCTGGCTTTCCTCAATACCGTTATCGCAACGGCTGGCGCAATCCTGTCATGGACATTTGTAGAGTGGATGGTTCGCGGTAAACCTTCTCTGCTTGGCGCAAGCTCCGGTGCCATCGCAGGACTGGTTGCCATCACGCCAGCCTGTGGTACGGTCGGCGTGGGTGGTGCGTTGATTATCGGTCTGGTCGGTGGTGCTACCGGTCTGTGGGGGGTGGTTACCCTGAAAAAATGGCTGCGTGTTGATGACACCTGCGACGTATTCGGTGTGCACGGCGTGTGCGGTATCGTAGGCTGCCTGCTGACCGGCGTATTCACTTCCAGCTCACTGGGCGGCGTGGGTTATGCAGAAGGCGTCACCATGGGCCATCAGGTCTGGGTACAGTTCTTCAGCGTCTGCGTTACGCTGGTCTGGTCAGGTGTTGTTGCCTTCATCGCTTATAAAGTAGCTGATATGCTGGTCGGTCTGCGTGTTCCTGAAGAACAGGAACGTGAAGGTCTGGACGTCAACAGCCACGGCGAAAATGCTTACAACCAGTAATCTCAGTCATATACATTCAGAGAAGGCAGTGCGCTAACGCTTTTTGAACGGCAGTACCAAAACTAAAAATAATGATGAATAGCAAAAGGGGCGATATCACTATCGCCCCTTTTTAATGCCTGATTTTCAGACTGAAAAGCTTATTCTGCCGTTCTCTGACGGATCACACCTTCCTGCACCGTAGTGGCAACCAGCACCCCTTCGCGGGTATAGAACTGACCGCGTACAAAACCACGGGCACCGGAAGCTGATGTGCTTTCAACCGCGTAAAGAAGCCAGTCGTCCATACGGAATGGCCGGTGAAACCACATCGAATGATCGATGGTCGCGACCTGCATTCCAGGCTCCAGAAAACCAATTCCGTGCGGTTGCAATGCGGTCGGCAGGAAATTGAAGTCTGAAGCATAACCGAGCAGATACTGATGGATGCGCAGATCATCAGGCATTTCGCCGTTGGCGCGGAACCACACCGCGCGGTGCGGCTCTTCTTTAGTGCCTTTCAGCGGGTTATGGAATTTCACCGGGCGCATTTCAATCGGCCGGTGACGGAGGAATTTATCACGAATTTTTTCAGGGATCAGATGCGCAAGATTTTTGGCAATGTCTGACTCCGAAATCAGTGACTCGGGCGGCGGTACATCAGGCATGGTGTTTTGATGTTCAAAACCCTCTTCATGACTCTGGAAAGAGGCTGTCATGTAGAAAATAGGTTTACCGTTTTGTACCGCTTTCACACGACGGGCGCTGAAACTGTTGCCGTCGCGCAAGTTTTCCACGTCATAGATGATCGGTTTACTGCTGTCACCCGGACGTAAAAAGTAACTGTGGAACGAGTGGATCCCGCGATCAACCGGCACCGTTTGTTTGGCTGCGTAGAGTGCCTGCCCGACAACCTGCCCGCCAAAGACCTGGCGCAAGCCCAGATCCTCACTTTGACCACGAAACAGCCCTTCTTCGATTTTTTCCAGATCCAGAAGATCCAGCAGATTTATTAACGCCTGACTCATAGTGGCCTCATGAAAGTTACCGGTTAATTCATGCCTGATGCAGCCCGTAAGCGCAGCAAAAGCACAGGTCTAACCTGTTAATGATAGAGGATCTTACGGGCGCTCAGAAGACCTGTTTAGCCACCGGGAGGAAAAATTCAGATTATTGTGCCATGATTAACAGGTACGCTGGTTAAAGAAACCATTTTCATGTCGGCGTTTATTACAGCTTGTCGACAAGCGAATAATAAAAAGGGAGTACGATCTATGAAACTTTGGCAGATAGTAGGTGGAACCGCGCTGTCTCTGACTCTTGCCGGATGCGCACAGCATCATGAGGCACCCGCGCAGCAGGCTCCGGTGAATACGGCAGCCAGTCCGGCCACCCAACCCGCGATAACGGGGCCAAACGTATCCGGTAGTGTGTTTATCGCTCAGCGTGTGGCGTTGCCGCCTGACGCGGTACTGACCGTGACATTGTCCGATGCCTCTGTTGCTGATGCACCATCGCGTGTGATCTCGCAGAAAGTGGCGAGAACGCAGGGTAAGCAGGCACCATTCACGTTTATCCTGCCGTATAACCCACAGGACATTCCACCTAACTCACACGTTATCCTGAGTGCGGCGGTGACCATCAATGGTCAGATGACCTTCGTGACCGACTCCATTAAAGAAGTGATTAACAATGGACAGGGTACACGTGCGGATCTGCAACTTGTCCCGGTTGTCTCCGTTCCTGTTGCCACCAAGCCGGGTGCATTAGGGCCACTGAGCAACCCGTCTGAGCCGACAGGATTAGGCACCGCTCCGGCACCGGTCAGCGCAGTCGCTCCGTCGCCTGCTTATTAATGTCTGCTGCTGTAACAATAAACACCGCTCCGGCGGTGTTTTTTTATGTGCATTACCACTTCCAGCCATACTTATCTAAATCGATTTTGCCTTTTCTAAAGACGACGCCTTCGGCCAGAAGCGCCTGACGCTGGCGCTTAAAATCTTCACCCTGCAATGAAATCTCGCCGTGGCGGTTAATCACGCGGTGCCAGGGAAGGGTGCTGCCTTCGGGCAATTTCTTCAGCACGCCGCCAACCTGACGGGCAGCGCGTGGCGATCCTGCCAGTTGTGCCACATTACCGTACGTTGTGACCTGGCCTGCGGGGATAGCCGCTATAATTTGAAATACGCGCTGACGAAAGTTATCGGGCTCCGACATTACATCCTCCTCAGTGTCTGCCGGACAGTATGACGTAATTTTGCGTCTCAGACAGGCGAGTTTCGGCGCTGTTGTTTAAGAAAACACCGGTTGTCGGCGGTTAACTTGCTTTTGCGGTGGGCATCACTGATAATGCCCACCGCTTCAGTTCTCCCGTAAAGAGAAGAGAAGCCAACAACGACAATGGGGGCCCTGTTGGTTCTCCCGCAACACTAACTTGTTAACTCGGTCAGGTCCGGAAGGAAGCAGCCATAGCAGGTGTCGTGTGTGCCGGGATGTAGCTGGCAGGGCCTCCACCATTTCAGGCCCCGCAAACTTTACGCCTTCTCTTTTCGATTCCTAACGCCAGTCTCTTTTTTCTTTTGTTTCAGTGATGCACCAGCGTCGTGAAGTAATACACCAGCGGGATTGCCAGGATATACAGCCCTGTCGGCACTTCGCGCATTTTTCCTGCCACCACGTTGATGATGATGTAAAACAGCAATCCGCCCGCGATGCCCGTACCAAAACTGTTGGAAATCAGGGTAATCATCACCATGAGCAGCACCGGTAAAGCATCGGTGAAATTCGCTAAGTCCACTTTGCGTAGATTACTGAACATATTCAGGCCGATGAGGATCAGCGCCGGTGCGGTCGCTTCTTTGGGGATCATCAGTGCCACCGGCGTGAACAGCAGCATCAGCAGGAACATCACCGCCGCCGCCAGCGCCGTCAGACCCGTTTTCCCGCCCGCCTCAGCCGCCGCTGAGGATTCGATTAATGCGGTTGCCGCAGGAATACCGACAACCGGACCCAGCGCCGCAGCAATCGAATCCACCATAAAGGGCCGGTTGATGTGCGGCATGTTGCCGTGTTCATCCAGCAGTCCGGCTTCACCGCCCACCGCCAGCGTGGTGCCCATGGTTGAGAAGAATTCTGAGGCGAAAAAGATAAACAGAAATGGCAGGAAGGCGATATTGATAGCGCCAGTCAGATCGACTTTCCCCCAGAGCGGGGCGAGAGAATGTGGTAAAGCGATCCACTGTTCAGGTAAATGCGTTACGCCAAACGGGATCCCGGCCACCGTTGCCAGCAGAATCGCCCAGAGAATAGCGCCGGGGATTTTACGAGCCTGTAAACCCACTGCCACCAGCAAACCCAGCAAAGCAATCAGCGCACCCGGAGAAGTGAAATCGCCCAGTGCCAGCGCGTGCGTTTTGGCATTGGCCAGCACCAGGCCTGCATTACGAAAACCCAGCAGCGCGACGAAAATACCGATCGACGCCGTCAGACCCAGTTTGATGGATTGCGGAACCGAGCGGGTGACGACTTCACGCAGGCCGAATACCGTCATCACAAAAAATAAGATCCCTGACCAGCAGGCGATACCCAGCGCAATTGGCCAGGTGATACCGTCTCCGGCCAGCGTAATACCGACCAGTACCGAACCGCCGATGCCAGGGCCAACCATAAACGGCAGATTCGCGTAGAACGCCATCAGCAAAGAGCCCAACACAAATACCAAAATGACGCCGGTGGTGGCGGCTCCTTTATCCATGCCACCCGCCGCCAGCAGACCGGGGATCACTATCAGCAAATAAGCCGCTGCCAGAAAACCGGTGATCCCGGCCAGACATTCGGTTTTCGCTTTCGTATCCCGCTGACGAAGCTGAAAGCGGCGCTGCAACCAGCTTTCACCCGATGAGGCTGTCACATTTTTCACAGAGCTGTCGGTCATAAAATTCCCCTGAACATCGTCATTAATGAGTGGTGCGTGCTGTTTTTTTTGTGTTTCTTATTAATAAAGATCAGGCCTCGTCGGGCCAGATTTCCAAAACATGATCGACAATCTCGCGCAATCCGCCATCCGTCAGCCCTAAATCCGTCAGATGTGGCCCAGCATTACAGGCGAGACAGGTTCCTTCGATCGCTTTAAAGACCCGGTACGGCGGCTCCCAGTCAGCGATCTGCGCGCTAAGCTCGCGAAGGTTTTTAAACTGTGCGGCCAGCACGTCTGCGGGTAAATCTGAGAGCATTCCGGCAATCGGCATATCGACACTGGCCAGCAACGTCGCGTTCTGGCTCAGCGCCATACCGCCGCCGCTGGCGATCAGCTGATTGGCGGCCAGCATCATGTCGGCGGGATGACGGCCAATAACCACGAGATTATGTGAGTCATGGGAGTAAGAGGTGGCTATCGCTCCGCGTAATTCTCCCCAGCCTTCCAGCAACGCCATTTTCGGCGTGGCTTCATGACGCCCATGCCGGTGCTGTACCCAAATCAGGCTGAAACCTTCCGGAATTTGTACGACTCCGCTTTTGACTTCCACAATCACTTCGCTCCATTGCGTGAAGCGAGCGCCCTTGATGTTACGTAAGCGCGCCTTACCTTTTTTCAGTCCGGGGATTTTAAAATGGAAATCAGCTTCGGCCACTTTTTGCAGGCGCATGGTGTCGCGTGGCGGGATAACGTCACTGGCGGCAGCGGGGCTGAATAACATTTCCCCGTGTTCTGCAACGCAGTTTCCGGCGACATACACTTTGCGCGGGTTGAGCGTCTCAAGAGAGTCGAATGCAATAATGTCAGCAGTGCGGCCAGCGGCAATCAGCCCGAGATCTGAGCGGCGCATACGGATGGCGGCGTTAAATGTCGCCATTCTCAACACGTCTTCAGCACGTAAGCCAAAGGAGATCAGCAGTTTGACCAGCGCGATCAGTCCGCCTTTTTCCAGCAGATGATCCGGTGGCACGTCGTCAGTACACAGCGTAATTTGCGAGGAAAGATGCGGTAAGGCCAGCAGAGCGGCAGCAATATCCGGCAGCAGATAAGGATGAGAACCACGAATTTGCAGAGTCAGGCCTGCGCGCAATTTCTCCAGCGCATCTTCCGCTGAGGTCAGTTCATGATCGGAAGTCACACCTGCCGCCAGATAGGCCTGGAGCTGCTCGTCTTTAAGCCCGCGCGCATGGCCTTCGATCAGTTTGCCGCTGCGTAATCCGGCATCAAGGATTTCCATCATGCGTTCGCTGCCGTTCAGCACGCCATACATATCCATGACTTCCGCGACGCCGGCAACTTCGGGCCAGCTCAGCATGGTTTGCATTTCCTGGCCTTTGAAATCTGCACCCGACATTTCCAGACCCGGCGTTGAAGGCACGCTGGAAGGCGCCGCGCAAATCACACGCAATGGCAAACCCCGGCTGGCTTTGACTGCGTACTCAACGCCGGCCACGCCCAGCACATTTGCCAGCTCATGAGGATCCCAAAACACGGTCGTCGTCCCCTGAGCGACAACGATCTCCGCATATTTTTCAGGGGGCAGGTGGGAGCTTTCAATGTGAACATGGGTATCGATAAGGCCGGGTGAAAGATAAAGACCTGATAAGTCATCAATATTTTCCGACCGGGTAAATTTTCCACGTGGGTGGACACTGGCAATCATGTGACCGACCAGACCCACGTCTGCATTACGGACCTCACCCGTCACCATGTCGACGATCTTTGCGTTGATCAGCAAATGGTCAAAAGGAATTTTCCCTAATGCGGCATCAATCGCCCGCTGGCGTAAGGGCAGGGAAGCGAGGTTCTCGGTCATAGCAGTTTCCGGATTTGCAGAATGATGTGGCTAATGTAGGGAGAGGAAGGGGCTTTGCACAGATGATTTATTTTATCCGATTATAAGATGCGGTTATGCTGGGCAAACGTTTTCTATTTTGACCGGAACCTCTGCACATTATGTCTGAACCCTGGCGTCGTCTGCCTGCGCTGTCTCTCAAGCAAATTCAATATTTTGTGACGCTGGCGCAATTGCGCAGTTTTACTGAAACGGCGAACCGTCTGGCAATCAGCCAACCTGCGTTAAGCAGTGCGCTGCGACAAATTGAATCCGTGTTGGGTGGGAAGTTATTGCACCGGACGGCGCAGAACGTCAGGCTGACTGAGCAGGGCGAAGCTGTGCTGCCGTATGCAGAACGCTTATTGAATACTGCTCACAGCGTGTTCGATGATATGCAGCAAATTATGCACCAGGGCGGAGATGGAACTTTACGTATCGGATTAGTGCCTTCCGTCAGCACATTATTATTTCCGGCGGTGCCACAATTATTATCTGAATATTTCCCTGATATGCGTGTGGAATTCCATGACCTGACAAATGACGCATTATTATTGGAACTCGAGAACGGTTCTGTTGATTTTGGTATCGGCGCTACCGACAGTACCGTACCGGAATCGATAGCAATATATCCGCTGCTCGAAGATCCGTTTGTCGTGGTGATCAGGCGTGATGATGCGCTGGCAGAAGGGCATAACATCCCGTGGCGGCAACTGGCAAAAAGGGACATTGCGTTGTTTTCAAAAGGAAATGTAAGCAGGCTGGTGACGGCGATGAATGAGAGTCATCATCTGAATTTACGCGTCAGCTACCGGGTAGATTTTCAGGAAACGTTATATGGACTGGTACGGTCGCGCATGGCATTGGCGATTTTACCGGAATTATACACGGCAACGCTGAACGATAATGAATTAACGGTGATCCACTTGCAGCAGCCAATGTTAAGTCGAACGGTCGCCATGATGCGTAAACCGGTTCCATTACGATCAGCAAAAACAGAACAGTGTTTTCAATTTCTCTTAAAGACGTTTCATCAACGAATCAAAGAAAAGAATGAAAGAGTGCTGTGAGGAAAATTGTTTAACAACGCTAACGTAGTATTGCTGAAATAATAAACACTGAGCCGCACGATAATTCGGCTCAGTGCAAGCACTTAACGTACAAACTTCCATACGGCAACGGGGATTTTATCGTATAGCTTATTCATCGTCAGTTCAGCCAGACGATGGTCAGCTGCCGAGTAAAACAATTCGAGTTCGTCGTCGGAAAGCTCATACTTATTTTTTTCAATAACACGTTCAAGCGTATCAATAGTGGTGCATTTTCTTAAACGCATCAAATAGTCGATTTTGTTCATCGTAGCCTTTTCATTTTTTTCTGATGACAACATATAAATTATTACTCAAGTCTTCATTAGGGTACAGATGTAGTCCCCTGAGAACATTCTGAATAATCGCTTTTTGGTCTTTTGCCATTGGCGTAAATCAGAATCGTTAATTCCATAATTACTGAAGAGGGTGTAGGTATCATCCAGATACTCTTCAACCAGATCACTTAAATGGTTATCGTCGGGGTACTTAATTTTAAAACTCATCACAAAAGATGCAATGTGTTCTATCAGTTCGTTGAGTTGCAGGTTAACAGCTGATGTAGGGTCATTGACCCAACCATGATGACTGTCACCCAGTGTCGCAATCCCTTCATCATACAACATTTCATTCAGGAATCGTAACTGAGCGATATCGTGCCGCTTAGGCGAGTACTCATCCATATCATCCCCTCCGTAATGGTTTATTCGGTGTTGATAACACTCTGTGAGTAAACAACAAAACTTAATGGCTTACAGGAAACAGCTCTCACTACACTTTTTAAGAACTACACATCATGAGTTAAACATCAGTAACAATCACAATAAAACGGACTCAGACAGGAGGTTTTACATGGGATAATTCTACAGTCAACGGTTTAAATATAATTCATTTTTAGAACGCTGTGCAAACGTATTACTCAAACTTACAATTCGTCTGAAGTTGTTCCTCTGGACATATCAATAATATCAAACTCAAGCCCTTCAGAGGTGACTGAGAATGTGACATTTTGCGTTGTGAATTCATCAGCATTAATGTCCAGGCATCCATTGAAAATCGTCCATTTGAACCTGTAACTCATTGAATATATGCTTTTGCCTGTTTGAGTTATAGACACGATTTCCATGGAATTCGGCTCATAACGGGCATTTTCAGAAAAATAAGATAAATCGCCAATTAAAGGTTCTTCAATTTCAGATAAAGAACGTTCAATAATCTCTTGTAACGTTTTAAGAGACGGATTTTGCCCATAAATATTACCGGGAATGATTTTCCGCACGCCTTTTATCCTCTAAACCTGTATCTCTTCATTATTACATACTTTGAGTATTCTGTGGATTTAGTGGAAAAAAAAATTTCCAATGCCTTTACGCATAGTCAGTTGATTTTCATCATGTTTAGGATATGTACATTATTTTTTACCCTTTTCTTACAGTTTTGGGGGACTTCACGCCGTTAAGAAACTGAAACAGTTCATGTATTGATAAAAACGCCTTCATGTGATGTTATATTATAACTATTTGGGGGCGCCATGACTAAAACACTCTTTACCATTTCTTCGCCACTACGCTGCATGGGGGTTTTGGCCGTGCTCGTTGTTCTCTGGACCGCAATTTACTGGGCGATTTCGCTACCATGATTTTCGTTAACAATCTTGAAGTCGGCTATGACCGCCGCGCTGTTGCGATGCCGCTAAGTGGACGATTTTTAACGGGTTCGCTGACGGCGGTGATTGGCGCTAACGGTGCCGGTAAATCGACTTTCTTAAAAACAGTGGCAGGCCTGCAACAGGCGATTACGGGAGATTTTACTTTCAGTCAGGGCCAGCGGCCGCGCCTGGCCTACTTACCTCAGCAGACTGAACTGGATCGCGGATTTCCCATCAGCGTTGTGGATCTTGTCGCCATGGGGTGCTGGCCGCAGAGCGGTTTATTTGGTGGTATTAACCGGCAGTCTGCGGCAAATGTTGCGCAGGCGCTGGAAACCGTTGGCATGACCGGAATGGAACATTACCCGGTAGGTTCGCTCTCCGGCGGACAACTGCAACGCACCTTGTTTGCCCGCTTGCTGGTCCAGCAGGCGCCCCTGATTATGCTTGATGAGCCTTTTACCGGCATTGACAGCCAGACCACCGCGCTGTTGTTAAATGTGATTGCGCAATGGCATCAGGAAGGTAAGACCGTCATCGCGGTTTTGCATGATATTTCTATGGTAGCGCGGCATTTTCCTGACGTGCTCTACCTCAGTGCTCAGCAGAATCTGTGGGGAAGCGCCCGCGAGGTTCTGAGCCATTTCCCCAACCCGTCGCATGCCTGTGTCTCGGTAGAACCTTTTGCTCTGGCGGCGGGAGTCGCAAATTCATGATGCTTTTCCATTTGCTTGCCGACCCGTTTATTGAATTCGGATTCATGCGCCGTGCTTTGATCGCGTGTATTGCGTTATCGATAAGCGCCACGCCTTTGGGTGTTTTCCTTCTGTTACGTCGCATGAGCCTGGTGGGGGATGCGCTTTCTCATGCCGTTTTACCGGGCGCGGCGATCGGTTATCTGATTTCGGGTATGTCACTGGTGGCGATGGGCATTGGCGGATTTATTGCCGGGTTAGCGGTCGCGATGTTATCGGGGCTGGTGAGTCGTAAAACGCAATTGAAAGAAGATGCCAGTTTTGCCGGGTTCTATCTCGGTTCGCTTGCCCTGGGCGTCACCTTGGTTTCGTTGCGGGGGTCGAGCGTTGACCTGCTGCATGTGCTTTTTGGCTCCATTTTGGCCATCGATTCTTCCGCGATGATCATGGTTGGGATCATCAGCAGCGCGTCATTACTGATGCTCGCCTGCATTTATCGCGCACTGGTGATTGAGTCTTTTGACTCGTTATTCTTGCGGGTCAGCGCCGGAAAATGGCTGGCGGTGATCCACGGCATTTTTCTGGCGCTGGTGGTGATCAATCTGGTGGCCGGTTTTCAAATCCTCGGCACGCTGATGTCCGTCGGGTTGATGATGTTACCCGCGGCCAGCGCGCGATTCTGGGCACGGGATTTACCTCACACTCTTCTGAGCGCGATGATTATCGGCATCCTCTCCAGCGTTGTCGGGCTGATCTGGTCTTATTACGCCTCATTGCCCGCCGGACCGGCGATCGTCCTCAGCGCAACGGTGATTTTCTTTATTTCAGTATTATTTGGAAGGCGGGGCGGGATGTTAACGGCCTCGCGTTGTTAGCAGTAAAACAATGAAAATGCAGTACCACAATTAAGGGGACATGATGAAAGTATTACCTGTATCACTCGCAGTAGCTGCCCTGCTGTCGAGCCCGCTGGCGATGGCGAAAACCGTGAATGCGGTGACCAGTTTTTCTATTCTGGGTGACATTGTTCAGGAGGTGGGAGGCGAGCACGTGAAGGTCACTTCGCTGGTGGGACCGGATGGTGATCCGCACAGTTTCGAACCCTCGCCAAAGGACAGCAAAGCCATCAACGCCTCTGATGTCGTTTTCGTCAGTGGCTTAGGGCTGGAAGGTTGGATCGATCGTCTGGTGACGGCATCGGGCTACAAAGGCCATCTGGTGACGGCATCTGAAGGTGTCAATTCCCGTAAAATGGAAGAAGACGGAAAGCAAATCACAGATCCACATGCCTGGAACAGTATGGCAAATGGTGTGATTTATGCGACTAACGTGATGAATGCGTTGATCAAAGCCGATCCGCAAGATGCTGATTATTTCCGTCAGCGTGGTAAGGCCTACATTGAACAACTGCAAAAACTGGATTCGTGGGCGAAAACCGAGTTCGCCGGCATTCCTCAGTCAAAACGTAAAGTGCTGACAAGCCATGATGCTTTCGGTTATTTCGGTCAGGAATACCATGTGAGTTTTATGGCGCCGGTAGGCTTTTCAACTGAATCGGAAGCCAGCGCCAGCGGTGTGGCGTCTTTGATTAAGCAGATCAAAGATGAGAAGGTAAAAACCTATTTCATCGAGAATCAGACCGATCCGCGCCTGGTGAAGCAGATTGCTGCCGCCAGCGGAGCACAACCGGGTGGGGAGTTGTATCCGGAAGCGCTGTCAGGGCCACAAGGCCCGGCAACGACTTACGTCAAAGCGTTCAAACATAACGTTGAGACAATTGTCGCCAGCATGAAATAAGAACTACCCTCCCCACGGTTTGTACGTGGGGAGATTTACATCATGTCTTAGCATAGAAAAAGCCCCGTCGGGCAAGCGACGGGGCTTTTGTTTTTTCAGGCGTAAGGCCGTATGAGACAGCGCTTAGCGTTTTTTCTTCTTGCCTTGCACGGCTTTAAACCGTGGATTGCTTTTGCAAATCACATAAATTCGTCCTTTACGACGAACAACGCGGCAATCCGGATGACGTTTTTTAGCCGAACGTAGTGAACTCAGAACCTGCATAAAAATTCTCCCTGATGCTGATTACTTCTTACCGAGGAAGCTGCCGAAACGCTGGTTGAAGCGTGCGGTGCTGCCTTCTTTTGAATACTCTTTCTGCTTGCCGGTGTAGTACGGATGCGATGCGGAAGACACTTCAATAGTGATATAGGGGAAAGTGACACCTTCCAGATCAATGGTACGGTCAGTCGAGATGGTCGAACCGACTTTGAAGTATTCGTTAGCGCTGGTGTCGTGAAATACAACCGTGCGGTAAGCAGGATGGATAGCGGGTTTCATAATGCCTCTAAATGTTATGTTATACTATAACAATAAGTATGCGCCCATCTGTTTTCATGTTCAAGCATCAGACGAAAAAAAAGGCCGCATAAGCGGCCTTTCGTCAGGGTAGGGGATCCGGTTACAGCGTCGGATGCTCTACTTTATGCGTATGTTCAATGTCTTCATTCTTCTTACCGAAGCGGCGGCGAACCACCACGAAGAAGACCGGAACAAAGAAGATCGCCAACAGCGTTGCCGTGATCATCCCGCCCATAACGCCGGTACCTACGGCGTTCTGAGAACCGGAACCTGCGCCGGAGCTGATAACCAGCGGCATTACACCGAGGATGAAGGCCAGTGACGTCATCAGTATCGGACGCAGACGCATACGGACGGCTTCCAGCGTTGACTCGATCAGCCCTTTACCTTCTTTATCCATGAGGTCTTTGGCGAACTCAACAATCAATATGGCGTTCTTCGCTGACAGCCCTATGGTGGTTAACAGACCCACCTGGAAGTAAACGTCGTTGCTCAGACCGCGCATCGTTGCTGCCAGAAGCGCACCCACAACACCGAGTGGAACGACCAGCATGACCGAGAATGGAATCGACCAGCTCTCATACAACGCCGCCAGACACAGGAACACGACAATCAGCGAGATAGCGTACAACGCCGGAGCCTGGTTACCGGATAAACGTTCCTGATAAGACAGACCCGTCCAGTCATAGCCGATGCCGCTTGGCAGTTTAGAAGCCAGAGACTCCATCATCGCCATGGCATCACCACTACTCTTGCCCGGAGCTGGCTGACCAAGGATTTCCATCGATGGCAAACCGTTATAACGTTCCAGACGCGGTGAACCGTATTCCCATTTCGCGCTGGAGAACGCGGAGAACGGCACCATCTGACCCGCGCTGCCGCGGACGTACAGATTGTTAATGTCTGAAGGCAACATGCGGTACTTGTTTTCAGCCTGCACGTACACTTTCTTCACGCGACCACGGTCGATAAAGTCGTTGACGTAGCTACCACCAATCGAAGCACCTAACGTGGTGTTGATGTCGGAAATAGACACGCCAAGCGCCGTGGCTTTTTCCTGATCAATTTCGATTTTATATTGTGGAGTATCTTCCAGACCGTTCGGACGAACCTGAGTCAGCAAGTCCGGATGCTCAGCAATCATGCCCAGCAACTGGTTACGTGCCTGCGTCAGTTTGTCATGCCCGAGGTTAGCCTGGTCAATCAGCTGGAAGTCGAAGCCTGTCGCCGTACCCAACTCAACAATTGCCGGTAAGTTGAACGGGAACACCATGGCATCTTTAATGGTGCTGAATGCGCCCATTGCACGGCCTGCAATCGCAGGAACTTTGTTTTCAGCGCCGCTACGCTCAGACCAGTCTTTAAGACTGACGAACGCGATACCGGTGTTCTGACCACGACCCGCGAAACCAAAGCCGTTAACGGTAAACACGGAGTTTACGTTGGCTTTTTCTTTCGTCAGATAGTAATCGCTGACTTCATCGAGCACTTTCTGTGTACGTTCCTGGGTTGCACCTGCAGGCAACTGTGCCATGGTCAGGAATACGCCCTGGTCTTCTTCCGGAAGGAAGGAGGTTGGCAGGCGAATGAACAGGAATGCCATGCCGACAACGATCAGCAGGTAAATCACCAGATAACGGCCCGTGCTGCGCAGAATGTTACCCACGCTGTCGGTGTAGTGGTGCGTACTTTGCTCAAATTTCTTGTTAAACCAGCCGAAGAAACCTTTCTTCTCGTGGTGCTCGCCTTTGGCAATCGGCTTAAGCATGGTCGCACAAAGCGCCGGCGTCAGAATCATTGCCACCAGAACCGACAGCACCATGGCAGATACGATGGTGATGGAGAACTGACGATAGATAACCCCGGTCGAACCGCCGAAGAAGGCCATCGGGATGAATACTGCGGACAGCACCATCGCGATCCCCACCAGTGCACCCTGGATTTGCTCCATGGATTTCTTGGTAGCTTCTTTCGGTGGCAGCCCATCTTCAACCATGACGCGCTCGACGTTCTCGACCACGACGATGGCGTCATCGACGAGCAAGCCTATCGCGAGCACCATCCCGAACATCGTCAGGGTGTTTATCGAATAGCCAAACGCAGAAAGGACGGCAAACGTACCGAGCAATACCACCGGAACGGCAATCGTTGGGATCAGCGTTGCGCGGAAGTTTTGCAGGAACAAGAACATCACCAGGAATACCAGGACGATGGCCTCGAACAGTGTTTTACCCACTTCTTTAATCGAGATTTTTACAAACGGCGTGGTGTCATAAGGATAAACAACTTCCAGGCCTGCCGGGAAGAACGGCTGCAGTTTAGCCAGCGTTGCCTTGACCGATGCGGCTGTATCAAGGGCGTTCGCGCCGGTCGCCAGTTTGATACCCAAACCGGAAGCAGGTTGTCCGTTGAAGCGGGCAATAACGTCGTAGTTTTCACCACCCAGTTCAATCTTCGCCACGTCTTTCAGGCGAACCTGAGAGCCGTCCTGATTCACTTTCAGAATGATTTTACCGAACTCATCGGCGGACTTCAGACGTGTCTGAGCCACGATAGAGGAGTTCAGCTGCTGACCAGGAACCGGCGGTGTACCACCGAGCTGACCTGCTGCAATCTGGTTGTTCTGGATTTTAATGGCATTGATGACATCAACCGGCGTCAGCTGGAAGTTGTTCAGTTTGTTCGGATCCATCCAGATACGCATCGCGTACTGAGCACCAAACAGCTGAACGTCACCTACGCCTGATGTACGGCTGACCGGGTCTTTGATGTTCGAACCCACGTAGTCGGCGATATCATCCTGCGTCATTGTGCCGTTATTAGAAATAAAGCCTGCGACCATCAGGAAGCTGCTGCTCGATTTCTCTACGGAAATACCCTGTTGCTGAACTTCCTGCGGCAGCAACGGCGTTGCCAGCTGCAGTTTGTTCTGAACCTGAACCTGTGCGATATCCGCATCGGTACCGGAAGCAAACGTAAGAGTGATCTGGACAGTACCTGAAGAGTCACTGGTCGACGACATGTACATCATGTTGTCGATACCGTTCATGTTCTGTTCAATAACCTGGGTGACCGTATCCTGAACCGTTTGCGCATCGGCGCCCGGATAAGTTGCGGTCAGCTGGATAGCCGGTGGCGCAACCGTTGGATACTGTGCGATAGGCAATTTAAGAATTGCCAATGCCCCTGCCAACATGATGATGATGGCGATCACCCATGCAAAGATGGGACGATCTATAAAAAACTTAGCCATGAATTACCGGCTCCTATTAAGACTTCGTCGCTGTATCGGATGCAGCTGCTTTTTGATCAACTTCCTGTGCAGTAACCTGTACGCCCGGCTTAATTTTTTGCAGACCTGTTACGATGACTTTATCGCCACTTTTCAGGCCATCGGTCACAACCCATTTATCGCCGATTGCTTGTGTGGTCGTCACGGTACGAAGCTCAACTTTGTTGTCAGCACCAATCACCATCGCCGTTGCATCACCACGTGGGTTACGGGTAATACCTTGCTGAGGAACCAGCAGAGCGTTGTTGTTTACGCCTTCATCCAGACGCGCGCGCACAAACATACCTGGCAGCAGTGAGTCCTGTGGATTCGGGAAGATGGCACGCAGCGTAATAGAGCCCGTGGTTTCATCAACAGTCACATCAGAGAATTCTAATGTACCCGCCTGTGAATATTCCTTACCGTTGTCCATCAGCAGTTTGACTTGTGCTTTACCGTTGGCTTGTTTCAGGGAGCCGTCAGCCAGTTCCTGTTTCAGACGCAGGAAATCGTTGCTCGACTGAGTCACGTCAACGTAGATAGGATCGAGTTGTTGCACGGTCGCCAGCGCAGTCGCCTGACCGTTTGACACCAGCGCACCTTCAGTCACAGACGAAATACCGATACGTCCGCTGATAGGGGAGGTGACTTTGGTGTAAGCCAGATTGATACGGGCGGTTTCGACGGCCGCTTTAGCACTGACCACGGCAGCATCAGCTTGCGCAGCGGTTGCGACTGCGGTGTCGTAATCTTGCTTACTGATGTAGTTGGTGCCGAGCAGAGGTTTGTAGCGATTCACGGTCACGCGGGAAATCTGTGCGTTGGCCTGAGCTTTAACCAGATCGCCTTTAGCGCTGTCATACGCGGCCTGATAAGTGGCTGGATCAATTTGATATAAAGAGGTGCCAGCTTTGACTTCGCTGCCTTCAACAAAGTTGCGTTTCAGAATGATACCGCCAACTTGCGGACGTACTTCAGCAATGCGGAAAGCAGCAGTACGACCTGGAAGTTCGGTAGTCACATTCAGCGGTTCAGTTTTCAGGGTAACGACGCCAACCTGCGGAGCATGGGGTGCGCCTTGTTGAGCTTCTTTATCGTTACATCCTGTAAGTGCTATGCTTCCGGATAGCATCAGAACTACCGCCAGAGGCGTTAACCCTCTGTTTTTGTTCATAAATAAACCTCAAGTGTCCGATTTCAAATTGTCCAATGGATCACAACATTCCAAATCCATTGCTGCGCTTTTAGTATGTGCATGCTATGTTACATACATTCAAGAATGTATGTAAATCAAACTCCCCTGAAAGATAAACCTATGGCACGAAAAACCAAATCACAGGCGCTGGAAACCAGACAACAGATTCTGGATGCTGCTGTGCGAGAGTTTTCTGCCCGTGGGGTATCGTCGACATCACTGACTGATATTGCGAATGCAGCCGGTGTGACGCGGGGCGCAATTTATTGGCATTTCAGGAACAAAGTAGAACTGTTTAACGCGATTTGGGAAGCCTATGAATCCCGTATAAAAGTGCTCGAAGTAGAGTATCAGACAAAGTTTCCGAATAATCCACTGCGCATTTTGCGCGAAATCTTAATTTACATTCTTGTTTCTACGGTGACCGATACACAACGTAAAGCACTGATGGAGATTATATTCCATAAATGTGAATTTGTTGGGGAGATGACGTCGGTACACGAAGCGCGCAAATCACTTTATATGGAAGGGTACGGTAAAATTGAACGTATTCTACTGCGCTGCATTGATGAAAAACAGTTGCCCGCCGAACTGGATACCCGCCAGGCGGCCATTATCCTGCGCGCTTACATCACGGGTCTGATGGAAAACTGGTTATTTATACCGGAAAGCTTTGATTTAGAAGCCAATGCCGGCAGATTCATCGATACCTATCTTGATATGCTTCGCCATTCCTCCTATCTCATTTCAACTAAAACGCCGCATTAATCATTTCTGTAAAAATAATAAGCCTGCAATCTTTATCCCTTATTCTATGTAAAATATCGCCCATCGCATGTTGTATTCTGAAACGCTTTTCCCCTTCCTTTCAAACTGAAGGCTGCTATTGTCGTCACCATCTATTCATTCGGTAAATGAGTTGAAGTTTACGTATGTTGATCCGGTTTCTGACTGCACCTTCTGACCGCACATTAACCCGGAAAAAACACGGGATAATTCGTATTTATTCGCTCATTATGTGCGCAGCACTTTTACTTTTCTCGCTTCCTTCTCTGGCGGCAAGTAACGATGTTCCCTCCCGCAATGAAGTGCAAAACCAGCTCGATGCCCTTAACCGGCAAAAAAATCTCACGCCGGTTGATAAATTGTCACAACAGGATTTGATTCACACCCTTGAGTATCTTGATGCGCTGGATCGCGTGAAGCAGGATGCCACGCAATTGCATCAGCAGGTGACCGAAGCGCCACAGAAATTGCGCGCGGCAATGGACGGGCTCGATCAACTCAAAAACAGCGCGAAAGACGACGTGAATAAAGCGCAGCTTTCTTCTCTGGCCCTGCGCCAGCTGGAGAACCGTCTTAACGATACCCTCGACGATCTTCAGTCTTCACAGGAAGATCTCTCGACGTTCAACACCCAGTTAATCTCCCTGCAAACCCAGCCGGAAAGGGTACAGAACGCCATGTATTCCTATTCCATGGCCATCCAGAAAATCCGTAATCAGCTTAACGGGATGTCGCCAGGGCAGCAGGATTTACGTAATACGCAGCAAACCATGCTGGTGACCCAGCAGGCATTGCTGAATGCGCAGATTGATTTGCAACGTAAAAGTCTTGAAGCCAACACCACGTTGCAAGATTTACTGCAAAAACAACGTGATTACACCAATGCGCATATTAATCAGCTTGAACATACCGCTCAGTTATTACAGGAGGTGGTGAACGGTAAGCGCCTGATCCTCTCCGAGCGCACCGCGAAAGAAGCCCAGACGCCGGACGACACCTCCAATATTCAGAACGACCCGCTGGTGGCGCAGGAGCTGGACATCAACCGCAAGCTGAGTGAGCGTCTGATTGCCGCGACCGAAGAGGGCAATCAGCTGGTGCAAAACAACATCACGGTGAAAAACTGGCTGGACCGTTCAGCGCAGGCGGAGCACGACCTGAAAGAACAGATTAACGTGCTCAAGGGCAGCCTCCTGTTGTCGCGAATCCTTTATCAGCAGCAGCAAAATACCATCCCGCCTTCAGGGCTGGTGACCGACATGAGTACGCGTATTGCAGATTTACGCCTGGAACAGTTCAAAATTAACCAGCAGCGTGATGCGCTTTTTCAGGGTGACAGCTACATTCAGGGCGTGGTCAGCAACAGTAAAGAAACCATTAATGAAGATATCAGCGACGCGTTAGATCAGATCGTCGATATGCGCCGTGAATTGCTGGATCAGCTGAATAAACAGCTCGGTAATCAGCTTTCGCTGGCGATTAATTTGCAGATTAATCAGCAGCAGTTGCTCAGCATCAACCAGTCTTTGACCGAAACGCTGACGCAGCAAATTTTCTGGGTAAGCAGTAATAAGCCGATGAACTGGGAGTTCATCAAATCGCTGCCCGGTGACGTCAAAAACCAGCTGAGCAGTCTGAGCATCAGCATTCCCCGTGGCGAGCTGATGCTTGGCGCGATTCACTCGTTGCCGGTCACCGTTCCGTTGCTGGTGGCGATCCTTGTGCTGCTGTGGCGAAGAAAATACATCAATCAGCGGATCGAAAGCCTGAGTAACGATGTCGGGCAGCTCAGGCGCGACAGCCAGATGCACACGCCGCAGGCGCTGTTGCTGATGGTGCTCAACGTGTTGCCGGGCGTATTACTGATGCTCGGTGTTGGCTACTGGTTTTCGCAGTGCGATATCGCACTCAACGACTTCTTATGGACGCTCTCGCAGCGGCTGGCCGTTTTCCAGCTGGTGATGGGATTCTGCTATCGCATACTTAAACCCGGTGGAATCAATGAGCGCCACTTCGCGATGCCCGCGACGACGTGCGCGCATTACCGCCGCTCGGTGATCCGCCTGAGTCTGGTGATGCTGCCACTGATTTTCTGGTCGGTGCGTGGTGAAAAAGCGCCGCTCGGTCTGGTGGATGACATCATCGGGCAGGTGGTGATTTTCCTGACGCTTATTGCGCTGACGGTGCTGGTCTTTCCGATCGCGCGCGACGGCTGGCGGGATAAAGACTCACACAGCATTCGTCTGGTCATGGTGACGGCCATCGCGCTGGCGCCGGCTTTCCTCGTCGGGCTGGTGGTCACGGGGTATTTTTACACCACGCTGCGTCTGGCCGGGCGCTGGCTTGACAGCCTGTATCTGCTGATATTCTGGAACATTATCTACCTTACTGCGCTGCGCGGACTGAGCGTGGCGGCACGGCGTCTGGCGTACCGGCGTGCGCTGGCACGGCGTCAGACCACGGCGGTCAAAGACGGCGTGGAAGGAAATGAACCGCTCGAAGAACCTCCGCTGAGGCTGGATCAGATCAACCAGCAGTCATTGCGACTGACCACCATGGTGCTGTTCTTTATTTTCGCGTCAGTGTTCTATTGGATCTGGTCGGATTTACTGACGGTCATCTCTTATCTCGACAGTATTTCGCTGTGGCATTACTCCGGCACGGTCGCGGGCACGGTGACACAGCAAACTGTGACGCTGGGGAATTTACTGCTCGGCTTCCTGGCGGTGATTGTCGCTTATGTGCTCACGCGCAACTTACCGGGCTTGCTTGAAGTGGTGGTTCTCTCGCGGTTGCAACTGCGGCAGGGCACCTCTTACGCGATTACGACGATCCTCACCTATTCGATCACGGTGATCGGTGCCGTGACTGCGCTCGGATCGCTCGGTGTTTCCTGGGACAAATTACAATGGCTGGTGGCCGCGCTGTCGGTGGGTCTTGGTTTCGGCTTACAGGAAATTTTCGCCAACTTCGTCTCCGGCCTGATCATCCTGTTTGAGCGCCCGGTACGTATCGGCGATACCGTGACTATCGGCAGCTTCTCCGGCACGGTGAGCCGGATCCGGATCCGCGCCACCACCATCACTGACTTTGATCGTAAAGAAGTGATTATTCCCAACAAAGCCTTCGTGACCGAAAGGCTGATCAACTGGTCGCTGACCGATACCGTGACCCGCGTGCTGATAAAAATCGGCGTGGCGTACGGGTCAGACCTCGACAAAGTGAAGGAGATTTTATTGCAGGCGGCGCATGAAAACCCGCGGGTAATGAACGATCCTTCGCCGCTGGTATTTTTCCTTAACTTCGGCGCAAGCACGCTGGATCATGAATTGCGCGTGTACGTCCGTGAATTGGGTGACCGCAGTTACACCGTCGATGAACTGAACCGCAGCATTGATAAACTTTGCCGTGAGAACGGCATCAATATCGCCTTCAATCAGCTCGAAGTGTATTTGCATAATCAGGACGGTAATGAAATTCAGGAAGTGAAGCGGATGATGAGGCAGCCGGGAGATGAACCGGACGCGGTCACGCAAGGTTAGGCAGGGAGTGCAAATCAGGGGAAAGTATCAGATCCCCTGACCAGCCACAGGTCGGCGCTCAGCGAGGCTGACGGTTTACAGGTAACTCACTGAAAGCGAACTTTTGCTGTTTTTCAGCTTTTCCTGATAATCGCGCTGCACAATTTCCAGTGCGGCAAGGGCGGTTTCAGGGGCGATTTCATTGCACTCGAGCAGGTAAATCAGATCGACAGCAAGCTGAAGTTCGGGAGGCGCATTTTCTACTGACATATTGGCCAACATTATAATTAGCAGGTTTTGGACTTATCATTATAGATAACAAAAGGCCGGGTTAGCAGGCCGGATTAAAAAAATGTGATAAAGATTCAAAAACCTTTTTCCTGTCTTTCAATCTGGCGCTCGATTTTTGCCAGCGCCTGGCGGCAACGCATAAGCCGTCCCTCTAATGCCGCCAGCTCCTTTTGTACGCGCTGCTGATCGCTGAACGTCGACAGTTGTCCCAGCGTCGTTTCCCGGTCCTCAATCATCGCAATCAGCCGACGCTCAAACTGCTGTGTTTCCGCCAGTTTGGTGTAGTTATCATGACTTTTACGTTCAGGTGTCTGATGCGTTTTCCGCAGGGTCTGGGTGGCGAGTTCACGTTGCATGGCGGTGATTTGTGCCACCAGCCGCTCTGCGATAAAAGCCACCTGAGCGGAACGCTTTTCTGCCACTTCCTGATTCAGCTGACGCAAATTATTTTTGATTTCTGCCAGATAATCCCGCAGACGCGTGCCTTTGGTGGAAAAAAGGGCGATATCGAAGCGCGCCTGCGTGGCGGAGACATGGCCGATAGGTTCAATTTCCCGCGATAGTGTTTCGATCTGCTGATCAAGGACATGTAAAATTCGTTCTGTGCTCACGGGAAATCTCCATTGATAGTTCGCAAATATGACAGCTTTGCCGCGTCAGTTTACACTGGCCGGAGCAATACTTGCCGTGGTTTATCCGAATTAAAAGGAATTGAATGAAACGCGTACTACTGATTATCGCTGGCTGGATCTGCGTGGTGCTGGCGACGCTGGGTGTGGTGCTGCCATTACTGCCCACCACACCGTTTCTTTTGCTGGCCGCCTGGTGTTTTGCCCGCTCGTCGCCGCGTTTTCATCACTGGCTGCTGCACCGTTCATGGTTCGGTAGCTATCTGCGCCACTGGCAACAACATCGCGCATTGCCGAAAGGGGCAAAACCCAAAGCGGTTGCCCTGATTCTGGTCACTTTCGCCGTCTCGATATATTTCGTGCCGTTATTATGGGTGCGTATTTTATTGCTCTGCATGATGTTTATGCTGCTGTTTATGATGTGGCGATTACCAGTGGTTGACCTTGAGCAATAAAAAAGGCGATCATGTCCGGCTGCGGGTTGCTTTTTAAAGCGGCTTTGCATAGATTTGGGCATCTCGTACGTCGGTGCGCTCCCAATTTCCTTCCTTAGACGACATGCTTTTTACAGAGCATGACGGGGGACATTTGACCGCCCGCGTTTAAGTATGAACAGCAGCTATATCAGGCAATGACATTATGACCGCTACCGCACAGCAGCTTCAGTTTATTAAAGACAGTATTAAAACCATCCCTGACTACCCTAAGCCAGGCATACTGTTCCGCGACGTCACCAGCTTGCTGGAAGACCCGAAAGCGTACGCTGAAAGCATTAAATTACTGGCCGATCGTTACCGCGATGCTGGTGTCACCAAAGTGGTGGGCACCGAAGCACGTGGTTTCCTGTTTGGCGCCCCGGTGGCATTGGTTCTGGGCGTAGGCTTCGTGCCCGTGCGCAAACCGGGTAAATTACCGCGTGAAACCATCAGCGAAACCTACGATCTGGAATACGGCACTGACAGTCTGGAAATCCACGTGGATGCCATTCAGCCGGGCGAAAAAATTCTGGTGATCGACGATCTGCTGGCAACGGGTGGCACCATTGAAGCCACCGCGAAACTGATCCGCCGTCTGGGTGGGGAAGTGACCGATGCTGCTTTCATCATCAATCTGCCGGAACTGGGCGGTGAAAAACGCCTGAACTCCCTGAACATTCACTGTTACAGCCTGGTTTCTTTCGACGGGCATTGATTGATATAAACAGTTGATGTGAACTGGCCTCGCCGTTAACGCGAGGCCTTTTGCTTTCTGCGTTACTCTTTTCCGCTTTCTCCCGCCCAGACCACCATCACTTTATCGTCATCATGCTGACGGCTGAAGGCGTAATATTGCGCCGTCTGCTGCGATTTCTGTACCCCTGCGCCGACCGCCGGATGCCGCTCCCTGAATATGCCCAGCTTTTGCCAGTGCGTGAGCAGCGCCTGTTTCGCGCCGGTCAGTTCTTGCCAGTTCATGTCAGATCGCGTTCCCTGCAAAGGGTCCGAGCCCGTCGGGCCAGACTGTCGTCCGCTTTCATCGCCGTAAAAGATCTGCACCGCGCCGGGTGCCAGCAGGAGCACATCGGCAGCGCGTTGCTGCAAAGACAGAGATCCTTTGGCATCAGCCGCAAAAAACAGCCGGGTATCGTGGGATGAGAGATAGCTCAGCACATTAACATCCTGCATTTTTTCTGCCATCTGCTGATAAGTTGCATCGATATTGGCAAAACAGCTCAGCGCCGCCGCGGCCTGATCCTGAAAATCAAAGTTAATCATTGCGTCAAAGCCATTGTCGTAATAATCACTTTTCATTACGCCGTGACCCCAGGCTTCACCGGTCATCCAGAATGGCGTGTCGTCCAGCGCCTGGGAGGGATTGGCGGCTTTCCACTGTTTCAGCGCTTCGGCTGAGCGGGCTTTGAGTAAGGCCAGCGTCGGTTTTTCCACGTGTTTAGCGGTATCGACACGGAATCCGTCAATGCCGTAATCCCGCACCCACTGGCTGAGCCAGGTCACCAGATAATCACGCGGCGTTGCCCCCGGAATTTCACGGGCGGCGGTGTCTGGCTTGTTACGATAGAAAACGGGCAGGCCGCTGGCTTGTGTGGATTCGGTTTTGATATCCGGCAGGAACGCCAGCGACATGGTCAGATCGTCATAACCGGGTGAGTCATAATCGCCAATGTCGGTGCGGATCCATTTTTTGCCCCACCAGGTGCTCCAGCCGTCTTTGTCACTGAAATTGATGTCATCATTAAAACTGTGCCAGTTCTGGCCGGGGCCGGGTTTCCAGTCGGTCCAGTTTTTGCCGAGCGTTTTTTCGATGTCGTTGCCTTTCAGATATAACGAGCCGAAATGATAGGTTTGCATATCCGCCAGCGTGGCGTAACCGGTGTGATTGACCACCACGTCAAACAGAATGCGGATCCCGCGTTTGTGCGCCTCGCTGACCAGTTTTTGCAAGTCTTCGCCGGTGCCCATATTGGCGTCCAGTTTTGTCCAGTCGAGGGTGTAATAGCCGTGATAGGCATAATGCGGGAAATCGCCTTTGGTGCCGCCGCCGACCCAGCCGTGGATCTGCTCCAGCGGAGAACTGATCCACAGCGCGTTCACGCCCAGTTGTTGCATATAATCCAGCTTGCCGGTCAGCCCGGCCAGATCGCCGCCGTGGAAGGTGCCAATTTCCTGCATTCCGTCACTGTGACGGCCATAGCTGTGATCGTTATCCGGATTGCCGTTTTCGAATCTGTCGGTCAGCACGAAATAGACCGTGGCGTTTTTCCAGCTAAAGGCGGCGGGTTTTTTGTGCTCCGCAGATTCGAGCAACAGCAGGCCGCCGCTGGCCGGATCGGGTGTCATCGTGATGTGACCGCCGGTGACCTGTGCGGTCTGGCCGGAATAAAAGTCGCGCACCGTTTCGCCGTCGGCAAATGTGCCCGAGACATCGACGTTCAGCGGTTTGCCATCCCATCGCGGACAGGTTTTTGTCACGGCGGCGACACTTTCCTGCACCGTTTTCAGGCTCAGCTGAAGCGTGGGGGTGCCGCTGCGGGTATCAATCCGCACCTGATAATCCCCTGCGCGGAACTGTTTCCAGCTAACCGGCGCATTGTTTTCACAGGGTTGCAGCGACAGCATCTCGTTAAGCTTTACCGCGCCGGTGGGTTGCCAGCACTGATTATCCTGATGTAATTCCAGTGCGCGCTGACCTTTGGGTAGCGCGGCGTGGCTGATGAATATTCCGCTCACCGGTTCGGCAAACGTGGGGAACCCTTGCAGCGTCCAGCTGTGGGCAGCAGGGGAAACGAGCAGTAATAACGGCAGTGTCAGGCGTTTCATGGCTCTCCTTACGCGGGGCAGGAAGCATTATCGGAACAGAGGTGAATTGAGTGTAATCAGTGCACAAAATTTGCCCTCATCCCCTGACGCGAATTATCAGGAGGAGGACGAAGGCGGAGAAACTGCGGCGCGCTGCGCAAAAAGTAAAGTAATAGGAATGATGGCGACCCTGCTGGTACACTAAGAAGTGGCAGTCTGGCTCCGGCATCATTATGCTGAGTCCTCAGTCTCCGTTTCGCAGACCAGCGCAGAAAGACGGGTTAAACGATGTTTTTTCGTGTATCGTCAAATTATTCATTATAAATCAACGATGAAGTGTTAATGAGCTATCAGGTTCTTGCCCGTAAGTGGCGCCCCCAAACTTTTGCCGACGTCGTCGGACAGGAACATGTGCTGACCGCACTGGCTAATGGCCTGTCGCTCGGGCGCATCCATCACGCCTACCTGTTTTCCGGTACCCGTGGCGTGGGGAAAACCACCATTGCCCGTCTGCTGGCGAAAGGACTGAACTGCGAAACCGGCATCACCTCCACGCCATGCGGCGTGTGTGATAACTGCCGCGAGATCGAACAGGGCCGTTTTGTTGATCTGATCGAAATCGACGCCGCCTCCCGGACGAAAGTCGAAGATACCCGCGAATTACTGGATAACGTCCAGTACGCGCCGGCCCGTGGCCGCTTCAAAGTCTATCTGATTGACGAAGTTCACATGCTCTCGCGTCACAGCTTTAATGCGCTGTTGAAAACGCTGGAAGAGCCGCCCGCGCACGTCAAATTCCTGCTGGCGACGACCGATCCGCAGAAATTACCGGTCACGATTTTATCGCGTTGTTTGCAGTTCCATCTGAAAGCGCTGGATCCGGAACAAATCCGCAAACAGCTCGAAAACGTATTAACGCAGGAAACCATTGCCACTGAACCGCGCGCGCTTCAGCTGCTTTCCCGTGCTGCCGACGGCAGTATGCGTGATGCGCTGAGCCTGACCGATCAGGCCATCGCCATGGGGCAGGGCGCGGTGACCACCGAAACCGTGGCACAAATGCTCGGCACCCTCGACGATGAACAGCCACTGGCGATGCTGGAAGCGCTGGTCAGCGCCGATGGCGGTCAGATGATGGCGCAGGTCGAGCAAGCCGCGTCCCGTGGCGTGGACTGGGAAAATCTGCTGGTTGAAACGCTGGCGCTGCTGCACCGCATTGCCATGGTTCAGCTGTTGCCGTCAGTGCTCGATAATCATTACGCGGCGATTGAACAACGCCTGCGTGAACTGGCGCGTGTCATTCCGCCGGCTGACGTTCAGCTTTATTACCAGACCTTACTGATTGGCCGCAAAGAGCTGGCGTACGCGCCGGACAAACGCATGGGCGTTGAAATGACGCTGCTGCGCGCGCTGGCCTTCCATCCGAAGGTGATCATTGCTGAACCGGCTCCGCAACCGGCACCTGCTTACGTTGCGCCGCAACCTCACGCACCAGCACAGCATGCCGCGCCGCGCGCTGCAACACCGCAGCAGCCGTCGCCGCAGCAGGGCCACAATGATTCACCACCGCCGCACGGCAGCGCAGAACCGGCTTCGATGCCGGATTCCACCGCACAGCTGTTGCAGGCGCGAACACAATTACTCAGGCAGCAGGGGAGTACCACCCCAAAAAAAGCTGAGCCGGCAGCGCCAGGAAAAGCGCGGCCGGCAAACTCAGCACTGGAGCGCCTCGCTTCGGTGACTGAACGTGCGCAGACACAGGCCAGCGCGAAGAAAGAGCCCGCTGCGCCGGTCAAAGAAGAAGCGTACCGCTGGAAAGCGCTGACTGAGCCGGAAGAGTCCTCCGAGCCAGTGGCCACGCCGAAGGCCTTGCGAACGGCTCTTGAGCATGAAAAATCGCCGGAACTGGCTTCCCGTCTGGCAGAAGAAGCAATTGAACGTGATGAATGGGCGGCCGAAATCAGCCGTCTGACCATTCCGAAACTGGTTCAGCAACTGGCGCTGAATGCGTACCGGGAACAGCCGGAACCGGGCAAAATCTGCCTGCACCTGCGTTCTTCGCAAAAGCATCTGAATTCGCCGTCCGCGCAGAAAGTGCTGGCGGAGGCCTTATCGGCGCTGCATCAGACACCGGTTGAACTCACCGTGCTGGAAGATGATAATCTGGCGGTGAAAACGCCGCTTGAGTGGCGACAGGCCATTTATGAAGAAAAACTGGCGCAGGCGCGTCAGTCAATTATTGCGGATAACAACATTCAGACACTGCGCCGGTTCTTCGACGCAGAGCTTGATGAAGAAAGTATCCGCCCAATTTAAACGCCGCGATTGTGACGCGGCCATTGCTGAGAGAGAAGACTATGTTTGGAAAAGGCGGCATTGGTAACCTGATGAAACAGGCCCAGCAAATGCAGGAAAAAATGCAACAGGCTCAGGCGGAAATCGCTCTGCTGGAAGTCACCGGTGAATCAGGCGCTGGCCTGGTAAAAATCACCATCAACGGTGCGCATAATGTGCGTCGCGTTGAAATCGATCCAAGCCTGCTGGAAGACGATAAAGACATGCTGGAAGATTTGATCGCTGCGGCGTTCAACGATGCTGCACGTCGTATCGAAGAAACTCAGAAAGAAAAAATGGCAGCCGTGTCTGGCGGCATGCAGTTGCCACCAGGCTTTAAGATGCCGTTCTGATGCAAACCAGCCCTCTCCTTGAATCTTTAATGGAGGCGTTGCGTTGCCTGCCGGGCGTTGGTCCGAAGTCTGCGCAACGTATGGCATTTCAGCTGCTGCAACGCGATCGCAGCGGCGGAATGCGGCTGGCGCAGTCTTTAACGCGTGCGATGTCTGAAATCGGCCACTGTGCCGATTGCCGTACGTTCACCGAGCAGGAAATCTGTACGATTTGCGCCAATCCACGGCGTAAAGAAAACGGCCAGATTTGCGTGGTGGAAAGCCCGGCAGACATTCACGCGATAGAACAAACCGGTCAGTTCTCTGGTCGCTATTTTGTGCTGATGGGTCACCTGTCACCGCTTGATGGCATCGGGCCGGACGACATTGGTCTGGGCCGTATGGAAGAGCGTCTTGAAAGTGAAAACATTCAGGAAGTGATCCTTGCGACTAACCCGACGGTCGAAGGTGAAGCGACGGCCAACTACATCGCTGAAATGTGCGGCCAGTACGGCGTGCTGGCGAGCCGTATCGCGCACGGTGTGCCGGTCGGTGGCGAACTGGATATGGTGGACGGCACCACGCTGTCACATTCTCTCGCCGGACGTAATCCGTTCAAGTTCTGACTGTTATGGATCGGGCGCAGCACAGCGCGCCCGGTTTACTTTCTCCTGTCCTGCTGAATTTCTTCTAAATTATTTTGCCGCATGCTTGAAAACCCCCGTCCCTAACCCCACTTATTCCTCAACGTCTGATTTGGTCAATAACAGTATCTGGATTGAGGTAATTTGATGAGTATGAAAGGACAAGAGACACGCGGATTCCAGTCTGAAGTAAAACAACTTCTTCATCTGATGATCCATTCTCTGTATTCAAACAAAGAAATTTTCCTGCGTGAGTTAATCTCCAACGCTTCCGATGCGGCTGACAAACTGCGCTTTCGCGCGCTGTCCACGCCTGAGTTATATGAAGGCGATGGCGAACTGCACGTGCGTCTGGCGTTTGATAAAGAAAAACGCACCCTGACGCTGAGCGACAACGGTATCGGTATGAGCCGCGATGAAGTCATCGACAACCTCGGTACTATCGCCAAATCCGGCACCAAAGCTTTCCTGCAATCTGTCGGTTCTGAGCAGGCGAAAGACAGCCAGCTGATCGGCCAGTTTGGCGTCGGTTTCTACTCTGCCTTTATCGTGGCCGACAAAGTGACCGTGCGCACCCGTGCGGCCGGTGCCAGCGCTGACGAAGGCGTGTTCTGGGAATCTGCCGGTGAAGGTGAATATACCCTGGCGGATATCGAGAAAGCCGATCGCGGGACTGAAATCACCCTGCATCTGCGCGAAGATCAGGACGAATTCCTTGATGACTGGCGCGTGCGCTCCATCATCAGCAAATACTCTGACCATATTGCGTTGCCGGTTGAAGTTGAAACCCGTAACGAAGAAGACGGCACTGTCACCTGGGAACAAATCAACAAGGCACAGGCCCTGTGGACCCGTGGCAAGTCTGAAGTCACCGACGAAGAATACGTTGAGTTCTACAAACATATTTCCCATGACTTCAGTGATCCGCTGAGCTGGAGCCACAACCGCGTTGAAGGTAAGCAGGAATACACCAGCCTGCTGTACATCCCTTCACAGGCACCGTGGGATATGTGGAACCGCGATCACAAGCACGGCCTGAAACTGTATGTTCAGCGCGTGTTTATCATGGACGAAGCCGAGCAGTTCATGCCGAACTACCTGCGTTTCGTGCGTGGTCTGATAGATTCCAACGATCTGCCGCTGAACGTGTCCCGCGAAATTCTTCAGGACAGCCGCATTACTCAGAACCTGCGCAGTGCGCTGACCAAACGTGTTCTGCAAATGCTGGAAAAACTGGCGAAAGACGACAACGAAAAATACCTGCAATTCTGGAAACAGTTTGGTCTGGTATTGAAAGAAGGTCCGGCAGAAGACGGCGCGAACAAAGAAACCATCGCCAAACTGCTGCGTTTCGCCAGCACCCGCAACGACAGCAGTGAGCAGACTCTGTCGCTGGAAGAGTATGTGGCGGGCATGGTGGAAGGTCAGGACAAGATTTATTACATCACAGCCGACAGTTACGCCGCTGCGAAGAGCAGTCCGCATCTGGAACTGTTCCGTAAGAAAGGCATCGAAGTTCTGTTGCTGTCCGACCGCATCGACGAATGGATGATGAGCTATCTGACTGAGTTCGATGGCAAAGTCTTCCAGTCTGTCAGCAAGGCTGACGACACACTGGACAAACTGGCTGACGAAAGCGAAGAGCAGAAAGAAGCGGAAAAAGCGCTGGAGCCGTTCGTTGAGCGCGTGAAAACGCTGCTGGGTGAGCGTGTGAAAGAAGTGCGTCTGACGCACCGTCTGACCGATACGCCAGCCATTGTGACCACCGGTGCTGACGAGATGACCACGCAAATGGCCAAACTGTTTGCCGCTGCCGGTCAGGAAGCGCCTGAAGTGAAATACATCTTCGAGCTGAACCCTGAACATGCGCTGGTAAAACGTGCGTCTGATGTGGCTGACGAAGACCAGTTCAGTGAGTGGATCGAACTGTTGCTGGATCAGGCGCTGTTCGCAGAACGCGGCACGCTGGAAGATCCAAACCTGTTTATTCGCCGTATGAATACGCTGTTGCAGGCGTAATCTGCTGAAATAAAAGTGAAAAGGGCGTCGTGAAAACGAGGCCCTTTTTTTATGGTCGCCCCCTAATCTGCCGCGTTAACCCCAGTGCCCGTAGGGGTTGTTCCTTGAGCAAAAGCGCTCAGAATGGTATGGTTGACCGTTTTTCGAGATTCATAAAAATTACATGCAAGGGGATTTACGCAATGCGTATCATTCTGCTGGGCGCTCCGGGCGCAGGTAAGGGTACTCAGGCCCAATTCATCATGGAGAAATTTGGTATTCCTCAGATTTCTACCGGTGATATGTTGCGCGCCGCTGTGAAGGCCGGAAGTGAGCTCGGCAAGAAAGCAAAAGAGATTATGGACGCCGGTAAACTGGTGACGGACGAACTGGTTATCGCTCTGGTGAAAGAACGTATTCAGCAGGAAGATTGCCGTAACGGTTTCCTGTTAGACGGTTTCCCTCGCACCATTCCGCAGGCTGATGCCATGAAAGAAGCGGGCATCAATGTCGATTACGTGCTGGAATTCGACGTACCTGACGAACTGATTGTGGATCGCATCGTCGGTCGTCGCGTACATCCGGGCTCTGGCCGTGTGTATCACATCCAGTACAATCCGCCAAAAGTGGAAGGTAAAGACGATGTGACCGGCGAAGACCTGATCACCCGTAAAGACGATCAGGAAGAAACCGTGCGTAAACGCCTGGTGGAATACCATGAGCTGACTGAGCCACTGGTGTCCTACTACGGTAAAGAAGCAGAAGCAGGCAACACCCGCTACGTCAAAATTGACGGCACCCAGCAGGTTTCTGCCGTGCGTGACGAACTCGCGGCTATCTTAAGCTGATTCCCGCTGCACCGGTTCTGTTAACGGGGTGACTTAGGTCGCCCCGTTTGTTTTTACGCCATCCCCCGCCAGAAATAGTCACAATTCGCATTGATAGCCATTGCCGTTGTTCCGATCGCCTTTGTTTTCGTTACAATGACGTGCGCTTCTTCCTGAGCTACCGTAAACGGGAGCGCCCATGATTTTTCACTCTGGCTTCAACGCCATCAATTTAGGAAATTCAGCATGACGCAGACCAAATTCGGGGTTCTCCTGGTTAATCTCGGAACACCTGAAGCACCGACGCCTAAGGCCGTAAAAAAATACCTGGGTGAGTTTTTGAGTGATATCCGCGTCGTAGATACACCCCGCCTGCTCTGGTGGCCAATCCTGAATCTGGTGATTTTGCCTTTGCGTTCTCCGCGCGTATCCAAGCTGTACAAATCCGTGTGGATGGAAGAAGGCTCGCCGCTGATGGTTTTCAGCCGTCGACAGCAAAAAGCCCTGGCCGAGCGCTTGCCGGGTACGCCGGTTGAACTGGCGATGAGCTACGGCAAGCCGGGCATGAAAGATCCGATCGAAAAACTGCTGGCGCAGGGCGTGACCAAAATGGTGGTGCTGCCGCTGTATCCGCAATATTCCTGCTCCACCAGTGCCGCCGTTTTCGACGGCGTAGCGCGGGTGCTGAAATCACAGCGCCGTCTGCCTTCCCTGAGCTTTATTCGTGATTACGCCACCCATCCGGCCTACATCTCCGCGCTGAAAGCCAGTATCGAACGTTCTTTCGCGCAACATGGCGAACCGGACCGTCTGGTGTTGTCCTTCCACGGTATTCCAAAGCGTTTTGTGGCGGAAGGTGATGATTACGAACAGCGCTGCCGCGACACCGCGCAGGCGCTGACCGATGCGCTGCAACTGCCGACCGGCAAAATTATGCTGACTTTCCAGTCGCGCTTTGGCCGTGAACCGTGGCTGACGCCGTACACGGACGAAACCCTCAAAGGCCTTCCGGCTCAGGGCGTTAAGTCTATTCAGATTATCTGTCCCGGCTTCGCCTCGGATTGTCTGGAGACGCTGGAAGAGATCAAAGAAGAGAATCGTGAGATTTTTATGCATGCAGGCGGCGAGCGCTTCGAATATATTGACGCCTTAAACGACCAGCCGGAGCATATCGATCTGCTGCAACAACTGGTCACTCAGCACTTCTGATGGAAGGCTGAGCTTTTTGAATTTCCTGAGAACAAGCAATGAAATTTCCTGGTAAGCGTAAGTCAAAACACTATTTTCCGGTCAGCGCGCGTGACCCATTACTGCGTGATTCTATGCTGCAGGCGATGCAGCCGGAATCCGAGGGCGGGGCATCCTATATTGTTGGTATCGATCAGACGATGGTGGATATCGAAGCGCGCGTGGATGAAAGTTTTGTCGCCCGTTACGGTCTGACGCCCGGCGAGTCCAATATTCTTGATGATGACATGTCGGAAGCGCTTTACCAGGAACTGATGGCAAACGCGCTGATTACGCATCAGTTTGCAGGCGGCACTGTGGGCAATACGCTGCACAACTATTCCGTGCTGGCCGATGACCGCTCGGTTCTGCTGGGGGTGATGTGTAACAACGTCAGAATCGGTGATTACGCCTACCGCTACCTGTGCAACACCTCAAGTCGTGTAGATCTTAACTTCCTGCAGGGCGTCGATGGCGCGATCGGCCGATGCTTTACGCTCATCAGCGACACCGGCGAACGTACGTTTGCCATCAGTCCGGGCAAGATGAACGGACTGAAAGCCGAAAGCGTACCGGAAGACGTCATCGCCGGCGCCTCCGCGCTGCTGTTGACCTCATACCTGTTACGCAGCAAACCCGGTGAGCCTATTCCGCAAGCCACCATGCAGGCGATTGAGTACGCGAAAAAATATCATGTGCCGGTGGTATTAACGCTCGGCACGCAATATGTGATTGCAGATGATCCGCAGGCATGGCGCGATTTTCTGCGCGATCATGTCTCGATTCTGGCGATGAACGAAGATGAAGGATTTGCACTGACCGGCATGAAAGATCCGCTGATGGCCGCCGATAAGGCGCTGGACTGGGTCGATCTGGTGTTGTGTACCGCCGGGCCGAACGGCCTGTTTATGGCGAGTTATACCGAAGAAGCGTTCAAACGTACCACGCAGCATCCCCTGCTGCCGGGGGCGATTGCCGAATTTAACCAATACGAATTCAGCCGTGCGATGCGCCGTGAATGTTGTGAGCAACCGCTGAAGATTTATTCCCACATCGCGCCCTACATGGGCGGCCCGGAAAAAATCATGAATACCAACGGGGCAGGCGATGGCGCATTATCGGCGCTGTTGCATGACATTGCGGCGAACGGTTTTCACCGCACGTCTGTTCCCAATTCCAGCAAGCATTCGCGCGAGTATCTGACCTATTCCTCGCTGGCACAGGTGTGTAAATACGCCAACCGTGTGAGTTATCAGGTGCTTAACCAGCATTCACCGCGTCTGACGCGTGGCCTGCCGGAACGTGAGGACAGTCTGGAAGAGAGTTACTGGGAACGCTGAGCGAAGCGGGCGGGGTGACCCCCGTCCGGCTTTCTGATTATCCTGCCTGCACCTGATTACGGCCTGACGTTTTGGCGCGATACAGCGCGTCATCCACACGTTTAAACAGGCTGGTAAAATCTTCACCCGCTTCGTACTGCGCCACGCCCACGCTGACTGTCAGCGCAGGCATTTCCGGCTGCGATAACTGCTGCACTCTTTCACGCAGGGCTTCGGCAACGATCATCGCGCCTTCCAGAGGCGTCAGCGGCAGCAAAATCAGGAACTCCTCACCGCCCCAGCGGAAGACCGTATCGCTTTCGCGGATCCCGGTTTCCAGCGTTCTGGCCAGCATCACCAGCGCATCATCGCCTTTGTTATGCCCGTACTGATCGTTGATCGTTTTGAAATGATCGGCGTCCACCAGCATCAGGCTGAAATTGTGTGTCCGCTGCGGATTTTGCGTGCGCGCATTCTCCACCAGCTGCATGAACTGACGACGGTTACCCAGCCCGGTGAGCGGATCACGAAGCGCTGCATGTTCCAGTTCCTGCTCAAGCCGTTTTTGCTCAGTGATGTCATGAATGATGCACAACATCAGCCGTACCGCGTTCAGCTCCACCGGCCCGGCATAGGTCTGGACGTGACGCAAATTGCCGTCCGCCAGTTTATGCACGAACGTCAGCGGCTTGTGCCCGCCGGGCAGTCGGGCAATTTCATGCATCACCGGCAGTACGTCCAGCCCCATCGCATTGATTTCCCAGGTGTGTTTCATGCAGATTTCGTCACGCGTATAGCCATAAAAACGGGTGGCGGCCTGATTGGCATCGACAATCTGCCCATTATTGGCGGGATCGATTAACAACATCGGGGCGCTGTTGGTCTGAAAGAAACGCTCATAGAAACCACTTTCATCGCGGCGATAGCGTGTGTTGCTGGGAACGGGTACCGGAACATTGGCGGCGGACGTGTGGGCACCTTCGAACACAATGGCATATTCACTGCCATCAAGCGGTATCGAGGATAAGCGGCAGGTCAGCGGAAATGCGCGGCCTTCTTTGTGGATCGTCCAGATTTCGACAATCTGATCGCCCTTTGCCAGATTTGGCAAATAAGCATCGAGAGACTGGTGAGAATGAACGGAAAACTGGCCGTTACGCAGCGGCCCCAGCAGGCTGTTGCCTGCCAGCTTTCTGGCAGCGATATTGGCAAAAAGGATGTGCTGACTTTGCGCCGAAACAACCCAGATCGGCGTACTCAATATGTTTAACGTTTCCAGATGGGGTAACGACATTGCGACGACCGATCAATATTTGGCGTAACCACAGAATACCGCGAAATGATCTGATTTGGCGTTTTTTATGTTACAGAGATAAAAGGGAAAAAAACGGGCAACAAAAAGGGCGCAGCCGCAGGACTGCACCCCTGATTCATTACGTTGTTAAGGCGTCATCACACCGGACAAAATGGCCGTTTCTCGTCTTCGGTCATGATGTCGATCTGCAGCATGCCCAGCATGCTGTTGGCGATCTCACGTTCGCCCATCACCACGCGATCGGCACCGCGTTCGAGAATGTAGGTCACTTCGTCATCGTAATGCGCGCGGGCAATAATTTCGATATTTGGCCGTTTGGTGCGGGCTGAAGCGACAATTTCTCCGGCTTCATAACCGTTAGGAATGGTCACCAGCAGCCAGCGCGCGCAGTCGAGACGCGCCAGATCCATGATTTCCTGATTGGCGGCGTTGCCCAGCACCGTACTGATACCTTGTTCACGCAGCGCTTCAACGCGCGGGCGGGAGTTTTCAATCACCACCAGCGGAATACCGGCGGCCTGAAGTTTCTCACCGAGCAGGCTGCCAACGCGGCCATAGCCGACCAGCAGCGCGTGATTGCACAAATCGAACGGGATTTGCTTCTCGTCTTCTACCGCTTCTTCGACGCTCTGATCTTCGATGGTTTCTGTTTTCGCCAGATATTTTTCCAGCAGCGTAAACAACAGCGGGTTAAACATTATCGACAATATGGCCCCCGCCAGCACCAGATTGCGACCATGCTCGGAGAGCAGCCCCAGTGAAATCCCGAGGCCGGCAAGAATAAAGGCGAACTCACCAATCTGCGCCAGGCTGACGGAGATGGTCAGCGCGGTGCGTCTGGAGTGCCCGAACATCATCACCAGCAGGAAGGCAGCGATGGATTTACCGAATACGATAATCGCCAGGGTTGCGATCACCGTCAGCGGTTCGCGAACCAGAATCATCGGGTCGAACAGCATGCCCACCGACACGAAGAACAGCACCGCAAAAGCGTCGCGCAGCGGCAGGGTGTCGTGCGCGGCACGCTGGCTCAGTTCGGATTCGTTGAGCACCATCCCGGCGAAGAACGCACCGAGCGCGAACGAGACATCAAAGATTTCAACCGCGCCGTAAGCGATACCCAGCGCCAGCGCCAGAACCGACAGCGTGAACAGTTCGCGTGAACCGGTGCTGGCGGTTTTCGCCAGGATCCACGGTACCACGCGGCGTCCGACCACCATCATCAGCACCATAAACGCGATCACTTTACCGATAGTCACCGCCAGGCCGGTCAGCAGTTCCACCGGGCTGGAGTGATGACTTTCCAGCATACCGCTGAAGGCCGGCAGCAGCACCAGCGTCAGCACCATCACTAAATCTTCAACAATCAACCAGCCGATGGCGATTTGCCCGCGCTGACTTTCAATAAGTTGCCGTTCTTCCAGAGCGCGCAACAGCACCACGGTACTGGCGGTAGACAGGCAGAGCCCGAACACCAGCCCGGTGGCGAGGTCCCAGCCCATAAGGTGTGATAACCCCATCCCAAGCAGCGTCGCTACCGCGATTTGCGCTACAGCGCCGGGAATGGCTATCGCCTTTACGGCCAGTAAATCTTTCAGAGAGAAATGCAACCCGACGCCAAACATCAGCAAAATCACGCCAATTTCAGCCAGTTCGGGAGCAAGAGAGGTATCAGCAACAAAGCCAGGTGTGAAAGGTCCGGCCAGCACGCCCGCGGCGAGATAGCCAACCAGAGGAGAAATACGTAAACGATTGGCGATCATGCCAAAAAGAAAGGCCAGTACCAGGCCACCGACAATCGTGGTAATCAAGGGCGTAGAATGATGCATTCAGACTCCTTCTGGTGATGCACAAAGCAATGTGTTGCAGATTGTTTCTAAGTTTATGGTAAAAATCGTTCCGGCGTTGAGGAATTTTGGCCTTTTTTGCAGTAAATCCCCCGCAGACAACAAAAAAAATCCCAACGGATGATTTAAATGGGTTTTATCCGACAAAGCTCAAGTGGAGAAGGGATAAGAAGCCGCCGGCATTTAGGTTGCCGGCAGCGAAAGGCAGGCTATCAGGCGCGGTGATTTTCCAGATTCGGCAGGAAGGCGGTGAATATCCCAAGCAACGGCAGGAAGGCACAAATCTGATACACCAGCTCAATGCTGGTGATGTCTGCCACATAGCCCAGTACCGCAGCGCCCAGACCGCCCATACCAAAGGCCAGCCCGAAGAACAGCCCGGAAACCATACCGACTTTTCCTGGCATTAACTCTTGTGCAAACACCAGAATCGCCGAAAACGCCGAGGCGAGGATCACGCCAATAATCACGCTCAGTACGCTGGTCCACATCAGGTTGGCGTGGGGCAAAAGTAGGGTAAATGGCGCGACGCCGAGAATTGACGCCCATATGACGTATTTGCGCCCAATCTTATCTCCCACCGGCCCGCCGATGATGGTGCCTGCTGCGACGGCAAACAGGAAAACAAACAGGTGAATCTGAGCACTTTGCACCGATACACCAAATTTATGGATCAGGTAGAAGGTGTAATAACTGCTGATACTGGTCAGGTAGAAATATTTTGAAAATACCAGTATCAGCAGAATGCCCAGCGACATTGCCACCGTTTTGCGTGGCAGGACGGTGATGTTCATTTTCACCGGCCCGCGCTTTTTGGCGATCTGATTCTGCTGGCGGTACCACTTGCTGATTTGCAGTAACACCACAATGCCCAGTAACGCCGCCAGTGAGAACCAGGCAACGTTGCCTTTACCGTAAGGCGCAATGATCAGCGCCGCCAGTAACGGCCCAAGGGAAGCCCCGAAATTTCCACCGACCTGAAACAGCGATTGCGCCAGGCCATGACGTCCGCCGGAAGCCATGCGCGCCACGCGGGAAGACTCCGGGTGGAAAACCGAGGAGCCGGTGCCGACCAGCGCGGCGGCCAGCAGAACCACCGGGAAACTCTGCGCGACAGCCAGCAACAGCAGGCCGGAGAGGGTGAACCCCATGCCGACGGGCAGGGAGTAGGGCTGCGGGTGTTTGTCGGTGTAATAACCGATCAGCGGTTGCAGCAAAGAAGCCGTGATCTGATAGGTCAGCGTGATCATGCCTATCTGGGTGAAGCTGAGCGAAAACTCATTTTGCAGCAACGGATAAATCGCGAGGATCAGCGACTGGATCATGTCATTAAGCAGATGAGAAACGCTGATCGCCGCCAGAATAGAAAACGCAGTCTTTTTGACTGCGTCTTTCTGCGGGCTGTCCGGCGTTGCCGTATTGTCGGTCATGGCGCGTAAACCTTAATGTTCTGTGCAGAAGGGGGCCGGGGGTCAGTCGACTTTGGCGATCTCAGCAAACTGGCCTTTCAGTAACCGGCAAAGATCGCCTGCCGCCAGCTCAATATCAAGCCCGCGTTTACCGCCTGAAACATAAATGGTGGAAAAAGTCTGCGCCGGACTGTCGATCACCGTCGGCAACAGTTTTTTCTGCCCGAGCGGGCTGATGCCGCCGACCAGATAACCGGTCACGCGCTGCGCGATGGCCGGATCCGCCATGTCGGCTTTTTTCCCCCCGAGGGCTTTCGCCACCTTCTTCAGATCCAGCATGGACGCCACCGGCGTTACCGCCACGGCCAGGTTTTTAGCGTCTCCGTTCAGGGAAACCAGCAGGGTTTTGTAGACCTGACGCGCATCCAGCCCCAGCTTTTTCACCGCTTCATCGCCGAAGTGGGTTTCGTCGCTGCTGTGCTCATACGAATGAAGAGTGAAGCTGACTTTATTTTTTTCCAGAAGAAGTACCGCTGGGGTCATGATCTTTCATCTCTGATTACTTTTTTGTTCGAAAAATCGTCGGCAGTTCAATTCGATGAAATTTAACAATAAAGTATGATTATTAAGCGAGGGAGAAATAGTAGTGCAATGAATGGTTATTGCCAAGACCCAACACAGGTTGTTACCCTGTGCCCGCCGGTGTCGCGTCCGCAAGGGCAGGCACTGTAGCTATAAAAATAAAATGAAATTCCTCTTTGACTGGCCGGCCTTAAAACCCGGCCATTTTTTTATCCTTTCAGCAGCTCCGGCAGGTTCCCCTCGCCATACAAATGCAGCGCGCCGACGGCCACCACGTAATGCCCCGGCGGCAGTTCCAGCAGCAGTTGCTTCCAGCGAATATTTCGCTGATTCATCAGCACGTCGTAAAGATCGCCGCTGAAAGTGTTCGGCAACTGATCTAACGCCATCACCGGTTTGGTATCCAGCCACCAGCTGATCATGGTTTGCAGCAGCCGGGCGTTGGTATGCCAGTGGGTCAGCGTATCTTCCAAAAGCCCCAGACCGTCGTCGGGAAGTTGCTGCAACAACGCGAACTGTTCCTGTGGCCCCTCCAGCTCAATCACCGGGGTGTTTTGCAGTTTGGCTTTTTGCAAAAGCTGATAATCAATGCCGTAATTTCCGCGTAACCCGAGGCGCTGGGCCTGAGTGGCCTGCAACATCAGCGCGACCTGCCACGAGGGCAGCGGATTCAGCGTCCACATAGAGACGCCCAGCTCTTCGCACAGGCGTTCGACGTGCAGATAGTGTGATTCAGGAAGGCGTTCCGCCAGCGGCGGAAACTCACCTGACATCGCAAAAGGAGACTCGGTGCCACTGATATCGGCCTCGACGATCAGCGCATCGGCTTTTTGCAGGCGGCGTAATAACTGCGCGGGCAAAGGCTGCATGTCCTGGGTGCCCATATGAATGCTGCCCACCAGATGTAAAAAGCGGTTGCTGGGAAGCTGAATATCAAGGGCGGGATAGGAATACTCGACGGGGAACAGCCTGCGGAGCCAGCTGAATGCCTGATTGAAAAACTTCGCCATATCGCATGGTCTCCCGAAAAATGAAAGACCATGCTAACGCGTCAGCGGTTGAGCGAACAGAGGAAACGTCTTGTTTTTTAGGCCGGTTTTTTCGGTGTGAACCTTAACAGTCGGTTCGCGTTCGCCACCACAGTGATGGATGACAGCGCCATCGCCGCGCCCGCAATCACCGGGCTGAGCAACGTACCGGTCAGCGGATACAGCACGCCGGCGGCCACGGGTATCCCAATCACGTTGTAGATAAAGGCACCGAGCAGGTTCTGTTTCATATTGCGCAGTGTGGCCTGAGACATCGCCAGTGCATCGGCAACGCCGTGCAGGCTGGGGCGCATCAGGGTAATTGCGGCGGTTTCAATAGCCACATCGCTGCCACCGCCCATTGCGATGCCGACGTCCGCCTGTGCCAGCGCGGGGGCATCGTTAATGCCATCGCCAATCATTGCCACCTGCTGGCCTTTGGCCTGCAAGGCTTTGATGGCATCAGCTTTGCCTTCCGGCCGCACACCGGCAATCACCGTATCGATACCCGCCTGTGCGGCAATGGCCTGCGCGGTGCGCGGGTTGTCGCCGGTCAGCATCACCAGCTGATAACCGAGCTGATGCAGACGCTGCAAGGCGCTGACGCTGTCCTCGCGCAGCGGATCGCGCAGGGCGAACAGCGCAGCGAGGTGCCCGTCAACCGCCAGCAGAACCGGCGTTGCGCCTTGCGCGGTCATTGCATTGAGCAACGCGTCGGTAACCTGAACGTCAATGCCGTTTTCCTGCATCAGCGCCTGATTGCCCAGCAGAAGCGTTTTGCCTTCCGTTTCACCCCGTAAACCCAGACCGCCGAGCGTGCGGAAGTTCTGCACGTCGGGAATGGCCTGATCTTGCGCTTTTTCGACAATGGCCTGCGCCAGCGGGTGATGCGATCCCTGTTCCAGTGCGGCAGCAAAGCGCAGCGCCTGAGGCTCGCTGATATCACCAAACGTATGAATATCCGTCACTTTCGGCTGGCCTTCGGTCAGCGTGCCGGTTTTGTCGAAAACCAGCGTGGAGAGGGTGCTGGCTTTTTGCAGTGCATCGGCATCACGTACCAGCACGCCAAATTCCGCCGCGCGGCCCACACCCGCAGTAATCGACATCGGCGTTGCCAGTCCCAGTGCGCAAGGGCAGGCGATGATAAGCACCGTGGTCACAATCACCAGCGTATACATCAGCTGTGGCTGAGGGCCAAAGAAATACCAGACAGCACCGCTGAACAGCGCAATCAGCACCACGGCAGGCACGAAAACGGCAGAGATTTTGTCGGCCAGTTTGCCGATTTCCGGTTTACTGCTTTGCGCCTCGCGCACCAGTTTGATGATGCGCGACAGGGTGGTCTGGCTGCCAATGGCGTCTGCGCGAAACAGCACGCTGCCATCTTTTACCAGCGTACCCGCATGCACTTTTTCACCCTGCGATTTCTGCCGCGGAACCGGTTCACCGGTCAGCATGGCCTCATCCATCCAGGCTTCGCCGCTTTGAATTTCACCGTCAACCGGCACACGATCGCCGGTAGTCAGGCGCAGCGTCATGCCCTGCTGAACCTCGGCCAGCGGCAGGTTTTTTTCACCCTGCGCGGTGACCACGCGGGCCGTGGGCGGGGTAAGATCCAGCAAACGTTCAAGCGCCTGAGACGAACGCTGGCGTCCGCGTTGCTCCAGCGCGTGGCCGAGATTGATCAGGCCGATAATCATGACGCTGGCTTCAAAGTAAAGATGGCGGGCCTGCATCGGGAACGCCTCCGGCCACAGGCAGACGGCGAAGGAGAATATCCACGCCGCGCCGGTGCCGAGCGATACCAGCGTGTCCATATTGGCGCTGCCGTGCATCAGGCTGTTCCAGGCGCTGCGGTAAAAATGCCCGCCCGCGACAACCATGATCACCAGCGTCAGAATGCCGACGATTAACCAGCCAGTCTGGCTGGCGTCGGTGACCATCATTTCACCGCCGAGCAGCCCCCACAGCATCAGTGGAATACCGGCGGCCAGACCGAGAGCAGCCTGCCAGCTGAAACGGATCATGCTGCTGCGCGCGGTCTGTTGCTGGCGCTCGCGGCGTTTGGTTTCATCAATAATAATTTCAGCGCCGTAACCTGCGCGTTCAACGGCGGCAATCAGCGCTGACTGATCAACGTCACCGCTGACCAGCGCACTGCGTTCCGCCAGATTGACCCGCGCCCGTTCGACGCCGCTGACGCCTTCCAGCGCCTTCTGCACTTTACTGACACAGCTGGCGCAGCTCATGCCGCTGAGTAACAGCTGCACGCTCTCATCGGATGCCGGAACAGATGACGCCGCCGCTGACAGGGGTTCCGGCAAAACGTTCGCCTTATCGGTCAGCGGCTCAGATTTTGGGGAGGCGTCCTCCACAACCTGCGCTTCATAACCGGCGTTAACAACGGCATCGACCAGGCTCTGGCTGCTGGCATCGCCTTTGACGATGGCTTTATCCAGAGAGACTTCAACGGCAGTGGTGCCTTCCACAGCTTCCAGCGCTTTACGCGTTGAAGCCACGCAGTGCCCGCAGGACAAGCCTTGCAGCGATAATACGGTCGTCGTCATGATGAATTTCCTCAGGGTTAACTTCACTAAGGACAGAGGATAAACCTTCCAGCAAGGGGAAGGTCAAGCCTGCATTTTTCGCTTTCGCGTTCTTGTTCATTAACAGTTTATTTAGGAATCTCCCTCTCTGATGGATTATCGTTATCTACCTAACTATATAGCGGTGGGTAATAAGGGAAAGACAATGGCAAAGATGCAAACAACGTTTCTGCTGATGGCCGGTTTGCTGGCGGCACAGTCCACACAGGCGGCGGAGGATTTTCGTGTGACGTACGCCGGTTCGATGGGCGTGGTGATGGATAAATTTCTGGGTCCAGATTTTGCAAAGCAAAAAAATGTGAATTATCAGGGACAGGGGCAGGGCGCTTACGGCATGGCGAATCTGCTGGCGTCTAAAAAAGTGGTGGCGGATGTTTTCGTTTCTATCACGCCGGGGCCGGTTGAAATCCTGCAAAAAGCCGGGCTTGCCGGGCAGGCTGTTCCGGTTGCCAGCACCAGCATGGTGATCGCCTACAACCCGAAAGGCAAATACGCCGAAAAATTTACCGCGATTAAAGACGGTAAAGCGGGCGCAGAGCCGTGGTGGAAAGTGTTACAGACGCCGGGGCTGCAATTCGGTCGTACCGATCCGGTCAGCGATCCGCAGGGGCAGAACATCATTTTCACCCTGATGCTGGCGGAAAATTATTACAAACAACCGGGGCTGGAAAAAGCGGTGCTGGGGGATGTGCAAAATCCTAAACAGATTTCCGGTGAAGGCGGATTACTGACCCGCCTGGAAGCGGGGCAGGTTGATGCGGCCTCAGGTTACGAAAGTGCCACTATTTCTGCTCACTTGCCGTACATCAAATTGCCCGATGAAATTAACCTCAGTAATCCGCAGATGTCGAAAGACTGGTACAGCAAGGTCACTTTCAGCGTGAAAGACGCGACCGGAAAAGAGAAAACCCTGAGCACGCAACCGCTGGTCTTCTACGCCGTGGTGCTGAACAACGCCCCGCACCCTGAACTGGCCAAAGAGTTCATCCGCTACCTGCAAAGCGCGGAGGCGCAGCAGCTGTTTAAACAAAATGGCTATGACAAACCGAAAGGCGGAAACCTCTAAGTTGCGCGCGTCAGGTCTGGCGGTTCCCGCGCTGGCGTTGCTGCTGGTGCCGTTTATTACACTGTTGTTCCTGACGCCGTGGTCGGATTTTCATCTGGCTTACGGCGACAGCCACGCGGTGGCGGTGTCTCTCGGGCTCAGTCTGGTGTCAGTAGGGCTGATTATTCTGCTCGGACTTCCGGTGGCTTACTGGCTGGCAAAAACTGCATCGCGCTGGCGTGTTCTGGTGGAAATGCTGGTGTTGATCCCGCTGCTGACGCCGCCGCTGGCGATGGGGATTTTGCTGGTGTCGGTGTACGGACCTTACGGCTCGGTGGGTGAAATACTGTCTGCCATCGGCATGACCCTCAATAATAATGCGCCAGCCTTTGTGTTGGCGCAGATTTATGGCGCGTTACCCTATTTCATTTTATCCGCCAGAGGTGCGCTGGAAGCCGTGCCGAAAGATGTCGAAGAAGCCGGGAATACGCTCGGTGCCTCACCGTTTCAGGTTTTGGTTCGCCTGACATTGCCGCTGGCCTCACGTGGAATTGCCGCTGGCGTGGCGATAGCCTGGGTGCGCGCCATCGGGGAGTTTGGCATCGTGATGGTGTTCTGCTATTTCCCGCAGGGCATTCCGGTCAAAATGTTTATCAACCTGCAAAACGACGGCGTGACGTCGGTCTATTCCCTGTTGTGGATCCTGCTGATTGTCACCTTGCCGCTGCCAATGTGGCTGCTTCTGCGCACTAAAAAACAGGCCATTCATTACCGCTGATTTCTGCGAATGGGCATACCAGGCGTATGATGGTGAACTGTTGCGCAAAAACCAGCACGTCGTGGAGGCGAAATGAATATCAGTGATGTGGCAAAAAAAACCGGGCTGACCAGCAAAGCGATTCGTTTTTACGAAGAGAAGGGGCTGGTGACTGCGCCGATGCGTGGTGATAACGGCTATCGCCGCTATGCGCAAAAACACATTGAAGAGCTGACGCTGCTGCGACAGGCGCGGCAGGTCGGGTTCACGCTGGATGAGTGTCAGGAGTTGATCGCGTTATTTCATAATCCGGAGCGGCACAGTGCGGATGTGAAAGCGAGGACGCTGGAAAAGGCCGCAGATATTGCGCGGCACATTGAAGAACTGAACGTGATGCGCCAGCGTCTGCTGACGCTGGCGGAATCCTGTCCGGGTGACGACGGCGCCAGTTGCCCGATCATCGACAACCTCAGCGGCTGCTGCCACACCCGTTAACGGCGGTGAGGCTCCACGCGCAGCGTCGCGCCTTCCACACCGGTGATCATCACTTCGTCACCGACGTTGAGTGGCGAAGTACACACCGCGCGCCAGCTGCTGTCACCGACTTTTACACGGGTGAAGTGATTCACCGCCGGCTCAATGACGGTGGCATAGGTACCGACCATCTGCTGCCCGCGCTGGTTTAATGAAGCATTGGCACTGTTTTTATCCATGCGCTGGTTGAGCCATTTCCACCACAGCCAGGCTGCGATAACGGTGAGCAGTGCAAAAGCCACACCTTGCCATTCCCACGGCAGGGGCAGGATCCAGGTGATTAACCCTACCAGCGCGGCTGCCACGCCGCTCCACAGTAAATAACCGCTCGCCCCGACCAGCTCAGCCGCCAGTAACAGACCGCCGAGCGACAGCCAGAACAGATGCGGTGTCGCCATCAGGTTTTGCAGCATTATTTTTCGCCTTTTGATTCTTTCAGTAATTCAGCGATACCACCAATCGAGCCCATCAGGCTGCTGGCATCCAGCGGCATCATGATCACTTTGCTGTTGTTGGCAGAACCAATTTTTGTCAGTGCGTCGGTGTATTTCTGTGCCACAAAGTAATTGATGGCATGGACGCTGCCGGCAGCGATGGCTTCTGACACCATTTTGGTCGCCTGGGCTTCGGCTTCTGCCGCACGTTCACGGGCTTCAGCCTGTAAGAACGCTGACTGCCGCTCACCTTCCGCTTTGAGGATCTGCGATTGTTTTTCACCTTCAGCCCGCAGGATCGCCGACTGGCGCACACCTTCGGCTTCAAGAATATCGGCGCGTTTCGTACGTTCGGCTTTCATCTGCGCGTTCATGGCAGAGATAAGCTCTGCCGGTGGACGCACGTCGCGAATTTCGATGCGGGTAATTTTCACGCCCCATGGATTAGTGGCTTCATCGACGATATGCAGCAAACGTGCGTTGATGTTGTCGCGTTGTGACAGCATCTCATCGAGCTCCATTGAGCCGAGTACGGTACGGAAGTTTGTCATTGTGAGGTTCACAATGGCCTGCTCCAGGTTGCTGACTTCATAGGCTGCGCGCGCCGGGTCGATCACCTGAATAAAGCAGACGGCGTCGATGGCGACATTGGCGTTATCGCGGGAAATCACTTCCTGAGACGGAATATCCAGTACCTGTTCCATCATGTTGATCCGGCGACCAACGCGATCAACGAAAGGCACCACCAGGTTCAGCCCCGGCATCAACGTTTTGGTGTAACGCCCGAAACGTTCGACGGTCCACTGGTAGCCCTGCGGCACGATTTTGATGCCGGCAAAAACCACCAGCACGGCAAGGACGATCAGGATAAGGATTGGAATGGGAATGAGATCAAACATAGATGAAACTCCTGTAAATTGAGTCCTGAATATTCCGGCTGGAACATCCCGATAAAATATCTCCCTGGCGCACTCACCAAACGGTCAGGCGCATGGCGAATTGTCGCACAATTCAATAAGGCTTCGTATTAATAAAGAAGATTGCTGTGAATGAACATAATGAAAAGGCCGCGAAAAATCGGCGGCCTTTGAGGAGTGCTGATGTCATAAAGCAGGGTGAATTTCTGTTTCCTCTGTCATCAGAAACTGTATTTCACCTGAGCCATGCCTTCCTGATACTGGTATCCCTGCTGGTGGCTACCGGTGTAACTGAGCGTTGCCCGCAAATTCGGTGTGAGTTTCACGTCAACGCCAGCGGAATACTCCGCAATATCACGGCCTAACGTATTGCCGGAAACAGTGAATAGCGTGCCGTCATTGCTGTAGACCTGACTGTCGTTGTCATTCATCAATTCCCTTCGGTAGGTCAGGTTCAGATTCGGAGTGACTTCTTTGCCCGCAACAACATAGGTGTTGGAAACGCTGACGCCGATGTTCGGCTGCACGCTGGTGTAGCGATCGGCGTCACCGCGAACTTTCATCTTGCCGATGACTGAATCGAACATTTCATTATTCGCTGACATGCTTTCATCAAAGCCAGAATAATAAACGTTCAGGCCTTCTATGCCGATTTGAGGAACGATGCTCATGTCACCCAACGTCAGCGGTAAGCTGGCGCTGAGGGCCGTGGTTATCGCCTCGGCGGACACTGAGCTTTTACCTTCGCCCAGAGAGATGCCGCTGCGGGTGACCTGACGTGTGGTATCGGTAGGGGAGTGCGTATATCCCAGCGAGCCGGACAGCACGATGTCACGTAATTTTTCGGATGCAAACACATTCACGGCGTAGCGACTGGCAGAAGAAGAGGCGCCGTCGGATGAGAGGTCATAATCCGAGTAATCGACAGAGACGCCCACGCGGGTGGCGTGACTCTCAATATATCCGCCGATAGAAATGCCATTAATATCCGCACTCAGACCGGAACTGCCGGAACCCTTGCTGGTGTGCGGCATAATCCACATCGCATCGTCACTGAAGCATTGCCCGGACATATCGCAGCCCGATTTAACGAACGGATTTAATGCCCAGTCCACCTGGTGCAGGCTCCATTGCGTGGATTTCTGCAAGCCGATAGCCATCAGTTGCGGGTCATAGGCGTGAATATTTGACGGACGCACGACAAACCTTGGCTGCGGCGTAACATCATCAGTCGGATCGGCAGGGATAACCGGATCAGCGGGGTCAATAGGGTCAATCGGATCGACAGGGATAACCGGATCAGCGGGGTCAATCGGGTCGACCGGATTAACAGGGTCTACAGGATCAACCGGGTTAACAGGGGTAACCGGATCAACCGGGTTAACAGGATTAACGGGATTAACAGGGTTAACCGGGTTAACAGGATTTACCGGGTTAACAGGATTAACCGGGTTCGCCACTGTCGTCAGGGTCACGCCGTTGGCCGCATAAGTCAGCGACTGACTCATCACGTCGTTGCCCACCTGAAGGTTATCGGCAAACACTCCGGTGACGCCGCCCGCGGCGGTCAGAATTTCATACGCCTGTTCAGTGTATGTGCCTGGTGCGAAGAGCGTTTGCAGGTGTCCGGCAAGTTCTGCCATCCCAGTAACGGCAAGTTTTGAAGCACCCAGCAGGGGATCGATATCGATGAACAACGTCGCATCCGCCGTCTGGGTGTATTTGCCTTTAACGTTGAAGGTGTTCCCTGCACCCGCCGGTCGTACAAGGCCGCTGTTGGAGACATTTCCGCCAACCGTGCCGTAACCTTGCAATGTGCCGAAAGGATTAACCTCTATATTCCCGGCTAACTGCGCGCTGGCATGCAGGGCATCACCCACCACCAGCGTGCCGTCTTCAACCACTGTTTTTTGGTTGAACGTATTCACCGCATTGAGAACGACGCTGCCCGTGCCTTGTTTAACCAGGCTGCCGGATGTGCCGCTGATGGCGTTATTGAGGATCAGGTTTTCATCACTGGTGAACCCCAGGTTCCCGCCGGTCATTTTAATTTTGCCACCGGTTAAGGAGTCGGCATTCGTGAATACCAAATCGCCGGCTTTAATCTCCAGTTCATTCATATAGAGATGATTGTTACCGCTTAATGTGAGTTTGCGGGTTCCATCTTTAATAATCTTCCCAGCCCCCTGACTCTCCATGCTGGCTGATAATGAGGTGTCCATTTCCGGCAACAGACGTAAAGTACTTTTGTTTTGTATATAAATTTTGCCGGTAAAGGCCGATGTATCGCCAAGTAACCCTACGGATTGACTGCCCGCAATAGTGAGTGTCCCTTTGCCTGTCAGTGAGCCAAAAATGCGGAACATAATGTCAAATGCGGTGTTGTTTCCCACTAACGTTCCGCTACTGGCGACATTAATGTCACTACGAAGTTTTGCCCCGCCTCCGCCACCATTGCCGTTCGTGCCTGAAGCGATGATACCGCCATCGAGTACCAGTGTTTTTGAAGGCCCGGATGTTTGATCCACATCTCGCAACTCGAGGGTGGTTCCGTTTCCGACCGTGAAGGAGCCGGTGCTATGACTTAGCAGACTGTTGTTAGCGTTCCATTCCACTTTACTTTTATTGAACGTGATATCGCCGTCATCAAAAACGAATGCATCTAACTTCGTCAGCGTATTATTGACAGTAAGGTGATGGCCGTTTAGCCGGTAAGAGCCAATGGTTGCTCTGTCCGATGTCCCGTTGAGGGTTATCGCACTGTCATTTTGAAGGTTAATCCCCCCAATGCTGACAGCTCCGGAGTGCGTATTGAGCAAACTGCCAGAATCCAGGGTTAGGGTGTTTTCAATGCTGTTGCCATACAGATCGAGCACCGCATCTTTCGCGATGGTCACGGCATTCGTCTTCAGACCAAAGGCATGGCTGCCATTGAGCCGCGTTTTCCCGGCGGTTAACAACGTCTCTCCGCTGAAGGTATTATCCCCGGCCACAATGAGCGTACCGAGCCCCATTTTGTTCAGGTGAATACGGGAACCGGAAATGGAACTGTTCAGTGTGGTATCTGAATTAACCAGAAGATTCAGTGTGGAATCGCTTTGAGTTTGCGAGGAAGTAATTTTTGACAGTGTGCTGCTTTTCTCAATATTCAGGGAAGCCGTATGGCCGTTCAGATCCAGAACGCCGCCATCTTCTAACATTACGTGTGCTTTGCCGCCAATCGCCTCATCAACGCCCATTTTCAGGGTCATGTCACTTTTCGCTGAAGCCATATTGCTGGCGTTAAAACCACGCACGTTCACCATGCCTTCCAGATCAGAGGCATGGTTGAGGGTGATAATACCGCCCTGGTTATCTTGCGCATCAATGCTGAGATCGCTGTTTTTATCCAGAGCGCTGTTTACCAGCACATTACCGGTACCTGAGAAGTAATAGCCATTTTGGGAGGCAATCAGCGGCTGGTCGATCGTCAGCGTCTCGCCTGCCAGCGCACCCAGCGCTAACCGCTCGAAATTGCTGAGGTCGTAACCAAAACGTTGCGCCTGATCGATGTTGATCATCCCGGCAGAATCGTGGGAGATATTTGAGATAAATTTCGAACCTGCGATCGCGCCGTAACCCACGCTCAGTGTGCCATTGCCAAGGGAATCATCAAAATCACCGATAAGGGTAATTCCGCGCCGCAAATCAATGTCGCCCACCCAGTTGGCGTTGTGACTTTCTATACGAACAATGCCGCTGCTTTCCCCGTTCCCCAGGAACAGCGAGTCTCCCGTTGTGAGGTTGCCTTTGATGCCGACTTCACCATCACCGCCGCCCAGATAGAATGTATCAGCGCCCGCAGTCAGGTTTTGCCCGAAAGTACCCAGCGACAAATAGCCGCTGCTGCCGATATACAACTCATCCTTCAGGCTCTTCATATCAGCGGCGGAGGTGATTGAACCGCTCAGCGCCAGCACGCCACGGGATGCAGCAGAAATGGTGTTTAAAATGGAAGCAATGCTGCCGGCGTTGTTGCCTGCATCGAGCACGCCGGTTTTTTCGATGATCCAGCCGTCACGCTGAGTACCCAGGCTGGCGAGGGTGTTGACGATCACGCGGCCTTCTGAAATCAGGCTGCTTCCGGTGAGCGTATTGATGCCGGTGAGAAAAAGGGTGCCTGCACCTTCTTTGATAATCCGGCCTTGCCCGCTTAGATCGGCATTGACTTGTACCCTGAATTTGTCATCAGGCGTCACGCGCAGGGTTGAGTTTTTGGTGGTTAAATTCACGCTGCCGTCTAAATATGCGCCTTCAAGCACGCCCTGAGCATCGCTGCTCGTCTCACCACGGGAATCGACGATCAGAGTCGATTTATCATCAAGCACAAAACGTCCGCGTGCCGTGGCGTTGCGGCCTACGGTGAAACTGGCATCAGTAAGATTGACCAGGCTGTCGCCCAGATCAAAGCTGGCTTTCTCATACTGGGTCGGATCGATATAGCCGCCGGCATGCAGCGTCAGCGCGCCCTGAACCGCCAGATTACCGGAGGTGATATCCATTCCGCCGCGTGTATCGATATAGCCTTTCAGTGTCCAGGAAGAATCTTTCGTCGCTGGCGCATACACCAGATGCAGCAGCCCGTCGCTCAGTGAGCCGCCGTCGATGAAGTTCCCGAGGAACGTTTTTGGTCCGCTACCGGTGAAGGTGAAGGTGGACTGCGCGCCGGATTTGGTGGCGGCAATGGTCGCGCCGTTGTCCATGTGGATAATGTCATTCCAGCTCAGCGACTGACCGTAGAGATCAAGGATCCCGCCGCGCGTGCCGAAGCCAACCTGCGTCCCCACCAGCTGATCGGCAGCACCCAGCCGGACGATGGCGCGTCCGCTGCCGATATGCAGGGTTTTCAGCGCGGAACCGCCCACGCGTTGCAGAATAGTCAGGCCATCGCCAACATTTAAACCGGCCTGATTATTCCCGTTACCGGCAATGATCAGCGTGCCATCGCCAATTTTACGCCAGATATCGCCGACGCCGCCGGTAAGTAAACTGGTGACGACCGCACCCGCGTTGATAATATAGCCCGCGCTGTTTAACCGGCGGTTATTATCGCCGCCGTCGGAAAGAATGTAATCTGAATTAAAGGTTATCGATCCTGCACCTAAATTCAGGTTTTTTTCCGTGAGCTGGATAGTGCCGCCCGCGCCACCAAATATAAGGTTCTTGTTACTTTTGAAGTCATTATTGACTAAGGCGGAAGCGGCGATATCTGTGCGTATTCCGTGGTAAAGAATATCGTTACCATTGAGCGTCAAATAACCTTCGCCACTTTTACTGTCTTGTGCGCCTGCGTAAATAATATCCGAGCTATTTAACGTGCTAATCGCCGCATCGTTAAAGCTTTCCATGGTGTCCAGCGTCCACTGCGGGGCTGTCCTGAAGAAACTCGTCTTTCCGTAGCCTTTCGTTCCGCCGCCAGCCGAGTTGATCGCCACCAGTTTCCAGCTCTGAGATTTTGTATCCCATCCCCATACGCCACTGCCACTGTCACCGCCCAGAGTGCCGACATCAAGAGCGGTCTTCTGCGCTTCTGTCAGCGTTATTCTTAGGTTGTATACCTGGCCATTAAGGCTCACGGTTTCGATGATGTTTGTGCCGCCTGCCATTGGCCCATAACCCAGATCCTGAATCGTATTTTTGTCCAGAGCAACGGCAAAAGTCCCGCCACCCACACGGGCAATAACAAGTCCTTTTTTTATTTGCGACGTATCGGTAAATAATTCTGAAGGGGCCGCATCGGTCACGAGGGTGCGCAGACGTGTAATTTTATAATCGTCAGTTGCCTCCACATCATAAGCGCGTTTGGTCACTTCGTTCATTAAGGTGTAGCTTTCGGCTTTCTCGGCACCGCTGAAAAGGGTGGCATCTAATTGCTGGAATCGTTTGCCGAAAGTGAGATTGTCCGTATAACCAACATGGACAGCAGAGGGGGCGACCTGTGCAGAGATAAGCGTTGAAAAACCGCCATCAGCATTCGAACTGAAATCAGGGATAACGTTAAGCGTACCACTCATGGAACCGTCAATATGATAGACCGGAACGTTAACTGCGCCGGGGAAAAATACGCCACGGTTCTCCGCGTAATCCCGGTAAACCTGAACATTGATATCATCACGCATTAAGGCAGCTGACGCATCACTAATTTGCCCCATGAATAATATTGAAGAAATCAATCCTTTTTTAAACTTCATATAACAAACTCCATGTAAATAATATTACTCATGCTCGATGGATAATAACGGTTTTATTGAATTGTTTTTGCTGACAATTATTTTCAGGTTCTGCGCTGATCGTTTAATTATTTTGCGAATAACATCTGCCTTCGATGTTTTTAGGGCGGCGAGAATATCACGTGATTGTAAGGATGTATTCTTCTTTAAGAGAAAATAAATACATTCACATATCAAATTAAAAGCGCTGAATATATTTTATATTGTGATGGAATATGTAACTTCTTCTTAATACGTGGAAATAAAAAAGCCGGCGCAAGGCCGGCATTTTTAAATTAAAATTCTGATGAATCAGTAAAGCAAGGAATATAACTGACGTCGATATTTCGCAGCCAGGGCATCACCGGTGCCAAGTGCGGCCAGGATATCCATCAGCGTTTTACGCGCCGCGCCGTTAGCCGCGGCTAAATCTTTCTTCAGCGGCGCCATCAGCAGTTCCAGCGCTTCTTCGTTGCGGCCAACCTGATGCAGTTGCAGGCTGAGTTTAACAATGAGCTCTGCATTATCAGGATCCTGCGACAGCTCCTGCTGAAGTTGCTGAATTTCCGGGGTATCCGCTGCCTGTTTGATCAGCTCGATTTGTGCGACCAGCCCCTGATAGCGGGAATCTTTGTCCTGCAACGGAATGGTGGCCAGTACGGCCTCGGCGTCATCACTACGGTTGAGATGAATGTGCGTTTCAGCCAGCAACAGGCCGATATCACTGCGCTGATTGCTCAGTTGCCATGCCTCTTTGAGCAGCGGCAGGGCTTCAGCCGCATTGCCTGCCTGCAACAGTTCCTGTGCCTGAGCCAGCTTCAGCTCTTCTTCTTTCGGCAGCACTTTTTGCAGCAGTTCGCGGATCACTTCTTCCGGCTGCGGGCCCTGGAAACCATCGACTGGCTGACCGTCTTTAAACAGGTAAACCGCCGGAATTGAACGCAGACCAAACTGCTGAGCGACCATTTGCTGCACATCGCAATCGACCTTCGCCAGAATCAGCTGACCGGCATATTCCACCGCCAGTTTGTCGAGAATCGGCCCGAGCTGCAGGCAATGCTGGCTGCGTTCTGACCAGAAATAGAACATCACCGGTACAGACATGGATTGCTCCAGTGCCTGTTGCAGGTTTGTTTCGTCAATATCAATAATCGTAGGTTGTGCAAGCATGAATTCGTTCTCTCTGACTAAGGCGTTTAAAGCGTTAAAAATGAGATGGGGGCGACTCTTACTGCTTCAACCCCCCGGCGCTTTTACTTAGCTGTTTCCGCGCAATATTTTATCCAGCAACCGGCCGGGCAACAGGCGTTTGAGCACCGTCAGCGCATGGGCGACCAGGGTCACCGGATAACGCAGGCGCGCACGCGGGTTCTCTAAAGCATGGTGCAGTTTGGGTAAAACCGCCTCCGGCTTGAGCGTAAAACGACGGGCGATGCCCGGATTTTCTACCGGCTGGTCCGCTTGTGACTGACTGACGTTGGCGGTGAAATTGCTGCTGAGCGGGCCGGGTTCAATCAGGCTGACCTGAATGCCCGTGCCGTGCAGCTCCATGCGCAGCGTGTCGGACCAGGCTTCCAGCGCGAATTTACTGGCGGCATAAACGCCACGGCGGGGCGTGGTAATCAGCCCCATCACCGAACTGGTCTGGATTATGCGGCCTTCGCCGTGCGGCAGCATGGCGGGCAACAAAAGTTGAGTCAGCTGATGTGTGCCGAACAGGTTGGTGGAGAATTGTTTCTCGAACTGCGCACGGCTGATGCTGTTCAGCGGGCCGTAAACGCCATATCCGGCATTATTGAACAGGCCATAAAGGCGGTTGCCGGTCAACGCGATCACCTGCGCGGCGGCGTGTATGACGCTCTCTTCATCATCAAGATCCAGCGGTATGGTTTCAAAACCCATCTGCTGAAGTGTGTCGATATCCTGCGGTTTCCGGCATGCAGCCAGCACCCGGTAACCACGGCTGCGCAAATCTTGTGCAGCCACCAGCCCGATACCGCTGGAACAACCGGTGATTAATACTGCTTTTTGCATAACTTTACCTGTGAGGTGTCCCTATTTTTTATGGCTGTGATTTACTAGGGAGTCGGGTGAAAAAGGTAACGTCCTGGTTTTACTCACGTCCCGGTATTATTTTATTTTTCGTATTTTAAACCTAATGCGTCAGCAGCGGCGTGAGTTTTTCAGACATCCAGTCGGCAATAAACGACTGGGCTGCCAGCGCCGGGTGCAAGCCGTCATCCTGCATCCATTCCGGTTTCACGGCGACCTGTTCCATAAAGAACGGCACCAGCGGGATATTCTCCTGCTTCGCCAGCGCCGGATAGATGGCATAGAACGCATCACCGTAGCGGCGGCCATAGTTTGGCGGCAGGCGGATTTGCATCAGCAACGGCTGGGCATCGGCGTGTTTAACCTGAGCGATAATTTGGGTCAGGGTTTGCGAAATGGTTTGTGGCGGGAATCCGCGTAAACCGTCGTTGGCACCCAACTCAATCAGCACCCAGCGCGGATGATGTTGTTGCAGCAGCGCAGACAATCGCGCCAGCCCTTGTTCGGCGGTATCTCCGCTGATGCTGGCGTTAATAATGGTGGGTTTCCCCCCTTCTTTTTGCCATTTTTTATTCAGCAGTGACGGCCATGATTCGGCTACAGGCAGGCGATAGACAGCACTTAAACTGTCGCCAATAATCAGCAAGTTATCAGCAGCAACGGCGCGAAAACTCAGTAATCCTAACAACATAAGGAAGGGGAGATGCCAGCGGAAAACGTTCTTGAAGTTCATCATCTTAATAAGCACGTCGGTCAGGGTGAAGGACAGCTCACCATCCTGTCCGGTGTGGAGCTGGTTGTCAAACCGGCGCAGACAATTGCGCTGATTGGGGAATCCGGTTCCGGTAAATCCACCCTGCTGGGCATTCTTGCCGGGCTGGATGACGGCACCAGCGGCGATGTGGTTTTGCTCGGCAAATCTCTCAGTAAACTTAACGAAGAAGGTCGCGCCGCGCTGCGGGCAAAAAATGTGGGCTTCGTGTTTCAGTCCTTCATGCTGGTGCCGACGCTCAACGCGCTGGAAAACGTCCAGCTTCCGGCATTGCTGCGCGGCGAAAGCGACAGCAACAGCCGTCAGCAGGCGGTGCAGTTACTGGAAAGTCTCGGGCTCGGCGGGCGTCTGCACCATCTGCCTGCGCAACTTTCGGGCGGCGAGCAGCAACGCGTGGCGCTGGCGCGGGCATTTATCGGAAAACCTAAACTGCTGTTCGCCGATGAGCCGACCGGCAATCTGGATCGTGCGACCGGCGAACGCATTGTCGATCTGCTGTTCTCCCTGAACCGCGATGCGGCCACCACCCTTATTCTGGTCACCCACGACGAGCAACTGGCGGCGCGTTGCCAGCGGCGCTTGCGTCTGCGTGACGGGAAGTTGTGGGAGGAAGCATGATCTGGCGCTGGTTCTGGCGCGAATGGCGTTCGCCTTCGCTGCTGATTGTCTGGCTGGCACTGACGCTGGCGGTGGCCTGCGTGCTGGCGCTCGGCAGCATCAGTGAACGTATGGACAAAGGGCTGAGTCAGCAAAGCCGCGAGTTTATCGCCGGTGACCGCGTGCTGCGCTCCGCCCGACCGATCACCGAAGCCTGGTTGCAGGACGCGGAAAAGCAGGGGCTGAAGGTCAGCCGTCAGCTCTCTTTCATGACCATGACGTTTGCCGGTGAAACGCCGCAGCTGGCGGCGGTAAAAGCCACCGATCTGGCTTACCCGCTGTATGGCACGTTGCAAACCGAACCCGCCGGGCTGAAACCTGAGCCGGGCACCGTGCTGGTTGCGCCGCGTCTGCTGGCGCTGCTCAACGTGAAAGTGGGTGACAATCTGGACGTGGGTGACTCCACGCTGAAAATTGCCGGCGTGGTGGTGCAGGAGCCGGATTCGGGCTTCAACCCGTTCCAGACCGCGCCACGGGTGATCATGAATCTGGCGGATGTGCCGAAAACCGGCGCGGTTCAGCCGGGCAGCCGCCTGACCTACCGCTATATGTTTGCCGGTTCGCCGCAGGCGATTCAGATCTATGGCGATGCGATAAAAGGGCTGCTGAAACCCGATCAGCGCTGGACCGGGATGGAAGATTCCGACGGTGCGCTGGGGAAATCGTTGCAGCGCTCGCAGCAGTTCCTGACGTTATCAGCATTGCTGACGCTGATGCTGTCGATTGCCGCCATTGCCGTGTCGATGGGGCATTACTGCCGCAGCCGTTACGATCTGGTGGCGGTGCTCAAAACCCTCGGCGCGGGGAAAAAAGCCCTGCGCAGGCTGATCATCGGCCAGTGGGTTGCGGTAATGGTGCTGGCGGGAATTTGCGGCAGTCTGGTCGGTCTGGCATTTGAAGCGGTGCTGATGAAAGTTCTGGCCCCGGTACTGCCCGCGGCGCTTCCTCCCGCCGGTGTCTGGCCGTGGGTCTGGTCGATGGGCGCGATGGTGGTGATCTCTTTCCTGATTGGTATTCGCCCTTATCGCCAGTTACTGGCTACCCAGCCATTGCGCGTGCTGCGTAATGATGTGGTCGCCAACGTCTGGCCGCTGCGCTACTTCCTGCCGGTCATGATTCTGGTGGTGGTCGGTCTGCTGGCAGCGCTGATGGGCGGAAGTTCGCTGCTGTGGTCTTTGCTGGCTGGCGTGCTGGTGCTGTCGTTGCTGCTGGGCGTGATTGGCTGGGGGGCGCTGTTGTTACTGCGCCGTCTAACTTTCCGTCAGTTGCCGCTGCGTTTAGCCGTTAACCGTCTGCTGCGACAGCCGTGGGTGACGCTCAGCCAACTGGCGGCGTTCTCCATGTCGTTTATGTTGCTGGCTTTGCTGCTGGTGATGCGCGGGGATTTGCTGGATCGCTGGGAGCAACAGCTGCCGCCGGACAGCCCGAATTACTTCCTGCTCAATATCACCAAAGAGCAAATTCCGCAGGTGACGGATTTCCTGCATCAGCATAAAGCGCAGCCGGAAACCTTCTATCCGATTGTGCGGGTTCGCCTGACCGGGATTAACGACAAGGTCGCCACCGAGATCATCAAACCGGACGACGCGGGCGGTGAAGCCGTAAACCGTGAACTGAATCTGACCTGGATGGAAGGGCTGCCGGATCATAATCCGCTGGTGGCAGGCAACGGGCCGCCGAAAGCCGGTGAAGTGTCGATCGACGAAGGGCTGGCGGGGCGTCTGGGGCTGAAACTCGGCGATACCGTCACGTTCAGCGGCGATACCCAGGAGTTCAGCGCCAAAATCACCAGCCTGCGAAAAGTGGACTGGGACAGCCTGAAGCCGAATTTCTACTTTATCTTCCCGCCGGGCGCGCTCGACGGCCAGCCGCAAAGCTGGCTGACCAGCTTCCGTTATCACGGCGATGACCGCACCATCACGCAGCTCAATCGCCAGTTCCCGACGGTGAGCCTGATGGATATCGGCTCGATCCTGCGTCAGGTGGGGCAGGTATTGCAGCAGGTGAGCAGGGCGCTGGAAGTGATGGTGATTCTGGTGATGCTGTGCGGCGGCTTACTGCTGCTGGCGCAGATTCAGGTCGGCATGCGTCAGCGCCGTCAGGAGCTGATCGTTTACCGCACGCTGGGCGCCAGCAAAAAGATGCTGCATCGCACGCTGTGGTGTGAGTTTGCCGTGCTCGGGCTGGTGGCCGGTGTCGCTGCCGCCATCGGTGCGGAAGCCGCATTGTGGCTGCTGCAACGCAAAGTGTTCGATTTCCCGTGGGAACCGAATTACCTGATGTGGATCGCCGTACCGGTGGTGAGCGCGTTGCTGCTGTCGGTCTGCGGTGGCTGGCTGGGTGTGCGGTTACTGCGGGGAAGGGCGTTGTTCAGGCAATATGATTCGTAGTGTTTAAATTCCTCCCCTTTGCAGGGGAGGAAGCCTGAAAATCACAGCTTTTCAATCGCCCATTCAATACCGCTGGCGTATTCTGCCGGCAGCATCGGGATCAGTGCGTTGAGATTGTCTTTCAGCAGGCTGGCGCTGGCGTCGTTGAGATTCAGGTGTCCGACTTTACGCCCAGGACGCACTTCCTTCTCATACCAGTGCAGATTGACCAGCGGCAGGCTCAGCCATGCTTCTGACACCTCCGTACCAATCAGATTCACCATCACCGACGGCGTACTGACCACCGGTTGCGGCAACGGCAGACCGAGGATCGCGCGCAGGTGCATTTCAAACTGGCTGTAGGATGCACCGTTTTGCGTCCAGTGACCGCTGTTGTGCACGCGCGGGGCCAGCTCGTTAATCAGCAAACCTTCACTGACCACGAAACATTCCATCGCCATCACGCCGACGTAATTCAGTTCGTTGAGGATGGCTGACAACATGCGTTCCGCCTGCTGTTGCAGGGCGGCGTCCGGCTGCGGCAGTGCGACGCTGGTGCGCAGAATGCCATCCTGATGCAGGTTATGGGTCAGCGGGTAAAACACGGTTTTGCCGTCGTGACCCCGCGCACCGACCAGCGACACTTCGCCGGAAAAATTGATGCCCTGTTCAACGATGCATTCACCGTAGCAATCCTGCGGCAGCGTATTTTCTTCGCCGGAGCGCAAACGCCACTGACCGCGACCGTCGTAACCGCCGACGCGACGTTTCACAATCGCCAGTTCGCCAATTTCGGAGAATACCTGCGGCCATTCGGCGGCATCGGCCAGTAACTGCCACGGTGCGGTTGCCAGACCGAGCTGATCGAGCAACTGCTTTTGCGTCAGGCGGTCGGCCAGACGCGGGAAGATTTCGCGGTTAACAAACGCATTGTGTGTCGCCAGTTCGCGGGTCAGCGCGGTTTCCGGCCAGCGTTCGATTTCAGCCGTAATAACGCTTTGCTGATACGGCACGGCTTCCGGTTCAGCATCCAGGCCGACGGGAAAAACGGCGATCCCCAGCGGTTCACCGGCCTGACGCAGCATTCTGCCTAACTGGCCGTTTCCGAGCACGCAAACCGGCTTCATGCTTGCTCCCGTGGATCGGGATTATTCAGCACTTCATCGGTTTGAGCGGTGCGCCATGCAGCCAGACTTTTCGCAATCTCAGCATCGTGCAGCGCGAGAATCTGTGCGGCCAGCAGCGCAGCATTTGCCGCACCGGCTTTACCAATCGCCAGTGTCCCAACCGGAATACCGCGCGGCATTTGTACGATGGAATACAGGCTGTCGATGCCGCTCAGCGCAGCACTTTGCACCGGCACACCGAGCACCGGCACCAGCGTTTTCGCTGCCAGCATACCGGGTAAATGCGCCGCGCCGCCTGCACCCGCGATGATCACATCAAAGCCATTCGCCGAAGCCTGTTCAGCGAAAGTGAATAATTTGTCCGGCGTGCGGTGTGCGGAGACAATATCGACATGGAAAGGAATATTCAGCGTTGTGAGGACTTCGGCGGCGAACTGCATGGTCGCCCAGTCACTTTTAGACCCCATAACGATGGCGATTTTTGCCGGGGTAACGTTGGATGACATGTCTGTAAAGCTCCTGTGATTCGGAAATAGAAACTGCGAGGGCGCAAATGATATCATGCTCACGGAGCAAGGAAAACGGTTGCGTCGCCGGAATACGGTGCATTTTTGATGAGAAGTGGCGGGCAGATTTGTATAATCCGGACCACACTATGATGAGCAATCAACACTGGAAACTGAATGATGACGCAGGCTTTACTGGCACCGATTTATGATTTTTTGCACTGTGAAACACCGGCTTTGTGGGTGGATGTGGCGCTGGAAAATCAGGCGGTGATGCTGATTGATCACGCCAACTGTGAAAAAAAAGCGGCGGCCACGGCGATGAGCCTGATGACGAAATATCTGGATCGCACTGAACTGCTGTTTTGCGCGGCGCGCCTGGCGCGGGAAGAACTTCATCATTTCGAGCAGGTGGTGGAAATCATGCAAAAACGCAATGTCACCTACACTCAGCTTTCACCGTCGCGCTACGCCAGCGGGATGATTAAACACACCCGTCATCATGATGATTTAAATATTCTGGTCGACCGCCTGATTATCGGGGCGTACATCGAAGCGCGTTCGTGCGAGCGTTTTGCGAAAATCGCGCCGCATCTCGATGACACGTTGTCGCGTTTTTACACTTCGCTGCTGCGCTCAGAATCACGTCATTTTGCCGATTATCTGGCGCTGGCGGAGCAATATGCCGGAGGGGACATCAGCGATCGGGTAGAGTTTTTTGGCAGAATAGAAGCGGAACTGATTTTGACGCCGGATGAGCAATTCCGTTTCCACAGTGGTACGCCGGTGTGCAGCCTTAAAACGGGAA
>NZ_MJIB01000005.1:360903-569444 GCF_003697865.1 Rahnella sp. Larv3_ips | reverse complement strand
TGACCACCGACCCTTCTTCGTGCCACGCCCCTAACACCACGCGGTGGCCAGTTTTCGCCCCAAGCTGTACATCATGGATTGCCGGGCGATGGGTGTGGCCGTGGATCATCCACTCTACGCCTGCCGCCTGCATGTCATTCACCACCGCCTGCGGGTTCACATCCATAATTTCCTGTGATTTTCCCTGATTAGACGCTTTGCTGTTGGCGCGCATTTTGGCGGCAATACCTAAACGCCATTTCAGCGGCAGCATCAGAAACAACTTTTGAATCAGCGGATTATGCACTTTCTTGCGGAAGTTCTGATAGGCAACGTCGTCGGTACACAACGTATCGCCGTGCAGGATCAGGACGCGGCGGCCATAAAGTTCGAGGACTTTTTTCTCTGGCAGCAGGGTCATCAGGCTGTCGCGCGCAAAGCGGCGGCCAAGCAGAAAATCGCGGTTGCCGTGAATGAAGAAGCAGGGAACGCCTTGCTGGTGTAAGTGGTTTAACGCCGCAGCGATGTCTGCGTGTAACGGCTGTGGATCATCGTCGCCAATCCAGGCTTCGAATAAATCCCCGAGAATGTACAGCGCGTCGGCCTGCGGCGCATCTTCGCGTAAAAAACGCAGAAAACCGGCAGTGATTGCCGGTTCCTGTGCGCAAAGATGGATATCTGCGATAAAAAACGTGGTCATCCCGACGTTGATTATTCGCTGACTGTGACGCTTTTGATCACAACATCTTCTTTTGGAACATCCTGGTGCATGCCGCTACGGCCGGTTTTCACTGCGCGGATCGCATCAACCACATCCTGACCTTCAACCACTTCTGCGAATACGCAGTAACCCCAACCCTGTGCGTTTTTGCCGCTGTGGTTCAGGAAATCGTTGTCAGTTACGTTGATGAAGAACTGTGCAGTGGCAGAATGCGGATCGTTGGTACGCGCCATCGCCAGCGTGCCTTTGGTGTTTTTCAGGCCGTTGTCTGCTTCGTTTTTGATCTGTGCGTCGGTGTTTTTCTGGTTCATGCCTGGCTCAAAACCGCCGCCCTGGATCATGAAACCGTCGATAACACGGTGGAAAATTGTGTTGTCGTAGAAGCCTTTACGGCAATAGTTCAGGAAGTTTTCAACCGTAACGGGTGCTTTGTCAGCAAAAGTTTTTACTACGATGTCGCCGTGGTTGGTGTGGAAAGTGACCATATTAATCATCCTGCTTATGTTGATGTGTGCTCTCAGTAAGAGCCGCTACTATAGCCTTTTCTTATACCATAACTCAAAAGTTGCCGTCAGCAGGCGGTTTGTGAGGACTAAAGCCCGTCCGGCGGCCTTATGCCGTTTCGGTGAAGGCGTTTTCGTTATATTATGAGCCCGAGCGTCGCGAAAGCGCGCAACCATCATTTTCTACGCCCAACACACGGAATAGCCTGATGCTGAAGATTTTTAATACCCTGAGTCGCCAAAAAGAGGAATTCAAGCCAATTCATGCCGGTAAAGTCGGGATGTACGTGTGTGGGATCACTGTTTACGACCTGTGTCACATTGGTCATGGCCGGACTTTTGTGTCTTTCGACGTGGTGTCGCGTTACCTGCGTTACCTCGGTTATGACCTGAAATACGTGCGTAATATCACTGATATCGACGACAAGATCATCAAACGTGCCGCTGAAAATGGCGAGAATTTCTCCGCACTGACCGACCGTATGATCGCTGAAATGCACAATGATTTTGCTGCGCTGAATATTCTGCCGCCGGACGCCGAACCGCGCGCGACGCAGCATATTCAGGAAATTATCGAAATCGTGCAGAAGCTTATCGACCGCGATCACGCCTATGTGGCCTCAAACGGCGACGTCATGTTCTGGGTGGAAAGCGATCCTGATTACGGCCTGTTGTCCCGTCAGGATCTGGACCAGCTGCAGGCGGGCGCCCGCGTGGAAGTGGAAGCCAATGTAAAACGCAATCCGATGGATTTCGTGCTGTGGAAAATGTCCAAGCCGGGCGAGCCGAGCTGGACGTCACCGTGGGGCGAAGGCCGTCCGGGCTGGCATATCGAATGTTCTGCGATGAACTGCAAACAGTTGGGCGATCATTTTGATATCCACGGCGGCGGGTCTGATCTGATGTTCCCGCACCACGAAAACGAAATTGCGCAGTCCAGCTGCGCGCACGACGGCCCGTATGTGAACACCTGGATGCACTCCGGCATGGTAATGATCGACCGCGAAAAGATGTCCAAATCGCTGGATAACTTCTTCACCGTGCGCGATGTGCTGAAATATTATGATGCCGAAAGCGTGCGTTACTTCCTGATGTCTGGCCATTACCGCAGCCAGCTTAACTACAGCGAAGAGAACCTGAAACTGGCGCGTACCTCGATGGAACGTCTGTACACCGCACTGCGCGGGACGGATACCGCCGCAACGCCAGCCGGTGGTGACGCTTTCGTTGCCCGTTTCCGCTCCGCCATGGACGACGATTTCAATACCCCGGAAGCCTACTCCGTGCTGTTCGATATGGCGCGCGACATCAACCGCCTGAAAGCGGAAGACCTGTCGGCGGCCAACGGTCTGGCGGCGGAACTGCGTCAGCTGGCGGGTGTGCTCGGTCTGCTGGAGCAGGATCCGGAGCAGTTCCTGAAATCCGGTGCGCAGGCGGATAACGACGATGAAGTCGCTGAAATCGAAGCGTTGATCAAACAGCGCAACGATGCCCGCGCCAGCAAAGACTGGGGTATGGCGGACAAAGCGCGTGACCGTCTCAATGAAATGGGCATCGTGTTAGAAGATGGTGCGGCGGGCACCACCTGGCGTCGCAAGTAATCTCATTGCTACCTGAAATGACACCAATGGCTCCCAACCGGGGGCCATTTTTATAAGGATTGTCCTGTGAGCAACATGCTTCTGACGTATCAGCCTCCGTATGACTGGCAGTGGATGACGGCGTTTCTCGGCGCGCGGGCGTTGCAGGGCGTTGAGCAGCAGGACGGCGATGATTATCAGCGTACCCTGGCGGTGTTACACAACGGCGAGCGGCTGACCGGCTGGCTGCGCTTGCGGCCTGTACCGGCGGAAAATCGCGTTGAACTGGAACTCTCACCGTCGCTGGAGCCGGCCGCCGGGAAGGTTGTGCAGCAGGTGCGGCGTTTGCTGGATCTGGATGCCCGACCCGACGTGATTGCCGCCGGGCTGGGGGCGCTGGCAGACAATGCAGCGGGACTCAGATTACCGGGATGCGTTAACCGTTTTGAGCTGACGGTCAGGGCGATCCTCGGGCAACTGGTCAGCGTAAAAATGGCGGCGACGCTTGCCACCCGGCTGACGGAAAAATGGGGCGAACCCGTGAACACGCCGTTTGCAGCCCTGACGCATTTGTTTCCGTCTCCGGCCGCTATCGGGCAATTAACGGTGGATGATTTGCGCGGTATCGGCGTGCAGGCAAAACGCGCAGCCTGTCTGATCGGGCTGGCGCAGGCGGTCGAAGCAGGGGAGTTACCACTGGATACCATAACCGATGCGCAGGAAGGGATCCGATTGCTGCTGGCAATGCCCGGCATCGGCAGCTGGACCGCCAGTTATGTCGCGATGCGCGCCTGGTCGGCGCCCGACGTTTTTCTCGGTGGTGACTATCTGATTAAGCAGCGTTTTCCGGGGATGACACCGGGTAAAATTGCCCGTTACGCCGTAGTCTGGCGGCCGTGGCGCACTTATGCCACGCTGCATTTATGGTTCAATAATGACTGGCAGCCCGATACGCCTTAGTGAATGCCGAAGTAACCGGTATTGAGCAGTTTTTCCAGTGAGGTTTCCGGGGCAATGGTATCGCCGCCGACCAGATCGATGCCAATGCCGGTGAGTTTATCCAGCGTCTCATTGATATCCGCCGGGCCCGCCAGCGTCTGCGCGTTCAAGCGGTGAGTGTTGCCATGCAGGATCGTCACCAGCACTTCATGCATCTGGTTGTAATGGATCTGTGCCATAAAGCTCGGATCAATCTGCACGTAATCCACCATATTGGCCTTTAACTGGTTAAATTCGAGCATGTTTTTGCCGATATTCTGCACCACGATCTTACATCCCTGCTGACGGATACCGCCGATAAACGTCCGCAAATCGGGATGCTTGAGCAAGACGGCATCATCAATCATCAGGGTGATCGACGACAGCGGCAGCGGCGTGGTCTCCAGCAGATGCAGCAATTCATCACGCAGCGCCGGTTGCAAAAGACCTTCGGTTGAGAGCGGGATGGCCACACAAATGCCTTTATTGGCGATGCCTTGTCCGTAATCCAAAAGCACGCGCCGTAACAGCCAGCGGTCAACGTCCGCCATCATGTCGTAAAAATGGGCGGCCTGCAGGAACAGCGCTGCCGTTTGCACTATCTGATTGGGGATCGCCAGCTGTACCGATATCTGATAGAAACACACCGACAGCGGCGTTTTCGGCGGCGATGCGGCGCGGCAATGCAGCGTCAGCTGATTTTCGGTGAGAATGCGGGTGATATCTTCCGGGCGGAACAGCGCCGTGTGTGAAGACAGTTGCAGTTTTTGCCGCGATTCATAGGTAAAGACCCGGCCGCGCCCGTTGTGTTTGGCGGTGTAACAGGCGACGTCGGCCTGCGCCATATATTCGCTGCCGCTGATCCTGGCATCATTAATTTGCGTCAACCCGGCGCTGGCGCCGATGCGGTAAATCTGTTCTTCCCAGATAAACTGGAACGCGTTGATTTTGTTCACCAGTTGCTGAAGGGTTAACAACCCCTGTTCCAGCGGACAATCAAACAGGATCAGTGCAAACTCATCGCCGCCCAGGCGTGCCAGACGGTCGCTGTTACGGATGTGATCCTGCATCAGCGTGCTCAGCTGGCGCAGCAGTTCATCTCCCGCCGCGTGGCCCGCCGTGTCATTGATCGCCTTAAACCGGTCGAGATCGATAAACGCCAGACTGTGCGGCTGCTGATGTATCGCGGTCAGACTCAGTGCTTTTTTCAGGCTCTTTTCAAAGCTGCCACGGTTAGCTAAACCGGTGAGTAAATCATGTGATGCGCTGTAGCTGAGTTTGCGCATCAGTTCGCGGGATTTACTGACGTCCTGCAACACCAGCACAATGCCAATGGGTTCATCTTTTAGGGTACGCAACGGCGAGACCGCCAGCTGGACGTCAAACATGCCGGTATTGTGGCCGTGCAGAACCAGAGACTGTTCGACGGAGGAGTGCAAATTCTCGTTGATATCGAACTGCTGCAAATTACCCAGCAGCGGCCCCTCCGGCCCTTTGGTGATGTGGACAATGCGCCCGACCGGCTGACCCTGTGCCTGAAACTCTTTCCAGCCGGTCATGTTCTCGGCGACCGGATTCATGAAGGTGACGTTCAAATCCCGGTCGGTGGAGATCACGGCTTCGTTGATGGAATTGAGCGTGATGTGCAGCAGTTCTTTTTCTTCATGCAGCGCTTCGGACAGCCGCTTGTTAGTCACTTCGGTGTGTTTCAGCTCGGTAATATCTTCGATTTGCGAGATGAAATAGAGCGGTTTCTGATCCTCATCCCGCACCAGGGAGACGGCCAGCAACACCCAGACCATTTCACCATTGCGGCACAGGTAGCGCTTCTCCATGGTGTAGCTCTGAATTACGTCATCCAGCAATTGCTGGAGCAAGGCGAGGTCTTTACCTAAATCTTCCGGATGAGTGATGTCCTGAAAAGACAGGGTTTTCAGGTAGTCGGCTTCATAGCCCAGCAGCTTACACAGCGATTTATTCACCTGCAGCCATTTACCCTGCGGGGAAACCAGTGCCATGCCGATTGCCGAGTATTCCATGGCATTGCGAAAGCGGTTTTCGCTCTGCGTGATATGTGACTTTTCGGTACGCAGGGTGTGCATCGCCATCGCCATCGCATTGGCGGGCAGCAGGATCAGTAACAGCGGCAGGAAGATCAGCCCTTGCGGGATCTGTATGGCATGGGGCTGGACGGTGATAATACCGCTGGTTTGCAGCAGGGCGATCATCAGCGTCATCGACAGGAAAATAATAAAGGCTTCAAGGCGCGGCAGGCGGATAGCTGACCACAGCAACGGAATAGTGATAAAGGCAAAGGTATAAGGCAGCCATTTAAGCGCCATAAAACCGAGCGCCAGCGTGATGACCAGTGTGGCAAGCAGTTCAACAAGACGACGTGAAGTCAGAATTTGTTTGAGGTAGCCGCGCTGATAAATCAGCCCCAGCGGCGTCAGCGCGAGGATAGCCACCGCTTCTGACATATACCAGGTGGCAAAACGATCCTGCAATTCCGCCGCGGTGTGGATGTGCAGAATGAACAGCATCATAAACACCGAACTTACCAGCGGGCAGAAGATCACCGCGATCACCAGAAATTTGACCCAGTGGCTCAGGCCGGAAAGTGGATCTTGCGCCGGTAACGCGCGGCGCAGCAACAAGGCGCAGAGCGTGGCTTCAATCAGATTATTCACCGTGTAGGGCAGGTAAAGCAGCACCGGCGTACCCGCGATAAAATGCGCGGCAACAATGCCCAGCGCCGCAGCGCAGAGCAGCGGGATCCAGTCGAGATAGCGGTGATGAAACAGCACCGGGATCAGCAACGCCGTCGGCAACCACAATCCGGCCAGACTCGAGGTTTTTTGAATGATTCCCAGGCAGGCAAGGGCCAGCAGACAAATGGCAATGCCCGTCAGCAAAGGCACCTTCCAGTTGACCTTTTCCGAAAAGAAAGTGGTCTGTTTTATTTTTTCCACGGTGCAAACCTTTTTCTGACTGGCCGTGAGTGGCAGGCAGTAACGGTGAAACTTGTTTTTTCTGTTATTAACCCCCGCATCACCTGAGACAACGTCTGTTAAGACGGCATTCTTCGCGTCGGAGGGATATCTATTTTTTTAAGATTATTAGTATGAATTCTACATCACTCTTACAGCGATAACGAATAATCAGTAGCAGAAATCAAACGCGTTTCTCAGCGGGTATTATCGGGAAAATTCTGCGGGAAAGCGTTTACCGGCCCGCAGGCCGGAAAAGAGGTTTAGATCAGGAATATAGTGGCGAGGCCGAGGAAGATAAAGAAGCCGCCGGTGTCGGTAAGTGCGGTAATCATCACGCTGGAACCGATGGCGGGGTCGCGGCCCATGCGGACCATCGTGAGCGGGATAATGACGCCCATCAGCGCCGCCAGCAGCAGATTGAGGATCATGGCCAGGGTCATTACGCCGCCCATCTGCCAGTCGCCGTACAACAGCCAGGTGACGATACCCATCAGCCCGCCCCAGACCAGACCGTTAATCAACGCCACGCCAAGCTCCCTGAACATCAGAAATTTCAGGTTCCCTACCTGAACATGGTGCAGCGCCAGACCGCGCACGATCATCGTGATGGTCTGATTTCCGGTGTTACCGCCGATGCCCGCCACAATCGGCATCAGGGCGGCGAGCGCCACCAGCTGCGAAATCGTGTGTTCAAACAGACCAATCACGCGCGAAGCCACAAAGGCGGTACACAGATTGATAGCCAGCCACGCCCAGCGGTTGCGTACCGCTTTGCTGACCGGAGAAAAGACATCCTCTTCCGGGCTTAACCCGCCCATCCGGCGCAGATTGCTGTCGGTGTCGTTGTTGACGAAATCAACGATCTCTTCCACCGTCAGCCGTCCCATCAGCTTGCCTTTTTTATCCACTACCGGCGCGGTGATCAGGTCATAACGTTCGAACGCGCTGGCGGCGTCTTCGGCTTTATCTTCCGGCTCGAAGCTGGTGAGATCGGTAATCATCACGTCAGCGACTTTGGTCTCCGGCGGATTGAGTAAAATGGTGGTCAGCGGCAATTCGCCAAGCAGCGTGTTTTTGCGGTCAGTGACAAAGAGCTTGTCGCTGGCCTGCGGAATGATTTTGCGGGAGCGCAGAAAACGCTGAACGGCGCCGAGCGTGACGTCCGGACGGACGGTCAGCAGCTCGAAATCCATGATTCGGCCAACGCATTCTTTGTTGAACTTCATCACTTCGCGGACTTTTTCCCGCTGCTTTGGCTCCAGAGAGGTCAGCACACGGCCAGTCAGGTCACGGGGAAGATATTCTGCCAGATACACCTGATCGTCTACATCAAGCAGCGACATGGTTTTCAGCAGGTCTTTGTCGCTCATCTCTTCAATGAGGCTGTCCCAGACGGTTTCGGAGACTTCGACCAGCGCTTTACCGCGCGCTGCCGGTTCGACCAGACGCCACAGCGCCAGACGTTCGCGGATCGGCAACGCTTCCAGGACGTCGGCGACGTCGGCTGCGTGGAGTTTTTGCACCCGCGAGCTGAGCTCTGCGGTGTAATCCATCAGCTGCGCGCGTGTGGCGTCATCAACGTCAGGTTCCTCGCCCAGAATACTGTCGGCGAGGTCATCGGTGTTCAGAAGGAGATCGAGGATCCTGCTGCGGCTTTCGGCCAGTTTCTGGCCGTAGTTTTTCGGTTTTTCACCCGACATTTGAGATCCTTAGTCCTTTGAGTAACGGCAGGTTTTCAGCGTACCGGTACAGGTTTTTTCCGGCGTCTGTTGCTGTGGCCCCACTGTCTGCGTATCGGTCTGCGTTTGCTTTTGATTCTGGTGATGTGAATACGCGCCGAAAGCGGAGTAAACCAGTCGCCCGAACAAAATAATGAAGCTTACCGAAAGAACAATTTTCGTCATCTTGATGTTGGATTTTCGAGACATAGTCGTGTCGGCTCAGTGGATCTTTGCTCCGGTAGAAGTGATGAAAGAGTGTAAATGATAACGTTTACAATATAACGCACAACTAAACGACGCTCCAGATAAAGGAAAAATGCAAAAAGTGCGGTTTATTTTCACCGGTAAGAAAAGTCGCACGATAACTTTACCATTCAGACAATCTATACGTTTAAAGTTAATCTCATGGATTTGAATGTATTTATTATTTGGTTAATCACGTGCGAAATTGTTTGAGCTTCATTTAGCGGATATTTGGAAGAATGTGTTTATTGATCAGCATCAAGAGCATTAATATAAAGCCGATTAGAATTCAGCCATAATTTGTGATTCATGACACCAACCTCCGCTGTTTCTATTCTTTCTGCGTTTTTCAGTGAAAAGATGTTTATGCCGATAACTGCGCGCGGAACCCGTTGTCACTGTCACCCGGCGTTTCACACACGCCCGTTTCATCCTGACACCTATACTGCGTCATGACTTTCATACGCGAAACTTACGATGGATCCGATGCAAAAACTCTTCTCGTGGAATGAACTGCGCCATAAATGGTGGGGGCTTCCGATCTTCTGTGCGCTGGTGCTGATCCCGCTCAGCTCGTCGCTTTCTCCGATCATTTTCTTGCCGGAAGGGCGCACCTATCTGATTTATATGCCGCTGGCGACCTGTGTGGCCTTGCTGATGGTGTTTGACTGGGCGGCATTCCCCGGCATTGTGCTGACGCTTTTCCTGCGCTACTACCTGCGCGTGGGCGCGGAAATGGGAACGCTGATGACGGTGATTTATTTCACGTCGCTGTTTCTTGCCTGGCTGGGCTACCGCTGGCAGGCGGGAAGCCGCTGGTCTGCACCGCTCGGGCTGATGAATCAGGCCTGGGTGCGGGTCGGCTGGCTGCTGATTTTCCTGACGTTCTTCTTCATTATTGTGCTGCAAATTGTCGTGGAAAGCGGCCTGCTGCCAGAATATCTGGGGATGGCGACACGCGATTTTATGACGCTGCGTACGCTTATCAATCTTCAGGCGATGATTCTGGGTATTCTGCTCAACTCGCATCTGATCTATCTGATTATCCGCATTATCCGCCGCCCGCGTTACTGGCGCGTGTTGCGCATGATGTTGCGAAAACAATGTGCGCCCGGTGTGAAACCGGCTGAAATGGTGCTGTGGTTTATTGTGCTGGGCACAATGGTAGCGCTGCTGTGCATTCAGGGGCTCAGCGAGCCTTTCATGAAAATCCTGCTGAGTGATTACACGCTGACGTTGCTGTTCCCGGTGTTACTGTTCGGTGCACTGCGCTATGGCTATTACTTCATCAGCATTGTCTGGACCATCACGCTCACCATTTTATTCCATTATTATCAGGGTTTTATCTCTGACACTAACTTTGTCCATAATCTGGTTTTCGTGTCCGCCCTGATGCTGGTTTATACCATCACGCTGTTGCTGATGGCGGTGATCTCCTCCCGCCAGCGGCTGCTGATGAAAAAATTCAAAGCTGCCGCATTACAGGATCCGGTTTTCGCCTTGCCAAACCTGCGCGCTTTTAACCGTGATTTGGCGATTTATCCGCGCTCCTTGCTGTGCTTTGTTCGTGTTTCCGATATGGATGTGCTGAGCCGTAACTACGGTATGCAGCTGCGTATTCAGTTTAAGCAGCAACTGGCGATGGGGCTGAAGCCGTATCTGCAGCCGGGCGAAAAAGTGTATCACTTACCGGGTTACGATCTGGTGCTGCGGCTTAACAGTGAAGACGTTGAAGGAAAACTCCAGCAACTGTATGAGTATGTTGAAGATTTTCGTCTGATCTGGAACGGATTACCGCTCCATCCTAATATCGGTCTGTCTTATTGCACGGTCTATTCACCGGTCGAGCATCTGCCGATCTTGCTGGGCGAACTGAGCGGGATTGCCGAAGTGTCGCTGACCACCGGTAAACCGGAATCGAACAAAAGCGATCACAGCCAGGTGCAGCTGGAAATCAGAGAGAAGGTCGATATGCTGCATAAAATCCAGCGCGCGCTGGATGACGATCGCTTCGTTCTGATGGCGCAACCTATCTCAGGCGTGCGGGGTGACAATTATTATGAAATCCTGCTGCGCATGTTCGATGGCGCGCAGGAAAATCTGGTCATGCCGGATAAGTTCCTGCCGGTTGTGCATGAGTTTGGGCTTTCCTATCAGCTGGATATGTGGGTGCTCAGGCACACGCTGATGTTTATCAACGCGAACCGTTCGCGTCTGCCGAGCCTGCGTTTTGCCGTCAACTTTACGCCATCGACGCTGTGTCGCCCGACGTTCACCCGTGATTTCAAAACCCTGATGGCTGAGTTTGAGGTGGAGCCTTTCCAGATCGTTCTGGAAGTGACGGAATCACACTTATTGCAGGACGTGAAATACGCTGACTCTGCCATGCGCGAGCTGCGTAATTACGGCTGCCGGATTGCCATCGACGATTTCGGTACCGGTTATGCCAGTTATGGCCGTCTGAAAGCCATTCAGGCCGATATCATCAAAATTGACGGCAGCTTCGTTCGCAACATGCTGACCAATTCGCTGGATGGCTATATCGTGCAGTCGATCTGTCAGGTCGCCAGAATGAAACATCTGAGCATTGTGGCGGAGTACGTCGAAACCGAAGAGCAGAAGGCAGCCCTGCATGCGCTGGGGGTTGATTACATGCAGGGTTATCTGGTGGGTAAACCTGAACCTTTGGCGTCCCTGCTGGCGTTTCGCAAAGACTGACCTTCAGTTTTCATCCTAAAAATAAAAAACCTCTGACGCCTTCGCGTGCAGAGGTTTTTTTTGCTGTTTTACCGCCGGGAAGGCTTAGCTTTCTGAAGACTCCACGTCTTCTTCTTCCAGCATCAGTTTCCAGCCGGTGACGTCATCCCAGTAACTTTGTTCACGTTCGAAATCCAGCTGAACCAGGTTGTTCTGCGCCAGATAACCGGCAGGGAAGCGCAGCGTCCAGTGATTATCATCCGTCGATAACCGCAGAGATTCCGGCGTCGTGGTGGACTGACGCTGGTTATTGAGCAGTGCCCCGAGGCGCAATAGCTGGATCAGCGGAATATAGTGCTTCTTCTTAAACAAATTCAGGCGCGGCAACTCTTCCAGCTTGATCGCTTTACGATGGAAACGCACCAGCGTTGCCAGCAGCGTTTGCTGTTCCTGATTGAACCCCGGCAAATTGGTGTTTTGCAGAATATAGGAAGAGTGACGATGCATACCGGTGTGGTTGATGCTCAAACCCACCTCATGCAGCATGGCGCTGAATTTCAGCAGTGATTCGAGCTGAGGCTGAACCAGTTTGGTGTTCTGCGCCAGCCACTGGCTGTAAAGCTGCTCGGTGGTTTCCAGTACGCGGCGCGCCTGTTCCCGGTCGATGTTGTAATGCTCGGCCAGGCTTTTCGCGGTACGCGTGCGGATATCCTGATGACGGAAGCGGCCTTCCATTTCATACAGCACACCTTCACGCAGCGCGCCGTCAGAAAGACGCAGTTCTTTGACCGCCAGCGCATCAAACACGCCACGCAGAATGGCCAGCCCCGGCACGAAAACTGACTGACGATCTTCTGACAGCCCCGGAAGATCCAGCGCGTCGAAGTTCTTAAAGTTCAGCACCGCTTCGGTAAGCATTTCCAGACGTTCAGGCGTAATCAAACCGTCCTTTTCGCCCATTTCCACCAGGACTTCATGCGCGGCTTTAATACTGCCGGATGCGCCAAGCGCATACTGCCAGCCTTGCAGACGGTATTGCCATGCCAGCGTTTCCAGTTTTTGTGCGGCGGCGAGCTGGGCGCGTTTAAAATTGCTGCGGCTGATTTCACCGTTGGGGAAAAACATCTGCGCAAAGCTGACGCAGCCCATGCGGCGGCTCTCGGCCAGCAATGGCTCGAAATCCTCACCGATGACCAGTTCCGTGGATCCGCCACCAATATCAACCACCAGTTTGCGGCCTTTTTCCGGCTGCGTATGCTCCACACCCATGAAAATCAGGCGAGCTTCTTCCTGACCGGAAATGATTTCGATCGGGTAGGGGATGACTTCTGCGGCGCGCTTGAGGAATTCCTCAGCATTCACCGCCTGACGCAGAGTGTGCGTCCCGACGATGGTGACGTTGTTATCCGGAAAACCTTGCAGGCGTTCGGCAAACAAAGCCAGGCAATCCAGCCCACGTTGAATGGCTTCTTCACTGAGCACATTTTTACTGTCGAGGCCGTCAGCCAGATGAACGCGTTGTTTCAGGCGACCTAAAACCTGTAATGCGCCGTTAACGACGCGCGCGATCACCATGTGGAAACTGTTCGACCCGAGATCGATCGCCGCAATTTCCTGTGGCTTGGCACTCAATGAGCTGTTTTTAAGGGGCATAGTTATGTAACGCTCCAGGGGGTTCAGGCTTGCTGACTCTGTTGTTCCAGATCTTTCAGATAGTCGTAAATCGCCAGCTGCGCACGGACTTTGCGGCGATTTCCGCGTGGAACATACCGGTTGCTCAGTTCTTTATCAATCACTCTGGCTTTGACTGTGTCATTAAACAGCAACTCCAGAATGTCCAGCACGCGCTGTTTAAGACGCGGATCGAGCAACGCGACGGCCACCTCGATACGGTAATCGATATTACGCGTCATCCAGTCAGCGGAAGACAGGAACACTTTGGCATCGCCGCCGTTTTCAAACACGTAAACGCGATCATGTTCAAGATAACGGTCGATGATACTGGTGACCTGAATGTTTTCGCTAAAACCGGGCAGATTAGGCACCAGTGAACACATCCCGCGGATCAGCAGACGGATTTTCACCCCGACGTTGGATGCCACGTAAAGACGGTCGATCAGCCCTTTATCTACCAGGTTGTTGATTTTCAGCGTAATACCGCCGGTACCGCCGGCCTGAACATTGGCAATTTCCCGGTCGATCAACCGGTAAAGCATGTCCCGCGAGTTTTGTGGCGATACCATCAGATGCTCAAAGGACACCGGACGGTATGGGTTTTCGATAAAGTTGAACACCCGACGGACTTCATTAGTGATTCGCGCATCCGCGGTGAGCAGTGAATAGTCGGTATAAAGGCGTGCCGTTTTCTCGTTAAAATTCCCGGTCCCAATATGAGCATAGCGGACAATTTCGTCACCTTCGCGGCGGGAAATAAGAAAGAGTTTTGCGTGAATTTTCAGGCCCGGCGCAGAGAAAATAACGTGTACACCGGCTTCCGTCAGACGTTTCGCCCAGTGAATATTTGCCTCTTCGTCGAAGCGCGCCTGTAACTCAACCACCACGGTGACTTTCTTGCCGTTGTGCGCCGCGTGGATCATCGATTCAATAATGCGCGAGTCTTTGGCGACGCGGTAAATATTGATTTTGATCGACAGCACGTTCGGGTCGAATGACGCCTGACGCAGCAACTCAAGCACGTGTTCAAACGTGTGGTACGGATAGTACAGCAGCACATCCTGCTCGCGGATCGCTGCAAAACCATTGCGGAATTTATCGAACCAGAGATGCCGCAATCTTGGCAGCGGGCGGTTCACCAGATTGGCTTTACCGACATTAGGGAAACCGATGAAATCTTTGAAATTATGGTATCGGCCACCGGCGATCACGGAATCGTAGTTAGAAATGCCGAGCTTACCGCGCAGCAATTCGACCATCTCATTGGGCATATCGCGCTGATAAACAAACCGCACCGGTTCGGCGGTCAGACGCTGTTTCAGGCTCGATGACATCAGTTCCAGCAGGCTCGATTCCATTTCCGTGACCAGATCGTATTCGGCGTCACGGGTCATTTTCATCGAATAGGCGTTCAGCGCGTCGTAATCGAAGAAGCCTTTGAAAATGTCGTCCAGACAGTAACGCAAAATGTTGTCCAGCAGGATCATTGGCTTACGGCGGCGTGGTGCTTCCGGCGGCAGATTGACGAAACGCGGCACTTTATCGGACGGGATTTCCAGCAGCGCGTAATGGATCTCGTCGCCACGGATAATTTCGACCGCCAGATAGGTGTAATCGTCTTTCAGGAACTGCACCAGATTGGTGTCGTGATTGATAAGGATTGGCGTGATAAATTGGCGCAGATGATGTTTGAAGTACTGTCGCAGCCAGAGCTGTTGATTCTCAGACACCTGACGCTCGTTAATCAGGAAAATCTGATTACGCGCCATTTCCAGCAGCAAATCGTTATAAAGGCTGTCGAATTCCTGATCGATGCGCAGCACCTTCGCCTGAATTTTTTTCAGCAAATGCCGGGAAGCGCCAAGAAATCCCTGCTCCTCACTGATGAGGATGCGTCGTTTTAGGTCGGCAAACCGGACTTTGTAAAATTCATCGAGGTTGTTGGAATAAATGCCTAAAAACCGCATCCGTTCGATCAGGGGATTACTTTTGTCTGCTGCTTCCTGCAAGACGCGTTCATTGAAGGACAGCCAGCTTAGTTCTTTCTCGATATAAAGCTTTTCCTGACCCATTTTCACTCCGTTCGTTTAGCTTGCAACCTGGCCCATACAGGCAAAATTTTGCCTGAAAACACCGCAATTTAGCTCAACATCATCTTCGTGCCGTTCGCTTTTCGAAACCGTCAGCGTAACAGCAAGCCTTTTGTGTGAGGGGCCTAGTGTCTACTAACAATATTGCGAAAGATTGACAGGAAAGTCCAACATAACAGGGAGAGTTTTAGAAGAAGGAATAAAAGAGAGGAAAATAGGGGAAAAGTCTTACGGGTGAAGGACATTCACGCCCTTCACCCGCAGAAAATGAGGCAGGATCCGCTGAATTAAATCAGACTGCGCCTGCGCCAATCACCGCTTCCGGTTTGATCTGCACCGGTTTGGTTTTATATTTCGCCAGGAATTGCGGCTGGAAAATACACATGCGGATGGCGCTGCGATATTCTCCGTTCACAAAGAACTCCTGTTTCAATTCGCCTTCCAGTTCAAACCCTAATTTGCTGTAGATATGGATCGCCTTTTGGTTTTCTTTATCGACGATTAAATACAGTTTATAGAGGTTGAGCACAGAGAAGGCGTAATCCATTGCCAGACGCACCGCGTCTCCGGCGAAACCTTTGCCCTGATGCTGCGGGTCAATGATGATCTGAAATTCCGCGCGGCGGTGGATGTGATTAATTTCCACCAGTTCCACAAGGCCGACAGGTCCGCCCTGGAATTCAATGATAAAGCGGCGTTCGCTTTGGTCATGAATATGCTTGTTATAAAGATCGGTCAGCTCGACAAAGGCCTCATAAGGCTCTTCAAACCAATAACGCATAATGCTGGCGTTATTATCAAGACGATGAACAAACGACAGGTCGTCCTTTTCCAGTGGACGTAATCTGACGCTGTTATTGCTAAACATGGGGTGTTCCTCAAAAAATCAAAAGCCGTTTTACCTGAGGTAACCTTCCTGAAGATGAAATCTGAAACGACTGAGTTTCAGACGAAGGTCGGCGCACAAACGACGTTTAAACGTGCGCCGGGAAGGGGATTATATCGGCTAAACTGTAAACAAGTGTCAAATGACAGGAAATAAAAAACCGGCACTGGGCCGGTTTCTGGTGAAATCATCGCGATCGGGCAGATTAATCCGCCGCGTAACCCTGTTCGGGGAGTGGATTATCATCCAGTAAAACTTGATCGTTTTTCAGAGATAAACGTCCTTCAACGAACCAGCTGACCACCAGCGGATAGATATTGTGCTCCTGCGTTTGCACGCGGGCCACCAGATCGTCTTCGCTGTCATCACTGAATACCGGCACTTTGGCTTGCAAAATAACCGGGCCACCGTCGAGCTGCTCTGTCACGAAATGCACCGACGTACCGTGCTCATCATCCTGATTGTCAATCGCCTGACGGTGAGTGTGTAAACCGGGATATTTCGGCAGCAGGGAAGGGTGGATGTTGATCATGCGCCCGGCGAAACGCTGGACGAAATCCGCGGTAAGAATACGCATATACCCCGCCAGCACCACCAGATCGGGCTGATAAGCCTCGATGGCATCGGCAAGCGCGATATCAAATGCCGCGCGGTCTTCGTAGGCTTTAACATCCAGGGCATGTGCCGGAATGTCTGCCAGTCGCGCGCGCTCCAGACCGTAAGCGGCGGATTTATTACTGAAGACAGCGCTGATCTGCGCGTTAATTCGTCCCTGCTGGCAGGCATCTATCAGAGCCTGGAGATTGCTCCCTTCGCCCGATACCAGAACCACAATCCTTTTCATATCAGTACCTGTCTTCAGTCAGTTGATTTACCTGATTATTCAATGATTACGCGTTCAGCGGAATCAGAGGCTTTAACATAGCCAATTTTCCACGCTTTTTCACCATTGTCATTCAGTAAAGCAATCGCCTGGTCGGCAAGCTCTGCCGGAAGTGCCACGACCATGCCCACGCCACAGTTAAAGGTGCGGTACATTTCATGACGGCTGACGTTACCGGTGGTTTGCAACCAGGTGAAGACGTCCGGCCATTCCCAGCTGGATTCGTTGATAATGACCTGCGTATTGTCCGGCAAAACGCGGGGAATATTTTCCCAGAAGCCGCCACCGGTCAGGTGAACGATGCCGTGAACATCCACGTTTTCGATCAGATTAAGGATCGATTTCACGTAGATTTTGGTCGGTGCAAGCAGGTGATCGGCCAGCGGTTTGCCTGCCAGATCGGTGGTTTCCGGATTGGTGTTGCTGACTTCCAGAATTTTGCGCACCAGAGAATAGCCGTTGGAATGCGGGCCACTGGCGGCAAGACCGATAAGCACGTCGCCGTCAGCCACTTTGCTGCCGTCGATAATTTCTGATTTTTCCACCACGCCGACACAGAAACCTGCGACGTCATAATCTTCGCCGTGATACATGCCCGGCATTTCAGCGGTTTCACCACCGACTAACGCACAGCCCGATTGCTTACAGCCTTCGGCGATCCCGGTGATCACGCTGGCGGCGATATCGACGTCCAGTTTGCCGGTGGCATAATAGTCGAGGAAGAACAGCGGTTCAGCACCCTGAACGATTAAATCGTTGACGCACATCGCGACCAGATCGATACCGATAGTATCGTGGCGTTTCAAATCCATCGCCAGACGCAGCTTGGTGCCAACGCCGTCGGTGCCCGAAACCAGAACGGGTTCACGGTATTTTTGCGGCAGCGCGCAGAGAGCACCAAAACCGCCCAGTCCACCCATCACTTCCGGGCGGCGAGTCTGTTTTACTACACCTTTAATGCGATCTACCAATGCGTTACCGGCATCGATATCTACGCCTGCGTCTTTATAGCTGAGAGAGGTTTTGTCGGTCACTGCGAAGTCCCCACGGCGGTTTGGGTTGGTGGTTGAAGAATAAAGCGGGGCAATTCTAACAGCGCAGGCAAACGTTTGCGAGCGCCTTATTCGATGATGATTTTTAGGCTGTCTATACTCTATCGGGGCTCCTGATGATCCAGATCAGGCTATAAGCTATGGCGTTGAAAAAAAATGGCGTTATAATCTCGCGATTTTTTTTTGCAGCTCAACCACCTTAGGAGAATAAAAAATGAAGATCGTCGAGGTGAAACACCCGCTGGTGAAACACAAGCTGGGCCTGATGCGTGAGAATGACATCAGCACGAAACGTTTTCGCGAACTGGCTTCTGAGGTGGGAAGTCTGCTGACGTATGAAGCGACTGCCGATTTAGAAACTGAAAAAGTGACGATTGAAGGCTGGAATGGCCCGGTCGAAATCGATCAGATCAAAGGTAAGAAAATCACCGTTGTGCCTATCCTGCGTGCCGGTCTGGGCATGATGGAAGGCGTACTGGAGCACGTACCGAGCGCACGCATCAGCGTGGTTGGCGTGTACCGTGATGAAGAAACCCTTAAGCCTGTGCCGTATTTCCAGAAACTGGTTTCTAATATCGAAGAGCGCCTGGCGCTGGTTGTTGACCCGATGCTGGCGACCGGTGGTTCTATGATTGCCACCATCGACCTGCTGAAAAAAGCCGGCTGCCAGAGCATTAAAGTGCTGGTACTGGTGGCTGCACCGGAAGGGATTGCCGCGCTGGAAGCTGCGCACCCTGACGTTGAGTTGTACACCGCCTCGATTGATCAGGGGCTGAATGAAAAAGGCTACATCATCCCGGGACTCGGTGATGCGGGCGATAAGATATTTGGTACGAAATAAGCAGCAAGCAATAAGCCGACTAAGCAGTCGGCTTTTTTTTGAGATTTTTTTACCCGCCATTTTTTACAGAGGATCAATCCATGACCCGTCGTGTCATCGGGGTAAGTGAACGTCCGCCGTTATTGCAGACGATTCCCCTGAGTTTCCAGCATCTTTTTGCCATGTTTGGTGCCACCGTTCTGGTGCCGATTCTGTTCAAAATCAATCCGGCGACGGTGCTGCTGTTCAATGGCATAGGGACTTTGCTGTATCTGTTTGTCTGTAAAGGGAAAATACCGGCTTATCTCGGTTCGAGTTTTGCCTTTATCTCACCGGTGCTGCTACTGCTGCCGATGGGTTATGAAGTGGCGCTCGGCGGGTTCATCGCCTGCGGGCTGTTGTTCTGCCTGGTGGCGCTGATTGTGAAGAAAGCAGGCATTGGCTGGATCAACGTGATGTTCCCTCCGGCGGCGATGGGCGCAATCGTTGCCGTCATCGGTCTGGAGCTGGCTGGTGTGGCGGCGAATATGGCCGGGCTGCTGCCTGCTGATGGCGCGCCGGTGGATTCCACCGCCGTGACCATTTCAGTGGTGACGCTGTCGGTGACCATTTTGGGTTCGGTGTTGTTCCGTGGTTTTCTGGCGATTATCCCGATCCTGATCGGTGTGCTGGTCGGTTACGCGCTCTCCTTCTTTATGGGCGTGGTGGATGTTTCCGCGATTGCCAGTGCGCACTGGTTTGCACTGCCAACCTTCTACACTCCGCGTTTTGAATGGGTGGCGATCCTGACCATCCTGCCGGCGGCGCTGGTGGTGATTGCAGAGCACGTCGGGCATCTGGTCGTGACGGCAAACATCGTCAAAAAAGATTTGCTGCGTGACCCCGGCCTGCACCGTTCAATGCTGGCGAACGGCCTGTCGACGGTGCTGTCTGGTTTCTTCGGTTCCACGCCCAATACCACCTACGGCGAAAATATCGGCGTCATGGCGATCACCAAGGTCTACAGCACCTGGGTGATCGGCGGCGCGGCGATACTGGCGATCCTGCTGTCGTGCATCGGTAAATTAGCGGCAGCCATTCAGGCGGTGCCGGTTCCGGTGATGGGCGGCGTGTCGTTGTTGTTGTACGGCGTGATTGGTGCATCGGGTATCCGCGTACTGATCGAATCAAAGGTCGATTACAACAAAGCGCAGAACCTGATCCTGACAGCGGTGATCCTGATCATCGGCGTCAGCGGGGCTAAGATCCACATCGGCGCGGCGGAGCTGAAAGGCATGGCGCTGGCGACCATTGTCGGCATCTTCCTCAGCCTGCTGTTTAAGGTGATTGAGATCTTCCGTGGCGAAGAAAAGATCATTGATATTGAAGACGAGCGGGAAAATCCGCCTGTCTGATCGCGGTATTTTCACGAAACACCTGACCGGCGGGCGCAGCGCTTCCCGGTCAGGTGCTCGGATCACAAGCGGTTGCACTCGGCAGAGTTCATTTCGTTGCGGATCCTTGCTAGAATTCGGTCGTTCCTTTTTATTGACGAGACAACATCTGCGGTCTTCATACCGCTTTGGTTGAGGTGCTTCTGAATACGCCGGCACAGCTTTCCCTGCCACTTTATCTCCCCGATGATGAAACCTTTGCCAGTTTTTATCCGGGTGAGAATCCCTCTCTGCTATCTGCTATTCAGACCGCATTGCATCAGGAACACGGCACGTATATTTATTTCTGGTCACGCGAAGGCGGCGGCCGCAGCCATCTTCTTCACGCGGCCTGCGCGGAATTATCCCAGCGTGGCGAAGCCGTGGGGTATGTGCCCTTAGATAAACGCGCCTATTTTGTGCCAGAAGTGTTGGACGGCATGGAGCATCTTGCGCTGGTATGCATTGATAACATCGAGGGCATTGCCGGAGATGACGAATGGGAAGCGGCCGTTTTCCATCTCTATAACCGCATTCTTGAAACCGGCCGCACGCGTCTGTTTATTACCGGCGACCGTCCTCCGCGCCAGCTGAACCTCAGCCTGCCGGATCTGGCTTCGCGCCTTGACTGGGGGCAAATCTATAAACTGCAGCCGCTCTCCGATGAAGAAAAACTTCAGGCATTACAGTTGCGCGCAAAACTGCGCGGATTTGAATTGCCGGAAGATGTTGGCCGGTTCCTGCTCAAACGTCTGGATCGGGAAATGCGCACGCTGTTCACAACGCTCGATCAGCTCGATCGCGCATCGATTACTGCTCAGCGGAAACTGACCATCCCGTTCGTGAAGGATATTCTGGGGCTGTAAGCGGAAAGGAGTCCGGGTTCGCATCACGAACCCGAACCGGCGTGCGGGGTTACAAAATCTCTTTGACTTGTTCCGGTGGCCGCCCTAAACGCGCTTTGCCGTTTGCCAGTACAATCGGACGTTCAATCAGCTTTGGATTTTCAGCCATCGCCTGCAACAACTGTGTTTCGCTCAGGCTTTTCTCACTCAGGTTCAGTGTCTTATAAATCTCTTCGCCTTTGCGCATCAGTTCGCGTGCCGAACTAAACCCCAGCTTGTTCAGCAGATCCTGCAAGGTCGCAACGGTCGGTGGCGTCTCCAGATATAAAATCACTTCCGGTTCGATCCCGGCCTCTTCCAGCAATTTCAGCGTTTCGCGGCTCTTTGAGCAGCGCGGGTTGTGGTAGATAGCGACATCTTTTGGCATACACTCTTCCTTAATCATCAAATTCAGCCTTTCTGATACTGGCGGAAACGTCCCTGCAGCTGACGCAACTGGTCGATACGTGCGTCGTAGCGGGCTTGTTCCAGACTGCCTAATTTTTGCAATGCGCTGGCGTTACTCAGCATTTCTATCGCCTGATCTAACCTGCCGATCAGCGCCATGCTTTCAGCGCGGGCGGCCAGTTCCTGCGCGCGCATCCCCTGCGCGGCAGACGCCTGAGACAGTAAATCCCATCCGTTAGGATCGCCCGGATAATTGAATGTATAACGGTTGAGGATCCTGCTGGCATTGGCCGGTTTAGCGCCTTCTAAATAGGCATTCGCCAGATTGAGCTGAAGAACCGGATTGGTGCTGCTGGCGGCCCCTGCGGCTTCGAGACGGGCGATGGCCTGAGGTGCGCGTTTGCTTTCGAGATCGTTATCAGTTGATAAATCCAGCAACCAGTCATTGCCCGGATTTTGCGCCATCAGCGGATCCAGTATTGCCCTTGCCTGATCGTATTTTTTGGCTTTATAAAACTGTAGCGCCTGACCGTATTTTGCGGCGAGTTGTTCGCGCACGTTGCCGTTGCTCAGTTTTTGCAGATAGTCATCGGTCAGCGGGAAGCTTTCAGAACCGTACATACCGAGCATTCGCACTTTCGCCATCAGGTAATTTTGCGAAGACTGCACCACCGTATGCGGCATCTGATTGGCACGGTTACGCACGTCCGCCAGACGGCTGTCGGGCAGGGGGTGCGTCAGCAGCATTTCCGGCGGACGGGTGGAATAACTTGCCTGATCGGCGAGTTTCTGTAAAAACGCCGGCATTGCCTGCGGATCAAACCCGGAGCGCTGTAAAACCTGCAAACCGATACGGTCCGCTTCCTGCTCGTTGCCTTGGGTGAAACTGATCATCCCCTGTTGCGTGCCTGCCAGGGTGCCGGTCAGCGCCGCCATCCCCATTTGCGGGCTGGCCATCGCCAGAAGAATGGAACCCAGCGCCCCTACCCAGGTCAGTGGCGCATTGCGTTGCTGATCTTCCATCGCACGGGCCAGATGGCGCTGGGTGACGTGGGAGATTTCATGCGCCATCACCGATGCCAGCTGGCTTTCGTTGTCAGTATAACGAAACAGCGCGGAGTGAAGCACCACGTTGCCACCGAAGAAAGCGAAGGCGTTGAGCTCGTCGTTATTCACAATAAAGAAATGGAACGGCGTGCGGACTGAATAGGCATGGGCAACCAGGCGCTGCCCGAGTTCATTGATGTACTGATTGAGCAAAGGGTCGTTAATCAGCGGGGTACTGGCGCGCATCTGACGGACGTAGAAATCGCCCATCTGCAATTCCTGATTAATGCTTAACGTTCCGCCCGCCGTGGTGCCAATATCCGGTAACTGATCGCTCACCGAAGGCGCTAAGGGGGATGTCGTCGTTTTGGCGGAAGACGTTGCCGGTGTCGACCAGAATGAACTGTCATCAGCGCCTGCCGGAAAAATTGCGCTACTGAACAGGCTGCCCAGACACAGGGCGATCACGGTTTTTTTCAATCGCATTACCATATACATTTGCTTCCCAATAATTTATCCGCACACCGATGAGCTTTAAGAGCTTTTCTTCCGTGAACTGAAGGGATGAACATTATTTCTGGCGCTATTGTTTGCGCTGAACTTTATAGTAGCTATCCTCGTGAGAGTTTAAAACACTCTGCGGCTACAGTTGTGTGACAACAAATATAAAAGATAGTTACTTGTGTCAGAGTGCGCAGGGAACGAAGAGCGCAACCCTACCAGATACCGGAATTTACAGGAGCATTCTCTGATGTTGGACATGTTATTACAGTGGTATCGCCGCCGGTTTACCGACCCGCAAGCCATTGCGTTGCTGGCAATTTTGGTTGCAGGTTTTTGTATTCTCTACTTTCTCAACGGTATTCTGGCACCGCTGCTGGTGGCGATAGTGCTGGCGTATTTGCTGGAATGGCCAACCGTGCGCCTGCAACATGTCGGGCTTTCACGCACGCTGGCGGTCAGCGTGGTGCTGATTCTGTTCGCCGGTATTCTGATGCTGGGTATTTTTGTTGTTGCGCCGGTGACCTGGCAACAGGGCGTTAATTTGCTGGCGGATTTACCCAGCATGCTTAACCGTTTCTATGATTTTGCCGCTACGCTGCCCCGGCGTTATCCGGCGCTGGTTGATGCCGGTATCATCGACATGATGGCCGAAAATATGCGCAGTAAACTTTCCGGGCTGGGCGAATCGGTCGTGAAGTATTCTGTGGCCTCGCTGGTGGGTTTGCTGACGCTGGCGATTTACCTGATTCTGGTGCCGATGATGGTCTTCTTCCTGCTCAAGGATAAAGAGCAAATGCTGAATGCCGTGCGTCGCGTTCTGCCACGCGATCGCGGGCTGGCGGGGCAGGTCTGGGCAGAAATGAATCAGCAGGTCACCAATTACATTCGCGGCAAAGTGCTTGAGATGATCATCGTGGGTGTCGCCACCTATCTGGTGTTCTGGGTGATGGACTTGCGTTATTCGCTGCTGCTGGCGGTGCTGGTGGGGATCTCGGTGTTAATTCCTTATATCGGCGCCATGCTGGTGACCATCCCGGTGGTGATTGTGGCGATGTTCCAGTGGGGACTGGGTGCCGATTTCTGGACATTGCTCGTTGCCTATCTGGTGGTACAAGGCGTGGACGGAAACGTGATTGTGCCGCTGCTATTCTCGGAAGCCGTGAATCTGCACCCGCTGGTGATTATCCTGTCGGTTGTTGTGTTCGGCGGGTTGTGGGGGTTCTGGGGCGTATTCTTTGCGATCCCGCTGGCGACCCTGGTCAAAGCGGTGGTGCACGTCTGGCCGGATGAACTGCTCAACGAAAGCGTCTGAACCGGCAGGGCGAAATGAAGGAAATAAAAAAAGCGCGTCTGCGCTTTTTTTTATGAACGTGGGTCACCCGTGAGTTATCAGGCGGACTTCTCGTTCAGATAGGCCATCACGATGTCATGATGGTTAGTGGTTTTAAAGTCGTCGAACACTTTCTCGACCTTGCCAGTGCCGTCAAGCAGGAAGCTGATGCGATGAATACCGTCGTAGGTTTTCCCCATAAAGGATTTTTCACCCCAGACGCCAAACTGCTCGCAAACCTGATGATCTTCATCGGACAACAGCGTGAAGTTCAGCAGCTCTTTCTCAGCAAAACGCGACAGTTTTTCAGGTTTATCCGTGCTGATGCCCAGCACTTCCACACCCTCACTTTTCAACTGATCCATGTTATCGCGCAGTCCACAGGCCTGTACGGTACAGCCAGGGGTCATAGCTTTTGGATAAAAATAAACCAGGACTCTCTGTCCCTGGAAGTCGGCCAGATTAATTTGTTCACCGTCTTGGTCGGGTAAACTAAATTGCGGCGCAGGATCACCGGCTTTCAGTGGGCTCATTGTCTTTCTCCGTATCTCTTAGCGATTACTGCAGTTTATTTTCATTCTCAGAATAACTGACGACGTTAATACTGCCTTGCGCATTCAGTTCTGTACATAGCTGATGAAAGGCTTGTTCAATAATTACCGGATCGGTATTAGCAGCACTGTGCGCCGTCATCTGAATGGAAAGCTGGGCGGGCGTTGTGCCCTCAGCAGGACGGGTTTTTGACGCCAGTTCTGCAATGTTCATCTGGTGTGTATCGAATAAATCCGTGAAACGCTCGATCAGGTGCGGGGAGTCTTTCACTTCCACTTTCACCCATACGGTCGCTGGCATCGGCGGGCGTTCCGGCGCGTTGGTGCGCTTCATCACGATCAGCAATTCCAGCTCGGCGCCTTTTTGCGGCAGTGTCGATTCAATCAACGTAATCGCGTTCCAGCTGCCCGAAAGCAGCATGATGAAGGTAAATTCATCACCGAGCATCGCCAGCCGGCTGTCCTCAATATTACAGCCGCAGCTGCTGACCTGGCGGGTGATGGTATTGACGATACCTGAGCGATCGGCACCTAACGCGGTGATAACCAGATAATGTTGTTGTGGCTGCGGCAAAATGGGTCTTCCTGTCGTGCTTGGGAGTATTCCCAAGGTAAACATAAAAAAAACCGCCGGACAAGCGCTTACAACACGTTGTTTGCTTGCTTTTGCAGTGGTGTCAAAAGTACCATGAGTGACCTGTTTGTGGAGGGGAAGGTCAATGTTTACGGGAAGTATTGTTGCACTGGTTACGCCGATGGACGCCAAAGGTGCTGTCGATCGCGCGAGTCTGAAAAAACTGATTGATTATCATGTGTCCAGTGGTACTGCGGCGATCGTTTCCGTTGGCACAACAGGCGAGTCGGCGACGTTAAGTCATGACGAACACGGTGACGTGGTCATGCAAACGCTGGAACTGGCCGATGGACGCATTCCTATTATCGCAGGCACTGGGGCAAACGCCACCGCCGAAGCGATTTCACTGACGCAACGTTTTGAAAAGAGTGGCGTTGTGGGCTGTCTTACAGTCACCCCATATTACAATCGTCCGACTCAGGAAGGTCTGTTTCAGCACTTTAAAGCCATCGCTGAAAACACCTCTCTGCCACAAATTCTCTACAACGTGCCTTCACGTACCGGCTGCGATATGTTGCCGCCGACCATCGCGCGTTTAGCCAAATTAAAGAATATTGTTGCTGTTAAAGAAGCAACAGGGAACTTAAGTCGTGTTAGTCAGATCCAAGTGCTGGTTGATGATGAAGATTTCATTCTGCTGAGCGGCGATGACGCCAGCGGTCTGGACTTTATGCAACTCGGTGGCAAAGGGGTGATTTCTGTGACGGCCAACGTGGCTGCGCGTGAAATGGCTCAACTTTGTGAACTGGCGGCATGTGGCAACTTTGCCGAAGCGCGTCGCCTGAATCAGCGCCTGATGCCGTTGCATCAGAATTTGTTTGTAGAAGCAAACCCAATCCCGGTGAAATGGGCCTGTAAGGCACTGGGGTTGATGGCAACAGATACTCTGCGTCTGCCTATGACGCCGTTAACAGATGCTGCCCGTCCGGTCGTGGAACACGCATTAAAAAGCGCCGGTTTGCTGTAACTCTTAGGAAGATTTGATGGCCTCTTTATTTGACAAGAATAGTTTCCAGATGACCCGATTGCAGAAATCAGCCGTAGCGAAAGTGGTTGGGGTTTCCCTGATCATGCTGTTGGCGGCCTGTTCAAGCGACCAGCGCTACAAGCGCCAGGTGAGCGGCGATGAATCCTATCTGGATGCACCCGCCCTGCATGAGCTGAAAGCCCCTGCCGGGATGATTCTGCCTGTACAGAACGGAACGTACGATGTTCAGGCCGGTGCAATGCAAGGTGCGGTGGGCAAACAGCTCGACATCCGTCCACCGATGCAGCCTCTGGCCTTGCTGAATGGTTCACAAACGCAATTCTCCGGCGACAGCAGTACCGTGTTGCTGGAAAACACTGCTCAGAACCGTGATTTGTGGAACAACGTGGTGAAAGCCGTTCAGCAAAACAATTACACCATCGCTAACCGTGATGATGCTAACCAGACGCTGACCACTGATTTCGTTAACTGGAATCGTGCAGATGAAGACTTCCAGTATCAGGGCCGTTATCAGATCAGCGTGAAACAGCAGAGCTACCAGTTAGCCCTGACCGTGAAAACGCTTGAACTGAAACAGCAGGATAAAGCGGTCACCACATCGGCTGAAATCCAGCGTTATAACAGCCAGATGATGAACTCCATCACCGCAAATCTGGATAAAGTGCAGCAGGATACGCAAGCCCGTCTCGATAATCGTCGCGTTGGCGAGATCGACGTGCAAAGCGGCGCAGACGATACCGGCCTGCCGGTGCTGATCGTGCGTACCAGCTATGGCGTGGTGTGGGATCGCTTGCCGAATGCCCTGGCGAAAGCCGGCATGAAAGTGACCGACAGCAGCCGTCCGCAGGGCACAATATCCGTCACCTACAAACCGTTGAATGACGATGCGTGGCAGACATTGGGTGCGAAAGATCCGGGTCTGTCATCCGGTGATTACAAACTTCAGGTTGGCGACCTCGACAACCGCAGTAGCTTGCAGTTCCTTGATCCAAAAGGACATGCTCTCAGCCAGTCGCAGAACGACGCGATGGTGGCGGTCATGCAGGCCGCATTTAGCCAGAGCAGTGCAAAATAATACCAAGGGGCTTCGGCCCCTTTTTACATCTGTTTTTTCCACTGGAGTAAGTAAAGATGCAAAAGTTAGCTGAGTTGTATCGCGGCAAGGCGAAAACCGTCTACACCACAGAAAACCCGGACCTGCTGGTGCTGGAATTCCGCAACGATACGTCAGCACTGGATGGTCAGCGTATTGAGCAGTTCGACCGTAAAGGCATGGTTAACAACAAATTTAACCATTTCATCATGGCTAAGCTGGAAGAAGCCGGTATTCCTACACAAATGGAACGCCTGCTGTCTGACAACGAAGTGCTGGTGAAAAAACTGGATATGGTCCCGGTTGAATGCGTTATCCGTAACCGTGCTGCAGGATCGCTGGTAAAACGTCTGGGCATTGAAGAAGGTCTGGTACTCAATCCACCGTTGTTCGATCTGTTCCTGAAAAACGATGCGATGCATGATCCGATGATCAATGAGTCTTACTGCAAAACCTTCGGTTGGGTGAACGAAGAGCATCTGGCACGGATGAAAGAGCTGAGCTACAAAGCCAACGACGTGCTGACCAAACTGTTTGATGATGCCGGTCTGATTCTGGTCGATTTCAAACTCGAGTTCGGTTTGTTCAACGGTGAAGTCGTACTGGGTGATGAATTCTCGCCAGATGGCAGCCGCCTGTGGGATAAAGAAACCCTGAACAAGATGGATAAAGATCGCTACCGCCAGAGTCTGGGTGGCCTGATCGAAGCCTACGAAGAAGTTGCTCGCCGCATCGGTGTGAAACTGGACTGATCGTCAGTCAGTTTTCAGCCCTGACGCGCAATCGTTTACGTAGCGGGGCTGTATCAAACCGGGTGGTATTTGTGCCACCCGATTTCTTCCTGCACATTTAATTTCCCCTTTTCCCCACTGTTTTATTTCATTTAATGCCTTCTGACCTAAAATTACGTCCTTGCGCGGATGGTATTAACCGCGCGCGCTGGCTAGTCTTTATAAAAACAGTCTGGAGGTGGAGTATGCGTTGGCAAGGGCGTCGCGAAAGCGACAATGTGGAAGACAGACGCGGACAGGGATCCAACTCCGGTGGTGGTCCGGGCGGTGGCGGAATGCGTCTGCCGATCCGTGGGAAAAGTGGCATCGTGATTATTATCGTGGTGCTGGTCGCCGGTTATTACGGCATTGATCTGACACCGCTTATCGATGGCGGGCAGTCAGGTGGTGTGCAAAAGCAGACACAATCGCAATCCATCAGCCCGAAAGATGATGAGCAGGCGAAATTCACCTCGGTGATCCTCGCTTCTACGGAAGACACCTGGAAAGAAATCTTCCAGAAACAGGGGATGACTTACCGCGAACCGAAACTGGTGATGTACCGTGGCGCAACCCGCACCGGCTGCGGTACCGGCCAGTCGGTGATGGGGCCGTTCTACTGCCCGGCGGACAGCACGGTGTATATCGATCTCTCCTTCTATCAGGAACTGCAGAACAAACTGGGCGCGGGCGGTGATTTTGCACAGGGTTACGTCGTGGCGCACGAAGTCGGCCATCACGTACAAAATCTGCTGGGCATTGAACGCAAGGTGCGCGAGATGCAGCAGGGCGCATCGCAGGCGGCGGTGAATCAGCTGTCGGTGAAAATGGAACTCCAGGCTGACTGCTACGCCGGCGTCTGGGGCCATGCCATGCAGCAACAAAATGTGCTTGAAGAGGGCGATCTGAAAGAGGCGCTGGACGCCGCGCAGGCGATCGGCGATGACCGTCTGCAACAGCAAAGCCAGGGGCGCGTGGTGCCGGACAGCTTTACGCACGGCACATCTCAGCAGCGGTATACCTGGTTCAAGCGCGGTTTCGATACTGGTAATCCCGATCAGTGCAACACCTTCGCCAGCCGCTGATTCTGCCAAATGCAGGCTATTCAGTTCTGGTCTGGCTGCAAAAACTGTTCAATAATCAATGACCGATTCAAAAGGCTCCCCGGAGCCTTTTTTACTTCCTGACAGGAAAACGCAGGGAACGCTATGGCTTTTCTCGATCCAACCCTTTTGATCTTACTGGTGTTTGCCGGGCTCGGCATTATCAGTCACAACAGCGCGGTGACTATCGCGATGTTTTTCCTGCTGACGGTACGTATCACGCCGCTGAACAACTTCTTCCCCTGGATAGAAAAATACGGCCTGACCATCGGCATTATCATTCTGACTGTCGGAGTGATGGCGCCTATTGCCAGCGGAAAAATCAGTGCCAGCACCATTGTGCATTCCTTCCTGCACTGGAAATCTATCGCCGCTATTTTGGTCGGCGTGCTGGTGTCGTGGCTGGGTGGGCGCGGTCTGACGCTGATGGGAACGCAGCCCCATCTGGTTGCCGGTTTGCTGGTCGGCACCGTGCTCGGCGTCGCGCTGTTTAAAGGCGTGCCGGTCGGGCCGCTGATCGCCGCCGGTTTACTGTCGATGCTGGTAGGGAAAAGCTGACATGCCCGCCGCGTCCCTGACCTCATTACAGCATCAGATGCAGCACCAGGGTGTGCGGCGTTTACTGGTGTTTAGCGGGGAAGCGGGCTGGTGTGAAGAACAGGCCAGACATTTATCGGCAGGCTGCGAAGGCGACTGGGTGTGGCTCAGTGATTCGCCGCCCGCCGGAGTGAACGCCTGCTCAGCCTCTGCGGCCCGGACGCTGCTGGGTCAGGACGTTTTACACGGCATTTTTGATGCGCGCAGCGGGCTGGATGTCGAGGCACTGGCTGCATTTTCCGGCACGCTGAAAGCCGGAAGCTGGCTGATTTTGCTGGTGCCGCCTTGGCAGCTTTGGGCGCAACAGCCCGACAGCGACAGCCTGCGCTGGAGTGAACAGCCGCAACCGATCGCCACGCCCCGTTTTATCCATCGTTTTCAGCGTTTGCTGCAAAACGCGCAGCACGTTGCACTGTGCAGACAAGACACCGATTTTGAACTTTCCCCGTTGCCCGTTGCGGCGCGGTGGCTGCCGCCAGATGGTCAGCCAACGCCGCAGCAGCAGACGATTCTGCAACGGCTGATGCAGGCAAAATCCGGTGTGTGGGTGCTGACTGCGCCTCGTGGCCGTGGCAAATCAACGCTGGCAGGTATGCTGACTGCGCAGTGGTCGGGCACCTGCTGGGTGACGGCGCCGGGCAAACGTTCGGTTGATCACATTCTTTGTCATGCACCGGAGTCGGTACGGTTTATTGCGCCTGATGCTCTGCTGACCTTGTGTCGCGAAGGGGCGGTCAACGGCGCTGAATGGCTGATTATCGACGAAGCCGCAGCCATCCCTGCGCCGATGCTTTCGGTAATGGTCAAAGTTTTCCCGCGTGTGTTGCTTACCACCACGGTGGAGGGTTACGAAGGCACCGGGCGTGGTTTTTTGCTGAAGTTTTGTGCATCACTGCCGCAATGGCACGATCTGCGGCTGCGCGCACCGATACGCTGGTCGGAACAGGATCCGCTCGAGCCATTGATCAGCGAACTGCTGCTGTTTGAAGAACATCTGCCAGACGTGCATAACACCGGTGAAACGCCGGAAATTTTCCCGGTTGATGCCGCTCGCTGGTGTCAGGAGCCCGCGCTGCTAAAGGATTTTTACGGCCTGCTGACCAGCGCGCATTACCGCACTTCACCGCTGGATTTGCGTCGTTTACTGGATGCGCCGGGGATGACCTTCAGCGCCGCCAGACAAGGTCCGACGTTAACCGGTGCGCTGTGGCTGGTGGATGAGGGCGGACTTAGCGAGGCGCTGGCGCAGGACGTCTGGGCGGGGCGGCGGCGTCCGCGCGGCAATCTGGTGGCGCAGTCGCTCGCGGCTCACGCAGGTTTCCCCGAAGCCGCCGTATTACGTTCACGGCGCGTCAGCCGGATTGCGGTACATCCGGCACTGAGGCGGCAGGGGATCGCCCGCCATTTACTGGCGGAACAGCAAAAGTGTGCGCAGCAGGCGGGGCTGGATTTTCTGTCGGTGAGTTTCGGTTATACCGAAGAACTTGCCGCGCTGTGGCGTCAGGCCGGTTTTCAGCTTGCGCGTATCAGCACGCAGAAAGAAGCCAGTAGCGGATGTTATGCCGCGATGGCGATATTACCGCTCAGTTCTGCGGGGCATGAACTGGCTCAGGCAGCATTAAATCAGCTTCACCGTGACTGGCGCTGGCTGTCGACATTGACCGATATCCGGCTGCCGTTCCCGCCTGAGGGTGACACCCGAATGAATGACGCCGACTGGCGCGAACTGGCCGGATTTGCCTTCGCGCATCGTCCTGCACAAAGCAGTCTTCCCGCCCTCAGCCGCCTGCTGATGTCCAGCCCGCTGCCGCTGCAGGCGCTGCGTGCCTGGTTACAACAGGGAAAAAGCACCGCGGAAATCGTGCAAATGTTGCAACTAACCGGCCGCAGGGCGCTGCTCGCCCGCTGGCGAGAGGAAACGCAGCAGGCACTCAAAGCCTGCGGACGGAGGGAATAACGGGCAGATTTCATTGCAAAAAATGGAAAGACTCATTCAATAAAACCCGATTTCACTCACCGGCAGGCGGCGTATAGTGACGCCATTAACCTAAAACGAGAGAAACCCATGAGCTCAGAACAGATTATCGTCCAGCAGCCGGAAGCGCGTGCTAACCAGCTGATTTTATTATTTCACGGCGTGGGCGATAACCCGATTTCGATGGGTGAAATTGGCAAGTTTTTCGCCGTCTCTTTCCCGCAGGCTCAGGTCGTCAGCGTCGGCAGCCCGGATATTTGTGACTTTGGCCGTGGGTTTCAGTGGTTCTCTGTACAGGGCGTGACGGAGAAAAACCGCCAGCCGCGTATTGATGCCGCGATGCCGCTGTTTATTGAGATTGTCCGCGACTGGCAGCAAAAAACCGGTGTCACTCCTGAAAATACCACGTTAGTCGGTTTTTCACAGGGCACCATCATGGCGCTGGAATCCACCAAAGTGGAAGAACATCTCGCTTCGCGCATTATCGCTTTCAGTGGCCGTTTCGCTAATCTGCCGGAAAAACCCATTGCGGCAGGCACTGTGGTGCATTTTATTCACGGCGAGCAGGATCCGGTGATCAATCCGTTCCAGTCCAGAAGTGCGGCCGAACGGCTCAACGCTTTAAGCTGCGCCTGTACCCTGAATATTCAGGCGGGCATGGCGCACGGGCTGGATTCGCACATGATCAACACCGCCATTTCGCATTTGCAGAATGACGAGCCACCGGTGCATTGATCAAAAAAGGCAGCCAGTTTGGCTGCCTTCGTTTTTAACTGCTTTTACTTCTTCTTCGGCCATTCATCATCTTTGTCCCACTCGGCATTATTATCGCGATGCGGTGGAATTTCGGGTTTGTCGTTGAGGTATTTTTTCACATCAACGCGCCGCAGTTCCTTCACACCGCTGATCAACATACCAATCAGAATGATCAAAATGATCCACCAGTAATCTTTAATCCACTCCATGGCGTGCTCCTTAAATGTTGTTTGTTGGTAGGGCGATGAATCTCGGGAAGAGGGTGGCCATCTCACTGATAACCCAGTCAGAACCCGCCACATCTTGCCCTTGCCATGCACTGATAAGCACCTCCGGCGTCAGTTGTGATGCACACAACTGCGCCAGCGGGCGATAACTCAGGTGCCAGGGTTCAACAGCTACCCCGCCACGGTCTTCAGCATACGGACGATAAAAACCAAACTCCGCCATATGGTCTGACATCCAGTTGTTCAGCGAATAAAAATACCCGCCTTGCTCATATTCCCACGGCTCCAGCTGTAACGTCTGGCCGGCAGGCACCCGATGCGGATCGTACACATCCAGATCGCTGCCCCAGTGGTGGCGGCTGGCGCCCGGCAATGCCGACCAGCGCATGATCAGTTCGCACCGCTGTGCGGCAGACAATCCGCTGACGTCTGCTGGCTGGCTGTCCTTATCTAATACTGGTCGCTCACCGCGAAATTTTCCATTCCAGATAGCCAGTTGGCGATCAAAATCACGAAAGGTACTGGCTGGCTGGAGATCAAATCCCGCTTCACGCGCTGCCTGCTGCATCCGGGCAAACGCCTCCGCTGCCTCTGGCTGCAAACGGTGTGTCCCGTCGCCCAATGTGACCAGGTGAGCGGTTGAGCGTCCGGTCAGCATCTCTTGGGTTATCATGCGACTAACTGCTCCATGATGCGCTGATACATTCGGCTGAGAACCTGAAGATCGGCGGCATGAACGCATTCGTTGATTTTGTGAATGGTGGCGTTTACCGGCCCCAGTTCGACCACCTGCGCGCCCATCAGTGCGATAAAGCGTCCGTCGGAGGTTCCGCCGGTGGTTTGCAGCTCGGGAGTCATCTCAGTGTAGTGACGAACCGCGTTAACCACGGCTTCGACCAGTGCCCCGCGTGAGGTCAGGAACGGCTGGCCGGACACCACCCAGTTCAGGGTATATTGCAGATTATGGCTGTCCAGCAGCGCGGCGACGCGCTGTTTGATGATTTCATCGGTCAGTTCGGTGCTGAAGCGGAAGTTAAACTGCACATACAGCTCGCCGGGAATGACATTGTTGCTGCCGGTACCGGCATTGATATTGGCGATCTGCATGCTGGTTGGCGGGAAGAATTCATTGCCATTATCCCACAGGGTAGCCACCAGTTCGTTCAGCGCAGGCATGGCGCGATGCACCGGATTGTCAGCCAGATGCGGATAGGCTACGTGGCCCTGAACGCCGTGAACGTGAAGGTTGGCGGTCATGGAACCGCGACGGCCATTTTTCACAATGTCACCCACGCGGGTCGTGCTGGAAGGCTCACCGACCAGACAATAATCCAGGCGTTCATTACGTTCCATCAGCGCATTGACCACTTTTACCGTGCCGTTGACCGCGCTGGCCTCTTCGTCAGAGGTAATCAGAAAGGCAAGTCGCCCTTTGTGATGCGGGTTGGCGGCCACAAAGCGTTCTGCTGCAACCACCATCGCCGCCAGCGAACCTTTCATGTCCGCCGCGCCGCGGCCATAAAGCATGCCGTCGCGCAGGGTGGGTTCAAACGGGCCGGTGACCCAGAGTTTATGATCGCCGGTCGGCACCACGTCGGTATGTCCGGCGAAGGCCAGCGTTTTGCCTTCACCGCGCGTCGCCCAGAAATTCAGGGTATCGCCAAAATGCATCGGCTCAACGTGGAAACCAATGGCCTCGAGGCGGGCGATCATGATCTCCTGGCAGCCTGCATCGTCCGGGCTGAGTGACGGACGACGGATCAACTGTTGGGCAAGATCGACAACGGGACAGCTCATGTTATTTTACCTCCGCAAGGAATTGCTGATAGCTCTCTGGTTTAAATCCCAGCAGAGACTGGCCATTGGGTGCCAGTAAAAAAGGGCGTTTGATGACAGCCGGATGCGCGAGCATCACCGCTTTAGCGCGGGCTTCATTGTCACAGCCTGCGCGGGTTGCTTCATCGAGCTTGCGCCAGGTGGTGCCACGGGTGTTTAGCATCGCTTCCCAGCCCTGTTTGTCGATCAGGTTCTGCAACAGGCTGTCATCCAGCCCCTCAACCCGGTAATCATGAAACTGGCAACTGACACCGTTTTCTTCCAGCCAGCGACGGGCTTTTTTCACGGTATCGCAATTTTTAATGCCATAAAGAATAAATGGGGCTGAAGCCGAAGTCGTTGCCATAGAAAAACGTAACCTGTCAGTAATTATGAACTTTTCACCAGCACAGAATGCGGGCGCGAGGATAGGGCACATAATGAGGCAAAACGCGGGCAGGATCCAGACGGGGCGGGATTGTGATCCAGGTTATATAAGCGGTCGGTATAATTTGTTTGTTTAAAATATAACCGTATAATCCCCTCGTCCAATCAAGGGGAGCAAAATGTTAGAGCAAGAATTAGGAAACTGGAAAGACTTTATCGACCGTATGTTGAACGCGTAACAGCCACACCGTGACAGTAAAAACATAGCCGGTAAAGCACACAGATTTATTCTCAGTGTCAGCACGTCATTATAAAAAACGTTTGTTCAGGAAGACCATTACGTCCAGTTAGCGACGGTTCTCACAGCCAGTAAATCAATAATAAAAAAGGCGTTAATTCTCATTAACGCCTTTTTTGTCGACTTTTTTTACCGTTATTTGAGTTCTGCCGGTGCTGTCTCAACGATATCGGCTATCACCGGTTCCGTGGTTTTCCCCGGAAACCGGCGGCGGATCAGCACGAAGAACAACGGCACGAAGAAGACTGCCAGCACGGTCGCGGAAATCATCCCGCCGATGACGCCGGTACCCACCGCGTGCTGGCTGCCAGAACCTGCGCCGGTGCTGGTCGCCATCGGCAGTACGCCGAAAATAAAGGCCAGCGAGGTCATCAGGATAGGGCGCAGGCGCATTCTCGAGGCTTCCAGCGTAGCTTCTAACAGTTCCCGGCCCCTGACGTTCAGATCATTGGCAAATTCGACAATCAGAATGGCGTTTTTCGCCGACAGCCCGATGATGGTCAGCATCCCGACCTGGAAATACACGTCGTTTTCCAGCCCGCGCATCCAGGTGGCAATCACCGCACCGAGCACGCCGAGCGGAACCACCAGCATGACTGAGAACGGAATCGACCAGCTTTCATAAAGTGCCGCCAGACACAGGAACACCACCAGCAGGGAAAGGGCATACAGCGCAGGCGCCTGTGAACCGGATAAACGCTCCTGATACGACAGCCCGGTCCATTCGAGGCCAATCCCGGTCGGCAATTTCGCCACCAGTTTTTCCATGGTATCCATCGCCGTACCGCTGCTGACGCCTTCTGCCGGTTCCCCGACAATCTCCAGCGCGGAATATCCGTTGTAGCGCTCAAGGCGCGGCGAGCCTGTCAGCCAGTATGATGTGGCAAACGCGGAGAACGGCACCATGGTTCCTGTGGCGTTTCTGACATACCAGCGGTTAATATCGTCCGGCAGCATACGGAATTTTGCACCGGCCTGAACGTAGACTTTTTTGACGCGGGCGCGATCAACAAAGTCGTTGACGTAAGTCGACCCCCAGGCGGTGCTCAGCGTGCTGTTGATATCTGTGATCGACACCCCCAGCGCCTGCGCTTTGACCTGATCGATGTCGATTTGCAACTGCGGGCTGTCATCCAGACCGTTATGACGCACGCGGATCAGATTGCTGTCTTTGGCGGTCATATCCAGCAACTGATCACGCGCTGACATCAGTGCCGCGTGGCCCAGCCCGGCGTGATCCTGCAATTCCATGTCGAAACCGGTGGCGCTGCCGAGGCCGTTAATGGCCGGCGGACTGCTGGCGATCACTCTGGCTTCGGTAATCTTACTGAATTCTTTGGTGGCCTTTTCAATCAGCGCAAAGGAGGAGTCATCCGCACCTGTACGCTCATCCCACGGGGTCAGGCGCACGAACATACGAGCGACATTCTGCCCGTTACCGCCCGGCCCTGCGCCGATGGTGGAAAACACCGAAAGCACATCTTTTTTATCGGTTTTCAGGAAGTAGTTTTCGACTTTCTCGACCACTTTTTGCGTTTGCTGCAGTGTCGAACCCGGCGGTAACTGCACCTGAACCGTGAAGACACCACGGTCTTCCAGCGGCAGGAACGAGGTCGGTAACTTAATAAACATAAATGCCAGCAACGCGACCAGCGCGGCATAACACAGCATCCAGCGCAGGCTGTTGCGTAAAATCCCCGCCACGCCGTTTTCATAGCGGCGCGCGTTGCGGTCAAACATGCGGTTAAACCAGCCAAAGAAGCCGCGTTTGCCGTGATGATGCCCCTTCGCAATAGGTTTCAGAAGGGTTGAGCACAGCGCCGGTGTCAGCGTCAGCGCGACAAACACCGACAGCACCATCGCTGACACAATCGTGATGGAGAACTGACGGTAAATTGCGCCGGTGGTGCCACCAAAGAACGCCATCGGCACGAACACGGCGGAGAGCACCAGGGTGATACCGACCAGCGCACTTTGTATCTGCCCCATCGATTTACGCGTAGCGTCTCTGGGGCTGAGGCCTTCCTCGCTCATCACGCGCTCAACGTTCTCCACCACCACAATGGCATCATCCACCAGCAGGCCGATCGCCAGTACCATCGCAAACATGGTTAAGGTATTGATGCTGTAGCCGAACTGATGCAGCACGGCAAAAGTGCCGAGAAGCACCACCGGCACGGCAATGGTCGGGATCAGCGTTGCGCGGAAGTTTTGCAGGAACAGGTACATCACCAGAAACACCAGCACGATGGCTTCAAACAGCGTTTTCACCACATCAGTGATCGCCGCTTTAACGAACGGCGTGGTTTCATACGCCACTTCCGCTTTCAGGCCGTGAGGGAAGTAATGCGAAAGTTCTTCAAGGCGCGCGCGCACCGCTTTATCGGTTTGCAGTTCATTCGCGCCGGACGCCAGTTTTACCCCCATACCGGACGCGGCCTGGCCGTTGTAGCGGCTGAGCAGGCTGTAGTTTTCAGCCCCCAGACCAATTTCTGCCACATCACCCAGTTTGACCTGCGAACCATCCTTATTCACTTTCAGCGTGATCTGGCGAAATTGCTCCGGCGTCTGTAATTGCGATTGCGCATTGATCGTGGCATTCAGCGCCTGGAAATCGACAGAAGGTGCGCCGCCAAGCTGCCCGACCGCTACCTGACTGTTTTGCGCTTTGATCGCGGTGACCACATCGGCAGTGGTCAGCTGGTAATTAGTGAGTTTGTCCGGGTCAAGCCAGATCCGCATGGCGTACTGTGAACCGTAAGCATCAATGCTGCCAACGCCGTCCACGCGGCTCAGCGGATCCTGAATGTTCGAGGCCACATAATCGGCGATATCCTGCTTATCCATACTGCCGTCGGTGGAGACAAACGCCACCATCATCAGGTTGGTATCACCGGTTTTCGAGACGGTCACCCCCTGCGTTTGCACATCCTGCGGCAAACGTTTCAGCGCCTGTTGCAGCTGGTTCTGCACCTGTTGCAGCGCTTCATTCGGGTCAGTCCCGGCGGTAAAACTCAGTGTAATCTGCGATTTACCGTCATTACTGCTTTGCGAAGACATGTACATCAGATTGTCGAGGCCGGTCATGTTCTGCTCGATAATCTGGGTAACCGTATTTTCTAATGTTTGTGCTGATGCGCCGGGATATGTTGCCGAGATGCGAACATTAGGAGGGGCGAGATCGGGATATTGTTCGACCGGCAAAAAGTAAATCGCCAGTGCGCCGGACAAAGACAGAATGATCGCTAATACCCAGGCAAAAATCGGGCGATCGATGAAAAAATTGGCCATGCGTCAAAAACCTCGTTATCACTCTGGCGGGAGTGACTCACATCAGCAAACAAACAGAATGTCAGTAATCTGACAAAAAAATCCACTGAGAAGATTTTCCCAGCGGCAGTACTGTCCAAACAGGACGGAGTGAATGTTAGAGTGTCGTTCTACGTCTAAGCACTTTACCTTCTCAGGGCGAATAAAACGTGGAGAAATAAAGGAGATAATGTAAAAAAGCCCACCTGAACACGGGGTTATATTTCACCAGACAGTCTACGCTTTTGATGGATCCTTTTAATGACAACGCCCGGAGCGTTCAACATGATGTTAAATTCGGTGTTTGCCCGCCGCCTCTACCTTTGCTGGTTGCTGGACAACGAACAAAAACCCAACGTGCCGAAGCTGATGGAAATCACCGGCTGGCCGCGCCGCACCTTGCAGGATGTACTGAAAGCGCTGCCGGGAATGGGCGTTGAACTGGATTTTATCCAGCAGGGAATACGCAATAATGACGGCTACTACCAGCTTTCCAGCTGGGGGCCACTGGACAGGCAATGGATTGAACGCCACCGCGAACAGCTTATCGCGGCAATAGCGCAGGGTTGAGTATGGCGGGAGAAGTAGAATCCGGCTATGATGCCTGGCTTCTCTCACCACTTCTGAGCGGGGGCATTGAATGTCATCTCACGACACTTTTTCTCAAGAAACAGCATCTGACCCAACATCTTCCAGAATCGAAAATGTCCAGAGCGAGTTGCTCTCTGACAACTGGTATGTTCTGCGTAAATTCTCCTACGACTTAATCAAACGCAATGGCGAACGCCAGCCGCAAACCCGTGAAGTGTATGACCGTGGGAATGGCGCGACGATCCTTCTTTACAGCAAAATCAAAAAAACCGTCCTGCTGATCAAACAGTTTCGTATGCCGACCTACGTCAACGGCAACAGCACCGGAATGCTGCTGGAAACCTGCGCGGGCCTGCTGGACAACGATTCCCCGGAAGATTGCATCCGTAAAGAGGCGATCGAAGAAACCGGTTTTGCAGTCGGTAAAGTCGATAAACTGTTCGAGGCTTACATGTCGCCGGGCAGCGTGACGGAAATCGTGCACTTTTTCGCGGCGGAATATGATGAGTCGCAGCGTCAGAACGCCGGCGGTGGGGTCGAGGACGAAGACATCGATGTGTTTGAGGTGCCGTTCAGCCAGGCGCTGGCCATGATCAAAGACGGGCGTATCAAAGACGGTAAAACCATCATGCTGTTGCAATACGCCCAGATTCAGGGATGGATGGCCTGAACCGTTCCGGTACGTTCAGCACTCATTTCAGCACTTAAGAATGAAGAAGGCACCCGAGGGTGCCTTTGTTGTTTTTGCATGACGCTAAAAGCGTTACTGCACCGTGGCGACCGCGGTGGTGCCAGCCTGCTTCTTGATCGCTGACCACGGAAGCACCGACCATTCAGGCCCTTCGCACGAGCGCTGAACACGGGCAAAACTCGGATCAAAATAGAGCCCGGCAGGGGTGAAATACCACGCCGGGAACTGCCAGATTTCCGGTTGCGAGTAATCGCAATCGTCATCACTTTCTTCGGTCGGTTTCTTCATTTCTGCCGGATGCGCCAGCGTCAGCTCTTTAACCAGCCAGGGTGCCCATTTCTTGTCGCGATACTGAGCAAAGGTGTCGAAATCGACATCATTTTTCCCGGTGGAGACGCCATCTTCTGCATTGAGATAATGGAAAGGGGCACCTTCGCCGACCCAGACCACATCTTCCAGCGTCAGCGATTCTGCCGTTTTGGCATTCATATTCACCGGCGCTTCACCGAAATCAGGGTGCGCGCCACCGCAATCGTAAGAGGTGAAAATACTGATACTGACGATGTCTTTACTCAGGTATTTCGGCGTCACGGTTTGCATATATTCACCCTGACCGAAGCGGCTTGCGCCGAGCATACAGGCATGCCAGCCGCTGACTTCCTGCCACAGGCGGGTGCGCAGCTTCTGATTGATCGCGTGCAGCTCGGCATCAGGGTAGCCGGAGGCAATTTCGAACAACGTAATTTTGGATTGCGGCTCCGTCCACCATTGCAGCTGATACCCCATGAAATTTTCGCTTTTACCGGCGGTCAGCTGCAGGCCTGAAAGGCGTAAAAACTCATAAGGTTCGATGTGAGCAAGTGCGGTCAGCCAGGCATCATCGGTGGTGACGGCAGGTAACTGCGCAGGTTGCAGTTTCACCGGCAAGGTTTTGCCTTGCGGATTGGTCCAGCTCCCTTGCCAGTTGCCTTTCTCATCTTTGGTCAGGGAAAACTCAGGGCGCGGGGTGTCATCAAAATCATCCAGACCTTCCTGAAGTTTCAGCTCCTGCCCGTCCAGCGAGCCATTAAGCGGCAGGTCGAGACGGTATTTTTGATAGAAGTAACGGCCCGTCACTTCATCGGGTTTATTTAAATCCAGCTCGACCACAATACTGGTTTTACCCAGCGTACCGGAATACACCACAGGTGGCTCTTCAGCCAGAGCAGGCAATGCAAGCAGGGCTATCAACCAAATCCACAACTTCATCAGTATCTCCCAGAGAAATAAATCATCCTTTGCGCCATTATTTTTTCGTTATAGGCAATGACGTGCGAAAGCCAGTGTACTGAAAGTTTCGTTACGTCACCATTACGTGATCTGATAAGTAGAAAAAAATTATCGTTTGCCCAAAAAAGCCATCGGGAAAGGTATCTCTTTCTAATTTCGAATAAAAAAATGCTGGTTTGTTAGCAGTCTCCCGGCGGAGGTTACGCTATTATCAGGGAGATAACTTAGAGAAGAGCTGAGACTCATAATGTGCAGATGGATGACCTCCCCTTTATGCCTGCTGGCCGGAATGCTGGCTTTTAGCGTGCAGGCCGAGCCGATACAGGCAATGTATAACGACTGGCAGGTGAGCTGCGATAACCTGAACCACTGCGCTGCGCGCAACAGTCAGGATGGTCAGGAACTGGTGATGAAAATCACCCGCGAAGCCGGGCCGGAGGGCAAATCAACCCTCAGTATTGATTACCAGCGTAACAGCGACGAGCAAAGCAGCGATGCGCCGATTGCCGGGCGTTTGCAGATGAACGGAAAAACGCTGAGTTTTAATCACCGCGAATGGGATATCAGTAAAAAGCACCTTTCGGGCAGTAACCGTCTGGTAGTCAATGATTTCATCGCCGCCATTCGTGAAGGCAGCAGCATTCAGCTGGCAGGTAAATCGGATCCCGCGCAACCGGTGAAACCGATGATTTCGCTTAAAGGGTTGAAAGCGGTGCTGCTGGCCATCGATGCCCAGCAGGGGCGGGTCGGCACCAAAACGGCCTGGGCCAGCCGGGGCACGAAACCGGCGAATACCGTGCCACCTGCGCCGGTCGCGCCGGTATTGCCACGTTTTAGTGAACCGCACGCCTTGTCCGAGAGTGAGATCTCAGCCATCACGCAGAACGCTGCGACCACCATTGAGAACAATGATTGCAGCCTCGATCCCTCAGAACGTGAAGTGCATATTTTCGCCCTGAGCAACGAGAAGGCGCTGATGACCGTCAACTGCGACATGGGGGCTTACAATCTGTTTGCTCTGGGATTTGTGGTATCGCGTCAGGCACCTTACAAAATGGAAAATCTCGCGCTGAACATGCCGTTCAAACTGGGTGAGGATGAACAGGCGCCCGAGCTGATTAACGCAGATTTCGACCCGAAAACCGGCATGCTTTCGACCTATGATAAAGGCCGTGGGATCGGAGATTGCGGCGTCGCCTCGCGCTGGGTGTTTGATGGCAAAGCGTTCAGGCTGGCGGCATTTTCGTCTGAACCCGCCTGTGACGGCTACAGCAGCGGCGGAGAATGGCCGGTTCTGTGGGTGACCCAGGCGCCTTAATTCTCGCTGCGGCGTTATGTTGCGGATAAAAAAATGCCCTGTGAGCTTACGCTTTCAGGGCATTTTCTTTTATCGCGGTCTGCGTCGTTGAAACGTTATTCAACAGACGCTTTGACGACAACCATATTGCTGGCGAATTCGACTTGCTGATCGGCAACGATTTTGCAGCGCTTACGGGTTTCTACTTTACCGTTGACCTTCACCTGGCCTTCAGCGATGACCGACTTAGCGGAACCGCCACTGTCACACCAGCCCATAAATTTGAGCAGGTCGCACAGTTCAACGTGCGGGTGCTTTTCGAGAAAAAAAGTTTCCATGTATTCCTGACTTTGTGTTTGGTACGAATGAATTAAGACTTAATGGCGCTGATGTCATGATATTCCTCACACGCCTGCAAGGTATTTTGAATCAGCGTCGCGACCGTCATCGGGCCTACGCCGCCCGGCACCGGTGTGATAAAGGAAGCACGCTCAGCGGCGGCATCATATTCCACATCGCCGACAACTTTACCACTTTCCAGACGGTTAATACCGACATCAATGACAATCGCACCCGGTTTAATCCATTCACCCGGAATAAAGCCCGGTTTACCGACCGCCACTACCACCAGATCGGCATTTTCAACGTGATGACGAAGATTTTTAGTGAAGCGGTGCGTGACGGTAGTGGTGCAACCTGCCAGCAGCAGTTCCATGCTCATCGGACGGCCCACAATGTTCGATGCGCCGATCACTACGGCGTTCAGCCCGAAGGTATCAATACCATAACGTTCGAGCAGGGTGACGATGCCGCGCGGCGTACAAGGGCGCAGCGTGGGAGCGCGCTGACACAGGCGTCCGACGTTATACGGATGGAAGCCATCGACGTCTTTGTCCGGATGAATACGTTCCAGAACCTTGATGTTATCGATGCCCGCTGGCAGCGGAAGTTGCACCAAAATGCCGTCGATTTCACCGTCGTTATTCAGATCGTCGATCAGTTTCAGCAGTTCGCCTTCAGAGGTGGTGGCGGGCAAATCGTAAGAGCGGGAGATGAAGCCGACTTCTTCGCATGAGCGACGTTTGCTGGCGACATAAATCTGTGATGCCGGGTTTTCACCGACCAGCACCACGGCCAGGCCGGGAGCGCGTTTACCTTGCGCCAGTCGTTGTTGCACACGCGCCGCCACTTCGCTTCTGACTTGCTGCGCAATCGTTTTACCGTCAATAATCTTTGCTGCCATCGGGGAATAAATCCATCAATTAAAAAATGCAGGGGATGCGCCTATTTTGTCAGAAGCGGCGGGCGCTGTCAGGCGTTGAATGCGAATTACTTGTTCGAAAATTCACTGAGACAGTGCTTAAAAAAGTGTCTATTTTAGAAACAGGTCTTTTAAAATCATCAGGAAAGGAACCCATGACACGTAAAGTCGGGATTATAGGCGCAGGCCACGTAGGGGCTGACGTTGCATTTTCATTGGTCACACAGGGATTGTGCGACACGATTGTTTTGCTGGATGAAGACGAAAAAAAGGCGGGCAGTCAGGCACTCGAACTGCGCGACATGGCATCTCTCACCGCGTCACGCGTTAAGATAATCGCCAACGATTACAGCGAATTGCACAACGCAGATGTGCTGGTCATCGCCGTCGGCCCGAAAACGCTGCTGCGTGAAGATCGCCTCGAAGAACTGGCAGAGACGCGCGCCGCCGTGCGTGAAGTGATCCCGCGCGTGATTGCCAGCGGTTTTGGCGGCGTTATCGTCAACATCACCAACCCGTGCGATGTCATTACCCAGATTATTCAACAAACCAGCGGCTTCCTGCACTCTCAGGTCTTCGGCACCGGCACGTCGCTCGATACCGCACGCATGAAGCGCGTCGTGGGCGAATTCTTCGATATCGACCCCCAAAGCGTCACCGGCTACGTGATGGGTGAGCACGGCGAATCACAGTTTGTCGCCTGGAGCACCGTGACTGTGGGCGGATGTCCGGTGGCCCAACTGGCGGGCGACCGTGACGTTGACTGGGCCAGCATGCAGGACGCCGTGCGCGGCGGTGGCTGGGAAATCCTGCAAGGCAAGGGCTGGACCAGTTTCGGCATTGCCACGGCAACGGCCCGTCTGGTGGACGCGATATTATCTGACGCGCACAGCGTATATCTGGTGTCGGCGTGGGATGAAGAGCTGAACGTGTACATCGGCCAGCCTGCGGTGATCGGCAAAAACGGCGTGGTTCAGACATTGCGGCCAGAGCTGACCGTTTACGAAGGCGTGGCATACCATGCTTCTGCACGCGTGATTGCCGCGGCGCTGAAGTCTGAAAAATAGTCCAGACGCATCACATTCCGCTGCGGGGCAGGCCGGGAATAACCTGAAATTGTTCAGGCATTAAGCAGAGAGTTCGAAAGCCATTGACTCATCCCGGTCTGCCCGTATAATCCGAACCCGCAACGCTCCCGAATGGGACAAGCAATGCGCCCTTAGCTCAGTTGGATAGAGCAACGGCCTTCTAAGCCGTAGGTCACAGGTTCGAGCCCTGTAGGGCGTACCATTCAAAAACAATCACTTAACTGTCAGTCGTTCCCTCTGAAATTTGCGAGTGGGACAGATTTGGGACAGAAACCCCGAAAATAGCGTCTATCTGCTTCGCGTGCTCCGTTAAATGATTCGGCGCCAGATGCGCGTATCGCCGTACCATCTCGATCGACTCCCAGCCGCCCATTTCCTGAAGAACTGACAACGGGACACCGGCCTGAATCAGCCAGCTTGCCCATGTGTGTCTCAGGTCGTGAAAGCGGAAGTTTTCGATCCCAGCTCGTTTCAAAGCCAAACGCCATGCTGTATTCGAATCGACACGCAATTTCCTGACTGCCGCGGTTACTGACCCGTCAGAGCGCTTGCTTGCCGTGGTGTGAACAAATACCCATTTTTGATGGTTGCCAATCTGTTCACGTAGCACTTTGCAGGCGGTATCATTCAAGGCTACGCCAATAGCTTTGCCTGACTTGCTTTCTTCCGGGTGTATCCATGCGACCTTTCGCTGCATGTCGATTTGCTGCCATTCGAGATTAACGATGTTGGATCTGCGCAGGCCGGTAACCAGCGCAAAAATCACCGTCGATTTTAAAGGCTCAGGACATTCATCAACCAGGCGCTGCGCTTCATTTGGTTCGAGCCATCTGACGCGCTTATTTTTTGCCTGAGGGACTTTTATCACTGGGGCTTTTTCCAGCCATTTCCAATCGCGCTCTGCTGCGCGCAAAAGCGACTTCATCAGAGCAAGGTGCTTAGCCTTCGTCGCTGTGCTGACAGTCTGGCGCTCATACTTTGGCGCTTCGATCCCTCTTTTCGCCAATGATTGTGAATGCAGTCGATGGTTTTCCGCTGCCCGGCGGTTAACCATTTTGCTAATCGCCGTGTAGATTTTGGCTTCGGTAATATCCTTCAACTTCACCCCTTCAAAATGCATCAGCCAGAATCCCATCCGGCTTTTGTCATCATCCAGAGATTTCTTCTCAGCCCGTTCTTCCAACCACCTTAAACAGGCCTCTTCAAAAGTGACGTCAGGAAAATCGCCGAGCCGGTCTATTCGCCAGAGCTCTGATTTTCTTTTGTCGTGCAGCTCCTGAGCCTCCCTCTTGTTCGCTGTCCCAAGAGATTCTTTAAGTCTTTGCCCACCCGGCAGCGAGAAGCTCGCGTACCAGATGTTACCTCTACGGAAGATGGACATGTTTTTTCCTCGAGCATGTCACCCTCACTCACGGCGACAGTGTTGATCGGTTTATTCAGTGCGGCAATACATGCTTGCCGGGTGAAGATGTAAGGGGACTTTGGTTTCGATGGATCCTTGCGCTCGGCGTGAACGCGGCCATCTCTGACCCATTTGGTCAGCGTGGGCAGAGAAAGACCCAAAAACTGAGCTGCTTCGGCTTTTGTGAGCCCATATCTGTTCAAAAGGCTACCTCTCTATTTATCAGTTTGATGAGCACGCTAAACAGCCACTGGAACCCATCAAGAGATAGATTAACTTTGTGGGTTGAAATGTACTCGTGGAAGGTAGAATGGTAGAACAATCAAAAGGTTATGAGTTTTTAATCAGAAGAGGATTGAATAATTTTTTTTAAAAAAAGTAATGACTTAATCAAACAAAAAATTAGAATGTCACCAATAAGATTTACATCAAAAATTTTCACTCCTGAAGGAGAAGTTATAATGAATCTTACCTACTCCCATTTATCGTCGCGTACTTCCGTGATGAAAGCGATCGAGGAATGTGACTCTTTAGGTAGAGAAGTATTTCTTAAAAGTTATGGTTTCAGATACTCTAGAAAATACTTTTTAGTACACAACGACGAACGTTATGATACCAAAGCGATCGTTGCTGCCGCTTTTTATCATCAATTTGGGGTTAAACTAAAGCCGACAGATTTCAGTGGTGGAGTCCAGACTGTAGTACCCCTATTAACAAGTCTAGGTTTCAAAGTTATTAAAACGCCCCATCCTGTAGAGTTTTTAAAGAAAGGTATGATATATCAAAGAAAAGAACTCCTAAGTTTATATGGCGGTCAGTTACAAGCTGGTATATGGACTCCAAAGGAGTTTTCTGTAATATTTATTTTTTCCGGTGATTCCGGATCTTTATATGGATATAAAGATGATTGGACAAGTGATGGTCTTTTCTCTTATACAGGTGAAGGTCAGAGCGGAAATATGGTATTTTCTAAGGGGAATAAAGCTATTAGAGATCATAAGGAAAATGGTCGAGATATTTTTCTATTCGAAGATCGAAAGAAAGAAGCTGGCGTAAGATTCTCTGGAATGTTCGAATGTGACACTTGGGCTGAAAAACAATGTAAGGATATAAAAGGAAAAGATAGAATAGGTATTATTTTTAATTTAACGCCAGTTGATTATTTTCAGGATGTTGAGATTAATCTAGTAAACGAAACCCATACAGGCTCGCCATCGTCATCTTTAAGTGAGTTGCGTAAAAAAGCGTTAAAAGCTGCATTAACAACAGGAAGCAAACAAACAAGCGACACTAAGGCTTCATGGTTTAAGCGTAGTGAAGATGTTCGGCGATATGTACTAAAACGCGCAAACGGTATTTGTGAGTGTTGCGATAAAGAAGCGCCTTTTAAGAAACGAAATGGTGAGCCCTATTTAGAACCACATCATACGAAAAGATTAGCTGATGAGGGACCTGATCACCCTAAATGGGTGGGAGCAATCTGTCCAACCTGCCACAGACACATACATAGTGGTGAAAATGGAGATTGTATTAACAAAAAACTCATGGAAAAATTATTAATAATAGAGACTGATTAAATATCTAATTTTTAACAAAATAGGGATTAATTGGATTGCTCAAGTGATCGTGGATTTGGGCACTCAACTCTCTTATGTTGTTGTGAGCCTCCTAGGGGGATTATCTATGATTTGAGTAAATTGTGTGCTTTTTCTATTCTCTTTAGAATAATATTAATCTGTTGTAAAGCTCACTCGGTATTAGACATCTTCCTCATAATATTTCTCGTTAATGTTATACCCCATGCGTTAAGGTTTTATTTTCGTTAAATGAATCGATAAGACTTGCTGCCCTAGCAATTCTATCTGGGGGGACTACAACATATTCTGGATGTTCAATTGAATCTGCAGCCCATGAGTGTGCATATTTAGATTCATTGAAAGTGAATTCCGCTTTATCACCAAATGCAGCGGCGGCGCAAGCCCAAACTTGAATACCACTCTTATCGAGTATCTGTTCTTTCGTCAGGGGAATTTCGGTTTCACCCATCACTTTTCTTCGCTTTTTAAGAGAGAGATGTGTTGGATCTGACTCAATATGGGACAAAGGAATATTTATTATACTAATCTGGGTTTGGTTTTTTTGTGATGCACCAGCAGTGACCGCCAGATAATGCCCGATCTGCACTTTGACGCGAGAGTTACGCGCTGGCGCCAGAGCGGTGAACGTCGCCGGTAGCAGGTCGATATCATTGAACGGGTTTTCATTGCCCCAGTGATGCCAGCCAGCGGCGTCACCACGACTGAACAACTCAATGCGGGATACTGACCCATAAAGCTCCTCCAGACGCAGGCGCACTTCAGCTGGTTTTTCGCTGTGCTCGCCGCGGCAGCTGTGAACAACCTGTTTAACTCTGGCGCTGACGCGCTCGAGCCCGGCACCGCGGGTGGCGATAAGAACATCTTCGCTATTACCGCGCGTATAGTTGCCGCCGTTCATGACTGTTTCGGCGCTGAGTGCATCCAGAAAGTCTTCAAAGTCGATCATGGTCTGCTCTGCCAGCGCCCGCTCAATACGTCCGCGCGCCTGCTCATAAAGCTTGACCCATGTGAAGCCCTTCATGGTCTTAACCTTGAAGCCCCACGCCTGCGCCAGCTCGACAGCCTCGGCGGCGAAGTTGCCGGTATACCACATCGCAAGGACCGCGTTTTCGGCAGCGATTGACCAGACCGGCAGGCGTTTAATATCTTCGAGTGTCATGGTGCTGTAATGATCGTCGGCTGCCCCGTTGCTGATTTTATTACTGTACTGCCACGGCGGATCTGCATATATGAGCTGATACATCAAACCGGTACTCCGCATGTTTTAGAAAGTGAACGATGGTGATTCATGACCGTTGCCACGTAAGACGCTTTCCGGTTCATCACCTCAATGGCGTAGTTCCGGCCCGCGACGCGCACCTGGTACGTTTCGCTGTTCTTTCGCCGGGCGTAATCGCCGTATTTCTGCTGGTGGCAGCTCAGCGCGGTTTCGGCTGCCTGCTTTTCTTGCGGCGTCGGATTGCCGCGAATGACGTGACGCATGGCTTTCTCCAGACGTAAAAAAACCGCCCGTAGGCGGCTTATATAGCGGATGTAGTTATCAACCTTTTGGCTTCTCTAAAGAATCCAAACCCTTCTGAAGTTTGTCTTTTTCCTTCTTTCTACGGATTATTTCCTGCCCAATATCATCCAGACGTTGCTGGCTAAATGGTCTGCCTTCAGTTGCTGCTTGAGTAATTTCAGATTCTTCTTCAACTAACCGTTCAATTTTTTGATTGTGTTCTGCAATTCCGATACGAGCACCTTCAGAGTTAAATTCTAAACTCATAGAAAACATCCTTTTGATTAGCGGCATACTAAATACTTGGATAATTTTAGCTCATGTATAGAATTTTTATCCTTCTTCAATCTCCTAATTTTTCGATGAGCGCGACGACATCAACGCCCAACGCTTAACCGATCTTCAGAAACAGTACCGTTGTGTCATTCAGGCTGAGCTGTATACGCGGGCCGCTTTGGTAACCAAGCGATAAGTTGTAGGACATGCTGTGATGCCTATTCAACTCGCACCAGATGCTTAATCTTTTGCGCCGCCTGATCGCTCATCACCGAAATTGTCATGAACGGCCGGGCGCAGGTCGGGGATACTCAATTTTGCCATTTCTAATCCTATACGTTTAGAAATACAAAAGGGCGCCTTATTCAGCCTGATTAACGTGAGTTATCTCGGGGGGATTCTTGTAAGCCACTCAGATAAATATTGAACTGCTCGACGAATCAAGAGACTTTGTCCTTGAGGGTCTATCTCAATAGCTCTTCCCTTGTTCCCATGAAAAAGATTGTGCCTCAATCTTATAATCACTTTTAAACAGGCAGAAACCTTCTGCGCATCAGTAGGTTCGTCAATTGTTAACTTTTCATAAATAGCATTCCGAGCCCCAGGCTGATAATCAGCGAGACTCTCCAACGCGTCAGGGCCATTGAATTCGTTTGTGTAGCGTTGCTTAAAAAAATCAAAGATGCTATCTGAATTTACAGGATTTTCTTGTGTTAGATGGATGAGGTTTTCGGCGTAATTATCGGTTTCATTTAAGCCAGCATTCCGGTCAAAAAGACGTTGCTCAGCATAGTAAAACCCCATCGTAAAATCGAAAATTGCTTGTAAGAGATTGTCAGGAGGTGGGTTATCAACTCCAAAAAGTACGACTATGCGATTACTGTCAATCATAAAATTCCTCTTTCATGTGAATAATTATCTTGCCAGATATAGAACTGTCGATATGTATGTTGTTGTCAACATACTGTAAGGTCTTCATTTAATAGCATCTAACAATAATGGGCAATTCGCTTTGCTATAGAGTCTTCCCGCTTCCTGTTTTACTGCATTGGTGTTTAGTCCCGGATCGGCATCCCATAACAACGCCTGTTGTGCTGAAGTAAAACTTGCGAAGTCAATCAATAGCTCTTCTCTGTTGGTGTCAGGTTCGTACTCATGCATTGATTTAATATAGTTCTCCGCGGCATACTTCATTAATTTATGCTCGTTGTTTTCTTTAAAATCAGAGAGATGTTGCAAGCCCTCATAGAAAGCACAGGTAACATAGACCTTAGCCTTTTCACTATACTTATTTGCAATGTCATAATCAGTTGCCTGTGAAACAGAAGAGGCAAACACAAGGGCTAGAATTAACGGCTTAATTTTCATTTCAGACCTCAAAAATGTAATGGCATCAAAAATACTATTTTTCTGAATGTTTAGAAATGACCTAAAACAGCTTTTAACTAATAGTGCCTAATACCATCAGGGTGTTACTGACCACAAATTTTACGACTAACTTATTTTGAGGTTCAACTGGAGTAGTCGGACAAGGGGCGCTCATTTATTGATCAGAAATAAATGATCGATCATCTATTTGATGAGTCAGTGCGGTAACTTGATTTGGTAATCAGCGCAGAAATCCAGCACGTACAGGCATTCAGCGGGGCTTTCGGTCTCGTTGACCACGTCGCAGCCGCCGGGATGGAGGCAGTTGCAATGCTGGCAGCTAAGACGATTGTCGAAGCAGTCTTTCGCCATGTGGTACCCGTTGCATCTGCCGCCGCTGAATCTGTGAGGAAAATCATAAGAGGGGCAGCGACAAGTTACCTGCCGTCCGTCCCAATACGCTTTCCCGCTGGTCATTACTCAGCACCTGGCGCTTCGATCGGCTTGATGGTATCCAGTAGCAATCTGGCGCGACCGTGGCCGCCGCAGCGCTGGCCGGTGTCGCGGTAGTAAAACTCTTTTGAAGACACGGCCCACGTCGTGGCGGTCATGTGTATTTTTACGCGCTTCTGCCCGTCGTTACGCACGACGATGGCGGTATGTGTTTTTGCTTTAGGCATGGTGATCGCCTCTATAGAAAGGGAGATGACCAGCCCTGAGCGGGCTGGCGCTGCTTGTTTTTAAAAAGGAATATCGTCGTCGAAGTCCTGAACCGGCTGTGATGCTGTGTTACGGTTCTGCAGGCCAGATGTTCTGGTCTGATTCGTCTGGTTGGCATAAGGATTTGCTGGGGGGTGTGCGCCGTTGGCGCGCTGCGCGTTGGTACCAGCATTCGGATCGCGCTCATCTCTGTCTTTCAGTGCGGCAACCATCTTGTCGACGGCTTCAGCTGGTTGGTTCTCGGCGTGCTCGGCATATGTTTTACGGGTCCCGCACTTGAATGCCTGGCGGATCTCCATCCGGTAACCCTCGCCACCATTGACTTTCGTATACAGGGTTTTCTGAAGAACAAGGCCAACTGATTTACCAACCAAACCCTGATTGTGCCATTCAACTCCATCCGGCCCCTGCACCTTAACTGGCGCTGCTTCTTTGATGCCTGCCGACCACATCAGGGCGGAGATCAGACCCATGCCGAACGTCGGCTCGCCGTCCTTACCCAGATAGTTGATGCGCAGGTAGTTGGCTTTCGCGCCGTTAGAGTCGAGGCTAATTTCCAGCGCCTGCGACTGACTGCCGTCTTTACCGAAGGTGTAAACAGCGGAAGAGATAACGCCTTCATAAGCGCCGTTCTCAGAGATACCCATGGTGCCAGCCTTTTTGGCTGCTTCCGGATCGAATTTAAAGCTCATTGGTTGTTGCATCAGATTGTTGCTCCTAAGGAATCAGACATGAAGTCGCAGATAGCGACGTCCACAGCTTTGAGGTCGTTGTCCATTTCGGACTGGTCAGGGAAAAGGTCAGGCGGGGCTTTGGCCGTGTCGTTGTCGTCACCTTTGATCAGGAAGACGTGCTTACCGTCTTTCTTGATGGCGCGCAGAACGATGGAGAAATACCCCTCAGGCGTCAGCTTTTCGTTCAGCATCTTCCCGGCGGTTTTCATTCGGATCTTGCCTTCGCTTTCTTCGGTGTGAGCCAGAAAGTAAACGCGAACGTCGTCCGGCAGCTGCGTGGCGGCGGTGATAATCCGCCAGACGTGATCGGCCATTTCAGTGAACTTGGTGTAGCCGGTCTGGTAGGCCCGCATCATATTTTCGTGCTGCATGACGACCTGAAAGTCATCGATGATCAGCACCTTTCGCGATTTCGATAGAACCATGCGCTGGATCTTGTCCTGCACTTCATTCCAGTCATCGGTACGGAAAACGTTGCCGCGCTGCGGTTCGCCGTTGGCGTCCGGCTGGCCGTGAATGCGCCAGCCTTTCGAACGGAACGGGAGTAGTTTGGGGATGCATTGGATCAGAAGGCATTCTTCTGGCACAAAGTTGCGCAGGCTATACGACTTGCCCGCGCCGGAGTCCCCGAGTATCAGAACTGGAGTACCCATCAGAACATCGCTCCCATTGCCTGTTTCATGGTGAATTCCTGATCTTCGTTCAGCTCCATGTTTGCCAAACACCAGCGGAAGTAACCAGGGTCCTTTGCGCCAATATCGACGAAGGTTTCGTTTTTGTACTTCCCGAATTTCATGATGTGCAGCAGCGAAGGGTTATTGGTGATATCCCGCATTTCTGACACTTTCCAGTGTGCCAGGCTGTTCATGTAGAGCAGGGTGGTGGCAGTGACGTAGCAGTCATACAGTGCGCGGTGTGCGTAAAGCCCATCAGGAACGTGAGGATCTAATCCAAACCGATAGCGCAGATACTGGTTGCCGTGGGATTTCTCTTCCGGCCATAGCTTGCGGGACAATTTCAGCGTGCAAATCCATGGGGCGGTGATCTGAGGCAACTTCTCGCGGTCGAATGCGGCGTTGTGGGCTACGTAGAGATCAGCGCCGAGGTATTTATCAATCACATCTGCGATTGGGGGCGCGTCAGCGACCATTTCCTCGGTGATGTGGTGGATTGCCATAGCTTCAAAGCTGATAGGCTCAGAAGGGCGCACAAAGTCGCTGATGGGGTTACAGATTTCACCGTTTACGATATCTACGCTGGCAATTTCGATCACTTCGCCCTCTATGGAGGTGGTTTCGGTGTCGATCACTCTAAATATGGGCATGCTGATTTCCTGCGTCAGTTTGGGCATCGAGAACTGCCTCGAGGTGAGATAGCCGCACAGCCAGCTTTTCGAGCGCCGCCGGTGACATGCGCCGAGCGATGCACAGCGATAAAATCAGGTCTTCCGTGATTTTTGCCTTGTTCGGCACGTTCGGCTTCACATCCATACGGCGTCCACCATCAGCAGGAAAAGCGTCACCGCGAACAGCAGAGCTGTCGGGAACCAAAAGCCACGCCACGTCAGCGGCTGCCAGTTGCGAACGTCATCGCCTGACAGCTTGTGGCGGTACTGGATCTTTTGTGCAGGCTTCATTTCCATGATGTTCTCCGTTTAACGTGAGTAGTCAGCCTGACCGGCCAGCTGTGTTTCTGCGTGCAGCAGCTGCTGAACAAGACGACCGGCAAAGCGACATGCATTGATGAACAGGTGCGCTGGCGCGGCGTTGTTGAAAGTGGATTTCGTTGCATTGGAACCTCCGATTGAATCCATGACAAAGCGCCCGCGCTGGCAGGCTTCTTTGCGATGGAGTGAAAAAAATGCCCCAAGGGGATGGGGCGAAGACACACAGCATTGGATGATTAACGGAGAGAGCTGCGTCGCTGGATTCGAACCAGATCCGGGGTAGGGAACCCCGCGCATTGCCTTTTATGCTACGACACAACGGAAAGAGCATTAATCTGTTCAGGGAGGTCTTCTGGAGTTTCCTTCGCCACAGAGAAATGCTCTTACCTGTTGTATGCTGGGATGATAGCCCAGCTATCCACCGCCTTTACTTTTAAGCCCAATGAACTGCTGCGGTACTCCGGGCTGTAACTCTTTGACTTATTGCGGTAGAGATGGGGTGAAGGGATATTTCGCTGCGTTGCCGAAGCGGTTCTTGATCATGATGTTTTTGTAAATGATGACCTCTGCAAGAAGTGATGCCTTGTCGACTTCATCTTTTAAAGCTCCGTCCCCGATCGTAAGATTGGGATTCTGAAAATCGTCGTCTTCAAGAAATAGGACGGTTAAATTTTTTACTTCGTACATGGAAACCTCGATGGAAAATTCTGATCCCCACCAGAAATTAGCCCAAGAATTGACATTCGCCTTTTTGAGCGCCCAAAAAGGGCTAGATACCCCTAATCTGTTCTTCCGGAAGTACGATGAGGTTTACCCAGAATTTTATTGGCTGGTCAGCAATAAGTATGGTGAATTGCGGAAGAAGAACCCGCCAAGAACTGACTTCTAAGGGTTCTTAAAAAACCGCTCAGACGCCTCTTTTACCGGCATGTCGAGCATTTGTGTTTTCCCACAGTTCAATACAAGCAGGGTGAACTCACCTTGCTGTTCAGTTTTTTTCGCTATCAGATAACTGATTGATGAATGCGGAATTACCAACAATTCACTCGTTTCATCATCTTCAATAAGAAGTACGTTTTCCAATTTCTCCTCCTACCTTCACGTTGTGATAATGGTCTTGCCAAAGCCCCCGGTTAACAGGGGCAGTGGTAAAAACACTTTTCTAAAGAGCTCGTCGCCAGTCGGTCCCTCTCGGGGCTGGGAGTGATTTCATGGCTCACCCGATGCCTGTTCTTGGTGACAGTGGTTGCTGTCGATGAGTGAAATATACCTAAGGTTATTTTTCATGGCAATACCCTAAGTTATTTAATTTAAAACCCATGGGTTTAATGTAATGAAAAATAAGGTGTTAAAGTCTTAAGGTTTTTTTTCAAGGGTGTTTTTTGCAAGCTAAATAGAAAATAACTTGATTTTTTAAGTCGTAGGATGGATATTCAAGACCGTGTTTATATACAGTGCTTTTGAGGTGGGAGTTTCGGTAATGACAGGAGCGTATTTGAGGGTTGGTGTTGGTAAGTATTTAGAAGCGTGCCCTGCTTCAAACTTTCGACGCAAGGCATATAAGGAGATTTATCGTTTGAGTGAACGCGCCATGTATACGATGACACCAATAATCTTTACATCATCATTCATTGGGATAAGCGGAAGGCGAGAATCACCCACATCAAGATAGTTATCACCGCCCCTTGATATAAATTTGTATGCTGAGGGAACGCCTTTTATCTCAGCGAAAACAAAATCTTGATTACCCGGCTGTTCACGGGTGTCAACAACGATCATCGAACCATCCGGTAATTCCGGAAACCCAGTTGGGAACTTCAAGCGATAAGCGTGGGCATTTTTGGTATCGACTATGTCTGGGACCACGGTATACATACCTGTAGGGCCGTTTTCATCCCATATTTCCATCATTCTTGATGGGTCATAATAAATTCTTTCAGAAGCTCCTCTCTCTTTGTGATCCTGATCGGACCATGGAACCTCCTTAAAATTTTTCATATCCCCAGTACCGTCTGCCAGCCATTCAGGCCTCACCCCTAAGGCTTTAGCAATATCAACTAATTTAACCGAACCCTGGCTTCTTCCAGCGGCAATTTTCCAAATACTAGGTTGTGAGATTCCTGCGGCCTCCGCAAGCGATGCCTGCGTAAAGCCACCCTCTTCCATTGCCATCTTCAATCTTTGAGCGAGCGTTGTTTTGTTCATACCGGCGAACATATAACCACGGATATTTTTAGTCAAATATCCAAGGGTATTGCTTTTGTTAAGTCTCATAGTTATTATTTTCACGTGTTCAATCTCAAGGTTATTTTTTTATGATCAACGAAACCATTAATCGAGCAATCCAAATGGTAGGGAGCCAAAAAAAATTTGCTCTTCGCGTTGGTGTAAGTCAGCCGAACGTCTGGTGCTGGTTACATAACAAGAAGCGTGTTTCTCCGGAGAAGGTTCCGGCTGTTGTAGAGGCAACGGGGGGGCAAATCCAGGCATATCAAATTCGTCCAGATTTACCCGAACTTTTCCCGCATCCGGTAAAGGTTGCCTGAGCAGTAATAATCGAAAACTAACACGCAATTGTTTCTCAAATAACCACGATCCGGAGATCTAGACAGTGGACAAGAAGGCCCCCAACTGGCTCGTCGAAAAACAGCCTGAGTGGTATGTCGATGTTTGCCGGGATCTGATCACAGATTTACCTGGTGGATATTTCGAAGCGGCGAAGTGGCTAAAAACGACTGAAGACGGCGTTTATAACCGCTTGAAAGAACTGAAAGGGCAGGTAATGCCCCTCGGTTTCGCCATGGTTCTGCAAAAAGCTGCTGGTAATCCACGGCTGGCGCACGAAATCGCGTTCCGCAGCGGCGGTACCTTCGTGCCAAATCCAAATATGGACGAGCTGGACGATATCGAGCTGGGGCGCATGTTCCGCGAAATGGCCGTGCGCATGGGCAAGCTGGCGGAAACGTATGACGAGATTACAGCCGATGGCGTGATCGATGACGCGGAGAAGAAGCGTTTTATGTCTGAAGGCAACGTGCTGATCAACAGCATTACTGCATTTCAGCAGCACTCGCTGGCGCTGTTCCACAGGCCGGGCGGTGAAGAGTGAACACTGCAAAAAGAAAAGCCGTACTGCGGGAACAGTACGGCCATCACTTCTGCAAAAACCACTGAGGTTTTAAACATTATGCACAAGAACAAGCGCGCTGCGCAACCCCGAGAATTTACCCGCTATGACTTCGTTCGGCCTGCCGATCCTATCGGTGCGGCGCCCAAGGCATTTCAAAAACGCTTTGCGTCTGAATGGCGCAAGGTGCAGGCGCAGCATGAGGATAAAACGGATGAGTAGCACCGCTGAAATTATTCAATTCCGCGCAGCAACAGTGCGGGAGGAGCGTCGCGTGGCCGATCTTGATGATGGGTATACACGGCTGGCAACAATGATACTGGAGGAGCTGGCAGGTGCTGATTTCACTAAGCGTCAGTTTAAGGTTCTGCTGGCTGTGATCAGGCTGACATACGGCTGGAATAAACCCCGTGACCGGATAGCTAACTCTCAGCTTTCCGAGATTGCAAAGTTGCCTGTAAAACGCGTGAGTGAAACGCGTGTGCAGTTACTGAAAATGAACGTGTTATCTGCTTTAGGCCAGATGATTGGTATCAACAAAAACGTATCCGAATGGGCGCTCCCTCAAAACGAGGGATTATCCCTCAAATCAGGGGATAAAAAATCCCTCAATCTAGGGGAGAGCTATCCCTCAAAACAGGGGGACACCATAGACATTATTCCAAAGACATTAAAAACAGATCCCCCTAAAGCCCCCAAGGGGGAAACCGAGAAGGAGTTTTCAGAACAAGTTCTGGCAGAAGCAAAACAGGCTCTCGAGTATTACAACGAGATCACCCAAGGCAGTTGCCGTTCTGCAGAACCTTTCGCAGTGCTACTGACAGAAACCAAGTCTCGCAGCGCCTACACACTGCAAGACCTGCAGTTAGTTATTCGCTGGGTAGTGATGACCTGGAAGCGCCGAAATAACACCGTGGCTAAGCCTGCCAATATCTGCCGCGTAAGCCGGTTTGATGGGTACTTGTCCGACGCTGAGGTCTGGCAGAAAACCTGCGTAGATATCGATTGTCAGGCAGTGATTGACGCCTACAACGAAGTGACCGCTGGGCGCATGGCGCCAGCCGATTTATACCGGGACCGCTCGATCGCTATCCGTGAGCTGGCGAGCCATCTTGCCAAACAGACACCGGAAGGTTTCCGTGCGTACTTCAGGGCGTTCCTTGCCGATGCCCGTGAATATTATTTTGGTGGCGCTGATGGCCTTGGCTGGCACGCCAATTTTGATTACCTGATGAAGCCAGAGACGCTGCGCAAAGTACGGGAGGGAACACTGTGATTAATACGGATATCGAGGCAAGCGTGATCGGCGGCCTGCTGCTGAACGGCTATACCCCAGACGCGGCGGATGTGCTGGCTACTCTCAGCCATGAGTCTTTCTCAGTGCCGTTTTACCGAGACACGTTTAAGGAAATTAAGCGTCAAGCCAATAATCGCGGCCTGATCGACGGTTTGCTGGTGGCTGAGGCAATGGGCAATGACCAGTTCGCTAACGTCATGGAAACCATGCGCCAGTGTCCGTCAGCGGCCAACCTGAAAGGCTATGCGCGCATCGTCGGCGAGTTCTCTCAGATCCGCCAGTTCTCCCAACTGATGGAAACCTATTACGACCAGATCACCGGTGCGAATAACCACGAACGGGCGATCGATACCATTCAGGAGTTCGTCAGTCAGGTGATGAGCATCAACCGGCCGGCGGATGAGGTTCAGCCCGTTCACATCGATGAGCTGATGGGCTCATATGCCGAATTGCTGGAACATCGTCTCCTGAACGGCGAGGAGTCGGATACTCTGAAAACCGGTATTCCTGAGCTGGATGAAATTACCGGCGGACTAAACAACGAAGATTTGATAATCGTTGCGGCGCGTCCTGGCATGGGCAAAACCGAGTTTGCTTTGACCGTGGCCGAAGGCGTGGCGGAAAGCACTATTCGGATCGGGGAAGACGTTTTCCCGCGCGGCGTGCTGATTTTCAGCATGGAAATGAGCGCGCAGCAGGTCATTGAACGCCAGCTGGCTGGCGCTGCCAATATGCCTGTTTCAGCCCTGCGCAAGCCATCACGGATGGACGATGAGGACTGGGCGCGCATATCGATGGGAATTAAGCGCCTGTCTGGCCTGCAGGTGTGGGTGGTGGATGCATCGAAGCTCACCATAGAGCAGATCCGCGCGATTGCGGAGCGGCACAAACGGAAATATCCAAATCTCTCTCTCATCCTTTGCGATTACCTCGGACTGATCGAGAAGCCGCGTGTTGAACGCAACGATCTGGCGATCGCCCATATATCCGGCGGCATGAAGCGTATGGCGAAAGATCTGAAAACACCGGTGATGTCACTCAGCCAGCTCTCGCGCGACGTGGAGAAACGCCCGAAAGGCCAGAAGCGCCCGGTTAACTCTGACTTGCGCGACGGGGGGAGCATCGAGCAGGACGCCGACGGGATTTATATGCTGTATCGCGAAGGGGTGTATGACCCGGAAAGCCCTGCCGCGCCGTTCGCTGAAATCATCGTGACCAAGAACCGATTTGGTGAGCTCGGTACCGTTTACCAGCAGTTCAAAAACGGCCACTTCAAGCCAACGGATCAGGCGCACGCCGCCGAGATGTGCAAACAGCGCCAATCAGCGCCAGCAGCTGCAGGCCGCCGTTATGGGAAGGAGGATTTTTGATGGATGACTTCTGCCTGCACGAAACCACTAAGGCGCAGTTGTGGCCTGTACTGAAAGAGCTGGTCGCATCCGGTAAGCGCTACCGCGTCAGCATCAAAGAGTGGCATGACAAGCGTTCAGTAAGCCAGAACGCGCTGCTATGGAAATGGAACGGCGAAATCGCCGGGCAGCTCGTAAAAGCCGGAAAGGGTACTTTTACCGGCGAGCAGCTGCATGAATACCTCAAAGAGATTTATTGTCCGGCGAAGGCGATCACCGTCATGGGTGAAACGCGATACGTGAAATCAACCAAGTTACTCGAGACCGGGGAAATGAGGCTTTACCTCGACCAGCTAAATACGTGGGCGCGTCAGCGCGGCATCCGCCTGACCATTCCGGCGCGCTGCGAATACCAGCAACTAAGAACACAACAGGGAGCCTAATGAAAACCTACGCGATAACGCCCATTCCAAAGCCACGAATGACGCAGAGAGACCGCTGGAAACAGCGCCCGCCCGTGCTGCGTTATCGCGCCTTCTGCGACGAGGTGCGGCTCAACCGCATTTCTCTGCCTGATTGCGGCTGGCACGTCACGTTTGTGTTGCCCATGCCCGCCAGCTGGAGCAAAAAGAAAAAGACAGAAATGGCTGGCAAACCTCACCAGCAGAAACCAGACAAAGACAATCTGGAAAAAGCATTGCTCGATGCGATTTTCGAAGACGACTGCCGGATCTGGGACGGTCGCGTCTCTAAGGTTTGGGGTGAAACCGGTCAGATAATTATTGGAGAAACAGCATGAATCTCGAAGCAGCTATTAAGCATTTTTCACCGAAAAGCCTGATGATCAGTGACTCATCGCGCGCGACAGCATCTGCTGCCCTGACCGGTACCGATGTGATGGCTGCTCTGGGTATGGCGCAGGCGCGCGCTGAACTGGGATTCGCTCTGTTCTTCGCAAAACACATGAAAGACCGGCAGAGCAGGGATAAGGCTGTAAAGCTGCTGGCGCAGATTGCCATGCAGATAGCGCCAGTGACTATCGGCAAAGTTGCTGGTCGACGAATGGCAAAGGCCATGTTGATTCTCTGTGGTCAGGCGGTAGAGGTTTATTGCCGCACTGCAGATGATCCTCATGTGCGCTGCCCGCAGTGCAAAGGCCGCCGAAAAGTTGCAGCAATAGCGCTGGCGAACGGCGGGGGAGTCGTTTGCGATTATGCTTTGATGGGCCTGGCCGAAGGGCAATATAGTGAGCCTGAGGAGCGTGAATGTCCGCGTTGTCACGGTACTGGATTGAAAGCCTCCCCGTCCTCACGCGCTTACCGCGCGGTAAATGCGTTGTTGCCTGAGCTGCCTCAACGTACTTGGTCGCTGAATTGGAAACCATTCTACGATGAACTGATCAGCCGCTGCGAGGCCGAGGAATCCCAGGCAGACGCGCAGTTTATGAAAATAACGCGTAGCGATACGATGGCGGCATAATTTCAACTTATTGCTAATTTTAGCGACGCGTTAGTTGCATTCTTGCCGAAAGTGTAATAGATTCCTCCCAATGATGGGGTTTTAATAACCCAATGATTTAAGCCTCGGCATCTGCCGGGGCTTTTTTATTTGAGTAAATCAATATCCAATTACAGATGCATTATTTTGATATCATTTTCCAACAGATGATTGGGATGTGATTTATGAGAATACTTTTTACTGTCCTTTTGTGTTTACTATTGTCTGGTTGTGCATGGGAGTCATTGCTACATCCAGTTTCTTCAGATGTGTGCCCACAGGGGATCAATAGTATTACCCAACAGTGTCGGTGAAAACCGGCCCTCAAATACACAAAATTAAATATGCAGGGGTATTTGGCATGAAGGTCTTGAAGTCCGAGTTTGAGTACAGGGAATGGATGGAGAAGGATTACTTTCATCTTGAAGAGGGATACCCCTCTGTGTTGGAGCCGGATGAGTTGGAGAGAGAACTTTTACATCAGATGCCAGATCAGTTTCCCTGCATCGTTTTGGTTGTCAAAGGTCCAAGACCTGTTGAACCTGAGGGTTTGCAGTTTATCTACAGTGCTCAGGTACAAGAATGGGCAAAACAATTCGGTGTCATAGATTAGACAAGTATCAGATTTCTAAGCCTGCCTGCAGGTTATGTTGGCAACGATGTGTCAAATTATTACCGTGTGGCCAAATCATTGCTATCCTTTTTAGATAAAAAAGGAGGGGCTATGAAACTGCTGAAAAACGAATTTGAATACAAAATGTGGATGACGTACGACTTTCTTCGATTAGACGAAGGCTTAAGTCCATTGTTTGATCATGATTTGCTTGAGCGAGAGCTATTAGCTCAAATGCCCGAGCAGTTTCCTTGTATTGCATACATCGTTAAAGGTCCGAGTTTATTCGAGCCTGATGAAGCTAGATTCATTTACCGACCGCAGTTAGAAGAATGGTCTCAGCTCATGGACTCGGTAACTACATAGCATTATAAAACTTTCTAAAGGCTGCCTTCGGGCGGCCTTTTTTATTGCAAAAATTTAGAGTCTTATCAATCACATACCGTGCTTCTATTAACGCGGGTGGTTGCTACTCTGCTCCCTAAGACTAAACGCCCAACCGGACGACCGGAGGGGGAGACTATGAAAATGGACCAAAGCTCAGGAAACATCGTCACGCAGTTCTTTGCGTGGTTCGCTGCGATAGCGGCCGCCTGCGGTTTCACCACTCAAGACATGGTTTACATGCTGTTTGGCCTCATCGGCGTTCTCATTTCCTTTGCGTCGTATGTCAGTGGTCGCCTGGACGCCCGCAAGGCGCGAAAAGAAAATGAAAAGCGCACCAAAATTGTCAGTGACTATCTTGACGACGCGCGTGCTAAACCAGCTCACGAAAAGCCAGCAGCCGCGAAGGTAATCAGCGAAGCGCTTTCAAAAGCGGAAGGCTGATATGGCTAATTATAAAACTAAGCTCAGTGCCGCTGTGCTGGCGCTGGTATTGGGTGGCGCATCTGCCCCGGCTATTCTCGATCAACTGCTGGATGAGAAAGAAGGCAACAGCCTGAGTGCCTATCAAGATGGTACAGGCCTTTGGACGATTTGCCGTGGCGCAATCCGTGTCGACGGTAAGCCGGTCTCTAAAGGTATGAGGCTGACCGCTGCGAAGTGCGCGCTGGTGAATCGGCTGGAGTCAGACAAGGCGATTGCCTGGGTGAAGAAAAACGTCCACGTTCCACTTACCCAGCCTCAGATTGCTGGCATCGCCTCGTTCTGCCCCTACAACATCGGCCCCTCGAAATGTTTCTCATCCACTTTCTACCGCAAGCTCAACGCTGGCGATAAGCGCGGCGCCTGCAGCGAGATAAAGCGCTGGGTGCGCGATGGTGGTAAAGACTGCAACTTTCGAGCAAATAATTGCTTCGGACAAGTTCAACGCCGGGATCAGGAAAGCGAACTGACGTGCTGGGGACTGGATGAATAACAATTTATCGATTGTGCTGGCCTTCGTGGCTGGCGCTGCTCTTACCTGGTGGGTTGAAGGGCTTCGCTGGGAAGCTGACGTGTCAAAGCTGAATGAATCCCACACAGCCGCACTGAAGAAACAAAGCGATCAGGCAGTGATTGACCTGACCAACCAGGAGAAGCGCACCGAAGCAGCACAAACCGCGCTGGCTGCGTTGGATGCCAAACATACGAAGGATATGGCAGATGAACAGGCCAAAAATGACCGGTTGCGTGCTGATATCGCTGCTGGTACTCGCCGGGTGCGAATCGCCGCGGCAAATCTTGCCACCTGCAAGCTCGTCGGGAACAGCACTACCGGAACCGGCGGCCTGGGCGATGCAGCACAAGTCGAACTCTCTGGTGCTGGTGGACGGGCTGTTCTCGATCTCCGAGCCAGTGTCATCAAAGACGACCAAGTGATCCAATACCTTCAGAGCTATGCCGCTGAAGCCCAGAAGCGTTGCAACATTCACTGACAGGAAACAGCCATGACCGTAAAAGCAAAATTCCGCTGCCACTTCATTCAAAAGGCAGATGATGATTCCAGCCGTACCATCCATATGAGTGCAGTCACATCCGGTAGCCATGAAAATGAAGGCTGGTCTAACCTCACGCCGGGTGGCCAGATTCAGATGCATATTTCAAACCCTGAAGCATTCAACCAGTTCGAACAGGGTAAGGAATATTACGTCGAAATTCAGCCTGCGGGTCGAGTAAGCATTACAGCAGACATTAACTGATTGACTGTGATAATGCTTTATCCAGATAAATCTTCGGCGTAATCTCACCTTTCCGCTTATGAAAAGGAGGTTGTGATGGTTGATTTTGACAATGATTATGACGAAGACGAAGATTTTGGTAACGACTTCGGAAGAGTTCCGAGCGATCAAGAATGCGATCACTGTGGGAAGCCAGCAACCCATGCTTCAGGTGATCATTACTCTTGCGATGACCACAGCGATGATTGATATTGCTTAGACTCAACATTTACAAAATAACCGCCTATGGGCGGTTTTTTTATTGGTGAAAACACTCGACTTACTGACTCCGCTGAACGGGAATATTTCAACCTCAGAGAACGTATCAATGTCAACATCAAGCAAATATCGGGACTTCAACAGTACATTAAAGAACATAGCAAATAACTAGATATGCAAATGAAATGTTTAATTCGAACATGGGGAGAGCTATGATTTTATCTTTTACAAAGGGAGTTGAGATATGTCTTGGACCTGCCCATATTGCCAACACAAAACTGTTGTGACGAGCCAAAATAAAACTGTTTCGTCAAATTTTTTTGATGATGGAAATGCATTCGGCTCATTGAGAGCCAATTGGATAGCGATTACTTGCCTTAATGATGAATGCCGCCAATTGAGCTTATCTTTTTCACTTAACAAAAATGATGGTACTAACCAACTTTTATATAATTGGGAATTACTGCCACAAGGAACTGTTAAAGCATTTCCAGATTATGTTCCTGCTCCAATCCTCGAGGATTATAAAGAAGCAGTGCTAATCAGTAATCTTTCACCAAAAGCTTCGGCCACACTATCTCGAAGATGCCTTCAGGGAATGATTAGGCATGTTTGGGGGGTTAAGCCTTCAAGATTGGTGGATGAAATCAAGGCTATAGAAGATAAAATAGAAGCTGGTATGTGGAAAGCCATAGATGCTGTTCGTAACATAGGCAACATTGGCGCGCACATGGAGAACGATATCAGCGTAATAGTTGATGTGGACCCTGAAGAGGCTGAGATGCTTATTGGGCTAATCGAATTACTTATTCAAGAGTGGTACGTCGAAAAGCATGAACGCCAAAAAAGAGTTGAAGCAATCACCAGTTTAGCGGCTGAAAAGAAAGCGCTTAAACAAATGAAATAAACCGCCACCGGGCGGTTTTAGATTGCCAACACCGTTTTTCATAGTGGTGGCAATCGTTTGAAAAAATTTAGTAATTTGAAATAGATTTTTCTAACTCATCCATGAATGCGGCACTTCTTCCTGTGTCATTTGCGAAATCTTGATACATGTCATCAATGCTATCGTATTCAGATATGTAGCGTTGAGCAGGGTCGTTTGGAGGAGGTGGGATAACTATGCTGCCAGGTTCCACGATTGGGTCCAGCATTTTGGGGGGTGATTTATCGGTTGCCGTGACCTTAACGGGATATTCACTTTGTTCTTCGTCATCTACATACCACTCGACAGTGATGTGATCACCCAATACATAACCATCAAAAATTGTTTCCCAAGCCATTTTTCATCCTTTTGCGAGAAAACTGTGACTCCCAGCCGCAAAAAAGAAACTTTGCCGCGAGTATTTAATCGATTTTAAATCTAATCAATTGAAAAAAAATTTTTATGTGCTGTTTGATTTCTTTAAAAATCAGGCAGCCTGTTTAGTCTTCTCGGCGTTTTTTGTCTCCATCACGCTGTGCTGGCGTTCGATCGTTACCCGTGTTGTAGCGATGATCATGTCCACCGTCTTGCCTTTGCTTCCCTGTAGAGATAATTCCTTTCAGGTTACTTGGTTCATTGGAGTCGATGATCTTTATTAGTGCATCAAAAAGTCCCAACTTACTCTCCTCATCCTATATGGCTTAGTAGTTACAGGTCAAAAGCCTAAATATCTATTATCGGCACAAAAATGGCAATTATTTAGAGTTTTTTAGACATACATTAGGGAGATAAAAATGGCAAAACCGGATTGGGGGGCCATTCAGAAACATTTCCTCGCCGACCATGCCATAACAAACATATCCCCCAAAGACTGGTGTGAGGCGCAGGGCATCAACTACGCCACGGCGCGCCGCTATGTCAAAAAACCATCCGTTACAGATGCGCAAAAAACTGCGCAACCTGCGCAGAAGAAAATGCGCAATGTGCGCATCGAAGCCGTTGTGTCGAGCATAGACGAACTGATTGACGACGACGGTTTCACACCGATGCAAGCCGCCTTTGTCATTGAATACCTTAAAGATAAAAACGCGTCTCAGGCTGCTTTACGCGCTGGCTATTCCGATTCATCGACCGGCCCGCAGCTGATCAGGAAAGATCATATTGCGCAGGCCATCAATCGCCAACTGCGCGCAATCGCTGAGCGCCAGCTGATAACCGCCGATCAAATCGTTGCCCGGATGTGGAACATGGCGACGGTCGACGTTAACGAACTGGTCGAGTATCGCCGGTATTGCTGCCGTTACTGCTGGGGAAAGATTCATGGTTACCAGTGGACGGAAGAGGAATATGGACGAGCTCGCGATCAGGCTCTCATCGACAAAAAGCCTGCGCCGGATGTTGCCGGTGGCTTTGGTTTTCGTGAGAAGCGCCCGCCGCATCCAGAATGTCCTCAATGTAACGGTGACGGGACTGGCGCTGTACACATCCATGATTCACGGCGGCTTTCACCGGCTGCGCGCATGGCTTATGACGGCGTGAAGGTGACGAAAGACGGCGTCCAGGTTCTGATTGCAGATCGTGGCCGCATGCTGGAGAACGTTGCGAAGCATCTCGGCCTGTTTGACAGCCCCGCGGCGAAGCAGCTTCAGGAGCTGGATATCGAGGCCAGGCGGATCGAGAACCAGCGTGCACGTCAGGATGAGAAGAACGAAGGAACTGAGCCCACACCGGTTCAAATCATCATTAATGCTGTAGACGCGAGGGTTCCAGATGGCGATCAGTCCGACGCTTAACATCCCTCAGGCGCGCTTTCTCGCCATGCCGCATAAGTTCAAAGCATACGTTGCAGGGTTCGGCAGCGGCAAAACGTGGGTAGGCTGCGGTGGCATCTGCAAAGGCTTTTGGGAATTCCCAAAAATCAACCAGGGATATTTCGCGCCGACTTACCCTCAGATCCGCGACATTTTTTATCCGACGGTAGAAGAGGTGGCTTTCGACTGGGGTCTGAACGTCAAGATCAATGAGAGCAACAAAGAGGTTCACTTCTACGAAGGCCGGATGTATCGCGGCACCACCATTTGCCGCTCAATGGAAAAGCCGGCCACGATAGTCGGTTTCAAGATTGGCAACGCTTTGGTGGATGAATTGGACGTCATGCCAGCGGCTAAAGCTCAGCAGGCGTGGCGTAAAATCATCGCTCGTATGCGCTATAACGTGCCCAACCTGCGAAACGGCATTGATGTGACGACAACGCCTGAGGGCTTCAAGTTCGTTTATCAGCAGTTCGTGAAGGCGGTGCGCGATAAGCCGGAATTGTCCACGCTGTATGGACTGACGCAGGCCAGTACATTCGACAATGCGAAGAACTTGCCGCCGGACTACATTTCTTCGCTGCTGGGTTCCTATCCCGAAGAGCTGATCAAAGCTTACCTGCGCGGCCAGTTCACCAACCTGGCAAGCGGCACTATTTACCATCAGTTCAATCGACAGAAGAACAACTGCGCAGATGAAGAGCAGCCGGGTGAGCCGCTGTTTATAGGTATGGATTTCAACGTAGGCAAGATGGCTGCCATCGTTCATGTCAAACGTGATGGACTGCCGCGCGCTGTTCGTGAACTGACAAAGGTCTACGACACCCCCGCGATGATTAAGCGTATTCAGGAGGAATTCTGGCGCTACGAAGGCGGCCGGTACGTGGCCAGCCGCCAGATTTATATTTATCCCGACGCCTCCGGGGACAGCCGCAAATCAAACAATGCCAGCGAGACCGATATCGCACAGCTGAAGCAGGCCGGATTCAGCGTGTTGGTTAACCCATCCAACCCGCCGGTTAAAGACCGCATCAACTCGATGAACGCCATGTTCTGTAATGCATTGGGTGAACGCCGGTACCTGGTAAATGTTCAGCGCTGCCCTGTCTATACAGAGAGTCTGGAGCAACAGGTATGGGATAAGAACGGCGAGCCGGACAAGAAGGCGGATAACGACCACCCAAACGACGCTGGCGGTTATTTCATCGTGAAAGATTTCCCCATAATCAAGCCGCAGGGCAGAGCCACCCCACTACGGATGTAAACCATGCCAGATATCTCAACACCCAATCTCGACTATGGGAACATGGTCGAGGCGTGGGACATCAATGATGCCCTTATGGGCGGAACGCTTTACATGCGCCAGCTGGGTGAAAGCTATTTGCCGCGCTGGCCGAACGAAGAGATCGATGCCTATAAGAAACGGCTGGGCGCGGCCACTCTGCTGCCTGCCTACGAAGAGACAATAAGCCAGAACAATGGCCGTGTATTTGCAGAGCCGGTGAAGCTTAGCGACGAAACGCCGGACCAAATCGTTGAAATCTGCAAAAACGTAGATATGGCCGGTAATCGGTTGGAGGTTTGGGCACAGGAATTCTTCCGGATGGCTTCCCAATACGGTCTGTCGCATGCGCTGGTGGATTATCCGCGCGTTGATACTGATACCGTCAAGACAAAAGCGCAGGAGAAGCAATCCGGCGCGCGGCCGTATGTGACACTGATTAATCCGCGTCAGGTGATCGGGTGGGACTCGAAAGTCCAGAATGGCTCAGTGGTTTTAACAGAACTTCGAATAAAGGAGATTATCGTCGAAAAAGGCGATGACTTCAGTCAGAAGAAGGTCGAGCAGATCCGCTACATGACGCCCGGCAAAGTGCAAATCTATCGCAAATCCACTGGAAATGATGGCGCTTCAGTTTGGTCTGTACATGAGGAGTGGAACACCTCAAGACGCGATATCACTCTCGTTACCCTCTACACCAAGCGCACCGGTTTCATGTGCGGCAGCCCGCCGCTACTGAACCTTGCCATGTTGAACATCAAGCATTGGCAGAGCCAGAGCGAGCAGGACAACATTCTGCATGTCGCGCGGGTCCCAATCCTGAGCGTTTACGGTCTTGCAGAAGGACAGGAGCTGACTATCGGGGCATCAACGGCGACCCGATTCGATGACCGCTCTCGTCAGGGTATCGAATATACCGAGCATACCGGCAATGCGATTGGAGCCGGAAAAACCTCAATCGAGGATTTAGAGCAGCAGATGCGGCAGGCTGGCGCGAAGTTGCTGCGAGCTGAAAACACCTCCACTAAATCCGTCGATCAGACCAACGAAGAACGCATGCAGGAGCATTCGCCGCTTTATACCATGGCGAACTCGCTCGAGGATGCGCTGGATAATGTGCTGCAAATCATGGCCGACTGGCTTGGATTGCCAGAAGGCGGAAATGTCGATGTGCGGACAGAGCTTGAAGCGGCGGAGCAGACGATCAACGCACCTGCGGCGATGGCTATCCAGTCATTGCGTCAGGGGGGCGATATCCGACCGATTGACGCAGTACGTGCTCTGCAGAGCCTGCGCATCATTGATCCGGATGCTAAGCCCGAGTTGGTGATCGATGAGCTGAACAATCTGGCGCCGAACATGGCAGGCGGTTCGAATGGCAACGATCAATGAGCAGTTACGTGATGAGGCGATCAGCCATGCGCTGTTTGTAAGCCGTTATTCCACCGGCGTCTCGAAACGTATGGTGAAAATCCTTAACGAGAGTGATGCTGAGTTAACCGCACGGTTATTGGTTGCTATGGATGGGCTGGCGCCGAATAGTTTCACCGTGCGCCAGCTGGAGGGATTGCTGGGCAGCGTTCGGCAAATAAACCAGACAGCCATTCAGGCAACTTTCTCCACTCTCGCGGATGAGCTGCAGAGCTTCGCAGATCATGAGGCCGGTTATCAGCTCAGCTTGTTTGATGCAATCATGCCCGCGCCTGTTAAACATCGTTTCCCGTTGGCGGCTATCACTGCAGATCAGGTGTATGCCGCAACAATGGCCCAGCCATTTCAAGGTCGTTTGCTTAGCGAGTGGGCGACCAATCTGGAGAACGATCGGCTGGCTCGGATCACCAACGCTGTGCGGGTAGGTTATCTCACCGGTAAGCCTACCGAACAGATAGCGCGGAATGTTCGCGGCACGGCGACAAATAACTTTCAGGATGGCGCTATCCAGGTGAGCCGGGCTAATGCAACCAGCATCACTAAGACGGCGATCAGCCACCTCGCGGCTACAGCACGTAACCAGTTCGCAGAGCACAACAGCGACATCGTGGACTGTAAAGACTGGTTATCGACACTGGATAACAAAACCACGCCGGCCTGCATCATTCGCGACCGCCTAAGGTACACGCTGGATAATAAACCTATCGGTCACAAGGTCCCTTACCTGCAGGGACCCGGTCGCATCCACTTTTGCTGTCGCTCGACCGAAACGCTGGTAACGAAATCATGGCGTGAACTCGGCATCGATGTAGATGAAATGGATGCGGGAACCCGCGCCAGCATGGACGGGCAGGTTGCGGCGCAGACCACGTACAGCGAATGGCTCAGTCAGCAATCTCTATACCGGCAGGTTCAGGTGCTGGGTGATACTCGCGCCAGACTTCTGCAGAACGGTGGTATGAAGGTGCCGGATTTCTTCTCTGATAAGGGGGAGTGGATCACGCTAAATAAGCTGAAAGAAATCGATGCCGCCGCGTTTGAGAAAGCCGGTTTTTAGACATTTGAAATATTTATATGAGGCTGCCTTAGGGCGGCCTTTTTTATGCCTGCCGTTTAGCGGATGCGATGCGGCGCCGGGTCGGATGACCTTTTGATTATGGCCGGAAGGCCTGGAGAAAAACCATGAAATTGAAATTAGATGCTGACGGAAAGGTTGTCGTTGAAAACGGAATGCCGGTATTCATCCACGATGATGGCAAAGAGATCCCGTTCGATGCACCAGCCGCACTGAGCAAAATTACTGCCCTGAACGGCGAGGCTAAATCTCACCGCGAAGGCAAAGAAGCGGCGGAAGCCCAGCTTGCGAAGTTCTCAGGCATCGAAGACCCGACGAAGGCGCTCGAAGCCATCCAACTGATGACCAAAATCGACCAGAAGAAGCTGATTGATGCAGGTGCAGTAGATCAGGTGAAGGCTGAGATCACCAAGTCATTCCAGACGCAGCTCGATGAAGCAAACGGCAAGAGCAGCAAGCTGGAGCAGCAGCTCTATCAGGAAATGATCGGCGGTCGTTTCAACGGTTCGTCTTTCATCAAAGATAAAGTCGCTATCCCCGCTGATTTTGTTCAGGCCCGCTTTGGTCAGGCTTTCAAGATCGAGGACGGCAAGGTGGTTGCCTATGACCCATCCGGCAACAAAGTGTACTCACGCACCAAGCCCGGCGATCTGGCCGACTTTGACGAAGCGCTGGAGTTCCTGGTCGAGCAGTACCCGCAAAAAGACCACATCCTTAAATCATCCGGCGCCAGCGGTGGTGGCTCTCAGCAGTCACAGCACCAGGCTGGTCAAAAAACCATGAAACGCGATGCGTTTGACTCGCTGGATCATACCGGCAAGCAAGCTGCGCTCAAAGACGGCGTGAGCATCGTAGATTAATTTCGGAGTAACACATGTCTAATACCTTAACTGGCCTGATCCCTACTATTTACACCGCGCTGGACGTGGTATCCAGCGAACAGGTCGGTTTTATTCCGGCCGTTGCACGCAACACCAAAGCCGATGCTGCTGCTAAAGGCCAGTCTGTACTGGCACCCGTCGCGCCAGTGGCCACGACCACTGACATTATTCCTGGCCCAACAGCGCCAAACGACGGCGATCAGGATATTGGCTCAGTCGACGTTAAGATCACTAAATCCAAAATGGCGCCGGTTAAATGGAACGGTGAAGAGCAGCTGGCGATTGGTCCTTCCGGTACCTATAACACCATTCTCGCAGATCAGTTCAAACAGGCCTTCCGCGCTTTGGCGAATGAGGTTGATGGCGATCTGGGCGCGCTTTATTACGGATCTTCCCGCGCTGTCGGCACCGCGGGTACCGCACCGTTTGGGGTGAAGGAAGATTTCTCTGATTTCGCCAGCGCACGGCAGGTTCTGTCAGACAACGGTTCCCCGACGACCGATCTGCAAATGGTGTTGGGTTCATCTGCGATTTCTAATCTTCGCGGCAAACAGTCTGTCCTGTTCAAAGCCAATGAAGCGGGAACCGATCAGCTGCTGCGTGAGGGTATTCTGGGGCGTGTTGAAGGCTTCAATATCCACGAGTCTGCAGGCGTCAAACGAGTTGCAGCTGGCGCGGGCAGCGGTTACCTCGTGAACGGAGCCAAATCAGAAGGCGACATCATCATTGCGGTCGATAGCGGTACTGGGGCCATTACTGCGGGTAAGCTCGTCACTTTTGAAGGCGATGAGCATCAATATGTTATTGCGGCTGCTACTGCAACAACCATCACACTGGCAGCTCCGGGGCTACGTCAGGACCTTGCTGATAATGCGGCGATCACCATCGGCGGCGCCTTTACCGCCAACATGGCATTCGACCGTAACGCATTCCTTCTGGCGTCGCGCACACCTGCCATGCCGGACGGTGGCGACACAGCGGATGACGTCATGAATGTTACTGATCCAGTCTCAGGCATTACTTTCCAAATCGCTCTATACCGTCAGTATCGCCAGGTGCGTTACGAGGTCGGTTTGGCGTGGGGTGTTGCATCAATTAAACCTGCGCACTCAGTAATTGTTCTGGGTTAACCGTCATTTGAAGGGGCTTCGGCCCCTTATTTATTGGAGGCCGCTATGGCTGGATTAACCAAAGAGCAGCGTGCTGCAAAAAACGCGGCTGAAGCTGATGTAACGAGCGTTGCGATGTTCCGCTATGAGCCAGAGCATACAAATGGTCCTGTATTGGCAGATGTTCACGCCGATGAAGTTACCCGTTGGCTGGATCAAGGCTGGCGCGTTGCGGAATCCGAGTAAGGAGCTGAGAGATGCTGATAACAGATCCTGATTCGCCTGACTTTGAAAGTTACGCCAGCGTCGCGGACATGCGTAAATTGGCCTTAATGCGAGGTTACGCCGTGCCGGAGGACGTCGCCGAATGCGAGCAGTTACTCGTTCAGGCTATGGATTACCTCGAAGCGTTGAAGTGGAAGGGTACCCGTTCAGTTCCTTTTCAACCACTGGCCTGGCCTCGCAGCTGTGTTGTTGTAGATGGCTATGCAATGCCGAGGAAGTCTATTCCGAAACAACTCATCCAGGCCCAATGCCGGTTAGCCGTAGAAGCGCAGGAAACTGATCTGCAACCTTCATTTTCCGGAGGCGGACAGGTGACACAAGAAACTGTAACCGGCGCGGTCAGCGTCTCTTATGCAGAGGGTTCATCAACCGATGCGCCTTCATTCACCTGGCTGAACGGCTTGCTGCGTGGAATGGTGACGAGCAGCTCACAGGTTCAGGTGGTTCGAGGATGATATGGCAATCAACTATCTGCGAATGCGCACGACCGCAACGCGGTTGCTGACCGAGAACGGCCAGCAATATCTGCTTACGCGTGGCGGATCCGTAAAAATGGTGGCAGGCAAAGAAGTCGCCACACCGATTGAAACGGTGACACCGGTCGGGGTCATTACGGCTTATGCGCCGGGTGAAATCGATGGGACGCGGATCCAGAATGGTGACGTCAAACTGACGGCGACGTATGCCATCGAAATTAGGACTGATGACCGGATCGAGGTGGACGGCAAAAAGTACCGCGTCGTGTTGCCGGGGCCAGTAAAACCGGCGGCGACGCTTATTTGCTATAAAGCACAGCTGAGGGTGTAACGATGGCTGATAACGATTCGTTCATAGCCTCGATCAACGCCTTCGTTGCGTCGGCCAAATCCAATCAGGAAGAAGTGATCCGCGCTACCGGCATCAAAATCCTCGCCCGTCTTGTTGATATGTCCCCGGTGGGAAACCCCGAAGTGTGGGCGGTTAACCAGACTGCAGTGGCATACAACAAAGAGGTTTTCGACCATAACGAAGCCCTGAAATCCGACTCTTCCAACCTGACTAAAACCGGACGCCTGAAGCGCAAGGCACGGGTCAGTGACGGCATGGATGTGAAAGCCTCGCCCGGTTATACCGGCGGCCGTTTTCGGGGTAACTGGCAGGTTTCACTGGATGCATCAGCAACAGGAGAAACGGGCGTTATTGATAAAAATGGTGGGGCGACAAAAGCAGCCGGCGGGCTGGTCATGGCGTCGTTTAAGGTGGGTACCAAATCCATCTACTTCTGCAACAACGTACCGTATGCGTATCTGTTGGAGTTCGGACATTCGAAGCAGGCGCCGGGCGGCATGGTGCGGATCACTGCTGAAGAGTTTCAGCGCTTCTTTACTGATTCGGTGCAGGAGGTGAGGCCGTGAGTCAACAGGCCATAACGCAGCTACTTGAGGGGCGACTGAGCGAGTGGGCAGAGGCGAAGGGGTTGACGGTAGCTTTTGACAACATCGCGTTCAGTCCTCCCGATGGCATCTATCTTGAATCTCACGTTATGCCTGCGACGACGACTGCTATCGACCTCAGCCGACAGGCCAAAGTATTTCGCGGCGTTTTCCAGATTAACATTATCTCCCCCGCCGGTACCGGAAAATCGGCTGGCGGTCTCATCGCCGAACAACTGATCCAGCTGTTCCCTGAGAATCAGGAGATGAGTGACGGCGGACTGACTTGTTATATAAACAGCGCCCCCAGTGCTTTCGCGGGCATCTCTTCCGATACCTCTTACACCATCCCCGTCAGCATGTCTTACCGCGCTGACATCTCGTAAGCGCCGCCTGTTGGCGGTTTAAAATCCCTCTTAATGGAGAATCCCCATGGGCTTTGCATTGCCTAACGGCGCGACTGTATTCGTCGGGTCAAAACTCGCTGCCGCTGTGGCAGCTACCGCAGTATCAAACGCAAAGGGCGCTGTGTTCACCGTCGCTACAGGTCACGGTCTGGCTGTGGGCGATCCTGTTCTTATCTCCTCTGGCTGGGGGCTTATCGATAATCTGGTCGCCCGCGTCTCAAGCCAGACAGCGACGTCGATCACTATCGATGTGCTCAATACCTCAGACACCAATTTCTTTGCGGCAGGCGCCGGTGGCGGCTCTTTACGCAAAGTTACCGAGTGGACTGAGATCCCGCAAATCACAGAGGTCGCTTCCAGCGGTGGCGATCAGCAGTACGTGCAGATTCAGTTCCTGTCCGATGATCGCCAGCGCAACCTGGCAACCTACAAAGCGGCCAAAACTCAGACCTTCACCCTGGCGCATGATTCAACCCTGCCAATCTATGGCGTGCTGACGGCCGGTGACCGCAGTGGTGACACGTTGCCGCTTCGCATGTACGTGCCAAAGGCCAAAGAAATGCGCTACTGGTCAGGCATTCCATCCTTCGACCCGCAGCCAACTACAGCTGTGAACGCCGTCGAAACCGTTCAGGCAGCATTTGCCGTGCAGTCTCGAGATATGACGTTCTACAAAGACACCGTGTCGGAGTCTTCCAGCTGATTAACCCGCTAATTTGAGCCCGGCAACGGGCTTTTTCTTCACTCATTTACCGAGGCCACCATGGCTGCCAAATTCAAATTAAAACCAAACCCGACTTTTAAAGCCGATGTGACTATTCCTGTGCCGGGTGATGAACCGGGGATTGTGACCTTCACGTTTAAGCATCGCCCGATCAAAGAGCTGGCTGATCTGGAGAAGGTAGAGGGTAAACACATCTCTCAGTTCCTGCTGGAAATCAGCGAAGGCTGGGCATTACCTGACGAGTTCAATCAGGAAAACGTTGAAACCCTGCTGGATAACTATCCGCGGGCCGGTGAAGCGATCATGAAAGCGTATTACGCGGAACTGCTGGGTAATCGCGAAAAAAACTAATAGCGGTTGCCTCGGCGTTCTATAAGCCAGATCCCACTGCTGAAGAGCTGGCCGGTATGGGGCTGACAGCGGATGACTTCGAACAGGTCATTATCGATGTCTGGCCTGACGTTTGGCCTGCCTTCGACGTCTTTCAGGCGGCCAGCACGCAGTGGCGCGTGGGGATGAGCGGGGCGACCGGTCTGGATTACAACTGCCTGCCCTGGCTGATGCGTACTCACGGGATAGACGACGAAGCAACCGCGCTGCATGACATCCGGATAATGGAAAGAACGGCGCTGACACTCATGCATAAGGGGGCGTAATGGCCGGTGATATTGCAACGATTTCGCTCAAGGTCAACACCTCCGACGTCGAGCGCGGCAGCAACGAGCTGGATAAATTTGCTGACGCGGCGGCCGGTGCGGCAAAGGGGGCTGATAACTTCGGGACCAGCGGCAAAGTCGCGGCAAAAGTGTCGGCAGAGGTCGCGCGCGAGGTGGAAGACACGCACCGGCGCGTGCGCGAATTCACTGAAGGACTAAAGCAGAACGAAGCCAGCACGAAGGGCGCGGCTCAGGCCACCGCCCAGCAGCAGCAGGAGCTGCGCACCCTGCTGACCCAGATCAATCCGGTAACGGCAGCATTCGAAAAGCTCGACAACATGGAGCAGCAGCTGTCGCGCTTCAATGCCAAAGGGTTGATTGATAGTGACACCTTCCGGGAGGCGGCGCGCACCATCCAGCAGACGCGGGATGAGCTCGGACGGGCAGCAGAAGCACGAACTGCAGAGGGACGAGCTGCTGCAGCGGCTGCACAACAAGATAAGGCTGCGGCTACAGCAAAAGAAAATTATCTGCAACGCTTGCGTGAGCAGATTGAGCTGCAGGGTAAAACGGCTTCTGAAATTCAGGAGTACCGTGCTGCTCAGTTAGGCGTGACACAGCAGGCAGCCCCTCTCATCGCCAAACTTCGGGAGCAGGAAGGGGCATGGAAAACCGGGGCTATTTCCGCAGGTCAGTACCGGCAGGCAATGCGCCAGCTGCCCGCTCAGTTTACTGACATAGCAACATCGATCGCAGGCGGCATGCCGCTGTGGCTTGTGCTGACGCAGCAGGGCGGCCAGATATCGGACTCGTTCGGTGGGCTGGGGAACATCTTTGAAATCATCAAGGAGAAACTTTTCGGCCTAAATGATGCGAATGATGAGGCCAGTGATTCACTCTCTGACAGCGCGAATGGCTTATCTGAAAACGCCGAAAACGCTGAGAAACTGGCGTCATTCCTGTCACCGGTAAAATTAGGCGTGCTGGCGCTGGCCGTCGCCGCTACGACCATGGCAATTGCCTGGTATCAGGGTGCGAAAGAACTCGACGAGTTTAACAAATCATTAATTCTGACCGGTAATTTCGCCGGGACTACGGCCAGCAATCTCTCAATGATGGCTAAGTCGATTGCGGCATCAACGGGAACCACGATTTCCGTTTCTGCCGACACGCTGGCGAAGCTCAACACCACGGGAAATTATACGGCCAATCAGCTTCGGACAGTGACGGCTGCTGTTGTGAGCATGAGTGACGCTACGGGGGAAGCCACGGCGACTCTGATCGCAGATTTCAACTCACTGAGCAAATCGCCGCTCGCCTCGATTACACAGCTGAACGACCAGTACCATTTCCTTACTGCGTCAACGTACAGCCAGATCGCCGCTCTTGAGCAGCAGGGGCGAACTCAGGAAGCTGCCAATCTTGCTATCGATACTTACGCGCAGGTTGTCAGTAAGCGGTCTGAGGAGATAGCGGACAATTTAGGCATCCTTCAAAGTGCATGGAAAGCGCTCGGTGACGCGGCCAGCGGCGCATGGGATTCGATGCTGAACTTAGGGCGTCAGAAATCACTCGATGACCAGTTAAAAGAGGCATTAGCAAGGGCGAAGGCGGCCAGCGGTGGGGCGAGCACACTGGCGCTCGGTGGCGTCGATACTGACACCGGAACATCCGATGCAGCCCGGATACGCGGGCAAATGCTTTTAGCTGACCTGACTGCAGCGCAGAACAAGGCCGAAAATGATTCGCGTGAGAAGAATTTATCTCTAGCGAAACAGATCAGCGATATAGACCAAAAGACGCTGAGCAATGCCGAGAAACGCACCAAGCAGATAAACCTCATCAATGAGGCGCTGACGCGTGGCGTCATCAAGCAGGAGCAGGCCGACCGGCTCATTACAAACGTTAACAACAGTTTCAAAGATCCGAAGACTCCAAAAGGCTCAACCAAAGCCTATCAGGATGACGCGGGGACCCGCGAATTGTTGGCAAGCCAGCAGCGCCTCGCAGCCCTAAAGGATCAGGTGTCGGCCAGCGCCACGCTCACCAGCCAGGAGCAGCAGCTGTCGAAGTTCACGCAGCAGATTGCCGACCTGAAGAGCAAAACTATTCTGACCGCCGATCAGAAGTCCCTGCTGGCGCGCGCAGGGGAAATAACGGCCAGCCTGCAGCTTGAGGCGCAGCTGTCTCGCGAGAACGTACAGCGCGAGAAGGCGGTGAAGGCGCTGAAGCAGATGCAGGACTACACCACGTCTATCGTCAGCAAGAACGCCCAGACTCAGGAAAAATTCGGGCTCACCACGAAGCAGGCCGGGCGCGTCGATCAGCAAACGCAGCTCGACAACACTTTTCGCAAGCAGACCGACGGCATTACTGACCCGGCGGCGCTGTCAAAGGTCACGGATGAATACAACCGGGCTAAAGAGGCGTTACGTTCCGGATGGGATCAGGAAGATGCCAATCAGGGTGACTGGCTGGCTGGTATGAGTCAGGGGATCGCACAGTTCGGCGAGAATGCCAGTGACGTATTCACCGCAACAGGTCAGCTGGCGCAAACCACGCTAAGCGATATGGCCTCAATGATGACAACGCTGGCGACAACCGGCAAAGCGAACGTGAAGGATTTTGCCAAGTCATTCCTGACCAGCATCGTCGATATCATCAATAAGTTGTTGTTGGCACAGGCCGTTCAGGCGGCAATGGGATGGATCAGCAGTTCATTCTCAGCCGGTTCAGGTACCGCTACGGCAACCTCTAACAGTTCGTTTTCATCGGGCGCTTACAGCGGGTTATCGTTCGATTCCGGCGGTTACACCGGTGAGGGCGATAAATTAGCGCCAGCCGGTATCGTCCATCGCGGCGAATTCGTCATGACCAAGGAGGCGACCAGCAGGATCGGCGTCGATAACCTGTATTCCATGATGAGGGGTTATGCAGACGGCGGTCTGGTTGGCGGAAATGCCGGTATGTTTGGCCTGTCCGGTGGTCAATCCAACTCTACGGTTGTGCAGACGTCCGTTGTGGTTCAGACCGGCAACAATCAGCAGCAGACGTCGGGCAACAGTGACGCCATTGGTAAAGCTTACCAGCAGGTGATCGACCAGTCTGTTCGCGATGGGATTGCGAAGGCTTTGCGTCCCGGTGGTCTCATCTACAACGCAAACAACTCACGTTAACCGCCTACGGGCGGTTTTTTATTGAGGAAATTATGGCACTCGAAACGTTCAGCTGGCGCGTGCAGGGAACACCTGAGGGGGGTTATGACTGGCGCGTGCGCAGCGCTCAGTTTGGCGACGGGTATAAACAGGTTGCCGGAGATGGCATCAACCCCGAAACCCAGACGTGGCCGCTCACTTTTCAGGGGAGAGAAAAGGACATGAAACCTATCCTCGCCTTCGTTCGTGCGCATGTCATTAAGGCATGTGTCTGGACTCCTCCCTATGGCGTGTCCGGTCTATATCGCGTAACGAAAGACTCGATTAAGGCGATGCCGACGGGCGGCGCTACGATGAGTGTTTCTTTCACATTTGAGCAGGCTTATTCGGTCTGAAAGCAGGCAATCACATGGTCATGAATTCTGACGTCCAGAAGCTGGAGCCGGGCGATAAGTTACGCCTGTTCGAAGTGGATGGATCTGCATTTGGCGCAGATATTCTGCGCTTTCACAATGAAACACTGCCCCACACGCCGGAAGAAATTGCGGCAGCAGGTGGTGATGAATCCAAATTACTGCCGAAATCAGTCTGGTGGCAAGGGCTTGAGTACTCGGCGTGGCCGACACAGATTGAGGGACTCGAAGACTCGACTGACGGTTCAACGGCCCAGCCCAAACTCACCGTTGCTAATTTGAATAGCAGCATTACGGCGCTCTGTCTGGCATACGACGATATGCTGCAGGCGAAAGTCATCGTGCATGACACGCTGAAACATTATCTCGATGCAAGAAATTTCACGGGCGGCAATCCAACGGCTGATCCAACACAAGAAAAACTCAGTGTTTTTTATATCGACAGTAAAAGTCAGGAGAACAATCAGCTCGTCGAATTCACCTTAAGCAGCCCGATGGACCTGCAGGGGGAAATGCTGCCAAAGCGCCAGATCCACGCCATCTGTGTGTGGGCGATAAATGGCTGGTACCGGACGGGTAACGGCTGTTCATATTCTGGTACCGCCTATTTCGACAAATTCAACAACCCGGTTGATGATCCATCAAGGGATGTTTGCCCCGGATCATTGTCCGGCTGCAAATGCCGGTTTGGTGCGAACAACGAGCTCGATTTTGGCGGCTTCCCCGGAACCAGTTTACTGAAGAGTTAACCCTATGGACGATAAACTGATTCAGGCCATCATGGCTCACGCTGAGGCAGAGCATCCGCGGGAGTGCTGCGGCCTGCTGGTGCAGAAATCGCGAGTCATTAAATACTTCCCATGCCGAAATCTGGCTTCTGAACCGACCGAGCATTTCCATCTCGATCCGGAGGGCTATGCTGACGCGGAGGACTGGGGAACGGTGATAGCCGTAGTCCACAGCCACCCAGACGCAACGACTCAGCCGAGCGAGCTGGACAAGGCCCAATGTGACGCCACTGAATTGCCCTGGCACATCGTCAGCTGGCCGGAGGGGGATTTACGTACCATCCTGCCGCGCGGGGAACTGCCGTTACTCGAGCGACCATTCGTGCTGGGACATACTGACTGTTGGGGTTTGGTGATGAGCTATTTCCGGCAGACGCACGGCATTGAGTTGAACGATTACCGTGTCGATTATCCGTGGTGGGAAAAACAGTATCCGGATAATTTCTATCAGGATTGCTGGTACGAATGCGGTTTTCGGGAGTTCTCCGGCGCGCCAGCTGCAGGGGATTTGGTGATCATGCAGGTTCAATCGGATAAATGGAATCACGCGGGGATCCTGCTGGAAGGCAATATGATGCTGCATCACATGTACGGGCGGTTGAGTCAGCGTGTGCCTTATGGTGGGTATTGGCAGGAAAGGACGATGAAAGTCGCGCGCCACAAGGACATTGAGTAGCCCACTCAGGTGGGCTTTTTGCTTTCCAATTCGCTGTAAATCATTGTAATTTTCCTGTAGGTCTTTGTTCAACTGACGATAAATATCTTATGTGAAAACGCTAGCAAGGGGATCTTATGAGGTTGAAAGGTAGAATGATTTTAATCGCCATTGGTTTTGTATTCGCCGCTGTCTTTGGCATGCCGTTGATTTTGTCTGCTCCATCGTATCTGTGGCACATGACAAAGTTTAACGTGCAGGGACTAAATTGTTTGTCTGATACGAGTAAGGCATGGATAGAGATCGACACTTTGAACAACAGCAAAAATATTGGTGACGATTACGAAAAAATTGGAACCGATCTGGAGAAGTGCCGAAAAGGGATGGATTTAAACAAAAGTAGCCTGAGTTTTGTTCAGGATGAATTTAAAAGATACAAGACATCTAATCGAGATAATGCCGACAAATAACTAATTTATATGCGTTTTCATTGCATTTTGGGCGTTATCTTACTCATAGCCTCTGCTACCATGTAACGAACAGTTACTTACAAGAATAGGAATATGAAAAAAATTATCTTTCTGGCTGCGTTAATTATGACTTCGGTTTTCCTAACAACTGCTTGTGCACCAAAACCCCCTTCGCAGGTTGAGATTTCAAGCGCTAATTATGGAAGCCTGCCTAATGACTATCAGCAACAAATAAAAAATTATATGGCCTCTGCATTAAAGGATCCTGAATCCGCAAGATACACATTCGAGCCACCTTTTAAGGCCTATTCGCAAGATGGATCTATGGCGTCAACGAGTGGCGGAGTGATTTATGGACACGCGTCCGGCGTTCAGGTCAATGCCAAGAACAGCTACGGTGGTTACACTGGAAATCAGCTTTACGTATTTATGTTCTCGCAAGGCGTGATGTACGACTCTACTCTGAACTTCAAGTTCGGACGTGTGCACAGGGTTCCCTGATATTACAAAAATTGCTTTATAAAAACCCTCTTTGGAGGGTTTTTACTCATGGTAAGGGGTAATCTTTTTACTTTATTTGCAATGGATGACACAACACTTGTGGATATCTAAATCTGATTTGTTTCGATATAAATATTACTCATTACATCAACAAGAGAATGCATTATGAGTGATACAATGACCATTGTGGCTCCGCCCACTCCAAGTACTTTCCTCGGCAATGGCTATTCATCTTTTGGATACGCAGCACAAGGGCCAAATTCTGGACAGTTATTTCTTCAAGTAACACTTCCATATTATCAGACATCTAAAGTGGCAGAGGGTTGTGCCAGATGGATATCTAATTATATGGATACCCATAATTTGAACGACCCAAAAACGATGCAAGTAGTTGCTTCAAACGTTGCGACGTTCTGTTATGCCGATAGCCGTTTAGTCAAACAACCAAAAATGAGCAATTATGATGCTGTTCATTTAGGCCCTGGCGCAGGTAACTTTAACTATAATACCCAGAGCGTAAATGAGTTAAGCGGTACTGCAATGTCTTCCATTGCTGCATGGGCACATTATATGTGGGGTGATGGTAAAGAACGCTTTGTAAAACTTGAAAACATCGGTCTTCGTATCCAACCTAATCAGATCGATCCGGTGATGAATATAGTAAACAGTGGTCGCGTAGGTACTTTCCAGATTGCAGAAAACTTCAATCGAAATACCATGTTAGATGGCATTATTCCGGCGTCATATCTGGGGAATGTTACTTTAAAAACTGAGGGGAAACTGACTATTCAGTCCAGTGGTGCATGGACTTATGATGGTGTAGTCCGCGGTTATAATGATATTTACGATGCAAACCCTAGTACTTTTCGAGGGCCTATGGGGGAGTTTTCAACAAAAGTGCTTAATTACACTAAAGGTAAACCCTACCAAATTTCTATGCCTGGGCAGGTTGCGGTCAAAGGTACAGGTTTTCGATGAAAAATAGCCACCGTAAGGTGGCTTATCTTATTTTGAAGAATATTCAATTTCACCGTTTTTGCATTGGTAAGTTGCGAAATATTGTTTAGAAGATTTCTCTCCCTTCGCGGTGAATGGAAGGAGAAAAACATCGGTAATTTGCACTTTGCTCTTATCAAAATTGAGCTGTGGTTTAGATGTGCCTAACAGAGTAAGGTCGTTTGTCCAACGCTCAATGCGTTTATGATAATAGTCATCTTTTACCGCGTTTATAGCCTGATCGAGAGTGATGTTGCTACACACTGACTTTGATGCGCTGGCCGCAGTGGAAATATTCATTAACCACAATGCCGGTAACACCATAACGATAAATTTCTTCTTCATAACAATCCTTTACTTTCACGCAGTAAGAGTACTTCTTCAAATTGATACTTATCAACCTTATTCATACAACTGCGTAATGTTAGCAGATGTCACTGATTTTGCGGTTTAAAATTAAAACTTTCAGCTATCATTACTGCCTGAACATAGAGGGATAATGATGAAAGAACTACTCATAGCAGTGCTGGCGCTCGGGCTGGCGGGGTGTGCGGCAAAACCATACGAGCCAACTAAAAACGTGGATGAAGGGTTTAGCGAGCAATCATCTGATAAAACAAAAATACGGATCCATCGTGCCAAACAATTGTCTGGATCTGCGCTTGGTGATGGATGTCCTCTTCTCGTATTCATTGATGAAAAAGAAGCTGCTGGGCTGCAACAAAATCAGTATGCAGATCTTTATTTAACTCCAGGTGTGCATTCAATGAAGGTTAGATTCTCTTGTGCCTTAACGGAGTGGTCTAAATCACTAGCTGTCACTGCTGATGGTAAATACAAAGAATATGAAACAGAAATTGGCGCAGTCGGCCAATATCGAATGTGGCAAATCAAATAATATTCCTTATGTCCAATCAGGCTGCCTATAGGCAGCCTTTTTTATAGATGCAACATGCAAAATCTTAATCAAGAAATTCGCACAATACGGCTTTATGGTGTCCTTGGCGCTACTTTTGGAAGAGTGCACAGAATGGCAGTTAAAACACCCAAAGAAGCAGTAAAAGCGTTATGTGTAGTGTTGCCTGGGTTTGAACAGTTCCTTAATACGAGTCAGCGACGGGGCCTGACTTATTCAGTTTTCAGTGGGAAAAGAAATCTCATGTTACCTGAGCTTGAAATGGATAATAGTTCTACTGATATAAGGATTGCCCCAGTGATTATAGGAAGCAAGCAAGCGGGAATGTTTCAAACTGTCTTAGGGGTGGCTTTAGTCGCGATTGGTGCGATTGTGGGGGTAATGACATCTTGGACAGGGGTTGGTGGGGTTATTGGCGCAGGAATGGTTAAAGTAGGCTCGGCCATGGCTCTCGGCGGCGTCATCCAAATGCTATCCCCGCAGGCTGGAGGCCTGGCGAGTAAACAGGATGCCGATAACAAAGCCTCCTACGCGTTCGGCGGCGTGACCAATACCACCGCTCAAGGTAATCCGGTACCGCTGCTTTACGGCAAGCGGCGCATCGGCGGGGCTATTATCTCTGCTGGTATCTATGCTGAGGATCAGCAGTAAGGTTTTTCTCGTTATTTACTCAATGACGAACTGAGTGAATTGCTTAGCAAAATCTCCAAGTCCAAAGCCATTTAACTCAAGAATAATATTCTCTCGTTGGTCTAATGGCATTTTGGCAATAAGTAAGCCAATAACCATCTTTAGCTGAACCACTTCTTTTTCTGCATCTTTTAGGTCTTCGAATTTACAGTTGAGATGAATCTTCCTATTAACAAGCGGCATATTATCCTCGCTGAGTATTATCTTTAAAGTATGTTTGGCATGCCCTGAGCATGTGATATCTCACATCTAACATATCCTCATCAGCAAATTAGCAACATCCTGATATTCGATCAGTCATTCCAATCCAGCCGCCTAAGTGCGGCTTTTTTTATGGGCGCAATATGGCAACAGCTACCGCAATCAAAGGCCGCAAAGGCGGCAGCTCTTCCCCAAGAACACCCACTGAAGCACCAGATGATCTGCAGTCAGTTGCTAAAGCAAAGGTTCTTCTGGCGCTGGCCGAGGGAGAACTCAGTGGCGAGCTTGATGGTACCAGCATTTTTCTCGACGGTACGGCGATCACCAACGCCGACGGCAGCAGCAACTTCAGCGGCGTTGCGTGGGAGTTTCGTTCAGGCACTCAGGATCAGACTTATATTCAGGGCGTTCCCGGTACCGAAAACGAGATCAGCGTCAGTACCGAAATAACGACGGTTAAGCCGTGGACTCATACCTTCAGTAACTCGCAGCTCTCTGCCGCCCGCGTGCGTTTGAAATGGCCGTCTTTGTACCAGCAATCGAATTCAGGGGACATTAACGGTTTTACGGTTCAGTACGCGATCGACCTGCAGACGGATGGTGGTACCTGGCGGAATATTTTGACCGAGTCCGTCAGTGGTAAAACCACTACCGGCTACGAGCGCAGCCGCCGTATTGATCTGCCACAGTCAGCATCAACGTGGACGCTGCGCGTGCGACGCCTGACAGCTGATTCAACCAGCTCGCTGATCGGCGATAAGATGACAATCGAGAGCTATACCGAAGTCATTGATGCCAAACTTCGGTACCCGAATACCGCACTGCTCTACATCGAATTCGACTCCAGCCAGTTCAACGGATCTATCCCTCAGATTTCATGCGAGCCGAAAGGGCGCGTGGTTCGCGTCCCGACAACTTACGACCCTGTGACCCGGTCATATTCAGGTACCTGGGATGGTACGTTTAAATGGGCCTGGACTGATAACCCAACGTGGATCTTTTACGACATTGTCGTTAATAACCGCTTTGGTCTCGGCCAGCGGCTCACTGCTGACAATATTGATAAGTGGGAGCTTTACCGCGTCTCGCAATACTGCGATCAAATGGTGCCGGACGGTCGCGGGGGGAGTGGAACCGAGCCTCGTTATATCTGCAATGTGTACGTGCAAGACAGGAACAGCGCGTTCAATGTACTTCGTGACTTTGCGGCCATCTTCCGCGGCATGACCTACTGGGGCAATAATCAGTTGGTTGCGCTAGCGGACATGCCACGGGACATCGATTACAACTACACCCGAGCCAACGTCATTGATGGTTTGTTCACGTACTCCAGCAGCACCACAAAGGCACGTTATACGACCGCTTTGGTTTCATGGTCTGACCCTGATAATGCTTACAGTGACGCGATGGAGCCTGTTTTCGAGCAGGATTTAGTGACACGCTACGGCTTCAATCAGCTCGAGCTTACTGCTATTGGGTGCACGCGCCAGTCGGAAGCAAACCGGAAAGGCCGTTGGGGGATCCTCACCAACAACAAAGACCGACTGGTGTCTTTTGATGTTGGGCTGGACGGCATGATCCCTTTGCCTGGCTACATTATCGGTATTGCTGACGAGCTGCTTTCCGGCAAAGTGACTGGCGGACGTATCAGTTCGGTAAATGGCAGAGCAATAACGCTTGATCGCGTGCCGGATGCTGTTGCAGGTGACCGCCTCCTGTTAAACCTGCCGTCTGGTGCATCGCAGAGCCGGACAATCCAGTCGGTCAGCGGTAAGGTGCTCACAGTGACGACGGCTTTCGGGGAAGTGCCGCGGGTAGAATCCGTTTGGGTAGTTGAATCTGAATCTCTTTACGTTCAGCAATATCGCGTTGTCGGTCGAAAAGACAATAACGACAACACATTTACCATCACTGCCGCTTACCACGATCCTGATAAATACGCCCGTATCGACACCGGTGCTGTGATTGACGACCGTCCGATAAGCGTTGTGCCTGCCGGAACGCAGGCTATACCGGCAAACATCACCGTCAGCAATACGTCGACCGTGATTCAGGGGCTCTCTGTGGCCACGCTGCATGCCACATGGGATAAAGCTGACGGCGCGATTGCTTACGATGCCCAATGGCGGAAAGATGATGGAAACTGGGTATCTGTTGCCCGATCTTCCACTAACTCATTCGATGTTTCAGGTATTTACTCAGGAAAATACCTGGTGCGGGTCCGCGCCATTAATGCTGCAGAAATTTCCTCTTCGTGGGGTTATTCAGTATTGACCTCTCTATCTGGCAAGATCGGTATGCCGCCGGTACCGGTAGGTTTCGCCGCCACGGCAATCGTATTTGGGATCACATTGAACTGGGGATTCCCTGCCGGAGCCGAGGATACGCAGCAGACTGAAATTCAATACAGCCTGACCTCGGATTTTGCAGCGCCGCAGCTGTTGACGGATGCACCTTATCCGCTGAGTACATACACCATGCCGGGGCTGGCTGCAGGCCGCGAGTTCTGGTTCCGTGCCAGGTTGGTCGACAAAATTGGTAATCAAGGGGGATGGACGGGGAGCATTCGTGGCGTATCCAGTTCTGATGCCAGCGATATTCTCGATTACATTAGCGATGAATTTTTATCGACTGAAGCCGGTAAACAGCTCACATCAAGGGTGGACTCAGTAGAAGGAACCGTTTCTGAACTTAATGACTCTGTTGCAGCCGCTGAGCAGTCTATTGCTGACGCCAACGACCATATCAACCAGGTGAATACCGACCTGCAAGGAAAGGTAGACGCCATAACTGGCGGCAGCACATCTTCAATCGCTCAGGTTGTCACACAGGTCACCATCCTTCAGCAAAATGATGTTAATCAGGCTCAGCAGATCTCAGCGGTAACCGCTACTGCGAACGGTAATAAGACGGCGATTGCCACAGAAACTACCGCACGCGCCACCGCTGATACGGCGCTGGGCAAGCGTATTGATCTGACTAATGCTCAGGTGGGGGACAATAAAACTGCAATCACCACGGAGACGACTGCCCGCGCTACGGCAGATATGGCGCTGGGTACGCGTATTGATAATCTAACGACAACCGTTGGAAATAATACGACGTCTATCACAAGCGAAGCGACGGCCCGCGCTACAGCTGACACCGCGCTGGGTGATCGTATCGATAGCCTGACAACGACGGTCGGAAATAACACCACAGCAATAACGTCTGAGGCGACAGCGCGCTCTACTGCAGATACAGCTCTGGGCACACGGATTGACAGCGTCAAGACAACGACCGACGGAAATACGGCATCGATAGGCTCATTGCAAACGGCGCAGACGACAACGGAACAGGCCATCGCAAGCCTTGCCAGCGTTACTGAAGCCTCCTTCGATAGCTCCGCATTAGCGGCTATTGAGAATTCGCTTTCCAATGACAAAGATGCCACCGGGCAGCGTGCAGCTACAGGGATTATTCGGGCTCGCGTGACAGCCACCGAAACAGCGCAGGCTGATGCGGGCAGAGCCTTTGCTGAGTATCAGCAGACCGTAGAAGCTCAATTCAGTGAAACAAATGCCGTCGTGCAGACAACCGCCAGCGCAATGGCTGATTTAGCTGGGAATGTGTCTGCTCAGTACAGCATAAAGTTGGGCGTGACCAGCAATGGTACCTATTATGCAGCGGGCATGGGTATTGGCATTGAAAATACTCCGGAAGGCATGCAAACGAACGTGGCATTTTTGGCGAGCAATTTCACAGTCATGTCTGATGTTAACGGTACACCAAAAGCGTTCTTTGCCATTCGCAATGGGCAGACTTTCATGAATGAAGCATTTATAGGTGAAGGCACCATTGATAACGCCAAGATCGGCAACTTCATTCAGTCAACTAACTACGTGGCTAATGTTTCCGGCTGGCGGCTGGATAAAGCCGGTACCTTTGTGAACTTCGGTGCCGGCAGCGGTGGCAAGATGAAAACCACCAACACAACGATCAGCGTTGCAGATGGTAACGGAGTCCTGCGTGTGCAGATCGGGGAACTGACGGGGGTATTCTGATTGGCGAATTTTGGTATTCAAACATGGAGTGCTTCGAGGACCCCCAATAACACGGGGCTGGTGAGGATCCTGATACTGGGCTCAATCTATCTATCAAAAGACCAGGTGTCGGGGGCATGGTCATATGTCGTACCTTCTGGTTATAAGGTGTCCGTGATGCAGTCGCCGGTCATGGGGGCTGAGCTTTCATCGGCCCGGCGAAGAATCACCACCTCCACGACCGGCGTATCCCTCTCAAATGCCGGTTCTGATTATTCAACCGGTACATTCACGGCAGCTGAAGGTTGGCTGATCGTTTACTTAGTGAAGCAATGACATGGCAAATTACGGGGCAATATTGGTCGATGAGTATGGTATTCCATTCTCAACGCCAGAAACGACGCCGATGAGTCTGGTCTCAAAGAATGTTTACAACTTTGGCGGAAGCGGCGGGGTGATTAACTTAGCCGTCTCTGTCTCGAGCCCCTTTGTTGTCGCCTTCAAATCCGATGTAACCGGTGTTTACGGCAGGCTCAGTAATAATAGTGGTGTATATACGCTTACGGTAGGCAGACTTGCCGGCGGCAGCGTAGGTAATGTCACTGTTTATATTTTTGGCATCGTCATTCCCCAGCCGAAACCGGCGTGGGGGATAGCGATAAACGACGCTCAGGGACAGTGCATACTGACCAATGAAACCAAGGTGATGAATCCACCCATTGCTGTTGGAACGCCGGGTAATCCGGCCAACCTGGGGTACAACATCGATACCACACTCAGCGGAAATTACGCGGTAATGCCACAGATGACTGGCTTAATGGTCGGCGTTATTCATTCTGGGGGCGCAACGCGCCCTTTCCAGTCACCCATTCAGACCTATGCATACTTCAACGGGTCAACTACTCGAATATCCTCTACCCAGACAGACAGTCCGGGAGGTGATCAGCTCGAGAATGTTGGCTATGCAAACTCAAACGACGTGGTGTACGCACTTGATGTATCTGCTTACTAATCAATGAATTGGATTCAACGATCGTTTTGAACGATCAATTTCAAGTAATTGATCTATTAAACCAATTATACCCTCATAAATATCGTTGTTATCGTTCTGTCATCGATATTCGTGGGACAGAAAAATGACAAAAATTATGATGGTAATTGGTCTGGCGGTTTTGGTTTCCGGGTGCTCAGGCATTCTTGAGAAGCAGGCGCCCGTCTGTTCTGGAACGGCATTGATCGCAGGGCAGGAAACTACCGTACAGATTTATGGCGTACGCAAGGTCGCCAGCCAAACCCAGTATAAAGCTGGTGACCCTTTTGGCTGGCGCTGGGTTAGCAGATCAAACTTCACATCGACGACGTGTGAAAAATAAATTACCCAACCTAAACAGACCCGCTTCGGCGGGTTTTTTATTATCTGGAGTAACGTCAACATGGCTTGGTATAAAACAGGCACAGTCGCCGTAGCGGCAACAAAAGTCACCGGCACTGGCACTAACTTTTTAGATGCTAAGTTCGGCATCGGACCGGGGCAAGCCTTTCTGCTTCCGGCATCGGGCACCGTTAAAATCTATGAGATTGCCAGCGTGGAGGATGCTAATCACCTTACCCTCACGACCTCTGCCGGAACCGTGGCCGCTGGCTCTGCTTACGCGGTGATGAGCTTTTATACGGATTCGATACCTGACTTTTCCAAACGCTTGGCCGCGCAGCTGGGTTACTACCAGTCACAGATGGACGGCTGGCAGCAAATCATGACCGGAACTGGCGCTGTCAGTGTAACGGCTCCTGATGGAACGGTCGTAAACATCAGTAGTTTTGCAAAACTGACGTCTGACATGGCGAAAGCTTATACCGACGGTGGCCTTCTGAATGCCACAGTGACGCCAAACAGTCTGGGGAATGTGACTGATTTCAATATTTACTACCAGACAGCAAACGCCAATGCGATCGTTGCCAACGGATACCCGATTGCAAAAGCCGGGACGCTCTATGTGACTAAATCAGCCTATGGCTGCCAGCAAATGTACATCTCCTTTCAAGGAGAGACATATACCCGTGGTTTGACGGGTGCATTCACCCCTGCATCCCCTAACTGGTCTGAATGGGTTCCTCAGTACGGCAAAATACAAGTGCCTCTTGGTTCTGGCGTTAATGGCACCTTGCCGATTGTAAACGGTGGAACAGGTGCTGCAACCGCCGCCGCCGCAAGGGCAGCATTAGGCGCATTTTCTACAGCAGGCGGAGCCGTTTCAGGTTCACTAACCGCTGGTGCTGCTGCAGGTTTAGCCGTAGCGGCAGGAGAGAACAACCGAGTAGAAATAAATAACGTCACATCAGGCGGTGGCGTGGGGAATCCTATAGGTTGGACAGTTTACCGCTGGTATAACGAACTTGCTCAGACAGGTATACGGCGAGCTGGAGATACTACAATTCAGTCTTATTTCGTCGCGTTGTCTGGAGGCGGCGGATGGGAGTTTCTCCGAGGCGGCAATGCGACAGCGTCCGGCACCTGGACATCTGGATCTGATATCCGTCACAAGTTCGACATTGAAAAAGTAAAAAACGCATTAGCATCCGTTCTAACTTTTAACGGTTCTATCTACGGTAAAAAAGACGGGGGAAGAGAAGTCGGGCTGATTGCGCAGGACGTGGAACGGGCATGTAAAGAGGCGATTACCTACAACGGGGACAGGAAGTTTAGCGACGGTACCGTTATCCCCAACTTCAAATACCTGAACACAGCAGGCGCTGCAGCGGCGTATCACACGGAGGCTATCAAGACTCTATTCGAACTGGTGGAGTTGGCACTGGACAAGCCGGATGATGCAAGAGCGCTGATCGCAAGCATCAAAGATCAATCCAAAGTTATTAAAAATACCGCGATTGAAAATGAGGACCCATGGAAAGAAGCGCCGCCTATCATTACCGTGCCCAGCTCCGAAGATTATGAAGAACCCTCCACATAAATTCTTCCCTTGCCGATCAGCGGCATAACAGAAATGTTGATGATCGGGCTTTTCAGCACGTAATGCCCATGATTATACTGTATGCATGAACAGTATTTATGGGCGCGAATTATGAATATCTTTTACCCAATTCCTGAGCCAATAAAGCTCCTGATCCCTTTCTTTCAAGATAAAGTACAGGCAGGATTTCCTTCTCCAGCACAAGACTATATTGAGAAAGGTATTGATTTAAATGAACTTTGTGTGAATCACCCCGCAGCGACTTACTTTGTAATGGCAACAGGCATGAGCATGATGGATGCGGGCATCTATGAGGGATCATTGCTTGTTGTTGACCGCAGCCTGCAGGCAAAACACGGTGACATAATCATCGCTTCATTGGGAGGAGAATACACAGTCAAACGGCTTTGTACGCACCCAGTCTTTCAGCTCGTGCCTATGAATCCCGATTTCCCCCCAATTGTCTTACATGACGGCGGTGATGAGTTGGAAGTCTTCGGCGTCGTCACCTTCAGCATTAACGGATTTCAATAATGTTTGCCCTGGCTGATGTGAACAGCTTCTATGCCAGTTGCGAAACTGTGTTCAGGCCGGACTTAAAGGGGCGACCTGTGGTGGTTCTCAGCAACAACGACGGCTGTGTCATTGCCAGAAGTGCTGAGGCTAAAAAGCTTGGCATCAAGATGGGTGATCCATTTTTCAAAATGCGTGACCTTTTCGACAAGCACAATATTGTCACATTCAGCAGCAACTATGCGCTTTATGCAGACATGAGCTCACGTGTCATGACTGTGCTTGAGGAAATGTCTCCGGCGGTCGAGGTCTATTCTATTGACGAAGCCTTCATGAATTTACAGGGCGTCAGTAATTGTCAAAATCTGGAAGAGTTCGGGCGCGAAGTGAGGGCGAAAGTTCTGCAATGGACTGGGCTCACGGTTGGCGTAGGCATTGCGCCGACTAAGACTCTTGCTAAGTTGGCTAACCATGCTGCAAAGAAATGGACGAAGACAGGAGGTGTTGTTGACCTTTCTCTACTTGCAAGACAACGTAAGCTTATGGCCTTAGTCGAAGTTGGGGATGTGTGGGGTGTGGGCAGGCGTATATCGAAAAAGCTTAATGACATGGGCATAAAGACAGCCCTGCAACTGGCCGATGCGCCGACGCCGCTCATACGTAAGCATTTCAATATCGTGCTTGAGCGTACTGTGCGTGAGTTGCGCGGTGAACCCTGTTTAGAACTTGAAGAGTTTGCTCCCACTAAACAGCAGATCGTCTGTTCCCGTTCATTTGGTGATCGCGTGACAGAATATGAGCTGATGCGTGAAGCAATATGCAGTCATGCAGTGAGGGCAGCAGAGAAGCTGCGCGGTGAGCGTCAATATTGTCGCCATATATCAGCGTTCGTTAAAACGAGTCCTTTTGCTGTGAATGAGGTCTACTTTGGTAAGACAGCTGGCACTAAGCTGCAGATACCCACCCAAGACAGCCGGGATATAGTGGCTGCCGCAACCAAATGCCTTGATGCAATCTGGCAGGATGGCCACAGGTTTCAGAAATGCGGTGTGATGCTGGGGGATTTCTACAGTCAGGGAGTTGCCCAGCTTGGCCTTTTTGATGAGTACAAACCACGTTCTAACAGTGAGCAACTCATGGCTGTTCTCGATGGGATCAATCACAGCGGAAAAGGACGGGTGTGGTTTGCAGGTCAGGGCATACAAAAAACATGGGAAATGAAACGCCAGATGCTGTCTCCCGCTTACACGACGCGTTTTAGTGACCTGATGCGCGTTAGAGTTTAAACAAGCGGGTCATTTATAGGCTCAATGAGTTCCGGACCGTTATTCCTGATGCTACCTACCTTCTTCGTAACTGGATGCCAGTCGAATGCAGAAGGCGGAATCGACTCCTTTTCTGCAATTTCTAGCGCGCGTTCTGGCAGGGTATCGCCGTCGAGCCATTCAAGCGCCTGATCGCGATCAAGTACCAGCGGCCGGCGGTCATGAATATCTAACAAGCCCTCATCGCTGGCGGCTGTGATAATCACAAATCCGTCATCATCAGGCGCATCTTCAGCTTCAGGATGGAACCGGCTAATAGCTGCAAAGAACAAGGGAGTGTGAGATTTGTGATAAATAAAATAAGGCTGTTTTATTTTCGTGTCAGAAGGATCCTTCTTCCACTCATACCAACCATCGGCCATCACTAATGCACGTCCATGCTCGAACAACGGTCTAAACATCCTGCTCGTAGCCACAGTTTCAACACGCGCATTGATCATCGGTGGCCGCTTTGATTCCTTCGCCCAGCCAGGTTGATATCCCCAGTTAACAGGATCGAGAAATATTTTATCCTCGCGCTGATTGAGCAAAAGGACGCGGGTACCGGGTGCTACGTTGTAACGGTCGAGCGGTATGTCATCAATGCCACTGGCGAATTCTTTATCAGGAGAGATAACTTCAATGTAATGAGATCGTGGTTCGTACTGAGTGAAGCGTCCACACATATAAAAATCCTCCATTGGCGGTCTTTAAGTATAGGTGGAAATTGCTTGCACAAATAAAAGCACTGGCTGCAGAGGTTATCTGCACCGCGTCGCGGCATCGAATCGCAGGACGAGAAGAATGTCTTCATTGAGTTCGGCGAAGCGTTAACTGAGGGTGAGTTCATGATCGGGAGTAGGGAGACTTATCATCTATAATGCGAAGAATGACTCGTTCTGTGACAAGCCGGGTATTTGAAGGTTTAGGCAAATCAGTGTGCTAATCTCAGTGAAAAACTACTTGAGGTTGATATGCAGACTGAAGAAGAAAATTTATTAGTCAGAAGAGAAATTGGCGACGCAGTGTTGGCTGTGCTTGAGCAGGGGAAAGTGTTGAGTGTAGAGAGCCTAATTACATATCTTGAAAGGCAGCATCATAAAGTTACACATATGCAATACCAGAACAGATATAGGCATGCAGTGGATTTACTGATAAAGAAATCATAAAAAAAGCCCGCGGCAGGCGGGCAATAAACATCAGTTTCTACATTCGTAATCTGTTCGGGTAGAACGGGATAAGCGTAGCGTGATAATAATTATCCAATCTATAGGATACTACCCATAAGTGGCTGTATTCGCTCAATGGGGTAATGTTAGGGCGTAAAAAAGCCCCCGCGAACGAAGGCCAGTGAATCGCCACTAAATTTAGTTTTGGAACGAGAGCGATGCTCCCGAAAACATATTAGTAGCTATTGAAAATTTGGCTTAATGAATTGAGTTTTGAAATTAAAGAAATTTCAGTGTCCTTTAGCGTTAAAAAAAGCCCGCTTGGACAGCGGGCAAAAATCAAAGGTATCAATATTACGCTTCTGGATGGCGGTTACTCCACCCACTCTAAAGATTAGCTAATGCTTAGATATTCATCATTAAGCAGGTAAAAAAAAAGCCCGTTGTCTAGGCTGGCTTTTGTAAGGGTATGAATGGTTTGGCTTTACAGGCTTGCTGCGCTTATGTCAGCTGAGTTAAGGTAGTCTGATATGCATTGATTGTCAGATTTCAGTCCAAAAAAAAGCCCGAGTTAACGTCAGGCTATCAGTAGGTAGGTGTTCATGGCCTTGGCAGGCTTGCTGATCTTATGTCAGCTGTTTTGAGAATAGTGCAAGGTTTTGAATAAGGCAATTTTCCATGCTCTAAGCTAAACGCTAATCTTTAGTAATTAAGTGGGGTTTAGCTATCTTGTGGAAAACAAGGCTTCTGAAGAGGATGGGACAAAGATGGGACGCATAAGAAATGACGAGCGTTGAGAACGCTTGTCATCTTTTTGCATGATGGGACGTGTGAGCGAGGTTTCATGCGGTAAGTTAATGATTTATAGCACGGTTCTTAGAACTTCTAAGCCGTAGGTCACAGGTTCGAGCCCTGTAGGGCGTACCATCTTCGCGGTGTAAAACCGAAAAAAACAGACGCCCGCTGGCGTCTTTTTTTATGCCTGAAATTCAGTGTGCAAGATGTCCTGTACTGCTCTTCCTGTTGCCTCAGAAATCCAGCTCAAGTGCAAAACACAGGTAAGCCATCAGCGGCGCACAGTGCCTGAACTGTGCCGCGCAAAACTCGACCACATCAGGTTTGCACAAATCCTCGAAGGCGATATTTTTAATCGCGATAAAATCTTTGCGCTTTAATTCCTCTAACAACGGGTGGTTTTTGTCGTAGCCTTTTGGCGGACGAATCAGGCTATCGCCATCCATCACGAAACCGTTGTCGTGCAATGTCTTAAGGGCTTTCTTGTAGGCGTTCGGATTCTCATCAATGCACGTACGGATCGCATTTAACGCTTTAGATTCCGGATGCCAGATCCCCGCCGCGAGAAAACAGTTATCTTCGGCAATGTGCAGATAGAGTCCGGGGGCGTGGACATCTTTGCCCTGAAAATGGCGAAACTGGATGCCGACATTGGTTTTGTAAGGCGTTTTATCTTTGCTGAAACGGCTGTCCCGCTGCGGACGCATAAGGCTGCCGCCCACTTTTCTGGCGACGGCAGTCAGCCTCGGGGAAATGGCAATAATCTCTGGCTGCATGTGTTCGATAAACCGCAGTGCGGGGGTTCTCAGCGTATTTTCGTATTCATCCTGATTCGCTTTGAACCAGTCGCGGGAGTTGTTTTGTGCGAGTTTATTCAGAAATTGCAAACCGGCTGCGCTAAAAATTGTCCCTGCCGGAACCGGCGTTTCAGGTGTCTGGGTCGTCATTATCGATAAGCCTTAATCACTGCCATGAAAAGAATCAGAGGAGATCCTGACGCCAGAGACGGCTCAGTGCAAACTGAAAAGCAAAAATTTTTCTGACAACCGAGGAAAACGCAGTGGGCGCCTGAAAGCCTGCCAGAATCAGGTGGGAGCTGGCGGCCATGGAGCAGACTTATTCTGTTAAATATAATTCAGAGCAATATAATAGGGTAAACATCAGCCGCAGGGATTTATATGGATAATATTAATAATGCTAAGCGCGTCTTAGAGGATAATACCAACGTGCTTTACGGCATATTTGGTATCATCAGCGGTTCTGGCTATTTTCCTCCGTTGCCTTTCCTGAATGAATTCTTCCTGGCGGGCAGTGATCCCTGCGATCAAGATGGCCGGATGGGACGTTGGCGGCGCTTCGCACTGACCCTCTCTGAATATGACGTGGTGAAAGCGTGGTGGATTGAAAACAAGCCTAATACCATCGAGTCGCAACTTGGGTGCGATTGCTGGAATGATTGGGTTCAGGAGATTTTGGAGCGGTAAGTAAAGTTATCATGGGGTGACAAAATCCTACGCGAATAACGCATGAAATTTACCATCTGCATATTCCCTTTCTGTCATGCGCCAAAGGGCTTATCCCTTTAAATCTTCTGTTTATGAGTAAAATCCATAGAACCCTGATCAAGATCAACGGTAACAATCTGTAAAGTTTTACTCTTTACGGAAATTTACTGACTACTGGGGATCTATGAAAATTAAAGACTTTTTTGTGATGACTGCACCGAACCGTCGCCGTTATGGCGTGGCTTTTTTTGTCGGTATTATTGCCGGTGTGATGTCAGCTTTCGTGAAGTGGGGCGCAGAAGTGCCTTTGCCCCCGCGTACTTTCTCAGGCGGTCGCGATGAATTTAACCCGCCGTATTTGTTCCTGAGAGATTATCTGGGCATTGATCCGACGCATGCCGTTTACCAGTTCTCTGAACATATTATTAATCCTGTCCATATTACCCATATTATTTTCTCCCTGGTCTTCGCGATAGGCTATTGCCTGGTCGCGGAAGTCTTCCCGAAAGTAAAATTATGGCAGGGTGCGCTGGCCGGTATTATTGCGACTGTTGCCGTCCACTGGATAAGTTTCCCGCTGCTGGGTCTGACACCTCCATTGTCCGGGCTTCCGCTGGATGAATATGTGTCTGAATTACTGGGCCACATCTTCTGGTTCTGGGCGATTGAAATGATCCGCCGTGATTTGAGAAACCGAATCACGCATGAACCTGATGCTGAAGTGCCGATGGATTCGCCTTTCCGTTAATGCATCATCCTGAGTATCAAGCCCGCCTGACTCTGTCGGCGGGTTTTTTTTATGTCTGCTTATTATCATTAAAATAAAGAATGGAATAAGTTTTTATAGGGAAGGTTTGATTTAGTTTCTAAAAAACATCTATAACCAACTCATGATGTATTGATATAAAATCCCGCGTCATATTACGTTGTATTAATTTCATTGTTATGTGTATATCAATTAAATAATCACCTTTATCAATGTTAAGTGCAGATAGAGAAAAGACACCGGCGAAAGGTGTCTTTTCTTCTTGCGCCTGCCTGAGAAGTTCAGGCGAGAATTAACCCGCCGTCACAGATTTAGGCTTACGCTACCGGCGTTTTTGTGTGTAGGATCAGGGCTGTAAAATTGCCAATCGGGAGAGTTATGGCTTCGCTGAAAGAAGTAGCACAACGGGCATCCGTCTCGCTTATGACGGTGTCCCGCGCCATTAATGAGCCGCAAAGGCTGAAGCCGGAAACGCTGGCGCGCGTGCAGCAGGCCATTGACGCACTTCACTATGTGCCGGATTTCTCGGCGCGCAAGATGCGCGGCAAAAGCAGCAAAGTCTCCACGCTCGGCGTGCTGGCGCTCGATACCGCCACGACGCCATTCTCCGTTGAACTGCTTCTCTCGATTGAACTCACGGCCCGCGAATTTGGCTGGAGCAGTTTTCTGGTCAGCATTACCTCGCAGGAAGACAGCGAGCGCGCGGTCAGCCAGCTGCTTTCCCAGCGTCCGGACGGCATTATTTTTACCACCATGGGGCTGCGTGAGGTCGATATTCCCTCGCGTCTGGTGGATAAAAATCTGGTGCTGGCGAATTGCCTGAGCCGTGAACACGCGCTGCCGGGCTACATCCCTGATGATTTTGACGGCCAGTATCAGGCGACCAAGCTGCTGATCCGCAAAGGCTACCGCCATCCGCTGTGCATTTATTTACCTGAGTCCATCCCCGCCGGAACCCGCCGTCGCGCCGGTGCGGAACAGGCATGGCGCGAAGCGGGGCTGGCGGCAGAACATCTTCGTCAGCTGCATATGGCGCTGGGCGATGAGCATTATCGCGATGTTGTGACAATGCTTGAGGGCTTTATCCCCGGCGGAAAGCCGGATTTCGACGTGCTGGTGTGCGGCAATGATCGTATTGCCTTTTTGGCGTATCAGGTGCTGCTGGCGAAGGGGATTGCGATACCGCAACAGGTCGCGGTGCTCGGGTATGACAACATGGTCGGTATCGGCGATCTGTTCCTTCCGCCGCTGACCACGGTGCAATTGCCGCACAGCGAAATAGGCCGTGAAGCGGTGCTGCATCTTATTGAACAACGCCCCAATCACGGCCTGATAAAGATCGCCTCGCCCGTGCTGGAGCGCGCGTCTTTATCGTGCGTTCAGCGTTAACCCGCGCTTAGCCTCCAGACGTCTCCCTCAACCAACGCCGCCTGTCCGTGAGCGGCGAAGCAGGAGAGGGCGCGCTGACCGGGCTGCGGGTAAATCCGGCTGCTTAACGTTGCTTCTCCCTGATTAACGAAAATCTCCACAGACGAGCTGTCGATAAAGATCCGCAGTTCCAGCACCTTTCCTTGCGTTAACGCCATGCTGCGCTGGTCTTTGATCCCGTGCATCGGGAAGTCCCTTTCCAGACAGAGTCTCTGCGCCCGTGTGTCCACAAAGAGGGTCACGCCGTCACCGAGTTTGATACCGAAACGTTCTGCGTCGCAGGCAGGGCGATCCCACCGGGTGATGATCTCCAGCGCCTGTGCGTCATCTGCGATGTGCAGAACGCTGTCTCTGAGCAGGCATGGCGAAAGAGGAGAATGCTCACGGCGCAGCGTCTGCACTTCTTCCACCGGAACCATCCGCACGCTGCCATCGTGCAGTGTCAGTTCGCGCGGCAGCGTCATGCAACCCGCCCAGCCTTCGGCCTTTGACGGCATCACGGATTCCCACATGTCCATCCAGGCGATGATCACCCGACGACCGTCGGCTGCGGTAAATGACTGGGGCGCATAAAAATCATGGCCGTGATCCAGCTCGCGGAAACCTTCGCGAACCTCAAACTCCTGTCCCGGTCGCCAGGTTCCGCGCAGGCAGCCACTCTGGAATAAGTTCAGATAATCATCGCCTTGCGCTTTGATACCCTGCGGGGAACACATCAGAATATGTTCATCGCCAAGCGGGAAAAAATCCGGGCATTCCCACATGTAACCCGTGTTGCGGTCGGCTTTGGCGAGCACGCGGTCGAATGTCCAGTCGCGCAGGCTGTTGCCCTTGTACAACAACACCTGGCCGATATCGCTGTCATCCCGCGCCCCGATCACCATCCACCAGTGGCCGTCTTCGTACCAGACTTTCGGATCACGAAAATGCATGATGTTATCCGGTGGTGTGAGCACCATGCCCTGTTTGGTGAAATGAATGCCGTCCTCGCTGGTGGCAAGGCATTGCACCTCACGGATGGCGCTGTCATTGCCTTCGCCGCTCAGCCAGACGTGGCCGGTGTAAATCAGGCTCAGCACGCCGTTATCGTCCACGGCGCTGCCGGAGAAACAGCCGTCCCGGTCATACTCTTCGCCCGGCGCCAGTGCGACAGGCTGATGTTGCCAGTTCACCATGTCCTGACTGGTGGCGTGCCCCCAGTGCATCGGTCCCCAGTTCTCGCTAAACGGGTGATGCTGATAAAACGCGTGATATCGCCCCTGGTGATAAATCAGTCCGTTCGGATCATTCATCCATCCCGCCGGTGGCGCGAGGTGAAAATGCGGGTAAAAGGATTTGCCGCGCGTTGCTGCTCCGTCGCGCAACGCCTGTTCTGCGCGTTCCAGTCGCTGTTTCATAAAATCTCACTCTTTTTGAATAATACGGAAGGGGTTGTCCGGCTCTTTTCGCCGATGAGCAGGAATCCCGAGATCGTGGTGAGGATGAGCACCAGCATCCCCATAATCATGTAGGTGTCGGCAAAGCCGATCCGGTCGTAGCCGTAACCGGCCAGCGGGGAAAACACACTGGCACACACCTGCGTGATGAACTGGAACCCGACCAGATACAGCGTGGCTGAAAGGCGCGGGTCGAAGCGGGTGGTGATGTACTTAAACATGGCGATCAGCAGGATCGGCAGCTCCACGGCGTGCAGCAGTTTCATGCAGGAAATGGTCACCGCATCCGCTGCCAGACCTGAACCAAAAACGCGCAGCGCCATAATCAGCCCGCTGAGCAGCAAGCCGTTTTTTGCCCCGATTTTATTGACGACGAACGGCGCGAGGAACATGCCGCCCGCTTCTAAAAACACCTGGAAGGAGTTAAGGAAACCGTACATCTCATTGCCGTTTTTAACGTCCGGGAACAGAGAAGCGAAGTACACCGGAAACTGCTGATCGTAGACGTTGTAAACGCTGACGCCGGTCACAAACACAATCAGCGCCCAAAAACGCGGCAGACGGAACAGGGCAATCGCATCAGAAAGCTGGAGGTTACCGGGCTTGCCGTACTCGAGCTGATTCAGCGCATCGGTCTTCACCTCACGCAGCCGCCACAGCAGCAGCAGGAAAATGATCGCAGAAGACGAAGCCATCCAGAAGTTAAGGTTCGGGTTGATGTTAAACAGGATCCCGGCGAGGAAGGTGGCGGCGGCCCAGCCGAGCGATCCCCACATTCTGGCTTTACCAAACTCAAACCCCAAGATACGGCTGACCCGCTCGGTATAAGATTCGAGCGCACCAATCCCGGCAAAAAACGTCGCGCCTACGTATAAGCCACCAGCGGCGGCGCCCAACAGAATATTGATTTGCAGCAGCGGGGCAAAGACGAAGATAAAGAAAGGTCCGCTGGCCAGTAACAGTATGCCGATGGCCCACAGCAGGTTTTTACGTAACCCCAGCTTGTCCTGAATAAAACCGTACAGCGGCTGCGCGCACAGCGCCGTCAGGGCAATGGCGGAAAAGAATAACCCCGTTTCCGCGCCTTTTAGCCCGACCTTCTGGCTGAGCCAAAGTGAGATCAGCGAAAAAGCAGATGACCAGGTGTAAAAGAAGCAGAAAAGTAATCCGCTTAACAGAATGTAGTGACTTCGGTGACTTGTTTTCATGGCATATCCGTGCGCATTCGAAGAGGTAGTTCACATTGTTAACGTTAACTTATTGCTTTTCCCAGACAGGCGATAATGGATTTATGATGTTAATCACAAATGTTAACGTTAACATATTTAAAGTGTGATCTTCACTACACATTTTTGCCGATCAGTTCAGCGGCTGCGGGGGAACACCGGACAGCCCGCACAACCCGGCAACTTCGGCGGCTTGCGGGCGAAAGATAACTGTTTATTTTTGGTGCTAATTGTTGAGCCTGTCCGCCGCCTGATTGATGAATTCTCCTCATAGCGCCTTTCACATTTTGCTGCCTAGTCCTGTTCGCCGTATGGCGGTAACGTAGTGCCACTACACTCACGCAGCCCATCATGAAGGAAAAAGTGACATGAACGGCATCAGAGCAACTACGCTTTCACTGTCTATCATGATGTCCTGTATGGCCCCGGCAGCTTATGCCGAAGCGGAGAATTCAATGAGCGAAAAAATCAAAATCACCCGGAACGGCTCCACCCCATCGCAGCAAGGACCGGAAAGTTACTTCACCGGCAACGTGCGTATTGACGCGCCGTTCAGCGGCACCGAATCTGCCCGCGTTGGCGGTGCGACCGTGACCTTCGAACCTGGCGCACGCACCGCATGGCACACCCATCCGCTGGGGCAGACGCTGATTGTGACCCACGGTCGCGGCTGGTTACAGGAAGAGGGCGGCGAGATCCGCGACATGAGCGTGGGGGATATTGTGTGGATCCCGGAAGGGGTTAAACACTGGCACGGCGCGACGCCGGAAAATGCCATGACGCATATTGCGATCGCCGAATCCCTGAACGGCAGCCCGGTCGAATGGCTGGAAAAAGTGACCGACGCCCAGTATCAGAAACGTTAATTCCGTCATCATTAACGCGCAGGCCGGGTTTCCGTCATCGGCAGAAACGCGGTCCCGCTTCAGATTTCCAGCCCTGACATGGTTATGTCAGGGCCTTTGTCCGTGCTCACCCCTCATTTCGGAGAAATAACATGACCCTGAAAGTTCTCGGATACGCTGCTCAGTCAGCCAAAGTGCCTTTAGCTCCCTTTGAATTCGAACAACGCGAAGCGCGTGAAGATGACGTTGTCATCGACGTGATGTACTGCGGCGTCTGCCACTCTGATTTGCATCAGGCGCGCAACGACTGGGGATTCAGCACTTATCCGCTGGTTCCCGGCCACGAAGTGGTAGGCCGCGTGGCGAAAGTCGGTAAAAACGTCACTCAGTTCAAAGTCGGTGATTACGCCGGCATCGGGTGTATGGTCGATTCCTGCCGTGTCTGCACCCCGTGCGAAAAAGGTCTGGAGCAATACTGTCTGGAGGGCAACACGCAAACCTACAACAGCGTTGACCGTCACGACCATATGCCGACTTACGGCGGTTACGCCAAAACCATCGTGGCGAGTGAAAGCTTCGTGCTGAAAATGCCGGAAGGTATCGATCTCAAAGCCGCTGCGCCGCTGTTGTGCGCGGGCATCACCACCTGGTCGCCGCTGCGTCACTGGAACATCACCAAAGGCAGCAAAGTCGGCGTGGTCGGTCTGGGCGGTCTGGGCCACATGGCGCTGAAACTGGCCAACGCGCTGGGCGCAGAAGTGACGCTGTTCACCCGTTCCGCCGGTAAAGCGGAAGATGCCCGCCGTCTGGGCGCGCATCACATCGTTGTTTCCACAGACGACGCACAGATGGCGGCCACCCAAGGCGAGTTCGATCTCATCATCGATACCGTTCCTTATGTCCACGATATCAACCCGTACATGCCAACGCTGAATATCGACGGTACGCTGGTCTTCGTCGGTTTCCTCGGTGATATCAGCCCGATGCTCAGCACGTTGTCGATGATTCTGGGCCGTCGTTCTGTCGCCGGTTCATGCATTGGCGGTATTGCGGAAACGCAGGAAATGCTCGATTTCTGCGCTAAACACGGTATCGGCTCTGACATCGAAATGATCAGCATGCCGGACATCAATGACGCCTACGAACGTATGCTGAAAAGTGATGTGAAATACCGCTTTGTGATCGATATGGCGACGCTGACGGCGTAAGAAAAAAGTCAGATGACCCCTCCCGGCCATATTGGAATGCCCATTCTGATATGGCCGTTTTTTATTCATTTGCCAGTGTTATCTCAAATTTCCCCGTTAAATTCCTAAGACGCTCTAAATAAGTCAAAAACACCCTCTGTTCCTGCCATTGAATACCGTGCTTTTTGTAGATGAGTTATCACTAACTCGACTACTATAAAAAGAATTACATTCAGCGAGCTTTGTCAGGTATGCCATATTATTTCCCGGATGATCACCACGTGCGTGAACGTTCGGATCGTTTTCTGCGACGAATGTATCTCATGCGCATGCTGGGCACTTTCCTGTGCTTTTTCCCGATCGCGTCGGTGCTGGTGGAGCGCGGCGCATCCTGGCTGCCTCTCGGGTTGCTGGTACTCAATGTGTTTGTCTGGCCACACGTCGCCATGCGGATTTCCCGCCGCGCTAAAAAATCGAATCAGGCTGAGTTCAGAAATCTGGCTTTTGATGCCATTGCCGGAGGCGCCTGGGTGGCGATGATGGGGATCTGTCCGCTGCCGTCGGCCATTATTACGTCTATCCTTATTGCTGACCGCTTCTCAGCGGGCGGCTGGCGGTTATTACGCCGTGCGATGGTGTTCTTCTGCGCCGGTTTTATTGTGTGCTGGCCGTTGTCCGGCATGACGTTGTATCCCGTGGTCACCGACAGAACGCTGTGGCTGACGCTGCCGCTGTCGACGATTTACATTATCGCCTTCAGCGCCGCCAACTATTCCATCTCCAGAAAACTGCGTGATAAACAGCATGAACTGGAAAAAACCGCGCTGATGGATCCTTTTCTGGGGTTGCCGAACCGCCGGTTGCTGGACCGACGGCTGATGCTGGAGTTCGAGCGTTCAAAACACGATCTTTCGTGCCTGATGGTGCTGGATGTCGATGATTTGAAAATGGTGAACGACCTGTTCGGCACTGAGGCGGGCGACTATGTCCTGCGGGCCGTTGCGACGATATTGCGTCAGGAAACCGGCGAACATGATTTTCCGGCGCTGTTGGGCGACGATGAGTTTGTGGTGATCTTGCCGGGAATTTCCGAAGAAGAAGCCTACGCGGTGGGGTACCGGTTATTACTCAAGGTGTCGGAGATCCGCCTGTCGCAGGACGCGGGTTTCCAGTGTTCGCTGAGTGTGGGGATTGCCACGTCACGCGGGCGGGAAGATTACCATCAATGGCTGGCCGCCGCCGAGCGTGCGGTTGCCAGCGTGAAGCAAAATGGCAAAAACAGTATTGGCAGTGCAGGCAGGGCATAACCTTTTTTTTCTGATTGGGATAAACATTTTTCGGGATGAATAATGATGAAAAATAGTCAAAAAGTGATGATAGCAACAGTAGTGTTGATGAGTTTACTGGCAGGATGCTCAAGTATTGATGAACCGGTGGGCGATGAAACCTATCGTCCTGCCAATTTCGATGCGTCTTTCGCGCAGGGGCAGGCGAGTTATTTTTCGTCCGTATTTTCCATTCTGGAACGTCACCGCCGCGCGGATACCTATAAAAAGATTTTTGATTTCTGTAGCGGAAAATTCCAGACGCTGGGCGAAAGTAATGACGGCGAAAAGGTGCACATAAAATTTGCCTGTCTGCCTAAAGAGCAGGTGCAAAGCATTTATGCCACGCCGGTGAAATCGCCAACGCAGTATTAAATCCAGTTTCCTCAGAGGCACTATGAGCAAGCAAAGACCCGATTTTATCCGTCACTGGACGGAGCTTGAAGGCCCGGACGACGGCAGTTATCCCGGCGATGATGAGCTGATGTCAATTGGCGCGCCGCTCGGTAAAGCACTGGGACTGACGCGTATCGGTATTCACCACGAACGTTTGTTACCGGGGCGTCGTACCTGCTACCCGCACGCAGAAAGTGCGGAAGATGAGTTCGTGTATGTGTTGCAGGGGCATCCGGATGCCTGGATCAACGGGGATTTGCACCCGCTGAAACCGGGTGATGCCGTCGCATTTCCCCAGGGAACCGGTATCTGTCATACCTTCATTAATAACACTGATGATGAGGTGCATTTACTGACGATTGGCGAAGCCAATAAAGCGGAGAATCGGATCTACTATCCCAAGAATCAGCAATACGAAGCCACACGTAAAGACCGCTGGGTGGATGTGCCGCAGCAGGCGTTCGGCGAGCATGACGGGTTATCTGACCAAAAAAGAGATAAAAAAAAGCCGGTGTCATAACCGGCTTTTTTATTCGAGTAATGCATTTAACACTTTCATCAAAGCGGGGATCATCATGTCAAAGACGTCTTCATTGGATGGAAAGCGACTGCCAGCGTTGCTGACAATACGGCATCATGCGGTGGATCTTCAGCGTTTGTGGTTCATGGCGGTTCAGTGAATAACCTTCCGGTGTGATTTCTAACGTGTCACCGGTCTTCAGGGAGAAATTGTCATCGACTGACAAAATCAGCTTCAGGTTTTTAAATGCCTGAATGCAGATATATTTCAAGCCTGTGTGCGGGATGTTCAGGATATCTATAATTTTCCATTCCATATTTCTACTCCTTTATCGTACTGCCTGATTTAGTGCCTCATTCTTACCTCACAATTCCGTCATTTTTTGTCATCACAAGGTAATGATTTCTTTATAGGCGTTCCTGTTATTTCAATGCTTGAACTGACTCACAAAAAGCCATAGCCAGATCATCGCTGGATCGCATAACTCATTATTTAGGACAAAATGCAGTGTCTTTTCGCTTTTTTTATGCCGCCGCATTGCGCTTTTTGGCAAAGCCAGCGGGTAAACAGAAAGCAAAAAAGCTTGAAATCACAGCGATAAAACAGGTATTCCTGAGTGCTTTATGATTTTTGTTATATTTTTCAGGGCAGGATGAAATGAATTTCACACGTAATAGTCTTCTGGGGCTGGTACTGGCATTAAGCACTTTTTCGGCGCTGGCCAGCCAGTGTATAGAAACCCGCGCCGGTATTGATATGGGCTCGGGCACCACTAAAATTCAGGTCGCACAGGTCGATATCTGCCGTCATCAGCTGGGCAAAGTGCTGTATGAAGATCAGCGTCCGCTGGCGTTTAACGAAGATTTAGGCAAATCCGGCAACAATCAAATCAGCAGCGCGATGCAGCAGCAGGGCGTCACTGCGCTGAAAGAGATGGTGGACAAGGCCCGCACTTTCCACCCGCAGCGCATCACCGGTGTGGCGACGGCCGTGTTCCGCTCGGCGTCAAACGGGCAGCAGGTGATCGACCTGTTTAACCAGCAGGCACAGGTCCAGCTGCGCATCATCACGCAGGAACAGGAAGCCGCGCTGGGGTTCCTCTCGGCGAAAGCCGCACTGCATGACAACAGCGTGAAAAATGAAGATTTGCTGGTGTGGGACATCGGCGGCGGATCGATGCAGATGACGGCATTGCGTGAGCAAAACGGCAAAACGGTCACGGACATTTATCAGGGCAAACTGGCGTCGGTGACGCTGAAAGAATTTATTATCAGCGTGCTGAAGAATCAGGCGCTGGATAAAGCCGCGTCTCCGAACCCGATCGGTTCGCTGCGCAATACCGTGCTGCGTTACGTGAATTTCTATGCGAGAACGCACGTCAGCCCGCAAATCAAACAGGATGCGCAGACCCGCCGGGTGATTGGTATCGGTGGTGTTCACGGCTATTCAGTAAAAGATCAGCTGCGTCTGACGAACAATACTTACACGTTGGAAGATGTGCAGCGCGTGTCAAAAAATCAGGTATGGAAAGGCGACAGCGAACTTACCGGTGAATATCGCGCCACCGACGTCAGTAATTTACTGCTGGTGGAAGGCTTTATGCAGGCGCTGAACATTTCGCAGGTGACCGTGGTCAAGGCCAGCCTGATTCAGGGCATCCTGGTGCAATAACTTCGCAAACTCATGACTGAAGGAGCAGAACCGCATGACGACTGACTCAACAACCCCGCAGCAGGATGACTTTATCTGGCTGGAAGGCATACGCAACGAGCAGGCGCTGGCCTGGGCGCATGAACAAAATCCGGTCACGCTGGCGGCGTTTACCCAAGGCCGCGATTTCGAGCCTCTTCGCCAGAAAGTGCTTGAGGCGCTGAATTCTCCGGATCAGATCCCCGGCATCGGCAAATTCGGCCAAACCTGGTGCAACTTCTGGCAGGATGCGCAGAATCCGCGCGGCCTGCTGCGCATCACGTCGCTGGAGGAGTACCGCAAAGCCGAGCCGCACTGGGAAACGCTGCTGGACATCGACGCGCTGGGCAAAGCGGAAGGGAAAGACTGGGTGTACCACGGCGTGTACCCGCTCAAACCCGATTTTAAGCGCGCGCTGATTTTTCTTTCACCCGACGGCGGGGATGCGTCGGAAGTGCGTGAGTTTGATCTGCAAACGCGCGAATTTGTCTCTGACGGCTTTTTCCTGCCGGTGGCGAAAAGTCGCACGGGCTGGATTGATCATGACCATCTGTTTGTCGCCACCGACTTCGGGGAAGATTCACTCACCGACTCCGGTTACCCGCGCATCGTGAAAATCTGGTCACGCGGCACACCGCTCAGCGAAGCCACAACGGTTTACAGCGCCGGTAAAAAAGACATGATGGCGGTCGGCTATCACGACAGTTTTAAAGGCTTCGAACACGATTATGTGGTGCGGGTGATCGACTTTTATCATCGCGAAGTGTTCCTGCTGGATGAGAAAAAGCATCTGGTCAAAATTGATGTGCCGGCCGATGCTAAATTCAGCTCGTGGCGCGAGTGGATCCTGATCCAACCTGCCAGCGAATGGCAGGTCAGCGGCGAAAGCTGGCCCTCGGGTTCTCTGCTGACCATGAATTTTGACGCCTTTATGGCCGGTGAGCGCGCGCTGAAACCGCTGTTTGTGCCGACCGCACAGGATCAGCTCAGCGGGTATTCCTGCACCCGCGATCACATCATTCTCAGTATCACGCGCGACGTGGTAAACCGCCTCGAAGTCCTGACGCCGGAACAGGGTGACTGGCGGCGTGAGCCGTTCGGGCATGTGCCGGAACTGAGCAAAATCAATGCCTGGGGCGTGGCAGACGATTCGAACCAATATTTCATGAGTGTCAGCGGATTCCTGCAACCGGCCAGCCTGTCGCTGGGGGATCTGGATAACGGCGCACACCAGCCAGCGGAATTACTGAAACAGGATCCGTCGCATTTCGATGCGTCCCGGTATCAGGTCAGCCAGCATTTTGCGCAATCCGACGACGGCACCCGCGTGCCTTATTTTGTTATCTGCCGCAAAGACGTGGTGTATGACGGTAAAAATCCGACGCTGTTGTACGGTTATGGCGGGTTTGAGGTGTCGCTGGATCCGTATTATCTCGGCGTCAGCGGCGTGGCGTGGCTGGATCGCGGCGGTGTATTTGTTCTGGCCAATATTCGCGGTGGGGGCGAATACGGACCTGAATGGCACAAAGCGGCGCTGAAAGAGAAACGTCTGCGGGCATATGAAGATTTCGCGTCAGTCGCCAAAGCGCTGATCGCCAGTAACGTCACCTCTGCGGCGCATCTTGCCGCGCAGGGCGGCAGCAACGGCGGTCTGCTGGTCGGCAATATGCTGACGCGTTACCCGGAATTATTCGGGGCGATTGTCTGCGAAGTGCCGTTGCTGGATATGGAACGTTACACGCAGATTTCTGCCGGTGCTTCGTGGATTGCCGAGTACGGCGACCCGCAGGATCCTGAAGAGTGGGCTTTTATCCGCGAGTTCTCGCCGTATCACAACCTCTCTCCGGCAAAAAAATACCCGCCGGTGCTGTTCTCAACGGCCACCAGCGATGACCGCGTCGGGCCAGACCATGCGCGTAAAATGGCAGCGAAAATGCAGGCGATGGGTATTCCTGATGTCTATTTTTATGAGAATACCGAAGGCGGGCACAGCGCGGCGGCGGACAAGGCACAGTCTGCCTTTAAACGGGCGATGGTGAGCGAATTCCTGCTGCGGTTTATTGGCCGGTAACCGGTTAACCGGTGCGGTAAATTTACCCTATGACTTAAGCCAAACGGGATGCCTTTCAGGTATCCCGTTCATATTTCGACATGTTTTATCCTCGCTCATCCCTGCAAAACCATTGCCTCATCAATCATTCCGTGTTTATTATTTCCTCCTTTTTTGATAACAATTATCAAAATCACTTTTCATTCATTCTCATTTTCGGGGCTTTGCATGTATAAGAACACCGCTCGCGTGCTGTCTGTTGCCGGTCTGATGGCCGCATCGTTCTCCACTTTTGCCACCACGTACCCGCTTACCGTGACGGACTTAGCCGGGCAGAAAGTCACTATCGATAAAGCGCCGCAGCGCGTGATTTTGCAGGATGGCCGTGATTTGCTGGCCCTGGCGGTTCTGGATAAGGCCAATCCTTTCCAGCACGTGGTGGCATGGAATAACCTGCTGAAGAAAACCGACAGCGGCACCTGGGACATGCTGAAAAGCAAATGGCCGGAATCTGCGAAGATCCTCGATATGGGCTTCAGTGATAAAGGGCAGATTGATCTGGAAACCGTGATCGCGAAGAAACCCGATCTGATGATCGCCCAGTTGCGTGCAAAAGATTCCCTGGCGCAGGCCGGTGTACTGGATAAACTCGCCGGACTGCACATTCCGGTGGTATTCCTGGACTACGAACTGGACCCGGCAAAAAATACCGCAGCGAGCATCGATCTGCTGGGTAAAGTGATGAATCAGGAAGACAATGCCCGTGCGTACACGCAGTTCTATAACGAGCATCTGCAGAGCATTCAGAAAGCCGTCGCGGGCATTAAAAACAAACCTAACGTCTTCATCGAACCCATTGCCGGCCGCGATGATTCCTGTTGTTTCACGCACGGCAACGCAGGCTGGGGCAAACTGATCCAGGCGGTAGAGGCCAACAATATTGGCAGTAAACTGTTGCCGGGCGCGTCGGGCACCGTGTCGCTGGAGCAGGTGATCAGCATGAAGCCGGACGTCTATATCATGACCGGTTCCGCGCGTCCGAAGGGCGGTTCTGTCACTCACATTCTGCCTTTCGGCTACGGTGCCGATCAGGCCAGCCTGGATAAAGAAGCGAAAGTGCTGACCTCACGTACCGGTGTGGCGCAAATTCCTGCGGTAATGAACGGCAATGTTTACGCGATTTATCACCAGTTCTATAACCATCCGTACAACATCGTTGGGATGGAATATCTGGCGAAATTTATCTATCCGCAGGAGTTCAAAACCCTGGATCCTGCGAAGACGTATCACGACATCGTGCGTCAATACACCCAGCTGCCGGATCAGGACTTCATCCTCGGCTGGTCAGCTAAAAAATAAGTACGGCCTTCTCCCGCCTGCTTTCCGGCAGGCGGGTTTCCTTCTGCGCAGCACTCCCCGAACGCCATTTACATTCGTCACATTCGTTGACACTCGGTTAATTCATACTTTAATTCAATTGTATTAGTGTGATTCGTAAGTTCTGGCTGTGTGTTGCAGCGGGCGACGCACGGCGAATTACGCCATATCAACAAGGTGAATGTATGCAATCTGAAGAACAGCGTTTAATTGACGGGCTTTTTAGTCGCTTGCAACAAGCTGAGTCCAGCACTGCGCCGCGTGATGCGGAAGCGGAACGTGTGATTCAGGATCATATCCGCCAGCAGCCGTCGGCTCCTTACTACATGGCGCAGGCGATGATTATTCAGGAAGCGGCGCTGACCAAACTCAACGGCCAGGTGCAGGCGTTGCAACAGCAGATCGGGCAGTTGCAGCAGGCGCAGCAGAGCAAACCCCAGAGCAGCGGTTTTCTGGCCGGACTGTTTGGCGGGGGATCTTCCCAGCCTGAACCGCAGCGCACGGCGCAGCAGGGCAGTCAGCCAATTCCCGGCACGCAGGGGTGGGGCGCGCAGACTCAACAGCCACCGCAATATGCCGGACAACAGCCGGCACCGGCTCAGGCTCCGCAGGCGCCGGGTTTTCTGGGCAGCGCGCTGCGCACGGCGGCGGGTGTGGCCGGTGGCGTGGTGCTGGCCGATATGCTGACCGGTATGTTCCATCACAGTCAGCCACAGGAAATCGTCAATATCATTGAGGAACCGCCGGTGCAGGATCTCAATCCTGCTGACAGCAGTTTTCTGGACAACAATAACCAGGGTTTCGACAGCAATCAGCCGTCCTGGGAAGATGCTTCCCTGGGCGACAACAATCTCGATTCCGGCTTCGGTTCCGATGATATGGGTTCTGATGATTTCAACGATGACGACGATTCGTTTTTCTGACGTCTCGCGACAGCACGCCGTGGATGGCTGATTTTGCAGAAGAAAGCGGCAATGAAAAGTCAGGAATGAGAGGTTTATCGCTTATTGCCATCAGAATTCTGGACAAAATGGAGATCTGTTGCTGTACTGTATTTGACACACATTTTGTGTCCAACATTCACGTAAAGGTAAGTTTGATGTCTAAGATTAAAGGTAGCGTTAAGTGGTTCAATGAATCTAAAGGTTTTGGTTTCATTACCCCTGAAGATGGCAGCAAAGATGTTTTCGTTCATTTCTCTGCTATTTCCAGCCAGGGCTTCAAGACCCTTGCTGAAGGCCAACGCGTAGAGTTCGAAATCACCAATGGTGCCAAAGGCCCGTCGGCTGCTAACGTTATCGCTATCTGACTTTAGCCGATTACTTAAAAACCCGCCGAAGCGGGTTTTTTTTTGCCTGTAATACGCAGAAGATGTTGCCTGTAATACGCAGAGTATTACGCCGGTTTTTTCACCAGCGTCATAAACAGCACGATGGCAATCGCGTAGCATCCGAGCATGGTCAGCGCCATCGAGAGCGCTGGCATACTGCCAAAGCCGGTGACGGGCACGGCAATCGCACCCAGCGCAAACATGCATACGCCCAGCAGTGCCGACGCGCTGCCCGCATTTTTCCCCTGACTTTGCATCGCCAGCGATCCCGCATTCGGGCTGACAATCCCGATCACCATCACCGAGAAGAACAGCGGTATCAGCAGCATAATCAGCGGTGCGCCAAGGCTTGCGGCAATCACCAGCGCGACAGAGGCTACGGCAGCAATACACAATCCGGTTTTAACCAGCGCCATTTCGCCATAGCGACGGCTAAAGCGCGTTGATACCTGCGCGGAAATCACTAACCCGATGCCGTTAACGGCAAAACACAGGCTGAACATCTGCGGGCTGAGGTGGTAAATCTGCTGTAACACGAAGGGCGATGCGCCGATGTAGGCAAACATTCCTGCCATCACGAACCCCTGCGTCAGGCACAACCCCATAAACGGACGGTGCCTGAGCAGCGAAAAGACCGAGCCGAGCATACTGAAAATTCCGCCTTGCGAACGGCGTTCCTGCGGCAAGGTTTCATGCAGTTTCAGCGCAGCGGAAGCAAACAGCATGATGGAGATCACCGCCAGTACGCCGAAAATCCCCCGCCAGTTCATCCAGCTCAGCATCGCACCACCCAGCACCGGCGCAATGATCGGTGCCAGCCCGTTAACCAGCATCAGTAACGCAAAGAACCGCGTGAGTTCATGCCCGTTGTATAAATCTCTGGCGACGGCGCGGGACAATACCGCGCCACCTGCACCGGCGATCCCCTGCAATAAGCGGGCGACGATCAGCTGATGGATATCCTGCGCCATGGCACACCACACCGACGCCGCCAGCAGCAGAGCCAGCGACCATAACAGCGGGCGAATACGGCCATAACGATCGCTGAGCGGACCAAAGATCAGCTGGCCGAAACCGAGGCCGAGTAAACCGGCAGTGAGGCTTAGCTGGGCGCTGGCGGTCGAGGTATTCAGCTCTCCGGCCAGCTCCGGCAGAGCCGGTAAATACAGGTCGGTACACAACGGACCGAGTGCCGCGAGTGAGCCGAGAACCAGGGCGTAGCCGAGGCGTTTTTCATGCAAGTGAGCGCTCATGGTGAAGAGTTATTCCGGTTTGGGGGAGAGAAAATCCGTGTTGAACAGATCCTGAAAGTAGCGATGGTATAAGGCTTCCAGGCGCTCTGCATCAGCGTGAGCGGTAGTCAGGCGGCGGAATGCGGTGCCTTCGCAGATGACCGCCAGGCTTTCCACTTTTGCGGTCATTTCGGCATCTGAAAACTGCGGGAAACTTTTACTTAAGAAGGATTTTGCTTCATTGAACAGTTGTTTTTCTGAGTCACGCCAGATCTTCTCTACCACCGGATTGCGGGTCGCTTCGGCAGCGACTTCGAGCATCAGGGCGTGATCTATTTCGGCCTGTTCTTTTTGTTCCATGCAGATGTCTTCTTTAAACGGCGAGCTCAGATTGCCGATGCGCCGGTGCGCCAGATTGTGCGCTACCTGCTGTAAATTATGGGCATTACCGGTGATCAGCTGAATTTTATTCGTCACCATCCGGCGAACAATTTCTTCGATGATGGCGTCTTTATTGTCGAAGTAGCGGTAAATCTGTCCCACGCTGAGCTGTGACGTTTTGGCGATTTCAGCCATACCGGCACCGTGAAAACCATGTTTGCGAAAACACAGGCGGGCGGCGGCGATGATCTGGTCACGTCGGGCGTTGATGCGCGCGTCTTTAGTGCAGGTTTGTGGGGCAAGCATGGATGTCCTGGCGGGTCGCCGTTAATGGGTGTGAACGATCATTCTCAATTATAGGCAATAAGGTCCGGCAGGTAAATATTTGTATGATGAAGACGGCAAAACGGCGCATTCCAGAGAAATGCGCCGTCAGCTTAAAGAGGGGTATCACAACCTGCAGGCGGTGTGATTAAGCGAAGTACGCCTGGAAAAAAGCGGCGACGGTCAGGACGCAAAGGGCCACAACCAGATATTCGGATGACGTTTTTGGAGCAGAAAACATGGCATACCTCATGTGTACATGAATGAACCGGAATTGATGCTGGCCATTATCACGGCAGAACATGAAGGAAACATTAAGACAAAGGAGAGGAAGCGGAACGCAGGTCACAAAAATGAAGCCACGGCGGCGTCTCAGAGCAGAAAAGAGATCGCCGCCGGGGTGAGTCAGTGCGCGCTGTACCAACTGACCAGTGCAAACGCCAGCAGGGTCATGGCGAGTGAACCGGCGAGATTGAGCGCCATATTGAGTAAGGCTGCGCCAAAACGACCGTCCTGCAACATGTACACCACTTCGAGCGAGAAGGTGGAAAACGTGGTTAACCCGCCGCAAAAGCCGGTGGTGATCAGCATTTTCCATACCGGATCAAGATGCGTCATCCGGCTGAAAATGGCGATACACAGCCCGATGATAAATGCGCCGACCAGATTGACCGTCAATGTGCCGGCAGGCAGCACCGGGCTCATTCCGTTCATTTTCAGGCTGACATACCAACGGACAACGCTGCCAATACCGCCGCCAATAAAAACTGCAAGTAAGGTGCTGAACATAGAAAACCTTATAAACAGAGAAAAAACAGAAAGGTCCGGGCGCGATGCTACGAACCTCTCGCGAGATTGCGTAGACATCATCAGCCGGTAAAGGCGGTTTGGGAGGAATGTCATCTCCATACAGCAGGGGCTGATTTTAGCGTAAAACGTCAGCCCATCGCCAGCACAATGGCATCGGCAATCAGATCGACTTTATCTGCGTGGATCTGGCTGGTGCTGATGCGGATAAACTGCCCCGGTCCGATGCGGCAGCGCTCTCCCGGCAACACGGCGATACCGCGCGCGGCCAGCGTCACCAGCGCGAACTGCTCTGACGGCACCGGGATCCACATCGCCAGCCCGTCGCGCTCAGGGATGTTCACACCGCGGATGCGCAGGGCATCTGACATTGCCTTGCGCCGTGCGGCATAAATCGCTTTGGCATGCGTAATCCCTTCCTGAGTGTTCTGATCCTTAATCAGCCATGCCAGCGCTTGTTGCAAAATGCGGCTCGACCAGCCTGCGCCAAAGTTACGGAAAGATTTGATTTGCTTAACAAGATCTTCAGAACCGGAAAGCACGGCCAGCCGTAAATCCGGGCCATAGGCTTTTGAATAGGAGCGCACGTGTACGGTGCGCTCCGGCAGGACGCTGCCCATGCTGACCGGCGGATAAGCGGAGAGCTGTCCGATGCCATCGTCTTCGATAATCAGTGCATTGCTCCCGGCGAGAATGGCCGCCAGTGCCGCAAAACGTTCTGCATCAGGTGCATGGCCGCAATGGGAATGAGTGCGGGGCTGGAAAATAAATGCCGACGGATTTTTGGCCAGCGCGTGGCTCAGTGATTCCGGGATCGGGCCGAATTCATCACATTTTACCGGCACCACCTGCGCGCCGAGATTATCCAGCATATCCAGCAATCGCGTGGCCGTCGGGTCTTCAATCGCGACCACTGAGCCCTGCATCAGTAAGGTTTGCAGTGCCAGATTCATCGCATCGAACCCGCCGTCAGCCGCCATAAACGCCGGTGCGTCATACGGCCAGTCAGGTTTCACCGCCTCCAGTAATGCCGGGGCAATGGCTTCGCGCTGATAGCTGTTGAGGTTATCGGCGCTGACCCCTTGCTGCATAGCTTCATGCAGATCTGGCAACAGCGCGGGATCGGGCGAAGACAGCGCCAGATCGGCGATGATGTGCTCACCAAAGTTACCGATTTTTTCAAAACGGGCAGGGCGCGGTGAAAGCATGTCGCCGCAAACCCAGACGCCATTTCTGCCGCGTCCGGCAATGACTTTTTGCCGACGCAGCTGGCCCCAGGCGGCGGAAACCGTGGCCGGGCTGACGCCTAACGCCTGCGCCAGCTCACGAACGGCAGGCAGATGGGTACCAATTTCGATCACGCCCGAGCGGATCAGCGCCGCCGTTTCAATCGCAATACCCCGCATTGAACGGTCCTGCAATTGTATTGCTAACCATTCTGCGTCCAGCGTTTTTTCCGGGGAGTTTTCAGCCATTTTTTTGCCTTTTGTTCAGTAACAAAGATTCTATTGTACATATTAATTTATGCCATTAGTATCAAACTTAGCCAACGGAGGCGATAAAATAATCATGCTGTCGTGAACATCATCTCCTTCGTAAAAGAATCTAATGCGTTTGTGGACGAGTTTGTGAACGAATGATGAACAAACTGCGCAGCGCAGCATTGTCTTTCTGCATATCAAATGCTGACACTTAAGGGGATAGATGTGACGATTACCATCAGGCTGGCCGTTCGTGACTGGGATTATTTTACGCCACTGGCGTTGGGCGATCTTAAACCTGAAGGGTTTACCCTCGAGATTGATCGTGTGGGTACGCTGGTCGATAACCTGGCGACCAGCGAGAAGTACGACGCCGGTGAAGTCTCTTTCAGCCGCTATGCCCAGGGCCGCGCCCGTGGTGAAACCGATCTGCTGGCCATACCGCACTTCCTGATGCGCGGTTTTCGTCAGCGCTGCATTATCACCCGCGAAGACAGCCCGCTGACCGAGCTGTCGCAACTGGCGGGTAAACGCATCGGCCTTACCGGCTGGCAGGATTCAGGCAATACCTGGACCCGTACGCTGCTGGCGCTGGAAGGCGTGGGTATCGAAGACGCTAACTGGTACGTGGGCCGTCTGACGCAGGCGCACCCGATTGTTGATCGCCTGGCGGGTTTTGGCCGCGAAGGGCGCATCGAAGCGGTTCCGGGCGAACGTCCTATGATGGAACTGTTGCAGGAAGGCTGGCTGGACGCGATCTTCACGCCATTTATGCCCGACGGCTTCTTTAAACCGGATTCCGGTTTCCGTCAGTTCCAGCCGGATTTCCGCGCGGCTGAACTGGCCTATTTTAACCGCGTGGGTTACATCCCCGGTATTCACTTACTGGCGATCAAACCGGCGCTGGCTGAAGCTCACCCCTGGCTGCCGCAGGCGTTAAGCGACATTATCGATCAGTCTTATGAACTCTGGATGGATAAGCGCGCGAAATACGCCGATACCACGCCGTGGTTGCTGGATGATTTACGCCGCACAGTGGTCGATTTGCCTGCGAACTGGAATGCAAACGGTTTCGCCGCCAACGAAAAAATGATCGACGATTTTGCTTATGAATTACATGCCCAGGGGCTGACCGCTCAGCGCCTGACGCCGGCAGATTTGTTCCCGCAATTTGCCACCCGTTAATGGCCGGAGAAATCACGATGAAAGTTGCATTAGGTCAGTTTGCCGTTTCCCGCGAGTGGGAAGCTAACGTAGAAACCTGCCTTTCGCTGATGGCGAAATCCCTGGAAGCAGGCGCAGATTTGCTGGTGCTGCCGGAAGGTATTCTGGCGCGCGACATCACTGATCCGGATTTAGTTCTGAAAGCCGCACAACCGCTGGACGGCCCGTTTGTCAGTCAGTTGCTGGCCGCCAGTCGTGGCAATCAGATGACCACCATGATGAGCGTGCATACGCCTGCGCCAGACAATCGTGCCTATAACGTGCTGATTTCTATCCGCAATGGCGAAATTATTTCGCAATACCGCAAGCTGCATTTGTATGACGCTTTCTCGTCTCAGGAATCCAAGAACGTCACCGCGGGCGATGATGTGCCGCCGCTGGTTGAGGTGGCCGGGTTTAACATCGGCCTGATGACCTGTTACGACGTGCGTTTCCCGGAGCTGGCGCGCCGTCTGGTGCTGGATGGCGCAGACGTGCTGGTGCTGCCTGCTGCCTGGGTAAAAGGTCCGCTGAAAGAAATGCATTGGGACATGCTGGTCTCGGTTCGCGCGCTGGAAAATACCAGTTACATGGTGGCAGTGGGTGAATGTGGCGAGCGTAATATCGGCAACAGTATGGTGGTGGATCCGCTGGGCGTGGCGATTGCCCGCGCCGCCGAAGCGCCCGCCCTGATATTTGCCGAGCTGGACAAAGCACGTCTGGCACATGCCCGAAAAGTGTTGCCGGTGCTGGCAAACCGTCGTTTTGGTTTGCCGCAGCTGCACAACGACTGAGCCTGAACCGGCCGGTCCTCAACGGCTGATATTCAGTGCTCAAGGCAGTAACGCGAGCGCCTCACCAGGGAACTCGTTGTAAAGAAAGACCCCAAAAATATCACTCAAAAGAAGTTCGCCACGGAAGGCTCCAATTATAAATACACAACATTCATAAACTCACAGACTGATTTTTTACACAGAGGAATAAGAGATGATGGCAAAACAATTACGTCAGGCCGCGGTGCTGACTGCTGCTTTACTTTCCGTGTCTTCCTTAAATGCTTTTGCTGCTGAAAGTGTTGCGATCCCGACTCAGACGATGGACCCGGCGATCCACGCCAAATTACCTGCGGACATTCAGAAGTCGGGTGTAATGACCTCTGTGAATAATGGCTCTTTCCCTCCTTATGAAATCGTGACCGGCAGCAACGGCCTCGACGGCGCGAGTGCCGATTTGTCCCATGCGCTGGGAGAAGTGCTGGGTGTAAAAATTGAACATGCCTCGGTGACCGGTTTGTCCGGGATCCTCAGCGGTATGGCCGCTGGCCGCTACCAGATGGGCATCGGCCCGATTGGCGATTATCCTGATCGTCAGGCTAAGAATGATTTCGTCGATTTCGTCAAAGAGTTCGTTGTGTTTGGTGTGCGTAAAGGCAACCCGGAAAAGATCAATGCTCTCGGCGATACCTGCGGCAAACGCATTGCCGTGATGGCGGGGGGTTCAGCGGAACAGGTTATCCGCAAGCAGTCTGAGGTGTGCGTGAAAGACGGCAAACCTGCCGTGACCGTGCAATCGTTCAGCGATCAGCCAACCTCCATTCTGGCGGTGCGTTCCAACCGCTCTGACGCATTCTTCTCTTCTCAGGCGCCGCTGACCTATTTTGTTGAGAAAGCCAATGGCCAGCTGGAACTGACCGGTACCGGCCAGCCGAATGGTTTCGGTGATATTTTCCAGGGGACGGTGGTGCCGAAAGACTCAGCGGTGCGGGATGCGATTCTCGCCGGTTATCAGAAGCTTTTTGATAACGGTACCTATGCCATCATCATGAAAAAATGGGGTCTGGAAGGCAACATGATCCAGGCACCGGGCATCAATCTGGCAAAGGCACAACCTAAATGACCGATAAAACGTATAGTTTAAAGCCGGCAGTCAAGGACGACTATACGCAGGATCCACGTCGTAACGTTGAGTTCTCCCATGCGCCACGCAGCGTTGGCCGCTGGGTGGCATGGATTGTGGTGCTGCTGATCGCCGCGGATGTTCTCTGGGGCATCTCGCAGAATAAAAACTTTGAATGGCACGTTGTTGCCCAATGGTTCACGGAAGGTACGGTGATTAAAGGTCTGGGCGTCACGCTCGGCCTGACCGTCGTTTCAATGGTGCTCGGTGTGTTCATTGGTCTGATGCTGGCGATAGCGCGTTTGTCGAACAGCTTATTGCTGCGGCAGCTGGCAGGGCTTTATATCTGGTTCTTCCGGGGTACCCCGCTGCTGGTTCAGCTGTTGTTCTGGTACAACATGTCGACGTTGTTCCCGCGCGTGGTGTTGGGCATTCCGTTTGGCCCTGAATACATGAGCTGGAATACCAATGATTTGATCACACCGCTGACGGCCGCCATTGCGGGGCTGGCGCTGAATGAGGCCGCGTACATGGCAGAAATCATTCGCGCCGGTTTGCTGTCAGTCGATAACGGTCAGGCTGAAACGGCCCAGGCATTTGGCATGAGCCGTGGCCGTGCGCTGCGCCGGATCATTATTCCTCAGGCCATGCGCTCGATCATTCCGCCTACCGGTAACCAGCTGATCAGTATGATCAAAGCGACGTCGCTGGTCAGCGTCATTGCCATGGGTGACCTGTTATATTCGGTGCAAACCGTTTACAACCGGACCTTCGAAGTGGTGCCGATGCTGATGGTTGCGGTGATCTGGTATCTGTTCATCACGTCGTTGCTTAATCTCGGACAGTCCGCCATCGAGCGTTACTACTCCCGTGGCACGCGCCGCACGTTGCCCAGCGTGAAGCGCCGTCAACATGCTGCGGAAGAAAAGGCCGCGCCGATCATGAATTCACCGGGCATGGCCCGAAAGGAGGACTTATGAGTCATTTCCCCTCCGACATCGGGTCATCCGAACCGGCGTCACTGGTGGTTGCCCGTAACGTGCATAAAAGTTACGGCGACAATGAAGTGCTGAAAGGCATAGATCTGGATGTGAAACCCAGCGAAGTTGTGGTCATCCTCGGGCCTTCGGGCTCGGGTAAATCCACATTTTTGCGCTGTATCAATCATCTGGAAGATATCGATCGCGGTTCAATCATGGTGGGTGGCGAGCAGATCGGGTATGAGCTGCGTGGCGAGCGGCTGCATAAATTGTCTGAACGGGCGATTGCACGCCAGCGCCGGGATATCGGTATGGTGTTCCAGCAATTCAATCTTTATCCGCACATGACCGTGCTGCAAAATATTATCGAAGCCCCGGTTGGCGTGCATAAAGAGTCGCGGCAGGAGGCGGAAAAATATGCCCGCGAGCTGCTGGAAAAGGTCGGTCTGAGCGATAAAGCCGATGCTTATCCGCGCCATCTCTCTGGCGGACAGCAACAGCGTGTGGCCATTGCCCGCGCGCTGGCGGTGAAACCTAAACTGATGCTGTTCGATGAGCCGACCTCGGCGCTCGACCCGGAACTGGTGGGCGAAGTGCTGTCGACCATGCGGGATCTGGCGAAGCAGGGCTTAACGATGATTGTTGTGACGCATGAAATTGGTTTTGCGAAAGAGGCGGCAGACCGCGTGGTGTTTATGGATCGCGGTGTTGTGGTCGAACAGGGAACGGCGGGCGAAGTGCTGGTTAATCCACAGCATCCGCGCACGCAGGCCTTCTTAAGCCGCTTTATCTGACGGGCAGCGGTGCAACAAAATCCGGGTCAACATCAAGTTTGCAGCGTATTTCCTCCAGCTGATGGCAGAAGTGCTTTATGAGCAGGTGGTTCTCGCTCATAATCGCCGTCGCTGGTCATAATGCGCACAATACTGGATCCGTTCTGTTACATTTTCGGTTTGTATTAGCGTCGTGAATGGCCGTTAATAATGACAGGTTGTTACCGCTGTTTTCTGGCACTCAGTGTAAAGAAGGTATTTATGGAAGGTCTAAGTATTACTAAATTGTTAGTGGTCGGCGTGCTGATCGTTCTGTTGTTCGGTACCAGCAAGTTGCGCTCTCTGGGCGGTGACCTGGGTGCTGCACTGCGTGGCTTTAAGAAAGCGATGAATGATGATGCTACCCCGGCACCTGCGACAGCTGAAAAAACGGCTGAAGAAGAAAAGCGCGTAGAGCATAAAGACTGAGTATTCCGTACTGAAGTCTCTGGCGTGGCGGCCAAAATAAAAAAGGTTGTTCTCGCGAACAACCTTTTTTGCATTCAGGCATAAAGAAGTAACAAAATATTAAGCGCTGAAGGTGACTTCAGCGCCTCAGATTATTTAACTTCCATCCCTTTCGCTTGCAGATCGGCGTGATAAGACGAACGCACGAACGGACCGCAGGCCGCGTGAGTGAAGCCCATTTCCATCGCGGCTTCTTTCATCTGATCGAACTCTTCCGGGCTTACGTAACGTTGCACTGGCAGGTGGTGACGGCTTGGCTGAAGGTACTGGCCGAGCGTCAGCATGGTCACCCCGTGACGGCGCAGATCGCGCATCACTTCGATAATTTCTTCGTTAGTTTCACCCAGCCCCACCATCAGGCCTGACTTGGTAGGCACTTCCGGATGCGCTTCTTTGAAACGTTGCAGCAGGGTCAGCGACCACTCGTAGTTTGCCCCCGGACGCACCTGGCGGTAAACGCGCGGAACGTTTTCCAGGTTGTGGTTGAAGACGTCTGGCGGTGTCTCATTGAGAATGTCCAGCGCGCGATCCATACGGCCACGGAAATCAGGCACCAGCGTTTCGATTTTAATCGTCGGGTTTTTGAGACGAATGGCGGCAATACAATCGGCAAAGTGCTGAGCACCGCCGTCGCGCAGATCGTCACGGTCAACCGAGGTGATCACCACATAACGCAGGCCCATATCCGCAATGGTCTGTGCCAGTTTTTCAGGCTCGTTAGTGTCTGGCGCGGTCGGGCGGCCATGGGCCACGTCGCAGAACGGGCAGCGGCGCGTACAAATGGCGCCGAGGATCATAAAGGTCGCGGTGCCGTGGTTAAAGCATTCTGACAGATTCGGGCAGGCCGCTTCCTCACAAACGGAGTGCAGGCCGTTCTTGCGCAGTGCCGCTTTGATGCCCTGAATTTTGGATGAGTCGGCAGGCAATTTGATTTTCATCCATGCCGGCTTACGTAACATTTCCTGCCGGTCGCTGACCACGGTTTTCACCGGGATTAACGCCATCTTATCTGCATCGCGGTATTTAACGCCGCGTTCCATCTGAATCGGTTTACTCATAGTCTTGCAGCTTCCAGGTTTGTCTCTCGTAACTCGAGATTTTTCAGGACATTCAATGAACTGGCTGATTCATCAAAAAAAGTAGAAATAATGCGGAAATTATATCATTGAAGCATCACTTCGTTCAGCCCTTCGTCATGACATGAAGTGCTAAATGCTGCAAATATTTAACCTGAGTCACACCCTGAAGAGATAATCGCGGGTTATGCATTATCATAATCAACTGAAAATAAAAGGTATTTACCGGGTGTGGCGGGCGAGGCAGGAGGGTGTTAATGGTGTGTAAATTTTTAACTGCCCGTGGAAATTTACAAGAGGAAAACCGGTATTCCCCCGGGCATCGGGTTAATCTTTCAGACGTTACGAACGAGAACGCTTTTCCTGCCCGGCGAACGCAACATCAATAGCATCGATAATCATGCTCAAGGTTTTGTCGCTCTTGGCGGTTTTGTTGTAATACATGATCACGCTGTATGACAGTGTGGGAATTTCGCAGCTCAGTTTTTGCACTTTGAACGTGGGGGCGAACATATCCACCATCTTTTCCGGCAAAATGCCCAGCAGATCAGTATTGGCAACCATTGAGAGAATATTGATCGCGTTATAACTGGTGAACACAATCGGGCGATCGGGCAGGGATTCACTGAGCTCAAACTGCATTCTTCTCAGGTCGCTGGCATTGGTCATGATCGTCGTTTGCGGCATGGTCAGCGCCTGTTCAGTCGTCAGCGTTTTGCTCACGGTCGGATGGTTCTCGCGGCACACAAATACGGTGTGATCCGACATCAGCGTGCAGCCCCTGAGCGATTTGTTGAACAACGGGCTGGTGTCGATCACTAAATCGGCACGGTGCTGGATCAGGGTATCTTCAGGATCACTGAGCGGAAGGTGCTTCAGGGTGTAGTTACAGTTTATTTTCTCAAGTTCTTTGAGGATCAGCGGGAAAGTAATCAGCGCAATGTAGGGGAAACAACTCACCGTCAGTACGCGAGATTTATCATTATCGTGCGTGAAGTCCAGCCCGGTGAGAATGGCGCTGAGTCCCTGACTGATGTGTTTATGCAAGTTAGTGGCATAGGCTGTCGGGCTGATGCCCTGGCCGTTGCGAATAAACAAAGGATCAGGGAAGGTATTGCGTAGCTTTTGAATAGACTGGCTGACCGACGACGGAGTCAGGTTCAGCGCTTTTGCTGCATGAACAATGCCTTTGTGCAGATACACCGCTTCAAAAACTGTCAGCAGGTTGAGATCCAAATTGCGGAGCTTATTCAGGCTGGCACTAATATCTTTATCATCCATAAAACATTCCTGACAGTGTTGAAGACTGTCCCGGCGTGCGGGTGGCCGGGGGTGCGCTTATCCGTAAGCGATCAGATGCTTTGCGATACTTAACCCGGTGATACTAAACCAAATCTCGCCGTAAAACTCGTTATTAGTCGTTTTGCCTGCCTGATACACAATCCGGCATCACAGGGTGGGGGAGGAATATGCCTCCGGCCGCCATGGAAGATCATCAACCTGCAGATAATTAAGTTGATGATTAAAAGATTTTACCAGTACAGGCATGACGTCATCAACCGTCAGCCCCGGCTTCTCAAGACTGGCCTGCGTCATTTCCAGCCCGGCGTAACCGCAAGGGTTGATACGATGGAAAGGTTCCAAATCCATATCAATGTTCAGCGCCAGACCATGCAGTGAGCATCCTTTGCGAATGCGCAGCCCGAGAGAGCAGATTTTTTTGCCATCAACATACACACCCGGCGCATCGGCACGCGGATAGGCATCAATGGAAAAATGCGCCAGCGTATCAACAACGGTCTGTTCGATGGCGGTAACTAGCTGGCGTACGCCGAGCTTTTTCCGCTTCAAATCTACCATCACGTACATCACCTGCTGGCCGGGGCCGTGGTAGGTCACCTGGCCGCCGCGATCGCTCTGGACAACAGGAATATCACCCGGCATCAGCACGTGTTCTGCTTTGCCCGCCTGACCCTGAGTAAAGACGCGGTGATGCTGAACCAGCCAGATCTCATCCAAAGAGTCGGCTGTACGGTGTTCAGTGAAATGATGCATAGCCAGTGAAACCGGTTCATAAGGCTGCAGGCCAAGCTGGCGCAGTACGATACGTTCTTGCGGATTTTGTGATTGCACGGCGGTTATCGTCATCAGAAGGGGAAAAACCGCGCGAGAGAGTCGCTCAGGCGCGGATCATTCAGAAAGGGCTTACAGCACCATGCGGACAATTTCGATGTTACCCAGCTCATCGTACAGGGTTTCGACCTGATCGATGTGCGTGGCAGTGATCGTAATAGAAACGGAGTGGAAATTCCCTTTGCTGCTCGGTTTTACCTGAGGATTGTAATCGCCAGGCGCATGGCGTTGCACGACTTCCACAACCTGGTCCACCAGCTCGGGTTGTGCCAGGCCCATTACTTTGTAGGTAAAGGTGCAAGGGAATTCGAGCAGTTCGTTCAGTTTGGTTTTCATGTGCACTCCAGCGTGTTGTACCGCGTATTAAGTATTGTCTCTGAAAGTATAACTCCCGCCGGAGCGGGAGCTAATATCTATACCCACTATATGGGTACTGTTGCAAACTATTTCAAGCAGGCAAATTAACCAAACCAGTGATGGAACATCAGTTTGATGTAATCCACGATACGCCCGAAGAAACCGCCTTCTTTCACTTCGTTCATGACAACCAGAGGGCGCTCATCAATGGTTTTGCCATCAAGCTGGAAGTTGATCGAGCCGACCACCTGATTTTTCTGCAATGGTGCGTGCAGTTCTGGCGTATTGATGACGTAACTGGCTTTCAAATCTTTCATACGACCGCGAGGGATGGTCAGGTAAGCATCTTTTTCCACGCCCAGCGCCACACGATCGGTATCACCAAACCAGACGGGTTCAGATGCGAACTCTTTGCCTGCTTTGAGCGGAGAAACGGTTTCGAAGAAACGGAAGCCCCAGGTCAGCAGCTTTTTGCTTTCAACTTCACGCCCTTTGTAGGTGTGACCACCCATCACCGCTGAGATCAGACGCATCTGGCCTTCAGTCGCTGAAGCCACCAGGTTATAACCTGCAGATTCGGTATGACCGGTTTTGATGCCATCCACGTTCAGGCTGTTATCCCACAGTAAACCGTTACGGTTCATCTGGCGGATATTGTTAAAGGTGAATTCTTTCTCTTTGTAGGTGGCGTACTCTTCCGGCACATCGCGGATCAGTGCCTGGCCGATCAACGCCATATCACGCGCCGAGCTGTACTGGCCTTCCGCATCCAGACCATGAACTGTACCGAAGTGGGTATTTTTCAGGCCGAGCGCGTTGACGTAGTTATTCATCATGGCAACGAAGGCGTCCTGACTGCCGGCGACATGGTCAGCCATCGCCACGCAGGCATCATTACCTGATTGTAAAATAATGCCACGGTTCAGTTCAGAAACCGGCACGCGATCGCCCGGTTTGAGGAACATCAGGGAAGAACCTTTGAAGACCGGGTTGCCGGTTGCCCAGGCATCCTGGCCGACGGTGACGATATCGGTCGGGCTGATTTTACCTGCTTTGATGGACTGACCGATCACGTAGCTGGTCATCATTTTAGTCAGGCTGGCCGGGTCACGACGCGCATCGGCATTCATTTCTGCCAACACTTTGCCGGAGTTGTAGTCGATCAGGACATAGGCTTCTGCATCAATTTGCGGAACGCCAGGGATCATTGTTTTTAAATTAACATCGTCGGCATAAGCGGACGCTGCACTGAAGGAGATGACGGTGCCAAATGCGAGGCTTTTGACGAGACGTGAAGTGTTTACAAGTTTCATGATCGGGACAACAACATCCGTAGGAGTAGGTGATAAACGTGCGTCACTATAGCAGAAGAGTCAGACGTCAGACATCTGCGATTACCGGCGCTTACTGATTTTTACTTATGAAACAGGGCTTACGCCCTGTTCCAATCGGTTACATACCGGCTGTGACGAAGGATTGCTGCTGTGCTTCGCTGGCCAGTCGTTGTTTCAACTGTTCGGCCTGCTGGCGGGTGCTGAACGGGCCGAGCTGCACGCGATAGGTGCTGCCATTAGCCTGAACTTTTCCTGGCACCGAGAAACGCTGGCTGAGGCTTTTCTGCCAAAGCTGTGCATTTTGCGGATTACTCAGCGCGCCAACCTGAACCATATAGCCTGAGGTCGGGATGGCAGACGTGTGCGCAGATGCTGCCACGGCAGCCGTCGCGGCGACAGGCGCTGCACTGGCCATGACCGGTGCGGCGACAGGTTCACTGCTTTCAAGAACGCCATTACGCAGCGGCGTCGGTGCACTGAGGAAACCTCCGCTGCCGCTGTTACCGGATTGCGTCTCGGCCGTGACGCTGGCATTTCCACTCTCATCATTTGTGAGCGGGGCAGCGCCTGGATTGCTCAGCGTACTGTTGCTGATCGGACGGACATCCGCAGCATTTACCGGTTCAGCAGACAGCGTTGGCGTGCCCATTTCACTGGCCCCTAAACTCGGGCGCGCAGGCAATGCGTAAGACTGTTTGGCGACGGTCGTGCCGATGGTGCCCGGCCCTGTCATCGTGCCGTCCTGCGCCACATTAATGAAATCGATACGTACTTTCGTGCTGTTGGTCAGATTCAGGCGATCGGCGGCGGCTTGTGACAGGTCAATAATTTTACCCGGCACATAAGGACCACGGTCATTGACACGCACGACCAGCATGCGGCCGGTTGCCATGTTCGTCACGCGCACATAGCTTGGGATCGGCAGTGTAGGGTGGGCGGCGGTCATGGCAGTCGGATCAAATTCTTCGCCAATCGCGGTCGTGTTCCCGCCGTTTTCTTGCCCGTACCAGGCTGCCTGACCTACCTGCGAGAAGTTGGACGGATCTTTGACGATTTTATAGGTTTTACCGTTAACGGTATAATCCTGCATCGTGCCCTGGTTATAAGGTTCGTAACGCGGATCAGCCCCGCCGATTTCTACCACAGGGCCATTGTAGGCTTGCTGCGGTGCCGGTTGTTGTTGCTGTGTCTCTTCAGTGGCACAACCACTTAACAGCAAACCGATAATGACAGCTCCAAGCCACTCCTTACGCATTGCTCACCTCTATAAATTTTTTGACATCATTTTTCGATGAGTATGTATCGACATGACGATACCAAACCCTGCCATTAGCACGATGAGTGCTGACCCGCCATAGCTGACCAGAGGCAAAGGTACCCCAACCACCGGGACAATACCACTGACCATGCCGATGTTAACAAACACATAGACAAACAGTATAAGCATCAGGCCGCCGGACATCACCCGCCCAAAGGTTGTCTGGGCATGGGCGGCGATCATCAGTCCGCGCATAATCAGGCATAAGTACAGGCCGAGTAACACCAGAACGCCAATCAGCCCCAGTTCCTCGGCAAGCACGGCAAAGATAAAGTCGGTGTGGCGTTCCGGCAGGAATTCCAGCTGGGACTGGGTGCCGTGCAGCCAGCCTTTACCGGAGAAACCACCTGAGCCGATGGCAATTTTCGACTGAATAATGTGATAGCCCGCCCCGAGCGGATCGCTTTCCGGATCCAGCAACATCATCACGCGGTCGCGCTGATAATCGTGCATCAGGAAGAACCACAGAATCGGGATAAAGGCCGCGACCAGAATGGCGGCGACGGCAATCAGTTTCCAGCTCATGCCTGACAGGAAAAGCACGAACAAGCCGGAAGCGGCGATGAGAATCGAGGTGCCGAGGTCGGGCTGTGCCGCCACCAGCAGGGTAGGGATGAAAATCAGCGCCAGCGCAATGGCGGTATTTTTCAGCGAAGGCGGGCAGACGTCGCGGTTGATAAAACGCGCCACCATCAGCGGTACGGCGATTTTTGCCAGTTCTGACGGCTGGAATTTGATGATGCCCAGATCCAGCCAGCGTTGTGCGCCTTTACTGATACTGCCGAACGCATCCACCAGCACCAGCAGGAATACGCAGAAAATATAGAGATACGGCGCCCAGCTTTCATAGACGCGTGGCGGGATTTGCGCCATGACCAGCATGATCACCAGCCCCATCAGGATCTGGCCGACTTTACGTTCCATCATGCCCATATCCTGACCGCTGGCGCTCCACATCACGAACGCACTGTAGGTCAGTAGCGCAAGAATGATCAGCAGCATCGTCAGGTCGATATGCATTTTCGACCACAATGATCTTTTTTGTTGGTTCTCAGTCATTGCCGGTTAATCACCTTCGGTTCCGGGTGCCACGGGGGCCTCAGCCGGTAATTGTGTCTTGTTGTCGCCCAATAAAATATGGTCGAGGATCTGTCGGGAAATTGTCCCCACCGCCGGACCCGCACCGCCGTTCTCCAGCACCACGGCAACAGCCACGGTGGGCTTGTCGTACGGGGCAAAAGAGGTCATCAGTTTGTGGTCACGCAGATGCTCGGCAATCTTATGCGCATTATAGATTTCATTGGCTTTCAAACCGTAAACTTGTGCTGTACCGGATTTCGCCGCGGCTTTGTAAGGCGCATCAGCAAAATATTTCCTTGCGGTACCGTTCGGCCTGTTGGCTACGCCGTACATGCCGTCTTTGGCAATTTCCCAGTAGCCGGAATGGATATCACCAATTTGCGTGGTTTCCTCCTGGCGATAAGGCACCTGCTTGCCGTCATTTGTGGTACTCAACAACAGATGCGGTGTTTTGACATCCCCGTCATTGATCAACGTCGTCATCGCCTTCATGATCTGTATCGGCGTGGCTGTCCAGTAGCCTTGCCCGATGCCGACCGGAATGGTGTCACCCTGATACCAGGGTTTCTTAAAGCGTTTAAACTTCCAGTCACGGTTTGGCATATTTCCGCTGCGCTCTTCCGATAAATCGATCCCGGTATAATGCCCGTAACCAAATTTGCCCATCCATTCTGAAAGCCGGTCGATACCCATATCGTACGCAACCTGGTAGAAGAAAGTATCGGCGGATTCCTCAAGCGCTTTGGTGACGTTCAGACGCCCGTGCCCCCAGTGTTTCCAGTCGCGATAACGCTTATCCGAGCCTGGTAACTGCCACCAGCCCGGATCAAATAATGAGGTGTTTTTGGTGATCACGCCGGAGGTCAGCGCAGACACAGAAATGTAAGGTTTTACCGTTGAGGCCGGTGGATACACGCCCTGCGTGGTGCGGTTGATCAGCGGTTTATCGGCATCGTTTAGCAGACGGGTGTAATCTTTGCTGGAGATCCCCTCGACGAACAGATTCGGATCGTAGCTTGGGTTGGAAACCAGCGCGCGTATCGCACCATCACGCGGATCGCTCACCACTACCGCCGCGCGGCTGGTGGTCAGGAGTTCTTCAATATACTGCTGCAAAGGCAGATCGATGGTCAGATAAATGTCTTTACCTGCCTGCGGCGGTTCTTCGTGCAACTGGCGGATCACCCGTCCACGGTTATTAACTTCGACTTCTTCGTAACCGGTTTTGCCGTGCAGGGTGTCTTCGTAATAGCGTTCGATGCCGAGTTTGCCGATATCATGCGTGGCCGCGTAGTTTGCCAGAATCCCGTCTTTATCCAGACGTTCCACATCACGATCGTTAATTTTCGACACATAGCCAATGACGTGCGTCAGCGCAGATCCGTAAGGATAGTAGCGGCGCTGATAGCCTTTTACTTCCACGCCGGGGAAGTGAAACTGGTTTACAGAAAAACGGGCGACCTGAACTTCTGTCAGTGCGGTTTTGACCGCAATGGACGTGAAGCGGCGGGAACGCTGACGTTCTTTCTTAAAATTATCGATATCGTCAGAGGTTAAATCGACGATAGGCTTGAGGGCTTCCAGCGTGGCCTGTAAGTCATCCACCTTTTCCGGTACCAGTTCGAGCTGGTAAATGGTGCGGTTTAGCGCCAGGGGGGTGCCGTTGCGGTCATAGATAATCCCGCGGCTGGGCGCAATGGGCACCAGCTTAATCCGGTTATCATTGGAACGGGTCTGGTAGTCCTGAAAACGAACAATTTGCAGGTTATACAGATTGAAGGCCAGGACACCGCTAAGTAGCAGAATGCCGATAAACGCCACCAGTGCACGGCGCACGAAGAGGGCTGATTCAGCCGTATAGTCGCGAAAAGGGTTACGATCTATTTTCATCCCACTACTTAATTCATGTTGCTGACATTCAATTCACCACCCGTTATTCGCGGTGGTATGGATGATTGGTGGTGATACTCCAGGCGCGGTAAAGGCTTTCCGCGACCAGAACCCGAACCAGCGGGTGCGGAAGCGTCAACGGAGAGAGCGACCAGCTCTGTTCCGCCGCGGCCTTACAGGCCGGTGCCAGCCCTTCCGGACCGCCTATCAACAGGCTGACGTTGCGCCCGTCCTGTTTCCAGCGTTCCAGTTGTTGCGCCAGTTGCGGGGTTTCCCACGGTGTCCCTGGAATATCCAGCGTGACAATGCGGTTTCCCTTTCCGACTGCAGCCAGCATCTGTTCGCCTTCTTTTTCAAGAATGCGTTTGATGTCTGCATTTTTCCCACGTTTCCCTGCCGGAACTTCAGTCAGTTCAAACGGCATATCTTTGGGAAAACGGTGCAGATAATCGGTAAAACCGGTTTGTACCCAGTCTGGCATTTTGGTGCCGACGGCGACAAGTTGCAGTTTCACGTATCAGCCCCAGAGTTTCTCGAGCTCGTAAAGCTGACGGCTTTCTTCCTGCATGACGTGAACAATCACTTCACCCAGATCGACAACAACCCAGTCGGCTTCGTTAATGCCTTTTACACCCATTGCATCAATGCCCACGGCTTTGACTTCTTCCACCAGGTGACCGGCGATAGAGACAACGTGACGGCTGGATGTACCGGTACAAATAATCATGCAATCAGTAATACTGGATTTACCTACAACATCAATGGCAATGATGTCTTGTGCTTTCAGGTCATCGACTTTATCGATAACAAAATCTTGGAGCGCTTTACCTTGCAAAGGTTCCCCCTGGGGATGTTTTGAAACACGTTGACTCCATAAGACGTCCGCCGGTGAAGCACCTGAGCGATGATCGTTCTCATGAAGGAGTGGCATAGCGGCAATCTGTAAAACGTCTTAAAGCGTTTAATAATCAATAAATTAAATTGATGAAAGACGCGACGTTATCGGGAGCCGAAATTTAGCGGCGCAGTATACCACGCGATGGCTACGCGCGGTACAAGCCCTGTGATTCTATATAGCGCTCAACGGCGAAAGGCAGCAGATCTGAACAATCAAGACCGGCCTGGCGGCGCTCGCGAATTTGTGTCGCTGAAATATTCAGCAAAGGTGTATGCGCCTGATAAATGAAACCGGCAGGGCGTTGTTTGAGTTTTTGAGGCTCAGTCACCCGGTGGGCATCATACCAGTGCTGGAGCGCCGGTGTATCGAGTTGTTCCTGATAACCCGGTCGTGCCATGACAATCAGGTGGCAAAAATCCAGCAAAGACTCCCAGCGATGCCATTTATGTAACGTCAACAGCGAGTCCTGGCCAATGATAAACGCCAGAGGACAGCTCTCGCCATGTTCTTTACGTAACGTTGCAAGTGTCTCAATGGTGTACGATGGGGTGTCGACGGACAGCTCACGGGGGTCCACTGAAAATAACGGATTCCCCTCCACGGCCAGTTCTGCCATGCGCAAACGCTGTTGCGGGCTGGCACCGGGTTGCGGGCGATGCGGGGGGACATTGTTGGGAAGTAACGTCACACGTTCCAGACCGATGTCCTGCGCCAGACGCGTGACTGGTTTGAGATGGCCGAAATGAACAGGATCGAAAGTCCCGCCAAAAAAAGCCTGTAACGGCTCAGTATCGTCAGAGGAGAGCGTAGGGATAACCGGCATGGAAATGTCCAAGTCCTGCGTCAGTACGAACTGGCGGGTAAAGGTTTGCCACAAAGTAGCATGGAAAGACTTTCAAGCTCCGGCCAAATGGACTGACCGTAATCCTGCTTGAGCGTAATTTCCATTTGCGTCAGCAAACGTACCGCCCGATAAAGTTCTTCCAGAGATAAACGCTGAAGCGCCTGCGTCACCAGTGTGCGGCGATTTTGCCAGACTTTTTGCTGATCGAACAACGTACGCAGCGGCGTGCTGTCCATTTTACGTTTCAGGTTCAGCAACATCAGCAGTTCGCGTTGCACAGTGCGCAACAATATTACCGGTTCGCTGTCTTCCTGTTGCAGCTGACGCAAAATATGCCAGGCGCGTTTACTTTTTCCCGCCAGCAGTGCATCAAGCCAGTGATATGGCGTGAAATGCGCCGCATCATTCACGGCCGCTTCTACCCGGGGTAATGTCAGTTTCCCGTCCGGATAAAGCAGTGAAAGGCGTTCCAGGGATTGTGCTAAAGCCAGTAAATTGCCTTCGTAGCAGTAGCATAGTAGCTGATTGGCGGGCTCATCGAGCTCAAGCGAAAGGGCTTTTGCACGGCGGGTTACCCAGCGTGGGAGCTGTGCCTGCTCCGGCGTCTGGCAACTGACAAACACGCCTTTATCACTCAGCGCTTTAAACCACGCGCTGTTTTCCTGGCCTTTGGTGAGTTTTGTGCCACGAAGGACCAGCAAAATATCATCGTGCAGCAGCGTGGTCAGCTTCAGTAACGGTTCTGCCATTGGCGCGGTAGGGCCATTTTCAGGCAGCATCAACATCAGTGTCTGCCGGCTGGCAAACAGGCTCAGTGCCTGACAGGTGCTGAAAATTGAATCCCATTCGGTATGGGCATCGAGAATAAACGTGTAGTGTTCCTGAAAATCAGCCAGCTGCGCCGCTTTGCGGATGCTGTCCTGACTTTCCTGCAAAAGAAGCGGATCATTGCCACATAACACATAACAAGCGCGCAGCCCTTCACGGAGCTGCGCGTCGAGTTGTTCCGGGTAAACTCGGATCATTGTGCCGTTGTGCTGGCCGGTGTCGTTGATACCGCAGGGGTAACAGACGACGGGGACGTCATGGCATCAGAGGATTTGCTGGCAGAGGAACCGGTAGTGATCACTTCTACCTGGCCATCAACTTGCTCTGCTTTACGCATTTCAGACGCGTGAACCGTTAATAATTTACGGATCAGTTGTTGAGCGGCCTGCTGACGCATTTCTTCCCGGATAATCTCCTGTTCGTTATCTTTTGCCAACGCCGTTAACGGGTTATCAAAGAATGAACGGAAGACAGTCACGTGGAGCGGATAGATGTCTTTACCCGGCATCAGAACCGTCGCGCTGACGCTCATCTGCATCTGATACTCAGCCGTTTTACCGTCCTGGAATACCGAGGCAGTAGTCTGACCGCTTAGTTCAGGCCCGATTCGCAGTGATGGAATATCTTTGTGCTTACCGGTTGGATCATCAACGATTGTCACATTGCTTAAACGCAATTGTGAACGGATATCCCGCGTTAACGGCCCGTACGGATCCCCGCTGTCCAGAACGATAGTTTGCAGTTCGTCAGGCACATTGGTTTTTCCACGTAAGTGGAATCCACAGCCTGCGGTAACCATGACTGCTGCGGTCAGCAGCAGTGTCACTATTCGATGTCGCACAGCTCCTCCTTGACTCAACCTACAACCAGGTTAAGCAGTTTGCCCGGGACGTAGATTACTTTGCGAACCGTAACCCCATCCAGATATTTAGCGACCAAATGTTCTTCTGCCGCACGCTCGCGCACTTGTTGCTCGGTAGCATCAGCGGCTACGGTGATTTTAGCACGCACTTTACCGTTCACCTGCACAACGACCAGTTTGGAGTCTTCGACCATAGCCTGTTCATCAGCCTGTGGCCACGGTGCGGTATCCACATCACCTTCGCCGTTGAGCGCCTGCCAGAGGCTGAAGCACACGTGCGGAGTGAACGGATAAAGCATGCGAACCACGGCCAGCAGGGCTTCCTGCAGCAGGGCGCGATCTTGTTCGCTTTCCTGCGGCGCACGGCCCAGCTTGTTCATCAGTTCCATCACAGCGGCAATCGCGGTATTAAAGGTCTGACGACGGCCGATATCATCGGTCACTTTCGCAATGGTTTTATGCACATCACGACGCAAATCTTTCTGCGCTTCGTTCAGTGACGCAACATCCAGCGCGGCGGTGGCACCTTTTTGGGAATGCTCAAAGGCCAGTTTCCAGACACGTTTGAGGAAGCGGTTAGCCCCTTCAACGCCGGACTCCTGCCATTCCAGCGTCATTTCTGCCGGAGAAGCGAACATCATAAACAGACGTACGGTGTCTGCGCCGTATTTCTCGACCATAACCTGAGGGTCGATGCCGTTGTTTTTAGACTTGGACATCTTGCTCATACCGGCATACACCAGCTCACGGCCCTGCGGGTCGGTCGCTTTAGTGATACGGCCTTTCTCGTCACGCTCAACGGTGGCATCTACCGGGGAAACCCAGACGCGTTCGCCGCTGTTGCCGGTGTAATAGAAGGCATCAGCCAATACCATGCCCTGACACAACAGACGTTTAGCCGGTTCGTCAGAATCAACCAGACCCGCATCGCGCATCAGTTTGTGGAAGAAGCGGAAGTACATCAGGTGCATGATGGCGTGTTCGATACCGCCCACATACTGATCAACCGGCAGCCAGTAGTTGGCCGCAGCCGGATCCAGCATACCTTCGTCGTATTGCGGACAGGTGTAGCGTGCGTAGTACCAGGAAGACTCCATGAAGGTGTCAAAGGTGTCGGTTTCACGCAGACCCGGCATGCCGTTCACGGTGGTTTTTGCCCACTCAGGGTCGGCTTTGATTGGGCTGGTGATGCCGTCCATGACCACATCTTCCGGCAGAATGACCGGCAGTTGATCTTCTGGTGTCGGGATCACGGTGCCGTCTTCCAGCGTGATCATCGGGATAGGGGCGCCCCAGTAACGCTGACGGGAAACCCCCCAGTCGCGCAGACGGTAGTTAACTTTGCGCTGACCGACACCCTGAGCAACCAGTTTGTCAGCAATGGCATTGAAACCGTCTTCGTGGTTCAGCCCGTCGAATTCGCCTGAATTGAACAGCGTGCCTTTCTCGGTCATCGCTTCTGCGGTGATTTCAGGATGGCTGCCATCGGCGTTCAGGATAACCGGTTTGATTTGCAGGTTATATTTGGTGGCGAATTCCCAGTCACGCTGGTCGTGACCCGGAACGGCCATCACTGCGCCGGTGCCGTATTCCATCAGAACGAAGTTAGCGACCCAGATTGGCAGCTTTTCACCGGACAGCGGGTGAATAGCAAACAGGCCGGTTGCCATGCCTTTTTTCTCCATTGTCGCCATTTCTGCTTCGGCCACTTTGGTATTACGGCATTCGTCGATGAAATCGTTCAGGGCGGGATTGTTTTGTGCACCTTGTTGCGCCAGCGGATGACCCGCTGCCACGGCGACATAAGTCGCGCCCATGAAGGTGTCCGGACGGGTGGTGTAAACCGTCACTTTTTCGTCGCTGTCAGCCACGTCAAAAGTGATTTCCACGCCTTCGGAACGGCCAATCCAGTTGCGCTGCATGGTTTTCACCTGCTCCGGCCAGCTTTCCAGCGTGTCCAGATCGTTAAGCAACTGATCGGCGTAATCGGTGATTTTGATAAACCACTGTGGAATTTCTTTGCGTTCTACCTTGGTATCACAACGCCAGCAGCAGCCGTCAATCACCTGTTCGTTCGCCAGAACGGTCAGATCATGCGGGCACCAGTTCACCGCGGAAGTCTTCTTATAAACCAGGCCTTTTTCATACAGCTTGGTGAAGAACCATTGTTCCCAGCGGTAGTAATCGGGTTTGCAGGTCGCAATTTCGCGATCCCAGTCATAGCCGAAGCCCAGCAGTTTTAGCTGGTTCTTCATGTATTCGATATTTTCGTACGTCCATGGCGCAGGGGCAGTGTTGTTTTTCACCGCCGCGCCTTCAGCTGGCAGGCCGAATGCATCCCAGCCGATTGGCTGCAGAACGTTTTTACCGAGCATGCGCTGATAACGGGAAATCACGTCACCGATGGTGTAGTTGCGCACGTGCCCCATGTGGAGGCGGCCTGACGGGTAAGGCAACATGGAGAGACAGTAGTACTTCTCCTTGCCAGGCTGTTCGGTAACTTTGAAAGTTTGCTTCTCTTGCCAGTGAAGCTGAACGTGTGACTCGATGTCTTCTGGACGGTATTGCTCTTGCATGGCGGCCGGTGGTCCTGTGAGTGAAAACAGCTACGCCTGTAGCTCAAAAAGTTTTAATCAAAAGATCCGCATAGCATAGCCGATAAGCAGAGGCAGCAACAACACCCAGCGACGGGCTAACGGGGATTTCTGCCCGCATATGGCCCATTATTCACAATCTGCGAAGCAGGCCGGGATAATCTTCGCCACGGATCAGGGATTTACGACTAAAATAAAGACAAGTAAGCAACTGCCGGGTGAACGGTTATGTGTGTTCAAGGAGAGGAAATGATGAGCAATATTACCCAAAATTACCGTCAGTTAGTCACTTCGCTGACTGAGCGATTAAAAAATGGTGAACGTGATATCAGTGCGCTGGTACAGGATGCCCGCGTACGTTTGCAGGAGGAAGGCAAGCTGTCTGAAATCCAGATTGAACAGTTAACCTCCGCCGTGCGGCGTGATTTGCATGAATTTGCCCGTAATTATACCGAGAACCAGCAGGCCGTCGCTGATGACAGCACCGACAGCGTGTTTATGCGGGTACTGAAAGAAAGTCTGTGGAAAGAGCTGGCGGACATGACCGACAAAACGCAGCTTGAATGGAAAGAAGTCTTTAAAGACGTGAATCATCACGGTGTGTATCACAGCGGGGAAGTGGTGGGGCTGGGGAATCTGGTGTGTGAGAATTGCCAGTTCAGCCTGGCGGTGTATACGCCTGAAATCCTGAGTAAATGCCCTAAATGCGGACATACTGAATTTTCACGCCATGCTTTTGAACCTTGATTGATAAGTCAGCCTGCACCGGGTTCTCCCGGTGGCAGGCTGAATCATCTTATCAGTGCAGAATTTTTGCCAGGAAGTCACGGGCACGATCGGATTGCGGATTATTGAAGAAGTCGTCTTTATTCCGATCTTCCACAATTTTTCCTTCATCCATGAAGATCACGCGGTTAGCCACTTTGCGGGCGAAGCCCATTTCGTGGGTCACCACCATCATCGTCATGCCTTCGTTTGCCAGCTCAACCATGACGTCCAGCACTTCATTGATCATTTCCGGATCAAGCGCGGAGGTCGGTTCGTCAAACAGCATGGCGATAGGATCCATACACAGTGCACGGGCAATCGCCACGCGCTGCTGCTGTCCTCCGGAAAGCTGACCGGGGAATTTGTTGGCGTGCGCAGATAACCCCACACGATCCAGCAGTTTCAGCCCTTTGTCTTTTGCTTCCGCCTGATTACGTTTCAGCACTTTGACCTGAGCCAGCGTCAGATTGTCAATGATGGACAAATGCGGGAACAGTTCGAAATGCTGGAACACCATGCCGACTTTCGCCCGCAGCTGCGCCAGATTGGTTTTCTTGTCGTTCACCTGTGTGCCGTTAACCAGAATCTCCCCTTTTTGCACGGGCTCGAGGCCGTTAACGGTTTTAATCAGCGTCGATTTCCCTGACCCGGACGGCCCGCACACCACCACAACTTCACCTTTTTTAACTTCGGTACTGCAATCGGTGAGCACCTGGAAGTGCCCGTACCATTTAGAAACATTCTTCAGTGAAATCATGAAACGGTCCTTTTCTTCAAATAGCGCACCAGCAAGGAAGCGGAAAGGCTGATAACAAAGTAAATAAGTCCTGCAAACAACACCATCTCCACCAGCGTACCGTCACGGTCACCAATGTTGGAGGCGCTGCGGAAGAAGTCTGCGAGGCCGAGCACATAGACCAGCGAGGTATCCTGGAACAACACGATGGCCTGCGTCAGCAGCAAAGGCACCATCGCACGGAAGGCCTGCGGCAGGATAACTAGCTTCATCGACTGCCACTGGGTCATGCCCAGCGCCAGTGCGGCAGAAGACTGCCCGCGGGCGATACTGATGATCCCTGCACGGATAATCTCTGAGTAATAAGCCGCTTCAAATAACGCAAATGCCACCATCGCGGAAATCAGGCGGATATCGGTTTTCGGTGACAGCCCGAGCACTTTCTGCAGAAAGCCCGGCACAATCAGATAAAACCACAACAGCACCATCACCAGAGGAACCGCACGGAACAGATTGACGTACGCCGAGGCAAACCAGCTGATCGGTTTGAAGGTCGACAGACGCATTACCGCCAGCAGGGTACCCCAGAGGATCCCCACGACAATCGCCAGTGAGGTGATCTTGAGGGTAATGACCATGCCTTGCCACAGATAGGGCAGGCCGGGGCCAATAGAACTCCAGTCAAATTCATGCATATTTATTTACCTCCCATGTTGCCCGGCAGGCGGACTTTACGTTCTACAAAATGCATCAGCAGCATAATCACCGCATTAATGAGGACGTAGGCGACGGTAATGGCAGTAAATGATTCATACGCATGCGCAGAGTAATCAAGCAGCTTACCGGCCTGTGCCGCCATATCCACCAGACCGATGGTTGAGGCAATGGCGGAGTTTTTCACCAGATTGACCATCTCGGAGGTCATCGGTGGAACGATCACACGGTAGGCATTTGGCAGCAGCACATAACGGTAGGTTTGAGGCAACGTCAGCCCCATCGCCAGACCGGCATTGCGTTGTCCGCTGGGTAACGACTGGATGGCGGCGCGTACCTGCTCGCACACGCGGGCAGCGGTAAACAGGCCGAGACAGATAACGGAAGAAGTGAAGAACTGCACGTTCGGCGCGAGTTCTGATTTGAACCACATGCCGATGTTTTCCGGCAATAGCTCAGGCACCACCAGATACCAGATAAAGAATTGCACAATCAGCGGCACGTTACGGAACAATTCAACGTAACAGGTACCGATGCCGGAGAGAAAACGGTTGGGGACGGTACGCAAAATACCGAACAGGGAGCCGACGAAGAAGGCAATAATCCAGGCACAAATCGACAACGCGACCGTGACCTGAAATCCATTCCAAATCCAGCCCAGATAGGTGGTATTGCCGAAGGGGGCGTCTTGCAGGAAGATGCCCCAGTTCCAATCTATTGACATAAAAACTCCATGACACGGGTAATAAACTACCCCTCTGAGTGATGACGTAACCATAAACATGGGTGAGTGGCGGAAAAAATGCGGGGTGGGGAACGACCACCCCGCATCTGGTCTGTCTGTCCTTTCGGACCATCATCACAAGCTGGTTGGCCAGCCTTTATTTTTAATACCCGGTACTACCCGTCTGCTTACTATTACAGTGCTTTATCGTTTGGTGCTTTGAACAGGGCTTTCATGTCGTCAGACAATTCAAAGTTCATGTTCAGGTTTTTCGGAGGAATAGGTTTTTTGAACCAGGTTTCAAACCACTTGGTTGCTTCACCGGAGGTTTGCGCCTTCACGATGGTGTCATCAACCAGTTTTTTGAATTCCGCATCGTCTTTACGCATCATGCAGCCGTAAGCTTCTTTCGACTGCGGCGTACCGATGATTTCCCAGTTATCAGGTTTTTTGGCTTTAGCACGTTCGCCCGCCAGCAGTGCATCATCCATCATGAACGCAACCGCACGGCCTGTTTCCAGCGTACGGAAAGAGTCACCGTGGTCTTTGGCGCTGATAATGCGCAGATCCAGTTTCTTCTCTTCGTTCAGTTTGTTCAGCAGCACTTCAGAGGTGGTGCCGGAGGTGACCACGACGGTTTTGCCTTTCAGGTCAGAGAAATCTTTGATATCTGAGCCTTTTTTGACTAACAGACGGGTGCCGATAACGAAGATGGTGTCTGAGAAGGCCGCTTGTTGCTGACGTTCCAGATTATTGGTGGTTGAACCACACTCAAAATCGTAAGTGCCGTTTTGCAGCAGCGGGATACGGTTTTGCGAGGTGATTGGCATCATTTTTACTTGCAGGTTGGGCAGGTCCAGCTTTTTCTTGACTGCATCAACGATAGCGTTGGAATAGTCCTGTGAATAACCTACGACTTTCTGTTCGTTATTGTAGTAAGAGAATGGCACCGAGGACTCACGGTGACCGACGACGATAACACCATTATCTTTAATTTTTTTCAGAGTGCCGGTCAGTTCTTCCGCGTGGGCAAAGCTGCTTGCGGCAACGCTTGCCAACAGTACTGATAACGCCAATTTGCGCAATTGCATGTCCAACTCCTTGCTGTCATTAGGGATCCAAACTCAGGGATCAGAAAGTGCTAATGCCTCGTCATATGAAGCTAGAAAATAACTGAATGTGAAATTTATGAAACAACATTGTTTCTTTTTTGAGACGGGGCGCGCACCAAATCAAAGCAGACAACAGGCTATGCACTTCAAAAGTGCATGAGGAACAGCCTTTTTGTACCAAAATGATGCAAGACGTCAAAAAATGTCACTAATCAGATATCTTTCAAACAGATGTAGCAAAACGCGTGCCAGTTGGCCTGATTTAACTTCGAAGGCAAATTAAAATTCAGCGCTTAATACCGCCTTTCAAACAATCGGCAGCAGGTAACAGGGAGGGGTTTTGCAGGCAGGGAAGGGGTTGCGACAAAAAAGAACAGGCGCCCGAAGGCGCCTGACAGTATAGCCCTGTCTTAACAGGGCTTATTGATGACTTACATCAGGGGATGATCTGGCCTTTACGACGTCCCAGCCAGATAGCCACAACGGCCATGAGCAGGGTCACAAACCACACCGGCCACCAGCCCATGCGTGCGTAAGGGGTCATGCCGGTAGTGGGCGTAACCTTCACGTTCAGCACCTGGCGTGTAAACTGCGGAATTTCGGCCGTAATGTCACCCTGCGCATTCACAACCGCGGTAACACCGTTGTTGGTGCTGCGCAGCAGAGGGCGCCCCAGTTCCAGTGAACGCATGCGCGCCATCTGGAAATGCTGCCACGGACCAATCGAATGGCCGAACCAGGCATCGTTGGAAATCGTCAGCAGAAAGTTAGTATCCGGTTGCAGGTTATCGCGCACCTGTTCACCAAATACCACTTCATAGCAAATCGCGGTGGTCAGATTAAGGCCGCTGACCATCAGTGGTTTCTGGACGTACGCCCCGCTGGTCAGCCCCGACATCGGTAAATCGAAGAACGGTGCCAGAGGGCGCAGTATGGTTTCCAGTGGCACGAATTCCCCAAACGGTACCAGATGATGTTTATTGAAACGGTTGTCGTCCGGATAGCGGTAAGACTGCTCGCCGCCGAGCACAATGGCGCTGTTATACACCTTCATGCCTTCTTCATTGCGACGGGCATCAATAACGCCGGTAACCAGCTGCGTGCCGTGCGAGCGGTAGATGTTATCCACCATACTCAGGAAGGCTTGCTGATCGGATTCAATATCTGAAATTGCTGATTCCGGCCAGATGATCATATTGGCTTTGCCAAGGTACGGGCGGCTGAGATCCAGATAGGTTTGCAAAGCACTTTCCAGCGCTTTCGGATCCCACTTCATCGACTGTGGAATGTTGCCCTGAACCAGCGCGACATCCACCGTTTTGTCCGTCTGTTCCTGATACCAGTGAACGTAACGCAACGGCCACGGCAGCAATAACATGGCCAGCGCAATGATTCCCGGCGTGATGCGCCGCTGGTGGAATGCGTAAACCAGCAGGCCGCTCAACGACGTCAGCAGCAGCGTAATGCCATCAACACCGGTGATCGGCGCGAGGCCTTTCAGCGGACCGTCGATCTGACTGTAGCCAAATTGCAGCCACGGAAAACCAGTCAGCACCCAGCCACGCAAAAACTCGGTGATTTGCCATAGGGCGGGCGCGGCAAGCGCCAGTTTCCACCAGGTTGTTTTCGGCCATAGTTTGCTGAATACGCCGGCAAACAGCATGGTGTAAAGCGACAAATACGCCGCCAGCAAAACCACCAGAAACAGGTTGATGGCTTCCGGCATGCCGCCAAAGGTGGCGATACTGACATACACCCAGTTTACGCCACTGCCAAAAAGACCCATTCCCCAGAAGAAGCCGATCAGCGAGGCCTGAGACGGGCGGCGATCCAGCGTTAATGCCAGCAGGCCGCAGAGCGATAAAATCGCAGCAGGCCAGAAGTCATAAGGGGAAAAGGAGAACGTGCCACAGGCACCGAATAAGAGCGCCAGCAGGGCGCGAACCCGCTGGCGTTGGTATAAAGAGGCAATTGCCATGGAGAATTATTCTTCCAGTATTGGTTGCGGCGCGTCGTCCGGTATTTTTACGTGAACCTGAATGATACGGCGGCTGTCTGCCATCGCAACCTTGAACAGGTAACCGTCAATTTCAATGCTTTCACCACGGGCCGGTAAATGGCCGAAGGACTGCATGACCAGACCACCAATAGTATCAACTTCGTCGTCACTGTAATTTGTCTGGAACACTTCATTGAAGTCTTCAATCGGCGCGAGGGCGCGAACAGTATACGTGTGACGGCTGAGCTGGCGGATATCCAGATCTTCCGCTTCGTCGTACTCATCATCGATTTCGCCGACAATCAGTTCGAGGATATCTTCGATGGTCACCAGACCGGAAACGCCGCCGAATTCATCAACGACAATCGCCATATGATAACGCTGGGAGCGGAATTCTTTCAGCATGCGGTCGACGCGTTTGCTCTCAGGAACGACCACGGCGGTTCTCAGCACTTTATCGATGCTGAATGGCTCAGACGTTGTGCGCATAAACGGCAGCAAGTCTTTGGCCATCAGGATGCCTTCAATGTGATCCTTATCTTCGCTGATCACCGGGAAGCGTGAGTGGGCAGATTCGATGATGACATCGAGGCACTCTTCCAGCGGTTGATTGCGTTTAAGCGTGATCATTTGAGAACGGGGGATCATGATGTCCCGGACGCGCTGCTCGGCGATATCCATCACGCCTTCCAGCATGTCACGGGTATCGGGGTCGATCAGATCGTTTTGTTCTGAATCACGGATCAGCTCAACCAAATCGCCACGGTTTTTAGGTTCACCGTGAAAAAGTTGGCTAAGGATAAGGGAAAAGAAGCCCTTCTTGGGACTGGGGCTGTCACTATTTTGTGAATGGTCATCGCTCATGGCGTTTGGTTTGTTTTACTCGTGTTAGTGAAAAATATTTAGCTCGCTTAGTAAACGCCGATGGAAAGGAGAACTCTCCTTTCCATCGGGTTGCTATAGACAGAACTAATCTCAGTTATCTTCTTTCTCTGAAATATACGGGTCCGGATAACCCAGCCCCTGCATGATCTCAGTTTCAATCGATTCCATTTCTTCGGCTTCTTCGTCAACGATATGGTCATACCCCAGCAAATGCAAACTGCCGTGAATAACCATATGTGCCCAGTGTGCCAGCAACTCTTTTTCCTGCTCTTTGGCTTCCTTCTCGACGACCTGACGACAAATGATCAAATCGCCCAGCAGCGGCATTTCCATGCCCGGAGGAGCTTCGAACGGGAAGGATAACACGTTGGTCGGTTTATCCATGCCACGATACGTCATATTAAGTTCATGGCTTTCAGGGATATCGACCAGACGGATGGTGACTTCTGATTCTTCCTGAAACTGTGGAAGCACGGCTTCCAGCCATGTCTGAAAGTCATTTTCTGACGGTAAACCTGCTGTCTCTTCACAGGCAATTTGTAGATCGAGGATTACCGTATTCATTGACTGACCTGTTGGGATGAAATGTGTTCATGTTTACGCTCTGCGGTAATCGCATCGCGGCGTTTCTGATCTTCTTCTTCCCAGGCTTCGTACGCGACAACGATACGCGCCACGACAGGGTGGCGAACCACGTCTTCACTGTGGAAAAAGTTAAAGCTTAACTCTTCAACCGACGACAGTACCTCAATGGCGTGGCGCAGACCGGATTTCTGATGGCGCGGTAAGTCAATTTGCGTCACGTCGCCGGTGATCACCGCTTTGGAGTTGAAACCAATGCGGGTCAGGAACATCTTCATCTGTTCAATAGAGGTGTTCTGGCTTTCGTCGAGAATAATAAAGGCGTCATTGAGTGTCCGGCCACGCATGTAGGCCAGCGGGGCGACTTCAATCACGTTGCGCTCAATCAGCTTTTCGACTTTCTCGAAACCAAGCATTTCGAACAGTGCGTCATACAACGGGCGCAGGTACGGGTCAACTTTCTGGCTGAGATCGCCAGGCAGGAAGCCCAGTTTTTCACCGGCTTCTACTGCCGGGCGGGTCAGAAGAATGCGACGCACTTCCTGACGCTCCAGCGCATCAACGGCAGCGGCCACCGCCAGATAGGTTTTACCCGTACCCGCCGGACCGATACCAAAGGTGATGTCGTGATCGAAAATATTGGCGATGTACTGCGCCTGATTCGGCGTACGCGGTTTCACCATCCCACGTTTGGTTTTGATGATGACCGATTTGCCATAGTCAGGCACGCTTTCTGCGGTTTGCTCCAGCACGCGGCTTTCTTTAATGGCCAGATGGATTTTCTCAGGATCGATATCCTGAGTTTCACCACGCACCGGTGCCGTGTCGACGTATAAGTCACGCAGGATATCTGCCGCTGCGGCGACGGCCAGGCTTTTACCGACCAGTTTAAATGCGTTATCACGACGGTTGATTTCCACGCCCAACCGGCGTTCCAGTTGTTTGATGTTGTCATCAAACGGCCCGCACAGGCTCATCAGGCGCTGATTGTCTTCAGGCTCCAGTAAAATCTCTTGTGTTACAACGTTCAAACGAATCCTCTGGGCCACTTTGGACCTGTTGCGATTTTACCCGGCTGCGAACTGCTGACAGCCGTTAACCATACCTGAGTTAATAATACATCCCCTTGGCAAAATATGCTGCGCTGCGGCACGCGTTGCAGGGACCTTCATTCGAATATGCGGCCTGTCGCGAAAAATTAAACCCTTCTGACGGCCGTAATGTGGAAATTCTTAAATGAAAACAGGACGCCAAAGCGCCCTGTGCAGGTTTTTTAATGCATTACTTTGATGATTCAGGGTTGATACATTCCAACGCCTAATTCGTTTTCTTTACGCGTACGGGCGATCACAGATTGCGGCGATTCATGCAGGCGCAGCGCCATTTGCTCTTCGGTCCGCACGACTACGCCACGCAACGAGTTGGTATACACATCGACGATTTCCACGTCGACAAATTTACCAATCATGTCGGGGGTGCCTTCAAAGTTAACCACGCGGTTACACTCCGTGCGCCCGGTCAGCTCCATAATATCCTTACGCGATGTTCCTTCGACCAGAATACGCTGAACCGTGCCGAGCGTGGCGCGACTAAAGCGCATGACCTGCTGCGTAATTCTGTCCTGCAACAGCGCCAGACGCTGTTTCTTCTCGTCCATTGCGACATCATCGACCATGTCTGCTGCGGGGGTGCCGGGGCGTGGTGAGTAGATGAAGCTGAAGCTAACGTCGTAATTGACCTGTGCAATCAGGTCCATGGTGCGTTCGAAATCATCGTGGGTTTCGCCAGGGAAGCCGATAATGAAGTCAGAACTGAAATGGATATCCGGACGTGCAGCGCGTAATTTGCGGATGGTCGATTTGTATTCCAGCACCGTATGGGGGCGTTTCATCATGGTCAGGATGCGGTCTGAACCGCTCTGAATTGGCAGATGCAGGAAGCTCACCAGCTCCGGCGTATCTTTATACACCTCAATGATATCGTCAGTGAATTCAACCGGATGGCTGGTGGTAAAGCGAATGCGGTCAATGCCGTCAATCGCGGCAACCAGACGCAGCAATTCTGCAAACGTACAGATCCCACCTTCAAACGCTTCGCCGCGATAGGCGTTCACATTCTGCCCGAGCAGATTAACTTCACGTACGCCTTGCGCCGCCAGTTGCGCGACTTCAAACAGAACGTCATCACAAGGACGGCTGACTTCCTCGCCACGGGTGTAAGGCACGACGCAGAAACTGCAATATTTATTGCACCCTTCCATAATAGAGACGAACGCTGTTGGGCCATCGGCACGGGGCTCAGGTAAACGGTCGAATTTTTCGATTTCCGGGAAGCTGATGTCCACGACAGGGCTGTGCGTTCCGCGCACATGATTCACCATTTCCGGCAGGCGGTGCAGGGTCTGCGGGCCGAAGACGATATCCACGCACGGCGCGCGCTTACGCAGCAATTCACCTTCCTGAGAGGCCACGCAGCCGCCGACACCAATAATCACATCCGGGTTTTTCTTTTTGAGTAATTTCCAGTGGCCGAGCAGGCTGAACACTTTCTCCTGAGCTTTTTCCCTGATTGAACAGGTGTTGAGCAGGAGAATATCCGCCTCTTCAGCATTATCCGTCAGCTGATAACCGTGGGTGCTTTCGAGAAGGTCTGCCATTTTGGATGAATCGTATTCATTCATCTGGCAGCCCCAGGTTTTAATGTGCAGTTTTTTAGTCATCAGCGTGTCAGTACTCAATACGGAGGAAAAAACGGATGTTTGGCAATGCCGCAATGCATAGCGCAGTTCAGGGGAACTATTGTAAACCCTCACTCCGGTGGTGACCAGTGCAGGAAAGCAGCTTAGGTTCTGATGCAGACACAAAAATCCGGTACACTTTGCTCAATGAACTGAATAAAAAGCCGGAATAAAATGAATAATCCTGAGAAGTTATTTGATGCAGTGATTGTCGGTGGCGGGATGGTGGGGGCTGCGGCGGCGCTTGGTCTGGCACAGCAGGGCCTGCAGGTGGCATTGATCGAGAATGAAGAGCCTGCCGGATTTGATCCTTCAGCACCGGCTGATTTACGCATCTCCGCCATTGGCTGTGCATCTGCACGTTTTTTACAGAAACTGGGTGCGTGGCATGCCGTTGAAAAAATGCGTTCAGTGCCTTACCGCCGCCTGGAAACCTGGGAGGTCGATGGCTCCGAAGTGAAGTTTGATGCGCAGTCCCTCGGGTTGCCGGAGCTCGGGTTCATGGTAGAAAACCGTGTGCTTCAGCTTGCTCTGTGGCAGCAGTTTGATGCCTGTCCGAATCTTGCCCGTTTTTGCCCGGCAAAATTGCGCCATCTCTTAAAGCATGACGACAATACCTGGTCGCTTCAGCTCACCACCGGTGAGCTGCTGCATACGCAGCTGGTGATTGCTGCTGACGGGGCAAACTCGCTGGTGCGTCAGCTCGCAGGGATTGGCGTGGATGGCTGGCAGTATCGTCAGAACTGCATGCTGATTAATGTCGAAACACAAACGCCGGATCAGGATGTCACATGGCAGCAATTCTTTCCGTCAGGTCCGCGGGCTTTCCTGCCACTGTTTGGGCATCAGGCCTCGCTGGTCTGGTACGACAGCCCGCAGCGTATCCGTTATTTGCAAACGCTGAACATGAAACAGCTGACCACAGAAATTATGCAGGCCTTTCCGGCGCGGCTTGGAAAGGTTCAGGCGCTGTCTGCCGGGGCATTCCCATTGGTTCGCCGCCATGCCCAGCGCTATGTCTTACCGGGGTTAGCCCTGGTCGGTGACGCAGCGCATACCATCAACCCGCTAGCCGGGCAGGGCGTGAATCTGGGCTATCGTGACGTTGAGTCGTTATTATCCGTGCTGGAAAAAGCGCGTGATCATGATGAAGCCTGGAGCAGCGAAAAGGTGTTGTTGCGTTATCAGCGTCAGCGACGTCTGGATAATTTGCTGATGCAAAGTGGAATGGATTTGTTCTACACCGCGTTTAGCAATGATTTGGCGCCAGTGAAAGCCTTGCGTAATCTGGCGCTGATGACTGCTGAGCGCGCCGGTGGCCTGAAGACGAAAGCATTGAAATACGCACTGGGGATCTGACGATCAGAAGGCTGGCAGAATGTCCTCTGCCAGCTAAAACATGGCAGAAAAATAACGCTCAGAAATGCAAAAGGCCCGCAAAATAATTTGCGGGCCTTTCTAATGTGGCTGGGGTGCCAGGATTCGAACCTGGGTATGCTGGTATCAGAAACCAGAGCCTTACCGCTTGGCGACACCCCAATGGTGTTTCTTACTGCTTTCTACAATTGAACTCTTTAATAAGAATGCTCAGTTGTAAAATGGTGGCTACGACGGGATTTGAACCTGTGACCCCATCATTATGAGTGATGTGCTCTAACCAGCTGAGCTACGTAGCCAAATTTTACTGATTTACTTCAAAACTTCAAGCACTAATTTAACTAACTTAATAATAAATTTCAAGTGCTTACCAGCAAAAAGAAGAAGTATGGCTGGGGTACCTGGATTCGAACCAGGGTATGCTGGTATCAAAAACCAGTGCCTTACCGCTTGGCGATACCCCAACAGTACAACAACTTCAAACTGGGTTTTCTCTGCTGACACATCAATGACATGACAATAAAGAAATGGCTGGGGTACCAGGATTCGAACCTGGGAATGCTGGTATCAAAAACCAGTGCCTTACCGCTTGGCGATACCCCAACTGTGCTACCGATGTCCGGAAATGGTGCGGGAGGCGAGACTTGAACTCGCACACCTTGCGGCGCTAGAACCTAAATCTAGTGCGTCTACCAATTTCGCCACTCCCGCAAAAAAGATGGTGGCTACGACGGGATTCGAACCTGTGACCCCATCATTATGAGTGATGTGCTCTAACCAACTGAGCTACGTAGCCATCTTTTTTCGCGCTACCTTCATCGGCGTTGCGGGGCGCATTATGCGTATATGACCGTTTTGCGTCAACACCTTTTTTGGAGAAAAAGCGTTGATGGCGTTCATTTGTCTGGCTTATAACCACTCTGGTGATTAATTGGGCAAAAGACATTATTTTTACTGGCTTTACCCATAAAAAAATGGGCCAAAAGTGGCCCATTAATGAAGGGAAGAGTAACCCTGAAATCGATTATTTGTAGGCAGACTGGTGTACGCCCACCGCACGGCCAGAAGGATCGTCCATGTTTTTGAACGCTTCATCCCACTCGATGGCTTTCGCAGAAGAACAGGCCACTGAAGGGCCGCCAGGCACGCATTCTGCCGCGCTTGGAACCGGGAATAACTCTTCAAAAATCGTACGGTACAGGTAGCCTTCTTTCGAGGTCGGCGTGTTGTACGGGAAACGGAAATGTGCAGTTTCGAGTTGTTGATCGGTGATCTGCTGAGCAGCCACTTCTTTTAACGTATCGATCCAGCTGTAGCCCACACCATCAGAGAATTGCTCTTTCTGACGCCATGCAACGCTGTGTGGTAAATAGGACTCGAAACATTCACGCAGGATATGTTTCTCCATTTTACCGTTGCCGCACATCTTGTCTTTCGGGTTCAGGCGCATTGCCACGTCGAGGAATTTTTTGTCCAGGAACGGTACGCGGGCTTCAACGCCCCAGGCAGACATCGCTTTGTTGGCGCGGGCACAATCATACATATGCAGGGCCAGCAGTTTACGCACGGTTTCTTCGTGGAATTCTTTGGCGTTTGGTGCTTTATGGAAGTAAAGGTATCCGCCCAAGACTTCGTCTGCGCCTTCACCCGACAGCACCATTTTAATGCCCATCGCTTTGATTTTACGCGACATTAAGTACATCGGCGTCGAAGCACGAATGGTGGTGACGTCATAGGTTTCGATGTGATAAATCACGTCGCGAATTGCATCCAGCCCTTCCTGCACGGTGAAATGAATTTCATGGTGCACGGTGCCCAAATGCGTTGCCACTTCTTTGGCTGCGCGTAAATCGGGTGAACCTTCCAGTCCGACAGCAAAGGAGTGCAGTTGCGGCCACCAGGCTTCGCTTTGATCTTTGTCTTCGATACGACGACCGGCAAATTTCTTAGTAATCGCAGAAATGACGGAGGAATCAAGACCACCGGACAGCAGCACGCCGTAAGGCACGTCAGACATCAGGTGACTTTTTACAGACTCTTCCAGCGCATCTTTCAATGCTTTGGCATCCGTAACGTTGTCTTTGACGTTGTCATAATCGAACCAGTCGCGATGATAATATTCGCGGATCTCACCGTCCTGGCTCCACAGGAAGCTGCCCGCCGGGAATTCTTTGATCGTGCGGCAAACCGGCACCAGCGCTTTCATTTCTGACGCCACATACATGTTGCCGTTTTCGTCATAACCCATGTACAGCGGGATGATGCCCAGATGATCGCGGCCAATCAGGTAAGCGTCTTTTTCTGTGTCATAGAGAATAAAGGCGAACATACCTTGCAGGTCATCGAGGAAGTCATGACCTTTTTCCTGATACAGCGCCAAAATCACTTCGCAGTCTGAAGCTGTCTGGAATTCATACTTGTCGCCTAACTCAGCGCGCAAAGCTTGGTGGTTGTAGATTTCGCCGTTTACAGCCAGAACGTGGGTGTGTGCTGCGTTGTACAGAGGCTGTGCACCGTTGTTGACGTCGACAATGGACAGACGCTCATGCGATAAAATCGCTTTATCGCTGGCAAATACGCCGGACCAGTCGGGTCCGCGGTGGCGCATCAGGCGCGAAAGTTCCAGCGCTTTTTTGCGCAGCTCGACGGAGTCAGTTTTGATATCGAGCACACCGAAAATTGAACACATAAGTCTTTCTCCCTAACGTTTCTCTGGCTGTCATTTTTATGAGGGTCAACGTTGCCGGTCTTTCTGTTTGAGTCTGGCGATGTTGCGTTGCTGACTATGAAAATGCGTCAAAACCCCCATCCTGTGCAAGCGGTTTAATGCTCTTCTGACAAATAGTCTGTTAACAGGTGCAGATCTTTAGCGGATTATTAGTTTTAAGATGTTTTTATTGATGAATCATCAATTTTATCGCGAAATATTGACGGGCATGCAAAAAATGAGAAAAGAGGAGATAAAACAAGCAACAAGACAAAAAAAAACGAGCCATAACAAAAGTCAGGGCTCGCTTTCAGAGACTTAAAGGACGTCGTTAAATGATATCGATATCAGCGACAGAAGGATAAATCCAGGTCGGACGGAACGGCATGCCTTCGATGTCATTGAGTGTTGAAACGCCGGAGAGCACCAGAATAGTCTCCAGACCGGCCTGGAAGCCTGCCAGAATGTCGGTTCGCAGATTGTCACCCACAATCACCGTGCCATCGGAGTGCGCCTGCATTTTGTTGAGCGCTGAGCGAATGATCCACGGGCTCGGTTTACCGACATAAAAGGGTTTGCGGCCAGTGATTTTTTCGATGGGCGCGCACAGCGCACCGCAGGCCGGGGTAAATCCGTGGCCGTGGTTATCCGGATTGGTGGCAATAAAGCGTGCGCCGTTCGCAACGAAGAACGCCGCTTTATGGATCATATCCCAGTTGTAAGAGCGGGTTTCGCCGACGATCACAAAATCAGGATTGATGTCAGTAATGGTGAAACCGGCTTTATACAGTTCGTGGATCAGCGCACCTTCGCCGACCACGTAGGCTTTTTTGCCTTCCTGACGTTTCAGGAAATCTGCGGTCGCCATGGCGGAGGTAAAGAAAGCGCTTTCCGGCACGTCAAGACCGGCCGCACTGAAGCGATTTGCCAGATCCTGCGCGGTCTGAGAAGGGTAGTTGGTGAGAATGACCAGAGGCATTCCCTGTTCCTGAATACGGGCGAGAAAACGATCGGCGCCGGGTACTGCGGTATTGTCGTGCAACAGCACGCCATCAATGTCACAGATAACATTCTTTATAGTCATGATTTCCAAACCCACTTTTCCAGCTCCATTTCTGGCAGCCAACAACTATAGCACGTCTTAATTTTCCAGCAGACGCTGCAAAAGAACGCCATTGAGCATGGCGCGTTTGACCAGTGCAAAAGCGCCAATCGCCGACTGATGATTCAGCGCCGACGTCACCACCGGCAGGTTGCGGCGAAAATCTTTCAGAACCTGCGCATTAATGCAGTTTTGAATCGCAGGCAGCAGGACTTTATCGGCCTCAGTAATTTCACCGGCAATCACCACTTTTTGCGGATTAAACAGGTTGATGGCAATCGACACGGCTTTTCCCAGCTGACGACCTACGTGGTCGATCACTTCCGTCGCGAGGGCATCGTGGCGGTTTGCCGCTTTGCAAATAGCGGAAATCGAACAGTCATTGAGGCTGAGTTTGCTGGCATAGCCTTGTGTGAGCAGATGACGCACGCGATTTTCGATGGCCGCGTTGGCAGCAACGGTTTCCAGACAGCCAAAATTCCCGCAATGGCAGCGTTCACCCAACGGGTCGATCTGAATGTGGCCGATCTCGCCCACATTTCCGTTACTGCCCAGAAAAATCTGCCCGTTAACAATAATTCCCGCGCCGGTACCGCGGTGCAAACGAACTAAAATGGAGTCCTGACAGTCGCGGGTTGCACCGAAATAGTGCTCAGCGAGCGCCAGACTGCGGATATCGTGGCCGACAAAACTGGTGACTTTGAAGCGGGCTTCGAGCGCGTCCACTAATTTCCAAGCGCCGACGCTGATATGCGGCATGTAACGCACGATACCTTTGTTTGGATCAACCAGGCCGGGAAGGATGACGGAAATCGCAATCAGCTCGCGGATTTTGCGCTGGTTCAGCTCGATAAATTGCGAGATCGCCTCAAAGAGCGCGTTCTCAAGGGTTTCCTGAGTGCGTTCCGGCAGGGCGTAATGCTGTTCGGCCAGTGATTTGGCGCTGAGATCGTAGAGCGTAATCGTCGCATCGTGGCGACCAAGGCGTACGGCGATGGTATGAAAAGGGCGGGTTTCGGTGATGATCGAAATCGCGCGACGGCCCCCGGTGGACGCCTGTTGTTCCACCTCTTTTATGAGGCCACGCTCGAGTAACTGTCGGGTGATTTTGGTCACACTGGCGGGCGCAAGCTGGCTCACGTCGGCAATCTGAATGCGCGAAATGGGCCCCTGTTGATCAATCAGGCGGTAAACCGCCGCGCCGTTTAACTGCTTAACCAGATCAACGTTGCCGATTTGTGCCTGCTGTCCGCCAGTTGTCATCAATGCTGTTATCCGCTCAATTAAACTTCGTCACCGTTAACGATAGTTTTTGTGATTTTAAAATCATGAGTGAACGCGGTGAGGTTGGCGACTTTGCCTGCTTCGATGCTGCCTAACTGGTCGTCGAAACCGATAGCGCGTGCCGGATAAAGTGACGCCATACGCAGCGTTTCATCCAGTGCGATGCCAACATGTTCGACGCTGTTCTGTACCGCTTCGATCATGGTCAGGGCAGAGCCGCTCAGTGTTCCGTTCTCGTCCACACAGAGTCCATCACGGTAGTATATTGTTTTACCGGCAAAAATGAACTCATCAATGTTGGCACCTGCTGGCGCAGTGGCATCTGTGACCAGCACCAGCTTGTCACCTTTGAGCTTTTTCGCGTTGCGGATATTCGCCCAGTCAACGTGCAAACCGTCAGCAATCACGCCAGTATAGACTTCAGGTGTATCGAAAATTGCACCAATCAGGCCAGGCTGGCGGCCGGTAATGGCAGGCATTGCATTATAAAGGTGCGTGGCGAAGGAGATACCGGCGGCGAAACCGGTGCGCGCCTGCTCATACGTTGAATTGGAATGTCCGGCGGACACCACAATCCCTGCATCACGCAGCTGGCGAATGTATTTTGCATCGACCTGTTCAGGTGCCAGCGTCAGTTGAGTAATCACTTCGGCATTTGCACACAGGAAATCAATCATTGCGCTGTCTGGCAGGCGGATAAAGGCCGGATTATGGGTGCCTTTTTTCTCCGGGCTGAGATAAGGCCCTTCAAGGTGCAGACCCAGTGCCTGATTGGGGTATTTTTCCAGATAAGTGCGCATCACGCTGATACCGTGTTTCATGTAGTCATCGCTACAGGTGATCAGCGTCGGTAAGAAACTGGTACAGCCAGATTTTTCGTTGGCTTTCTGCATGATCTCTAACGTTTCTACGGAAATGGCTTCCAGAGAATCGTTGAACTGCACGCCGCCACAGCCGTTAAGCTGCAGGTCGATAAATCCGGGAGCAAGAATGGCACCGTCCAGATCGCGGGTTTCCACATTTTCTGGCAGCTCGCTGAGCGGGCAGACACGTTCGATTTTGCCGTCAGCAATCACGACCGCGTGGTTATCCAGAACGTCATGACCGGTATAGATCCGGCCGTTAATCAATGCGTACATCATGCCCCCTAGTACGTTTGCCCTGCTCCAGTCGCGCGGCCGCTGCGGTGCTGCAACGCGACTGGCTTCGGGCATAATGTTTAGTTAAAGATTTTTCATATTTTCCGCTTCTAACTCGCGGAAATATTTAACAGTTTTGACTTTCAGTTCCATGGTGGACGGCTCGTCACACACCATAACGGCTTTCGCGTGCAGTTGCAGGCAGCTGATGGTCCACATGTGGTTAATGTTACCTTCAACAGCGGCTTCAAGCGCCTGCGCCTTCGCGTGGCCGGTCACCAGGATCATCACTTCTTCCGCATCCAGCAGTGTACCTACGCCAACGGTCAGGGCGTATTTTGGCACCTGAGACACGTCGTTGTCGAAGAAACGGGAGTTCGCAATGCGGGTTTCATGAGTCAGCGTCTTGATACGCGTGCGGGATGCCAGTGAAGAAGCCGGTTCGTTAAACGCGATATGGCCATCATTGCCTACGCCGCCCATGAACAGGTTAATTTTGCCGTAGGATTTAATTTTTTCTTCGTACTTGCGGCATTCTTCATCGATATCTGGCGCATTACCATTCAGCAGATTGATATTTTCACTTGGAATATCAACGTGATCAAAGAAGTTTTTGTACATGAAGGTATGATAGCTCTCAGGGTGTTCCTGCGGCAGGCCAACATATTCATCCATGTTAAAGGTCACGACGTTTTTGAAGCTAACCTGGCCTGCTTTATGCATAGCGATAAGGTGTTTGTAAGCTTCAAGCGGGGTACCACCGGTAGGAAGACCGAGAATGAAAGGGCGCTCAGCAGTAGGTTTGAAGGCATTGATGCGCTCAACGATATGGCGCGCAGCCCATTTGCCGACTTCAGTGGTGGTATTTAAAGGAATAAGTCTCATCACGTACCTCTTGATTTCAGAATATTGAATATACTGTTCATACCCTTAGTCGAAACTGAAGACCTTGGGACATGTGTAGACAAAACAAAAGCAAAAGTTCTTCGGTTCAAAGGCGGTCTTGTTAAGCGTAAACCACCGTGAAAGTTTATGGCTGGCACAATACCGTCTAGATTTTTTTAATAATAAAATAAGTTTTGTGTGTTGACCAGTCTGATGGCATGTTATCACCTCTTTTTGGTGACAATTATCACAAAAAGAGAGGTTTTAATTTGCGATACGAAATAATCTTTTTACACTCGCAGAGCAGTTGGTTAAATCGGAACGGTAAACAGTAAAGGTAGTAACCATACTAATTAAACTACTTAGGTGATTCGCCTGACGGCGGATAGGGGGAAATGTGAATATTCTTGGATTCTTTCAGCGTTTAGGCAGAGCGCTACAGCTGCCGATAGCCGTACTGCCGGTCGCTGCGTTATTGCTGCGCTTCGGTCAGCCTGATCTTCTTAACATGCCTTTCATCGCGCAAGCCGGTGGCGGGATTTTCGATAACCTGGCGCTCATTTTCGCCATCGGTGTGGCGTCCAGCTGGTCTAAAGACAACGCAGGTGCCGCAGCATTAGCAGGCGGCATCGGTTACTTTATCCTGACCAAAGCGATGATCACCATTAACCCGGCCGTTAACATGGGCGTGCTGGCCGGTATTATCACCGGTCTGGTGGGCGGTATGGTTTACAACCGCTGGTCTGATATCAAACTGCCTGACTTCCTGAGCTTCTTCGGTGGGAAACGTTTCGTTCCTATCGCAACCGGCTTCTTTTGTCTGGTTCTGGCCGCGATCTTCGGTTACGTCTGGCCTCCGGTGCAGGATGCTATCCGCGCCGGTGGTGAGTGGATCGTGGGCGCGGGTGCATTCGGTGCCGGTATCTTTGGTTTCGTTAACCGTCTGCTGATCCCAACTGGTCTGCATCAGGTACTGAACACCATCGCATGGTTCCAGATTGGTGACTTCACCAACGCTGCAGGCACTGTGTTCCACGGTGACATCAACCGCTTCTACGCGGGTGACGGCACGGCGGGGATGTTCATGTCCGGCTTCTTCCCAATCATGATGTTTGGTCTGCCAGGTGCAGCATTTGCGATGTACTTCGCAGCGCCTAAAGAACGTCGTCCATTGGTTGGCGGTATGCTGGTGTCCGTTGCGGTTACGGCGTTCCTGACCGGTGTCACCGAGCCGTTAGAATTCCTCTTCATGTTCCTCGCTCCGCTGCTCTATTTAGTGCACGCCATCCTGACCGGGATCAGCCTGTACGTTGCCACGGCGCTGGGTATCCATGCAGGCTTCTCTTTCTCTGCGGGTGCGATCGACTATGCGTTGATGTACAACCTGCCAGCGGCAAGTAAAAACGTCTGGATGTTGCTGGTGATGGGTGTGGTCTTCTTCATCATCTACTTCGTGTTGTTCAGCGTGATCATCCGTATGTTCAACCTGAAAACGCCGGGTCGCGAAGATGACACGGTAGACATGGGTGCACCGGAAGCCAACAGCAATACTGAAGAAGGTCTTAACCAGCTGGCGCTGAGCTACATCGGTGCGTTGGGCGGTTCTGATAACTTCAAAGGAATTGATGCGTGTATTACCCGTCTGCGTCTGAATGTAAAAGATGCGGGTACGGTTGACGATGCTGCATGTAAGCGCCTTGGTGCATCGGGTATCGTTCGTCTGAATAAACAAAGTATCCAGGTTATTGTGGGTGCAAAAGCTGAATCTCTGGCCGATGCCATGAAGAAGGTGATTGCCCGTGGTCCGGTTGCTGCCGGTGTGGCAACTGCCGCGCCAGTCGCCATGAGCAACGCTGCCCCTCAGGCCGTGCCAAACACAGTGAAAACGGTGGTTGAAACCCTGGTGTCTCCGGTCACCGGTGACATCGTGGCGCTGGATCAGGTACCTGATGAAGCCTTCGCCAGCAAAGCCGTTGGTGATGGTGTCGCCATTCGTCCTACCGGTAAAATCGTGGTATCGCCTGCTGCGGGCACTGTGGTGAAAATCTTCAACACCAATCATGCGTTCTGCCTGGAAACTGTTTCTGGCGCTGAAATCGTGGTTCACATGGGGATTGATACGGTTACGCTGAACGGTCAGGGCTTTACCCGCCTGGTCGAAGAAGGTGCCACTGTGACAGCCGGTCAGCCTGTGCTGGAACTGGATCTGGATTATCTGAATGCCAATGCGCGCTCAATGATTAGCCCGGTCGTCGTCAGCAATATCGATGATTACACCGGTGTCAGTGCACTGGCGAGCGGCTCAGTGGTCGCGGGTCAGACCAAGCTGTTCGACATTCAGGGCAAATAATTTTTTGACTGAGTGAGGCGGTGTCAGTCACCGCCGCTGCTGAAAATGTCATTACAGCGATAACAAAACGGGAAGAGAGCGATCTCTTCCCGTTTTTTATTGTTTTCGGACAGCCTGTGAGGGGATAACCACGATTTAATGCAACTAACGGTTGTTTCCCGACGTGGCTTGTTGGAACATAAGCGGTTATCCGTAGAGTCAATGTTGCGTAGAGGAATTGCACAATGAGTGAGGCTGAAGCCCGCCCAACAAATTTTATCCGTCAGATTATTGATGAAGATCTGGCGACCGGGAAACACAATACCGTTCACACCCGTTTCCCGCCTGAGCCTAATGGCTATTTGCATATCGGCCATGCAAAGTCTATCTGCCTGAACTTCGGCATTGCACAAGACTATCAGGGTCAGTGCAATCTGCGTTTTGACGATACCAACCCGGCAAAAGAAGACATCGAATTCGTTGAGTCTATCAAGCACGACGTCCAGTGGCTGGGCTTCGACTGGAGCGGTGATATCCACTACTCTTCAGACTATTTCGATCAACTGCACGCTTACGCGCTGGAATTGATCAACAAAGGTCTGGCTTACGTTGATGAACTTTCCCCCGACCAAATTCGCGAATATCGCGGTTCCCTGACTGCGCCGGGTAAAAATAGCCCGTACCGCGATCGCTCCGTGGAAGAAAACATCGCGCTGTTTGAAAAAATGCGCAACGGTGAATTCGCTGAAGGTGCGGCCTGTCTGCGTGCCAAAATCGATATGGCATCGCCATTCTTCGTGATGCGCGATCCGGTTATCTACCGTATTAAGTTCGCTGAGCATCATCAGACCGGCACAAAATGGTGCATCTACCCGATGTACGATTTCACCCACTGCATTTCCGATGCGCTGGAAGGGATCACCCATTCGTTATGTACGCTGGAATTCCAGGACAACCGCCGTCTGTATGACTGGGTGCTGGATAACATCACTATTCCATGCCATCCGCGTCAGTATGAGTTTTCCCGTCTGAATCTCGAATACTCCATCATGTCCAAGCGTAAGCTGAACCTGCTGGTGACCGAGAAGATTGTAGAAGGCTGGGACGACCCGCGTATGCCGACCGTTTCAGGTCTGCGCCGCCGTGGTTATACCGCTGCATCGATCCGTGAATTCTGTCGTCGTATTGGCGTGACCAAGCAAGACAACAACGTCGAAATGATGGCGCTGGAATCCTGCATTCGCGACGATCTGAACGAGAACGCACCGCGCGCCATGGCTGTTATCAATCCGGTTAAAGTGATCATTGAAAACTTTACCGGTGATGACGTGCAACAGGTGAAAATGCCAAACCATCCGAGCAAGCCGGAAATGGGCACCCGCGACGTGCCTTTCACCCGTGAGATTTACATCGATCAGGCTGATTTCCGCGAAGAAGCTAACAAGCAGTACAAGCGTCTGGTGCTGGGCAAAGAAGTGCGCCTGCGCAATGCGTATGTGATCAAAGCGGAACGCATTGAGAAAGATGCCGAAGGGAATATCACCACTATCTTCTGTTCTTACGATATCGACACGCTGAGCAAAGATCCTGCTGATGGCCGCAAGGTGAAAGGTGTGATCCACTGGGTTTCCGCCACTGAAGGTAAGCCAGCAGAATTCCGTCTGTATGACCGTCTGTTCAGCGTAGCGAACCCCGGTCAGGCAGAGGATTTCCTGACCACCATCAACCCGGAGTCACTGGTTATCGCTCAGGGCTTTGTAGAGCCTTCTCTGGCAGGGGCGCAGGCGGAAGTCAGCCTGCAGTTCGAACGTGAAGGTTACTTCTGTGCCGACAGCCGCTATTCCAGCGCGGAGCATCTGGTGTTTAACCGCACCGTCGGTCTGCGCGATACCTGGGAAAGCAAACCCGTCGTCTGATTGAAGTAAGACTTATTTTTAACGCAGCTTCGGCTGCGTTTTTTTATGCCTTAAGCAATATCGAAATTGATTTCTGTCGCGAATTAATGTGTTTATGATGCGCACTTTTTAGCGGCTCTGATTAAATACCCCTGAAAGCTGAAACGTGTAAACCACAGACTTATCCTTTTTAGTTATTTGATTCTTAATTGTTTTCACTTTTTCCCTCGCTTAAATTCCCACAAAGTTCTTTCTGTAATACTTTTTCATCTTTATGTGCACTTTGTCATATTTCAGAGATCAATGATGAATTACTCATTGATAATTCGCGTCGCGAAAAATACTCTACCCTTGCTTTTACGGTGACGTCTCTGACGCCCGCTTTTAATACCCGTTTGGGTTTTGCAGTTACTTTTTAGTCAAAAATGAGGAATTTCTATGCACAAGCACCTTAACCGGGGCAGGGGATCGGCTTATCTGAAACCTGTGATGTATTCTCTGGCCGGCACCTTATTGGGTGGCGGATTAATGTTTTCTGAAGAGGCAAACGCGGCGGGCTTTATTGATGATTCGACGCTCACCGGTGGCGTGTATTACTGGCAGCGCGAACGTGATCGCAAAGATCTGAATAAAACCAAAGAAGAAACCCGCCCCGACGGCTCTAAAGTCACCGTCAACAACCCTGATTACGATAAATACGCCACTAACCTTTCTCATGCCACCGCCAACCTGAATCTGGATTTCTCCTCCGGTTATGCGTGGGATATGTTCGGCATCGACGTTGCAGCTTTTACGGCAATTGAAATGGCCGAAGCCAGCGACAGCGGCCACCCGAACGAAATTGCATTCTCCTCAAAAAATCACGCCTACGATGAAGATTACTCTGGCGATAAAGGCGGAGTCAGCCTGTATAAAGCTGCCGGTAAGTTCAAATACGGCGGCTTCTGGGGCCACGCGGGTTACATTCAGCCTACCGGCCAAACCCTGATTGCGCCGCACTGGAGTTTCATGCCGGGCACGTATCGCGGCGCAGAAGCCGGATATAAACATGATTTTGGCGAGCCGGGCGAACTAAGTTTCTCTTACATGTGGGCGGATGAATATAAATCACCGTGGCATCTGGAAATGGATGATTTCCGCCAGAATGACAAAAAAACCGGTGTTTCCTATATTCACTCGCTGGGCGCGAAATACGACTTCAAAAATGATCTGGTGCTCGAAGCCGCCTATGGCGAAGCGGAAAGCTACGTCGATCAGTATTTCGCTAAAGCCTCTTACAAAATGGATCTGCTGGGTAACCCGCTGACCACCAGCTACCAGTTCTACGGTGCAGAAGACCGCATCAGTGATAAAAACGATCCTAACAGTTTGTACGATGGGCTGGCATGGTTGCAGGCTCTGACGTTCGGTTATACCACCGGCCAGTTTGACTGGCGTCTGGAAGGGACGATGGTCAAGGCGGAGGGGAATCAGGGCTACTTCCTTCAGCGTATGACCCCAACGTATTCCTCATCCAATGGTCGTCTCGATGTGTGGTGGGATAACCGTTCCGACTTCAACGCCAACGGCGAAAAAGCGGTATATGCCGGTGTTTTATATGATCTGGCGAAATGGGATCTGCCGGGCTTCGCGGTCGGCGGTTCCTATGTTTATGCATGGGATGCCAAGCCAAGCACCAATGCAGTTTATGACCAAAGCCAGCGTCTGAAAGAAAGTGCGTGGAGTCTGGATGCGCTTTACACCCTTCAGGAAGGGCGCGCCAAAGGCACGTTGTTCAAATTGCATTACACCCAGTATGACAACCATTCAGATATTCCGAGCTGGGGCGGTGGTTACGGCAACATCTTCCAGGATGAAAAAGATGTGAAATTTATCGTTATCGCTCCATTCACTATTTTCTGAGGTCACTATGTCGATGAATAAATTACTGCTGATCGTGACCACGTCTTTATTGCTGGCCGGTTGTTCCCAGACGTCAGGGCAGGCTGAAGATGCCAGACTGCGCAAGGCTTACAGCGCCTGCATCAACACTGCCGAAGGCTCGCCGGACAAACTTGCATCCTGCCAGGCGGTTCTTAACGTTCTGAAGGAAGAGAAAGCTCACCAGCAGTTTGCACAACAGGAAACGGTACGCGTGCTGGATTACCAGCGCTGCCTGACGGCACGCAAAACCGGAGACGGGCAGGCTTACGCCGCCGATTGTGGAAAAATCTGGAAGGAAATTAAAGCCAATAACTCACCTGCGCCGGTGCAGTAAACCTCGTCAATCCCTGAAGGTGAGACAGAAAACCCCGGCTTGCCGGGGTTTTTTATGTCTTTCATCGCTGATAAACGGGCATAAAAAAACCGCTTTTCAGCGGTTAATTTTAGGTCGATATCAACGAGCCCGGCAGATTACTGCGCAGGTTTGTCATTGTGCAAAGAGTCATCTTCGCGGCAGTCGCCTGCTTCACAGTGGCCGTACAGGTACAGGCTGTGGTTGGTCAGTTTGATACCGTGTTTTTTAGCAATTTCGCGCTGACGACCTTCAATGTATTCGTCGCGGAATTCAATAACACGGCCACAATCTAAGCAAATCAGGTGATCGTGATGGTGTTGCTGAGTCAGTTCGAACACGGACTTGCCGCCTTCGAAGTTATGGCGGGTCACGATACCGGCGTCATCAAACTGGTTCAGAACGCGGTAAACCGTCGCCAGACCAATCTCTTCACCCATATCAATCAATTGTTTGTACAGATCTTCCGCACTAACGTGATGACCTTCCGGCGCTTGCAACACTTCCAGGATTTTAAGGCGCGGAAGCGTGACTTTTAAGCCGGCTTTCTTCAGTGCGGTGTTGTTGTCAGTCATGCGGATTCAGTCCTGTTACTATGTGCTAATCAAGTTGAGGCATGGAGCCTGTGGCATCAGCGGCACAAAATTCTTCGATTAGGATCCTTCTTTTAACGGAAGTGTGCCGATCCCCTAAACGATAGCCTGTTAATAAAGATCACTAAATGCCAGTCACATAAGACAATGCAACGACTTGATCGATAGAAAAAACAGATGAACTCAGTGTACCTTGATACCACCGAAAGTAACAATTTTGTTGTGGCTAAATTGTTAATTTCAGTAATAGTTTGGCCCTTTAATTGTAGAATAAATCCTCAGGGCCAACAGGGTTTTTAGCCAATAATTTCTGAAAGGCTCAATTCTTCAGTAATTTGCTTAACCCAGGCGTCAACGCGCTCATTGGTTAATTCCGGCTGACGGTCTTCATCAATAGCCAGTCCAATGAAATGTTTATCATCTGCCAGACCTTTGGATGCTTCGAAGTGATAGCCTTCGGTTGGCCAGTGACCCACAATCACCGCGCCGCGTGGCTCAATGATGTCGCGCACGGTGCCCAGCGCATCACAGAAATATTCTGCGTAGTCTTCCTGATCGCCGCAACCAAACAGCGCAACCAGCTTACCTTCAAAATCTATCTCTTCCAGGCTTGGGAAGAAATCGTCCCAGTCACACTGAGCTTCACCGTAATACCAGGTTGGAATACCGATCAGCAAAATATCGAATTTTTCCAGATCCTCTTTGCTGCTCTTCGCAATGTCATGCACCTCAGCAACATCTTTACCCAGTTGTTTCTGGATCATTTTTGCGATGTTTTCGGTGTTACCTGTATCGGATCCAAAGAAGATTCCTACTACGGCCATAAGATGTCTAACCTCTTGTTCTCAATGATAAGCCCTACATTGCAGGCAATAATAGTGCTGATAATAGCAAACTCGTGAGGCGGAGAATATGCTTCTGCTCGCCTTCTTAACTGACGAATAAGTTTATCGGGCAATCTTTTTAAGTGGTATCGCCTTCGTGTGCTTTTAATCCAGATAAAATCCTCAAAATTGACGGGGTTAAAAGCAAAGTGAAGAAATATATCTTAACAATACTAAATTTTAAGCACGTCCCGCCGATAGATGATGCGAGAGCAATCTCAACATAATAAAGAAATCGATGCCCGGAGAGGTGTTCAAACATGTCCTGGGGCACTTGCCTGATGGTTACTTGTCTTGATTCTCCGCATCCCCCTCAATCCTCAGACCAGAAACAGTCATGTTTCGAGAGAGGCATATCGTGCAGTTTTTAAAAAATATCACCATCAGGGCCGCGTTATTAACCATTCTTGGCGTTTTCTGCGTTATGTGGGCGGGTGTATCCCTTTACACCGTTAACTCACTGAATACGCTGACGCAAAACACCCGCAACAGTTCTGAGCTCGTCAACAATATGGCGCTGATCAGCAAAGGAAATGATCAGTATTTTCGTACCGTAACCCGCTTAAGCCGTGCGGTGTCGCAGCTTCAGGCCGATCCGACCAAAGGGCCGGAAATTTTTGATACCGCAAAACAATCCCTTGAAGCCCTGACGCAGGCGCAGGCGGATTTCAAAGCGGCCCCGCATCCGGGGCTGGAAGATTCAGCGGTTCAGGAATTACTCACCCGTTGGGAAAGTCTGATAACGCAGGGCGTGAAGCCGTTATTTGAGGCCGCCAGCAGCAAAAATATCGATGCGTACAATCAGCTGTCGCAGTCTGGCGTTCCGGCGTTAAGCCGTGATTTCGGGGCTGCCATGCAAAAAGTCAGCAGCCAGATCGCGGTGGATTTCAGCGCGGCGCAAACGGAGTCTAATCATCTGACTAATCTCAGCAAAGTGATTCAGATCACCGCGTTTGTTATTGGGCTGATTATCCTGCTGCTGACCGATCGCTATCTGGTGATGGCGTTAGTCAAACCGCTGGATAAACTCCGCGATCAGTTCGCGCTGATTGCCAGTGGTGACCTGACGCATAACATGGAAGAGTTCGGTAAAAACTGCGCCGGTAAGTTGATTCCGTTACTGAACATCATGCAGGCCAGTCTGGTGAATACCGTGCAAACCATCCGTAACTGCACGAACAATATTTACCAGGGCGCGTCTGAAATTTCTGCCGGCAATAACGATCTCTCTTCCCGTACCGAAGAGCAGGCGTCTGCGCTGGAAGAGACGGCGGCCAGCATGGAAGAGCTGACAGCCACGGTGAAACACAATGCTGACAACGCGCATCACGCCAGCCAGCTGGTGATAGAAGCCTCTACCACGGCGCAGAAGGGCGGCAGTATTGTCGCGGATGTGGTCAGCACCATGAAAGATATTTCAGGCAGCTCGAAGAAAATCGCGGAGATTACCTCGGTCATCAACAGTATCGCCTTCCAGACCAACATTCTGGCGCTGAATGCCGCGGTTGAAGCCGCCCGTGCAGGCGAACAGGGCCGCGGGTTCGCCGTGGTCGCCAGCGAAGTGCGCAATCTGGCACAGCGTAGTGCGCAGGCAGCAAAAGAGATTGAGTCGCTGATCAGCGAATCCGTTTCCCGCGTTGACAGCGGTTCCAAACTGGTCGAAAACGCCGGTCAGACCATGAATGAAGTGGTGCGTTCGATCACACACGTCACGGATATTATGGCCGAAATCGCGTCAGCATCTGATGAGCAAAGTAAAGGCATCAGCCAGGTAGCTGTGGCCGTGACGCAGATGGACAGCGTCACGCAGCAGAACGCCGCGCTGGTTGAACAGGCGTCTCAGGCCGCCGTCTCTCTGGAAGAGCAGGCTGCATTGCTGAACAACGCCGTCGCGACCTTTAAACTCAGCGACAGCGTGACGCGCGTTGGGGCAAAACCGACCGGTAAGATGCCAGCGCCGTTATTGCGACCGGACACAGGAATGATGTCGGCGAAGAGTGCTGAAAACTGGGAAACGTTCTGAGTGGGAAAAAGGAAGTTAGCCGGGAATAAGTAAGAAAAAACAAACGGGTAGCCTGAGAAGGTTACCCGTTTTCAATCAGCCTTCATGACCGTTAAGATGCGCAAGCAGCATCTCTTCAATCAATTCGCTACGACTGATATTGCGTTCTTCTGCCAGCTTATTGAGGGTATCAACAGCATCGGCGTTCATTTTCAGCTCCACGCGACGCAGACCGCTCGCTTTATCGCGGCGTAACTGATTGCGCTTGTTGATCCTGAGCTGTTCATCACGGGATAGCGGATTTGTTTTTGGACGCCCCGGACGGCGGTCATCTGCGAACAGATCAATCGTCGTGCGATCCAGTTGTTCTTTTGCCATAGGTAGCGGTACAACCAGGGAAGTTTTTACATCGGAAAACGGCAAGCCGATTCCTGACGAGCGTTTCACACATTTCGGGCTAAGAAACCCTGACCCAATTCACCTCCCGCCACTCGACCTGAGTGAAACGGGGCGGCAAAAATTATAGCGCGCAATCATACCCTAGCGCGCCTGGGGTTCACAACGCCTGATTGCCCTGATTTCATGATAACTTCTGACGTTGTGCAGACTTTTTGCACAATTTATCCCCAGGATGTTAAACCTCAGGCTGCATCGATGAAACGATGCACAGCGCGCAACACCGCCTCAGGTTTTTCCGCATGCACCCAGTGACCGGCACCGGCCACCACATGCGCTTTCGCCTGCGGGAACTGGCGGGCAATGGCGCTGCGATATTCATCCTGTACATACGGCGATAACCCGCCACGGATAAACAGCGCCGGGTGATCCCACGCCGGGACGTCTTCCCAGCCGGTAATGGTGTCGTATTGACTGAGCAACACCGGCACGTTGAAGCGCCATTCTCCCTGCGCGAACGACTTCAGCAGGAACTGGATCACACCGTCTTCCTTTATATGCTCACGCATACACTCCGTGGCGGAGGTGCGGTCGCGCAGCCCTGCTTTCGTCACTGCGTTGATCGCCGCAAAAATCTCGTCATGGCGGCGCACGTGGTAATCCACCGGCGCGACATCTATGGCAATCAGCTTTTCGATGCGATCGGGGATAAGCGCCGTCAGCGCCATGGCCGCTTTTCCGCCCATTGAATGGCCAATAACGATGATTTTTTGGAAACCGACGTCATCCAGCGTTTCCACTAAATCCTGCGCCATCGCGGCGTAAGACATCTCATCCGCGCGGCCGGACTGGCCGTGATTACGCAAATCAACCTGCAACACTCTATGCTGTTGTTTCAGGTCGCGGGCCAGAATGCCCAGATTATCAAGGGTTCCGAACAAACCGTGGATTAACAAAACCGGCAGGGCAGTGCTGCCAGCCACTTCAGGTTCTTGCAGGCGATAATGTAATTTCATGGCGAAGTTCATACAGATAAACAATCTCATTAGGTTATCATGAGTGGCGGATAATTTTTCAAAACAGAAAGTTTCTGCCAGATGCCTGAGCGGGATTTCACTATGTGGGACAGAACAGGCCGGGGCCAGCATGCAGCGAAAAGGTAATAATTCTGCTTTTTGCTTCGCGGCACAATTCCCCTGTTCGTTACTGCGTAGAAATTTGTATAATCCTTTTGAATTAAGTAGAAAAACAGTACTGGATAAAGATGAAAACTATTGAGGTTGACGAAGAACTCTACCGCTATATTGCCAGCCACACACAAGCCATCGGTGAGAGTGCGTCTGATATTTTGCGCCGCATGCTGAAATTTACTGCCGGTCAGACCTCGCCTGCCGCGCCCGCGAACACTCCTGTTATTGCCGGCACCGTGGCTGCGGGAAAACCCGCCGCTGCCGCTCCGGCACCGACGTCGCGCGATAAAGTCCGTGCCGTGCGTGAAATGCTGCTGTCTGACGAGTACGCAGAGCAGACCAAAGCGGTCAACCGGTTTATGTTGATCCTGTCTACGCTCTACAACCTTAACGCGAAAGAATTTGCTGTTGCGACCGAGTCACTGACTGGCCGCACGCGGACCTATTTTGCCGGTGACCAGCAAACGTTGCTGCAAAACGGCATTCATACCAAGCCTAAACACGTTCCCGGAACGCCGTATTGGGTTATTACAAATACCAACACAGGTCGCAAACGCAGCATGATCGAACACATCATGCAGTTCATGCAGTTCCCTGCGGAACTGACTGACAAAGTGTGCGGCACCCTCTAATTTCAGCGTCAGGGAGAAGCGCCAATGGCTAATCACCCCCGTGCAGGGCAACCTGCTCAGCAAAGCGATTTGATCAACGTGGCGCAGTTAACGTCACAGTATTACGTTCTGCAACCGGATCCGGCTAACACAGCGCATGCTGTGAAATTCGGCACATCCGGCCATCGCGGGAGTTCGTTGCGTCACAGCTTTAACGAAGCGCACATCCTGGCCATTGCTCAGGCGATTGCCGAAGTGCGTAAAGAGCAGGGCACCACCGGCCCGTGCTACGTGGGTAAAGATACCCACGCGCTGTCCGAACCGGCGTTTATTTCTGTGCTGGAAGTGCTGACGGCCAATGGCGTTGACGTCATTGTGCAGGAAGATAACGGATTCACCCCCACTCCGGCGGTGTCTCACGCGATCCTGACCCATAACCGCAAAGGCGGCGCGCTGGCTGATGGCATTGTCATCACCCCATCGCACAACCCACCGGAAGATGGCGGCATCAAATACAACCCGACCAACGGCGGCCCGGCAGATACCAATCTGACCTCCGTTATTGAGAAACGCGCCAACGCGCTGCTGGCAGCAAAACTGGCCGGTGTGAAGCGTCAGTCTCTGGATCAGGCGTGGAAAAGCGGTCATCTGGTGGCACAGGATCTGGTTCAGCCGTTTATCGAAGGGCTGACCGAGATCGTCGATATGGCCGCGATTCAGAAAGCGGGCCTGAAACTGGGCGTTGATCCGCTCGGCGGTTCCGGTATCGAATACTGGAAACGTATTGCTGAGCATTACAAACTGGATCTGACGCTGGTGAACGATGAAGTCGATCAGACTTTTCGTTTCATGCACCTCGACCACGACGGCGTGATCCGCATGGACTGTTCGTCGGAATCCGCCATGGCCGGTCTGCTGGCGCTGCGTGATAAATTCGATCTGGCTTTCGCCAATGACCCTGACTACGACCGCCACGGCATCGTGACGCCAGCCGGTCTGATGAACCCGAACCATTATCTGGCGGTGGCGATTCAGTACCTGTTCCAGCACCGTCCGCAGTGGGGCAAAGACGTTGCCGTCGGTAAAACGCTGGTATCGAGTGCGATGATCGACCGCGTGGTGGAAGATTTGGGCCGTAAACTGGTGGAAGTGCCGGTCGGTTTCAAATGGTTCGTTGATGGCCTGTTTGACGGCAGCTTCGGTTTTGGTGGCGAAGAAAGTGCAGGGGCTTCTTTCCTGCGTTTCGACGGCACTCCGTGGTCTACCGACAAAGACGGTATCATCATGTGCCTGCTGGCGGCGGAAATTACCGCCGTCACCGGCAAGAACCCGCAGGAACATTACAACGAGCTGGCTGCCCGCTTTGGCGCGCCAAGCTACAACCGTATTCAGGCACCTGCGACTCACGCGCAAAAAGCCGCGCTGTCCAAACTTTCTCCTGAACAGGTGAAAGCCGACACGCTGGCCGGTGACCCGATCACTGCCCGTCTGACCAACGCGCCGGGTAACGGCGCGTCTATCGGCGGCCTGAAAGTGATGACCAAAAACGGCTGGTTCGCGGCACGCCCGTCCGGCACAGAAGAAGCCTACAAAATCTATTGTGAAAGCTTCCTCGGTGCTGAACACCGCGAACAAATCGAGAAAGAAGCGGTAGAAATCGTCAGCAAAGTGCTCGCCGACGCCAAATAAGCCCCTTTCTTCCTCTCATCAAAAGCGCTGATTATTCAGCGCTTTTTTTTTGCCTGTCGTTCAGATACAAAAAGATATATCTAAATGCGCATTCCTGCTTGCCAGTGTCGAAAAACTGATCTAGTTTAGATATATCGAAATAATTCGATATATCTAAATAGGACATGCATTATGTTTAGTAAAATGTTTGAAGGCCGTCATCGCGGTCACGGTAGCCGGGAAGAAGGGCATCGCGGTCATTGCCGCCATGAATCAGAATGCAGCGACCACAGCGAACGCCACATGTTACGCCGTGATGGACGTCATCGTGGCGAAGAACGCGGTGAAGAAGGGCATGAGCGTCGCGGACGTGGCGAAGGTCGCCGCGGGGGGCGTGGTGAGCGCGGAGTACATCGTCTGTTTGAACACGGTGATTTACGCCGCGTGCTGCTGGCGCTGGTGGCGAAAAAGCCGAGCCACGGCTATGAGCTGATCAAAGCCATCGAAGAAGCCTCTTCAGGCCTTTACGTGCCAAGCCCTGGCGTGATTTACCCGACGCTGACGCTGCTGGAAGAGCAGGATTTCCTCGAGCCTGTCGCCACCGGTAATGGCCGTAAAAGCTATCAGATCACTGACGCCGGCAAAGTGGAACTGGCGCAACATCAGGAGGCAGTCGATGCGATTTTTGCCCGTCTGGCGGGGGCGCAGCGTCCGCGCGAAAACAATCTGGCTGAGGGGATTCACGATGCGATGCACCGCCTGCGTCACGCGCTTCGCGGCAACATGATGCGTGCAGATTTAACGCCGGAGCAGGTGGTGCGTGTGAGCGCGATTTTGCAGCAGGCAGCGGAAAGTCTGGAAGCCGAATTTGGCGAAGCCAAACCGGAAACTGACCAGCCTAAGGCATAAAACGATAGCCCACGCCGGTTTCAGTCAGTAAATGACGTGGCCGGGTGGCGTCGGCTTCCAGCTTCTGGCGCAGATGCCCCATGTAGATGCGCAGATAATGGCTGTGTTCGACGTAATTCGGGCCCCAGACGTGGCTCAGTAACTGACGCTGAGTAATGACTTTTCCGCTGTTTGCCAGCAGTTCGGCCAGCAGGCGAAACTCAATCGGCGTCAGATGACAATCTTCTCCGTTACGCTGCACGCGCCGGTTGATCAAATCCACCGTCACATCCGCAAACGTTACCAGCGGGCTTTCCTGCGCGCTGCCCGCATGGCGGCGTAATGCCACGCGAACCCGCGCCAGCAGTTCACCGACGCCAAACGGCTTGGTGAGGAAATCATCGGCACCGGCATCCAGCGCCGCAATTTTGTCTTCCTCGCTGGTGCGTGCCGACAGCACAATAATCGGGATAGCGCTCCAGTGGCGTAAATCGCGAATATAGGTCAGGCCGTCACCGTCCGGTAAACCGAGATCGAGAATGATCAGATCCGGTTTACGGGTTCCGGCCTCAATCAGCCCGCGTTGCAGCGTTTCACTTTCAAACACCCGCAGGCCTTCCGCCTCCAGTGCCGTGCGCACAAAGCGGCGGATCTCTTTTTCGTCTTCAACAATTAGAATATTGACCGGGGATGCGCTCACGATACCTCATTGATGTCTGATTCCATGTCACTTTCCATCTCAGGCAACGCCTCGAGCGGCAACCTGAAACGAAAACGTGCACCGCCGTTCGGGCCGTTTTCAGCCCAGATCCGTCCGTCGTGCACCTCAATAATGGCACGACATATGGCTAATCCCAAACCAACACCGGGAATGGCCGACTCTTTGTTTCCGCGCGCGAATTTCTCGAAGATGATGTGTTCGCTGCCCGGCGCAATGCCGGGGCCATTATCCCAGACTTCAATCTCCAGCCATTCGTCGAACGGCGTGGCTTTGATGCCGATCGTCGCGCCCGTTCCGGCATATTTATGGGCGTTTTCCAGCAGATTGATCAGCACCCGTTCGATCAGGCTGGCGTCGCAATTTACCAGCACCATTTCCTTCGGTAAATCGATCTCAATGTTGTCGTGCGCCAGCACCGGTTCCAGCATCCGCAGCGCGCTGCCGGTGATTTCCTCCACCGACTGCCACTCTTTGCGCAGATTAAATCCGCCGGACTGAATGCGCGCCATATCCAGCAGATTGTTCACCAGCCGCGTGGTGCTCAGCACCTGCTGGCGGATCTGGCTGGCCTGCGGCGCGTGCTTTGAGCCTTCCGACGCCAGATCCAGCGTCAGGATTTCTGCCTGCCCGAACAGTACCGTCAGCGGCGTGCGCAGGTCATGAGAAAGCGCCGAAAGCAGCGAGTTGCGCAGTTGCTCGCGTTCGGTTTCCAGCCGCGCGGATTCGGCTTGGGCGGCGAGATGCAGACGCTCGAGGGCATTGGCAATCAGCACGGTAAAGGTCTGCAACAGGCGCTGCTGTTCCGGCACCAGTAACTGACGGATGCTCGGCGGTTCGACCGCCAGCAGCCCGCGCGATTCTCCTGAAGCGACCAGCGGCAGCAGCTGATACGGCACGCCGGGCAGGGTGTCAGTGCCCGCGCCGGCTGGCAGTTTTTTGTCGAAACTCCAGCGGGCGATCGCGTCGTCCACCACGATGGCGGTGACCTCTCCGGCGGGCTGCGCCAGTTCGCCATTTTCCTGCGGCAGCAGAATGGCGGTTTTCGCGTGCAGACTGGAGGAGATAAAGTGGCGGCTGGTTTGCGCGATGGCTTCCGGCGTCAGCGCCTGACTGAGACTTTTCGACATTTCATACAAATGCTGGGCGCGTTTTTCGCGGTGGCGGGCGATGCGCGCCTGATAACGAACCCCGGCGGTGAGATTGCCGATCAGGATCCCGACCAGCAGCATCACGCCGAAGGTCACCAGATATTGCGCGTCAGTCACGGCGAGCGAACCGCGTGGCTGTACGAAAAACAGATCAAAGCTGACGACGTTAATCACCGCCGCCAGCACCGACGGCCAGCGGCCATAAAACAACGCAACGACCACCACGCCGAGCAGATAGACCATCACCAGGTTGGCCTGATCGAAGGTCGGCACCAGCCACTGCGACATCACCGTAATCACTGCGCACAGCGCCACGGCCAGCGAACAGCCCCACAGCTGGCGGCTGAACCGGTCGGCGAAAGTGCGTGAATCTTGCTCTTTGCGCGCCGGTGATGCCGGGGAATCTTCCAGCCCGACAATGATCAGATCAAGATCCGGCCCGATATCGGCCAGCTTGTCGGCAAAACTGCCGCCGGGCTTCCAGCGTTTTTCACGGCGGCGACCCATCATGATTTTGCCCAGACGGTGCTCGCGGGCGTAGCGCAAAATCGCCTGTTCTTCATGTGGCTCGGAAAGCGTGGCGGTTTCTGCACCCAGCTCCTGCGCCAGTTTCAGCGAATGCAAAATGGCCCGGCGCTGGCCTTCCGGTAAACGGTGCAGACGTGGGGTTTCGACATACACCGCGTGCCAGACACAGCCAAGACGCGCCGCCAGCCGTGAAGCGACGCGCACCAGTTTCTCATTACCGCCGCCGTGCCCGATGCACAACAGCAGCGCATCGCGGGTATGCCAGACGCGGTTGACACCCTGATCGTCGCGGTATTCGCGCATCTGATCGTCAACGCGATCGGCGGTGCGCCGCAGGGAAAGTTCGCGCAGGGCAATCAGATTGCCTTTGCGGAAGAAGTGTTCGATGGCGCGCTCGGCCTGACCGGGAATATAAACTTTGCCTTCTTTCAGGCGCTGACGCAGGGAATCGGGAGGCAGATCCACCAGCACCACTTCGCTGGCGTCATCAAACAAACGGTCGGGGACGGTTTCACGAATGATAATGCCGGTGACGCCGCTGACCACGTCGTTCAGGCTTTCCAGATGCTGAACGTTCACGGTGGTAAAAACGTCGATACCGGCATTGAGTAATTCTTCGATATCCTGCCAGCGTTTAGGGTGGCGCGAACCGGCGGCGTTGCTGTGCGCCAGTTCGTCCATCAGGATCAGGGCAGGGCGGCGGGCCAGCGCGGCGTCGAGGTCAAATTCCTGCACCTGACGGCCACGATGTTGAATGCGTTTTGGCGGTAACAGCGAAAGCCCCGGCAGCAGTGCCTGCGTTTCCTGCCGTCCGTGAGTTTCCACCACGCCAACCAGCACGTCGAGACCGGTGGCGCGCAGGCGCTGTGCTTCCTGCAACATGGCGAACGTTTTTCCGACGCCCGCACAGGCGCCGAAAAAGACTTTCAGTTGCCCGCGCGGCTTCTCATTGGCAAGCGCCAGCAGGCTGTCAGGATCGGGGCGATCGTCAGTCATATTTTCCTTATTGAGCTTTCAGTGCATCCAGCGCCTGGTTCAGCCCGAGCACATTGACCACGTCGGGGCCGAGGAAACCTATCAGCGGTGATGATGTATTATCATCAATCAATTTATTCACTTGCGCCAGTGGCAGTCCGCGCGCGGTGGCAATGCGCGGTGCCTGCCATTGCGCGGCCTCAACGGAAATCTGCGGGTCCAGCCCGCTGCCGCTGGCGGTCACCAGATCCACCGGCACCGTCGCCGGGCTTTGCGGATTGGCTTTGCGCAGCGCCGCCACGCGGTCTTTCACCGCCTGATCCAGCGCCGGGTTACTGGCTGCCAGATTACTGCCCGCCGAGGCCATCGGGTTATACGGCGAATCAGACGTGACAGAAGGGCGGCCCCAGAAGTAATCATTGCGGGTAAAATTCTGCCCGATGAGCTGTGAGCCAATCACTTTATTGCCGCTGTCTTTCATCAGCGAACCCATCGCCTGCGCGCGGAACACCAGCTCGGAAACGCCGGTGGTCAGCAGCGGATACGCCACGCCAGTCGCCAGCGTCAGCAGAACCGTCATCACCAGAGCCGGACGGACATAGGACATTTTTGTTACGGACATAGTGGTCTTCCTCAAAATCAGCTCAGATGTAAAACGGTCAGAATCATGTCGATAAGCTTGATACCGGCAAACGGCACCAGCAGACCGCCGACGCCATAAATCCACAGGTTGCGGCGCAGCAGCGCGGCGGCACTCATGGCTTTATAGCTCACGCCTTTCAGCGCCAGCGGGATCAGAAACACAATCACCAGCGCGTTGAAAATGACCGCTGACATAATGGCCGAAGACGGCGACGTCAGGTGCATGACGTTCAGCGCATTCAGTTGCGGATAGGTCGCCGCAAACGCCGCCGGGATGATGGCGAAATACTTCGCCACGTCGTTGGCGATACTGAATGTGGTGAGCGATCCGCGCGTCATCAGCATTTGTTTACCGATGTGCACCACTTCGATCAGCTTGGTCGGGTTGGAATCGAGATCGACCATGTTCCCGGCTTCTTTCGCCGCCTGGGTGCCCGAGTTCATCGCTACCGCCACGTCAGCCTGCGCCAGCGCCGGGGCGTCGTTGGTCCCGTCGCCGGTCATCGCCACTAAACGGCCTTCCGACTGATACTGACGAATCAGGGCCAGTTTGGCTTCCGGCGTGGCTTCTGCCAGAAAATCATCCACGCCCGCTTCAGCGGCAATCGCCGCCGCGGTCAGACGGTTATCCCCGGTGATCATCACCGTTTTGATGCCCATTTTGCGCAGCTCGGCAAAGCGTTCCTTGATGCCGCCTTTAACGATATCCTTCAGCTCCACCACGCCCAGCACTTTGCCGCCTTCCGCCACCACCAGCGGCGTGCCGCCTTTACGCGCAACGTTTTCCACCAGGCCATCGACGGCTTTCGGGAAGGTGCCGCCGTTGGATTCCACATGACGACGGATCGCATCGACCGCACCTTTACGGATGCTGCGCTCGCCGACGTTGACGCCGCTCATGCGGGTTTGTGCGGAGAAGGGCACAAAGGTCGCATTCAGCGAATGAATGTCGCGTTCGCGCAGGTTAAAGCGTTGCTTCGCCAGCACCACGATACTGCGGCCTTCCGGCGTTTCATCGGCCAGCGACGATAACTGCGCGGCATCGGCCAGTTCCTGTTCCGTCACCTGAGGCGCGGGCAGGAACTGCGATGCCTGGCGGTTACCGAGCGTGATGGTGCCGGTTTTATCCAGCAGCAGCACATCCACGTCACCGGCGGCTTCCACCGCACGGCCACTGGTGGCGATGACGTTGGCTTCCAGCATGCGGCTCATTCCCGCCACGCCGATCGCCGACAACAAGCCGCCGATGGTGGTGGGAATGAGACACACCAGCAGCGCCACCAGCACGGTGACGGTCACCGGAATACCGGCGTGGCTGGCGCCCACGCTGAACAGCGAGAACGGGTACAGCGTGGCCGTCGCCAGCACGAACACCAGCGTCAGCGCCACCAGCAAAATGGTCAGCGCCACTTCGTTTGGCGTTTTGCGGCGTTTCGCGCCTTCGACCATGGCAATCATGCGGTCGAGGAAGGTATCGCCGGGGTTCGCCGAACACTCGACCACCAGCCAGTCAGACAGCACGCGCGTCCCGCCGGTGACCGAGGAGAAGTCGCCGCCGGATTCGCGGATCACCGGCGCGGATTCGCCGGTAATGGCGCTTTCATCCACCGATGCGCCGCCGACCAAAACTTCACCGTCGCACGGCACGGTATCACCGGCCTCGATCAGCACGTAGTCGCCTTTACGCAATGTATCGGCGGCGACTTTAATCACCGGCGATTCAGGGCGCGGTTCGTAGATCTTCTTCGCCCAGCTGGTTTTCTGCACGCCCTTCAGGCTCTGCGCCTGCGCCTTGCTGCGGCCTTCCGCCAGCGCTTCGGCGAAGTTGGCAAACAGCACGGTGAACCACAGCCACAGCGACACGCTGCCGGTAAAAGCCGCGCTGCCATCGGTGCGATGCATCAGGATCGCCAGCCAGATAAGCGTGGTCAGAATGCTGCCCAGATACACCACGAACATCACCGGATTGCGCCACTGAACGCGGGGATCCAGTTTTTTCACCGAATCCAGCAGGGCAGTGCGGATCAGACGGGGTTCAAATAACGCACGTTGTTTACGACTCATCTTTTTAGTCTCTATATTCATCAGTTCAACGAGTTACGCAGCATTACTGTGCTGACCAGACTTGCAAATGTTCCGCCACCGGCCCCAGCGCCAGCGCCGGAATAAAGGTCAGTGCGCCGACCAACAACACGGTGCCGACCAGCAGGCCGATAAACAGCGGGCCGGACGTCGGCAGGGTGCCGTTGCCTGCCTGCTGGCGCTTTTTCGCCACCAGTGAACCGGCAATCGCCAGCACCGGAATGATCACCCCGAAGCGGCCGAAGAACATGCAGGCTGCCAGCAACAGGTTGTAGAACGGCGTGTTGACGCTCAGCCCGGCAAACGCGCTGCCGTTGTTGTTGGCGGCGGAAGACACCGCGTACAGCACTTCACTGAAACCGTGGGCGCCGGGGTTTAAAATCCCTGCGCGACCGGCATCGGTGACCAGCGCCAGCGCGGTGCCGAGCAGCACCAGCGTCGGTGTCACCAGGATCGCCAGCGCCGTCATCTTCATGTCGTAAACGTCGATTTTCTTACCGAGATATTCCGGTGTGCGGCCAATCATCAGCCCGGCGATAAACACCGTCAGCAGCACGAACAGCAACATGCCGTACAGGCCGGAACCGACGCCGCCGAACACCACTTCACCAATCTGCATCAGCCACATCGGCACCATGCCGCCGAGCGCGGTAAAGGAATCGTGCATGGCGTTAACCGCACCGCACGACGCGGCCGTTGTGACCACTGCATACAGGCTGGAGGCCAGAATGCCGAAGCGGCTTTCCTTACCTTCCATATTGATATTGCTGCTGGCACCGAGCGCGGTGAAGTGCGGATTGCCCTGGAGTTCGGCGTACATCACCACCACCACGGAAACCACGAAAATCACTGACATCGCCCAGACCAGCGCGTGGCCCTGACGGTTGTCGCCAACCACGCGGCCAAACGCGAAACACAGCGCGCACGGGATGATGAAAATCGCCAGCATCTGCACCATGTTGGTCAGCGCCGTCGGGTTCTCAAACGGATGGGCAGAGTTGGCACCGAAGAAACCACCGCCGTTGGTGCCGAGCATTTTGATCGCTTCCTGAGACGCCACCGGCCCCATCGGCAACGTCTGCTGCAGACCTTCCAGCGTGGTGATGTGCTGATACGCTTCGAAATTTTGCAGCACGCCCTGGCTGACGAAAAACAGCGCCAGCAGGAACGACACCGGCAGCAGCAGATACAGCGTGATGCGCCATAAATCCGTCCAGGCGTTACCGAGGGTCTGCGCTGAAGGGCGCGCAAAAGCACGGATCAGGGCAAACGCGACGGCGATACCGGTCGCGGCGGAGAGGAAGTTCTGCACGGTCAGCCCGACCATCTGGCTGAAATAGCTCAGCGTGCTTTCGCCGCTGTAGGCCTGCCAGTTGGTGTTGGTGACAAAACTCACCGACGTGTTAAACGCCAGATCCCATGACAGCCCGCCAAAATGCTGCGGGTTCATTGGCAATGCGCCCTGCGACATCAGCATGGCCATCAGGACAACAATGCCCAGAATGTTAAATACCATGATCGCCAGCGCGTACTGCCACCAGGTCATTTCGGCATGGCTGCTGCCAGAGGTGCGTAAAACACCGTTTTCTATGCGCTGAATAAATGCGCCGGGCTGTCCTTCAATCAGTTGTGCAATAAAGTTACCCAGTGGTTTTGCCAGTAGCAAAAGCACCAGCATAAAACTGGCAATCAGTAAGAATCCGGTTGCAGCCATTTAAAAATCCTCCGCATTCAGCAGGGCATAAACCAGATAGCCGAGCAGCAGAAGAACCAGTAATGCGCCGCAGATTACGCCAACACTCACAATCCACCTCCACAGGTGTGTTTTTATGTTGTGGCGAGAATAAGGAAAGGCGGGAAAAGATCCTGAAAAGAAAGCGGCCCAACGTGTAAAAAAAGTATAAAAATGCGCAAAAAATGAAACCCAAAAGAAACCTAAATTGCGTATTTATTTAACCATTCTGTAACTCAATTACACCGACAGGCCAAAAGTGGCGAATATTTACACATTAAAGTGGTCAGATGAGTGGTAAAATTTCATCAATTACGGTATATTTTTCGCCAATTACAGTTTCCGAAAAATATGACAGGAGCAACGCCATGAATGATTACACGCCATATACCATGACCCGCATACTGGCCCGCCGCGCTTTTGTTATCGCAGCCGGTGTGCTGGCTCTGCCGGTCATGCTGTTCCGCGCTGACCGCGCCCGTTTTTACAGCTATTTACACCGCGTCTGGATGAAAACCAGCGACAAACCGGTCTGGCTGACCCACGCTGAAATGGCGACACAAGATTTTTATTGAGTTAGCCCCCTCCCGGCCTCTCCCCTTCGCAGGCTGAGAAACCCAGGAAACCCCGCTTTCACAGCGGGGTTTTTTATTGCCCGCGATAAAACCTGTACAACATTATTTTTATGTATAACTTGTGCTAAGGTTATACCTACAGGTGATGAGTTACGGGCACCTCCTTTTCCTCTTTCAACGTCCGGAGCTGACAATGACTAAAACGATTCCCATTGGCATCAGCGCATGCCTGCTGGGCGACAGGGTCCGCTTCGATGGCGGGCATAAACGGCTGGCATTCGCGGTGGAGCAACTGGCGCCGTATGTGCGTTTTGAACCGATCTGCCCTGAAATGGCGATTGGCTTGCCGACACCGCGCCCTGCGCTGCGGCTGGTCAGAATGGATGACGGCGTTGCCATGCGTTTCAGCAATGACGAAACCATTGATATCACTGAAAAGATGCAGAGCTATTCCGAGACGCGCGTCGCCCCTCTGACCGCGCTGTGCGGCTACATCGTCTGCGCCAAATCGCCAAGCTGCGGCATGGAACGCGTGCGGGTGTACAGTGCCAACGGTAAGGATGCGAAGAAAAGCGGTGTGGGGATCTACACCGCTGAACTGATGAAACAGCATCCGTGGCTGCCGGTGGAAGAAGACGGGCGGCTCAACGATCCGGTGCTGCGCGAGAATTTTGTCGAGCGCGTATTTACGTTGTTCGAGCTGAATCAGCTGCGTGAAAGCGGCCTGACGCGCGGCAAACTGATGGCGTTTCACAGCCGTTACAAACTCTCTTTACTGGCCCATTCTCAGCCTGAATACCGTGAGCTGGGGCGCTTTGTCGCTGCGATGGCCGAATGGACATCCCTTGAAGACTACTTCATCGAATACCGTCAGCGGCTGATGAAACTGCTTAATCACAAAGCCACCCGTCGTAATCACACCAACGTGCTGATGCATGTGCAGGGCTATTTCCGCAAACAGCTCAGTTCGGCACAGCGTCAGGAACTGGCGGGTCTGATCGACCGTTACCGTCAGGGCATGCAACCGCTGCTGGCGCCGATCACTTTGCTTAAACATTACATGTCGGAATATCCGGATGAATACCTGGCAGGACAACGATATTTCGAGCCCTACCCGGAAGCGTTAAGACTTCGATACGGACATTAAAAGGAAACGTATGACCACGCATTTAGTCTGGTTCCGAAATGACTTACGGATAACCGATAACCGCGCGTTACACGCCGCCTGTGAAGACCCGCAGGCGCGCGTCATTGGCGTTTTTGTCGCAACGCCCGAACAGTGGAAACAGCATGAGATGGCGCCGCGTCAGGCCGCGTTTATTTATCAGCATCTTCAGGCGCTGCAACATGCGCTGGCTGAGCGCGGGATCCCGCTGCATTACCATCAGTGTGATGATTTTGCGCAGAGCGTCAGCTGGCTGAAGGATTTTTGTGCCAGCGAACAGGTGGATGCGCTGTTTTACAATAAACAGTATGAAATCAATGAACGGCTGCGTGATGAGGCGCTGGAGAAAACCCTGAGCGCAGATGTTTTGTGCCGCGCTTTTGACGACAGCCTGCTGTTGCCGCCGGGTTCTGTCACCACCGGCAATAACGAAATGTACAAAGTTTACACGCCGTTTCGCCGGGCATTTTTATCCCGCCTGACCGAGTCCGACAGCCGCTCTTTGCCTGCGCCGAAAGCGCGTGAACATGGGCAGAAAACGGTGCTGCATAAGCTGATGCCCTTTGACTATCCGCTGGAAAACATCGACGACGCTTTCCCCATTGGCGAGGAAGCGGCGCGCAATCAGCTGCGCAGTTTCTGCCGTGAACGGGTGCAGGATTATCTCGAACAGCGCGATTTACCGGCGGTCGATGGCACCAGTTCTCTGTCTCCGTATCTGGCGATCGGCGTGCTTTCTCCGCGTCAGTGCCTTAACCGTTTGCGCACTGAGTGCCCGCAGGTGCTGGAGAGAACCGACGGTGGCGCGTTTGGCTGGCTAAACGAACTGGTGTGGCGCGAGTTTTACCGTCACCTGATTGTGGCCTGGCCGAAGCTTTGCAAGCATCAGCCCTTTGTGGCCTGGACAGACGGTGTGCGCTGGCGTCATGCCCCGGACGAATTACAGGCGTGGAAAGAAGGCAAAACCGGTTACCCGATTGTGGATGCCGCCATGCGTCAGCTCAATGCCACGGGCTGGATGCATAACCGGCTGCGTATGATTGTCGCCAGTTTTCTGGTGAAGGACTTGCTGATTAACTGGCGTGAAGGCGAGCGATATTTTATGTCGCAACTGCTCGACGGGGATCTGGCGGCGAACAACGGCGGCTGGCAGTGGGGCGCGTCAACCGGTACCGATGCCGCACCTTATTTCCGAATTTTTAACCCGACAACGCAGGGCGAACGCTTCGACAAAGCCGGACGATTTATCAAGGCCTGGGTACCAGAATTGTCGGACGTGCCGGAAAAAGACATTCATCAGCCCCATCGCTGGGCAGAAAAACACCATCGCGTGCTAGACTACCCGTTGCCGATTATTGATCACGCACGGGCGCGAAAAGACACGCTGGCGGCGTTTGAGGCGGCAAAAAACCGGTCAGACTGACCTTTTGCTAATCACCACGACAAGGAGCGATGTGATGAACAAACACCTGCTGGCGCTGATGCTGACGTGCTGGGCAAGCCAGGCCATCGCGGCCTTTGATGTGGTTGCGCTGGGCGTCAACGGAGGGGTCGAAGAGGGCAATCTGACGTCGTATCTGGTGCGCAGTGACGATCAAAAACTGTACCTCGGGCTGGATGCCGGTTCTGTGATGCCGGGGATCCGTAAGGCGCTGGAGAAGGGCAGTTTCCCTCAGGTGACGGCTGAAAATGCCGCGCCGCTGACCCCGCAGGGTGCCGTGTTCCGCAACCTGATCGGCGGATATTTTATCAGCCACGGACATCTCGACCATCTGGCGGGGCTGATCATCGGTTCGCCGGAAGACAGTAAAAAACCCATTTATGGCACCGCCGACACCATCGGCACCCTGCGTCAGCATTACTTCAATGGCCGCGTCTGGCCGAACTTCACCGACTCCGGCAGCGGTCTGCGCATCGGCACGTATCGCCTGAACTTACAGCGCCCTGAACAACGTTTTTCCCTCGGCCTGACGGGGCTTGACGGTAATATTTACCCGCTCAGCCACGGCGGTACGTCTTCGAGCATGATCCTGGTGAGCCGCAACAATCAGTCGTTTGCCTTCTTCGGGGATACCGGCCCGGACGAAGTGGAAAAATCGAAGAATCTGGATACCGTCTGGCGCGTGCTGGGCAGCGAAATCAAAGCCAAACGCCTGAAAGGGCTGATCATCGAAACCTCTTATCCTGACGATGTTCCTGACAGCAAACTGTATGGCCATCTCACACCGCACTGGCTGCTGAAAGAGCTGGCGAGCCTGCAACAATATGCGGGCGGCGACGGTTCGCTGAAAGACCTGACGGTGATTATCAGTCATGTTAAACCGAGCCTGAAAGCGGGCGCGGATCCTGAAAAAGAGATCATGGCGCAGCTGGAAAAAGGCAACAATCTGGGCGTGAAGTTTGTGCGGATGCAGCAGGGCGACAGGCTCGAGCTGTAAACGCAGGGAAGGGGAAACGGTCACGTTTCCCTTTTTTATTTCAATCCGTGAATGTCAGTGGATCTCAGAAGACCCGCTGGCAGACAGCGGGCATTTGGGGCATTGGGGAGATGTCGGTTATCATCGTGAGAATCGTCCCTATGTGAGAAGCCGAACACCATGAACAATCTCCAGCTCGAAGCCCTGATTAACCAGAAACTGGATGTCAGTAATTTCCATGATTACGCGCCGAATGGCCTGCAGGTCGAAGGGCGTCGCAACGTGCAGCGCGTGGTCACCGGCGTGACGGCCTCTCAGGATCTGCTGGATGCGGCGATTGCGGTGGAAGCAGATGCGATTTTGGTGCACCACGGTTATTTCTGGAAAAATGAACCGGCGGTGGTGCGCGGAATGAAGCGCAACCGGCTGAAAGCCCTGCTGGTTAATGACATCAATTTATACGGTTATCATTTACCGCTCGATGCGCACCCTGAACTGGGCAATAACGCGCAGCTGGCGGAGTTGTTCGGCATTGATGTGCAGGGAGAAGTGATGCCGCTGGTGCCTTATGGCGAACTGAAAAAGCCGCTGTCCGGTGAAGCATTACGTCAGCGTATGGAAGTGATTTTGGATCGCAAAGTGCTGCACAGCGCGCAGGGCGGGCCGGATGAGATCCGTCGCATCGCCTGGTGTTCCGGCGGTGGTCAGGGGTTCATTCAGCAGGCGGCAGACTTTGGTGTAGATGCTTTCATCAGCGGTGAAGTTTCCGAGCAAACCATTCATATTGCCCGCGAAATGGGGCTGCATTTTTACGCCGCCGGCCATCACGCCACGGAACGTTATGGCGTGAAAGCGCTGGGCGAATGGCTTCAGGATTATCACGGATTAGATGTCATGTTTATCGACATCGACAATCCGGCTTAAGGGCTGACGTATTTGCCATGGGGGATCCGGGCAGAGCAGGTGACCGTCACGTACGCCGGGTACGCGTCGGTTCCTGCGCGCTGGCCGGATCCCCACGGGCGGCAAGCTTTACGTCTCTGACTTCGCTGACGCTTTCTCTGTCGTTTCATCAGGCACGCTGTCTTCAAGCAAGGTAAATGCCCGCTGTAAGCCGGTATCCACGTCGGGGTCTGCGCCCTGCGGCGGATACGGGCTCTCTTCTTCCTCATCGGCTGCCACTTCACTTTCTTCCACCACCGGTTCGGTGACGTTTTCCGGCGCGGGCATGGTTTCCTGAATCATCTGCTCGTCAAAGGCCGGATTCAGCGCCGGAGAAAGAGGCGAACTGCTCAGACTGTCCGGCATCGCAATATGCGGCAGCGGCGCATCCACCGCCATCACCGTCTCTTCTTCTTTGGCCGATGTCCGGCTCAGCGCCACAATGGCGGCACCGCACAGCGCGAAAAAGGCGTACAGAATATTGCCGCCCAGCGGCTCCATCAGCGCGCCGACGGCCAGCGGCCCGATACAGGCACCGACGCCGAATGCCATCAGCAGACAGGCAGAAAGTGAGACGCGCCGCTCCGGTTCGATCATGTCATTGGCGAGGGCGACCACCAGCGGGTACAGCGTGAACTGCATCAGGCTGACCACAAAACCGATGCCCAGCAGCAGCGGGAACGAGATGTGAGTCAGCAGCGCCAGCGGCAGGGCGGCGACCGCCAGCAGGATCGCGTTTATGCGCATCAGCATGTTGCGGTTATAACGGTCCGACAGCCAGCTCAGCGGGAACTGCGCCAGCAGACCGGCGAAAATCGCCAGCGCCATAAACAGACCGGTTTGCTGCGTGGTAAGCGATTGCTGGCTGGTATAGATCGGCGCCATGCCGTAAAACGACCCGACAACCATGCCGATCACCAGGGTTATCGCCAGCACTTTAGGGATCGCGCCGATAAAGAATTTCAGCTCCATGGGGGCGGGCGACATATGGCCGACGTTGGTGCGCGTGGTCAGGGCGATAGGCACCAGACAGAGTGCAAAACACAGTGCAATCATGATAAGCGTGCTAACGCCCAGGCCGCTGTCGAGCATCAGCACCACCTGGCCCAGCGACATACCGAGATACGACGCCACCATGTAAAAACCGAACACCACGCCGCGCTGATTCGCTTCTGCCTGATCGTTCAGCCAGCTTTCCAGCACCATATATTGCACCATCATGCACAGGCCGATGATCAGACGCAGTACCACCCAGACCGGAATAATGTCGGTCAGACCGTGGCCGAGGACGGCGGCGGTGATGATGCCGGAGCAGGAGACATACGCACGAATGTGGCCGACGCGGGCGATCAGGATATGGCCGACTTTGCCGCCGATCACCAGCCCGATGTAGTTAGCCGCGATGATCGCACCAATCATGGCACCGCTGACGTGTATCGCTGACAGTCGCAGGGAGATGTAAGTGGTGAGCAGGCCGGAACCGAGCAGCATCAGTAATGTGGTGGTATAAAGCGGAAAAAAGAGTGCTAAAGGTTTTCTCACGGGTCGTCCCTTTCTTGTTGTGACGTTCTTGATGTAAAGAATGCGTTATCCAAACGCTAAAAAACTTCAACACCCCCGAGAGTAGCAGGTGCGGGCGGCAGGGGAAACCTTCACCGCCCTGAACATGCCGTGGACAAGTTGACATCATCAGTCGCTTTCCCGCATAACTACCCTTAATCTAAAAACAAATTCCGATATATTGAGTTGCTGAATAACTTGATGATCCACAACCCTTCTTTGAGGAGTGTCTGAGTGCAACGAGCACGATGTTACCTGCTGGGTGAACGCGCGGTAGTGCTGGAGCTGGAACCCCCAGTGACCCTGGCCAGCCAGCAGCGGATCTGGGGACTGACCCAACGTTTACAGGATCGCACGGCCTATCCTGGCGTTCGCGAAGTCATTCCCGGCATGAATAATTTGACGGTTCTGCTCACCGATGCGCAGAGCTCTGCGCTGGACGCGATTGAACGTCTGCAAAACTGGTGGGAAGAGAGTGAAGCCATTGAACCGGAATCACGGCTGATTGAGATCCCGGTGATTTACGGCGGGAAGCAGGGCCCGGATCTGGAGAATGTCGCCAGCCATACCGGTATGACGCCGCGTCAGGTGGTGGAATGCCATTCGAGCATTGATTACACCGTCTATTTTCTGGGCTTCCAGCCGGGTTTTCCTTACCTCGGTGGGATGCCGGAACAGCTGGCGACACCACGTCACGGCGAACCCCGTCTTTCCGTACCCGCAGGTTCCGTGGGCATCGGCGGCAGCCAGACCGGCATTTATCCGCTGGCCACGCCCGGCGGCTGGCAGTTGATCGGGCTGACCTCGCTGGCGATGTTTGACCCCACGCGCGCCTCGCCGACCTTATTATTACCCGGTGACTGCGTGCGCTTTGTGCCGCAAAAGGAGGGCGTATGCTGAAAATTTTACGCGCCGGGATGTTTACGACCGTGCAGGATTTGGGCCGCAACGGCTATCGCCAGCAGGGTGTGAGTCAGTCCGGTGCGCTTGACGGCCCCGCACTGCGCATCGCCAATCTGCTGGCCGGAAATGATGAGGACGCCGCAGGGCTTGAGATCACCCTCGGGCAGTTCAGCGCGGAGTTTCATCGCGAAGGCTGGATAGCGCTGACCGGTGCCGGGTGCCACGCCCAGCTCGACGGGAAAGACGTCTGGACCGGCTGGCGTTACGCGGTGAAGCCGGGCCAGGTTCTGACGATGAAAATGCCGACGCGCGGAATGCGCAGTTATCTGGCGATTTCCGGTGGCATTGATGTGCCGCAAGTGATGGGCTCGCGCAGCACCGATCTGAAAGCTCAGTTCGGCGGCTTTAACGGGCGTGCGTTGCAGGACGGCGATTTGCTGCCAACCGGTGATACTTTCCACACCCCTAAAAGCACCGGCGGCATCAAACAGTTGCTGTTCGGCAATCGTATCCGCGCATTAGCCGGGCCGGAATATCAGGAGTTCAGTGCCGAATCACGCGATGCTTTCTGGCGCGCCTCATGGCAGCTGAGCCCGCAAAGTAACCGCATGGGATATCGCCTGCATGGCCGCGCGCTGAAACGGGAAACGGATCGCGAAATGCTGTCTCACGGCCTGTTACCGGGCGTGGTGCAGGTGCCGCACGGCGGTCAGCCGATTGTGCTGATGGCCGATGCGCAGACCACCGGCGGTTATCCGCGTATCGCCTGTGTGATCGAAGCCGATCTCTACAATCTGGCGCAGATCCGCCTCGGCGAGCCCATTCATTTTGTGAAATGCACGCCGGAAGAGGCGCAAAAAGCGTTACGCGAACAGTCGCTGTTTATCGGACAGATTAAGCGGGGATTGTATGATCGTTGATCTTAATGCCGATCTGGGTGAAGGCTGTGCCAATGATGAGGCGCTGTTGCAGCGGGTCAGTTCCGCCAATATCGCCTGCGGTTTTCACGCCGGAGACGCCCTGACCATGCAACAGTCGGTGCGCCTGGCGATGAAATACGGCGTGGCAATTGGCGCGCACCCGAGTTTTCCCGATCGCGAAAACTTTGGCCGCAGCGCCATGCAACTGCCGCCGGAAACGGTGTATGCGCAGGTGGTGTATCAGCTCGGCGCGCTGGCGGCCATTACCCGTGCCGAAGGCGGGAAAATGATACATGTCAAACCGCACGGGATGCTCTACAACCAGGCAGCGACCGACGCCGTGCTCGCTGATGCCATTGCCCGCGCGGTCTTTGACGTCGACCCGACGCTGCGGCTGGTGGGGCTTGCGGGCAGCGAACTGATCCGCGCCGGTGAGCGCGTGGGCCTGCAAACGCGTCAGGAAGTGTTCGCCGACCGCCGCTACCAGAGCAACGGTGCGCTGGTCCCCCGCAGTCAGCCCGATGCGATGATTGACAGTGACCAACAGGCGCTGGAGCAGACGCTGACGATGGTTCAGCAGCAGAAAGTGCTCAGCCGCGAAGGGGTCTGGGTGCCGGTGAAAGCCGACACGGTTTGCCTGCACGGTGATGGTGAGCACGCACTGACTTTTGCGATGCGGTTGCGTGAGGCGTTTGATGAACAAGGGATAGAAATTCATTCATAATGATCTCATGACCCCAGACGAGGTTCCGTTTTGCCCTACAACAAGGATCTATCATGCGTAAAGTCTTAGTGACCGGTTTCGAACCCTTTGGCGGCGAGCGCGTCAATCCGTCGTGGGAAGTGGTGAAACAACTGGGTGACCTGGAGTTGTCGGGCGCGCAGATTGTGGTGCGCCAGCTGCCTTGTGTGTTTGGTAAAGCCATTGAAGCGCTGAATGCCGCGATTGATGACGTGCATCCGGAAATGGTGTTGTGCGTAGGGCAGGCGGGCGGACGCAGTGATTTTAGCGTTGAGCGTGTGGCGATTAACATCGACGATGCGCGTATTCCTGATAACGAAGGGAATGAGCCGGTGGACGCAGCGATCGTCGCTGACGGTCCGGCTGCCTATTTTTCTTCGCTGCCGATTAAGACGATTGTGAACGGGCTACGGGAATCGGGCATTCCTGCGTCGGTATCTCAAACGGCGGGAACCTATGTCTGTAATCACGTGATGTACGGGTTGATGCACCGTCTGGCGCAGCCGTCCTGCAACGTGGTGAAGGGCGGTTTTATCCATATTCCTTATTTGCCGGAGCAGGCGGCGAAGCATCCGGGCGAGCCAAGTATGTCAGTACACACTGTCATGAACGCCCTTGAACTGACTATCGCCATCGCGCTGCATACCGAGCAGGATTTGCGAATTGCTGAGGGTGCGACTCACTGATGCCTGAAGGTCCTGAAATTCGCCGCGCGGCCGATCTGCTGGTGCGCGCGGTGGTGAACAAACCCCTTACGGATGTCTGGTTTGCCTTTCCTTCGTTGAAACCTTATCAGTCTGCGCTGCGTGGCACGAAAATCACGGCCATTGAAACACGCGGTAAAGCGCTGCTGACGCACTTTTCCAACGGTCTTACCTTGTACAGTCACAATCAGCTTTATGGCGTGTGGCGGGTGGTGAATGCCGGTGAAATACCGAAAGAAACCCAGCGGTCGTTACGCGTTCAGCTGCAAACCACCGATGCGGCGATCCTGTTATACAGCGCGTCCGAAATTGGGATTTATGATACGGCAGAGATAGAGAATCATCCGTTCCTGCGGCGTATCGGCCCTGACGTACTCGATGCCTCTCTGACAGTTGCACAGGTTCGTGAGCGTTTACTCTCCCCTAAATTTCGCAACCGTCAGTTAGGCGGCATGTTGCTCGATCAGGCCTTTCTCGCCGGATTGGGAAACTACCTGAGGGCGGAAATTTTATGGCTGGCAAAACTGTTGCCGGGGCATAAACCCAAAGACCTGAAAGAGGCTGAGCTGGATGCGCTGGCGGATGCTTGCCTGTCGGTAGCGCGGTTGTCCTATGCCACGCGCGGGACGATGGATGAAAATGTGCATCACGGCGCACTGTTCAGATTTAAAGTATTTGGCCGGACGGGGAAACCGTGCGAGCGGTGTGGCGATCCGATTGAAAAGGGCAGTGTGTCATCCCGGCCATTTTTCTGGTGCCCTGTGTGCCAGATATAAAATGTTATTTACAGCGATGAGATTTGTGCTGTTCATGAATGAGCGGGTATGATTTTTAATGCCCTCAGGGGAATTATACAGTGAAGAAAGCAATATCTTTCTCTTATTGCCTCTTTGCAGTTTAATTAACTGAGGGTGTTTTATGCGTAAACGTACCAGTGCGTTATTTATTTCCATTTGTAGTCTGAGCGTTATTCCCTTTGTCAGCCATGCTGATTATTATCAAACCAGTGTGCAATGTGCTTATTCTCACACATTAGGGGATGACGCTATTATGATGTTTAATATGCCGGGGCATGCGATGTGGCATGACTTTTTCGGTAATACAAGTACAGATGCCTCATCGACATATACAACCTTACGACAAAAAGCCACCACAACCTGTACAGATCTGGCCGACTCATCTGCCTACTGGGCACCTTCCCTGAAATTGCCGGATGGTACAGAAGTCCGGCCTCAGTATCAGAAAACCTATTATCAGACCGTTAACAGCCCGCAAAACCCGCTGACCTCATTTCCGGACGGTTTACAGCTTTTAGCCGGTAATCACCAGGGCACGTCACCAAACCCGCGTATTAGTTTTTTATGTAATGATGGCACGGGTTATTCCAGCAGCGCTGAACGCACCTGTACCAAGCCTGCGAACGGAGACACCTTGCAGTTTAATATCGGGATTCAGTTCCCTAACTGCTGGGATGGTAAAACCATCGCCGCAAAACCTTCCGGTACGGCACATAAGCCTAACGCGGTATACGCTGACAATAATGGCGCCTGCCCGGCTGATTATCCGAAGCATATTCCTACGGTAAATATGAATGTCGCCTATCTGTTCCCCGGGCTAACATCTCTTGACCTGAGAACGGTTCAGCTGTCACTGGATCCGATCATGAACGGCGATCAGCGTCTTGAACAATGGGGCAGTGTTTATACCGCGCATGGAGATTTTGTTAACGGCTGGACAGAAGATGCGGCAAAATTTATGACGGAACGCTGCATGAATAATAATTATGATTGCACAAGTTATATGCCTTATGCCTATAACGATCCTATTGCTGATACTTATGTAAGTAATCAGGAAGAGAGTGATAAAAACTTTGGTTCAGCCACACAGTTATTAGTACAGGGTAATACGAAAAATACGTCAGAAACTAATAATCCGCAAAAAATGACATTGCTAAAATATCAGATCCCGCCAATGCCAACGACGTATTCAGATGAGCTGACAGCGCTGTTTAAATATAAACTCCATATATATGGCGGAAGAACTACGTCAACCGGTGGTATGACAATTTATATGTACCCGACCACCACGGACTGGGATGAAAATACCGTCACCTGGAATAATCATCCTGTTTGTGATTACCAGACGGCCTCTACCTTGTATCTGGATGAGAAAAATCAATACCGCGATTTTGATGTCACGACATTGGTTAAACAGGCCCAGCAAAAGGGACAACAGCAGATCGCTTTTTGTATCAGCACAGGCGGGAACAACAATACCAATATTTTCACCTTTAACACCAAGGAAACAACGTATCCACCACAACTGATGCTGGTCGGCGTGCAGAACGAATAAAGAAATAATGTTTTTCAGCCATAAAAAACGCCAACGTAAAAGTTGGCGTTTTTTTTACTGCTGAAAAGAGACGAGCTTATTTTTTCAGCTGGGAGTGGAAATCACGTTTGTCGTAGCCGGTATACAGCTGGCGTGGACGGGCAATTTTGATGCCGTCCTGGTGCATTTCGCTCCAGTGTGCAATCCAGCCCACCGTACGCGCCATGGCGAAAATGACGGTGAACATGGAAGACGGGATACCCATCGCTTTCAGGATAATGCCTGAATAGAAATCGACGTTCGGGTAGAGTTTTTTCTCGATGAAATACGGGTCATTCAGCGCGATGTGTTCCAGCTCCATCGCCACTTCCAGCAGGTTGTCTTTCAGATCCAGCTCTTTGAGCACTTCATGACAGGTTTCACGCATCACGGTGGCGCGCGGGTCGTAGTTTTTGTAAACACGGTGACCGAAGCCCATCAGGCGGAATGAATCATTTTTGTCTTTTGCACGTTTCACAAATTCTGGAATGTGATCAACGCTGCTGATTTCTTCCAGCATTTTCAGTGCGGCTTCATTGGCACCGCCATGAGCAGGCCCCCACAGCGACGCGATACCGGCGGCGATACAGGCAAACGGGTTAGCGCCAGAAGAACCGGCGGTACGCACGGTAGAGGTTGAGGCGTTCTGTTCGTGGTCAGCGTGCAGGATCAGAATGCGGTCCATGGCACGTTCCAGAATCGGGTTCACTTTGTATTCTTCACATGGCGTAGAGAACATCATGTGCAGGAAATTCCCGGCGTAAGAGAGGTCGTTGCGCGGGTATACGAAAGGCTGGCCGATGGAATATTTGTAGCACATTGCGGCCACGGTCGGCATTTTTGACAGCAGACGGTAGGCGGCGATTTCGCGGTGACGTTCGTTTTCGACGTCAATGGAATCGTGATAGAACGCAGCCAGCGCGCCGGTCACACCGCACAGAACGGCCATCGGGTGAGAATCACGACGGAAACCGTGGAACAGACGGGTGATCTGCTCGTGCACCATAGTGTGACGGGTCACATTGGTTTTGAATTCTTCGAATTGCTTCGGCGTTGGGGTTTCACCGTTCAGCAGCAGGTAGCTGACTTCAAGGAAGTTGGACTCTTTCGCCAACTGATCAATCGGGAAGCCACGGTGCAGCAAAATCCCTTCGTCACCATCAATGTAGGTGATTTTGGATTCGCAGGATGCGGTAGACGTAAAACCGGGATCATAGGTAAAAAGGCCTTTTGAACCGAGGGTGCGGATATCAATTTCATCCTGGCCCAGCGTGCCGGACAGCACATCCAGTTCAATCGGGTCGTGACCTTGTAGGGTAAGTGTCGCTTTCTTATCAGCCATTTACAGTCTCCTTAGCGCCTTATTTTTAAAAATCGATAACAACAGAAATGCCTGGAAGCGACGCCTTGTAAGGTCATTATTATTATCAGCCTTAACTCTGCGATCGTATGGGAAGGGAACGTAGAGCTGAGTCGAATCGCAGTCTCAGACTGCTCTGTGACAAACAAGCGGCGTTTCATCGTTGTTAAAGATTCGGTAAATCATTACTGTTCTGTCGCTCAGTACCTGTGAAGAGTATGAGGATTTACACAATCACCACTTTTGCATAACTTGGCCCGACAGGGAAGACCCCGTCTTACGATTGTGTGATCCACTGATTCTCTTAATACTTTCCCCTTTTTGGTGCGTCAGGGTAACGCCGGTATGTGCTCAGTATCACAGTCCTTCAGGGATGGGACATATGTAATGGAAATGTTGATCAAATGTCAAACTCGATAATTTATTTTGTGCGATTTGTTGAATTTGGGAGCTAACTCACTGTTTCGCAGAAATGTGAATAAAGCATTTGTAGGGCAATTGTAATGGGAATGTGATCAACCTATACTTCAACGAGGTCTCCGGGCAAACCCTGAAGTAGGAGCACCCAGCGTTGTTTTCTGAGCATTTTACGTTTCCCAAACGCAAAACTTTGAAAATGCATCACGCGCCGTTTAAGCACATTGGATGTCGTTGTTTGAGCGCGAGGGATGAAGGCTAAACAGTCTTAATGCTGTCTGACACTGCTCCAGACCGGAGGAAGTAAAATAATAAGAGCTGTGTGGGCAAAACCGTGAAAAAACAAAGACCTGTCAATCTGGATCTGCAAACGATCCGGTTTCCCGTTACTGCGATAGCGTCCATCTTACACCGAGTCTCTGGCGTAATAACCTTCGTCGCCGTCGGTATCCTCCTCTGGCTGTTAGGCCTGTCTCTCTCTTCTCCTGAAGGGTTTGCGCAAGCGGCTGCCATCATGAATAGCTACGTCGTCAAATTCATCTTTTGGGGAATACTTACTGCGCTGGCCTATCACGTCTGCGGTGGCATCCGCCACTTGCTGATGGATTTTGGCTATATCGAAGAGAGTTTGGCTGCCGGTACCCGTTCTGCCCAGGTGGCAATCGGTCTGACCGTCGTGCTGTCAATTCTGGCTGGAGTCCTCGTATGGTAAGCAACGTTTCTGCATTAGGACGCAATGGTGTGCACGACTGGTTGTTGCTGCGTGCTTCCGCGATCATCCTCACCCTTTACATCCTTTATATTCTGGGCTTCGTGGTTCTGGCTCAGGAACTGACTTTTGATGTCTGGCATGGCTTCTTCTCTTCCTCCATCACCAAAGTATTCACACTGCTGGCGCTGTTGTCGATTTTGATTCACGCGTGGATCGGCATGTGGCAGGTGTTAACGGACTATGTCAAACCGGTAGCTGTTCGGCTTGTGCTGCAACTGGCCATTGTCGTGACGTTAGTGGTTTACCTACTTTACGGAACAATTGTTGTTTGGGGAGCGTAGTAAATGAATCTGCCAGTCAGAGAGTTTGATGCTGTGGTGATCGGTGCAGGTGGCGCCGGTATGCGTGCAGCATTACAGATTTCACAAACGGGCCAGTCCTGTGCCCTGATTTCCAAAGTCTTCCCGACCCGCTCGCATACGGTGTCAGCGCAGGGCGGTATTACCGTTGCGCTGGGTAACACCCATGAGGACGACTGGGAATGGCATATGTACGACACCGTAAAAGGTTCCGACTACATCGGTGATCAGGACGCCATTGAATATATGTGTAAAACCGGGCCAGAAGCGATTCTGGAACTTGAGCACATGGGGCTGCCTTTCTCCCGTCTTGAAGACGGTCGTATTTATCAGCGTCCGTTTGGCGGCCAGTCGAAAAACTTCGGCGGCGAACAAGCGGCACGTACTGCGGCAGCGGCCGACCGTACCGGTCACGCGTTGCTGCACACGCTGTATCAGCAAAACCTGAAAAACGGCACCACGATTTTCTCCGAATGGTATTCACTGGATCTGGTGAAAAATCAGGACGGCGCGATCGTCGGCTGTACCGCCATCTGCATCGAAACCGGTGAAGTGGTGTATTTCAAAGCCAAAGCGACCGTGCTGGCGACCGGCGGCGCGGGCCGTATTTACCAGTCCACCACGAACGCCCATATCAATACCGGTGACGGTGTGGGTATGGCGCTGCGCGCAGGCGTGCCGGTGCAGGATATGGAAATGTGGCAGTTCCACCCGACCGGCATCGCCGGCGCGGGCGTTCTGGTCACAGAAGGCTGCCGTGGTGAAGGCGGTTATCTGCTCAATAAAGACGGCGAACGTTTCATGGAACGTTATGCGCCGAATGCGAAAGACCTGGCCGGTCGTGACGTGGTGGCGCGTTCCATCATGATCGAAATCCGCGAAGGTCGTGGCTGCGAAGGTCCGTGGGGCCCGCATGTCAAACTGAAACTCGATCATCTGGGTCGTGAAGTGCTGGAATCCCGCCTGCCGGGTATTCTGGAACTGTCCCGCACCTTTGCTCACGTTGATCCGATCAAAGAGCCGATTCCTGTTCTGCCAACCTGCCACTACATGATGGGCGGTATTCCGACCAAAGTGACCGGTCAGGCGCTGCGTGTGAACGAGAAGGGCGAAGACGTGGTGATCCCAGGTTTGTTTGCGGTTGGCGAAATTGCCTGTGTTTCCGTACACGGCGCAAACCGTCTGGGTGGCAACTCACTGCTGGATCTGGTGGTGTTTGGTCGCGCCGCCGGCATGCACTTGCAGGAATCGATTGCCGAACAGGGCGACAGCCGCGATGCGTCTCAGGACGATATCGATGTCTCTCTGGAACGTCTGAACCGCTGGAACAACACCCGTTCAGGTGAAGATCCGGTGGCGATCCGCAAAGATCTGCAAGCCTGTATGCAGAATAACTTCTCGGTCTTCCGCGAAGGCGATGCGATGGCAGAAGGTCTGGAACAGCTGAAAGTGATCCGTGAGCGCCTGAAAACGGCCCGTCTGGACGATACTTCAACAGAATTCAACACGCAGCGCGTTGAATGTCTGGAGCTGGATAACCTGATGGAAACCGCGTTTTCAACGGCTGTCTCCGCCAACTACCGCACCGAAAGCCGTGGCGCACACAGCCGCTTTGACTTCCCGGATCGTGATGATGCGAACTGGTTATGTCACACGCTGTATCAGCCGGAAACCGAGAGCATGACACGCCGTGAGGTGAACATGCAGCCTAAGCTTCGCGCGGCGTTCCCGCCGAAAGCGCGTACTTACTAGGGCGTGAGCTGGGACATTATATGAAACTCGAATTTTCGATTTATCGCTATAACCCGGACGTCGATGACGTGCCGTACATGAAAGACTATGTGCTGGAAGCTCAGGAAGGGCGCGACATGATGTTGCTGGACGCGCTGATTTTGCTGAAAGAGCAGGATCCGACGCTGGCCTTCCGCCGTTCGTGCCGTGAAGGCGTGTGCGGATCTGACGGTCTGAACATGAACGGCAAAAACGGTCTGGCCTGTATCACGCCGGTATCGACCTTACGTCATGGCAGCAAAAAAATTGTTATCCGTCCGTTGCCCGGCTTACCGGTTGTCCGTGACCTGGTGGTGGACATGGGGCAATTCTATAAGCAGTATGAGAAGATTAAGCCTTACTTGTTGAATGATGGGAAAAATCCTCCGGCGCGTGAACATTTGCAGATGCCGGAAGAGCGCGAAAAGCTGGACGGATTGTACGAATGTATTCTCTGCGCCTGCTGCTCGACGTCATGCCCGTCCTTCTGGTGGAACCCGGACAAGTTTGTCGGTCCGGCAGGTCTTCTGGCCGCTTACCGTTTCCTCATCGACAGCCGCGACACTGAAACACAACCGCGTCTTGACGATCTGAACGATGCTTTCAGCGTATTCCGCTGCCACAGCATCATGAACTGTGTGAGTGTGTGTCCGAAGGGGCTGAATCCGACCAAAGCTATCGGTCATATCAAGTCGATGCTGCTACAACGCGGTGCCTGATGATATAAGCCACGCGACAGCGGGAACTCAGGTTCCCGCTTTCTTTAGTTACAAATGCAGTAACTGAGGCGCTGATAGCAAATAAGTAAATTTTTAATAACAAAGTAGCAACAAGTGCAACAAAGTTGCGCCTGACTGGAGTAAGATAGTCGGGTAAAAATCAGGGGCATCAATCTCAGGCGTATTTGCACCAAGAAGGAGGAAAGACAGCAGGGCAACTTCAAAAGTCAGTCACGCGCATGGCGGATTTTTGAAGGTTCCTTGAAGAGCCAAACGCTCAACCAACGAACTGTTTTAGTAAGGAAAACCGTTTTACCGCGGTGTATCACGGTCATTATTATTAACCACGGCGAAAACTAAAGCTTCAAAGCTTAAGGGATCACGATGCAGAACGGCGCAATGAAGGCCTGGCTGGATTCCTCCTATCTGGCGGGTGCAAACCAGTCTTACATAGAACAACTCTATGAAGACTACTTAACCGATCCTGGTTCCGTTGACGATAGCTGGCGTTCAATTTTTAAACAGCTACCAACAGTGGGTGTGAAACCAGAGCAACTCCATTCTCAAACACGGGACTACTTCCGCCGTCTGGCGAAAGACGCGTCACGTTATAACTCCTCCATCAGCGATCCTGAAACGGATGCCAAGCAAGTTAAGGTGTTGCAGTTAATCAATGCCTTCCGCTTCCGTGGCCATCAGAACGCAAACCTTGATCCGCTCGGCCTGTGGAAACTGGACGATGTGCCTGATCTGGACCCTGCGTTCCACCATCTGACTGAAGCTGATTTCCAGGAAACCTTCAACGTCGGTTCTTTTGCCATTGGCAAGGAAACCATGCAGCTCGGCGAGCTGTATAAAGCCCTGAAGCAAACCTATTGCGGCTCCATCGGTGTGGAATATATGCACATCACCAACACCGAAGAGAAACGCTGGATCCAACAGCGTGTCGAATCCGTGGCCGGTCGTGCGAATTTCACTGATGAAGAGAAGAAAACGTTCCTGAAAGAGCTGACCGCAGCAGAAGGTCTGGAACGTTATCTGGGCGCGAAATTCCCCGGTGCCAAACGCTTCTCGCTGGAAGGCGGCGATGCTCTGGTGCCGATGCTGAAAGACATGATCCGTCACGCGGGCAAAAATGGGACGCGTGAAGTGGTGCTGGGTATGGCGCACCGTGGTCGTCTGAACGTGCTGATTAACGTGCTGGGGAAAAAACCTCAGGACCTGTTTGACGAGTTCTCGGGCAAACATAAAGAACACCTGGGTACCGGTGATGTGAAATACCACATGGGCTATTCGTCTGATGTGGAAACCGAAGGCGGAATGGTTCACCTGGCGCTGGCGTTTAACCCGTCGCACCTGGAAATCGTCAGCCCGGTAGTTATCGGTTCCGTTCGTGCACGACGTGACCGTCTGGACGAAGCGCGCAGTAACATGGTTCTGCCTATCACCATTCACGGTGATGCGGCAATTACCGGCCAGGGTGTGGTTCAGGAAACGCTGAACATGTCACTGGCTCGTGGTTATGAAGTGGGCGGTACCGTGCGTATCGTCATTAATAACCAGGTGGGCTTTACCACCTCGAATCCAAAAGATGCGCGTTCTACTGATTACTGTACTGATATCGCGAAAATGGTGCAGGCGCCGATTTTCCACGTCAATGCGGATGATCCGGAAGCCGTGGCTTTCGTCACCCGTCTGGCGCTGGATTTCCGTAACACCTTTAAACGTGACGTCATGATCGATCTGGTTTGCTACCGTCGCCACGGCCATAACGAGGCCGACGAACCGAGCGCAACCCAGCCGCTGATGTACAACAAGATCAAGAAGCACCCGACCCCGCGCAAAATCTATGCCGATATCCTGACTGAGCAGAATGTTGCCAGCCTGGAAGACGCCACGGAAATGGTCAATCTGTACCGTGATGCGCTGGATGCCGGTGAGTGTGTGGTGGAAGAGTGGCGTCAGAACGATATGCACACTTTCACCTGGTCGCCGTATCTGAACCATGAGTGGGACGAAGCTTATCCGAACAAGGTTGAGTTTAAACGTCTGCAGGAACTGGCGCGTCGCGTCAGCCATGTGCCGGATGCGATCGAAATGCAGTCACGCGTTGCCAAAATTTACGGCGACCGTAACGAGATGGCCGAAGGGAATAAGAAGTTTGACTGGGGCGGTGCCGAGAACCTGGCGTACGCCACACTGGTTGACGAAGGCATTCCTATCCGTCTGTCCGGTGAAGACACCGGCCGCGGCACCTTCTTCCACCGCCATGCGGTGATCCATAACCAGAAAAACGGTTCGGTATATGTGCCGTTGTCGAACATTCATAACAGCCAGGGCGAATTCAACGTCTGGGACTCCGTGCTTTCCGAAGAAGCGGTGCTGGCGTTTGAATACGGTTATGCCACGGCTGAACCGCGCACCCTGACCATCTGGGAAGCGCAGTTCGGTGACTTCGCCAACGGTGCGCAGGTGGTGATCGACCAGTTCATCAGCTCCGGCGAACAGAAATGGGGCCGCATGTGTGGCCTGGTGATGCTGCTGCCGCACGGCTACGAAGGGCAGGGCCCGGAGCACTCCTCCGCGCGTCTGGAACGTTATCTGCAACTTTGCGCTGAGCAAAACATGCAGGTGTGTATCCCGTCGACCCCGGCACAGGTTTACCACATGATCCGCCGTCAGGCTCTGCGCGGTATGCGCCGTCCGCTGATCGTGATGTCACCGAAGTCTCTGTTACGTCATCCGCTGGCGGTTTCCACGCTGGACGAACTGGCTAACGGCAGCTTCCTGCCGGCGATTGGTGAAGTGGACGAACTGGATCCGAAAGAGGTTAAGCGCGTCGTGATGTGTTCAGGTAAGGTCTACTATGACCTGCTGGAACAACGTCGTAAGAACGAAAAAACCGACGTCGCGATCGTCCGTATCGAGCAGCTGTATCCGTTCCCGCACAAGGCAATTCAGGAAGTGCTTGAGAAATTCTCACACGTTCATGATTTCGTCTGGTGTCAGGAAGAGCCGCTGAACCAGGGCGCGTGGTATTGCAGCCAGCACAATTTCCGTGAAGTGATTCCTTTCGGGGCTTCTTTACGTTACGCAGGACGCCCGGCCTCTGCCTCTCCGGCAGTCGGCTACATGTCCGTTCACCAGAAGCAGCAGCAAGATCTGGTTAACGATGCGCTGAACGTTAAATAACCGCGTTGGCGTCAGTTAACTAAATGGAACATAAGAAGGATTGATAATGAGTAGCGTAGATATTCTGGTCCCTGACCTTCCTGAATCCGTTGCGGATGCGACGGTTGCCACCTGGCACAAAAAACCGGGCGACAGTGTTGAGCGTGACGATGTACTGGTAGAAATCGAAACCGATAAAGTAGTTCTGGAAGTCCCGGCGAGCGAAGCGGGTATTCTGGACAGCATCATCGAAGATGAAGGCGCAACGGTCATTTCCCGTCAGATTCTGGCGCGCATTCGTCCGGGTAACAGCTCTGGCAAACCAAGCACCGAGAAAAGCTCCGATAAAGAAGCGACTCCTGCTGCACGCCACACAGCTGCGCTGGAAGAAGAGAGCAACGACGCCCTCAGCCCGGCTATCCGCCGCCTGATTGCCGAACATTCTCTTGATGCCAATGCCATCAAAGGCAGCGGTGTTGGCGGACGTCTGACCCGTGAAGACGTTGAGCAACATCTGGCAAAAGCTAAAGAGGCAAAACCTGCCGCCGCACCGGCCTCCGCGCCTGCTGCTGGCAACGATGCTCCGGCACCGGCTTTGGGTTCACGCAGCGAAAAACGCGTACCGATGACCCGCCTGCGTAAACGCGTGGCCGAGCGTCTGCTTGAAGCGAAAAACAGCACTGCGATGCTGACAACCTTCAACGAAATCAACATGAAACCGATCATGGATCTGCGTAAGCAGTACGGTGATGGTTTCGAAAAACGTCACGGCGTGCGTCTGGGCTTCATGTCCTTCTATCTGAAAGCCGTGGTTGAAGCACTGAAACGCTATCCGGAAGTGAATGCTTCTATTGATGGCGAAGACGTGGTTTACCACAACTACTTCGACGTGAGCATTGCGGTATCGACGCCGCGTGGTCTGGTTACGCCGGTTCTGCGTGATGTGGATACGCTGGGCATGGCTGACATCGAGAAGAAAATCAAAGAGCTGGCGATCAAAGGTCGTGACGGCAAATTGAAAGTGGAAGAGCTGACCGGCGGTAACTTTACCGTAACTAACGGCGGCGTCTTCGGCTCCCTGATGTCTACCCCGATCATCAACCCACCGCAGAGCGCGATCCTGGGTATGCACGCCATTAAAGATCGTCCGATGGCAGTCAATGGTCAGGTGGTGATTTTGCCAATGATGTATCTGGCACTGTCCTACGATCACCGTCTGGTGGATGGCCGCGAATCCGTCGGCTTCCTGGTGACCATTAAAGAGATGCTGGAAGATCCGGCCCGTCTGCTGCTGGACGTTTAGTCCCCGGTTGCGGTAAGTAAAAGAGATCTCGACCCTCAGTGGCACGGTTCACCGTGTCACTGATAAAGCCCTCCTACTGAATAAGAATGGATAGAACATCATGAATTTACATGAGTATCAGGCGAAACAGCTTTTCCTGCGCTACGGCCTGCCAGCACCATCAGGCTTCGCCTGTTCCACCCCGCGTGAAGCGGAAGAGGCTGCATCGAAAATCGGTGCCGGTCCGTGGGTGGTAAAATGTCAGGTTCATGCCGGTGGTCGCGGTAAAGCGGGCGGCGTGAAAGTCGTGAAAAGCAAAGAAGAAATTCGTGCTTTCGCAGAACACTGGCTGGGCAAACGCTTGGTCACTTACCAGACAGACGCACAGGGCCAGCCGGTTAACCAGATCCTGGTTGAAGCAGCCACTGACATCGATAAAGAACTGTACCTCGGTGCGGTAGTCGATCGCAGCTCCCGTCGCGTGGTGTTCATGGCGTCGACAGAAGGCGGCGTGGAAATTGAGAAGGTGGCGGAAGAAACCCCGCACCTGATCCACAAAGTGGCACTGGATCCGCTGGCAGGTCCGCAGCCGTATCAGGGCCGCGAACTGGCATTCAAACTGGGTCTGACCGGTAAGCAGGTTCAGCAGTTCACCAAAATCTTCATGGGTCTGGCGAACATCTTCCTTGAGCGCGATCTGGCGCTGATCGAAATCAACCCGCTGGTGGTCACTACCGCGGGTGACCTGATCTGCCTCGACGGCAAACTGGGTGCAGACGGCAACGCCTTGTTCCGTCAGCCAGAACTGCGCGAAATGCGCGACCACAGTCAGGAAGATGCCCGCGAAGCGCAGGCTGCGCAGTGGGAACTGAACTACGTTGCGCTCGACGGTAACATCGGTTGCATGGTCAACGGTGCCGGCCTGGCAATGGGTACCATGGATATCGTGAAACTGCACGGCGGCGAACCGGCTAACTTCCTGGATGTTGGCGGCGGCGCGACCAAAGAGCGCGTGACCGAAGCCTTCAAAATCATCTTGTCAGATGAAAAAGTGAAAGCTGTCTTCGTCAACATCTTCGGCGGTATCGTTCGTTGCGACCTGATCGCCGACGGTATCATCGGTGCGGTGGAAGAAGTGGGCGTCAGCGTGCCGGTTGTGGTACGTCTTGAAGGTAACAATGCCGAGCTGGGTGCCAAAAAACTGGCAGACAGCGGTTTGAACATCATTGCAGCGACCAGCCTGACAAATGCGGCTCAACAAGTTGTCGCGGCAGTGGAGGGGAAATAATGTCCATTTTAATCAACAAGAACACCAAAGTTATCTGCCAGGGTTTCACCGGTAGCCAGGGGACTTTCCACTCCGAACAAGCCATCGCTTACGGAACAAAAATGGTCGGCGGCGTAACGCCGGGCAAAGGCGGCACTGAGCATCTGGGTCTGCCGGTGTTCAACACCGTGCGCGAAGCCGTAGAAACCACTGGCGCGACGGCGTCTGTGATTTATGTTCCGGCTCCGTTCTGCAAAGACTCCATCCTGGAAGCACTGGATGCAGGCATCAAACTGATCATCTGTATCACTGAAGGCATCCCGACGCTGGATATGCTGGTCGTGAAGATGAAGCTGGATCAAAGCGACGCGGTGATGATCGGGCCAAACTGTCCGGGCGTTATCACTCCAGGCGAATGCAAAATCGGCATCATGCCGGGACACATTCATCTGCCGGGCAAAGTGGGCATCGTTTCCCGCTCTGGTACGTTGACCTATGAAGCGGTTAAGCAGACCACGGACTACGGCTACGGCCAGTCAACGTGTGTCGGTATCGGCGGTGACCCGATCCCTGGTTCTAACTTCATCGATATCCTGAAATTGTTCCAGGAAGATCCACAGACTGAAGTGATCGTGATGATCGGTGAAATTGGTGGTAACGCGGAAGAAGAAGCGGCTGCATACATCAAGGCGCACGTGACTAAACCGGTTGTGGGTTATATCGCGGGTGTGACTGCGCCAAAAGGCAAACGTATGGGCCATGCTGGCGCCATCATTGCCGGTGGTAAAGGCACTGCAGACGACAAATTCGCCGCGCTTGAAGCCGCTGGCGTGAAAACCGTTCGCAGCCTGGCTGATATCGGCGAAGCGGTGAAATCACTGCTGCCACAGTAAGAAAAATGCTCTCCGCGGGTTAAAATCCTGGCGGATGAGGCAAAACAACGTTTCGACATGTTGGTCACCTTCGGGTGACCTTTTTTATTGCTGCTATAATGTTTAACAATAACTGATTTCAGTCATTTTTATTAACAACGCACGATAGGTTCATTGAGAATAAAAGGTTAATAAATAGGATTGCTAAAGTAGCAATTTGGATATTATCGCCAACCATAAAAACACAATTAATTAACAATAAAGTCATCAATAAAGACTATTGAAACTCACAAGTAACATCCTGAAATATTTTTTCGAAATTTGCTGCCACTAATATAGAAATAAACAATGAGATAGGCTTAAATTGCGTCAGATCAATTTCAGCGCATGAAGCAGATCTGCACGCTAATTGACCTGTACGCGTAAATCCGCTTTGGGTCACTAAAAAACCTATTTATTGTGTGGAATTAGTGGCGTAACATATTGGCTCTGTAACATCAGTTTTTTGTATGTTTACTTTCCCCGAAATTTCTCCCGTCCGCCAGGCCCGGTTCGAGGCTTAAAGGCGAGTTTTTTTCCGGGGTTCAGAATGCCTGCGAGAGGGCGTATCCGCCTGATTTCCGGTATGTCTGTTCTGCACACATTTGATTTGAATTCTGGTAGTCATGAGGCGCAACGGGCAACCGTTTCGTCAGAGATCGCAAGTTGGGGTCTTCCTCCGAGGAGCAAGGGGTCAAGATGTTTGATATCGTTGAACTGTCGCGTTTACAGTTTGCTTTAACAGCCATGTACCATTTCCTATTTGTCCCATTAACGCTGGGTATGGCGTTTTTACTGGCAATTATGGAAACGGTTTATGTGCTTTCGGGCAAACAAATCTATAAAGATATGACCAAATTCTGGGGCAAACTCTTTGCAATTAACTTTGCATTGGGCGTTGCCACCGGGTTAACCATGGAATTCCAGTTCGGGACTAACTGGTCATATTTCTCACATTACGTCGGTGATATCTTTGGTGCGCCTCTGGCGATTGAAGGTTTAATGGCGTTCTTCCTTGAATCTACATTAGTTGGCCTATTCTTCTTCGGTTGGGATCGACTTTCAAAAGTTCAGCACATGACCGTGACCTGGTTTGTCGCGCTCGGTTCGAACTTATCCGCTCTGTGGATCCTGGTGGCGAACGGCTGGATGCAAAACCCGATTGCATCGACCTTCAACTACGAAACCATGCGTATGGAAATGGTCAGCTTCTCCGAGCTGGTGCTGAACCCGGTTGCGCAGGTTAAATTCGTTCACACCGTAGCGTCAGGGTATGTGACGGGTGCGATGTTCATTCTGGCTATCAGCTCTTACTACCTGTTAAAAGGCCGTGACATCGGTTTCGCGAAGCGTTCATTCGCCATCGCAGCCAGTTTCGGTCTGGCTGCCGTGCTCTCCGTTATCGTGCTGGGTGATGAATCCGGTTATGAAATGGGTGACGTGCAGAAAACCAAACTCGCCGCTATCGAAGCCGAGTGGGATACCCAGCCTGCACCTGCCAGCTTCACGCTGTTCGGTATGCCGAATCAGGATAAAATGGAAAATGAATATTCTATTCAGATCCCCTACCTGCTTGGCCTTATCGCAACGCGTTCTGTGGACACGCCGGTCACCGGTCTGAAAGACCTGATGGCGCAACACGAAGTGCGCATCCGCAACGGGATGAAAGCCTACACCCTGCTGGAAGAACTGCGTTCAGGTAACACCGACCCGAAAGTGCGCAGCGACTTCGAAAACGCTAAGCAGGATCTGGGCTACGGTATGTTGCTTAAACGCTATACCGACAATGTGGCTGATGCGACAGACGTCCAGATTCAGAAAGCGACCAAAGATTCTATTCCACGCGTCCTGCCGTTGTACTTCGCCTTCCGTATCATGGTTGCCTGCGGCATCCTGATGCTGGTGCTGATTGGTCTGTCCTTCCTGGCCGTTGTTCGCGGCAAGATTGGTCAGAAACGTTGGTTGCACCGCGCGGTGTTCCTCGGCCTGCCATTACCGTGGATTGCTGTGGAAGCGGGTTGGTTTGTGGCGGAATACGGTCGTCAGCCTTGGGCGATTGGTGAAGTGTTACCGACTGCGGTTGCACACTCTTCGCTGACGGTAGGTGATGTACTGACCTCAATGATTCTGATTTGTGGCCTGTACACCCTGTTCCTGATCGCTGAAATGTTCCTGATGTTCAAATATGCACGCCTGGGCCCAAGCAGCCTGAAAACGGGCCGCTATCATTTTGAACAAACTCCAGCGCCACTTGAGCAAACTCGGTAAAAGGGAGTCGAATTATGTTTGATTATGAATCGCTAAGGTTCATCTGGTGGGTGCTGATTGGCGTGCTGTTTATCGGCTTCGCAGTCACCGATGGGTTTGATATGGGCGTGGGCATCCTGGTGCGGATTATCGGTAAAACCGATACTGACCGCCGGGTCATGATTAACGCCATCGCCCCGCACTGGGACGGCAACCAGGTTTGGTTGATCACCGCAGGCGGCGCGTTGTTTGCTGCCTGGCCGATGGTCTATGCTGCCGCATTCTCCGGCTTCTATGCCGCGATGGTGCTGGTGCTATGTGCATTGTTCTTCCGTCCGCTGGGCTTTGACTATCGTTCAAAACTGGACAGCGCGCGCTGGCGTGGCATGTGGGACTGGGGCATCTTCATCGGTAGCTTCGTGCCTGCATTAGTGTTCGGTGTGGCATTCGGTAACCTGCTGTTGGGTGTGCCGTTCCATATCGACAACGATCTGCGTCTGTTCTATACCGGCAATCTGTTTGGCCTGCTGAACCCGTACGGTATTCTGGCCGGTCTGGTCAGCCTGACCATGCTGATCACCCAGGGCGCAACCTATCTGCAAATGCGTACCGTGGGTGAGCTGCACCTGCGTACCCGCACTGCATCGCAGATTTCTGCGCTGGTGATGATGGTGTGCTTCCTGCTGGCAGGGATCTGGTTAGTAAAAGGTATTGATGGTTTCACCGTGACTTCCGTAATGGATCACGCGGGCCCGTCTAACCCGCTGCGCAAAACGGTTTCTCATGAAGCAGGTGCATGGCTGGCTAACTACAATAAGATGCCAGGCCTGTGGGCTATTCCGGCTCTTGGCGTGATTCTGCCACTGCTGACTATCCTGTTCTCACGCATCAATAAAGGTGCACTGGCGTTTATCAGTAACTCACTGACCATCGCCTGTGTGATCCTGACGGCGGGTATCACGATGTTCCCGTTCGTGATGCCATCCATCACTGAGCCAAACGCCAGTCTGACCATGTGGGATGCGACATCCACACTGCTGACGCTGAGAGTGATGACCGTTGTAGCCTGTATCTTTGTGCCTCTCATCCTGATTTACACCTCATGGGCGTATTACAAGATGTTCGGTCGCCTCGATAAACACTACATCGAGAACAACAAGCATTCGTTGTATTAAGGAGAACACCATGTGGTATTTTGCCTGGATCCTCGGCACCTTACTGGCTTGCTCGTTTGGTATCATTACCGCGCTGGCGTTTGAGCACAGCGAAGCCAATAAAGCTGCGAAAGAAGAGAAGTAATGAGTGTGATCGCGGATAAGCTCTACGCCGTCACCGACAAGGGCCCCTTGCGGGCCCTTTCACTGGTGATGTCACTGCTGCTTGCCGGCTGCGTTTTCTGGAAGCCGGGCATGTTTGCCTCGTCGACCAGCCAGCTGGAAGTCTGGCATGGGATCATTCTGATTTGGGCCGTGTGCAGCGGCGTTATCCACGGTGTGGGGTTTCGCCCGCACAAGTCGTTGTGGAAAGCGTTCTTTTGCCCTCTGCTGGCCATGATTGCGTTGGCTGCCGGTCTGTTTTACTTCTTTAGCTGACTTTTATTGTCGATTAAATACACAGATTTACAGTAAAACTCCTATGGGCCGTTCTGGCCCATAATTATTTTCATTCCAGCAATGCAACCCATTCCCAACCCCAGTCCTCTTGAGTATAGTAGTGCCGTCAAATTGCATTACGGGATGTAGAGTGAGTAATTCGTTGTTCCGATGGCCGGTTCGTGTCTACTATGAGGACACAGACGCGGGAGGTGTGGTCTACCATGCCCGATACGTCGCCTTTTATGAAAGGGCTCGCACAGAGATGTTGCGCCAACGCAATTTTCACCAGCAGCAGTTGCTGGGAGAACACGTCGCTTTTGCTGTCCGCCGCATGACGGTCGAATACTTTGCACCAGCTCGTTTAGATGACATGCTGGATGTTCAGAGTGAGATTACGTCCATTCGCGGAGCTTCTCTTACTTTTGCACAACGAATTCTTGATTCGCATGGAAACCTTCTGAGTTCTGCAGAAGTGTTAATTGCGTGCATTGATCCACACCAAATGAAGCCACGTGCGCTTCCTAAGTCTATTGTCGCGGAGTTTAAGCAGTGACTGACATGAACATGCTTGATTTATTTTTAAAGGCCAGCATCCTGGTTAAGCTGATTATGCTTATCCTGGTGTGCTTCTCTGTCGCGTCTTGGGCGATCATCATTCAACGTACGAAGGTACTGAATGCCGCCACCCGTGAGGCAGAAGCGTTTGAAGATAAATTCTGGTCCGGTATTGAGCTTTCCCGTTTGTATCAGGAAAGCCAGGGCCGTCGCGAAACCCTGAGCGGGGCAGAGCAAATCTTCCATTCCGGTTTTAAAGAGTTTGCGCGTCTTCATCGTGCGAACAGCCATGCGCCTGAGTCTGTGATTGAAGGCTCTTCGCGCGCGATGCGTATTTCCTTTAACCGTGAACTCGAATCCCTTGAAATGCACATTCCTTTCCTCGGTACCGTCGGTTCAATCAGCCCGTATATCGGCCTGTTTGGTACGGTCTGGGGGATCATGCACGCCTTTATCGGTTTAGGTTCTGTGAAACAAGCCACCTTGCAAATGGTTGCACCAGGTATTGCAGAAGCACTGATT
>NZ_MJIB01000005.1:347438-360766 GCF_003697865.1 Rahnella sp. Larv3_ips | reverse complement strand
ATAACCGCCTCAACCAACGCGTAAACAAGCTTGAACAAAACTACGATAACTTCATGGAAGAATTTACGGCCATCCTGCACCGTCAGGCTTTCTCTCGCGAAACCAGCAGTAACTAAAGGGGGAGAGTATGGCTCGTTCACGAGGTCGTCGTAACCGTCGCGAAGGTAAGTCGGAGATCAACATTGTCCCGCTGCTGGACGTACTGCTGGTTCTGTTACTGATTTTTATGGCAACAGCCCCCATCATTACCCAGAGCGTGGAAGTGGATCTGCCAGACGCGACGGATTCCAAAACGGTATCCAGCGATGATAACCCGCCAGTGATTGTTGAAGTCTCTGGCGTGGGGCAATACACCATCGTGGTGGATCATCAGCGTATGGAACAGTTGCCTGAACAGCAGGTTATCGCGGAAGCGACCAGCCGAATTCAGGCCAATCCGAAGACAGTCTTTCTGATCGGCGGTGCAAAAGACGTGCCTTATGATGAAATCATCAAGGCGCTGAATATGTTGCATCAGGCCGGTGTGAAATCTGTCGGATTGATGACACAACCTATCTGAGGATAGGTAATTTGTAACACTTATTTGAAACCCGGCTTTCCCTGCCCTGTTAAAAAAGACGACAGGCAACGAAGGAACCCGGGTTTTTAGTAATCCTGTCTTGGGAAATCTATTTTGGTAAAGGCAACTGCAACTGAACAAAACGATAAGCTCAAACGCGCCGTTATTGTTTCGGTCGTTCTGCATATCATCATTATAGGCCTGCTGATTTTGGGATCGCTGGACGAAGATACCAGCATGAGTGGCGGCGGTGGCGGTAGTGATATTTCCGCTGTGATGGTCGATCCGAGTGCCGTGGTTGATCAGTACAATCGTCAACAGCAGCAACAGGCTGATTCCCAACGTGCTGCACAAGCGCGTCAGAAAAAATCAGAACAGCAGGCTGAAGAGTTACAGCAGAAACAGGCCGCAGAACAGCAGCGCCTGAAAGAGCTCGAAAAAGAACGTCTGCAAGCGCAGGAAAATGCGAAACAGCAGGCGCAGGAACAGGCCCAGCAGCAAAAGCAGTCCGAACAAGCTGCTGAACAAGCCAAAGAACAACAGAAACAAGCAGAGGCTGCTGCCGCACAAGCGAAAGCTGAAGCCGCCAAAGCAGCCGCACAGGCGAAAGCAGATGCCGCGAAAGAGGCGGCTAAAGCACAAGCTGACGCGCAGAAAAAAGCCGCTGCGGATGCTAAAAAAGAAGCAGAGGCTGAAGCTTCTGCCGCCGCCGCTGCCGCGAAGAAACAAGCCGAAGCAGATGCGAAGAAAGAAGCGGCTGCCGAAGCTAAAAAAGCGGCGGCTGCCGAAGCCAAAGCCCAGGCTGCTGCAGATGCGAAGGCACAAGCTGACGCTGATGCAAAAGCCGCCGCTGATGCCAAAGCGTCGGCTGCTGCGGAGAAAAAAGCGGAAGCTGCCGCTGCGGCCAAGAAAGCTGCAGCCGATAAAAAGGCTGCTGCAGCAGCGGCTGCCAAAGAGGCGGCTGATGCGAATAATTTATTTGATGGCCTTGCCGACTCTAAAAATGCACCGAAAGGGGCAACGGGGGGCGGTGCTTCTGCTCCGGCAGGGAAGGGCACTCAGAAAAAGGCAGGCGCATCAGGTGCAGATATTGCGAACTATGGTAGCCAGATAAAGGCCGCCATTGAGAGCAGATTCTATGACGCGTCATCCTATGCAGGTAAAACCTGTTCGTTGCGCGTTAAAATGAATCCGGATGGCTCGCTTATCAGCGTGTCGGCGGAAGGTGGGGATCCTGCACTTTGTCAGGCAGCGCTTGCCGCGGCCCGACAGGCGAAGTTCCCGAAACCGCCTTCTGAAGCAGTCTATGAAGTCTTTAAAAATGCTCCGATAGATTTTAAACCGTAGAAAGACGAAAATAATTTCTTTTCAGATTTTTACGATAGATTGCAGGGTGTAATTCTAGTTTTGTATGCGTTGGTTTGTTAAAATTCTGCTAAATTATCGCGGGCAGATACGTCCAGATAAGGGAGATACAATGAAGCAGGCATTTCGAGTAGCGTTCGGCCTTTTAATGATGTGGGCATCTATAGCACATGCAGAAGTTCGTATCGAAATCACCCAGGGTGTGGATTCCGCTCGCCCAATTGGCGTTGTGCCATTCAAATGGGTTGGTCCAGGTACACCACCTGAAGACGTTGGTGGCATTGTTGCTGCTGACTTACGTAACAGTGGCAAGTTTAACCCTATTGATGCATCTCGTATGCCACAGCAGCCGTCCACCGCAGCAGAAGTCACGCCTGCCGCCTGGACCGCCCTGGGTATTGATGCGGTGGTTATCGGTCAGGTTCAACCTGCTGCCGATGGCAACTATGTAGTGTCTTATCAGTTAGTTGACACCTCTGGCGCACCTGGCACCGTTCTGGCACAAAACCAGTACAAAGTGACCAAGCAATGGCTGCGTTATTCTGCCCATACGGCCAGCGATGAGGTATTTGAAAAACTCACTGGCGTGAAAGGCGCATTCCGTACCCGTATTGCTTACATCGTTCAGACTAACGGCGGCAAGTTCCCGTATGAACTGCGCGTTGCTGACTACGACGGTTACAACCAGTTCGTTGTTCATCGTTCACCAGAACCTTTAATGTCACCGGCCTGGTCACCAGACGGCAGCAAACTGGCTTATGTGACCTTCGAAAGTGGCCGTTCTGCCCTGGTTGTGCAGACGCTGGCTAATAGCAATATTAGACAAATTGCCTCCTTCCCACGTCACAACGGTGCACCTGCGTTCTCTCCGGATGGCAGCAAACTGGCTTTCGCCCTGTCTAAAGACGGTAGCCTGAACCTGTACGTAATGAATCTTGGCTCTGGTCAAATCAGCCAGGTGACTAACGGTCGCAGCAACAACACCGAACCAACCTGGTTCCCGGACAGCCAGAACCTGGCGTTTACTTCGGATCAGGGCGGTCGACCACAAGTGTATAAAGTGAATATTAATGGCGGTGCGCCACAACGTCTGACCTGGGAAGGTGCTCAAAATCAGGACTCTGACGTCAGTGCAGATGGCAAGTTCCTGGTAATGGTAAGCAGCGCCAGCGGTACACAGCACATCGCTAAACAAGATCTGGCAACGGGAGCCGTTCAAACATTGACGGACACGTTCCTGGATGAAACGCCTAGCCTCGCACCAAATGGCACCATGGTTATTTACAGCTCTTCACAGGGTCTGGGTTCCGTGTTGCAGTTGGTATCGACTGATGGACGTTTCAAAGCGCGTCTTCCGGCAACTGATGGACAGGTCAAATTTCCTGCCTGGTCGCCGTATCTGTGATGCATATACAACTATGTATGGCAAAAAATTATAAAAGGATCGAATAGATGCAACTGAACAAAGTTCTGAAAGGGCTGATGCTGGCATTGCCTGTACTGGCAGTCGCTGCTTGTAGTTCTCACAAGAACGCAGACAACGACCAATCAGGTATGGGTCTGAACACCGGCGCTGGCACTGAAAACGCAAACATGTCTTCAGAAGAGCAAGCACGTCTGCAGATGCAAGAATTGCAGAAAAACAACATCGTTTACTTCGGCCTGGACAAGTACGATGTGTCTTCTGAATTCGCTCAGATGCTGGATGCACACGCAGCTTTCCTGCGTAGCAACCCATCTTACAAAGTGACCGTAGAAGGCCATGCTGACGAACGTGGTACTCCTGAGTACAACATCGCGCTGGGCGAACGTCGTGCTACTGCAGTTAAAATGTACCTGCAAGGTAAAGGCGTTTCTGCAGACCAAATCTCTATCGTTTCTTACGGTAAAGAAAAACCAGCTGTACTGGGCCATGACGAAGCGGCATACGCCAAAAACCGTCGTGCCGTACTGGTTTACTAAGAGAATAGTATGAGCAGTAACTTCAGAACTCACTTGTTGAGTCTGTCGTTACTGGTTGGCGTAGCGGTCCCATGGGCCGCTACTGCCCAAGCGCCAATCAGTAATGTCGGCTCAGGCTCGATTGAAGATCGGGTCACCTCTCTGGAGCGTATTTCTAACGCTCACAGCCAGCTATTAACTCAACTCCAGCAACAACTTTCTGATTCCCAACGTGATATGGATACTCTTCGTGGTCAAATCCAGGAGAACCAGTATCAGTTGAGTCAGCTTGCTGATCGCCAGAAGCAGATCTTTAACCAGATGGACAGCTTAAGCCAGGGTAATGCCGGAGCCGCCAGTACGGGCGCTGCTGCAGCCACAGGTGATGCGTCTGGGTCTGCTGCCGCAACGCCGGATGCGGGGGCTGCACAAGCGCCTGCAAGCACCGGTGACGTGAACAGCGATTACAATGCTGCGGTTTCACTGGCGCTGGAAAAGAAACAGTATGATGAAGCCATTGCGGCTTTTCAGAGTTTCGTCAAAAAATATCCTGATTCGACTTATCAGCCTAACGCCAACTACTGGTTAGGACAGTTGTATTACAACAAGGGTAAAAAAGACGACGCTGCATATTATTTTGCAGTTGTGGTCAAAAACTATCCTAAGTCTCCAAAAAGTTCTGACGCAATGTTCAAGGTTGGGGTGATCATGCAGGAGAAAGGTCAGGCTGATAAAGCCAAAGCCGTCTTCGCTCAGGTCGTGAAACAGTACCCAAATACCGATGCGGCAAAACAAGCGCAAAAACGTTTATCTGCAAACTAGTTCTTCATTCAGGTCTGGAAAATGTACATATCGTGCATTTTCTGGGCTTGAGTGTGTGAAACGCCATCAGTTAGCACTCTTTCTGAAAATTAAAGTTGCACTGAAAAGTTAAATAAGTAATATATGCCGCCGTTGCCCAGACAACTCCAAACGGCTAACGCTGTCAGAGATTTAGGCAATATGCAGTAGGTTTAGAGGGGCCGTTAGCTCAGTTGGTAGAGCAGTTGACTTTTAATCAATTGGTCGCTGGTTCGAATCCAGCACGGCCCACCAAATCTAAACCATTATTGCATGTGGCTTGCACACCAACTGCAAGACACGAAGGCAGACGGAAGTATTCAGGAAGGGCCGTTAGCTCAGTTGGTAGAGCAGTTGACTTTTAATCAATTGGTCGCTGGTTCGAATCCAGCACGGCCCACCACTTTTATAGTGGAAACTGTAGTGAAGCAGTGCAGGATGAGAACCATGGGTTCGAGCCGAGCGAAGCGAGACGACAACGCGCAAGCGTTGCCCGCAGGGCGAGGTGAAACCGAGTCAATCCAGCACGGTCCACCACTTTTAGGTGTAACCCCTGAAGATTTAGAAAGCCATTAGTAAATCAGTACCCAGCATTTAGATGGGCCGTTAGCTCAGTTGGTAGAGCAGTTGACTTTTAATCAATTGGTCGCTGGTTCGAATCCAGCACGGCCCACCACTTTTGAAGTGGATAATGTAGTGAAGCAGTGCAGGATGGGAACCATGGGTTCGAGCCGAGCGAAGCGAGACGACAACGCGCAAGCGTTGCCCGCAGGGCGAGGTGTAACCGAGTCAATCCAGCACGGCCCACCCTCTAAATTGCAGAATTCAGAAAAAAGCGCCTTTTGGCGCTTTTTTCGCATCTGACGCCCGAAACTTCCTTCCATCGCGGTCTTCGTTTTTCCTGTAATTTTCTCAAACCTCGTCTCTTTTAAGTCCAGTAAACATTTTAACCTCTACGTCTATAATTTGGACGACTTCAGTCGTGTTTTACGGTATTTTGTTTAGCATACAAAACCACTCTGCTTCATCATGAACCAGAGAGTGGCTTCCCGCCTTCAGGCATACGGCCTGACTGAATGAGATGACGAGTATGAGCGAAACATTGGATCTGAATGCGACGGTTTATCCTTTCCCCCCGAAACCCGCCGTTCTGAATGCAGATGAAAAGACTTTCTATAAAGAGAAGATCAGAAAACTGCTAAAAGAACGTGATGCCGTGATGGTGGCGCATTATTACACCGATCCTGAGATTCAGGCGCTGGCCGAGGAAACTGGCGGTATCGTCGCGGACTCTTTAGAAATGGCGCGTTTTGGCAGTCAGCATCCCGCTTCCACGCTGCTGGTAGCTGGCGTGCGCTTCATGGGCGAAACGGCCAAAATCCTTAGCCCTGAGAAAACGGTGCTGATGCCGACGCTCAATGCGGAGTGTTCGTTGGACCTCGGTTGCCCGGAGCAGGCGTTCTCAGATTTTTGCGACCAGCATCCTGACCGCACCGTGGTGGTCTACGCTAATACCTCTGCGGCGGTAAAAGCACGCGCCGACTGGGTGGTGACATCCAGCATCGCGGTTGAACTTATTGAGCATCTGGACAGTCTGGGTGAAAAAATCATTTGGGCGCCGGACCGTCATCTCGGAAATTACGTGCGTAAACAAACGGGTGCCGACGTGTTGTGCTGGCAGGGGGCCTGTATCGTCCATGACGAGTTCAAAACACAGGCCCTGACCCGAATGAAAGGTTTGTACCCGAATGCCGCTGTGCTGGTGCATCCGGAGTCCCCACAGGCGATCGTAGACATGGCTGACGCCGTCGGTTCTACAAGCCAGCTGATTCAGGCGGCCAGAACGTTGCCAAACAAGCAGCTGATTGTGGCGACCGATCGTGGAATTTTCTACAAAATGCAGCAAGCATGCCCGGACAAAGAATTGTTCGAAGCCCCGACGGCGGGCGAGGGCGCAAGCTGCCGCACCTGTGCGCATTGCCCGTGGATGGCGATGAATGGCCTGAAAGCCATTGCAGACGGGCTTGAGTCCGGCGGTGCACAACATGCTATAGAAGTAGATGAAGCGCTGCGGGTGAAATCGCTGATACCGCTGAACCGTATGCTGGCGTTTGCGGCGGAACTGAAATTACGCCCTCAGACGAAAGCGCTCTAAGCCACAGCTTTGTAACTGTCGAAAAGGAAATGTGCAATGATGGATTTTTTAAGTACCAGCAATATCCTGGTGCATATTCCGCTGGGAAAAGGCGGATATGACCTGTCATGGATCGAAGCTGTCGGTACACTCTTTGGCTTATTGTGCATCTGGTATGCCAGTAAAGAGAAACTGATCAACTACCCGTTTGGCCTTATTAACGTCACGCTGTTTGCGATCATCTTCTTCCAGATCCAGCTTTACGCAAGCCTCTTGCTTCAGGTGTTTTTCTTCGGTGCCAATATTTACGGCTGGTATGCCTGGAGCCGTCAGACGGCAGATCAACAGGCAGAGCTGCAAATTCGCTGGCTGCCACGTGGAAAGGCGATGGTGTGGGGCGTAGTTTGCCTCGCGGGTATTTTACTGATGACGTTCAACATTGACCGTGTATTTGCTGCGCTCACGTTGCTGGCCGTCAATCTGATGCAGGCGTTAGGGCTGAATGTTCAGATGCCGGAATTGCAGCCGGATGCTTTCCCGTTCTGGGATTCTTCCATGATGGTGCTGTCAATAGTAGCGATGTTGTTGATGACCCGAAAATACGTCGAGAACTGGCTGCTGTGGGTGGTCATCGACGTGATAAGCGTGGCGATATTCGCCTATCAGGGCGTGTATGCCATGGCCCTTGAATATGTGCTGCTCACGCTGATTGCGCTGAACGGTTCATGGTTGTGGATCAAAAGCGCGAAGCAAAACGGCTCACTGCCGCTGCAAACGGCCTGAGTTCCTTCCAATAGCAAAACGCCTCCGGACGGAGGCGTTTTGCTTTATGAAACAACTGACAGTCAGTGATGATGTGCGTGGCTATGACCGTGATGATCGTGTCCCGCGCTGGCGGCAGGCACTTCGTTTATCACACAATCTGGCGTTTCGCATGTACCGTACTCCATCTGTATCGTTGAATGGCCAATGCGACATTTTTCCAGTAAGTGATGCTGAATACGGTCAAGCAATGCGTCGTGGTCATGTGGCGGAACGACCTGAACATGCAACGTCATCAGCCGCTGCTCGCCAATCTGCCAGACGTGAACGTGATGCACATTGCGCACTTCGGGAATGCTCTGCGACAGGTCCCTGCGCAGCTGCTCGATATCGATTTCCTCCGGCGTCCCTTCCAGTAACTCATGGAAACTCTCGCGCAGTAACCGCCACGCATTACTCAGCACTAAACAAGACACCAGCACAGACAGAATCGGGTCAATCGGCGTCCAGCCGGTATACATGATAATGAGCGCTGCACCGACCGCACCAATCGACCCGAGCAAATCTCCCAGTACGTGCAGCGCGGCAGCACGTACATTGATATTGGCTTTTTCTTCACCCTGATGCAGAAGCCAGAATGCCAAAATATTGGCAAAAAGCCCGGCAATGGCGATCACCAACATCGTAGTGCCCATCACAGGTTGCGGATTGAAGAAACGGGCAATCGCCTCCCAGACAATCAGCACGACAATCACCAGCAGCGCCGCCGCGTTCACGAAAGCCGCCATGGTGGTCAGGCGCAGATAACCAAAGGTATGTCGCGAGTTAGGCTTACGTTTCGCGAAACGTACCGCCAACAGCGCTACAAGCAGTGCAGCGGCGTCGGTCAGCATGTGTCCCGCGTCGGCCAGCAGCGCCAGCGAGCCGGAAATTAAACCGCCGATCACTTCCGCCACCATAAAGGTGACGGTGATTAAAAACGCCAGCAACAGACGGCGGCTGTTTTTATCCTGAGGTAAAAAAGAAGACATAGTTGTATTCACAAAGATGATGAATAGAGGGGATTACAATAACGTAATCTTGAGGTGTTGCAAGAAGGGGAAAGGGCAAAAAAAGAGGAACCGAAGTTCCTCCTGTTCAGCATTGCCGGGGCGGGAATTAGTTACCCGTGGCTTTAGACTGGTTAGTGCCTGGGACCTGATCCGGACAACGGCCGTCCTTACACATGGCTTTTTTATGGTCGACTGTTTTCTTACTCATGTTGTGAGTTTTGTCAGTCGTTTTGTGCGTTTTTTTATGAACTTCATCAACGGGTTTATTGGTTTCGTTGATTTTGCTGTTATCGACACCTTTAGGTGCGATTTTCTGAATTGAACCCGGGCTGTCTGACTGATTTGCTGCGCCGTTATTTGAACCAGCGTCTGTGCCTTCTGCAAGCGCGGCACCTGAAGTCAGGGCCAGAGCTGCGGTAAAAAATGCGATTGCGAACTTATTCATATTGTCATCTCCATTATTCCAGAAGGATCCGTCGTCGTTTTTTGTGAACTCTTAAAGCCTAGCTAATGAATTCATGTCCTGAATCAAAATGAGACTATTCGTAAGTGTAAAAGTAGATTTACACCGTCACCCAATACGGCTAGATTGAACGCGGTCAGCGTTTCGCTTCGTCTCTTATGAATACCCGAATGGAACAGTTATGAATTATCAAAACGACGATTTACGTATTAAAGAAATTAAGGAACTTTTGCCACCTGTCGCCTTGCTGGAAAAATTTCCTGCGACAGATAAAGCGGCGAAAACAGTCTCTCAGGCACGCAATGCCATTCATAAGATTCTGAAAGGAAACGATGATCGTCTTCTGGTAGTGATCGGTCCCTGTTCCATCAATGATCCCAAAGCTGCCAAAGAATACGCCGCCCGCCTGATGAAAATGCGTGAAGAACTGCAGGGCGAGCTGGAAGTCGTGATGCGTGTGTACTTCGAAAAACCGCGCACGACCGTCGGCTGGAAAGGCCTGATTAACGACCCGCATATGAACAACAGTTACCAGATTAATGATGGTTTGCGCATAGCACGCAAATTGTTACTGGATATTAATGATACCGGCCTGCCTGCGGCGGGTGAGTTCCTGGACATGATCACCCCGCAATATCTGGCTGATCTGATGAGCTGGGGCGCAATTGGCGCGCGTACCACCGAGTCTCAGGTTCACCGCGAGCTGTCCTCCGGGTTGTCCTGTCCGGTCGGTTTCAAAAATGGCACCGACGGCACCATTAAAGTGGCGATCGACGCGATCAACGCCGCGGGCGCACCGCACTGCTTCCTGTCGGTCACCAAATGGGGTCACTCCGCCATCGTGAATACCAGCGGAAATAACGACTGCCATATCATTTTGCGCGGCGGCAAAAAACCAAACTACAGCGCGCAGGATGTGCAGGAAGTGAAAGAAGGCCTGAAAAAAGGCGGTCTTCCGGCGCGTATCATGATCGATTTCAGCCATGCCAACAGCAGCAAACAGTTCAAAAAGCAGATGGAAGTCTGTGAAGATGTTTGTGCGCAGGTCGCTGGCGGCGAGCAGGCTGTCATGGGCGTGATGGTCGAAAGCCATCTGGTAGAAGGTAATCAGAATCTCGACAGCGGCGAGCCGCTGGTTTACGGCCAGAGCGTAACGGATGCCTGCATCGGCTGGGAAGATACCGAAGTGCTGCTGCGCAGCCTGGCTGACGCGGTAAAAGCGCGCCGCGGTTAATTCCACTCTCTGTCATTGCCTTTACAAGCCCCGCCTGTCTTGCGGGGCTTTTTATTATCAGAACGCGCCTTACAGCTCGCAGCGCATATCCATGCAACGCAAATCAGCCTTCGCCATCTCAGAGCGGTACAGACTCTCTTTCACCAGACTGAACCCGTTCTTCTTATAGAATTCAAAAGCATTGGGCGTGGAAGCCAGCGTCAGCGCTCTGAATCCCCTGGATTTCGCCTCGGCTTTTATGGCATCAAGGATTTGCGTGGCGAGGCCTTTCCCTTCGAATTCCGGCAACGTAAAAATCGCTTCAACACTGCCATTTTTCAGATCGAGAAAACCGGTTGCCGCGGGCGTATCTTGCCCGTGCGCGTGCGCGATGAAAAACGGGTTTTCCTCAATCGCTTTGCGGTAGCCGGGAGGCATCTGATCCGGCGTCCACGCCATGACAACCCCGGCATCATAAGTATTGTGACATCCGTGGCGGATAGCCCGGTTACGGATGTCCCACAGTGTTTCTGCTTCATCGGGTGAGGCGAGTCTGACGGGCATAGGTTTTCTCCTGCGGGTGCACAGACAAAAAAGGCACGCTTTCGCGTGCCTCTGTCAGTTTTTCTGCGTGACGCAGAAAACGCGAAATTACTTCGCTTTACCCTGGTTTGCCACAGCCGCTGCTTTCGCTGCGATTTCGTCGGCATTGCCCAGATAGTAATGTTTAACAGGTTTGAAGTTTTCGTCGAATTCGTAAACCAAAGGAACACCAGTAGGGATGTTCAGTTCCAGAATTTCGTCTTCACCCAGATCATCCAGGTATTTCACCAGAGCACGCAGGGAGTTACCGTGTGCAGCGATGATCACGCGTTCGCCGCTTTCGATGCGTGGTTTGATCACTTCAGTCCAGTAAGGGATCACGCGTTCGATGGTCAGCGCCAGGCTTTCCGTGGTCGGCAGCTCTTCCGGTTTCAGTTTTGCGTAACGCGGATCGTGGCCTGGGAAACGCTCGTCGCTTTTTTCCAGTTCTGGTGGTGTCACGGCAAAGCCACGACGCCATTGTTTAACTTGCTCGTCACCGTATTTTTTCGCGGTTTCAGCTTTATCCAGACCCTGCAACGCACCGTAGTGACGTTCGTTCAGTTTCCAGGATTTCTCAACCGGCAGCCATGGCTGATCCAGTTCGTCCAAAACGCTCCACAGGGTATGGATGGCACGTTTCAGCACAGAGGTGTAGGCGAAGTCAAAGTGGAAGCCTTCGTCTTTCAGCAGTTGACCGGCCGCTTTTGCTTCGGTACGGCCCTTCTCGGACAGTTCAACATCATGCCAGCCGGTAAAACGGTTTTCTTTGTTCCACTCACTTTCACCGTGTCTTACCAGTACCAGTTTGGTTACAGCCATAGCTAAACTCCTCAGTTAACTGAATTTTCAATGATAACAATTATCATTATAGGGTCTTGGTATCCTCATCGGCAATCTGTATGTACGCTGATTGGCGGTGTGTCATACCGTTTGAGGTTAAACATAACGAATTTGCTGCGGGGATGTAAAACAAAACGCGCAGACGGTTGCCCGAACCGCGCATTTTGTCTAAAAGTGCAGCGTAATTAGCTGGCTTTTTTGAGGCAGGTACTCATGAACGTTTTACGCGCGTCGCCTTTCAGGTCTTGCTTCGCCGCATCGGCATTACAGGTTTTCATCTTCTTCTGCTGAGGATTCATTTTATCGTCAGTTTTGGCCTCTGCTTTCAGGCAATTACTCATGAATTTTTTGCGGTCTTCACCCTTGAGTGACTGCGTGGTGGCCTGTGAATTACAATCTGTCATCTTTTGACGTTGCGCAGTCTGTGCGGCAGAAGGGGTTTTGACCGGGTCGGCCGCCAGAGCTGAACCGGCGGTGCACAAGGTGGCCAGCAGGGTGAATAAAACAGGTAAGCGCATAACGAACTCCTTAATGAACGTCCTTTTCGCAGGACACCCCTTAAGCGTAGATGCGGCGGAAGTCTTTAGCTGAAAATGTGCTGATGCAGATGCGGGATGAGTCACAAAAAGGACAGGATCGGGTGATCCTGTCCTCGGGAATTACAGCGCGAAGAACTGATAAGTCGTGGCCGACTTATAGGTCTGCCCCGGTTTTATCCAGCAACTTGGCTGCGGCCAGGTGGCGTGGTTGGGGCTGTCTGGCAGGAATTCACTTTCAAGCGCCACACCGCTGTAGCTGGCATATTCACCGCCGCTGCGGTTTGGCGTTCCGCCAAGGAAGTTGCCGCTGTAGAGCTGCAATGCCGGGGCTGAGGTGAAAACGCTCATCTGAACTTTACCGTCAGCGGACCATAAATGCGCCGCCGGGAATTCACCGGAATTGCAGGTACGGTTGAGCAAATACGCATGATCGTAGCCTTTCACACGTTGCTGATCGCGGTCGCTGAGGAAATCTTTCGCCAGTGTTTTCGGTGCATTGAAGTTCATGCCGGTGTTTTCCACCGTCGTCGGATCAGCACACGGAATCCCGTCGCTGTCGACCGGCAGGAAGCGATCGGCAAACAGCTGTAACTTGTGCTGGCGCGCATCGGTACCTTCGCCATCAAGGTTGAAATAGGCATGGTTGGTCAGATTGACCGGACACAGTTTATCCACGGTGGCTTCGTAGCGGATTTCCAGACGGTTATCGTCGGTCAGCTGATAATGCACCGTGGCGGTCATATTCCCTGGGAACCCCTGATCGCCGTCGGCGGAAAACAGCTGGAAACTGATTTTCTGTGCGGTCCGGGACAGGATCTTCCAGCGGCGCGCGTGGAAACCTTCCGGCCCGCCGTGCAGCTGATGAACGCCCTGGTTGGCGACCACCAGATGCGGTTTACCGTCGATCTCAAACTGAGAACGGGCGATGCGGTTGGCATAACGTCCCACGGTCGCGCCGAGGTATGCGCTCTGGTTCATATAGTCGTGTGGCGACTCACAGCCGAGTAACAGTTCTCGTGTGGAACCGTCTGCCAG
>NZ_MJIB01000005.1:289056-347281 GCF_003697865.1 Rahnella sp. Larv3_ips | reverse complement strand
CCATGAATGTGGCGGTGGCACCCGCCGCATTCTGTAGCGTTACCTGTTCAAACGGCTGGCCATCGGGGGCCAGCTGTGTGTTTTCAGGTTTTAACATACGCCTGCTCCTTGTGAAGCGGTGCAGACGTAGAAGGTTTCTTTCAGGCCGCTGTGCGCCTGATATTGCTGTTCAACCGCGTGACGGACTTTTTCCACCATGTCTTCCGGCACCAGCGCCACGATGCAGCCACCGAAGCCGCCGCCGGTCATGCGCACACCGCCTTTATCGCCGATCACTTCTTTGACGATGTCCACCAGCTTGTCGATTTGCGGTACGGTGATTTCGAAATCATCGCGCATGGAGACGTGAGATTCCGCCATCAGTTCGCCCATACGTTTCAGGTCACCGCTGGCCAGTGCGTCAGCCGCTGCCAGCGTACGGTCATTTTCAGTGATAACGTGACGCGCACGGCGGGCCACCACCGGATCCAGCTCGTCCTGAATGGAGAAGAACAGGGCAGGGTCTACGTCACGCAGCGCTTTCACGCCGAAGAAGCGGGCCGCCACTTCGCACTGTTCGCGACGGGCGTTGTATTCGCTGTCCACCAGGCCGCGTTTCACGTTGGAGTTGATGATGACGACGGCTGCATTTTTCGGCATAGACACCGCGCGGGTTTCCAGCGAACGGCAGTCAATCAGCAGGGAGTGATTTTCCTTGCCGAGGGCGGAAATCAGCTGATCCATGATGCCGCAGTTACAGCCGACAAACTGGTTCTCCGCTTCCTGGCCGTTCAGCGCCAGCGCCACGCCGTCCAGCGGCAGGTCGTACAAGGATTTCAGCGCCTGACCCACCGCCACTTCCAAAGATGCCGATGAGCTCAGGCCCGCGCCCTGTGGCACGTTGCCGCTGATCACCATGTCTGCGCCGGAGAAATCTTTATTACGCAGCATCAGATGTTTCACCACGCCGCGCACGTAGTTGGCCCACGGGTGCGTGTCGGAGTGCAAAATAGGTTCGTCGAGAGAGAAGCTGTCTTCATCGTTGTCATAATCGGCGGCGATCACGCGGATCGTGCGGTCATTACGCTGTGCGCAGGCGATCACTGTTTCATAGTCGATGGCACACGGCAGCACGAAGCCGTCGTTGTAGTCGGTATGTTCGCCAATCAGATTCACGCGGCCCGGCGCCTTGATGGTGATGGTCGCAGGGTAGCCGAATTTATCAGCAAAGATTTCAAGGGTTTTAGTTTTCAGATTCATTGTTTTTCTCCGGCCTCACGATAATGGACATCACTCACCGCCCGCAGACGTTCAGCGGCTTGTTCCGCCGTCAGGTCGCGTTGGGTTTCAGCCAGCATTTCGTAGCCGACCATGAATTTGCGTACCGTGGCTGAACGCAGCAACGGCGGATAGAAGTGGGCATGTAACTGCCAGTGCTGGTGGTCGCCTTCGGTAAACGGCGCGCCGTGCCAGCCCATTGAATACGGGAAAGAACACTGGAACAGATTGTCGTAGCGGCTGGTCAGTTTTTTCAGGGCCAGGGCTAAATCACTGCGCTGTGCGTCGGTTAAATCAGTGATGCGCAGAATGTGTGCTTTCGGCAGCAGCAGTGTCTCGAATGGCCACGCCGCCCAGTAAGGCACCACCGCCAGCCAGTGTTCGGTTTCCACCACCGTACGGCTGCCGTCGGCCAGCTCACGCTGAGCATAATCGACCAGCATCGGCGAACCCTGTTGTTCGAGATAGGCACGTTGCAGGCGGTCTTCACGTTCAGCTTCGTTTGGCAGGAAACTGTTGGCCCAGATCTGGCCGTGCGGATGCGGGTTGGAGCAGCCCATTGCCGCGCCTTTGTTCTCGAAAACTTGCACCCACGGGTAGGATTTACCCAGATCTGCGCTCTGTTCCTGCCAGGTTTTCACCACATCGGTCAGCGCTTCTACGGAAAGTTGCGGAAGCGTTTTGCTGTGATCGGGCGAAAAGCAAATCACCCGGCTGGTGCCGCGCGCACTTTCCAGACGCATCAGCGGATCGGTGCTTTGTGGCGCAAACGGTGTGTCTGGCATCAGTGCAGCAAAATCGTTGGTGAACACATGGGTGCTGGTGTACTGAGGATTCACATCACCGGTGACGCGGGTATTCCCCGGACACAGGAAGCAGTCAGGATCGTGCGCTGGCAGAACCTCATCCGAAACGGCTTCCTGCTGCCCTTGCCACGGGCGCTTGGCGCGGTGCGGGCTGACTAAAATCCACTGATCGGTCAGCGGATTGTAGCGACGATGTGGGTGATCAATTGGGTTAAACGTGGTCATAAAGATTCCTTAGTCCGCCTTAGTCTGGGTAACCTTGCGGGTTTTTCGACTGCCACAGCCAGGTGTCATTCGCCATATCTTCCAGCGTACGGGTGACTTTCCAGTTGAGCTCTTTTTCGGCTTTGGCCGGGTCTGCCCAATAGGCCGGTAAGTCGCCGTCACGGCGTGGCGCAAAGGTGTATTTCACCGGTTTGCCGCAGGCTTTGCTGAAGGCGTTGATCACTTCCAGCACGCTTTGGCCGAAACCCGCGCCGAGGTTGTAAATGTGAACGCCGGATTTATTGTGCAGGGTTTTCATCGCCGCCAGATGGCCGTCGGCCAGATCGACCACGTGGATGTAATCACGCACGCCGGTACCGTCTTTGGTCGGATAATCATTGCCAAATACGGCAACGGACTCACGGCGCCCGACCGCCACCTGCGCGATAAACGGCATCAGGTTATTCGGCACGCCCTGCGGATCTTCACCCATCAGGCCTGACGGATGTGCGCCGACCGGGTTGAAATAGCGCAGCAGCGTCATGCTCCACTCCGGCTCAGCGCGCTGAACGTCTTCCAGAATTTGCTCGACCATCAGTTTGCTGCGGCCATAAGGGCTGGAAGGGTTACCGGTCGGGAAGTCCTCAACGTAAGGTGTTTTTGGCTGATCGCCATACACGGTCGCCGAGGAGCTGAAAATCAGGTTTTTGACGCCCGCATCGCGCATGGCTTCAAGAAGGACCAGCGTACCGGTGACGTTATTGTCGTAATACGCCAGCGGTTTGGCGACGGATTCGCCCACGGCTTTCCAGCCTGCGAAGTGAATCACCGAATGAATCTGGTTTTCGCTGAAAATTTTATCGAGGATCGCGCGGTCACGGATATCGCCTTCGTAGAACAGCGGCGTTTTGCCGGTGAGCGTGTTGATACGTTCAAGCACGCTGACTTTACTGTTGTGAAGGTTGTCCAGAATGACGGGTGTGTAACCCGCTTCAATTAACTGCACGCAAGTATGACTGCCGATGTAACCGCTACCACCTGTGACTAAGACGTACATAATCGCTCCCCGATGAGTATCAATGTTGCAACGATATCACGCTGCTAGGCTGAAAAAGGTGATCCATCCCCAATAAAATGGAATCGCTTACACAAACAGTTTACCACCTTTCCACGGCGCTAAACAGGTGATACCGGCGATATCGAAAGCGGAGTGTAGATCATCTCGCCCCACAACAGGCGGCTTGTGTAATCGATTACACTGATCACTCAGCAGGGTTTGAAAACAGTTTCAGGGGAGAAAAAAGCAGGATGTCGTCAGAAAAGCGGCCTTCCGCAGCAGGAAGGCCGTGAGGGATTACAGCTGTTCTGTCTGATACCGGTAGATATCGCCGTCAGGAATAAAACTCAGGCGGTGAGTAATGCACTCAGGCGCATCTTCAGGGTGATGCGAAACAAACAGCAACTGGGTGTCACCTTCGCCAATCAGAATATCCACAAAGCGGCGCACCAGCTGACGGTTGATCGGATCCAGACCCTGTAACGGTTCGTCGAGGATCAGCAGCGCAGGGTGTTTCACCAGCGCGCGGGCAATCAGGGCCAGCCGCTGTTGCCCCCACGACAAACTGTGAAACGGCGTCTCTCCGGCGCTGCCGCCGAGGCCGAGGAGAGTCAGCCACTGCGATGTGAGCAGGCGCTGCCGGTCGGAAACGGCCTGATAAATCCCGATGGAATCGAAGAAACCCGACGTAATGACGTTGCGCACGCTGGTGCTGACGCGGTAGTCGAGATGCAGGCTGCTGCTGACGTAACCGATATGGCGTTTGATGTCCCAGATGGTTTCACCGCTGCCACGACGGCGGCCAAAAAGCGTCAGATCGTTGCTGTAGCCCTGCGCGTGATCGCCGGTAATCAGGCTGAGCAGGGTGGATTTACCCGCTCCGTTTTGCCCGGTGATTTGCCAGTGCTGACCGGGATCAACCTGCCAGCTCAGGTGATGCAGGATAGGTTTATCGTCGTATTGCACCACACCGTCGCGCAGAACGATCAGCGGGCAGTCTGCCGGCGGGCTCACGCGCATCGTCGGGTCTTCGGCTTCCGGTACCGCCATGCCGCTCAGGCTTTCACTGTGCGCCAGCTGCGCCACCAGGGCATCGGCCATCACCTGTTCACGCGGGCCGAATGACGCCAGCGTGCAATCGGCCAGCACGCCGACGTGTTGAACGAACGGCGGAATATCGTCAAAGCGGTTCAGCACCAGCACCATGGTCTGCCCGTGTTCTGACAGCGTGGCGAGCAACTGCGCCAGCTGGGCGCGGGCGTTGACGTCCAGACCGTCGAAAGGTTCGTCGAGCACCAGCAAATCGGGTTGTTGCATCAGCACCTGACACAGCAGTGTTTTGCGGGTTTCGCCGGTAGAAAGGTATTTGAAGCGGCGATCGAGGAGTTTCTCAATGCCAAATTGGGCGGCGAGGGCAGCACAGCGCGCCGGATCCTTCACCTCTTCCTGAATGATGTCGGCAGTGGTGCGGCCGGTATCGTCCTCGCCTTCACTGAGCAAATCGGTGTTGTTGCGCTGCCATTCATCGGCCACCAGTTTTTGCAGCTGCTCGAAAGAAAGTCTGACGATATGCGCAAAGCTGCTCTCGCGCGTGCCTTTGAGAAGCGTTAAGTCACCGGCAAGCGCACGCGCCAGCGCGGATTTTCCGCTGCCGTTGGAGCCAACGAAGGCCCAGGTGTCACCCTGCTGCAGGGTCAGATCGGAAAGTGTGAGGGTTCGGGTATCGCTCAGGCGGAAAATACCTTGCGAGATGTGCAACGACGGCATGATTTATCCCTTTTTATGCAGGCATGTTATGTAAGAAGGGATAAGCGCTGCCGCCGTGCAAGTCAATTGACAATTCTGCAAAGTGTTAACGCTGATTCTGCAAGGATATGATTAACAGGGCATTTTTAGCACAGCGTGGCAAGAATCACTTTATCGTCATCAAACTGAGCAAACACAGACTGACCGGTCGCCAGCCGCAGACTGTCGGTATCCTGGTTCGGAACGGTGGCGCATAACGTCTCGCCGCCGGTAAGTTTCAGCAGTACCTCGCTGTTCAGTTCGCCGCGCTGAATATGGGTCACTTCGCCCGGTAATGCGTTATGCGGATTTTCCGCGCTGAGCCCGAGGGTGATCCACGGCGCTTTGATCAGCACCAGCACTTCTTTGCCGGGCGTCAACGCCAGCCGGTCAGCACTTTGTTCGGTGATGGCGGCGCGGATCCGGGTTTCGCCATCAGCCAGCACCACATCAATATGCTGCTGTACCGTTTCGTGGCTGCGTTCCACCACGTTGCCGAAGAACTGATTGCGCGCGCTGGTCTGGAGGGAAAAGCGCGAAATGGCGGCCAGCAGGCTGTCGAGCGGCAGGGAATCTTCTTTCAGCACATCAAAGGCTTTTTGCTGGATCTGCGCCAGCAGTTCGTACAGCTGGATCAGCCGCTCCCCGTAAGGCGTGAGGATCGCGCCGCCGCCGCCTTTACCGCCGGTACTGCGCTCGACCAGGGTATCATCCGCCAGCTGGTTCATCTCGTTGATGGCGTCCCACGCGCTTTTATAACTGATACCCGCCAGCTTCGCGCCCTGGCTGATTGAACCGGTATGGCGTATCTGGCGCAGTAATTCCATACGACGCGGGTCAGCGAACAACCGCTCCCGCAGCTTGAGGGTTAACAGGATTTCAGCTTGCATGTCAGCTTCCTTAATGGACGAAGGGGCATTGTCGCCGTTAAACCGGTCTGCAGGCAAGTTGGCGAAATGCTAAAGTAATTGCAGCCCCGTGCTGTTATTATCCGTCACAGTCTGTAATTCAGTTTATGAACATCGCCGTGTTGTGCGATTCAGCCAGTCAAGTGAGGCTATCATGTTAGAATTAATCGAAAGTTTGGTATTCGCTGCCATCATGGTGCCGATCTTCATCGCAGTGATCCTGGGCCTGATCTGGGGACTGGGCGAAGTTTTCAACATCATTTCGGTCGTCGGCCACTCTAAAGAGTCCCGCAATAAGCCTCATTACTGATACCCGCAGTATTGATTCGAATAACCCGGCCCCTGTGCCGGGTTTTCTTTTTTCTAAGCGCAGTGAAGCAGACAGCCCTTCGAAAACTTTTCAGCGAAGCCAGATCAACAAACATCAAGTTCCTGCCATTTCCGCCGATAAATCAGATGACACTCCTTTTTCCTGCGCTATATTGTTGCGTACATAACGCATCTTCAAAAGCATGAATAACCCATAACAGGCGAGGAAAAATGATGAAAACTTCTTGGGCGAAATTATTAACGGCGACCGTGCTGGTGGCAGGTCTGAACGTTCAGGCGCAGGCCGCAGAGAAAATCACGGTGTTTGCCGCCGCGTCGCTGACTAACGCCCTGCAGGATATCGCCGCGCAGTATCAGAAAGAAAAAGGCGTGCAGGTGGTGTCTTCTTTCGCGTCGTCATCCACTCTGGCACGCCAGATTGAACAGGGTGCACCGGCCGATCTGTTCATTTCTGCCGATCAGCAATGGATGGATTACGCCATCGGCAAGCAACAAATTGTCGATAACACCCGTTATACTCTGCTCGGCAATGAGCTGGTGCTGATCTCCGCTAAAACCAGCAAAATCGATAAAGTCGATATCTCTGAAAAAACAGAATGGCTGAAACTGATTGGCGACAGCCGCTTAGCCGTGGGCGATCCGGATCACGTCCCGGCGGGCATTTATGCCAAAGAGGCACTGCAAAAACTGGGTGCCTGGACCACGCTGGAACCGAAACTGGCGCGTGCCAGCGACGTGCGTGCCGCGATGGCGCTGGTAGAGCGTGAAGAAGCACCGCTGGGTATCGTGTACGGCTCTGATGCCATCGCCAGCAAAAAAGTGAAGGTTGTCGGTATCTTCCCGGCTGCAAGCCATAAGCCGGTTGAATATCCGATGGCTATTGTTAAAGGCCATGAAAATCCGACGGTCAGCGCGTTTTACGATTACCTGAAAACGCCTGCTGCCGCTGAGATCTTCACCCATTATGGATTTACGCCACGCAAATGATGTTGAGTGAATATGAGTGGCAGGCGGTATTTCTCAGTCTGAAAGTATCGAGCCTGTCCGTAGTTTGCAGTCTGCCACTTGGTATTCTGATGGCGTGGATTTTGGTCCGCTGCCGTTTTCCCGGCAAATCCCTGCTCGACAGCATTATCCATCTGCCACTGGTGTTACCGCCGGTGGTGATTGGCTATTTGCTGCTGGTAGTGATGGGAAGGCGCGGCGTGGTGGGCGAGTGGTTGTACGCGTGGTTCGGATTCAGTTTCAGCTTCAGCTGGCACGGCGCGGTACTGGCTTCTGCCGTCGTTGCCTTTCCGCTGATGGTGCGCGCCATTCGCCAGTCGCTGGAAGCCGTTGATCCTAAGCTGGAACTCGCCGCCCGGACGCTCGGCGCCTCGCCGTGGCGGGTGTTTTTCACCATTACCCTGCCGCTGTCCGTTCCTGGCGTGATCGTCGGTGTGGTGCTGGCATTTGCCCGCTCGCTGGGAGAATTTGGCGCAACCATTACCTTCGTCTCCAACATCCCTGGTGAAACCCGCACCATTCCGCTGGCGATGTACACCCTGATTGAAACCCCCGGCGCAGAGGGCGCCGCCGCGCGGCTTTGCGTGCTGGCTATCCTGCTGTCACTGGCGGCATTACTGATTTCTGACTGGCTGGCAAAGCGCAGCCGAACGCGGCTGGGAGGCTGACATGCTGGAACTGGATTTCAGTCAGCAACTGGGTGAGCTGAATTTACAGGTCACACAAACCTTACCGGCGCAGGGCATTACTGCGATTTTCGGGTTATCCGGCGCAGGGAAAACGTCGCTTATTAACGCCATCGGCGGCCTGACAAAACCCGACAGCGGCCATATTTCCCTGAATGGCCGTCTGCTGTCTGACGCGCAGGGCAAGATTTTTCTGCCGCCGGAAAAGCGGCGTGTCGGTTATGTGTTTCAGGATGCGCGGCTGTTCCCGCACTATCGGGTGAAGGGAAATCTGCAATACGGCATGGCGGCGTCGATGCGCGGCCAGTTCGACAGTATTGTCCGTTTGCTGGGCATTGAAGCTTTGCTCGACCGTTTTCCGCTCACACTTTCCGGCGGAGAAAAGCAGCGCGTCGCCATTGGCCGTGCGTTACTCACCGCCCCGGAAATTTTGCTGATGGATGAACCGCTGGCAGCGCTGGATCTTCCTCGTAAACGCGAACTCATGCCCTATCTCGAACGGCTGGCGCAGGAAGTCAGTATTCCGATTTTATACGTGACGCACAGCCTGGATGAAATTCTGCGGCTGGCGGAAAAAGTCCTGGTGCTGGATGCCGGTAAAGTATTGGCGATGGGCACTCTGGAAGAGGTCTGGGCGAGCAACGTGATGCGCCCGTGGCTGCCGAAGGAAGAACAAAGCAGCGTGCTGAACGTCAGCGTGCTGGAGCACCATCCGCGTTACGAAATGACCGCGCTGGCGATCGGCGATCAGCGTTTGTGGATAAGCAAAGTGGACGAAGAACCGGGCACGCCGTTGCGGGTGCGGGTCAATGCCACCGACGTTTCGCTGGTGCTGCAACCGACCGCCAATAACAGCAGCATTCGCAACGTACTGCCCGCGCAGGTGCTGGAATGTCTGGAGGTCGGCAATCAGGTGGAAGTGAAACTGGCGATGGCCGGCCACGTCATCTGGGCGCGTATCACGCCGTGGGCGCGGGACGAGCTGATGATCCGCGCAGGCCAGTGGCTGTATGCGCAGATTAAAAGCGTGTCGGTCAACCGTTAATCTTTTGGCGTATTGAAGTTTTCATACAGGCTCAGAACCTGCTCGGCGAAATCGTCGTCAATAATATAGAAATAGCATTCCGGTACGTTCAGCACGCGCGCGAAATGGCACAAAGTGTCGAAGTTCGGGCTGTACGTCCCGCTCTCATATTGCGATACCCGCGAACGTGCGGTGCTTTCATCAATGCCTCCTAACACACCCAGTTTCTCCTGCGTGAGTTTGGCTTTTTTCCGTGCTGATTTCAGTCTGTGCGGGATCATAGTCAATAACCATATAAACTGTATTGACGTTATGTTAAGCATCCCTTAACATATTGTTGTTTAGAGTTACTGAACGACGTAACGAGAAAGTGTAGACCACATTTCAACGGCTGAACCTACAACAAAAGGAAGAACGATGAAAAAGGAAAGTGACTGGCATCCGGCGGATATCATTGCCGGACTGCGTAAACGGAAAACGTCGCTGGCCGCGGTATCCCGCGAAGCCGGATTAGGGTCTTCGACGCTGGCCAATGCACTGGCGCGTCCCTGGGCGAAAGGCGAAATGATCATTGCGAAAGCGCTGGGGGTGCCCCCGGCGACGATCTGGCCAAGCCGCTATTTCGATGAAGATCACCAGTTAATTCAGCGCCGCGTCCGGCCTGAAAAGCATAAGACGGAATGCTGATGTTCCGCCCGGCATGACATAAAAAAAGCCTTCCTCGTGGCGGAGGAAGGCTTTAACGGTGTCGATGTCGACAGGTGTGAACGCGGGATCAGTTCAGGACTTTACTGCGGATAACCTCCGCGATGCCCGGCGTTTCATGGTCGCCAATCACCAGCGCGGCTCGCTCTTTAATGGCATCGACCGCATTGCCCATCGCGACACCCAGCCCGACATTTTCCAGCATGCTGAGATCGTTAAAGTTATCCCCGAAGGCCACCACATCCTGCATGCTCATGCCCTGAGATTCGACCCACTCCTGCAAACGACGGCCTTTGCTGTTCCCGCCTTTGGCGACGTCCACCTGATCGTGCCATGACCACTCGCAGGCCAGGCCCAGTTCATTTTCTGCCTGAGCGGCAAAAGTGTGCAGCGCATCCAAATCCTGATGTGAGGTGGCGAATTTCCACACGGACTGCGCTTCATCGGCTGCGTCCCGCAGGCTGTTGACGTGAACGATGTTCGGACGCTGGCCTTCCGGCAGCGTTTCACCCCAGGCGATGGAACGGCTGACGTGGCCGCTCGGCTGCTGATAAAGCATGGCATCATCCACATACAGCAGGCCATGAATGCCGTGATATTCCAGCAGGTCGACCACTTTTTTGGCTTTCACTTTATCCATCGGGTCGGAGGTCAGAACCTTACGTGCCTGATAATCATACAGATAGGTACCGTTACAGCAGATAGCCGGTGTATCCAGCTGTAAGGCCTGGTAAAACGGATGGATCGCGACGTGATGGCGTCCGGTGACGATGACCACTTTGATTCCCTGTGCGCGGGCGTCGGCCAGCGCAGACAAAGATTCCGGCAGAATACGTTTTTGACGGTCGAGCAACGTACCGTCGAGATCAAGTGCGATGATGCGATAAGTCATGGGCAGTCCATCATAAAGTGAGAGGATCGAAGAAATTATCATCATGTTACCGTGTTAAGCCTGCTAATTAAACCTGCAAACCCGCCATACTTGTGCAGTGAATGCCCTGCCGGACGGCCAACAGATTTAGGGCATGGCTGCTGCCGGGTTGTTGGGTTATCCTGAACTACGCTTTCAAATCTAATGAGATTTAATAAGGAGTTGTGATGAAGCAAGTTGTCTACGTTGCCAGCCCTGATAGCCAGCAAATCCACGCTTTTCGTTTAGAGGACAAGGGTGAACTGAGCCTGCTGCAAACCGTGGAAGTGCCGGGGCAAGTACAGCCGATGGTGATCCATCCTGACGGTCACCGTCTGTATGTAGGTGTGCGTCCTGCATTTGGCGTGCTCACTTACCGTATCGATCACGAAGGCAAACTCGAAGAAGCATCGATGGCCCCGCTGCCGGGCAGCCCGACGCATCTGGGTATCGATCTGCAAGGGCGATTTGTGTTCTCCGCCTCCTACAGCTTCAACAACGTCAGCATTCATCCGCTGGATGAGCAGGGCCACGCACTGGCACCGACGCAGGTTCTGGAAAATATTCAGGCTCCGCACTCTGCCAATATCGATCCGACCAACCAGTTGCTGATGATCCCGGCGCTGAAAGAAGACCGCATCCGTCAGTTCGATTTCAGCCAGCAGGGCGAGGCCACGCCGCATGAATCCGCCGAACTGCGCACGGTGGAAGGGGCCGGTCCGCGCCACATGGCTTTCCATCCGAACCACCATTTCGCCTACTGTGTGAATGAACTCAACAGCAGCGTGGATGTGTATCAGAAAGACGTGACCAGCGGCGAATACCGTCAGGTGCAGACGCTGGGCATTATGCCTGCTGATTTCACCGGCACCTGCTGGGCTGCAGACTTGCACATTACGCCGGACGGCAAATTCCTGTATGCCTCTGACCGCACGGCCAGCCTGATCTCGGTAATGACCGTATCAGAAGACGGTAGTGAACTGACGCTGGCGGGGCATCACGCGACACAAACGCAGCCGCGCGGTTTCAACATCGATCACAGCGGTCAGTTTGTGATCACTGCCGGTCAGAAATCCGACGCCATTGAAGTGGCGAAAATTGATCCGGCAAACGGCCAGCTGACCACGCTGAAAACTTACCCGGTGGGCAAAGGCCCGATGTGGGTCAGTATTCTGGACATTCGTAACTGAGACTGAAGGCTAAACAAACCTCAATCAATGCGTCAGGCTTATGATTCATTTTGTGTGGGTGAATAATACCGTCAGGTAATAATGATCAAGCCCCTGTATTAAGGGGCTTTTTTATCCCTGAGCTTCCCGTGCTATTGTTAAGACTTATTTTCATCTCCCTCTAAATATTGTGCCTATCAGGTCGATAACTCTCCCGCTATTCACTCATTCTGTGCTGGCCCTGCCACCTCAGAGTCAGTCCTTTTGGTCAATCAGGGAGAAGAAAATGAATGTACTTTCAGGGATCGCTGGCCCCGTTCGCCACGCTACTATCGCTAATAAACTGGGAGCCGGTTTCGCACTGGTGTTGCTGCTGGGCTCGCTCGTGGCGGTATCCGGGATCTACCATCTGACCCGTATTAATGAGCGGGCAGAAAAAGTGACGCTGCTCAAAACCGTCAATGATCTGCTGAGCAGCGCGAAATTTTCACGCCTGTCCTACATGGCGACCAAAGATCCGAAGTTTGTCGAAGAGAACGCTCAGGCGCTGGATAAACTGGAGGCCAGACTGTCCGAGGTCGCCGCCTATACGTGGGACGTACAGGATCAGCCTCTGGAAGAGGCGATGCCGGAAAACATCCGTCGTTACCGCGAAAGCTGGCAACATACGCTGAATCCTCCGGCCGGAAGCGACGCGCAAGACATCTCTGCACAACTCGCCGCCGCCGGGCTGGCGCTGACCTCAGCATCCAACACGATGCTCGATCATGAAATCGCCAACACCCATCACGAAGTCAGCCAGACCATCACAGAAATGGTGGGCATTGTCATCGCCACCATCATTGCAGGGGCGTTGATTTCATGGCGGATGACCCGTCAGCTGACCCTGCCGTTGCGCCGGACGCTGGCGACGGCGGAGCGCATTGCGGCCGGTGATTTGACTATGCACAACGCCAGCCACAGTTTTGATGAAGTCGGGCAACTGAGCCGCGCCATCGAAGGCATGAACAAGAATCTGCACGGGATCATCGGCAATATCCGCGAAGGCGTGACGCAGGTGTCGCGTGCATCCGGTGAAATTGCTGCCGGAAATATCGATCTGTCGGCGCGCACCGAAGAGCAGGCGGCGGCGTTAGGGCAGACCGCGGCCAGCATGGAAGAGCTGACTTCCACGGTAAAACAAAACGCCGATAACGCCACGCAGGCCAGCCAGCTGGCATCCGACGCCGCAGACACCGCTGCACGCGGGGGCAAGCTGGTGAGTGATGTGGTGGGTGTCATGAAAGAGATTGCCGTCAGCTCGAAGCAGATTTCCGAGATAACCACCGTGATCAACGGCATTGCTTTCCAGACCAACATTCTGGCGCTGAATGCGGCGGTTGAAGCGGCGAGAGCCGGTGAACAGGGGCGGGGCTTTGCGGTTGTCGCCAGCGAGGTGCGCAGCCTGGCACAGCGCAGCGGGCAGGCGGCGAAAGAGATTGAAGGGCTGATTCAGAAGTCCGTCGCCAACGTGAATAACGGGTCGCAACTGGTCGCTAAAGCGGGTGACACCATGGAAGAGATTGTCGGATCTGTCCGTCACGTTACGCAGATTATTCATGAAATTGCCTCGGCGTCGGATGAGCAAAGCAGGGGGATCAGCCAGATTGCGCTGGCCGTAGCGGAAATGGATACCGTGACCCAGCAAAACTCGGCGCTGGTGCAGCAGTCTGCCAGCGCGGCGGCATCGCTGGACGAACAGGCGGTGACGCTGGAACGAACGGTGTCCGTCTTCCGTCTGGGTAACGAAGCGCAGTAAGGTCTTCTCTGAACGAAAAAAAACCGCCGGAGGCAACCCCGGCGGTTTTTTCATCGCATCAGACTGAATTACTTCGCAGGCTGAGTCAGCACGTTGTTGTACTGCCACAGGCGGTTGAAGTTTGTGTCGTTCAGGTTGCGCTGCTGTTTTTCATCTTTCGGCACATTGCCCGCGAACGGACGGCCTGAGAACGCTGCTGCGCCCCAAGGATTCATCTGGTCGTAGCTGTTGTCGAAGCTGCTGTCGCGGATAACCAGCTGGCTGCTGGCACCGTCCACATCCCACGCACGGCCCATTTTCGCTTTCGCTGCCTGCTCGAAGCCACGGTCGCCGGTCAGATTACTGTCGATGACCAGGAAGCCATAAGGCGCATTGGCCGGAGTATTCGGGGCGAAGACAGACGCTTCTTTCACGCCACGGCTGCTGACGGTGTGGAATTCCACATGGTCAAACACCGCAAGGGCACGGCCAAACACGTAATCCACATCACCCACGATCAGGCTGTTGTGCACGTAAGCGCGGCTGTAACGGTTGTTGTCCGTTTCATTATGGATGTTGGCGGTATTGACCATATAGGTGTTCTGACGGCCAATCAGGCGCACGTTATCGATCACGACATTGTCGCCATCGGTACGCAGTGCCACGGCGGAATGATCGCCTGCGTCAACGGTGTCGAGGGTGGCATTACCGATCGTCAGGTTCTGCAGTTGCAGGCCGTTGCTTTGTGACCAGACGGTGGCAGAACAGCCGGTGCCGATAGTGTCGGTGGTCAGCGTTGCGCAGTTTTTATACATGTAGAATGCGCGATCGCCTGGCAGGAACTGGCCGTTAGGGCTGACGGTTGCACGGTAAGTTGCCGGTGTGCTGGCCGCTTCCAGACCCTGAGACAGGGTGACGTCAGAAGGGCTGGTGCCTGCACCGAATAAGGTGACTGGCGGAGAACCTGCCGGAATGTAAACCGCGCCGGTATAGGTGCCTGGCAGGATCTTGATGAAGATGCGTTCACCGTGGTTACGCACGGCCAGCGCTGCGTTCACCGCCAGCTGTACGTTAGTGTATGCCGCGCCGTCGGTACCCAGTTGCGGGCCAACCACGAAGTCTGTTTTTACGCCATCCGTGCTGGCCAGTTTAGGGAACCAACCCTGTTTCTGAACCTGCAAAGAAGGGCCGCCAAAGGCCAGATAATTTTTTGTTGTGAAGTTGGCCGCTTCGTCCGCAGATAACACGGGCAGGGACGCGGTGCCCGGAGCAACCTGGCTCGATAAGCCTTCGTGGCTGCTGCTACATGCCGCCAGGAACAGGCTGGCTGACAACACAGCGCACGCGCGCGACAGGGTGGAAATATTCACTGTGACTGACTCCTTGATGAAGAACATTATTCTTTTTTTAAAAGTTGCGGTGAAAGCCGCAATAAAAAACGGTGGTCAGCAAAACTGACCACCTTTTCTGGTTCTTTTATACCACAGGAATCAGCTGTATATCACTGTCAGTGATGCTTTGCCGAGCGTATGGAAGTGCACGTTGAAACCGAGGTAGGCACCGCTGGCCTCTTCGTTGACGTCGAGATGTTCCACATCGAGGGCATACACGGTGAAATGGTAGTGGTGATGCTCGCCCTGCGGAGGTGCTGCGCCGCCGTATCCGGCCTTGCCGAAGTCCGTACGGGTTTGCACGGCACCGGCTGGCAGACCGCCTTTGCCGGAACCTGCGCCCTGCGGCAACTCGCTGACGTCAGCCGGAATATTGGCGACGCCCCAGTGCCACCAACCGGAGCCGGTAGGCGCATCCGGGTCATAGCAGGTGATCACAAAACTTTTGGTGCCTTCCGGTGCGCCGGACCAGGCCAGATGCGGTGACAGATTGTCGCCGGTGTAGCCCATACCGTTGAAGACCTGCGTTTCCGGCATTTTCTCGCCGTCGCGCAGATCGTTGCTGGTCAGTGTAAATGCCATAAAACCCTCATCTGATAGTGTGTCGTTGTTCGTCAGATTACTTGCCAGCCGCCTCAGCGCCCAGCATTTTCAACAATGCCTTAGCAACGGCGGTTGAAGAGGCCGGGTTCTGGCCGGTGATCAGTTTTCCGTCGGTCACGGCATAAGAGTGCCAGTCGGCCGCTTTACTGTAATCCCCGCCATTTTTTTTCAGCTCATCTTCTACCAGGAACGGCACGATGTCGGTGAGGCCCACGCCATCTTCCTCACTGTTACTGAACCCGGTGACGCGCTTGTCCTTCACCAGCGGCGTGCCGTCTTCGAGCAGAACATTGCGCAAAACCCCCGGCGCATGGCAGACGGCGGAAACCGGTTTGCCCGCTTTCCAGAATGCCTGAATTAACGCGATGGAATGCGCATCTTCTGCCAGATCCCACAACGGGCCGTGACCACCCGGATAAAACACCGCATCAAAGTCTGCGGCGCTGACGTCGGCGAGTTTCACCGTCGTGGCCAGTGCGTGCTGCGCCTCTTTATCCTGCCGGAATCGGTCGGTGGTTTCTGTCTGGGCGTCCGGCTCATCGCTTTTCGGATCCAGCGGCGGCTGACCGCCTTTCGGTGAAGCCAGCGTCAGCGTGGCACCCGCATCCAGAAATTCATAATAAGGCGCGGTGAATTCTTCCAGCCAGAAACCGGTTTTCTTGCCGGTTTCGCCGAGTTTATCGTGCGATGTCAATACAATCAGTAATTTCATGTTACCTCCTGTGGACGTCAGCAGGGTTTAATCCTGCCCGACACGGACAACCAGTTTGCCAAAGTTTTTCCCCTCAAGCAGCCCGAAGAATGCCTGCGGTGCGTTTTCCAGCCCTTCCACGATATCCTCGCGGAACTTCACTTTACCGGCCTCAAACCATTCGCTCATTTGTGCCGCGAATTCATGATAACGGTGGCCGTAATCATCAAAAATAATGAAACCCTGCATACGCAGGCGTTTCTTAAGGATAGTCCCGGTCAGCAGCGACAGACGATCCAGCCCCTCATTCAGGCCGGTGGCGTTGTACTGTGAAACCAGCCCGCAGACCGGTATTCGCGCTTTGGTGTTGAGCAGTGGTAGCACAGCATCAAACACCTCACCGCCGACGTTTTCAAAGTAGACGTCGATACCGTCCGGGCAGGCAGCTTTCAGGCGCTTATCCAGATCGGGTGCGCGGTGATCCAGACATTCGTCGAAACCGAAATGCTCAACGGCGTAGCGGCATTTCTCTTCACCGCCGGCGATACCGACCACGCGGCAGCCTTTGATCTTGCCGATCTGCCCGACCAGCGAACCGACCGGGCCGGTCGCCGCGGCCACAACCAGCGTTTCGCCTGGCTTAGGTTCGCCGATATCCAGCAGGCCCATAAAGGCGGTAAAGCCCGGCATACCCAGCACACCCAGCGCCAGTGAAGGTTGTTTCAGCGCCGCGGCTTCCAGTTTCTTCACGGTTTTGGCGTCTGCCACCGCGTAATCCTGCCAGCCGGTGCTGCCGACCACCAGATCGCCGGTTTTAAAATCCGGGCTGTGAGATTCGACCACGCGGGAAACGGCGCCGCCGGTCATCACTTCACCGATTTGTACGGGCGCAGCATAAGAAGGCGCATCGCTCATACGGCCGCGCATGTACGGGTCAAGTGAAAGCCACACGGTGCGCAGTAATAACTGCCCGTCTTTGGCCTGCGGTAAAGGGGCTTTTTCGAGGCGGAAATTTTCGTCAACGGGTTTACCGTGAGGGCGTGAAGCCAGCACGATGCGGCGGTTTTCGGACTGTAATTGAGGCATACCTGTTCCTTTCCGTTTGCGTATAAGAGCGTTAAAAATTTAAACAATAGGGAATAAGTATAGGACGCGAAGTCATTTGCGCATAAAGCGGTTGATGCTGTACCTGGCTAAGTCAGACGATTCTGCATCAAAGTGTGATCATCATCTTTTCCTATGATACCCGCCGGGAAATCCCTTTGCCCGGGAGAGGTACACAGGTATGTTTGGTAAGATTTTTGACCAATTGCTCCATCTTATCTTTAAGATTATTAAGCATAAAAAAGGGATCACGATGCGTAAAACAACACTGGCACTCAGTGCCGTTTGCCTGATGCTCAGCCTGAATCACTCTGCGGTTGCCAAAGAGTCCGCACCTGCGCCGCTCTATCCGGGCGTCAACGTGGCGCAACTTGCCCAGCAGTCGCCGGTACACTGGGTATCCGTCGCGCAAATCGAAAACAGCCTGCAAGGGCGCGGGCCGGTGGCGGTCGGGTTTGATATTGATGATACGGTGCTGTTCTCTTCGCCGGGCTTTTATCGCGGGCAACTCGAGTTCTCGCCGGGCAAACAGGATTATCTGAAAAACCCGCAATTTTGGGAAAAGATGAACAACGGGTGGGATGAGTTCAGCATGCCGAAAGAAGTGGCGAAAGGCCTGATTGCCATGCACATCAAACGCGGTGACAGCATTTATTTCGTCACCGGCCGCAGCGAAACCAAAACCGAGACGGTCACCAAAACCTTGCAGGAAGATTTCCAGATCCCACAAGACAAAGTGAATCCGGTGATTTTCGCCGGTGACAAAGCAGGGCAGAACACCAAAACGCAGTGGCTTAAAGACAAGCAGATCAAGATTTTCTACGGCGATTCAGACAACGACATCACCGCAGCGCAAGCCGCAGGTGCCAGGGGCATCCGTGTTCTGCGTGCATCTAACTCAAGCTATAAACCGCTGCCGCAAGCCGGCGCCTATGGCGAAGAAGTGGTGGTGAATTCGGAATACTGACGGGCAGTAAAGCCGCAACATAAAGCGTCAGCAGATAATGCCAGTTGATCATGTCAACTGGCATTGGCTCGAAAATTTACTTCACGCTCACATCAATATCGCCGAAATATTTCTTCGACAGCGTTTGCACGGTGCCTTCCTGCTTCACTTTGGCGATGGCTTTGTCGAGTTTCTCTTTGGTGGCGGTATCGCCTTTACGCAGACCGAATGCAATGCCGCTGCCGAGGATCTTATCGTCACGCATGGCGTCACCGACAAATCCGTAATCTTTTCCGTCCGGACGGGACAGGAAACCGGTCTGACCGGCAGGAGCCAGCACTAATGTGCCGTCAAGCCGGCCCGAGGAGAGATCCAGATAAACCTGGTTCTGATCCTGATATGACACCACATCCACGCCTTCAGGTGCCCAGTGCGCCTTCGCATAACTTTCCTGAATCGAACCCTGTAATACGCCGATGTGTTTCCCTTTCAGCGAGTCAACGACAGGCAGCAGGCCGGAGTCTTTTTTAGCAATCAGTTTGCTGGGTACGCGGTAAATGACGTCCGTAAAATCAATGGCCTGACGGCGTTTTTCGGTGACGTTCATTGCGGAGTTAATGGCGTCAAATTTTCGTGACTGCAGGGCGGCAATCAGGCCATCGAAAGAGGTGTCGTACCATTCGCATTTTACGCTGGCGGCAGCGCAGACGGCGTTGCCCAGATCGATATCAAAACCCTGTAATTCGCCGGTGGCGCTTTTAGATTCGAACGGCGGATATTGCGCTTCCAGGCCAAATTTCAGCGTGGAACCGTCAGCCAGTGCGGAGAAAGACGCCACGGCGCAACCTAACAGTAATGCGATGTTCAATTTTTTCATTATTCACAATTCCCCAGCGTGATGCAGATAAATACAAAGGCTCAGACGCGACACAGGCGGCGTGCGCCTTCATACAACGTGTCGTTATCTTTGGCGAAACTCAGGCGGATAAGCCCGGTGGGTTTGTTATTGCTGTAAAACGCCGACAGCGGAATCGTCGCAATCTGATGATCACGGATCAGGCTCAGCACAAATTCGTCGTCGGAGAGCGGGCTGAAATGGCTAAAACGCGCCAGCATAAAGAAACTGCCACGGCTGGGCAGTAATTCAAAGCGGGATTCACTGAGCGCGTCAGCCAGCAAATCACGCTTTTGCTGATAGAAATCCGCCAGCCCGAGATAACTTTGCGGATCCGCCATCGCTTCGGCGAAGGCGACCTGCATCGGCGTGTCGGCGGAGAACATCATAAACTGATGCACTTTGCGGATCTCATTCATCAGTTCTTCAGGCGCCAGGCAGTAACCAACGCGCCAGCCGGTGACGTGATACGTTTTGCCGAACGACGACACAATGACGCTGCGCTCCGCCAGTGGCGGGTGGCAGGCCATGCTCTCGTGGCGTTCGCCATCAAACACCACGTGTTCGTAGACTTCATCGGACAAAATGATGATGTCGGTGTTTTCCGTCAGCGCGGTCAGGCGTTCAATGTCGAAATCGGAAAAGATAGCGCCGGTCGGGTTGTGCGGGCTGTTGATGATGATCATTCGCGTGCGGCTGTTGATTGCACTCGCCACCTGATCCCAGTCGATGCTGAAATCTTCCATCGACAGGCTGATAGCGACCGGTTTTGCCCCCTGCAATCGCACAATCGGCGCGTAACTGTCGAACGAGGGTTCGAAGTAAATCACCTCATCGCCCGGATGCACCAGCGCGCTGATGGCGGAGTAAAGCCCTTCGCTGGCGCTGGCCATGACCGTGACTTCCGCATCCGCGTCATACTGGCAGCCGTAAAGTGCCTCGACCTTCGCCGACAACGCATGGCGCAATGCCGACACGCCGCTCATCGGGGCATATTGGTTATGACCTTCACGCATGGCTTTAGTCACGCTGTCGATAAGCGACGGCTGACAGGAGAAATTCGGTGCGCCCTGCGACAGATTAAGGGCATTGTGCTCGGCGCTCAGCTGACCAATCACCGTAAAAATGGTGGTGCCGACGTCCGGTAATTTTGACTGCGGTAACAGTGCGCTTTTCATGGCAGACTTCCCAAAAAATTCAGGCCAGACGGCCATCAGTGGGTCAAAACAGGTGTTCAACGATTAAGCAACAGTTCCCCTGTGCCGACAATAGAAAATTTGTCATACTCGCTATGACTTTTCGTCATGGCTTATTGCGGTTTTAACGAGGTATGTGTGGCCCTTTCTCCAGAACTGTCGCATCTCAATGCGCTGAATTTACCCTCGCTCAATGTGCTGAAAACCTTTGCCGTCGTGGCGCAGACGCTGAATCTGACCCATGCCGCGACCTTACTGCACATCACGCAGGGCGCGGTCAGCCGTCAGATTACCGGGCTGGAAGTGGCGCTGGGCTACCCGTTATTTTTACGTCAGGCGCGCGGATTAACGCTGACCCCGCGCGGCGCACAGCTGTTGCCACCGGTACAGCAGGCGCTGGCACTGATGGGGGATGCCCTGAAACGTGTCGGTTCTCATCCCGATACCTTACGCATCAAATGCCCGACCTGTTCGATGCGCTGGCTGCTGCCACGGGTGATCCAGCTGCAAAACGACCGGCCGGATATGCGTATTGAGCTGACGGCCTCGATTGCTCACGGTGTGGATTTCAGCAATGAACATTTTGACGCGGCGGTCATTTTCGGCCGCCCGCCGGAGTCACCGCGCCGCGCACATCATCTGTTTGATGAAGTGCTGACGCCGGTGTGCACGCCAGATTTTTTACCGCGTCATAACGGGCGTACCGAAGTCGCCGATCTGGCCGATAAAACCCTGCTGCATCCGACACGCGATCGTCGCGACTGGCTGATGTGGCTGCGGGAAGAGGGGGTGCAGAGCCTGCCGTCAGGCAAATCTCAGCATTTTGATACGCTGGATCTGGCGATCAATTCGGCGTTACAGGGGTATGGCGTGGCGATCGGGGATCTGACGCTGATCGAAGATGATTTGCAGGCGGGCAGGGTGATAGCACCTTTCCCGCTGTGTGTCGCGAGCGGCGCAGCTTACACCCTGTTGTATCCGGAAAATCCCACGCCCGCGCTGACCGTGGCGATAGATTTTCTGACAGAAGAAGCGCGGCTCAGCCGTGAGAAACTGAGCGCGCTGCTTTCCACCTCTCATCGCCTGGTCAGCGCTTTGTAGCGTTGCTTTCGCAGGCGTTAATACAGCGCCGCCAGCGCACCGGCAATCGCGCCGGTGAGCCGGGTCAGTTCACCGCTAGAGATGATGTAAGGCGGCATCAGATAAATCAGTTTGCCAAACGGACGGATCCACACGCCTTCGGCCACGAAGTGTTTTTGCAACTGCGCCATGTTCACCGGCTGATGCATCTCCACGACGCCAATCGCGCCAAGTACGCGCACATCCGCCACCGCCGGGTGTTCAGCCAGCGGCTGCAATTCGGCACTCAGTTGTTTTTCAATGCTGAATACCTGCGCCTGCCAGCGGTTTTCCGACAACAAGTGCAGGCTCGCATTGGCGACCGCGCAGGCCAGCGGGTTGCCCATAAACGTCGGGCCATGCATAAAGCATCCGGCCTCGCCGTTACTGATCACCTCGGCCACATGACGGGTCGTCAGCGTGGCGGAAAGCGTCATGTAACCGCCGGTCAGGGCTTTACCGAGACACAAAATGTCCGGCGAAATCCCCGCGTGATCGCAGGCAAACAGCTTGCCGGTGCGGCCAAATCCGGTGGCGATTTCATCGGCAATCAGCAGCACGCCGTACTCATCGCACAAGTGGCGCACGCGTTTGAGATACAGAGGATGATAAATCCGCATCCCGCCTGCGCCCTGAACCACCGGCTCTAAAATAACCGCCGCGATCTTGCGGTGATTCTCTTCCAGCATTCTGGCGAACGGTGCGATATCCGTCTCGTCCCACTCCCCGCCAAAACGGCTTTGTGGCGCATCGGCAAACAGATGCTGCGGCAGGTATCCCTGATACAAACTGTGCATCGAATTTTGCGGATCGCACACTGACATCGCGCCAAACGTATCGCCATGATAGCCGTTACGCAGCGTCAGCAAAGTCTGGCGTTTTTCACCGCGCGCCTGCCAGTATTGCATCGCCATTTTCAGCGCCACTTCGACCGCCACAGAACCTGAATCTGCCAGAAACACGCATTCCAGCCCGGCCGGCGTCATCTCAACCAGGCGGCGCGACAGCGCCACCGCCGAAGGATGGGTGATCCCGCCAAACATCACGTGGGACATTTTGCCGATTTGTTCGATCGCCGCCTGATTCAGCTGCGGGTGATTATAACCGTGGATCGCCGCCCACCAGGACGACATGCCGTCCACCAGCTCGCGGCCATCGGCGAGATGCAACATGACGCCCGAGGCAGATTCGACCGGATAGGCAGGCAGCGGTTTGGTCATAGACGTATAAGGATGCCAGATGTGGCGCTGGTCGAACTCGAGATCGGCGGGGTTCATAAAACTGTCCTGCGGTGAATAAGTTGTAAACTAAAAAATATAATTATCGTTGACCGTAAACTAAAACGAATCGAGAATGGTTGACAGTATACCGACCATAAAAACGTTCACGAAACATTTATTTTGGAGTTGTCGCGATGACCACCCGCACCCAATGGACGCTTGAGAAGACTCAGGCACTGTTTAACAAACCTTTTCTTGAGCTGATGTTTGAAGCTCAGCAGATCCACCGTCAGCACTTTGATCCTCGCCAGGTGCAGGTCAGCACTTTGCTGTCGATCAAAACCGGCGCCTGCCCGGAAGACTGTAAATATTGCCCGCAGAGTTCCCGTTACAAAACCGGGCTGGAATCAGAGCGTCTGATGGAAGTCGAGCAGGTGCTGGAGTCGGCGCGTCAGGCGAAAGCCGCCGGTTCCACCCGATTCTGCATGGGCGCCGCGTGGAAAAACCCGCACGACCGCGATATGCCTTACCTTGAGCAAATGGTGCAGGGCGTGAAAGAGATGGGGATGGAAACCTGCATGACACTCGGATCCCTCAATACCACGCAGGCGCAACGTCTGGCGCACGCCGGGCTCGATTTCTACAACCATAACCTGGATACCTCGCCGGAATTTTACGGCAGCATCATCACCACCCGCAGTTATCAGGAACGTCTGGACACACTGGCGGAAGTGCGCGGTGCGGGCATTAAAGTCTGTTCCGGCGGGATTGTGGGCTTGGGTGAAACGGTGAAAGACCGGGCCGGTTTACTGATGCAGCTGGCGAACCTGCCGGTGCCACCGGAAAGCGTCCCGATCAACATGCTGGTGAAGGTCAAAGGCACGCCGCTGGCAGATAACGACGACGTCGATCCGTTCGATTTTATCCGTACCATTGCTATCGCGCGCATCATGATGCCGCAATCCTACGTGCGCCTTTCCGCAGGCCGCGAGCAGATGAGCGAGCAGACGCAGGCGATGTGCTTTATGGCCGGTGCCAACTCCATTTTCTATGGCTGCAAATTGCTGACCACGCCAAACCCGGCGGAAGACAAAGATTTAATTCTTTTTGGCAAACTGGGGCTGAACCCGCAGACCTTCGAAACCGAGATGGGCGATAACCAGCAGCAGGCCGCGCTGGCTGAACAGCTGGTTCATGCGGATACGCCACAGTTTTATAACGCTGCCGTCTGACCCATGAGCTGGCAAACGCGGATCGACGCCGCGATTTTGGCCCGTCAGCAGGCCGCCGCTTTCCGTGTGCGGCAGCCAAACCGGGGCGGCAGCGCGCGCTATCTGACGCAGGGCGACCGCCGCTATCTGAACTTCTCAGGTAATGATTATCTGGGGCTGAGTCAGGACGCTGAGGTGATCGCCGCCTGGCAGCAGGGCGCGGCGAAATATGGCGTCGGCAGTGGCGGTTCCGGGCACGTCACGGGCTACAGCGATGCGCACGCAGAGTTTGAGCAGCAGCTGGCAGCGTGGCAGGGCTATCCGCGCGCGCTGCTGTTCATCTCCGGTTTTGCTGCTAACCAGGCGATTCTGGCGGCGCTGATGCAAAGCGAGGATCGCGTGCTGGCGGATAAACTCAGCCATGCTTCCTTGCTGGAAGCTGCCGCCCATGCGCCTTCGCAGCTGCGTCGTTTTCATCACAACCAGCCGGGATCCTTACAGCGCTTGCTGGAAAAACCGGTGAACGGGGAAACGCTGGTGGTGACCGAAGGCGTGTTCAGCATGGACGGCGATGCCGCACCGCTGGCAGATCTGCATAACCTGTCCCAGGCGCACGGCAGCTGGATGATGGTCGATGATGCGCACGGGGTGGGCGTTATCGGCGAGGCAGGGCGGGGAAGTTGCTGGCAGCAGGGCATTCGCCCGGAACTGCTGGTGGTCACCTTCGGTAAAGCGTTCGGCTGTAGCGGGGCGGCGGTATTGTGTGATGATGCGACCGCAGATTACCTGTTGCAGTTCGCCCGTCATCTGATTTACAGCACCGCAATGCCCGCCGCACAGGTGTGTGCGTTACAGGCATCGCTGGCGCGGATCCAGCAAGACGACGGCCTGCGTGATAAACTGGCCGCCAATATTGCCCGTTTTCGTTCAGGTGCCGCCGGATTGCCTTATGCGCTGACCGGCTCGCAGACCGCGATCCAGCCCGTTATTGTGGGCGAAAATCAGCCCGCGCTGGATGTGGCCGCCAGGCTGCGCGAGCGCGGGTTGTGGGTCAGCGCCATCCGTCCACCGACGGTACCGCCGGGCAGTGCGCGGTTGCGTATCACGCTGACGGCGGCGCACGGGCCTGAAGATATCGATTTTTTGCTGGAGTCCCTTCATGGGTGCAGTCACTGAATTAGTGAATAAACAAGCGGTGGCCGACGCGTTCAGTCGTGCCGCCATCAGTTATGAAAACGCCGCACAACTGCAGCGTGACGTGGGGGAGGAATTGCTGTCTCTCGCCGCGCCTTATCTGAAAATGTACGGTCTGGACGGGACAGGGAATACCGTCGTGGATGCAGGCTGCGGCACCGGTTATTTCAGCCGCTTCTGGAAAGCGCAGGGGCATAATGTCATTGCGCTGGATCTCTCCGAAGGCATGTTAAACCGCGCCAGGGAACTGGATTCGGCTCAACAGTATGTGCCAGGCGATATCGAGCGCCTGCCGTTTGCGGATAACTCCGTCGATATCTGTTTCAGCAATCTGGCCGTGCAGTGGTGCAATGCATTGCCCCGTGCACTGGAAGAGATGCACCGCGTGACCCGCAACGGCGGGCTGGTGCTGTTTTCGACGCTGGCGGAAGGTTCGCTCAATGAGCTGGCCGCTGCCTGGATGAAAGTAGACGGACGTCGTCACGTGAACAAATTTCTCACGCCGGACAAAATTGCCGAGGCCTGCGCGCCGTATCGCCATGAAGTCACCTTCAGCGATCACATTGCAGAATTCCCGGACGTGATGTCGCTGATGCGCTCACTGAAAGGCATCGGCGCGACGCACATTAAAAATGGCCGTATCGGCGGGCTGGGTGGCCGGGAACGCCTGCAATTGCTGGAAAAACACTACGTTCGCCGCGACGGCATCCTGCCCCTCAACTACCGGCTGGTCTACGGCATTTTGCAGGTCGAAGAACTGATCCCACGCTGACCGACTCCTCCCCCTGTGAAAGGGGGAGGGAGCTAAACCCACACCAGATTTTTAGCAGAATAAATCATGACAAAATACTTCATCACCGGTACCGACACTGAAGTCGGTAAAACCGTCGCGACTACCGCATTTTTACAGGCCGCAGCGCGTGCCGGACACACCACTGCCGGGTACAAACCGGTGGCCTCTGGCAGTGAAATGACGCCGGAAGGAGCGCGCAACAGTGACGCGCTGGCGCTGCAGGCGTTCAGCACTGTGGGTTTACGTTATGACGAAGTGAATCCGTGCACCTTTATCGAACCGACCTCGCCGCACATCGTCAGCGAACTTGAAAAGCGTCCGATCGATCCGGCGGTGTTATCGCAAGGGTTGCGTCACCTCGAACCGCTGGCAGACTGGGTGGTGGTGGAAGGTGCAGGCGGCTGGTTTACGCCGCTCACCGCCAGTTACACCTTTGCCGACTGGGTGAAGGCTGAACAGTTACCGGTCGTGCTGGTGGTCGGTATGCGCCTGGGGTGTATCAACCATGCCGTGCTGACCGCGCAGGCCATCACACACAGCGGTTTACAGCTTGCGGGATGGATAGCCAACGATATACAGGAAACGGGGAAGCATCATCAGGCATATATCGATACGCTCACGCGTATGCTGCCTGCGCCACTGCTGGGCGAGATCCCGTACCTGCTAACCGGGCCTGACGGCAATCTGGGGCAATATCTCGATCTGACCCGCCTCGGCCACACTGAGCGTTAAAACCGGCTGTCAGAAGGTCAGATAGTCTTTGACCAGCGTATCGTCGAGCTGTGCCAGCGTGCCCTGCGCGACGTTACGCCCGCCATCAACCAGACAGAACCGGTCAGCGACGGTGCGGATAAAGGGCAGCTTATGGCCCACCAGCAGCAGCGTCAGGCCGAGATCACGGTTAAGGCGGTGAATGATATTCCCCATATTCGCTGCCATCGCCGCGCTGGTGTGCTCGGTCGGCTCGTCGAGGATCAGCAGTTCCGGCTGCTGAACCAGCGCGCGGCTGATCGCCAGTTGCTGTTGCTGGCTCTCATCCAGCTCTCCCGCCTTGCGCGCTCCCATCTCCTTAAGTACCGGAAACAGGTCGTACACCTGCTCAGGCACGCGACGCGTCTTATTCCGGCTGGACATCATGGCAATTTGCAGATTTTCATCGACGCTCATCTGCGAAAAAATCTGCCGCCCCTGCGGCACATAGCCAATGCCCATCTGCGCCCGGCTTTCTACCGGCAAATTCAGCAAACTTTGCGGTTCTTCATTGGCTGATTGCCAGAAAATCGCGCCGCTTTTCACCGGCAGATGCCCCATGATGCAGTTGATCAGCGTGGTTTTCCCCACGCCGTTTCTGCCGATAAGCCCGGTACATTGCCCGCGATAAAGCTCGAGATTGATATCCCAGAGAATGTGTTTTTGACCGTAATACTGATTAACTGATTTTACACTTAACATCAGACCTCCCTCGCTCACGGAGCTTTCCGCTGAACATCACTTTGACGGCCACTGTCATTTTTCTGACATTTTTATTCCACTGTTTGCACCTTACGCAGCGGAATGCTTCATAAAATCTCTCACAGCAGGGAATTTGCAACTCTCAGGCCAAGTTTCTTGTGGTGACAATAAAAAGAGAAGTTACCGGGCTGTTAACGCGGCAGCGGGCAGGGATTTCGGATTATTCATAAGCAATGCTCAGGTTTTGATGTGGTTCACAGTGCATATGGAGAATAGCGCTGCACTTTGCCAGTGCCGGGTTCACTGATTTTGGTGCAAGAGGGTGGGCATATTTTGTTCAGCCGTCCTTCAGAGTTGGGGTTTTGGTTTTTGCAAGAAACTTACGCCCTGAAATTCAGTCAAAATAGGCATAAATAAGGTGATAAAAAAGATAAAAAATAACTAAAAAAGACCACTCAGGGGTCCCGGATGCCTAAATGAGGTTTTTTACTAACTCCCGCTGTATGCGGCGCGCTGTGACTTATCCACTATTCCTGTGGATAACCTTGTGCATGAGAGTGAGAAAAGATGCTACAGGCGAGACGGGACGCGGGTTGCGCTCGGTTTGCCCGTATTCGCAGCTTTTTCATGAAGTGATTTATTATCAACAGGTTAGTTAAAAGCAATACGGTCACAATTCTGTCGTCTTCACTGTGTCAGTTTTCGTCAACCTGTTGTCAGTAAGTTATCAGATGATAAATTTTGGGGATAAATGTCATCTGATGGTGAAAAGAAGGGATTGTCATCACCTAAAAAAGTGCAGGTAAGGCAACCGGTTAAGCCTTGTGTGAAGAATAGTCATTGGAGGCTGGTTTTATATACAGTATTATAGCGGCGGTAAAAATCAAGAGTGGCAAAAAGCGCGGAGTCTTCCATACTCATTCACCGCCCACGGTCTTGTTCTTTTAGAATGGTCTTGTGCGTTTTCTTCTTCAGTCAGGTAGCCCGTCATGAGTAAAGTGTTCAAACTGCATTCCGAATTTAAACCATCAGGCGATCAGCCCGACGCGATACGTCGTCTCGAAGAGGGGCTGGAGAACGGCCTGGCCCATCAGACGCTGCTCGGTGTAACCGGCTCCGGCAAAACCTTTACCGTGGCGAATGTGATCGCCGATCTGAACCGCCCGACGATGGTGCTGGCGCCCAACAAAACGCTGGCCGCACAGCTCTACGGCGAAATGAAAGAGTTCTTCCCGGACAACGCCGTCGAATATTTTGTCTCTTACTACGATTACTACCAGCCCGAGGCGTATGTCCCGAGCTCTGACACTTTTATCGAAAAAGATGCCTCGGTAAACGAACACATTGAGCAGATGCGTCTTTCGGCCACGAAAGCACTGCTGGAGCGTCGCGACGTGATCGTGGTGGCGTCAGTGTCGGCGATTTATGGTCTGGGCGATCCGGATCTGTATCTCAAAATGATGCTGCATCTGACCAAGGGCATGATTATCGATCAGCGCTCTATCCTGCGCCGTCTGGCCGAACTGCAATACGCCCGCAACGACCAGGCGTTTCAGCGCAGTACCTTCCGCGTGCGCGGCGAAGTGATTGACGTCTTCCCGGCGGAGTCAGACGATCTGGCGGTGCGCATTGAGCTGTTTGATCAGGAAGTTGAACGGCTGTCGCTGTTTGATCCACTGACCGGTCAGGTTCAGCATGAAGTGCCGCGTTTCACCATCTACCCTAAAACGCACTACGTGACGCCACGCGAGCGTATCGTGCAGGCGATGGAAGACATCAAAATCGAACTGGCCGACCGGCGCAAAGTGCTGCTGGACAACAACAAGCTGCTGGAAGAGCAACGTATCAGCCAGCGCACGCAGTTTGATCTCGAAATGATGAATGAACTGGGCTATTGCTCCGGTATCGAAAACTACTCGCGCTATCTTTCTGGCCGCGGGCCCGGCGAGCCGCCACCGACGCTGTTTGACTATCTGCCCGCCGATGGCCTGCTGATTGTCGATGAATCCCACGTCACCATTCCGCAAATCGGCGGCATGTACAAAGGCGACCGTTCGCGTAAAGAAACTCTGGTGGAATACGGATTCCGTCTGCCGTCCGCGCTGGATAACCGCCCGATGCGCTTTGAGGAATTCGAAGCCGCCGCCCCGCAAAGTATCTACGTCTCGGCGACGCCCGGCACCTATGAGATGGAAAAATCCGGTGGCGATGTGGTGGAACAGGTGGTGCGTCCGACCGGTCTGCTCGACCCGCTGATTGAAGTGCGCCCTGTAACAACTCAGGTGGATGACCTGCTGTCTGAAATTCGCAAACGTGTTGCCATCAATGAGCGTGTGCTGGTCACTACGCTGACCAAACGGATGGCGGAGGATTTGACCGAGTATCTGGAAGAACACGGCGAGAAGGTGCGTTACCTGCACTCTGACATCGATACCGTGGAGCGCGTGGAGATCATCCGTGACCTGCGTCTCGGCGAATTTGACGTGCTGGTCGGCATCAACTTACTGCGTGAGGGGCTGGATATGCCGGAAGTGTCGCTGGTGGCGATCCTCGATGCGGACAAAGAAGGCTTCCTGCGTTCGGAACGATCGCTTATCCAGACCATTGGTCGCGCGGCGCGTAACCTCAACGGTAAAGCCATTTTGTACGGCGACCGCATCACCAAATCGATGGCAAAAGCTATCGAAGAAACAGAGCGACGCCGTGCCAAACAGGAGCAGTACAACCTGGAAAACGGCATCACGCCGATGGGCCTGAACAAAAAGATTTCCGACATTCTGCAACTCGGTCAGCCTAAGACCAAAAAGAACAAAGACAAGCGGGATGCCGAAGCGGCGCAAACCTTCAAGTCACTTACGCCAAAAGCGCTGGAGCAGCGCATCAAAGAGCTGGAAAGCAAGATGTATGCGCATGCCCAGAATCTGGAGTTCGAAGAGGCAGCCAATACGCGCGACGAACTGCATGCCCTGCGCGAACAGTTTATCGCCGTTTCGTAAACTCCGCCGCGCGCAGTGCCGGCAACGAACAAAAGTGCTAGACTGCGCGCCCTGAATTTTGTTGAGTGAGCTTGCTGATGACTGATACACCACAAAACCCCGGTGCGGCGAAAGACCCGCTGCACGGCGTCACGCTGGAAAAACTGCTGACAACGCTGGTGGATAACTTCGGCTGGCCGGCGCTGGCTTCGCAGGTGAATATCAACTGCTTTAAAAGCGACCCCAGTGTGAAATCCAGCCTGAAATTCCTGCGCCGTACCCCCTGGGCGCGCAAGGAAGTCGAAACGCTGTATCTGGATTTTATCGAAGGCCACCTGCGTCCGGACATGACGCGCAGCAAACGCCGCACACCGCTGTCGGCGCAGGCGCCGCAAAAGCCTAAAGTCAGCACCGCCAGCCCGGCGGCTGACAGCCCGTGGAATAACCATCCGCTGGTGAAAAAGTAATTCAGGTTTTTCTTTTGAGGGGGAAGGATTTTGGCAGAGCAAAATGTACTGATTGTCGTGGACATGCAAAATGGCGTTTTTGCCTCTCAACGGAGGGATCGTGCCGGACGTGTTGCGCAGATTAACCGTCTGATTGACCAGGCCGGTCGCGTTATCTTTATCCAGCACGCTGAAGGCGACATGATCGAGGGCAGTGCGCTGTGGGATCTGTTGCCGGAACTGCATCGCCCGGATGACGCGATTTCCGTAACCAAGACGGCCTGCGACTCGTTTTACCGCACCGGGCTGGAAGCGGTTCTCAAAGACCTGCAGGCCACGCGCTTTACGGTGTGCGGTTGCGCGACCGATTATTGCGTTGATACCACCATCAAAGTCGCGGCCAGCAAAGGCTATGCGGTTACCGTCGCTTCCGATGCCCACACTACCGGCGACCGGACGCACGTGACGGCGAAGCAACTGATCGCTCAGCACAATGAGGTGTGGCAAGAACTGTCGGTACCGGGCAATCCGGTGACGGTGAAAACCACGGCGCAGATCCTCGCAGACTGGCAGTAACGCATTCCCCCGATTCTGATATGACAAAGGCCGCATTGCGCGGCCTTTTTGTTTTTGATGGGGTTGGGTTTATTGCATCTTTTGCAGCGCTTCTTCCAGCGCCATTCGCAGCATTTCGCGATCATGGCGATACGGAATATCGCTGGCTTCCAGCGGGCTTTGAATAACCAGATGCTCAGTGGCGCAGTGGCCTACCTGCACTTTGGGTCCGACAATCGCGGCATCGGCGCGGCGGCCAATACGTTTCTCAATCATCTCCAGTTTATCGTCAAGCGTCAGGGATGCGGCAGCCACGCTCAGTTCTTTGCCCAGATTACCGATATACACAATGTGCGCGCGGCTGCGGCGCAGGGCCGAGGTGAGATCGTTCATCAGTAACAGCGGCATCAGGCTGGTGTAAAAACTGCCCGGCCCGATCAGGATCAGATTGGCTTCGGCAATCGCCAGTAATGCTTCACGCGTGGCCGGAACCTGCGGTTCAAGGCGCAGTTCGCGCGGTGTCTGCTGAAGTTTATCAACATTCACCTCGCCATGAACCGTTTCACCGTCGGCGTCGATGGCCGTCAGATCCACCGGATGCTCTGACATCGGGATCAGCTCCGCATCAACTTTGAGCAGGCTGCGCACCAGATTGATGGCTTCCAGCGGGCGCACGGTGAGATGATCCAGCGCGCGCAGCATCAGATTGCCGAGATTGTGGCCGTCCAGCTCGCCCTGACCGCTGAAACGGTATTCAAACATCGCCGATGCCAGGCTCGGTTCAGTGATCAGCTGATTCAGACAATTGCGCATGTCGCCCCAGGCGATACCGCCCACCGAGCGGCGGATACGGCCTGTCGACCCGCCGTTATCCGTGGTGGTCACGATGCCCGTCAGGCGTGGCCCAAGGGCGGAAAGCGAAGACATCACGCGGCCAAGCCCGTGGCCTCCGCCTAATGCCACCACCCGGTCGAGATCGGCTAAAGTTCTGTTGCGCATAATTTCCTTCTGAAGCGGGTGAGGGAGTCTGTTTCCTGCTGCGGATTTTACATAATTTTGCAACAAGATGTTATCACTTCACCGCTGTCTCACTGTATTCAAAAACCAGTGCTTTTGGCGTTGAAAATGCGGCATTTTGTGGTGAAAAAGCGTTATATATCAAAATGCATAACGAAAAACCATCTTGGTGATCCGGACTTTGCGGCGTTAGAATATGCGCCGTTACCCGAGTTCATGGCTTCTGCAAAGAATGCAATGAATCAACTCCTAGCCTTTGTTCCTAAGTTGCTTTCTGACGATTTTCCCACAGAAACAATATGGTGCGCTGGCCGTGACGAACGTCACCAGGGTGCATGGCAGAAATGCCCGCATCTCCCGTATTTGGAAAGGTGTTTAAGGTGCTTCAACTTACTGATGCTTTTGCCCGCAAGTTTTATTACTTGCGGCTGTCGATCACCGACGTGTGCAATTTCCGTTGCACCTACTGTCTGCCGGACGGTTACAAGCCGCACGGACACAGCAATAAAAGTTTTCTTTCGCTCGATGAAATCCGTCGGGTCAGCCGCGCGTTCGCCAATCTGGGAACGGAAAAAGTGCGCCTGACCGGTGGCGAACCGTCGCTGCGCCGCGACTTCTGCGAAATCATTGCCGCCGTGCGCGAAAACCCCTCTATCAAAACCCTCGCGGTGACCACTAACGGTTATCGCATGGCGCGTGACATCAGCAAATGGCGTGATGCCGGGCTGACCAACATCAACGTGAGCGTTGACAGCCTCGATGCCCGCCAGTTTCACGCCATCACCGGCCAGGATAAATTCCGCGAGGTGATGGACGGCATTGACGCTGCCTTTGATGCCGGTTTCAGCAAGGTGAAAGTCAATACCGTGCTGATGCGCGATGTGAATCACGCGAGCCTCGGCACCTTCCTCGACTGGATAAAAACCCGCCCGATTCAGCTGCGTTTCATTGAACTGATGGAAACCGGCGACGGCGGAGATTTATTCCGTAAACACCACGTCTCCGGCGAAGTGCTGCGCGAGCAACTGGTGCGTCAGGGCTGGCAGTTACAGATCCGCTCCCGCAGCGACGGCCCTGCGCAGGTCTTCAGCCACCCGGATTACCTCGGTGAAATCGGTCTGATCATGCCGTACGAAAAAGACTTCTGCGCCAGCTGTAACCGCCTGCGCGTATCTGCCACCGGCAATCTGCATTTGTGTCTGTTCGGCGAGCAGGGTATTGCGCTGCGCGATTTACTGGCCGACGACATGCAGCAGGACGACCTGATGCACCGCATTCAGGGCGGCCTTAGCCGTAAAAAACAGACTCACTTCCTGCATGAAGGCAATACCGGCATTACCCAGAATCTGTCGTTTATCGGCGGCTGAATCCGGTACTAATCGTTTAAGGAGCAAACTGATGAGCAAAGCCAGTAAAGATTTTTTGCCTTTATCTGTCGCGATCATGACGGTGTCTGACCGCCGCACCGACGCTGAAGACACGTCCGGGCATTACCTGAAAGAAGCCGTGACCGAAAGCGGTCACCACGTCGTCGCACAGCACATCGTCAAAGAGAACATTTACAGCATCCGCGCGGTGGTTTCCGCATGGATTGCGGATGAAAAAACCCAGGCGATTCTGATCAACGGCGGTACCGGTTTTAATGCCGGAAATAACACCCCGGAAGCGCTGAAACCGCTGTTTGACCGCGAAATCGAAGGCTTCGGCGAGCTGTTCCGCATGGTGTCATTCGAAGATATCGGCACCTCGACCATTCAGTCACGGGCCATTGCGGGAATCGCCAATCAGACCGTGATTTTCGCCATGCCGGGCTCCACCCGCGCCTGCCAGACTGCCTGGGATAACATCATTGAAGCCCAGCTCGACGCCCGTCAGGGCCCGTGCAATTTCACTCCACATTTGAAGAAATAAGCATGTCAGAACTCACACACATTAACGCTTCCGGCGACGCCCATATGGTGGATGTCTCCGGTAAAGCGGAAACCGTGCGCGAAGCCCGCGCGGAAGCCTTTGTTGAGATGGCGGAAAGCACGCTGGCGATGATCATCAGCGGCAATCACCATAAAGGTGACGTGTTCGCCACAGCGCGTATTGCCGGCATTCAGGCGGCAAAAAAAACCTGGGATCTGATCCCGCTGTGTCATCCGCTGTTGCTGACCAAAGTAGAAGTGAATCTGGAAGCGCAGCCGGAACATAACCGCGTGCGCATCGAATCCCGCTGCCGCCTGAGCGGTAAAACCGGCGTGGAAATGGAAGCGCTGACGGCGGCTTCTGTGGCTGCGCTGACTATCTATGACATGTGTAAAGCGGTTCAGAAAGACATGGTCATCGGCCCGATCCGCCTGCTGGAAAAAACCGGCGGCAAATCCGGGGACTTTAAGGCGGAAACTCAGGCAGAAGGTAAGGCGGAGCTATGATCGACATTTTATTTTTCGCCCAGGTGCGCGAACTGGTCGGCACTTCTGCGCTGCAACTGCCGGCGGAATTTCCGACCGTGAATGATTTACGTCAGTCACTTGCCGGGCGGGACGACCGCTGGGCGCTGGCGCTGGAATCGGGAAAACTGCTGGTGGCGGTCAATCAGACGCTGACCGACATGGCGCATCCGCTGAAAGCCGGTGATGAAGTGGCATTCTTCCCGCCGGTGACCGGAGGCTGAGATGGATCAGACCAAAATTATCGTCGATGCTGCCCGTTTTAACGTCGGCGACGAGTACAACTGGCTGGCGCAATCTGACGCAGATGGCGCCGTGGTGACCTTTACCGGCAAAGTGCGTAATCATAATCTGGGTAATCACGTCAGCGCGTTAACGCTGGAGCATTACCCTGGCATGACCGAAAAAGCGCTGGCTGAGATTGTCGCCGAAGCCCGCAGCCGCTGGCCGCTGCAACGGGTGTCTGTTTATCACCGCATCGGCCCGATGTTTCCGGGCGATGAAATCGTGTTCGTCGGCGTGACCAGCGCGCATCGCAGTATGGCGTTTGAAGCCACTGAATTTATTATGGATCACCTGAAAACGCGTGCGCCATTCTGGAAGCGTGAAGCAACGGAAGAGGGCGACCGCTGGGTGGATGCCCGTGACAGCGATAAAGACGCTGCCGCGCGCTGGTAAATCGCGCCTCAACCGCATGCAGACCGTCCATGCTTTTCTGTCTATCTGTGATACGCTTTAAAAATCGGGAGGCTGATTCAGCCTCATTTTCGTCCTCCATGCAAAAGGGTAATCATCATGGATCGATATCCACGCAGTAACGGTTCAATTGTTGAACGCGCGAATACCGGCATTCAGGCTTATATGGCGCAAGTCTATGGCTGGATGTTCTGTGGTTTGCTGCTGACCGCATTTGTGGCCTGGTATGCTTCCGGTTCTGAAAAAATAATGAGTTTTGTTTTCTCAAGCCAGATTACTTTCTTCGGTCTGATCATCGCGCAGCTGGCGCTGGTCTTCGTGATTTCCGGCATGGTGAATCGCCTGAGCGGCACGGTCGCGACCGGCCTGTTCATGCTGTATTCGGCGCTGACCGGCCTGACGCTTTCCAGTATTTTCCTGGTTTACACCGGCGACTCTATTTTCGGCACCTTCATCGTGGCAGCCGGGATGTTCGGTGCGATGAGTGCGTACGGTTACGTGACTAAGCGCGACCTGACCGGTATCGGCAGCATGTTGTTCATGGCGCTGATTGGTCTGGTTCTGGCGTCACTGGTGAACATGTGGCTGAAAAGCTCTGGCCTTGCCAACATCATCTCTTACGCCGGTGTGCTGATCTTCGTGGGTCTGACCGCCTATGACACCCAGAAGCTGAAAAATATGGGCGCGCAGCTGTCCGCAGACGACCGCGATAACTTCCGCAAATATTCGATTGTTGGCGCGCTGACGCTGTATCTGGATTTCATCAACCTGTTCCTGATGCTGCTGCGTATTTTCGGCAACCGTCGTTAAGGTTTTTGAATGAAAATGAAAAGGGACACTGAGAAGTGTCCCTTTTTTTATGCCGATGGCCGTGGCATGGGCGGCTTTGAACACTTTTAGAAAGGTGAAGATTTTTAAACCAACAAGCCACCCCTTTCCCAATGATCCAACCCGCCCCGGATACCCGGTTAGGGTATTCTGATGCGCCCCGTCGGTACCTGCCGAAAACTCCACCACACCTGAACCGTATTAAACAGCACCAGAATCGCTGTGACGATAAACACCCAGCGGAATCCGAGCAGCGCCGAGGCGCTTGAACCAATCAGCGGGCCTATGACATTGCCGAGGTACATGAACGACTGGTTGTAACCGAATATCCGGCCGGTCACCTGATCGCTGCTGTATTTCACCAGCAACGCCTGCACGGCGGGCATCAGTGCGCCATCGCCGAAACCCAGCATGAAACGCAGAATGCCCAGCTGCGTCGGCGTATTAATCAGCGCCATCAGACAAAACAGAATGAAACAGAAGACCAGGGCGGCGATCAGAATACGGTGCGCGCCGATGCGGTCGCCGAGCTTGCCGAGCTTTGGTGCGGCCATCAGGGCGGAAACGCCCGGCACGGCGGCAATCACGCCGCTGATAAAGGCGATATTACTGGTGTCTGAGGAGAGTTCGCGGATAAACAGGGTGAGGATCGGGCTGATGGACCCGTTGGCTAACTGGATCATCATGGTGGTCACGAACAGGCTGACAATCAGCCACGGATAGGGCAGCGTGGTGAAGACGGCTTTGCCGCTGAGCCGGTTGGCTTTGGTGACCGGCACCACGCGCTCTTTAATCAAAAACAGCGTGATCAGAAAACTAATAAACAGCATGCCGCTGGTGACGAAAAACACCGTGCGCAAACCGAGATGGTCCGCCATAAAACCGCCCAGCAACGGGCCGATAATCACCCCGGAAACCTGACCGGTTGACAGTGTTCCCAGCGCCCAGCCACTTTTATCGCGTGGCACCTGCGAGGCGACCAGCGCCATGGCGTTGGGAATGTAGCCGGACGTCAGCCCCATCAGCGTGCGCAGGATGAACAACTGCCAGACGTTGGTGGCGAAACCCTGCAACATCATCACGATAGCCATGCCGAGCGCCGCACGCAGCAGCATCAGCTTGCGGCCTTTGCGGTCGGCAAGGCTGCCCCACAACGGCGCGACAATCGCCGAAACCAGAAAGGTTCCGCTAAAGACCAGACCCGACCATAAACTCAGAGATTCGTGAGAAGTGACGCCCAGCTGTTCGATATAAAGCGGTAAAAAAGGCAGGATTTGACTCATCGCCATGCCGGTGAAAAAACACCCCAGCCAGACGGAGATTAAATTTATTTTCCAGGTTTCCATGGTGCTGCGGTGCGGCCTTAAGCAGAGAAAGGGAACTCTCAGCAGCATAGCAAGCTAATCCCCACTGCGGAGTTCAAAAAGTGGGAACGTATTGATAAGGTGAATAATTGATTATCCTGTATCAAAGTTTCTGGATATATCGGTAGAAAATCCGGTCACATTATTTCACCTGCGTCTGTGACTGACATCACTGGTTACAGCCAAAAGGAGATTATTTCACGCGAAGCGGCGTTCTGTGCTATTATCGCCCCAACTGGCGCACTGCAGTTTGTGCCGAATCCTCGTGGTAATGCCTCATTTGCCTCGTCTGATCATCCACTCTTGAAACTGCACCGAACCCCGTTCGGGTTAGAGTGGACTGGAGCTTTTCCTTATATGTCATTTGATTCCCTCGGCTTAAGTGCCGAAATTTTGCGTGCTGTTGAAGAACAGGGCTATCGCGAACCTACGCCTATCCAGCGTCAGGCTATTCCTGTTGTGTTGCAGGGTCGTGACCTGATGGCCAGCGCGCAGACCGGTACCGGTAAAACCGCTGGTTTTACTCTGCCGCTGCTGAATATGCTGAGCCATACCAATGCGCAATTCAAAGGACGTCGCCCGGTTCGTGCGCTGATCCTGACCCCGACCCGTGAACTCGCGGCGCAGATCGGTGAAAACGTCCAGGCTTACAGCAAATACCTGACCTTGCGTTCGATGGTGGTATTTGGTGGTGTGAGCATCAACCCGCAGATGCTGAAACTGCGCGGTGGTGTGGATGTGCTGATCGCAACGCCGGGCCGTTTACTGGATCTGGAACATCAGCGTGCTGTTGATTTATCTCAGGTTGAAATTCTGGTGCTCGATGAAGCCGACCGTATGCTGGACATGGGCTTCATTCACGACATCCGTCGTGTGCTGGCCAAACTGCCTGCCAAGCGTCAGAACCTGCTGTTCTCCGCCACTTTCTCTGATGAGATCAAAGGGCTGGCGAGCAAACTGCTGACCAACCCGGCCTCTGTCGAAGTGGCACGCCGTAATACCGCGTCAGAGCAAATTGATCAAACGGTTCACTTTGTTGATAAAAAACGCAAAAGAGAACTGCTGTCACAGATGATCGGCGAAGGCGACTGGAAACAGGTGCTGGTGTTCAACCGTACTAAACACGGTGCTAACCATCTGGCCGAACAGCTGAATAAAGACGGCATCACTGCCGCGGCGATTCACGGCAACAAAAGTCAGGGCGCCCGTACCCGCGCACTGGCCGATTTCAAAGCCGGCTCAGTACGCGTACTGGTTGCGACGGATATCGCGGCACGTGGCCTGGATATCGATATGCTGCCGCACGTCGTGAACTATGAACTGCCAAACGTACCGGAAGATTACGTTCACCGTATCGGCCGTACAGGCCGTGCAGAAGCCACCGGTGAAGCGGTGTCTCTGGTATGCGTAGACGAACATAAACTGCTGCGTGACATCGAGCGTCTGCTCAAGCGTGAAATTCCGCGTGTCGCACTGCCAGGCTATGAACCAGACCCAAGCATCAAAGCTGAGCCGATCATCAATGGTCGTCAGGGCAGTGGTGGCGGCGGCGGTCGTGGCGCACCACGTCAGGGCCAGCGTCCGGGCGCACCGCGCTCCGGTGCTCCACGTTCTGGCGCTCCGCGTCCGGGCGGCAGCAGCGCGCGCAGCGGTACTTCTGAAAACCGTGGCTCCGGTGAAAACCGTCCGGCCCGTGCGCGTCCTGCACATGCAGGCCAGCGTCGCAGCGGTCCTGCGGGCAGCGGCAACAAGTAACGCTCCCCGACAGTCCGATGCTAAACCGCCTTCCATGAAGGCGGTTTTTTTTTGCCTGTTTTTCGTTAAGCCTGTGCCGTCAGGGGGTGATCACATACGCGCAACGGCGTGCACCCTGCAAAATATGCTCGGTGCGTTCGACGCTGGCGCAAAGCACGTTGCTGAATACGTCACGTTCGGCCCGGCAGAATCCCTGACAGGTCGCGGCCGCGGCACAAATCGGACAGTGGTTTTCGACAAACAGATAACTGCCGTCATCCTGCAGCGTCCAGTCCGCCATGTACCCCTCACGGGTGCGGATCTCCGTCAGCCTTTGCAGTCTTTCCTCCAGTGAATTCGCCCCGGTCATCGCCAGCTGGTAATTATCCTGCGTCAGATTTTCCCGCGAGGTGATCAACTGATCCAGCGCAGAATCACCCAATGAAGTGCGGATAAGCTGTAACAGTTGTACAGTCAGATCGGCGTGCGCATCGGGGAAATGTGCATGTCCCTGTGCGGTAAGTTGCCAGAACTGTGCCGGACGCCCGACGCCCTGCGAGACAGATTTGGCTTCCACCAGACCTTCTTTCGCCAGTTTGACAAACTGCTGTCTCGCCGCTTCGCCGCTGGTGCCTAACAGATGACCGGCGTCACTGGCCTGTAATTCCCCGCGGGTTTTGAGCAACGTCAGGATGCGTTCAGCCACGCTGTGCCTGACCAGATTGTTATTTTCCAAGTCACTGCTTGACATATTGCCTCGCCGGGTTCTAGATTACGTAAAACATATTCCAAGTGATTTCTTGTTTTAATCATACCATAACCACAACATGCTTCAATGCGTGGACAGCACAAACCAAAGGGATGCAGAGAAATGTCGGAAAGTCAGAGCGGATGGTCGGATTTATTCAGCGCGGAAAACCGGGGCAGTGCCATTACCCTGAGCGCCGGAGTCGCGCTTTACGCCACCAACAGTTACATCGTGATCACGATTTTACCGTCCGTCGTGCAGGATATCGGCGGGCTGGCGTGGTATGCGTGGAATACCACGCTGTATGTGGTGTGTTCGATCCTCGGCTCCGCGCTATCTGCCCGGCTGATGCGCACCGCCGGGCCACGCGGCAGCTATCTCACCGCCACCGCGATTTTTATCGCCGGAGCGGCCATTTGTACGGTGGCGCCGAGCATGCCGGTGCTGCTGCTGGGACGGGCGCTACAGGGGCTCGGAGGCGGATTCCTGTTCGCGCTTTCCTACGCGATGATCAATCTTCTGTTTAAGGAATCCCTCTGGCCGCGCGCGATGGCGCTGATTTCCGCGATGTGGGGGATTGCCACGCTGGTAGGCCCGGCGATTGGCGGAATTTTTGCGGAGCTGCACGCCTGGCGCTGGGCATTTGGCTTGCTGCTGCCGCTGACATCGTTGTTCGGTTTCTGGGTCTGGCGGCTTTTACCAAAATCTCAGCGGGTGAAACAACCGCAAGAACCGCTGCCGCTGATGCAACTGGCGCTGCTGACTGGCTCGGTGCTGGTGGTGTCTGCGGGTAGTTTGTCCACGCACGGCCTGGTGAATCTTCTCGGGTTCGGGGTTGCGGTCCTGATGATGCTGATTCTGCGTCACCGGGAATTTACCGCCGATGTCCGGTTGTTACCGCGTGATGCGCTGCGTACCTCATCGCCGCTGTACGGTTTATATCTGGTGATGACGTTACTGATTATCGGTCTTGGCTGTGAACTCTTCGTGCCTTATTTGCTGCAACATCTGCACGGCCAGACGCCGCTGGCCGCCGGGTACATTACTGCCGCCGCTGCCGCGGGCTGGACGCTCAGTGAAGTGGCCAGCTCAGGCTGGACGGGGCGTCGCGCCGATAACGCCATTATCTCGGGGCCGCTGATTCTGGCCGCCGGTTTGCTGTTATTGCTGTTCACGGTGCCGGTGGCTTTCGGGATGCCGTGGCTGAACATCAGCGGTGTGGTGCTTGGCCTGACGCTGGCCGGATTCGGGATCGGTCTGGGCTGGCCGCATCTGCTGACCCGCGTGCTGCAACAGGCTCCTGAAGAGGATCGCGAAAAAGCCGGCGCATCGATAACCGTGGTGCAGTCGTTCGCCGCCGCGCTGGGTGCCGCACTGGCGGGCACCGTGGCGAACTTTGCCGGAGTGAATCAAGGCGATGCCGGCGCGTCCAGCGCCGCGTTCTGGATGTTCCTGCTGTTCGCTGTTCCCGCTTTGCTGGCCGTGTGGATTGCCTGGCGTTCGGTGAAGGCGCGGCAGGTGCAGAGTGCCACGCAGACGCACCTTGACCGCGATTTATCACAGGGGTAATTGCCGGAAGACGGGCCTTGCGTTACTCTTGCGCGTCATTTTTAAGGGTTGAACTGCAATGCGCGTATTACTGGCTCCGATGGAAGGTGTGCTTGATCCCCTGGTTCGTGAACTTCTCACCGAAGTGAACGACTACGATTTGTGCATCACTGAGTTTGTGCGTGTGGTTGATCAACTGCTGCCCGCCAAAGTCTTCCATCGTCTGTGCCCCGAATTACATCACGACAGCCGCACGCCTTCCGGTACACGGGTTCGCGTGCAGCTGCTCGGTCAATATCCTGAATGGCTGGCAGAAAATGCCGCGCGTGCCGTCGAACTTGGATCATACGGCGTCGATCTCAACTGCGGTTGTCCGTCGAAAATGGTCAACGGCAGCGGCGGCGGGGCGACCTTGCTCAAAGATCCGGAGCTGATTTACCAGGGCGCGAAAGCCATGCGCGCAGCGGTTCCCGCGCACCTGCCGGTCACCGTGAAAGTGCGGCTGGGTTGGGATTCTCTGGACCGCAGCTTCGAAATCGCCGATGCGGTGCAACAGGCGGGCGCGACCGAACTGGCCGTGCACGGGCGCACCAAAGAAGACGGCTATAAAGCGGAGCGTATCAACTGGCAGGCGATCGGCGAAATTCGTCAGCGTCTGAGTATTCCTGTTATCGCCAACGGCGAAATCTGGGATTACGCCAGCGCTCAGGCCTGTATGCAAACCACCGGTTGCGATGCGGTGATGCTGGGGCGCGGCGCGCTGAATCTTCCCAACCTCAGCCGGATGGTGAAATACAACGAACCGCGTATGCCGTGGCCGGATGTGATGACGCTGTTGCAAAAATATACCCGTCTTGAAAAGCAGGGCGATACCGGGTTGTATCACGTGGCGCGCATCAAACAGTGGCTGGGATATTTGAGAAAAGAGTACGACGAAGCCTCGGAGTTATTTACTGAAGTGCGCGTGCTGAAGACGTCGAAGGACATTGCCGAACGCATTAACCGGTAGTGTCACTCCATGACTTCTTCGCGCGGCAACGCTTAAATAGGGAGAAGTATCATGGAAAACAACGATATCGGTCTGAGTCACATTGCTTTTGCGGTGAAAGATCTTGATGCCAGCATCAGGTTCTACCAACAGTTTGCCGACATGAAAGTCATCCACCGGCGCGGCGAGCGGGGCACGGATGCCAGACCCGTGGCATGGCTCAGCGACATGACCCGCCATTTTGCCATCGTGCTGGCCGAAGACCCTGAAAACACCGACACCCGACTCGGCCCATTCGGTCACCTCGGTGTCGCCTGCGCTTCCAGAGAAGCGATGGATGCCAGACTGACCGAGGCACGCGCTGCGGGCGTTCTGCGTCAGGAGCCAACGGATTCCGGTGCACCGGTCGGCTACTGGGCATTTCTCGATGACCCCGATGGCAATACGCTTGAACTCTCTTACGGGCAGGAAATTGGTTATCTGATTGAATCTAAAACGGCCTTGTAATGACCTCTCCAGGTTAATCATTGAAATAAACGAACAGGATAGCGAATTACGCAGCCGGTTTAACAGTCTGCGTAATTCGTTCAGTGATTAATATCCAATGCATTGTTTATAAACAGAATGATTATATTAACTTAGCGCAGTGAATTTTTTAAAGGCGAAGTTATTTATCCTATACAAGGGTTATTTTTTATAAACTCGAATGGTATTCTTTTCAGGTAAATTCAGGGTTTAAATTCAGATGGTGAATTTAAATAGGTCATCTATATATAAATATTGAGTTATTAAGCATGCGACAGAAGAAGGACTGATAATAAAAAAGGAGTGACTTGTGAAAAGACCATTAAAAATATCCCCGCTAAAAATTATTAAAACGCATGAGCAGCCGCAGTATTTGAAAATGTTATCTCACGGCGTCTGCTATGTTCATGGATCCCACAGCGGGAGCTTCGCCGGCCTGGTGCGCTTCCGGGCTTTGCTGAGCATGGAAGAAATCGATGGCACCGGCTGGTTTGCCCACCATTCACTGACGTCAGGAGAAAGAGGCTATTCTGTCGAGAATATTTATAAGAACCAGCCCATTTCTAAAGGCGTAAGTATGAATTATTTGCAGAATTATTTGGAAAGCGCAGGTAATTATTCATCAATGGGGTTAACCGGTCAGAATTTCCCTGTGTTGTATGGGTTAAATCAGGCGGTGGCTGTTCATCCTACGTTTATTGACCATCCCGTCAGTCAGGGGGGCATTAATATTGATTTTATTGCGGCGATATATGTACCCGAACTGAATGTCATTGACGCAAAAAACCAGCTGACGAATATCCCGCGCCTGCAAAAATTGGTTTATCCCCTTCTGTAACCGATTTTCCCTTCCGCACCGTTCACCCCGTACGTCTGTGACTTCTGTGGCGAGTGTTCACTTACTCGCCAATCCACGGTTTGCGGGGAGGGATGACAGACTTTGTGACAAATAGATTTGCAAATTGCGAGTGCTAAGACTATTCGCCTAACTTATAATTCGGCGGCTGTTTCGACATGATTTTATGACAACTTTCTTAAATACAGAGCAATGCATGTGAAAATCCGTCTTCTGGTTCTGAGCTTATTCGCCTTAAATACAGGCATGTTGTCTGCCCCAGCCGCGCTCGCTGCAAAGCACGAGCAGGCCGTCGCCCCGATGGTTCAAATTGCTTCAGGCAGTGCCATGGTGGTTGATCTTAAAAGCCACGAAGTGATTTACTCGCGAAATCCGGATGAGGTGAGGCCGATTGCCTCCCTGACCAAACTGATGACCGCCATGGTGACGCTGGATGCGAAACTTCCGCTCGACGAAGTCATCAATATTGATATCAGCAATACCCCTGAAATGCGCGGCGTCTTCTCCCGCGTGAAACTCAACAGTGAAATTACCCGCCGTCAGATGATTCAGCTGGCGCTGATGTCTTCAGAAAACCGCGCGGCCGCCAGTCTCGCGGCGCACTATCCGGGCGGTTACAGCGCTTTTATTAAAGCAATGAATGCCAAAGCCAAATCGCTGGGCATGACGCATACCCGTTACGCCGAACCAACCGGTTTATCGCCGCGCAACGTCTCCACCGCGCGCGATCTGACCCGTTTGTTGCTGGCTTCTCAACGCTATCCGCTGATTGGCGAACTGAGCACGACCTCTGAAAAAACCGCCGTGTTCAGCCATCCGTCTTATGCACTGCCTTTCCGGAATACTAACCATCTGATCATGAACCCGTCCTGGAGCATTCAGCTGACCAAGACAGGTTATACCGATGACGCCGGGCACTGTCTGGCGATGCGCACTACCATCAATGGTAAACCGGTGACGCTGGTGGTGATGGATGCCTTCGGGAAATTCACCGCCTTCGCCGATGCCAACCGTCTGCGCACCTGGATGGAAACCGGTAAAACGGTGCCTGTTCCGCAGATTGCGAAAAACTACCGTAAACAGAAAGATCAGCAGAAGTCGCAGCCGAGCGTGGAAGAGGCTCAGGACTGATTTTTGCGTCAGCCTGAGTCGCATAAGCGCGTTGATGAGCAGAAATCAGATGAAAAAAGTCCGGCGCAGTGGCCGGACTTTTTCTTTTGTGCGCAGAAACGTTCAGACGTGCCGATCAGAAGATCAGTTTAAATACCCCTGTCAGGGTCAGTAAGCCGACGATAAAGATAATGGCGATAATCCACAGAATAATTTTCATATTTTTTCCTTAATCTACTCTTAGTCTTCACCGGCCTGATGTGCTAAGCCAATGATATTTCACCTTGAGTATAGCCACTCTTTCGATTTTCGCCTTTTTGTTGCCTGTTACTGAGACACGGCGGCCCGCAGGCCACAAACCGGTGCGGTGAGCGGCGTCCCGATCTGTGTCAGTTCTGCCGCACCCGTCATCGAAGCCTGAGCCAGCGCCACGCAGTCGGCGCCTTGCCGGTAAGCGGTGTCAGCGGCAGCGGCAATCGTTTGCAGATAGCCCGCCAGATTTCCCTGCTTAAATTTCTCCCATGCTCCCGCTACCAGCCGGACCTCCAGCACCGCCAGCGGATGCCTTTCTGCCTGTTCAAACAGCCGCCGGGTGGTGTCCAGGGTGCTTTCCACCGCGCAAAGCACCACCACGTTTCCCGGCGTTTTCATCGCCTGCTCTGCCAGCGCCTGATCCACGCGAAAAACCGGTGCCGGGCTGCTTTCGTTTGCCAGCGTGGCCGCAGCCCCGAGCGTTGAGCAGGTCAGCAGCACACGGTCTGCATGGGTGGCAAGGCTGCGCAGGAGTTGTGCAGTTTGATGTTGCAAATCCGCCGTCATGCCGCCGGTGCTTTCCGCCGCAGCCAGTAAATCTGGCCGGGAGAGATGCGTTATTTCATGATGATCAAGCCCAAGCTGGCGGGCGGCGTTATCGAAAACGGCAATATTACTGTCGGCGGTGTGTAAGCAGGTGATGCGCATAGCGGCCTCCTTGAGAGATTCAGCCTTTACGTTAACGGTTTGTGGGGGGAATGGGGAGTGGCTGGCGCCGGTTAACACGCGTTACCGGGTGTTCTGGCTGCCCATAACAATCATAACGCATTGATAAAAATACATTATTTTATTCAGCACTCCGTCTTTCCTGCGAGCATAAACGGCGTCAACAATAACTGGCGACGGGATCGAGATGAAGGGCGGATATGCTGCGAAGTCGGTTATAGCGGTTAAGTTTGTTTTCGTGTAACTCACCACCGTTACCGCCACGCGTAACATGCTAATTTATCTGGAGTTATTTCTTTGCTCAATGCAACGACCTCAAACATAGATACATTAAAATCGGTGTGTTAAACGAGCAATAAATTGATTTGAGGTGGTTATTTATACAGTGCAAACTGGTTGCAGATTAAGGATATCTGAACAGGGAAACACATGTGAGGGATAACCAACTATGTATCAGCTCAGCACAATGGATATATCGCCCGTCAACCCGACGCTCTATTTCCCAGGCGCACCAGCCTGGCCGGAAGCACCCAAGGAGAAATCGCTAATGGAAAAGCTTTTGCAAAATCAGATCAACAGTATTGAAAAGCAGGGAATTAAAACCGGTGAGGAACTTGCTGGACTGAATTTGCGTGTGGGGAAGGTGGAACAGCAGGTCAGTCAACTGACCGACGTGGTCACGGATACCCACCTCCGAGTCGGCAAGCTGGAACACCAGATGGTCACGCTCACTGAAACCGTGACAGATATAGGGGTGCGTCTCGGGAGAACCGAGCAGAGCGTCGCCCGCATCGACGGACACCTGCTGAGGATTGACGATCATCTGGTCCGGATCGATAACCAGTTTGAGCGTGTAGATGAGCGTTTTGACAAAATCGATCAACGATTTGAAAAGGTAGACGCACGCTTTGTGAAAATTGAAGCTTCCCTGAGCGGGATGCAGGCCATGTTTTATGATCTGATGATTCAACAGACCCGATGGATTATCAGCATGATGCTGGTGTTAGTTGGCGTGACCTTTACCGCTGCACGCTTTATTCATTAAAGGCGACCCGAGGCGGCCAATGATCCTTCATGCAGAATTGGCCGCCTCTGCAGATTCAACAATAACGGCTATAATTTAGACAGGTCGCCACCTTCCTTGTGCCTCAGTGTAACGGGCATTCCCGAAGGTTTATCACCGCACGCCGCTGGCGGCTTTCGGCGTACAAGGGGGTGTTTCATGGTAAATCATGTCTGGGGACTGTTGTCCCATCCAGGTCCCGAACTGCAACAAATCCAGCGTGAACGGGAAACCGTTTCACATGTGTATTCTCATCATGTTCTTCTGATGGCGCTTATTCCGGTTGTCTGTTCCTTTATCGGAACCACGCAGCTTGGCTGGAATTTCGGTGACGGGCAGAAACTGCTGGTTTCCATGTTCACCGCGTCCTACATCGCCGTTATTTTTTATGTTCTGATGCTCGGTGCTGTCGCCCTGATGGGGCGAATTATCTACTGGATGGCGCGTCGCTATGACAGTCGTCCGACACTCAACAACTGCATCGTGTTTGCCGGTTACGTTGCCACACCGATGTTCCTCAGCGGGATCGTCGCGTTATATCCGATGGTCTGGCTGTGCCTGTTCGTCGGTATTATTGGTTTGTGCTACAGCGGATATCTGCTGTATCTCGGTATTCCGAACTTCCTGAATATCGACCGGCGCGAAGGCTTTCTGTTCTCCAGTTCAACTCTGGCAATGGGTGTTCTGGTTCTTGAGCTGCTGCTCGCGCTGACGGTGATCATGTGGGGTTACGGAACTCAGCTATTTTGATCTGCACTGCTCCCTCCACAGCGAAGGGGAGGGAGCAACAAACTAACCCCGCATAATCCATGCTCCAGGATTTGTTATTCCTGCCAGTTTTTCAACTTACTGGTTTTTCCTATTCCCGGATTGAAGCTGTTGGTGGGATCGGCCTGTTGGTAGAAGGCTTTCAGGTGCGGTTTCGCCATATACAGATGCCCGACGTTATGCTCGGCCGGGTACTCCGCGCCTTTGGCGTCGAGAAGCTCAAGCATCCTGTGTTTCAGCGCCTTGCTGTTCGCGCCTTTTTTGACGATGTAATCCTGATGGAAAACGTGGCACATGAAATGGCCGTAATACAGTTTTGCCACCAGCTGGTTATCGATATCCTCCGGCAGGGTTTCAAACCATTCGCGGTCATTGCGTCGCAGCGCGATGTCCAGTGCCAGAATGTCCTCCACCTCTTTTTCATGCACTGCGTGATAACGCACCGCGGCACCCGCTGCGGCGAAGCGATGCAGGAAAGCTTTTTTACCTTCATCGGCAGAACAAATAAAGAAATCGCCCTGACCGTCACTGAAGAATCGGGTGAGGAAGTTTCTGGCCTCATCAATGCCCTGACCTGACATTTTCAGCAGCAGATGATGTTCAAAACGATCGCGGTATTGTTTCATCCGGGGAGGCAGATGATTGGGCAGGGCTTTGCTCAGGCATTGCATGACGCGGTCGCTGAAGTTTTTCGGCAGAAAAGGCACTTTGCTGGCGTGGGCATCGAATTTACCTTTGGCGGTAAACATATCCGGCATTTTATCGGTGCCAAGTTTGTCGATCATCATGAAGGTGTCTTTGCCATAGACTTCGGTGATATCGAAAATGTCACGATGCATGTATTCGCCCGCAACAGGCAGATGAGTGAAGTCACGCAGGATCTGACGGCGCAGTTCAGTGAGGACGGCGGTGTCATTGGTGCCGATGTAAAACACCTGCTGCTGGGTTTCTGCCGGGAAAGTGTCGAGGCGTACCGCAAAAACCGCCAGCTTTCCGGCACAACCTGAGGCCTCAAACAACCGGCGCTGGTCGGCGTTAAAGCGTGACGGCGTATCAGCATCCACTTCACGAACGCGTGAGGCGTATTCGTTATCGGACGCCAGCCGCTTATCGTGCAGGATATCGGTTTCAAGATATTCCGCTTTTTCCAGACGCGTCAGGATCTCCTCGGGTGTATCACCGAGGTTGATACCCAGATGATTAATCAGCTTCAGCTCTCCCTGCTCATCTATCTGTGCGTAGAGTGCCATTTCGGTATAGGCCGGGCCGCGTTTGACCAGCGAGCCGCCGGAGTTATTGCAGATCCCGCCGACAACGGAGGCACCGATGCAGGATGATCCGATCACCGAGTGAGGTTCCCGGTTGTACGGCTTAAGCATTTTCTCCAGCTTATAGAGTGTGCTGCCGGGAAAGCCTATCACCTGATGGCCGCCGTCGAGCAACTGGATCTTATCCAGCTTCAGCGTGCTGAAAATAACAATGTCGCGGTCGTAATCGTCCCCGCTGGGCGTCGAGCCTTCGGTCAGGCCGGTATTGGCAGCCTGCATGATGACGATTTTATCGGCCGCGATGCACACTTTCAGCAGTTGCCACTGTTGCAGCAATGTCTGCGGGAATACGACCGCCAGCGCTTTGCCTCCGCCGGAGCGAAACCCTTTACGGTAGCGCTCGGTGTTGCTGTCACCGGTCAGAACATGGCGGATGCCGGCAATCTCTTTCAATGCGGCGATGAGTGTCTGATTATCCATTTCATCTTCCTTTTTTGACGTGATGCGCATTTGGCACCCCTACAATCATAGACTTATTCCAGCGTCTTTTTGTCATGCGCTGTCCATTAAATCGTCATTGATGTGTCATAAAACTCGCGCTTAATGAACGCCAGATAATGAAAGCAACCGAGAGACAGCATCATGGCGCAAGCACAACTTAAGCTGGCACAGGCTGAATATCCTCAGGCCGGGACACAGCATCTGAACAAAGTACTCGACGTCAAAGGCCTGGTGAAATCCTACAAATCCGGCCAGCGGGTTCTTAATGACATTAATTTTGATCTGCACGCCGGTGAGTTTGTCGCGGTGATTGGCCGCTCCGGTGCAGGAAAATCTACGCTGCTGCACGTTCTCAATGGCACCATTCCGTTAACCGACGGCAGCGTGGTGTGTCATTACGAAAATGGTGAACAGCAGGAGCTTGCCGGGCTGACCGGCAAAGCGTTGCGCCGCTGGCGTTCCGGTTGTGGCATGATCTTTCAGGATTTTTGCCTGGTCCCGCGTCTGGATGTACTGACTAACGTGTTGCTCGGGCGTCTGAGCCATACCTCAACTTTCAAATCATTCTTTAACCAGTTTAACGACGAAGACCGCGCCCGGGCGATTTCCCTGCTGGAATGGCTGCACATGTTGCCGCATGCGTTACAACGCGCCGAAAATCTTTCCGGCGGGCAGATGCAGCGGGTGGCGATATGTCGCGCACTGATGCAAAACCCCAAAATTTTGCTGGCCGATGAACCCGTTGCTTCTCTCGATCCAAAAAATACCCTGCGCATCATGAATGCACTGAAAAAAGTCAGCGAAGAAAATATCGCAGTGATGGTGAATTTGCATTCGGTCGAACTGGTGAAAGATTATTGCACCCGTGTTATTGGCATTGCGAAAGGGCAAATTATATTTGATGGTCATCCTGATCAGTTAACTGACGGGATCCTGCATCAGTTATACGGTGAGGAACATGAAGCCGTAGCGGTTTAATTATAAGACTCAATTTTGGCACGCTTTATTTCTACTTTCTCTCAATCTACACAAGGTTACCATTACATGAAGAAGTTATTACGTCTGGCAGTCTTTGTTGCAGGTTCCTTTACCGCAATGCACAGCATGGCAGAAGATGCGCCTAAAGAACTGAACTTAGGTATTTTGGGCGGGCAGAATGCGACTCAGCAAATCGGGGATAATCAGTGCGTCAAAGATTTCTTCGATAAAGAATTAAATGTGGATACTAAACTGCGTAATTCCTCCGATTATTCAGGCGTTATTCAGGGGTTATTAGGCAAGAAAGTCGACATGGTATTAAGTATGTCTCCGTCGTCTTTCGCGTCGGTTTATATTAATAACCCGAAAGCAGTGGATCTGGTGGGTATTGTGATCGACGATACCGACAAATCCCGCGGTTATCACTCGGTTGTCGTGGTCAAAGCCGACAGCCCGTACCAGAAAATTTCTGATCTGAAAGGTAAATCCTTTGGCTTCGCTGACCCGGATTCCACCTCCGGTTACCTGATCCCGAATCAGGCGTTCAAGAAAGAGTTTGGCGGCACAACGGATAATAAATACAACAACTTCTTCTCCAGCGTTACCTTCTCCGGCGGCCATGAGCAGGACATTCTTGGCGTGCTGAACGGCCAGTTCGAAGGCGCGGTGACCTGGGCTTCAATGATTGGTGACCGTGAAACCGGTTATACCTCAGGGGCATTCAACCGAATGATCCGCATGGACCATCCGGATCTGATGAAGAAAATCCGTATCATCTGGGAATCTCCGCTGATCCCTAACGGCCCGATTTTAGTGCGCAGCGATTTGCCACCGGCATTTAAAGCCAAACTGGTTTCTGCCATCAAGAAACTGGATAAAGAAGACCACGCCTGCTTCGTGAAAGCCGTCGGCGGTAAACAACACATCGGTGAAACGTCGCTGGCGGAATATCAGCAGATTATCGATATGAAGCGTGAGCTGACTAAAGGCGGTCGTTAATCCGTAGTTTCCTCCTCCTTCGCAGGGGGAGGAATTATTATTATCTGTAAACCGGAAATATTATTTTGAATAAAGATTTCAATCGTTATTATCAGCAGGTGCGCGGGAAACAAAAGCGTGAAGCGCTGATCTGGTCAGGATTGATGCTGGTTTTATATCTTTGGTCAGGCAATGTTTCCGAGCTAAATCTGAAAACCATTATTGTTTCCGCGCCGAGTTTTTTTGATTATATCGGTGAAACGGTGCCGGTATTGCACTGGCCGTTGTTATTTGCTGATGGTCATACTGAAGGGTCTTTCGCTTACTGGGGCTACCGGCTTAATATTCAGTTGCCGCTGATCTGGGAAACTATTCAGCTGGCACTTTCGTCGACGATTTTATCCACCGCGCTGGCCATTATTCTGGCATTTCTTGCCGCCAATAATACCGATTCGCCAAAATGGATAAAATTCAGTATCCGCACGTTTGTCGCTTTCTTACGCACCATGCCGGAACTGGCCTGGGCGGTGATGTGCGTCATGGCCTTTGGCGTGGGGGCAATCCCCGGTTTTATCGCGCTGACATTACATACCGTTGGCAGCCTGACCAAATTGTTTTACGAATCCATTGAAACCGCCTCGGATAAACCGGTGCGTGGCCTGCGTGCCTGCGGCGCAGGGCGACTGCAGCGCATGCGTTTCGCCATGTGGCCGCAGGTGAAACCGATTTTCCTGTCCTACAGTTTTATGCGCCTTGAGATCAACTTCCGTCAGTCCACCATTCTCGGGCTGGTCGGTGCCGGTGGCATCGGGCAGGAGCTGATGACCTCAATCAAGCTCGACCGTTATGATCAGGTCAGCATGACCTTACTGCTGATTATATTGGTGGTATCGATAATGGATTATCTCTCAGGAAAACTGCGCAAACGCGTTGTGGAGGGCACTTTCTGATGTTAACCGATGCGCTTGAACCTCATGTTGTCAGCAGCCTGAAACAACAGCACGGACATTTGTTTGCCGCGCAGCGCCGCTATCTGCGCTACCTCGCGATACTGGCCGTGGTGATTACGCTGTATTACGTCTACTTTTTCAGTTACTTCGGCATTCCGTGGAGCGAAGTGGTGCGCGGCAGCCGTGAAGTCGGGCGCTATTTCCTGCGCATGTTCGTCTGGCACAACGTCTCCGAATGGCCGTTTATGTACTATTTTTCGCAAATTGGCATCACGCTGGCGATAGTTTTTGCCGGCACGATCACCGCCTCTTTCCTGGCATTGCCGTTGTCATTTCTGGCTGCGCGAAACGTGATGAACACTCCCTTGCTCAGACCTGTTTCGCTGATCGTTCGCCGGCTTCTTGACGTGCTGCGCGGGTTGGATATGGCGATCTGGGGGCTGATTTTCGTTCGCGCCGTCGGCATGGGGCCGCTGGCAGGCGTGCTGGCGATAGTGATGCAGGATTTAGGGTTACTGGGCAAATTATTCGCCGAAGGGCATGAAGCCGTGGAACGCTCGCCAAGCCGTGGCCTGCGGGCGCTGGGCGCTTCACCGCTTCAAACCCACCGCTTTGGTATCTTTACCCAGTCGTTCCCGACCTTCCTTGCACTGTCGCTGTATCAGATTGAATCCAACACCCGTTCTGCCGCGGTGCTCGGCTTTGTCGGGGCAGGGGGGATTGGCCTGGTGTATGCGGAAAATATGCGGCTGTGGAACTGGGATGTGGTGATGTTTATCACGCTTATTCTGGTGGCTATCGTCATGATAATGGACAAGATTTCCGCGATGCTGCGGGCGAAATATATTCAGGGTGAAGAGATAGCGCTGTTTGAGCCTGAAGTGCGGAGATCGAAAACGCCGGTCGAGCTTTACCGGCCATAAAACGCGGAATAAAAAAGGCGGCGTCCCTGTTGGATGCCGCCTTTTTCGTTTCAACCGCGTCAGTTTTTACTCGTCAAAAAACCAGTAACCCTGATTCACCAGATCGGTGAGTACAGCGATAAACTCCGGATCCTGTACCGCGTTCCCCAGCTCATTTTTACTGATGCAGGTGTAACGGCACAACGCATCGGCCGCCTTCACATTATCGGTTTCCAGCGCTTCGCTGTTCACGAAGAAACGCCCGCCCACATTCAGCACGCGCAGGCCGCTGAGACGGGTCAGGCTGTCGCCCTGCGTCAGGGCATCGACAATTTCGTGAGCTTCAAACGGCGGTTCAGCGGGAGCGATGTCCAGTTCATGGCGTGGCGTGGTGGCGAAGCGTCCGAACCACTGTTTAAAGGATTCCGGCTCATTGATTAGCTCGTGCATCATATTACGCACACGATCCAGTTCGTACTCTTCAACTTTGCCCACATGCTCGCGCAGTGTCAGATCCGGGTCGCTGTAGTGGTTGCCACCGAGATCGTTTTCCAGCGCATAGTCCGCAAAGCTGCTGATGAAATCACGGGTGTTCGGGCCACGAAAACCGACGGAATAGTTTAGCGCCGTTTCATGGGTGAAACCGTCATGCGGGAAGCCTGGCGGAATATACAAAATGTCGCCAGGTTCCAGATCTTCATCAATGATTGGCGTGAAAGGGTCAACGTGTAATAACGCCGGATGCGGGCAAAACTGGCGCATTGGCAAAGCATCCCCCACACGCCAGCGGCGGCTGCCCATGCCCTGAATGATAAATACGTCATATTGATCGATATGCGGGCCGACACCGCCGCCCGGCACGGAATAGGAGATCATCAGATCGTCGAGACGCCAGTCAGGCAGTACACGGAAAGGACGAACCAGTTCGGCAGAAGGCGCGTGCCAGTGGTTAACCGCCTGCGCCAGCAACGACCAGCCGGTTTCACCCAAATTATCGAAATGTTCGAAAGGCCCGTTGCTCGCCTGCCATTGCCCGTTCTTATGGCTGACCAGGCGGCTGTCCACCTCAGGTTCCATCGCAAGGCCGGCTAACTCATCCGGAGTGATCGGATCGACAAAGTTTGTGAACGCTTTTTTGATAATAACAGGTTGTTTTTGCCAGTATTTTTCTAAAAACTCTGGCCAGTCGAGATTGAGTTCATACGCCATGTGATTCACCAGTGGAAAGACAAACAGCCCCGATTATAGAGAGGCTGTATGCAATACCGCTTTGTCGTGGGTCAAGGCTACCCGTCATAATTCAAACCGCAGGGGCGTTGGCGACATTCAGTCACCCGAATCACTGGCATAAGTCAGCTCATCGGGTTTCCTTCGCTTGCGGCCTTGCTGCCGCCTGAATTATTTTGGGTACAGAACTCTGGTTGAAACAGTTACGATTTCGCGGCCAGCACGACCAGTTTCTGGTTCACAAATTCTTTGATCCCCAGATCTGACAGCTCGCGACCAAAACCTGAGCGCTTAACCCCACCAAATGGCAGTTCGGCGGCGGTGTCTGTCGGTGAATTGACATATACCATGCCGGTTTCAATCTGGCTTGCCAGCTTACGGGCACGGTCCATGTCTTTGGTGAAGACCGAACCGCCGAGGCCGTAGTGCGAGTCATTGGCAAGTTTCACCAGTTCCTCGTCATTTTTCACCACATACACCTGGGCGACCGGGCCAAAGAACTCTTCAAAATATGCCGGATTGTCGCGGGTGATATGCGTCAGAATCGTTGGCTCGAAGAAATTACCCGGATTGTCTGTCACCTTTTTACCGCCAAAGTGCAGTTTCGCCCCGTGTTTTACGGCGTCATCCACCTGCTTGCTCAGCGTTTTCACCGCGTCGGCAGAGGACAACGGGCCCAGCGTGGTGGATTTATCCAGCGGATCGCCCATCTTCAGCGCTTTAAAGTGATCGGTGAATTTTTTCAGGAATTCATCGGCGACTTTTTCATGAATGATGAAACGTTTGGCCGCGGTACACACCTGACCTGCGTTGGAGATACGTGCCTGCGCACCGGCTTTAGCCGCTTTATCGATATCCGCATCGTCGAGCACGGCAAACACGTCGTTCCCGCCCAGCTCCAGCGTGGATTTTTTCAGCTTACCGGCAGCACGGGCTGCGACCACGGCACCGGCTTTTTCCGAACCGGTCAGCGCCACGCCCTGAACGCGGTCATCGTCAATGATTGACGCGACCTGATCCTGCGAAATAAACAGGTTGGTATAAGCGCCTTTTGGCGCACCGGCTTCGGTCACCAGCTTTTCAAAGGTTTCCGCACAGTGCGGCACAATGCTGGCGTGTTTCACAATCACGCTGTTACCGGAAGCCAGATTCGGTGCCAGAACACGCATCAGCTGGTAGAACGGGAAGTTCCAAGGTTCGACGGCCATGATCACGCCGATTGGATGGTGCTCTACCCAGGCTTCACCCAGGTCTGACTTATAAGGCACAGGTTTGAGGAATTCTTCCGCTTTTTCGGCATAGAATTTCGCAATGTCTGCGCAAATTTGCACTTCGCCCCGGCTTTGCTCAATAAGCTTGCCCATCTCGACGCTGACAATTTTGGCCAGTTCATCGACGCGCGACGACATGATTTCCGACAGCTTGTGCAGGACTTTCACACGTTGCTGGATATCGCCCTGTGCCCAGTCGGATTTGTACAACGCATGCGCGGTGGCCAGCGTTTCCTCGACCTGCTTATCGTTGTGCGTCTGGTATTCTTTGATGAGTTTGTTGTTGAACGGATTTATCGTTTGATATGGCATGTGGTGCTCCTTGTTTTGTGGCGCGCCGCTTTAAAAATCAGCCGCGCGTTGGAATTGAGGTGCGTACGCCTTTCTGCGTTATGTTTCCGCTGTCTCATTCGAACAATAAGCATAGTCGATAAAACGTGAAGTCTGTCGCACAGACACCTCCGGCAACACAGTCTTTTCACCGTATTTTGGCTGCCTGCTTACAGGCCACAGCCCGCGAGGGCTGCGGGCTGTCTCTGAGATTAATCGTCTTTACGTAACTTTTCTTCCAAAGCCGGTTTTTTCTCCCGTGGTTTTGTTTTAGCAAGCGATTGATAAATTAAGCGCTCACTTTTATGCTGGCTTTCCTTGTTTTCCGACACTGAGAAATTCATGAAGCTTGATGCGATTCCGTTTTGCACCACCGACTGGCGCGAGGTCACGCCGACTCAGCATCCGGGCGATGTAGGGATGGCGCTGTGGCGCACCCAGAAATTTGGCGATATACGCGTTCGCATCGTGGAATATTCCGCCGGTTATGAAGCGGATCACTGGTGCAGCAAGGGCCACGTTCTGTTTTGTCTGGAAGGTGAATTGCACACGCGCCTGGAGGATGGCCGCACGTTTACGCTTTCTCCGGGGATGAGTTATCAGGTGGCGGACAATGCCGAGGCGCATCGTTCATCGACGCCGGTTGGCGCGAAATTATTTGTGGTTGACTAGTTTTAAGCCAAAACGTTAACAGAAAAATTCGCTGCCAGCCCTCACGCTGGCAGCAAGGAGCAGCAGGTGAGTAAATTACGGGTAGGCATCATTTTTGGTGGTAAATCGGCAGAACATGAAGTGTCATTGCAGTCGGCGAAAAACATAGTCGATGCCATTGATAAACAACGTTTTGATGTGACGTTATTGGGTATTGATAAGAAAGGCGAATGGCATATTAATGATGCCAGCAACTACCTGATCAACGCTGAAAACCCCTCGCTGATTGCCCTTAACCGCTCGAATAATCAGGTCGCGCTGATCCCCGGTCAGACCGAAAATCAGTTAATCGAAACCCACAGCGCCAGTGCGTTGTCGCAGGTGGATGTGATCTTCCCGATTGTCCACGGTACGCTGGGGGAAGACGGCTCTTTGCAGGGTTTACTGCGCATGGCGAATATCGCGTTTGTCGGCTCCGGCGTTTTAGGGTCGGCGGTCAGCATGGACAAAGACGTGACCAAGCGTTTGCTGCGCGATGCCGGGCTTTCCGTCGCGCCATTCGTCTGTCTGACCCGCGCGAATCGTCAGAAGAACACCTTTGCCAGTGTTTCGCAGCAACTCGGTTTGCCGTTGTTTATCAAACCGGCGAATCAGGGATCATCGGTCGGTGTGAGTAAAATCAGCGATGAGGCCGGTTACCTTCGTGCTCTGGATGACGCGTTCAGCTTCGACCATAAAGTATTGGTGGAGTCGGCAATCAAAGGTCGCGAAATTGAATGCGCGGTATTAGGCAACGATCATCCGCAGGCCAGCGTGTGCGGCGAAGTGATCCTGCATGACGACTTCTACTCTTACGATACCAAATATATCAATGAGTCCGGCGCATCCATCGCTGTGCCCGCGGATTTGCCACCGGAAACACACGACCGCATTCGTGCTATTGCATTACAGGCATTTCAGGTTCTGGAATGTCGCGGCATGGCGCGGGTCGATGTCTTCCTGACAGAGCAGGGTGATGTGGTGATCAACGAGATCAATACCTTGCCGGGCTTCACCAATATCAGCATGTACCCGAAACTCTGGGCAGCCAGTGGTTT
>NZ_MJIB01000005.1:265799-289046 GCF_003697865.1 Rahnella sp. Larv3_ips | reverse complement strand
ATGAAGAAGGCAGGGAGAGATCTCTGCCTTTTGTATTTTGTGATGCTCATTATTCAACCACCAATTTCACCTGTTTTCCGGCCAGACTCAGCATCAGAATCAGGGCATCCAGGGTAAATTTATCGGTTTTTTTGTTCACTACGTCGGAAACCCGCGGGCGGGAAACCTGGAGCACTTTAGCGGCATCGCTCTGACGTAGATTTTGCATCGTTATCCAGCTGCCAATCTCAGTCATCAGTTGTTCTTTAAGCGCAATGGTCTGTGCGATTTTAGCTTGCGAATCCGCATGTAAACGTTGCGCTTCTTCTTCGCTGAAGCCTAAATCAGCAAAAACATTGCCGTCCGCCGGGGTGATATGGCGTGAAGCGATATCAATCTTTTCTTTCATTTTCTCTCCTTTGACGTTCCCGGACTATCTCAGCGTATCGTGCTTTGCCAGTCGATATTTTTAATCACCGCCACTTTCCTTGTGTATAAAATTTTATACCTAAACATCCCTCACGCCAACACCTTTATATGACGGCAGGGGCGGTGAGGGAGAAAGCGGAGATGTTTTTTGCGCGATGCGCCGTAACAAATGGGGTTATGCCGATCTAAAAATGAAAAAAGGCAGGGAGAGATCTCTGCCTTTTGTGTTTTGTGATGCTAATTACGCCCGGTAGCGCCAGAGCAGAAGGGCGACACCGGCCAGACTGGTGAGTGAAACGCTATAAAGCGCTGTTGCGGCACCGGCATTTTCTGCCAGATATCCGGCAATGCCGGTAGCGATAGCGGCAATAAACACCTGTCCGCGCCAGGCGAGTGCGCTGGCCCGCGCAACATCCGCGTCCTGAAAATGTCTCAGTACGCCAAACGTCCCCAATGCAAACACCACGTTCGAGGCCAGATGCGCAACGAAGATGAGCGCCAGTGCGGCAAGCGGCCATAAGGCAACGTGCGGTAACAGAAAATATCCGCCCAGAAACAGCGTAAGACATAACAAAAGCCGCAGATTGCTGGCGCCGTAATGCCGCAGTTTATCTGCATTGAGCAGCAGCGGGCCGCAAAGTTGCCCCAGACTGCGCGCAAACAACAACGGCAGCGCCAGACTGGCCGTATCCTGCGGTTGCATTTGTTGCGCCAGAACCGGTAACAATGCCATCGCCGGAGAACCCACCGCCGCGAGTGCCGGTAGCAGCAAGACGCTTCGTTTTTGCAAAGGCGTAAACGTTTTCCAGTGTAATGGCGGTTTCGCATCCGTTTCTGGCGGAGCAGCAGTGGGGGAACACGTTTTGAAGAGGGCTAATGATCCGGCCAGCAGAGCCGCAGAGGCTGCAAAACTCAGTGCATCCAGGGCCAGCAGGCTAAGCGGTGAAAACAGATCAAACAGCAAAATGCCCAATCCGGTGCCAAGCAACACCTGCGCCGAAAAAATCAGTGTTTCAAGCGCCGTGGCCGCCGGCAGTTCTTCGGTGCTAAGTCCGCGTTTGAACAACAGTGTCAGCGCCGGATAACTCATCCCGCTAAATAAAGCCTCCGCAGACTGAACGGCCAGCAGTGCCGGGATATTATGAGTAAGCACACCATACAGCGGCATTATCAGGGCCAGCATACCGAGTAATTCACACAGGATCAGAATGCGCAGCGGTGATATTTTCCGGCAAAGTCTTTCGCCCCAGACACTGCCGAAAAAACCGGGCAGCGTTGCGAGCATATACGCGAGTGTCAGTGTCGCGGGCGAGGCCTGCCAGCGCAGCAGCTGACCAAAAACCACCACCTGCGTCAGACCATTTCCGAGCGAGGATAAAATAAAGGCACAACCCAGCAGACGCAGCCAGCGGTGACTGCGTAATGCGCGTATCAGCGCATGCAATAACGAATTCATGAATGAGATTCTCATCTGAAATAACAGAAACCCCCGTATTGCCTGGAGGCAACAGGGATATAAAAACTGTCAGCGATGAGAATTCGTTACATTGGAATGAAGAACCTGAATGGAAACGTAAGACAAAAATGTAGCACAAAAAGAAGGGGATGAAAGCGTGTGAAGTGATTTGTCGGATCGCAGGCATGAAAAAGGCGGCAAACGCCGCCTCTTCTGCTTACTGCCTGTTTATACCATCAGACTTATTTGTACAGCTCAGCTGTACCGTACAGATGATTGTCGCCTGAAGCACCGATGATGCGGTAAGAGCTTGCACCGGCTTCGCTGGCTTTAGCACTCAGTTTGTTCTGCAGGCTGGTCAGGCTGTTGCCTGCTGTTGCGCTGACAACACCGATTGCTTGCTGATCTGCTGGTGCAGACTGAACTTCAGTCGCTGCCAGTGTTGAGAATGAAGCGGTAGCCAGTGCGAGAGCGGCGAGAGTCATAGTGATGTTTTTCATAATATTTTCCTCAATTCGTTTTTTAAGCTTTGCCCGGCGTTGTCACCAACGTTCATTTATTGTGCAAAGCTGTCTTCTGTCCGATTTAGCATTTAAGTTATTAATGGATAATTTAAATGCTGATTACCCTGGTGCTAAGGTCCTGCGTGCTTATTTATACAGCTCAGCAGTACCGTAAAGATGGTTGTCACCGGAAGCACCAATGATGCGGTAAGAACTTGCACCGGCTTCGCTGGCTTTCGCGTTCAGCTTGTTCTGCAGGCTGGTCAGGCTGTTACCGGACGTGGCGCTAACCACACCAATGGCTTGCTGACCTGCCGGAGCAGACTGAACTTCAGTCGCGGCCAGGGTGGAGAAAGAGGCGGTAGCAAGGGCGATTGCCGCGAATGTCATAGTGATGTTTTTCATGATGTCTTCCTTTTGATTCTGTTTATCAGCAGATGATTATTCAGTCCGACGTTATTAATTAACGTTCGATAAGTAAATCTTAGACCTGGATCACATTCTGCGCAACTTATTTATTTATTAATCGTTAACTAATTGTGCGGAACAATCTGCTAACGCGTTCATCATTCTTATTTGTAGATCTCAGCAGTGCCGTACAGATGGTTGTCACCGGAAGCACCGATGATGCGGTATGAACTTGCACCGGCTTCAGTGGCTTTTGCATTCAGTTTTGACTGCAGGGTACTCAGGTCACCATTAGATGAGGCACTGATGGTACCGACGACTTGCTGGGAAGCGGGTGCCGACTGAACTTCCGTTGCTGCCAGTGTTGAGAAAGACGCGGTAGCGAGTGTCAGTGCTGCGATGCTCATTGCGATAGTTTTCATGATGTTTAATCCTGTGCGTTATTTTTTGGTCGGGGCCACTTGTTCAGAGGCCTCAGTTTTCAGGTCAACGTTATTTATTAGTTAACGTTCGATAAGTAAATGTTAGAGGTTGGCGACAGTTTGTGCAAGATGTTTTTTTAATGAGCGTTAACTTATTGTGCTGTGACAGAGATCACACGAAAAGGCCGGTTTGTTTGGTTTTCGTTAATTTTATGTTTTTAAACTACTTCCCCGCACGAATGAAAACTGCTTATCCAATTTTGTGCTGAATGAATCATTAATGATCGCTAGGTTAATGGTTGGTTCTGACGGGGGAGGGTGTTAAAACTGGGGGCGTTCTTACCGTGAAGAGTAAAAGATAAGGCGACCAGGGCCGCCTTATCGTGATTCCTGCGCTGAGAGTCAGTCGTCAGTCGCCCGGTTCTTCTAATAGTAGATAGAAGCGGGTGTATGACCAGAGGCTGACGGGGCAGGTGGCTGAGTCGGAGAAGTTGAAATACGGCCTTGTGAGGTTTTTTTACTCACATAGGTACCGGGTTTGCAGTAATTACTGTCCCCGGTCACATTGACCATGGCCACTTCCTGACTCAGTAAAGGCATCATGATAACCTGCTGTGCGGCAACATTGGCAACCGGGACAGCGGTTAAAGCCATAACTGCAAGAAGGATTTTAAGATTACTCATGATGTTACGTCCTGGGTGTGTTACGTGTAAAAACGCTTATAGCTTGTGCAGCTTTGCGGGTTTGAGTGATTTTCTTATCGCTCGATAATTAAATGATAATCTCCGCTGGACTTGTGCGCAACTATTTTTAATAATGATCGTTAAGTTATTTTTATAACGATTAGTTTTAACAACCATAATCACAATGGTGATGGAAGGAGGGTGTATGAGCACTGAACAGACGGCTTTGGTCCGGAAAAGTCGCGGTCGCCCAAAACAGTTTGACCGTGGAACTGCTCTGAGCAAGGCCTTGAATTTATTCTGGCGCCACGGCTATGAGGCCACGTCGCTGGCGGATCTGGTCGAAGCGACAGGTGCAAAAGCGCCCACGCTGTATGCCGAATTCGGTAATAAAGAAGGGCTATTTCGCGCAGCCGTTGAACATTATCTGACTAACTTTTACGAAAAGAGCTCATGTTTATTGAGCAAAACAGATTTGTCCGTCGAAGAAACCATCGGCCAGTATCTGCGGGCTATCGCGGAGCTGTTTACAGACTGCGACACGCCGAGCGGCTGCTTTATGATCAGCGCCTCGTCCGGGATGTCTTCATCCTCTGCGGATATCGCAGAAATGCTGCGCGCACGCCATCTCTCTCAGGAACGCTCATTGTTTGAGTTCTTTGAGAAAAGAAAACAGGCTGGCGAAATGGCCTCTGTGACTGACAGCGCCCTGCTGGCGAAATACCTCGCCTGTACGATTCAGGGCTTCTCGGTTCAGGCACGCGATGGCGCCTCTTCCGCCCAGTTGAATCAGCTGATCGACGTGGTCATGAACATCTGGCCGCAGCTGAGCAGGGCAACGGTAATCAGCACTGCCGCGCATTGATGAGTCCTGATGCATGGGTAAGAAAGAGAATTGAACGCCAGGTGCTGAGTCTTTCGGGCCTGGCATCCGGTGGTATCGATTTTGAACATCCGCCGGGCGATCCGGGGCTGTTTGGCCCGGAAAGCGTGACCTGGCGGGTGCATGGCGATTTTACTTCTATGCTGTGCGGCGGCGTCAGCGCCTTGCTGTTGCAGATGCTTCATCCGCTGGCGCTTGCCGGTGTCTGGGATCACTCCTCATTTCGTGAAGACATGCTTGGCCGCTTGCGGCGCACCAGCCAGTTTGTTTCCTGCACCACTTTCGGACCGACGCGCGATGCCAATGCGTTAATCGAAAAAGTAAAATCCATTCATTTACGCGTGACCGGTACGGATGCTTTTGGCACGCCATATGCCGCCAGTGACCCGCAGTTGCTGGTCTGGGTACACGTCACCGAAGCCTACAGTTTTCTGCAATCCCATCTTCGTTACCGCAATCCGGCACTCAGTCTGGACGATCAGAATCGTTATTATCAGGAATTCGCCCGTGTGGCGGAAAGTCTGGGTTCTGCCAACGTTCCGGACAGCGTGGCAGCCGTGGAGGCTTATCTGCAGGCCATGCGCCCGCAGTTACGCTGTGATGAACGCACGCGGGAAGTGGTGAGATTGTTGCAAAATGCCCCCGCCCCAAGCCGTCTGGCAAAGCCGGTTGGCAGCCTGATGATTCAGGCGGGCATAGAATTATTACCTGACTGGGCGGCCAGGCAACTGGGTATTTCCATTTTCAGGCCGAAACGTCAAATGTTGCGTTTCGCCATCCGCCGCATTGCCAGCGTGCTGCGCTGGGCGGTAAGAAACGGCTCATGGCACCGCGCCATGCGCCGTATGGGACGCCTTAACTGAGCGTTACAGATGCGGATACACACCCGGTCCAATCGGTAAACCGAGCAGATACCAGCCCACCAGCATCAGCAGCCACACCACGAAAAACACAATCGGATACGGCAGCACCAGCGAATAATAGGTGCCGAGTTTCGCCTCTTTGATGTACCGCTGGAGGAATCCGAGGAACAGCGGCACAAACGGCGACATCGGCGCAAGCGGGATCACGGAAGAATCTGCCACGCGGAACACGATTTGCGCGAACGCCGGGTGGAAGCCGAGCAGCATAAACATCGGCACAAAAATCGGAGCCAGAATCGACCAGATGGCCGAGCCGCTGGCGATAAACATGCACAGCAACGCCGAGAGGAAAATCAGCCCGAGGAAAGCCGGAATGCCGGTCATGCCCAGATTTTCCAGCACATCCGTCAGCCCGATCGCCATGAATTTCCCCATGTTGCTCCAGTTAAAAAATGCCACAAACTGGGAGAGCGGGAACACCATCACAATAAAACCGGCCATCGATTTCATCGGATCCACCAGCAGATCCGGCACGTCACTGGCGCTGCGAATTTGCTTTGTCACCATGCCGTAAGGCACGGAAATCACGAAGAAGAACAAAATGATCAACGGCACGATGCCCTGAATAAAGGGCGAAGGAATGATGCCACCGGTTTTCGGATTGCGCAGCGGTGCGGCCTCAGGCACCACCAGCAACGCCACCAGCGCGATAAACACCAGCGCCGCAATTCCGCTCGCCATCAGGCCGCGGTTCTGTTCCGGCGTCAGCTTTTTCATCTCTTCATTGCGCTCGCCCTGATACACCGGCAGGCGCGGTTCGACGAATTTATCCGTCAGAACGGCGCCGACAATGGTCAACAGGATCACCGACGCTGCCATAAAGTACCAGTTGTCGATCACGCTGACCTGCACCGCCGGATTAATGGCTTTCGCCGCTTCGGTACTCAGGCCGGAGAGCAACACATCGGTGGTCACAATCAGCAGATTGGCGGTAAAACCGCAGCCGACCCCGGCAATGGCGGCCAGCAAACCGGCCACCGGATGACGCCCGACCGCGAGGAAAATCAGCGCGCCCAGCGGCGGCATCACCACCAGCGCGGCGTCGGAAGAAATGTGGCTGAAGAAGGCGATAAAAATCACCATATAACTGGCGTAACGGGCATTCACTTTGGACGCCATTTTGTACATCAGGCTTTGCAGCAGCCCGACACGTTCCGCCAGCCCGGCACCGATCACCAGCGCCAGTATCGAACCCAGCGGGGTAAATCCGCTGAAATTCTTGATGACGTTTGGCAAAATCCACTGAATGCCTTCCACGCTCAGCAAATTTTTAACCTGGATGATTTCGCCGTTGCTCGGATTTACCGCCGTAATATTCAGCCATGAAATCACCGCACTCGCGACCATCAGCACGGCAATCAGATACACAAACAATAAAAACGGATTGGGAATTTTATTACCCACACGTTCAACCCACTGGAGAAATCCTCCCGGACTCTGGCCGGAATCTTGCGCCTGAATACTCATCTGTTAACCCTCTGTCGTGTTTGTCTTTTTTTATATTTATGCCGCTCATGCGTGCCGGAACGGGGCGCGCATGAGCGGGTTCCTGCTCATGATTTACTTCAATGGCGAAGGTTTTACGCCCGCCGGGATCGGGCAGTGATACGGACGCCGTGCGCGTTGTGCGTCGCGCTCTTTCTGGCAGGCTGCCAGTAAATCCGGCTGAGTAAACAGGTCTATGGCGGTGGATGACATGACTTTTGCCGCCAGACACATGCCTTTATGGGCGATGGAGGTGCGCCCCTGGGAGACAATCTGCCAGGTATGCAGCGGCGAACCGACCGCAAAACACGGGCTGAAACACTGCGCGGTGGGGACCAGCCAGCTGACATCGCCGACATCCGTTGAGCCGTAGAGGATATTGCCGTTCGGGGCATACGGCGCAACGGCGTCTGTCAGCGGGGAATGGCGCAGGGTTTCGGCGAACGCCACGCCTTCTGCGCCGCTGGTACGGGAAATATTCAGCAGATTATTATCGATATCCTGATCGCTCAGCGTGGCGTGAATCGACGCCGCAAACGCCCGCTCTTCGGCGGTGTAATGCGGCGTGCCGAAAGCCTGCACGTACTGATACATCGCGCTTTCCAGCGTACGGTTTGGCACATAGTTGGAGCAGGCTTTATCGAAACGCATCGACATCTGTGTGCCGGTCATCAGCGCCGCGCCTTTGGCGATATCCACCACGCGCTCGAAAATCGCCTGCGCCTGATCCATCTGCGGTGCGCGCACCAGATACAGCACCTCGGCATCGGCCTGCACCACGTTTGGCGAAATCCCGCCTGCGTTGGTGATGGCGTAATGCAGGCGTGCCTCCTGAATAATGTGCTCGCGCAGGAAATTCGCCCCGGTATTCATCAGCGTCAGGGCGTCCAGCGCGCTGCGGCCGAGATGCGGCGCGGCGGCGGCGTGTGAGGACACGCCTTTAAAGCTGAACGATGCCTGAATATTGGCCAGCGTCTGGTTGCTGAACATGCCGCTGTAGGTTTCCGGGTGCCAGGTCAGCGCGGCATCGACATCATCAAACAGCCCTTCGCGGGCCATAAAGGTTTTGCCGGAACCGCCTTCTTCGCCGGGACAGCCGTAAAAACGCACCGTGCCCTGAATGTTTTCGCGCTCCATCCAGGCTTTCACCGCCAGCGCGCCGCCGAGTGCAGCGGTGCCCAGCAGATTATGGCCGCAACCGTGGCCGTTACCGTTTTCCACCAGCGGCTGCGCCACGTCGCAACCGGCTTTCTGGCTTAAACCGGCCAGCGCATCGAATTCGCCGAGCAGGGCGATCACCGGTTTGCCGCTGCCAAAACGGGCAATGAACGCGGTGTCCATGCCGCCGACGCCGCGCTCAACGACAAATCCGCTGGCTTCCAGTGTGTCGGCCAGCAATGCCGAGGAGAACGATTCTGCAAAGCGGGTTTCAGGGTGATCCCAGATGGCATCACTGATTTTCGCCAGCGCAGGTTGCTGGTTATCGATGAAATCATTGATAAAACTGACGATATTGTGTTGATCCGCCATCAGTTCCCTCCTTTGAATTCAGCGATGTTCAGCGCCAGCGCCGCCAGCGTTTTAATGCCCTGAATCATCACTTTTTCATCGAAATCAAACAGTTCATTGTGATGGCCTGCGCTCAGATCGGTGCCGAAAATCACGTAAGAGGCTTCGCCGCCGCGTGATTTAACCCGCTCCATCATATAGGTGGCGTCTTCCGAACCGGCCGCGCCTTCCTGACGGTCAATGATTTGTTCGAACTCGCCGAGTTTTTCCGCCTGACGGTGGATGTAATTCACCCACGCTGGCGTTGGCGTGCTGCTTTGCGCCGCGCCCATCAGTCTGATGTCGAATTTCACCTGATGCATTTCGGCTGCGCCGGAAATCACTTTCAGCGCCTGCTGATAAATAAATTCGTTCACCTCATTGGTCGTGCCGCGCGTTTCCACTTTCATCGTGGCGCTGGAAGGCACCACGTTACGCCCGGTACCGGCCTGTAAAACGCCGACATTGATGCGTGAATCACCGCCGCTGTGGCGCGGGATCGCGTGTAACCCAAGCGTTGCCTGCGCCGCTGCCAGCAGGGCGTTACGGCCGTCTTCCGGTTTGCCGCCGGCGTGCGACGCGACGCCGGTGAAATGCACGTCCAGCTTGGTGGTCGCCATAAAGGTATCGTTACCGCAAACGATGTGATTCGCCGGTACGCCGGTGCCGATATGCACGGCGGTGAAATACTGCACGTCGTCCACCACGCCTGCTTCCACCATGGATTTCGCGCCGCGCGTGCCTTCTTCGGCAGGCTGGAAAATCAGTTTGATGGTGCCGCAGAGCTGGTCGCGCATCTGCATCAGTACCTCCGCCAGCCCGAGGCCGATGGTGGTGTGACCGTCGTGGCCGCAGGCGTGCATCATGCCGTTATTGGCGGACGCAAACCCTTCGCGGAACGGACGATGCCCTTCTTCCAGCACCTCACACAAATCCAGCGCGTCCATATCGACACGAAAACCCATCACCGGGCCGGGACGCCCGGTGTTCAGCGTGGCGACAATGCCGGTGAAACCGCCGGAAAAATGCGGCATCCAGCGGGCAATCGCCCCCTGTTCCAGCGCGCGCTGTTCCTGTTCGGCTAATACGGCGGCGGAGGGCAGACCCATCCGCGACTGCGCGTCGATCACCTCTTTGCCCAGTTGCAGCGAATAGCCGAGCTTTTCGAGACGATCGGCCACCAGCGTGGAAGTACGGAATTCCAGCCAGCCGGATTCGGCATATTTGTGCAAATCACGGCGTTGCTTTTGCAGGGAAGGGAACAGCTGTTCTACGCGTTCAGAAATCTCATTTACCATCACGGACTCTCTTATTTTCTCAGACATGCAGGCTTTCTGCGGCGGGAGGCAGAAAGGAGGAAACCTAAATCTGGAGGGGACTTGCCGGCCTTAGATGATTTTCAATGTACATAAAGCAATCAGGGCATATAAGATGCCAAAATCTTCTTAGTGATAATCAGGGGTTATCAAAGAATCTCATGCCATCACAAATTAAAATGCATCAACTGAGGGCGTTTGTGTCGGTCGCGCGTCATGGCAGTATTCGTGCCGCGAGCCGGATGATGAATCTTTCTCAGCCCGCACTGACCAAATCCATTAAAGAGCTGGAAGAAAGTCTCGGGGCAAGATTGTTTATCCGCCGCCGTCAGGGGGTGACGCTGACCGACTGTGGCGAGGGGTTTTTCAAGCGCGCAAGCCTGATTCTGGAAGAGCTGCGGGTGGCGCAGGAGGATATTACCCAGCGTCTGGGCGGCACCAGCGGCAGGGTGAATATCGGGGTCGGTGCCAGCATTGCGCGCACCGTTATGCCGGAAGTGATTGACCGTTTTCACCGCGAATTCCCCAATGTGAAGGTGCGCATCGCCGAAGGACAGCTGGTGTCGATGATCCCAGAGTTGCGGCAAGGCGAGCTGGATTTCACCGTCAATACCTATTATCAGGGCCCCTTTGATAACGAACTGTTATATGAAAAGCTTATGGATAAAGAGTATCGCGTGGTCGCACGGCGCGGGCATCCGATGCAAAACGCACGTTCAATGAAAGAGCTCTTGCACTGCGACTGGACCTTGCCCACCCCGCGCGGCAGTTACTACAAACTGCTCAGCGAAGTGTTCAGTGAAATGGACGCGGAGCCCAATATCAGCGTGATTTGCGAGACGTTTATGTCCTGCACCAGCCTTATCGCCAAAACGGATTTCCTCAGCGTGTTGTCGGTGGATGTGATAAGCGACCCGGTGATTGGTCAGAGTCTGGTGGCGCTGGATCTGGATGTTCCGCTGCCCACGGCGACCTTTTATCTGATTCAGCGGCGCGACACGACGCTCACCCCGATGTCGGCACATCTGGCGCAACTGTTTCGTCTGTATTGCCGTTAACCGCCTAATTTTGTGAAAAAAGCGCGTGTTTCGATGATTTATCGGGGATTTTTGGGAATATTGCCCGTTATCGGGCTTGCTTATACGTTCTACACTGGCCATCACAGGGAATAATAAGCTTCCTAATATTGCCGAGGTCATATGCGCCAGTCCGACATTGTTGCTGAAGTCAGTAACGACAAACAAACCCTGACCGCGCTGGTCGAGCAGGACAACCGCGTGGTGTATTTCTATATATTCGCCCGCGAGGATTTGCGCGACCGTTTTCCGAAAATGCGTGCCTGCTGGGTGCGTAACCTGGTGCCTGCGCCGTTAAACGATGACACGCAGGCGATGGAGCACGGCATATCGCCGATGCTGGCGGCGCAATACTGCCGCAATCTGGAGGGCGAAGCGCCGCTGGATCCGTCGCAGATCCAGATCTTATGGAACGAAAGTGATGACGGTGCCGCGTTGTGGTATCAGGGTTTGCTGCTGGCGGTGATCCCCGGCTGGAGTTTGTATATCGATCATTCGGTGTGTTATTCCGCCGGCTGTATCAAAGAGAACCCGCTGACTTTCCCGCTGGGTTCTGCCTCAACCAACACGCAGTGCGAACTGGCGGAAAAAACCCGTCTGTTCTGGCGCGACTGGCAAAATGAGTTCAGCAATCCCTGGCCGAAAATCCAGCGCAAGCTGCTGGAATCTTACGAAGACCGTTTTGGCCCCTCACTGAAATACTATCTGATCAATCAGGGCAGCTGGCCGCCGATGGCGATTTCCCAGCATGAGGATGACGAGAATTACTATTTCTTCACCGTGGGCATGAGCATCCGCCCGATGCCGCAAATCGATATTATTTTCAACGATGAAGCCGAAAAGCACCGTCGTATCGAACTGGCTTTTTCGGTCGGTAAAGAGTACGTCAGCGAAGAAAATGCCGTGCAGATGGCAAGCGCACTTTCCGGTTATGCGCAGGTGCCCTGGACCACCCTGAGCTGGCTCGGTGAAGGCCACACGCTGATGTCACCGATGGCCCCGATGGGTTTCGAAGGCCACGTGATCTCCTCTGCCTTGTGCGGACCTGCCGACAAAATGCGTCTGCCGAAAATTTACGGCGACCCGGTGAATCAGTTTTGGGTATCCCCGGTATTTACCAGCGAAATGGAGTTTGCCCAGAGTAAACCGAATGGTGGATTCGAGCTGGTGGCGGCGATGATCGAAAGTGGCGTGGGGTATGTTTTTGCGCCTAGAAGCGCGGTCATTTGATGCGTTGAGTTAGCCGCTCAACACTGGCTTTAAGGTCAAGACCGTGGGCTCGCCGCCCACACTGGCCCAAAGGACGCGTAAGCGCGCGCCCTCTGGACTCCCGCGCTTTTTTCACTGCGCGCTCCGCTCGCTGGCTATGTTTCAGGTACCGCAGCGATAGCCGCAAAATCCCGCCGCTGCGCGGTGCCCTTCGTTCGGGCTACAACCCGCGCAAAAAGACGCGCGGTTTTGCGCCTCTCCTCCGGCGGTATTTTGGAACCGGCCTCAGGCTTTTACTTCACAACCTCACTGATTTTGATTTGAAAAGCCAACGGGAATGGGTTTTGAATTTAAGATCGTGCGGGCGATTCAGAAATCTTGCCTCCGGCGGAATTTTGGAACCGGCCTCAGGCTATTACTTCACAACCTCACTGATTTTGATTTGAAAAGCCAATGGGTTTTGAATTTAAGATCGTGCGGGCGAATCAGAAATCTTGCTGAGTGAGAGGTTGCAGACCAGAGGCTGCAAACCCGAAACGAAGGCACCGCGCAGCGGCAAGATTTCCAGCCTGACGCCGTGGTAACTGAAACATAGCCAGCGAGCGGAGCGCGTGTTGAAAAAGCGGGGAGAGATCCAAGAGAGGGAAAGCACTTCCCTCTCTTGGGCGGTTTCGGCGCAGCGCGATAAGTGATCACCGCACGTAAGAAACCGAAATTTTCTCGTTCTGAACTGATTAAGCCGCCTTAATGCCCGGCTTCGGCATTAAAATCCTCAGCATCCACGTCATACCCCGAGGGTTCCCACCGTATCGCGGTCAGCACGATCAATCCGGCCAGCGGTGCTAACGCGATCACCCAGAATACGCCGGTGCCCAGTGCCGCAGAAAGTACCGGGAACAGGAACAGGGAAAGCGTTGAGCTGGCGCGCATCAGCGTCTGGTTGAAGCCGACGCCCATGCCGCGCAGGGAAGTCGGATAACTCAGCGAGGCAAAAGTCATGGTGTGCGAGCCGGGTCCGAAACCCTGACCGAACAGGAATAATGCCAGCATAGCGATGGAGATCGCCGCTTCACCGCCGTCTGCCGGGCGGCCCACCAGCGCGAGGCCGATCATCGCCACCAGCTGGCAGGCGTAACCGGCGTACGTCATTTTCCATGCGCCAAATTTCGACACGTAACGCACCGCAATCAGGCCGCCGACGAAGGCGAAGCACAGGTTCAGACCGAGTGAGAACAAAATGGTGCTGATCATCGACTGTTGCAGGAAGCTCGATAAAATCACCGGCAGCCCGAACGCCACGGCGTTATAAGCAAACGACGAAGCCACGGCGGTGACGGTCGCCAGCACTGTGCGGCGCAGGTAAATGCCCTGCAACAGCGTGCCGTAGTTGCGCCATGCGGCTTTGCGCACTTTTACCTGCGGCGTTTTATCCGCATCGTCGGCAACAACGGCATTGATGTTATAAGACTTGCGCAGGATAGCCGCCGCACCTTGCAGGTCGCCCTGATTGGCCGCCCACACCGGCGATTCATTCATATAACGGTGGCGGATGGCGATAATCAGAATGGCAGGCACCGCGCCGAAACCGAGGATCAGACGCCATAACCAGTCGGTGTGCGTGGCGGGCAGCACCGCATACAGCAGCAGCACCAGCAGATAGGAGACGCTGATGGCGGCGTACCACGTCGGGCACCACATCGCCACGCGCGAGGCTTTATTGCCGCGCCCCTGCAGTTTTGAGAACTCCGCCAGAAACGCCATCGCCACCGGCAAATCGATGCCCACGCCCAGCCCCATCACAAAACGCGAGCCGCCCAGCACCCATTCATTTGGCGCAAACGCACAGGCCAGCGCCGCAATCACGAAGAAGAACATATCGGCCATGAACACGCGATAACGGCCAATTTTGTCGGTCAGATAACCACCGAACAGTGCGCCGACAATCGCCCCGAAGGTGATCGCTGAGGCCACAAAGCCTGCGCCGGAAGGCGTCAGCCCGAACTGGCGGGTGATATCTTTCATGCCGAAGGCCAGCGCGCCGAGATCGTAAGCGTCGAGGAAAACGCCGCCCAGTGCGATGGCAATCACCACGCGCGCGTCGCTGAGTTTCGCGGCGCCGCGGTTAACTAACTGCGTAATATCGGAGGCGGAACGGATCACCACCGGTTGATCAGACGCCGCATCCGCCGCGCCGGAGTACCCTGAAGAGGCGGCGGGAGAGGCCGCAATAGAATCAGACATGGTTTTGTTTACGCTTTTTGACAAAAAAACCAGCATAGAGGCGACGTGATGCCGGTCACAAGTCCTGATTACCCGAGACATCACATCAAATGGCTATAACTTAAAACAAAGCGATCTAAGCCTGGGCTTAAAACCCCCTCATCAGTTCGTCTTCCGCCTTCTGCACGCTGTGCCAGCCGGCATTATCCATTTCGCAGATTAGCTGTGCAGCAATACGCATTTCCCAGGCCGGTTGCGCCCTGCTTTTATACCTCACCATCAGACCCCTTACCCAAAATTGAACTATCCTTGTCAGCACGCTGTTTTCACTGATGAAAGCTAATTTGCCAGACCGTCGCCCGGCGACATACACCCAAAAAATCAAAAAGAGGACTTACCATGACTGCAAAAACAGGGCGGATGCGGGGAATGACCGCAGCATTGCTGGCGCTGTCGGCAATGAGTTTCACCGCACATGCGGCGGATGAGACGGTGCGCGTGGGGTCGAAAATTGATACCGAAGGATCGCTGCTCGGCAACATCATTATTCAGGTGCTGGAAGCTAACGGCATCAAGACCACCAACAAGCTGCAACTGGGTACGACCAAAGTGGTGCGCGGCGCGATCTCTGCCGGTGAAATTGATATCTACCCGGAATACACCGGTAACGGTGCTTTCTTCTTCTCAGACGAAAAAGACCCGGCGTGGAAAAATGCGCAGGCCGGTTTCGACAAAGTGAAAAAGCTCGATTACGACCAGAATAAAATCGTCTGGCTGGATCCGTCCCCGGCGAACAATACCTGGACCATCGCGGTGCGTAACGATCTGGCGAGTGCGCATGGCCTGAAATCACTGGCTGATCTGGGTAAATACATCAGCTCCGGCGGGGATTTTAAACTGGCGGCGTCGGCAGAATTTATCGAACGTCCTGATGCGTTACCGGCGTTTGAAAATGCCTACGGCTTCAAGCTGAATCAGGCACAGCTGCTGTCACTGGCGGGCGGCGATACGGCGGTCACTATCAAAGCCGCAGCGGAAAAAACCTCCGGTGTGAATGCGGCGATGGCTTACGGTACTGACGGCCCGGTGGCCGCACTCGGCCTGCAAACGCTGGAGGATCCGAAAGGCGTTCAGCCGATTTATGCACCTGCGCCGATCATCCGTGAGGCCGCGCTGAAAGCCCATCCGAACATTCCGGCGCTGCTGAAACCGGTCTTCGCTTCGCTGGATACTAAAACGCTGCAAACGCTGAATGCGAAAATCGCGGTCGGCGGGCTGGATGCGAAGAAAGTCGCGGCGAAGTATTTGCAGGAAAAGGGTTTCGTTAAAAAATAATCGGGCAGTGACGCCCAGAGCACGGCCTGCGGGTCGTGCTCTCCGGACTCAGGTACTGTTTTGACTCATCATTCATTCGTCAAAAACCGCGTGCTGCTGACGCTGGTTTTGCTGCTTTTGCTGGCCGGTTATGGCCTGGCATTTCTCAGCCATGCGCCGAACCGGCTGGTGTCGGGGCAGGGCATTTCATTAGTGACGCTGCTGCACGGCACCTCCACGCTGATTTTGCTGCCCGCGCTGTTACTGCTGGCGGCGGCCTTCCTCACGTTATACGGAAAACATCACCTGCTGGTGATGTTGCTGGCGGAAATTCTGCTGGCGGCGCTGGTGTGGCTGGCCGGGCACAGCGCAGTGCAACTGACCGGTGGCGATGAGGACAGCATTGCGCGCACGTCGCTCGGCGGCGGTTTCTGGGCTGCCTCGGCGCTGTGTCTGCTGATCGCCTCTGACGCCATCTCCCGGTTTACCCGCAACCACAGCCTGCGGATTGTGCTCAACGTCCAGATGATATTGCCGGTAGTGTTGCTGCTGGCGTACGGCCAGCTGGCCGAACTTTCTTTGTTAAAAGAATACGACAACCGCTCCGACGTGTTTAACGACGCCTTGTGGCAGCATCTGGGCATTTTGTCCGGCACGCTGCTGCCTGCGGTGCTGATCGGCCTGCCGGTTGGTTTGTTCTGCCACCGCTCACCGCGCTGGCGCGGCGCTGTGCTGTCGGTGCTCAATATCATTCAGACCGTGCCGTCGATCGCCCTGTTTGGCCTGCTGCTTGCGCCACTGGCCGGGCTTGCGAAAGCGCTGCCGTGGCTGGCGGAACATGGCATCAGCGGTATCGGGCTGGCACCGGCGATTATCGCGCTGGTGCTGTATTCGCTGCTGCCGCTGGTGCGCGGCGTGATCGCCGGGCTGGATTCGGTGCCGGAAGCGGTGATCGAGTCGGCGCGCGGCATGGGCATGAACCGGGTTCAGATATTTTTCCGCGTACAACTGCCCATTGCTTTGCCGGTCATCCTCACCGGCATCCGCATTGTTGCGGTGCAAACGGTGGGCATGGCGATGGTCGCGGCGCTGATCGGCGCGGGTGGCCTCGGTGCCATTATGTTCCAGGGATTACTCAGCAGCGCACTGGATCTGGTGCTGCTTGGCGTCATCCCGGCGGTGCTGATGGCGGTGGTCGTCGACAGCCTGTTTAAATTCGCAGTCTCACTTTTGGAAACTTCACGCAGATGATTCATTTCAAGCAGGTTAGCAAACACTTTGCCGGAAAAGCGGTCGTGCGCGATCTCACGCTGGAAATGGCCAAAGGCGAATTCACGGTGCTGATCGGTACGTCCGGTTCCGGAAAATCCACCACGCTAAAAATGATTAACCGGCTGGTGGAGCACGACCGGGGGGAAATTTTATTTGCCGGTGAACCGATAGAAAAATTCCGCGCGCAGGATCTGCGCCGCCGGATGGGCTATGCGATCCAGTCGATTGGCCTGTTCCCGCACTGGACGGTCGAGGAGAATATCGCCACGGTGCCGCAACTGCTGAAATGGCCGAAGGCGAAAATCCGCGACCGCGTGACCGAATTGTTGTCGCTGCTCAATCTCGATCCGAAACAGTTTCGTCAGCGTTATCCGCATCAGCTTTCCGGCGGGCAACAACAGCGCGTCGGCGTGGCGCGTGCGCTGGCGTCTGACCCGGAAGTGCTGCTGATGGATGAACCTTTCGGCGCGCTTGACCCGGTGACCCGCGCCACGTTGCAGGAAGAAGTGGCGCGCATCCATAAAATGACCCACCGCACTATTGTGCTGGTGACTCATGATATTGATGAAGCGCTGACGCTGGCCGACCGCATTGTGCTGCTTAACGACGGGCAGGTGGTGCAACAGGGAACGCCGCTGGAGTTGCTGACCAAACCGGCGACGCCGTTCGTGCGCGATTTCTTTGGCGGCAGCGACATGGGCATTCGTCTGCTGTCGTTGCAGGATGTCAGTTCGCGCACCCGCCACGGCGAGCACTATTCCGGCAGCCAGAAACCGCTGCGGGCGTCGATGAGCCTGAGTCAGGCGTTGTCTGCGTTTGTCGCGCAGCAGGCTGCGCAGCTGCCGGTGGTGGATGAGCAGGGGCAACCGGTCGGCGTGTTGCATTTTGCCGATCTCACCGCGCAAAGGAGTGAGGCATGAAACGCGGTTTACGGCGGGTCATCACCGATCCCTTACCCTGGTTGTTCGCGTTATTGCTGGCGCTTATCTTCGGCATGACCTCGCTCGGTGGGGTGTTCCACTGGATGTTTCCGCAACTGAGCCGGCCGGTTTATCAGCAGGAAAGTTTTTCCTCTTTGGTGGCCGCACATCTGATGCTGGTCGGCATATCCAGCCTGATTGCGGTGGTGATCGGCGTGGCGGCGGGGGTTGGCGTTACGCGCCCGGCGGGAAAAGAATTTCGCTCTCTGGTGGAGACGTTGGTGGCGATGGGGCAGACCTTTCCGCCGGTGGCGGTGCTGGCCGTGGCGGTACCGGTAATGGGGTTCAGCGAAAAACCGGCGATTATCGCGCTGGTCCTTTACGGCTTGCTGCCGATATTGCAGGGAACCATTGCCGGTATTGAATCCGTGTCTGCCTCGGCGCGGGAAATTGCGCAGGGTGTCGGCATGAGCCGCTGGCAGATGTTGCGTAAAGTGGAGATTCCGCTGGCGGCGCCGGTGATCATCGCCGGGATCCGGACTTCCGTTATCATCAATATCGGCACCGCGGCGATTGCCTCGACGGTCGGCACATCGAGCCTCGGTTCACCGATCATCATCGGGCTGAGCGGCTTCAACACCGCCTATGTGTTGCAGGGGGCGGCGATCGTCGCGCTGCTGGCGATTTGCGTGGATATGCTGTTTGAACGCTGGAGCCGCTGGTTACACCGCTGGCAGCAGCGGTCAGCAGACGAATCAGTTCGCTGACGCAGAGGGTGGCGCAGGCACCACGGACGGGGCATCGTTATCGCTGACCGGTTTGGCGTCATCCTGAATAACCACGGCGTAGCCTGCAACCATCACGCCACCGATCGCGCCAATTGCCATCAGACCAAACAATGCGATAAATAATTTTTTGCCAAGCGAGTTCATGTGCAGTACCTCAGAAAATGAGTCGGGAATTATAAATTGTTTCGTTACCCCTGCAACACACTATTCATGCGGCGATTACTTTATCGCTGATCTCAGCGCATGTTTTGTCATATGCAGAAACTTTTTAGCAACATTTTGATGCGATCGCACAGATTTCCTTGCCGTTAATCAGGGCAATAGCGTTAACTGTCTGCCTTCGTTATCACGCTAATAAGTTACTCTTATGCCTTCAGTCTCCCGTTCCTTGCTGCCGTTAATCGCTGCTTTGTTTGCGCTGTATTTTATCTGGGGTTCTACCTATTTTGTGATCCGCGTCGGTGTGGAAAGCTGGCCGCCGCTGATGATGGCCGGGCTGCGTTTCTTTCTCGCCGGCTGTGTGATGTTCACTTTTCTGCTGCTGCGCGGGCATAAGTTCCCCGGTCTGAAACAGTGGCTGGCCGCCGGTGCGGTGGGTATTTTGCTGCTCTCGGTGGGCAATGGTCTGGTGACCGTCGCAGAACATATGCAGGTGCCGTCCGGCATTGCGGCGGTCATGGTGGCGACCGTGCCCCTGTTTACGCTGTGCTTTAGCCGCCTGTGGGGGATGCCGAACAGCCGTCTGGAATGGACCGGCGTGGGCATTGGCCTGTTCGGGATTGTGCTGCTCAATACCGGCAGCAATCTGGGGGGCAATCCGTGGGGCGCGGCGCTGATTCTGCTGGCCTCGATAAGCTGGGCATTCGGTTCAGTGTGGAGTTCGCGTCTGCCGCTGCCAGCAGGCCTGATGGCCGGTGCGGCGGAGATGATTGTCGCCGGCGTGGTGTTGCTGATCGCCAGCCAGTTAAACGGCGAGCACCTGGCCGCCACGCCTTCGCTGCACGGCTTTCTGGCGCTCGGTTATCTGATTGTGTTCGGCTCGATGATCGCCATCAGTGCGTACATGTTCCTGCTAAAAACCGTACGTCCGGCCCTCGCCACCAGCTATGCCTACGTCAACCCGATCGTCGCCGTTCTGCTCGGCATTGGTTTCGCCGGTGAATCCCTGTCACCGGTCGAATGGGTCGCGCTGGGGATTATCCTGTGCGCGGTGCTGCTGGTCACGCTGGGGAAATTTGTCTTCGGACGAAGGAAATCGGTCATTAAGGAAGTGAAGGTTTAACCGAAAGTCGATGTGTTTTACTTCTCCCCTGTGCAGGGGAGGGGGCAGACCTATTTCTTCTCAAAGAACAACGTCACCCGCGCCACTTCTACACCGAATTTTTTCAGCGAGGTGACGTTAAACAGGTGCTGTTCATCCTGCTGGTAAATCCAGTCATCGAACGTCAGGCGGTAGGTGCTGCCGCCTGATTTGACGTCCATCACGTAGTTCCAGTTAAACGCATTGCCCGCCGACTGGCCTTTTGCGGTGCCGATGATGTCGCCGGCGGTGCCGGTGTAAGTGCCGTCAGCCAGTTTGCGGATGTGCCAGACGCGGGTCTGTTTCTCGCCATCGTCATAGACAAAATCTTCATGCAGCGTCAGCGTGTCGGCAACCACATCGCCGCGAATTTTCACCGCAAAACGCCGCGTTTGTTTGTGCGTGTAATCCTGCACCATGCCGTATGCCACGCTGTCACCGCTGAAATAAGTGAAAATATCCAGCTTCGGTTGTGTCTGTGCGTAATCTTTGATGTCGGCGCTGCAACTGGTGAGTAACAGCACGCAGGCTGTCATCAGACCGAGAAAACCTTTGCGCAGAACAGAGCGGGAAACTGTCATAAAACCTCCGGTCGGATGAACCTTAATCTGACGCCGATGCGCCGATGAGCTTGCTGCGTAAATCAGGATACTGCGTGGCGGGAGAGAGCCAGATCGCCAGAAACGCATCGCGAAACGCCGGGCTGAAGGTTTCGCCGACGGGCGCTGTCATCACGCTGTTGGGGGCGCGGCTGTAAAACTGACCGCCTTTTTCAGTGGCGAGAAAGACGATCTGGCTGCCATTACTGACATCCGGCCAGGTCTTTTCAACGGCTTCCAGCCAGCCATTTTTTTGCGCCTCACTGTCCATGCCCAGTTTTTGCCACTGTTCTTCAGTGGCTTTGGTCAGCTCCTCGCGATCTATGCTGCGCAGATAATCAATAACCAGTGCCTGCGGCCATTTTTGCGCCTCATATTTCCCCCCCGGTGTCAGTAATGAGGAGTGATAAACCTCGAACGGCCCCCAGGTTAAGGTGGCGCGGCCAACCTGTTGCCACTGCGCCCAGGGCGTGGAGGCAAACGCAGAGAAGGAAAGCATCAGTGCCAGTGCTGCTGTTAACATACGTCTCATGGTTTTCTCCTGTGCAGTAAAACCGGCAGGCTGATAAGTGGCAGGAACACCGCCCAGCCCGCCGCCATCAGCAACCAGACGTGAGCGGGTGAGGCGAGAAGTTCCATCGCCCCCAGACGCATACCGATGAAATACGCCAGCGGGCCGCTGAGCGCGCCGAGCGGGATCAGCCAGTACCAGGCGAACTGTAAATAGCCCAGAAGCCACAACCACCACGCGCTGAAACCCAGCCACAGCGCCATCATCCAAGGCGGGACGCCGGTCGAACCGGTGAACTCAAACAGCCCGAGAATGCACCAGACAGAATCAAGAATAATGCCCAGCGTGCAGGCCACCGCCACCCATAACCGGCGGCGGGAGGGTGTAAACGCCAGCATCAGAAAGCTGCTGATCAGCAGAAAAACAATAACGCGTTCGCGCCCCCACACGGCCAGTGTCCACCAGGCATCAAAGCCCAGCGTCAGCAGCCAGAAGCGCAGGGTGCTCATGCGCGCCGCTCGGCGATAAGCTGCACGGTGCTGATGGTGCGGGCGCGGAATCCGGCCTCGCAGTAGCACAGATAAAACAGCCACAGGCGGCGGAAACGTTCGTCCTGCGCGCCGTCCAGCTGGGCATTCCAGTAACGTTGTACGCGTTCACGCCATTCATGCAACGTGCGGGCATAATCGAAACCAATGTCGAACAGATCGCGTACCACCAGGCCGGTGCAGCGGGTCATGGTGTCGTTCATGGCGGTGATGGAAGGTAAAAAACCGCCGGGAAACACATAACGCTGAATGAAATCGACGTTGCGGCTGTAAGAGGCATAACGCTGATCGGCAATGGTGATCGCCTGAATGGCCATGCGGCCGTTCGGCTTGAGCAGGGCGTTGCAGCGTTTGAAAAAGGTTTTGAGGTAGCGTTTGCCGACCGCTTCGATCATCTCTATCGACACCAGTTTGTCGAACTGCCCGCGCAGCGCGCGATAGTCTTCAAACAGCACGGTGACGCGATCGGTCAGACCGGCCTTTTCGATGCGCTCGCAGGCATAGTCGTACTGCTCGCGGGAAATCGTGGTGGTGGTGACCTGACAGCCATATTCACGGGCGGCGAATTCCGCCATGGCTCCCCAGCCGGTACCGATTTCCAGCAGGTGATCCCCTGCATGCAGGTGCAGCTGATCGCACAGGCGACGCATTTTTGCTTCCTGCGCCTGTTCCAGCGTCATCTGCGGTTCCTGATACCAGGCTGACGAATAGAGCATTTTCTCATCGAGAAAACCCTGGTAAAAATCGTTGCCCAGATCGTAATGGGCAGAAATATTTTTGCGCGCCTGCGACGGACTGTTGCGGCGGAAAAAGTGGATCAGGCCGTTAAGCGGCGCGGTGACCCAGCTCAGGCGGGCCTCGAGCTTATCAACCAGTTTGAGGTTTTCCGCCAGCAGTTGCAGCACGGTGGTCAGATTGGGCGTCGTCCAGTCGCCGTCAATATAACTTTCTCCCGCCGCAATGCTGCCGCCGAGCAAAACACGGCGGTAGGCGCGCAGGTTGTGTACTTCGATTTCCCCCTGCAGCGGCGCCGTCGGGTCACCAAAAAACAGCGAATTCTCGCCTGCTTCCCGCAGGGTCAGACCGGCACCATGCAGCTGTTTTAACACGCCGAGGATCAGTGCGCGTGCAGCCTTGCTGCGCCGGTTCGTCGCCCCTTCGCGGGTGAGTTGCACTTCGGGTTGGCTCATGATCAGTCCTTATCAACAGGAGGATGAGAATAAACAGGTGCCCGTTTCAGCCACAGTTTTACCGCCTGCCAGTAAATGGTCAGGGCAGTTTTCGCGGTCATCAGGGGCAGTCGCCACAGTTGCTTACGCAGCGCCTCACGGGTCAGCGGCAGCGCCCTGAGCGACAGGGCAGCATCGAATTCACGTTCTTTGCGGTGATTTTCGATAGTGATGTGTAACTCTTTTCCGGGGGGTGTCAGACGCCAGTGATAGACCATGTCCATC
>NZ_MJIB01000005.1:242393-265679 GCF_003697865.1 Rahnella sp. Larv3_ips | reverse complement strand
CCCGCCTTATCATACAGGTAGTAGAAATTGACCGGATTGAAATAGCAGCCGAAATAGCACAGCTGGCACAGCAACATCACCCGGCCATCCGGGCGTTCTCCGGTCAGTTCGGCAATCCGGTCCTGCGCTTTGGTTTTGATGTCGCCGCCGCCGAGATAATCTTTGCGGCGAAAGCTCGCCGCTGAAAACCGCTCAAGGCGGATGCCCACGGCGGGGAGTTGATCCAGCTCGTCAAGGTCGATCAGCGGCATGAAAATGTCGTAGTCGAAGCGGTGATCGACCGGCGTAAACCGGCGATGGCGCACCGTGCCGACGTACAGCGTGCTGTTCATGACGCGGCCTGCTCAGAGGTACGTTGTTCTGCTTCACGGCTGAGTTGCAAATCCAGTTGCGCGACCACGTCGCGGGCGCTGTTGACCCCGTCTTCATGAAATCCGTTGTACCAGTACGCGCCGCAAAACCAGGTGCGGTGCTGTCCGTTAATGCGAAAACGCTGTTGCTGCGCGTGGTGACTTTCCAGATTCAGCACCGGGTGCATGTAGGTGGTGCGGAAAAGCACCTTGCTTTCATCAATCGGCGTCAGCGGATTGAGCGAGACACAGAACGTGTGTGGCGCATCCAGACCCTGCAAGATATTCATGTTGTAGGTCACGCTGGCGCGGCGGGTGTGCGCCGGGCTGGTATCGCGCATATCGGCACGGGTGGAGGATTTCAGCGAATTAGGTAACTGATAATTCCAGCTCGCCCACGCGCGCTTTTCACGCGGCAACAGATGGGTGTCGGTGTGCAAAATCACGTCGTTGGCCTGGTACGGCAGCGAACCGAGTATGGCGCGTTCATCCGCCGTGGCGCTGTCACCTAAAATCGCCAGCGCCTGATCGGAATGGCAGGCAAAAATCACCTGATCATAGGTTTCTTCGCCGCGTGCGGAGTGCAGCGTCACATCGTAAGTGCTGCGGGTGATGGCAGTCACCGGCGTATGGGTTCTGAGGGTCACGCTGCGCGGTAATTTTTCGTGCATCCGGCGGATATATTCCCGCGAGCCGCCCGGCACCACCATCCACTGCGGGCGGTTAGCCACGTCCAGCAGGCCGTGATTGTCGAAAAAGCGCAGGAACATCGACAGCGGAAAATTCGCCATGTCGTTCAGGGAAGAGGACCAGATCGCCGCGCCCATGGGCAGCACGTAGTGCAGGGCGAAAAACGGGGTAAAGCCGTTCTGATCCAGCAAGTCAGCCAGCGTATCTTCATCGTTATGCGCATTGAGCAGACGCGCCTTGCACAGTTTATTAAAGCGCAGAATTTCAAGGATAAACCGCCAGAACTGTGGCTTAAACAGGTTACGCCGTTGGGCAAAAAGGCTGTTCAGCGAGTGGCCGTTATACTCCAGCCCGCTCACCGGGTTACGCACCGAAAAACTCATTTCGGTGGTCTGGCCTTCAATGCCCAGCTCTTTCAGCAGAGCAATGAAATGAGGATAGGTGCGGGTGTTGTAGACAATAAAACCGGTGTCGATGGCGTACTCTTTGCCGTCGCACACCACGTCCTGCGTGGCGGTGTGCCCGCCCAGCGTCGCCGCGGATTCATACACAGTAATTTCACAGTCAGGCTGACGCTGCGCCAGTAACCACGCACAGCTGAGGCCGGAAATACCGCTGCCGACGATCGCCACTTTTGTTGTCATCTTATCTCACCATTTTTCGGCTTAACCATTTTTGCACGCCCACCGGCAGCAATGCGGCCGCCTTCAGTAAATGGGCAAAAAGTGGCGGGAAGGCAATTTCACTGGCTCCGTGCGCCAGCTTTTTACGGATGTGCGCCGACGCCTGACTGACGGTGACCATCATCGGCATCGGAAAGTCATTGCGTGAGGTCAGCGGCGTATCGACAAAGCCCGGCTGGATCAGCGAAATGTGGATATTGCGCGACATCAGATCGACCGACAGCGAACGGGCGAGATACGCCAGCGCCGCTTTGGAGGCGCCATAGGCTTCGGCGCGGGGGAACGGCAGCAAGGAGGCGGTTGAACCGACCAGCGCCACGCGGCTGCCGGGCGCTAAACCGGGCAGCAGGGCATCGAGGCAGTTCACCGGCCCCATAAAATTAGTGTTGATGACCCGTGCGACTTTTTCGGCTTCCACCACGCCGTTATCCAGGTATTCACAGGTACCGGCGCAGAGGATCACCAGATCGGCCTGCACGCCCTGAAGTGCCTGACGCGTTTGTGCCAGATCGGTGATATCAAAACTCAGCGGGACGATAAGCGGGCTGTGCCCGGCAACGGCGTCGAGTTTGCCGCCATCGCGGCCGCAGGCCGTGACTTCCCAGCCTTCATCAGCGTAATCCTGCGCCAGTTGCTGACCGATACCCGAACTGGCACCGGTGATCAGTACGCGGCGCATTATTTCAACCTGGCTTTGATGGCGCGAACGGCACCGCCGAGCATCGGGACGTGCTCGTAAATCATGGCACCGAGATCGTAATAATCGCGCTGATAAATGATGCGGTTTTCGGCAAGGCGTAAATGGCTTGCACCGTTAAGAGACATCGCCTGACCTTTTTTCAGTGAAGGGTGGGAATACTCCATGCGCCAGAACAGCGACGCCTCTTCGCCCTGAATCAGCGGTGGCTGAATATCAAAGCGGCAGTAATTCACTTTTTTGAGCAGTTGTGCGAAGTATCGCTCCAGAGCATCTACGCCGTCGTAATGGGAGACCGGATCGATAAACACCACGTGCGGGTGATAAATGCGCGAAAGCTGGGGCAGCAGGCTCATGTCCAGATGACGGTAGAATTCACACAGTCGCGTCAGGACATCGGCTGAAAGAGGGGGTTCAGGAAAATGTTTAATCATTATTTTTCCTTAAATTTGTGTATCGGAACAACCGTCTCATCATCGGCAACTGCGCAGATTTCAGCCTCTTCGTGACTTCCTGTCTCAGCCGCCAGCAGCACCGATGCGCTGCCAAGCAGGTAAATCGTCAGCCCCTGATCGACCCACTGCGCCATGCGTAAACGCTGAATTTGCGTCAGTTTTCCTTCCGCCCACAGGTAGACTTCATCGCACAGCACGTTTTCCAGATGCGGGTCTTCGAGATGACCGGGCAGAACCTCCACCTGCATCCCTTCTTCACACCGCACGATGGCTTCGAGCCACAATTCGGTGGTATCGATTGCGCCCCAGCCCAGCAGCGCAGCCCGCACCCCAGGCCGTTTACGGGCGGCATTCATGCACATCACCGCATGTTCGATCACCAGGCCATCGAACAGACTGCGCAGGGTGCGCAGGCGGTGATCACCGGGATTGAGCCGGGCGCGCAGCGGGCGAAATACATTGTTCACCAGTGCCGCAGCGGGATATTCGCGCCCGAGTTCGGTTATCACCTGACGCACTTTCTGGCTCTGGCCTCTTTGCAGGGCCGTCAGCAAACGGTGCTCGGATTCCGACCAGTCGCCTGACACCGCCTCAACTTTACCTTCCAGCAGGGATTTCACCTGACCGACCGGGATACCCCGTTCAATCCAGCCTAAAATGGTGCGGATGGTGTCGAGATCTTCATCATTAAACAGCCGATGGCCGCCTTCGGTACGCTGCGGTTTGAGCAGGCCATAACGGCGCTGCCATGCGCGAAGCGTGACCGGGTTGATACCACAAATGCGAGCAACCTCGCCGATGCTGTAAAGTGACATGTGTTGGCCCAAATATTCATAAAACTAATGTTAACTCTAGCGTCTCGTCGCAAAGTTGTACAACTTTATTATTTTTGTACAACTTACCTAATACTAACGGATTACATTATATTAACTTGCCTGTTTCCCTGATAAGAGATAATTTCCCTGTTTTGAGAAATCAGGCGGGGTAATGAAATGGAGAACGGGCAGGAAAGTCACGATCTGCGTCTGGCAGAACGGCTGGCGGAATTACGCATCGCACAGGGCTGGTCGCTGGAGTCTCTGGCCCAGCGCACGGGGATCAGCCGGGCAACGCTTTCAAGGGTGGAGCGCGCAGAAACCAGCCCGACGGCGTCTGTGCTGGGTAAACTGAGTGCGGCCTACGGGCTGACCACCTCGCGGCTGCTGATGGCGCTGGAAGATAATCCGCCAGAACTTATCCGCGCCGCACAGCAACCGGTCTGGCATGACCGCGAAACCGGCTTTGAGCGCCGTTCTGTGTCTGCACCGGCGCCGGGATTTCGCGCCGAGCTGATTGCCGGGCATCTTAAAGCCGGTGCCACTATTGTCTACGATTCGCCGCCGGTTGCGGGTCTTGAGCAGCACATCTGGATGCTGGAAGGGCTGCTTGATTTCACACTGGATACGCGCAGTTACCGGCTCGAACCGGGCGACTGTCTGCGTTTTCATCTTCATGGTTCCTCCTCTTTTTATGTTCCGGGCCCGGCCGATGCGCGTTATGCCATCGTTATCACCCGTCCTTAAACTCTGTCAGAAATAAGGCTTAACTCTATGCAAAGTGTCAGTGAAGTAGTGATCAGTGAAGTGCAGGGCGGTGCATTAACGGTGGACGATCTGGAGGCGTTAGCCGATACGCTGATGCAATCCGTCGCGCTGGGGGCGAGTATCGGTTTTGTACTGCCGTTTGGGTTTGTGCAGGCGCAGGCATTTTGGCAAAAGTTGTTACCCGCTTTCGAGCTTGGGGAGCGGCGTCTGCTGGTGGCGCGGCTTGACGGGATCATTGTCGGAACGGTGCAGCTGGTGGTTGATCAGCCTGCCAACGGCGCACATCGGGGCGATATCGTCAAACTGATGGTGCATCCCGACGGACGTCGCCGGGGCATTGCCCGCCAGCTGATGGCCTGGGCAGAAGCGCTGGCGCGGGTGGAAGGAAAAACGCTGCTGGTGCTCGATACCGTTACCGGCAGCCCGGCGCAGACCTTATATGAAGATCTCGGTTTTGAGCTGAGCGGCACAATTCCTCATTACGCGATGTCTACCACGGGGATTCTGGAATCCACGAGTGTGATGTATAAGGTGTTGGTTTGATCAAGTTCAAGTTCAAGTTCAAGTTCAAGGTCGTGGGCGTCGGCCCACACCGACTTGGGGGTGGCTTATCGCCGCCACCCCCAAGACCCCCAGGCTCTTTCACTGCGCGCTGCCGCTCGCTGGCTATGTTTCAGCACCCTCCGCTATTGCCGCAAAATCCCGCTGCTGCGCAGTCCCCTCCCGTCGGGTTCCAACCCGCGCAAACACACGCGCGGTTTTCCACCACTCCTCCGGCGCGATTTTTGAGCGCGGCTGGGGGGTTTTTAGGTCGCAACCTCACCCTTTTTGATTCTTTGAAAATCAAAAAGGGTCGGGGTGGGTTTTATCTTTAAAAATAGTGGGATGGCGCGCTTAAAAATCTGGCCGACCGGGGGTTCGAGACGCAGGGCTCGAATCCCGCGGGGAGGGAACCGCGCAGCGGCAAGATTTTGCGCCACACTCAGGAGTATCAGATCATGTCCATCGCCCCAGCGGCAGCGCTGGTTTAAAAAAAGCGAGGAGAGTGCAGAGAGGAAAAGCATTTTCCTCTCTGCTCGGTTTCGGCGCGAAAAGCCAGGCGAGCACTGCTATCGAGAAACCGAAATGTTCACGGTTTAACGCAATGTTGAGCGCCACCGCGTGTTTAAAAAGCGAGGAGAGTGCAGAGAGGAAAAGCACTTTCCTCTCTGCTCGGTTTCGGCGCGAAAAGCCAGGTGAGCACTGCTATTGAGAAACCGAAATGTTCACGATCCTTTCAAAAGGCCAAGGCGCAGCCGGAAACCAACTTTACTCCGGCAACCGCCCCCTGAACCCCTGTGTCGGATCATTACCTTCAACTTTCCGCTTATCCTGCCACAGGTTCATCCGCGATCTGAGTGAGCCGTTAAGCTCATCATGCACCTGCTTGGCCGCTTCAGATTCAGGATTCAGCTCCAGTACAAACTCCATAAATTTACCGGCGATGTAACGATTTTTCTTAACGCCGGTGCCGGTCAGCCACGCCATGCCGAGGGTATAGGCCGCTTCGGCGCGATCGGGATGGTCTGCGTTGTGCAAAATCTCCGGCAACCACTGCTCGGCCGCCTGACGTTTTTGTGCGTCCGAACCGTTATCAAGGGCACAACTCGCGCGCCAGTAGGCGGCAGATAAATGCCCCGCATCCATCGCACGCTGATACCACTGCATTGCCTGCTCGTAATCGGGTTCACCACCGAGGCCTTCGCGCAGGGCGTTTGCGCAGGTGAACATCGCCGGAACCATGCCGGAACGTGCTGCGCTCAGCACACAATCCATGGCGTTGCTGTCGTTGTGATACTGCGCGGGGACGTCCTGATGCCAGGTGTTGCGATAGAAAAAATACAGCTCATAACAGTGGATGGAGCTGCCGTGACGCGCCATTTCGGTCATCAGGAAATGCGCCGCATCCAGATCGTCATTGATCGCCATATCGTGTGCCAGCGTCACCAGATCTTTTGCGAAGCGATCGTCGCCGGATTGCTGCATCAGCGACCAGGCGTGATCCATCAGCCCTGCGCACAGTTCCGGTTTTGCCGGTAAGCCGTATAAACCGTATCCGAGCCCGGCGGCGGCAAAGGCCACCAACGTCGGGTGAGTCGCCTGGCTGAGGGCGCGGGTCAGCAACGCCGTCAACACCGGCATGCCTTCTTCGTGGCCGTTCGCCAGCACCGCACGGGAAATAAACATCGTGGCGAAATCTCCCGGCATGGCCTGCGGGCTGACGGCAAACAGTTCCTGATAGACGGCTAAACCTGCCTGATCGTCATCCTGCCAGTAGGCCACGCAGATTCCGGCCAGATCCAGCAGGCGGATACGCGTGGCCGGATCAAGAGACTGCGCCAGGAGTCCGGTCAGACGCTGTTGTAACTCAAGGGCGCGGGGCGAATCGCGGTCGGCGATATCCCCGGAGAGCGCATCGCACAGGGCGTTGGCGCGAAACTGATTACGTTCTTCTTCGCTGAATTCCGCACACAGCGGGCTGTCGATAATTAACATCTGCTGTTCATCGCTGCCGCCCCAGAAGGCGGAATGGAAAAGCAGATAAGACTCCATGGTGCCGACGTCGGCATGACGCACGGACATCGCCATGCGCAGCCAGTGATCCACCGGTTCTTCATCCGGTTTGCGGGTGTCCTGCAACGCTACGGGTAATGTCTGCGGCCACTGTGTCGCCGGTTCGAATCCGAGCGCATGAATATGGGCGACGCCGGCCTGCCAGATTTCACTGCCCTGAATCGAAAACTTCTCATGCAAGGGCAGCGGAACTTCACCGGCAAACAGAGATTTTAGCCAGTAGGGTTCACCGAATCCGCCGCTGAGATTCATCATATGGCGGAAGGCGTGCGTCGGGCGCTGATGCAATTCTGTCGCACGTAAAAAAGCCAGCACGGCGTAATCACAGCACAGCTGAGCACCAAGCCACTGGTGATCTTCCACTTCCTCACCGGCCGCTGTCTGACGAATCAGCCAGGCGTTTTCATGCCAGACCATGCCGAGCAAGACGTGGGCGTGGTAACTCTGCGGACATTGCTGCGCCCAGTCGCTGAGAATTTCCAGCGCGTTAAGCGGCGGAGTCTCGCTGCCGGTAAATAAGGTTGCGGGATGCATCAGCAGCCCATACACGGAATCCCCTTCAGTCTGGTTCTGCCATCCACGCATCAGTGACAACAGCCACTCGTCGAGTTTCAGAAAACGGCGGGTTGCCAGCAGCATTCTGGCTTTGGATAGGGTGTCGGACTGATCCTGGTGCGGCATGAGTTTCCCTGAACGGTTGAGGAGCCTGAACTATCGTATAAAGAAGGTATTACGTGGCAACGCAGTCTAACGTTGTTATGCGCACAGGTCAGCGAGATTGCTCTGACTTTAGGTAGATCCCTTCATGCTTGCCGTGGCCAGGAGGCGGTGTCGCATCCCGCAGCGGAAATTATGCTGGCTATAGTAACGGATCCGCTCCTGAGTGACGAACAAACCCTGCACAATTTAACGCTGAATAAACCGGCATTATTCCCTGTCTATTTCGGTATTTAGATATCGGATATTAATTAAATGGTTGTCTGAAATAAGGAGAAAGGGTGAATTAATTATGGAGGAAGAATGTCAATATGTGTAATAACCACCCGCATTTAATATCACGCCACGCAACCATTAATCCGAAAGCAAAAAAAAACCGACCACAAAGGGCCGGCTGTTGTTTCCACAAAACGGGGAATGAGGGTAATTCAATAACAAATAATGATGATAGCGAGGAGAAGTATATATTATTGCTTGGCGTTTGCTTTATCACTTAGTGCGGTAATTGTTTGGATTAAGATATTGATTTAATTGAATTAAATGCTGATTTAGCTTTGCGTGCTTTAATTTAACAAAATTAAGCAGACGTAAATTGCCTCTTTTTTAATATTTTGTTACATTTATCAATAAATAAGAAATGTCTTAACTAACTTCGTATCATTTTCTTTCTGGCTTATTCGTCTTTATATCCAGAGAATGGGGTTGCCATGTCGGGCCAACAATTCTTAAAAAAGTTTTACCTCAGTAAAAAAGAAAAAACGATACTTTACATTCAGTGGCGCGGCTCGACACCTATCGAGGATAAATATAATGAAACTCCGTATTCTTTCGCTCATGATCCCTGCGTTATTGGTCGCAGGATCAGCCAGTGCGGCAGAAGTTTACAATAAAGATGGCAACAAACTGGACCTCTACGGTTTAGTTGACGGTTTACACTATTTTTCCAACAATGCGGGTTCTGACGGCGATCAGAGCTACATCCGTTTAGGCTTCAAAGGCGAAACGCAAATCACCGACCAGCTGACCGGCTACGGTCAGTGGGAATATCAGGTTCAGGCTAATCAGGCAGAAAGCTCTGACGATGGCGATCGCGCATTTACCCGTTACGGGTTTGCGGGTCTGAAATTTGGTGATATGGGGTCATTTGATTACGGTCGTAACAACGGCGTGCTGTATGACGTCGCCGCCTGGACCGACATGCAGCCTGAGTTTGATGGTTCCACCTACGGCGCGGATCAGTTCCTGTTCCAGCGTACTAACGGCGTCGCGACCTACCGTAACGATAACTTCTTCGGCATGGTGGATGGCCTGCACTTTGCCCTGCAATATCAGGGTAAAAACGACAGCGGCGGCGGTGAGCCGGGTACCCGTGATGTGCTGACGCAGAACGGTGACGGTTACGGCATGTCTCTGAGCTACGATATTGGCGCAGGCGTCAGCGTGGCGGGTGCCTTCTTTAACTCCGACCGTACTGACGAGCAGAATTCCGCACCGGGCATTATGGGCGAAGGTAAAAAAGCGGAAGGTTACACCGGGGGTCTGAAATATGACGCCAACAATGTGTATCTGGCGGCGATGTTCACTCAGGCTTATAACGCTTCCCGCTTCGGTTCTACTGATTCAGAAGCTTACGGTTATGCCAACCAGTCTCAGGCGTTCGAAGCCTACGCCAGCTACCAGTTCGACTTTGGTCTGCGTCCGTTCGTGGCGTATAACCAAACGCGCGGTAAAGATTTAGGCACAGACCGTCTGGGCAACAACTATCAGGATCAGGATCTGGTGAAATTTGTCGATCTGGGCGCGAGCTACTACTTCAACAAAAATATGTCGGCCTACGTTGATTACAAAATTAACCTGATCGACAGCAGCACCTTCACCGATAACGCCGGTATCAATACCGATGACGTGACGGCGGTGGGTCTGGTGTATCAGTTCTAAGCGTGCCTTTCTCAGACACAGAATGACGCTCAGGATGATAAAAAAGCAGTGAAAGCGTGAGAAAAGCGCGGCCCTTACCGGCCGCGTTTTTTTTATGGGCGCTGAACTACCGGGGCTGCCCGGTAAAAGCCACCAGCGTGGCTTTGAGCATGGAAAGCACCTGCGGGATGTTGCGGTTGATTTGAGCGGTCACAATGGCGCCGTCGGTTATCATCGCAATGGTCTGCGCGCTGAATGCACGCTCCGCGCTTTCAGGAAGACAGGCCGCGATGGCATCGGCCATCTGCTTTTTATGGCTGGCCGCGACGTCGAGCACCTGCGGCAGCGGTTCCGAAAATTCCAGGGCGCTGTTGATAAACGCACAACCGCGAAAATCCTCGGACTCAAACCATTCGGCCAGCGTTGCCGTCAGCGCCAGCGGAAAATCGCCTGCACACGCGTCCGTTTCCTGCGCCAGTTTTGCCTCAAACCACGTCATCCAGCGTTCATGCCGGTAATCGAGAAATGCGCTGACCAGCAGATTCTTACTGGCAAAATGACGATAGAACGTCACCTTGGTCACCCCGGCTTGCCTGATGATGAGGTCAATCCCCGTGGCGCGGATCCCTTCGCGGTAAAACAACTCATGGGCGGTCAGTAAGATCCGGTCACGGGCGGGCAGGGCAGAACGATCGACAGACATTGAAAAAACCTCCGGAAGTGAATGCATCGATTGTAGACAACTCTGTCTACATGCGCTAGGCTTTTGTGTAGACAGAGTTGTCTACATCCATTTTCCCTCATGAGGTGCTTATGTTAACTAAACCGCCGTTGCCCCCCTTCAGCCGCGAAAGCGCAATCGAAAAAATCCGTCTGGCAGAAGATGCCTGGAACAGCCGTGACCCGCTGCGGGTCAGTCAGGTTTACTCGGCGGATACCCGCTGGCGAAATCGCAGCGAATTCGTGAACGGGCAGGATGCCGTGGTGGCTTTCTTACAACGTAAATGGGCCAAAGAGCTGGAATACCGGCTGATCAAAGAGTTATGGGCGTTTGACGGTGCGCGGATTGCGGTGCGTTTTGTGTATGAATGGAAAGATGATTCAGGTAACTGGTTCCGCAGTTTCGGTAATGAGAACTGGGCGTTCAACGAGCAGGGACACATGTTTGAACGTCACGCCTGTATCAATGATTTACCGATTCAGGAAAGTGAACGCAAATTCCACTGGCCGCTGGGGCGCAGGCCGGATACGCATCCGGGCCTGACGGAGATGGGTTTTTAACAGCCTCAGGCTGATTTCTGGTGGATCAGATGCAGCGGCGGAGAAACATCGAGTTTGATGTCGGGGTTTTGGCGGAATTCATGCGGCGTAATATTAAAACGCTTGCGGAACATGTAGGTGAAATGCGACTGCGAGCCGAATCCGAAATCCATAGCGATATCAAAAATCGGTGTTTCACTGCTGCTCAGCTGATAAACAGCGCTCGCCAGACGACGTTCCCTGATGTACTTCCCCAGAGAAATGCCTGTCGATTCCTTGAACAGTTTTTGCATGTGCCAGAGCGAATAGCCGGAGTACTCAGCCAGTTCTTCCAGATGGATCACACGGCCCAGATGGCCTTCGATCCATTTGCTGAGTGCGCTGACGATTGCGAGATGAATGTCTTGAGCCATAACCAGTCTGTATTGATGTCGAATAGGCCTATTATACACGACTTAGCGATGATGGCGTGGCAGGTCTTGCGGATGAGAAGGGTTCACAAAAATGGCCCGCAGATCAGAACTGCGCGTGCAGCCTGACGGGCCATGATTTACCGCAACAGCATCCAGTGAATTAATCTGGCAATGCCATCGTCCAGAAGTACGATCCCGACGAGAATAAGAACGATCAGAATAATAAAGTTCTTACGGGTTGGCATAGGGATACCTCAGTTACCAGGGGCCGCTGCCCTGCATATTCAGCGCAATAACACCCATACAGACCACTACAAATACCAGCAAAACGATAAATAGCCGCTTCATTCTTTTCTATCAGAGCCTGAGCTCTTCCTCCAGCGTGGGGCTAACCCGCAAATGACGTCACTTCTGTGCTGTAAACCTGTGTGTTTAACAGCATCAGTTTTACCAACAAATCACGCGCACGTTAACCCTATTTACCGCACAAATCCAGTGACAGCGCTGCTGTGGCGCTATCCCTCGGTGGCCGGACGTCTCACCAGATCGGTTTTCTGGCCGCCGTTAATGACAGTGGTCGGCGGCGTTTCAGGCACCAGCGCATCCGGGGCGATATTCATGTGATTGAGGACTTCGCCCATGATTTGCCCGAATATCGGGCCAGCCACTGAACCCCCGAAGTGTTTACCGGCCTGCGGATTGTTGACCATCACCACCAGCGCCACGCGCGGATTACTGGCCGGTGCGACACCGGCCGTGTAGTTGATGTAGCCGCCGTCATATTTGCCGCTGCTGCCCATTTTTTCTGCCGTACCGGTTTTGATCGCTAAACGATAACCGGGAACCGCGGCACTGAGGCCGGAGCCGCCGGGCAGGGCGTCGCTTTCCATCATATGAATGACGGTTCTCACCACGTCAGCAGACATGATCCGGGTACCCAGTACCGGAGGCGTCACTTTGGTGATCGACAGCGGGCGATAAATCCCTTCTGAGCCAATCGTGGCGTACTCGCGGGCGATTTGCAGCGGCGTCACGCGCAGGCCGTAACCGAACGAGAAGGTGGCACGCTCGATGTCTGCCCAGCGTTCACGGTGCGCCGGGAAATAACCGCTGCTTTCGCCGCCGATACCTAAATCTGTGGGTTTGCCCAGCCCGAACGACTGGTAGAGTTGCACCAGCACGTTGGCCGGCATTGCCAGAGCGATATGGGACACCGCGATGTCGCTGGATTTTTGTAAAATACCGGTGATGGTCAGGGCAGGCCAGTGGCCAACGTCTTTGATCAGGTGGCCGTTAACGGTGTAGGGGTGGGTATCGAGAACGGAATCAGGGCGGATCATCCGCCGTGCCAGACCGGCCATCACCACCAGCGGTTTCACAGTAGAACCTGGCTCGAAGCTGTCACTGATGGCGACGTTACGCATGTCTTTGACCGCGACACCGGCATAGTTATTCGGGTTGTAGGAGGGGAACGACGCCATCCCTAAAATTTCGCCGGTATTGACGTCCACCAGCACGGCGGCGCCAGATTCCGCCTGGTTAAGCAGAACGCCGGTGCGCAGACGCGAGTAAAGGACGTACTGCATAAAGCTGTCGATGCTCAGATTGATGGTCGGCGGCTGTTGCGGAGCGACCTCTTTGAGCACGCCAATGACGTTACCGTGGCGATCCTGACGGTATTCACGCATTCCCGGCTTGCCTTCCAGCAGCGCATTGAACCCTTTTTCGATGCCGTTCAGCCCTTCATTGTCGGTGCCGACCACCCCGACCAGGTTGGCCGCGGCTTCGCTCATCGGGTAGTAGCGGCTGTCATCGTGAATACTGCTGATGCCGCCGAGATGCAACTGACCGATATCTTCGGCAATGCCTTCTTCAATTTTGCGACCCAGGTAGACAAAGCGGCGCTGCGGATCGCTGTTGATGGTTTGCTGCAACTGCGAAAGCGGCATATTGAGCGCGGAGGCCAGATATTGCCATTTCGGGCTGTTCAAATCGCTGTGCAATTCGAGGATGCGGAACGGGTCGGCCACGATGTCTTTCGATGCGACGCTTAACGCCAGCGGGTGGCCGTTACGGTCGGAGATCGTGCCACGTACGGCAGGAATGACGTTGGAACGCAGCGAGCGGGAGTCGGCTTCTTTCTCGAGCATCGGCTGATTCAGCAGCTGTAAATATCCCACCCGGCCAAGCAGAAGTGCCATACAACAGACGATGCCCAGACAAATCAGCGCAAAGCGCTTGGCATAAAAGTGGGGTTGGGCGCTGGATTTTTTTGAGCTCGGTGGCATGGCGGTTTCGCAAAGTCATGAATGCATTTGAAGCGAAAAGCGAGGAGGCGGGGACAATAAAAACCGGATAATTCTCTCCAGTCTGTACCCAATATAAGGCGACTCATCGCTCTGATTGATAATGAATTTCGTATATCACCGACATCTTATATTAAGCCAAAGGCATGGATTGTTTATTTCAATTGCGCTTTGTAAGCAAGTGCAACGGCAAAGCCCGTTTTTATTCCACCGACAGCCATTCATCCGCTTCTTCGAACATTTCCTCTAACATTTGATTTAATTGTGAGCGTTCCTGCTTACTGGCCCCGTGAGTATTCAGGCCGTTCGCCTGCATGGGCTTCACTTTGACTTCCGCGTCAGGAAACATTCGGTGAACACGTTTCGCCAGCTCGGCTTCAATTTTTTCACTGGCGTTTGGGATGCCGGAGACATTCCGTTTGTCAAAAATCAGTTCAACCCGCATAACTTTCCTCGTGATTATTGTATGTGATTAACTGGCTAAATATACAGTAACTGACCGGTCTGCTCTAGCGATTTTTGACCCTGACGGTGGAATCAGATTCACCTTTTTCAGCGTAAATTCATGTAATTCGCCAACCATAACCCTTGTGAATGTTTTCCTGGCCGCTAGAATGGCGGCGAACTGTACGAGGGAAATGTGGATAAACAACGGCGTTCAGCACTGATTTTCTTTTGCCTGGCCTGTCTCGTCATACTGACTTGTATGACGCAGCGCATTGCCGGGCTGAACGCGTTATCGGCCATTTTGAATCAGCCTCTTGTGACGCAACCCGCGTCTTCTGCACTGGCTGAAAAGCCTGCCGGGGTGGAAACCCTCCCCACACCCTGCGAACTGAGCAGTAAATCACTGCTTTCTGTTCCGCCTCTCCTCCTGGAATTTGCGTTGCTGGCGCTGAGCCTGCTGCTGGCCTTTTTGTCACGCGGCACGATGGCGGCCATTCGCTTACGTCTCCCCGACGCCGTGCCGGTGCCCCGATTGCGGGTGCATCTGCGGCTGTGCGTTTTCCGGGAATAAAAATACACCTGCGTTGTTCAACGGAAGGTGACCTTTTTATTTTTGGAGAAAATCTATGCGAAGTTTATTCAGGGCGGCGTTTGGCTGCTTTCTGATGCTCTGGCTGCACGCCGGAACAGCAGCCGATTCCGGCTGGCTGCAAAGTCCGCAAAATACACATGCCAGGGTGCGTTTACAGGCGCAGCCTGCGGATGGCATGGCCGGAGAAACCCGGATGCTGCTGTCGGTCAGTCTGGAAAAAGGCTGGAAAACCTACTGGCGCTCGCCCGGTGAAGGGGGCATTGCGCCGTCCGTCAGCTGGGAAAGCGAAGCTGTCGCCGGTGCCGTGACCTGGTTCTGGCCGACGCCGTCGCGGTTTGATGTGGCGGGCATCACCACGCAGGGCTATCACGATAACGTCGATTTGCCGCTGATCATCAGCGCTCAGGTGCCTGAGAAACTCGTTGGTACACTGACGCTGCCAGTGTGCAGCAACGTCTGTATTCTGACTGATTTTCCCTTCAGCCTTGAGCCCGGCGCGGGCGCTGACCGTGAGGATTTTGCCCGCCAGTTTGCCATCGCGATGGGAAAAGTGCCTATTGCACAAGGGCTGACAGACCGCGCCTCGGCAGGTTATCGCACGGGCAGCCTGCTGATTTCTGCTCATCGCGGGCAGGGCTGGCAAAACCCCGAGCTGTTTATTGATACGCTCGACGGCAGTGCGTTTGGTAAGCCGGTAGTGAGGGTGGACGGGGCGCAGTTACAGGTCACGCTGCCGGTGACTGACGAGTGGGGCGATGTGGCCGGGGATCTGCGCGGCAAAAGCGTCAGCGTGGTGCTGGCAGACAGCGGCCTTGCCCAGCAGCTTAACCTGAACGTCGGGGCGCTGCCCGCGCCCGCAGGCCGCGGTGCGGTGCTGTGGCAGATCGCGCTGATGGCGCTGGCGGGCGGATTTATTCTCAATCTGATGCCGTGCGTGTTGCCGGTGCTGGGGATGAAACTCGGCACAATTTTGCAGGTGGAACACCGTGACCGGCAACGCGTCCGGGTGCAGTTTCTGGCCTCATCCGCCGGGATTATCACGTCGTTCCTCGCGCTGGCGCTACTGATGACGGTGCTGCGCGCCACGAATCAGACGCTGGGGTGGGGCATTCAGTTTCAGAACCCATGGTTTATCGGGCTGATGGTGACGGTCACCGCGCTGTTCACCGCCAATCTGCTGGGCCTGTTTGAGATCACGCTGCCTTCCCGCCTCACCACGCGGCTGGCGACGCAAAAACGCAGCGGTTTAGCCGGTCACTTTGCCGAAGGTGCCTTCGCCACCTTGCTGGCAACGCCGTGCTCTGCGCCTTTCCTTGGCACCGCCGTGGCTTTTGCGCTGGCGGCTTCGTTGCCGGTGTTGTGGGGGTTATTTCTGATGCTGGGAATGGGCATGAGCCTGCCGTGGCTGATGATCGCCCTCTGGCCGGGTCTGGCGTTGCGGCTTCCGCGCCCTGGCCGCTGGATGCTGCGTGTGCGGATGGCGCTCGGTGCGCTGATGCTCGCCGCCTGCCTGTGGCTGCTCAGCCTGTTGCAAAACCATCTGCCCGAACGCGGGGCAATGGTCATCGCCGGGGTTCTGCTGCTGATACTGGTGGTGGCCAGCGCACGTCGTTATGGCCTGCGCGCTGCGGCAATCGCCAGCGGTGCCGGGCTGGTGGCGGGTCTGGCGCTCTTCTTCAGCCTCTCCTGGACCACCGGTATCCACCCCCCGCGGGATGAAATTCGCTGGCAACCGCTGTCAGAGCAGGCGATTCGTGATGCGCTGGCAGAGAAAAAAGTGGTGTTTGTGGATGTTACCGCTGACTGGTGTGTGACCTGTAAAGCCAATAAATACAATGTCCTGCTGCGTGATGATGTGCAGCAGGCGCTGACGGACAAACAGGTCGTCGCCCTGCGCGGTGACTGGAGTTTGCCGTCGCCCGCCATCAATGAATTTTTGCAAAAGCGCGGCAGCGTCGCCGTACCCTTCAATCAAATTTATGGCCCGCAGCGGCCTGATGGCGAGATTCTGTCGCCGCTGCTGACCCGCGAAGCCGTGTTAAAGGGGCTGAAAAATGCCCAGGGAGCTGAATAATGAAAATGTTAATGCTGATACTGATGATGGTGATGTCTCCCGCGGTGCTGGCGATGACGCCGGAAGAGACGCTGTTCAACAATCCGGCCACGCCGCACTTTGGTGCCAAAAATCCCCGGCTGACGATCGTGTCATTTACCGATTACAACTGCCCGTACTGCAAACAGTTTGATCCGCTGCTCGCGCGGGTCGTGAAGGAAAATCCGCAAGTGGCGGTGGTGATCAAGTTGCTGCCTTTTCGCGGTGCCAGCTCGATCATTGCCGGTCGCGCGGCGATGACCGTCTGGGAGCAGCATCCCGACAAGTTTCTGGCTGTACATCAGCGCCTGATGTCCAAAAAAGGGCCGCATGACGAGGCCAGCGCCGTGGAGGCGGTGAAAAGTGTCGGACTGGCGCCGATCACCGTCACGCCAGCCAGTTATCTTGAGCTGAAAACCAACGTGGAAATCGCGGAAGTGCTGGGCATTCAGGGGACGCCAGCCACGATCATTGGCGATCAGCTGGTGGCGGGTGCCATCAGCTGGGAAGATCTGAATAAACTGGTGAAGGAGCAACTGGCGAAGGCACAAAATGACAAAACTTAAGCGCCGGTTACGCGAAGGGGCGGTGATGGCGCTGCTGATCATCGCCGTGACGTCCGGCATGGATTTCCTGCGGGCGCCGCAGGCTCCGGCGAATTTCGGCAATCAGGCCCTGCAAACTCTGGAGGGGCAACGCATCACGCTGCTCGAACAAAGCCAGCAGCGGCCGCTGCTGGTCTACTTCTGGGCGACGTGGTGCGGGATCTGCAAGATGACCACGCCGGGGGTGGCAACGCTGGCGCAAGAGGGCGGGAATGTGATCTCCGTGGCGCTGCGTTCGGGCGAGGCGGCAAAAATTCAGCAGTATCTGACCGCGAAACATTACGTCATGCCGGTGGTTAATGATCCGCGCGGCGAGATTTCTTCGCAGTGGGATGTGGGCGTAACGCCGACGTTTGTGATCATCAGCAAAGGCGAGGTGGTCAGCACCACCACCGGCTGGACCTCTTCATGGGGGCTGAAAGCCAGACTATGGTGGGCGGGGCTGTAAACCGCCCGCGCCACTGACAAACAAAAAGGCCTTCACTGACGCATCGGTGAAGGCCTTTTTCTCAACGCAGGCTAATCAGTTAGCCAGGAAGCGTTTCTCGTCTGTCAGTACCTGCAGCAGCAGGCTGAGTTCAGGTTTCTGATCTTTAATGTGTTTGCCGTTGGCGTCGAAGGCGCGGTAATCCCCGTCGCTTTCCAGTTCCAGCGTCTGGTCCGGCGTGGTGATGACCAGCGTGCCATCGTCACTGGTGGTCACCCAGTTGTGGCGACGTTTCGCAGCAAACAAATCTTCACCCTGCGAGTAATCCGCCGGCGATGTGGTGACGTGCAACAGGCGCTGCATCAGCGTGGTCATTACATCGGCATGTGCCGTCAGCTTATCGATATTCTGTGCCGGTGTGCCCGGCCAGTGAATGATCAGCGGCACCTGCAACTGCTGGCGGTTCATGGCATTGCCTGAACCCCAGGTACCGTTCTCATTGAATTCAATGCCGTGCGACGCGGTGATCACTACCACGGTTTTATCCAGCTCACCGCGATCTTTTAGCGATTGCAGGATAGCCGTGATTTGCTGATCGACGCTTTGTGCGCCGCGCTGGTAACGATGAATAAAGGTATTCCCCACCGGCACGCTGTCGCCGTTCTGGCGCAACGAAGCACTGATGCCGTTCAGATTTACGTAGGAGAACCACGGGCCATTGCCGCGCACGTTCAGCCATTGTTGCCACTGCGCCACCGTCTGTTGATCGGACTGTTTCACCGGCGCTGGCAGCGTAAAGTCGGTCAGTAATGCCTGACGGTACAGCGGATTATCAAAGCCGTCAGAGGCAAACAGGCCAAACTCGTAGCCCTGCTGTTCCAGCGAGGTCACCAGCGCAGAAGGTTTACGGGCAGCGAGAATGCCCTGCATGTAGGTCGGCGAGATGCCGTAGAACAGGCCGAACTGGCCGGTATCATCACGATTGCCGGAGCTGAAATGCTGCTCAAAACGGATGTTCTGTTTGGCAAAATCGTTCAGTGCAGGCATGTCCTTATCCAGCGTGGAAGTATGCACGCCGTCCAGCACCACCATCAGAAGATTGTATTTGGTGCCGGTATTGCGGAACGTGATGCTGTTGAGCGGGTATTCCACCGCCAGCGCTTCCGGATTTCCCTGCTCGATAAGGCGCCGCTGATACTCTTCGGCGTTCAGCAGACCATGTTTTTCGAGGAATTTGCGCGCGGTCATCGGGTAAGAGAGCGGCAGATTTGAACGCTGCATGGTGATCGGACGATAGAAATTGGCATCCGCCCAGATATACATCAGGTGCGAAGCAAAGAAGCTGACGATAAACAGCACGACGATGGGTTTGGCAAAATTGCGGCGGTTGAGGCTGCGCAGCTTTTGCCATGCCCAGGTACCGAACAGCATTTCGAGCAGGAAAATCACCGGCACGGCAATAAACATCAGCTGCCAGTCGCGCGCCATCTCGCCCCGTCCGGGGTTGACGACCAGTTCCCAAACCACGGGATTGATGTGCAGGTGGAAACGGGTAAAGACCTCGGTATCCACCAGCACCAGCGTAAGCCCGGCAGTCGCCAGTATCGCTGACAGGAAACGCAACAGCCTTTGCGACATCACCACGAAGGTCAGCGGGAAGATGATCAGCAGATAGGCGGCGAAACCGATAAAACTGAAGTGCCCAAGCCAGCTGACCAGCGCGTAAATGCGCCCTTGCAGGGAAGAAGGCCAGTCAGAAACAAACAGGTAGCGGCTGCCGATCCCAAGAATGAGCAGGATATTAAACAGGGCGAACCAGTGCCCCCAGCTGATCATCTGGGAAACTTTTTCGCGATAGCGCTGACTATTTGTCACCATGAGAGGTATTGGGCAAGTAATGGATTAATGGGCTTTATCTTCTCTTATCGACGCTTGCAAGGCATTAGCAAAAGACTGTGATAACGCTTTGCGCTGTGCAGGAGCGACGCTGGTATTAATCAGGTTAGTCACCATATTGCCCAGAACCATCAGAGAAAGATCGGTTGGGGCGCGGTGCTTTTCAAGAACGGTTGCCAGCTCGGAAAGGAGCTGTTCAACATGTTCGTCACTGTAACGGGATGATTGTGCCATAGAGTATTGTGCTTCTTGATCTGACAAAGTCCAATATCTTAGCTGATCACGGCATCAGTTTCCGCATTTTTATAACGGAGATAACGTTCCGGTATTGATCGCATCTATTAATCAGTGTTTCAGCGGCGGGAGTGGTTGCGGCTTTGGCGCTTCAGTGTTTGAATACGCCCCGCAGGCAAACCCCCCTTATACGGCTGCATTTCTAACAGGAGAAAGTCCCCATGAGTCTGGATATCGAGCAGATCGCTCTGCACCAGTTGAACAAACGCGATGAGCAAACGCTGGATGTTGTGCTGCGCGACACGCTTTTGACGCCAAATGCTGCCGTTGATGAAATGATGGCGGAATTGCACCGCGTCTACAGTGCAAAAAGCAAAGCGTACGGTCTGTTCAACGAAGACAGCGAGCTGGCCGTTGCACTGCGTGGCTGCCGCAAAGGGGACGATGATTTCCTGTCATTCAGCCGCGCCGCCACCGGCCGCCTGCGTGACGAGCTGGCTAAATATCCGTTCGCCGAAGGCGGCGTGGTGCTGTTTTGCCATTATCGCTTCCTGGCGGTGGATTATTTACTGGTCGCGGTGCTGAACAGCCGCAGCAGTATGCGCGTGAATGAGCAACTGGATGTGAGCAGTATTCATTATCTGGACATCAACCATGCGGACATCGTGGCGCGTGTCGATCTGACCGAATGGGAAACCAATCCTGAATCCACCCGTTATCTGACGTTCCTTAAAGGTCGGGTAGGGCGCAAAGTTTCTGACTTCTTCATGGATTTCCTCGGCGCGTCCGTGGGTCTGGACACCAAAGCGCAAAACCGTGGTTTGTTACAGGCGGTGGATGATTTCTGTACCGAAGCGCAGCTCGATAAAAATGAGCGTCAGAATTACCGTCAGCAGGTTTACACCTACTGTAATGAGCAGTTGCAGGCAGGCGAAGAAATCGCCCTGGATGATTTGTCCGAAGAGCTGCCGCCGTGGAATGACAAGAAATTCAAAGAGTTTACTCAGGAGCAGGGATACGCGCTGGAAGAGACGTTCCCGGCGGACCGCAGCACCTTGCGTCAGCTGACCAAATTCGCCGGCAGCGGCGGGGGTCTGAGCATTAATTTCGATGCCATGCTGATGGGCGAACGTATTTTCTGGGATCCGGCGACCGATACGCTGACCATTAAAGGTACGCCACCGAATCTGCGGGATCAGTTGCAGCGTAAAAGCGGGAAGTAATTCCCGATCCTCTCCCTGGTGAAAGGGGAGAAAAGCTGAACAGCGCCCAATAAAAAACACCGCCTGAGCGGTGTTTTTTATTTGTTCTCGCACGGCGTCCCGATGCGCAACAACTCAGTCAGCGATTAAACGCGAACGAAGTCGATGTGAGCCAGTTTTGGCTTGAACGGGTGGCGCTGAACAGCCTGAACTTTAACTTTGGTTTCTTTACCGTCGACAACCAGAGTAATAGCTTCAGAGTAGAACTCCGCTTTAACTTCCATGTTCTTAACAGAATCATGGTCCAGTTTGATTGAAACTGGAGCAGCTGAGCCACCGTAAATGATAGCTGGGAATTTGTTTTCTAAACGCAGGCGGCGGCTCGCACCTTTGCCCTGCTCTGCTTCCGGACGTACTTCAACATTGATAGTGAACATTGTATGTTTCTCTATTAGCACTACTTCTAAGATTTGCCCCGCCACCTGCGACCGAGTGACGAGTTGAGTATTACGGCTTCCACACAAGGCGAAAGCGGGCGGTATGATACCGGAGCAGGACGGTGGCAGCAATATAAATAGCCAGGATCCGCTTATTTACTCACCCGCGCAGTTCGTTGGCACGCCGGTATCGCCCCTCATAATCAAACATTTTCTCCCGCACCTGCCAGAACTGACCCTTCATGCGGGCCACCACGAAATCCGGGTGGCGCAGTAAAACCTGCAGCGCGATGATATCCGCCGCCGTCTGCCATTCCAGCGGCACACCCGGCGCGCGCTGGTGAGGGCGCAGGAAATTGTGCAAAAACGCCATGCGTTGAGCGGGCGTGCTGAGCCGGTAACGTTCGGAGACATCCGCGCCGTCTTCATCGTAATAGGTGATTTTCAGCCATTCGCCTTTATCGTCGCGCCCGTGTTCCAGATTCATGCCGCTGCAGCGCAGCACCAGCGCATCTTTCAGGCGCAGGGCGGCTTTCAGCATATCGTCCGGATCGACCAAAATTTCCTGGCACTGGTGGCAACGGCGCGCGGCGATATCATTTTCCGCGCCACAGTGCGGGCAACTTTTAAAGCGGAAACGGAAATCGCACTGCTCGCGGTTGCCCTCGTCATCTTCCAGCACGCCCTGACAGCGACGCCCAAAATGTTCGATGATCGTGCCGTCTTCGGTGGTTTTCCCCCAGAAGATATTGGCGAAGCCGCAGGCGGGGCAGAAGACCTGCACCGGTTTGTTATCGCCCGCCGGTTTATGGCTGCCGACTTCCGGCGTGAAAAGATCGTGCGGGTTTCCGGCGTAATCGAGGATCAGACAATCGGTTTTACCCGGCGCCAGACGCAGCCCTCGCCCGACGATTTGCTGATACAGGCTGACCGATTCCGTCGGACGCAAAATGGCGATCAAGTCTACGTGCGGGGCGTCAAAACCGGTGGTCAGCACCGAGACGTTCACCAGATAGCGTAACTGCTGCGCCTTAAATGCCGTGATCAGCCGGTCGCGTTCGACGGCGTGCGTTTGTGCGCTGATAAGCGCCGCTTCACCTTTCGGCAGCAGGCCAAAAATCTCACCCGCATGTTCCACCGTGGAAGCAAAAATCATCACGCCTTTGCGATCCTGCGAGAACTCTACGATCTGGCTGATGATGTGTGGCGTGATACGTTTTTGCTGGCGCAGCTCGTTGTTCAGATCCGCTTCGCTGAACAGCCCGTTGCTGTTGGCCTGCAACCGGCTGAAATCGTAACTCACCACCGGCATATCGAGCCGCTCAGGCGGCACCAGAAAGCCGTTTTTGATCATGTAACGTAAAGGCAGTTCATAAATGCAGTCGCGGAACAGGCTGTTGGCATCGCCGCGCACCATGCCCTGATGGTGGTACTGATAAATCCAGCCTTTGCCGAGACGGTAAGGCGTGGCCGTCAGCCCGAGCAGGCGCAGGCGCGGGTTTTGCGCTTTCAGGTGGGTAATGATTTGCTGATACTGACTGGTGTCATCGTCAGAAATGCGGTGGCATTCATCGACGATCAGCAGGGAAAACTCACCGCTGAATGCCGCCAGATTGGGGGCCACGGACTGCACGCTGCCGAACACCACTTTACCGCGGCTTTGTTTGAGG
>NZ_MJIB01000005.1:209362-242260 GCF_003697865.1 Rahnella sp. Larv3_ips | reverse complement strand
CACGGCCACGCGCGACGCGGGCGAGTTCGGCAATCACCAGGCTTTTTCCCGCGCCGGTAGGCAGCACGATCACCGCCGGTTCATCGTGCTGACGGAAATGACGCAGCGTGGCGTCCACGGCATCTTGCTGATAGGGGCGGAGCGTAAAAGCAGTCACGGGTCGGCCATCACCTGTTCATTTACATGTTAATAAATACAGTGGTGGAGTATGCCAAGAAATCTGCCGCATGGCGATGAGCAATCAAATCACGCCGCGGGAATGTGTAGCCTGCTTATTTTTATGCTTTCCTCCTAGGATGCGTCGCTAAGCGCGGCTATACTCTCTGTCTCAATGCGGCAGTGCATCTGCCCCCTCGAAGTAATAATCACGTTTTGCAGTTATTGCGAATTGAAAGTATTACGAATCGAACAACCCTGAACCCTGTCAGTTGCTTGAATGCGGCGGCGGGGTCTTGTGTTTTATCAGTAACGCGATCACTCAGATCGCCATGTAAGGCAAGCCGATCCAATGCGTCTGGACAAGTTTTTATCTCAGCAATTAGGTGTAAGCCGCGCGCTCGTTCTGCGTGAGCTTCGCAACAAACGTGTCACCGTTGACGGTGAAATCGTCAAAACCGGCGCGATGAAAATCAGCCCCGAACAGCGTGTCGAATTCGACGGTAACGTGCTGGATCAAATCACTGGCCCGCGTTATTTCATGCTTAATAAGCCGCAGGGCTATGTCTGTTCCACCGATGATCCCGATCACCCGACCGTGCTGTACTTCCTCGAAGAGCCGGTAGCGTACAAACTGCATGCCGCAGGGCGTCTGGATATCGACACTACCGGTCTGGTGTTAATGACCGACGACGGCCAGTGGTCGCACCGCATTACGTCTCCGCGCCATCAGTGCGAAAAAACCTATCTGGTGACGCTCGAAAATCCGCTGGCGGATGACACTGCCGCACAGTTTGAAGCGGGCGTTCAGCTGCACAACGAAGATTCCCTGACCAAACCGGCACAGCTTGAGCAAGTCGATGAGCGCGTGGTGCGTCTGACCATCAGCGAAGGCCGTTACCATCAGGTTAAACGCATGTTTGCCGCCGTGGGCAACCACGTTGTGGCACTGCACCGCGAACGCATTGGCGGGATTGTGATGGATGAAGATTTGGAGCCAGGCCAGTATCGTCCGTTAACTGAGCAGGAAATTGCCAGCGTTGGCATGCCCCCGCGGTAGTTTTTTCATTATCTGATTAATTTGGTGGTGAACGTGCAGGAAAAACCGGTATCCCATATTGGATTAATTTTCATTCTGGGATTGATATCGATGCTGATGCCATTGGCTATCGATATGTATCTGCCAAGTATGCCCGTGATTGCGCAGGAATATGGTGTTCCGGCGGGCAGTGTGCAAATGACCCTCAGCGCGTATGTGCTGGGTTTTGCGATAGGGCAGCTGTTTTACGGGCCGATGGCAGACAGCCTCGGGCGTAAACCGGTGATCTTCTGGGGCGTGATGATCTTTGCGGTGGCGGCCGGTGCCTGTGCGATGGCGCAGTCGGTCGAGCAACTGGTCTGGATGCGTTTCCTGCACGGCTTAGCCGCCGCAGCGGCCAGCGTGGTGATCAACGCCCTGATGCGCGATATGTTCACCAAAGACGAGTTCTCGCGGATGATGTCTTTCGTTGTGCTGGTGATGACCGTCGCGCCGCTGCTTGCTCCGATGCTGGGCGGCGTGCTGATGGTGCTGTTCAGCTGGCACGCGATATTCTGGGCGATGGCCATTGCGGCACTGATCGCAGCGACCCTGGTCGCGGTGTACATCAAAGAAACATTACCCAAAGAGCGAAGACAAAAATTCCATTTACGCACCAGCGTGGGCAACTTCGTCTCACTGTTCCGTCATAAACGCGTGCTCAGTTATATGCTGGCGAGTGGTTTCTCCTTCGCCGGTATGTTCTCTTTTCTCAGCGCCGGTCCGTTTGTCTATATCGAGCTGAACGGAGTTTCACCGCAGAATTTCGGCTTTTACTTTGCGCTCAATATTGTGGCGCTGGTGATCCTGACGCTTATCAACAGCCGTAATGTTCGCCGCGCAGGTGCTGTCAAAATGTTCCGTTTTGGCCTGTTTGTGCAGCTGGCGATGGGTATCTGGCTGGTCGTGGTTTGCCTGCTCGGTCTGCCGTTCTGGGCGATGGTGATGGGCGTGGCGGGGTATGTCGGCGTGATTGCCATGGTGACCTCTAACGCGATGGCGGTGATCATGGATGACTTTCCGCACATGGCCGGTACCGCGGCCTCTCTGGCCGGGACGATTCGTTTCGGCACCGGTGCGGCGATTGGTTCCATTCTGTCACTGTTTACCGCGAAAAGTGCCTGGCCGATGGTCGGTTCAATGGCGTTTTGCGTGATTGCCGCCACCTTGCTGTACCTGTACGCGAGCCGCCCGCAGCCCCAAAAAGCATCATAAGAGCCGTTGCAGACGCGACCAAAAATAAAGGCTGGCTAAATAGTATTATTTAGCCAGCCTTTTTCTTTTTCTGCCGTTCAATATCAGTAAGTCAGCTTACTTTTGATTAAAGGTATTAAGCCGCTCAATACTGGATTTATACCCCAGTACCACATATGCCACCTGTGCCTCGACACCGGCGATCAGTGCATCTCTTTCTTCGGGCGTGATTTTATTTTTACGTGCAGCAAGCGCGACTTTCTGCATGGACTGCACGGCTTCATCCATCTCTTTCTGGAAGACTTTGACTGCCTCCAGCGTGGGCTCATTCTTTACCACTGTCAGCGCCTGATCGGCAGAATCACGGATAGCCATGAATTCTGCCGGGGTCGTTATGTTGTCTTTATCTATGCATTTTCAATGCACTGTCTAATTCAGGGTGTGATGTTTTTAGCGTTAAAGTCATGTTTATCTCCAGAGCGTAAAGTTAACTGCGAAGGACTTACGATCAGAGATTAGTACAAAATTTAACCGCGTATTATATAAAGTCTAAAAATTTGACTTTACTTCACCAATAATAATGCTTACCTGAATAATCATTATCATTTATACGAATTACCTCTGCATCAGGGCGACGAAATGATCAACCGGTAATGGGCGTATTTATGCTTTTCGTCTTGCGGCTTATCCGCATCCGGGCATATTCATCCGCCATCGCTTTGGCTTTCGCGCCGGGGATAAGCGCCATGTCGCACTCTTTCGGCAGTAACGTGGTGACCGCTGCGGCAATCAGTAATGACGCCACCAGCGCGTAAATCGCGGTGCTCTGACCGTACAGGCTGACCAGTACGCCGACCAGATACGGCCCGCAGAAGCCCCCTAAATTCCCCAGACCGTTAATCACACCGCGCGCGCTGCCTGCTACTTCCGGCGTGGTCACTTTGCCCGGAATGGTCCAGAAGGCGCTGGTGGCGGCTTGCAGGAAGAAACCAGCACCGACCAGGAAACCGTAGGCCGCCATGATGTTATGACCAAACGCCACCGACGCCGCCAGACAGGCTGCAAAACCACACAGCGGCAGGGCGATAAACATCCGGCGTTTGCCGGTTTTATCCGACATCACCGACATCGCCAGAATCCCCAGCATGGTGCCCACGTAAGGGATAATCGCCAGCATACCCACCGAGCTCATGTCGCCGCCGGTGAGGTTTTTCAGGATAGTCGGCAGCCACAGGGTGTAACCGTAGATGCCGGTCTGATAGAAGAAGTTAATGATGATCAGTTTGACGATAGAACCGTTGCGGAACACCTCTTTGAGCGGCGCATTGTTCACCGGCGCCAGCGCCCGCAGGGCGTCGCGTTCGCGGTTCAGCTCGGTGACCAGATAGTCGCGTTCACGCTCTGACAGCCATTTGGCCTCTTCCGGACGGTCGCTGATGGTGAACCACCAGAAAATCATCACCACGAAAGACAATGCCCCTTCAATGATGAACAACCAGCGCCAGTCGAGCGTATCCAGAATCAGGCCGGACAGCGGCGCGGTGATCATTCCGCCCAGCGGCGCGAACATCAGTACGTACGCATTGGCGCGGCCACGTTCTTTATCCGGGAACCAGTTGCTGACCATGGTCAGCACCACCGGCAGCATCCCGCCTTCGGCCACACCCAGCGCAAAGCGCAGGAACAGCAGTTGGTACTGATTGGTAATAAAGCCGGTCAGGATGGAGATCACCGCCCAGGCAATCAGCGAGCAGGCGATAAACTTACGTCCGCTGCCGTGAACCGCCAGGCTGCCGCCCGGAACCTGCAGGAATAAATACCCGATAAAGAATATACCGGCGGCCAGACCGGCCATTGATGCGGTAATGCCTAATTCAGCGTCCATTCCGCCGGGCATGGCGAAACTGATATTAACCCTGTCCATGAAAGAAATAATACAGGCGATAAGGATGGGAGCGATGACGCGTAACCAGCGGGCCTTAGGAATCTTATTATTCATATTCTTTCCTCTGTGTAGGGGTATCAGGCGATGTCCTAATAAAAGCATTTTGAGGAAAGTATTTCGTGACATGAGTCACGTTGAATTATGTTAAGAAAAGGTGTTACTTCTTACGTGATCCCACGCCTTATTTCAGGCGTGGATAAACGAAGGGTGACAGGGCAAAAGAAGAGGAAATACCCGGTTAAATGGTGCCGCCAAGCGAGATGCGGTAGTGCAAATCGACCCGCTCAATGGTAGGCAGATTATTGATTTTCTTGAGTAATATTTCAGACACCACTTTACCCATTTCAAAGCGCGGCGTGATGACACTGGCCAGCAGCGGCGTGGTGGCCAGCCCGATATCCAGCCCGTGGAAACCGGAAATCGCCATGTCCTGCGGTACGCGGATGCCTAATTTCAGGCATTCCTGTAACACGCCGACCGCAATATCGTCATTGGTGCATAAGATTGCATTGGTTTGCGGATCCAGCTGGCGCGCCATCGCCAGCATGCCTGCGCCAATAGACACCGACGAGACTTTATTTGGCGTGATATGCACCGGCGTCAGCCCGCGTTCATTCATGGCGCGGCAATATCCCTGATAACGTTTCTGATCGCGGGCATCAGACATCGAGCCAAAATAAACCACGTGCTGTTTGCCGCTGGCGAGCAGCGTGGTGGCCATGTCGTAGCCGGCCTGCTGATTGTCAAACCCTACGGCGATCCGGCCATGGGTATCATCCAGATCCATCACCTGCGCCACGGGAATATCCGCCGCATTCAGGTACTTATCGGCTTTCAGCGTATGGACGGAATCCGTCAGGATAAGCCCCGCCAGTTGATAACCCAGCAGGTTGATGATGTGCTCTTCTTCGCGCTCTTTGCTGTAATCATAATTGACCACCAGCGTCTGGTAGCCCTGTGCTGAGGTCACCGATTCAATACCGGCCAGCAAATCGGAGAAGATCTGATTATTGAACGACGGCACAAGAATGCCGATGCGCGGCGCTTTGGCCGGTCCCCGCGCCTCTTCCAGCGGATATCCCACTTCCTCCATCACCCTGGTGATGCGCTCGCGGGTTTCAGGAGACACCTTTTCCGGCGTGCGCAGAAAACGACTGACCGTCATCTTGGTCACATCTGCCAGTTGGGCGATATCCTGTAGTGTCACGCGCTGATTTCTCATGCGGAATGTTCCTGGTTGTACCTGCAAATAGTCCTGATTATTGAAACAGAAAGCGCCGTGAATTGTTATCAAAATGATGATGATCACACGAAGGGTAACAGCGTTTTTTAACATCCTTCAAAGTGATCTGCATCACAGTTTGCCCGCGCCTAAAACGTTGTAGTGTGGCTAACGCTTCGAACCGCTTCCTCCATAAGGCCAATGCTATGACAAATCTCTTCTCACTGGATAACAAAAAGATACTGGTCACCGGATCCACGCGCGGTCTGGGTTTCCTGCTGGCGAAAGGGCTGGCGCAGCACGGCGCTGAAATTATCGTCAACGGTACCCAGCAGGCGTCCACGCAAAAGGCGGCGGAAGCCCTGCGGGCGGAAGGTTTTATCGCCCATGCCGTTGCGTTTGATGTCACCAGCAGTCAGGCGGTGAATCAGGCGATTGATCACATTGAAAGCACCATCGGACCGATTGATGTGCTGATCAATAACGCCGGGATCCAGCGCCGTCACAAATTCACCGAGTTTCCGGAGAAAGACTGGGACGACGTGATTGCCGTGAATCAGAAATCCGTGTTTTTGGTTTCTCAGGCAGTGGCGCGTTACATGATCCAGCGCGAGCGCGGCAAAATTATCAATATCGGTTCGATGCAAAGCGAGCTGGGCCGCGACACCATCACGCCTTACGCCGCGTCAAAGGGCGCGGTGAAAATGCTGACCCGCGGCATGTGTGTTGAGCTGGCGCGCTACAATATTCAGGTGAACGGCATCGCGCCGGGCTATTTCAAAACCGACATGACGCAGGCGCTGGTGGATAACAAAGAGTTCTCCGACTGGCTGTGTAAACGCACACCGGCAGCGCGCTGGGGTAACCCGGAAGAGCTGGTCGGCGGCGCAGTTTATCTGTCATCCCGGGCCTCAGATTTCGTCAACGGGCATCTTTTATTCATTGATGGCGGCATGCTGGCCGCGGTGTAAAAGGAAGCGAGATGAGCACAGAAAACGCGAAAATTGCTTTAGTCACCGGCGGCGGGAGCGGCATTGGCCTGAGTGCCGCGAAGGCGCTGGAAGCGATCGGTTTTACCGTGATCCTGGCCGGGCGTAACAAAGAAAAACTGGATCAGGCGGTGAAGTTATTTGCAGCGGGGCAGGCGGTGGCGCGGCAACTGGACGTTACCAGCCCAGAGTCGGTCGCTGCGCTGTTTCAGGATATTCAGGAAACCTTCGGGCGGCTGGATGTGCTGTTCAATAACGCCGGTAACAATGTGAAGGATGTGCCCATCGACGAACTGCCGGTGGAAGACTGGCTGTCGGTGATCAACACCAATCTGACCGGCGTATTTTTATGTACGCAGGCGGCGGTAAAACTGATGAAACAGCAATCGCCGCAGGGCGGGCGCATCATCAACAACGGCTCGATTTCGGCGCAGTCGCCGCGCCCGAATTCTGCGCCGTACACCGCCAGCAAACACGCCATTACCGGTCTGACCAAATCCACTGCGCTGGATGGGCGCGCGTTCAATATTGCCTGCGGGCAGATTGATGTCGGCAATGCGGCGACGGATATGGGCAATAAAGCGCTGGCGGGCAGAATGCAGGCCGACGGGCATATCGCCGAAGAACCGGTGATCCCGGTGGAACGTGTCGGTGAGGCGGTGGCATTTATGGCCGGTTTGCCGCTTGATACTAACGTGCTGACCATGACCGTCATGGCGAGCGCGATGCCGCTGGTGGGCAGAGGTTAAGCTGAATTTCTGACATAAAAAAACGGCCCTTAAGCAGGGCCGTTTTGCATTGCATTGAACGAATTACGCCGCTTTCGCTTTGCGTTTGCGTCCGAGCCAGAAAATCAGCACCAGCAGAATCACCACGCCTGCCACCATCGCCGGTGCCATGAACGGCTGGAGTTTTGCCAGCAATGTGACCGGCCCGCCGGCGCGTAACACCGCGACATCCTGCGCGTTAACCTGCACACCCGCGTTGCCGTAGTTCTTCAGCACGTAGTTGGAGATATCGGCAATCTGCTGATCGTCGAGCTGACCGACATACGAACCCACGCCAAATTTCGGCATCAGCACATGATGGTCGCCGACCTGGCGATCCACGCCGTACAGAATGGCGGAAATCAGGTTTGACGCGTTGCCCAGACCGGTAGCGGTGTTGTTGAACAGCGACGGGTACGCCTGATTCTTGCTGCCGGAGCCATCCGGCTGATGACAGCTGGAGCAATAACCACTGAACAAGGCCGCACCGTTATCGATGGTTTTGTTCGCGTTATAAGGATGCGCGCCGCGCAGGCCTTCTTCCACGTTTACCGGCTTACCGAAAGTATCCGCTGCCTGCGTATCCCGCGGGTCGCGCACCGGTGTGCTGTTTTTCAGGTAGAAGGCAATCGCGTTCAGATCCGTGTCAGACATGTATTGCAGGCTGTTTTGCACCGCTTCTGCCATGCCGCCTGCCGCCTGATTTTTCCCGGCGGTACGGCCGGTTTTCAGGTATTCCACCAGCTGAGCCTGCGACCAGTTGCCGATACCACTGACCGGATCAGAACTGATGTTCGGTGCATACCACGGGCCGACCATGCCGCCCGCCAGCGGTTTATCGGTCACTGAACCCATCATCAGGTTACGTGGCGTGTGGCAGGTATCACAGTGACCGGCGCCGTTGACCAGATACGCGCCGCGGTTCCATTGCTCGCTTTTCGACGGATCCGGCTTAAACGGCGTGCTGTCGAGATACATCATGTTCCAGCCCGCCATCGCAATACGCATGTTGAACGGGAACGGCAGGGCGGTTTCAGTATTCGGTTGCTCGACCGGCTTCACCCCTTGCAGGAAGTAGACATACAGCGCGTGCATGTCGGCATCGCTCATATGGCTGTAAGAGGTGTAAGGCATGGCCGGATACAGATTTGCACCATCCGGACGAACGCCTGCACGCACCGCGCGGGTAAACTGTTCTTCGGTGTAATTACCGATACCAAACTGCTTCGAAGGCGTGATGTTGGTGGTATAAATCGTGCCCATCGGCGAATGGATTTCATAGCCACCGGCAAACGGCTTACCGCCTTCCGGCGCGGTATGACAGGCCTGACAGTCAGCGGCGGTCGCCACTTCCTGACCCTGACGGATAAGTTCCGCCTGATTGTCCTGTGCCGCAGCGAATCCGCAAAACGAAGCACTTAACAGGCAGGCAACAAGGATTTTTCTCATGCTGCACCTGCCAGTTTTTTCGCCATGTCATCCGCCGCTTTCAGGCCCAGTGCGGCCATGGTCAGCGTACTGTTCACCACGCTGGAAGACGGGATCGCACCGCCGCCCGGCAACCACAGGTTAGCGTGGTCATGCGCCCGGCATTCACCGTTGACCACGGAATCCTTCGGATCGCTGCCCATGATGGTGCCGCCCATGATGTGGTTGTTGGCGTTCAGGCTGGTGGTGATGTTGAATTCTTCCGCCATAAACAGGGAACCGATGTGTTCCAGCTGCTTATGTGCGGCTTCGGCACCTTTACGCACGTAATCGCCGACGTCGTAATGAATGTCCGGGCACGGCAGACCGTGCGGATCTTTACGGGTGGTGCTCAGGGTCAGGCGGTTATTCGGATCCGGCAGCGGTTCCAGGCTGATGGACAAATCCACGCCAAAGATGGAACGGCGGCGGATCTCTTCATCCAGCTCTTTCCCCACCAGCCCCATCTGCAACGCTTTCGACGTCGCCGGGATCACGCGGCTGATATTGTTGAGGATCATTTTGTTGGCTGAATATTCTTTGCGGAAATCGCCATCGCGGGGGCCGACCAGGCAACTGCTCTGCGCCGGACCACGGCCAATCCACAGGGGTTCTTTGGCGATAAACGTACAGTGGAAACCGGAGTGATCCATCATGTTACGGCCAACGTGATCGGACGAGTTGGCAATCCCGTTCGGGTTCTTTTCGTTAGCCGCCATCAGCAGCAGACGCGGGGTTTCGATACCGTTGCAGGCCAGTGCGAACACCTTACCGGTGGCTTTATGCGATTTTTTGTCGCTGTCCAGCCAGTGAACGGCGGTCACATTGTTGTTTTCATCGGTGTCGATTTTGTAGACCACCGCTTCGGCCAGTACCACGGCACCTTTGTTTTCGGCGCGTTCCACGTGGGCAATACCGTTATACATGGCACCGATCGGGCAGATGGGCTGGCAGTTGTTGTTACCGCAACAGGTCGGGCGACCGTTCCACGGGCGGGTGCTGCGGCCCTGCGGGATCGGCACCGAACGGTAACCGTGCGGGTTCACGATTTCAGCGAAACGGGTATCGCCGTAACCGTAAGGCACCTGCTCCATCGGATAGGGTTTGCTGCGCTCGGAAGGGGACTGCAACGCCGGATCATTCGGGCCTGCTACGCCAATTTCTTCTTCTGCGCGGCAGTAATAAGGTTCGAGTTCATTATAGGAAATCGGCCAGTCGCGACCCACGCCGTATAACGTTTTCATTTTGAAATCGTTAGGAACGTGACGCCAGCAGGACGCCGCCCAGTGCCAGGTGGTGCCGCCGACGGTGCGCAGATAGCCTTGCTTGAAGCTGCCCGCGCTCGGGCCGGTCAGATGGACATAGTTATTTTCCGGGAAATAGAGCGGCGCGGGGGCGTTTTCTGACTGCGGGTAAAGTCCCTGGAAATCAGAACCGGCACGGTTGTCGAACGGCATGTTGCGCCAGTTCTCCACGGCCTGCGCACGTTCAATGCGCAGACCGGCTTCCAGCACCAGTACGGAATAGCCCTGGCTGACCAGCTGATCGGCAATCATACCGCCCACGACGCCGGAACCGACAACGATCACATCAGCAGACGCATCGCCGTCTGCGGTAAATTCGGGTTTTTTCATCAGGCTTTGCTCACATCAGCAGATTCAGAAATGTTGGTAAAACGGTCGGCGTTCATGGATTCAGGCATCGCGGCGTCAGGCGGCGCAGCGGTGAAGTACAGCGGACCGTTACCGCAGTAAGTCGGCACGATCAGGCCGTCGCTTACCGGGCGATACATCAGTGCATCTTTATAAGATATTAAAATGGAATCGGTACCATGACCGACTGTGCCGGTGTACCAGGCGGTGACGATCAGTGTCACCAGATCACCCAGGCCTTGTTGGCGGGCGGCTTCCTGCAAGGTTTTGGCGGATTGCCCCGGTTTGACCAGCGCATGCAGCTGAGTGACCTGCGCGGCGAAATCCGGATGCGAGCGGTGGAACGCGTTGAAAATCTGCGCGGAAGCACCTTCGCTGATATTTTTATGTTCTGTGATGGCCTGAGAGATCAGGTAGAACTGACCGAAAATAACCGGCGACGCGGTGGCCGTCTCTTTTTCAGCCAGGCTCAGGAACGGAAAGCCGAGCAGGGTGCTGGCAACCATTGCGGAGGTTAAACCTTTCAGCAGTTGACGACGACTGAAACCGGTTCCATTGGCAGTGACATTGCTTTCCATGATTGAAGGATCGTTTTCCATCTCATTTCTCGCTGGGTTGGGTGTGAGCCAAATGACTCAGGAATGCGTAATAAAATGACTTTTAGTGATATTTATCAGAAGGTTAAGGCGGGTGGCTTTCATCCTGACAGGCGATATCAGTAATAACGATGCGGATGATAAGCCAATAATAGGGGTTTTGTGCAAACAAATTGTGCGGATTTATTAACATTAGATCACGAATTTAACGTATTATGCGCCGCGCTGAAAGCTGTAACCAGATGGTTCATTTCACAATGAAATAGCTGACAGCCTCACACATTTTTTTACTGCGAACAACCTTTATGTGACTGATAAATAGTAAGTTAATCTGCCGCTTATTTTTAAGCAGTCACACCATATGTAAATTTTATGTAAACAAATAGAAGTTAAAAAGTAGCCACCAATGCTTAAAATGGTTGTTAAATAAGGCGAAAAAGGTTACAAAGAAGCCAAAATGAGATCTGGCTCCCACAAACGTCGGGAGCAGACAAAACAAGGCTACTGTCAGCTGGCTGGCTTTTGATTACGTTAATTTAATGTTAATGATTTGAGCATTAATTGGGCAAAGCGGCGTCTGTCGTCTATAACTGGTATAGATGTTACGCATTTGCTGGTGAAGTGTATAAATCATTATCTGGGGAATCCCGTGAATAATATCCAACTTTCGGTAGTACACCGTTTGCCGCAAAGTTATCGCTGGATGTCAGGTTTTGCCGGTATCAAAGTTGAACCGATTCCGCTGCCTGGCAACGATGAAGATAACAATCTGATTGGCCTGAAATTGCTCAGTCATGAAGGTGAGTTTGCCTGGCAGGTGATGCACCAGCTGACTAATGCGCTGGAAGATATTCAGGTGAAAGCCGCGATCGTTGAAATCGACGGTGAGCCTTGTCTGTTCGTGCATCGCGAAGATGAAAGCGCCACGCTCTGCTGCCTGAAAAATATTGGCGCGGCCATCGCCGAATCGATTACCGCACTCTATCCGTTCTGACCGCCTGACGTGTTCCCCTGTCAGGCGCGTCGTCCCGCCCGTTCGCTATTCATAGCGTAAGCGCTTCACACCACCGGCGTATCAAACGCATCCGATGCGGCCAGCAACTCCCGCGTATAAGCGTGCTGCGGTGCGTTGAAAATCTGCTCACAGTCTCCCTGTTCCACCACTTCCCCATTCTGTAACACCATCAGCTGATGACAGAGTGCGCGCACGACGTGCAAATCATGGCTGATGAACAGATAGGTCAGGCCGCGACGCTGTTGCAGCTCGCTGAGGATCGCCAGGATCTGCGCCTGCACCGATTTATCCAGCGACGACGTAGGCTCATCCAGAATCAGCATTTCCGGCTGTAAAATCAGGGCGCGGGCGATGGCGATGCGCTGACGCTGGCCGCCGGAGAATTCAGTCGGGTAACGGTGACGGGATTGCGGATCCAGCCCCACGTCTTCCATGGCGCGGATCACCTCTTTTTCACGCTCTCCGGCGCTCACTTTTCGGTGTACCAGCAGGCCTTCGGCAATGATTTGCCCGACGGTAAAACGCGGGTTCAGCGCCGAAAAGGGATCCTGAAACACCACCTGGATCCGGCTGCGAAAGGGCAGCATTTGCTGACGCGAAAAAGTATGCAGCGGCTGCCCGTCGAACCAGATTTCACCCTGTGACTTCAGCAGGCGCAGCAGCGCCAGCCCGGTGGTGCTTTTCCCTGAACCGGATTCGCCCACCACGCCGAGACTTTCCCCGCGACGAAGACGGAAACTGACCTGATTCACGGCATGTTTGATGCTCACTGTGCGGCGCAGCAGACCGCGTTTGACCGGAAATCCAACCGCAAGATTTTTCACCTCCAGCAGAACCGGCTGCTCGCCCGTCAGCGGCTGCGGGCGGCCCTGTGGCTCGGCCTGCAAAAGCTGGCGCGTGTACGGGTGCTGCGGCTGGCTGAACAGGCTGGCGCGCGGTTGCTGCTCCACCACGCGGCCATGCTGCATCACCGCGACGTTATCTGCCAGGCGGCGCACGATACGCAGATTGTGGGTAATAAACAGCATTGCCATGCCCATTTCCTGCTTCAGCTCATCGAGCAGCGATAAAATCTGCGCTTGCACCGACACGTCCAGCGCGGTAGTCGGTTCATCGGCAATCAGCAGTTTTGGCCGCGTCAGCACCGCCATCGCAATCATCACCCGCTGGCGCTCACCGCCGGAAAGCTGGTGAGGGAAATCTTTCAGGCGCGAGGCGGCCTGGCGGATACCCACCCGGTCAAGACAACGGACGATCTCGTTGCGTGCTGCTTCACCGCGCAACCCGCGATGCAACATCAGCACTTCGGAGAGCTGTTTTTCAAGGGTGTGCAGCGGGTTGAGCGACACCATCGGTTCCTGAAAGATCATCGAAATCTGGTTGCCGCGAATACTTCGCAGCGTACTTTCATCCGCGTGCAGTAAGGATTTTCCGGCAAACAGAATGTCCCCCTGCGGATACACCACCGGCGGCGAGGGCAACAGGCGCAGCACTGACAGCGCCGTGACACTTTTGCCGGAGCCCGATTCGCCCACCAGCGCCAGCGTTTCTCCGGCGCGGAGAGTCAGCGACACATCGCTCACCACTTCGCGCGCCTCACCGGCCTGACGAAAGGCCACGCTGAGATTTTTAATGTGTAAAAGAGGAGTGTCTGTCATCTCAGCGCGCCTCATGATGTTGTGCGGACGGATTAAAGGCGTCGCGAACCGCTTCACCAATGAAAATCAGCAGAGACAGCAACGAGGCCAGCACCACGAAGGCGCTGATGCCCAGCCACGGGGCCTGTAAGTTGTTTTTGCCTTCCATCAGTAACGTGCCGAGAGAGGGCGAACCGAGCGGCAGGCCAAAACCGAGGAAATCCAGTGAGGTCAGAGACGTTATCGACCCGCACAAAATAAATGGCAAATAGGTGAGGGTGGCGACCATCGCATTCGGCAGCATATGCCGCAGCATAATGGACCGGTCGCTGACGCCCATTGCCTGCGCCGCACGAATGTAGTCAAAATTTCGGGTGCGCAGGAATTCCGCACGCACCACGCTGACCAGCGCCATCCAGCCGAAGAGAATACTGATCAACAGCAGCCACCAGAAACTTGGCTGCACCACGCTTGCCAGAATGATGATCAGATAGAGCGTGGGCATGCCTGACCACACTTCGATAAAACGCTGGCCGAGCAAGTCAATCATGCCGCCGTAATAGCCTTGTACAGCGCCGGCCATGACCCCGATGACGGAGGTCAGCGCGGTCAGAAAAATGCCGAAGAACAGTGAAATCCGCAGGCCGTAAAGAATTTGCGCCAGCACATCGTGCCCGTTGCTGTCCGTGCCCAGCCAGTTTTCTGCCGAGGGCGGGGAAGGGAAGGGCTGTGTGGTGGCAAAATTAATCGACTTAAAACTGCTGCGGATCGGTGCCCAAAGCACCCAGCCGTGATCGTCGAGCTGTTTAAGCACGAACGGATCCTGATAATCGGTCGGTGTTTCCAGTTCGCCGCCAAAGGTGGTTTCGCTGTAGTTAATCATGAAAGGCACATACCAGTGCCCCTGATAGCGCGCCAGCAGCGGTTTGTCGTTGGCCAGTACGTCAGAAAGCAGGGCCAGCGTGAACACCACCAGAAAAATCCACAATGACCAGAAACCGCGGCGGTTCTGACGAAAACGCGCCCAGCGCGCCTGGTTCACCGTGCTTAAATGACGTGGCATCAGTGGCGGCCCTCAAAGTCGATACGCGGGTCAACCAGCGTGTAGGTCAGATCGCTGATGATGTTCAGCAGCAGCCCGATCAGCGTGAAAATATAAAGCGTGCCGAACATCACCGGGAAATCGCGCTGGACGATGGCGTCATAGCCCAGCAGCCCTAACCCCTGCAATGAGAAAATCACTTCAATCATCAGGGAACTGGTGAAGAACATGGTGATGAAAATGGCCGGAAAACCGGCGATCACCAGCAGCATCGCGTTGCGAAACACATGGCGGTACAGGATCTGCTTCTCGTTCAGCCCCTTGGCGCGGGCGGTCACCACATACTGTTTACCGACTTCATCCATAAAGGAGTTTTTGGTCAGCATGGTCAGGGTGGCAAATCCGCCAATCACCGTCGCCACCACCGGCAGCGTGATATGCCACAGGTAATCGGTGACTTTGCCGTACCAGGGCAGGGTATCGAAATTCGGCGAGGTCAGACCGCGCAGCGGGAACCAGTCGAGGTAGCTGCCGCCGGTGAACAGCACAATCAGCAGAATGGCAAACAGGAACGAGGGAACGGCGTAACCGATAATAATCAGTGAACTGCTCCAGGTATCGAACTTCGTGCCGTTGCGCACCGCTTTACGAATACCCAGAGGAATCGACACCATATAGATAATCAGCGTGCTCCATAAGCCAATGCTGACGGAGACCGGCAGCGCGCCTTTCACCAGCCCCATGACCGAGGAGCCACGGAACAGGCTGTCGCCGAAATCAAAGCGCACGTAATTTGCAAGCATCTCGAAGTAGCGCACATGCAGCGGCTTATCAAAACCGAAACGCCGGGTGATTTCAGCGATGACTTCAGGATCCAGCCCGCGCGCGCCACGGTACTGGCCTTCGCCAAACTGCGCGACGCCCGGCGAGGCTTTGCCATTACCGGTGTCTCCGCTTGCACCGGGAAGCCCGCCGGAATGCCCCATCTCAATGGCGGCAATCGCCTGATCAACCGGGCCACCGGGCGCAATCTGCACGATGAAGAAGTTGATGGTAATGATCGCCCACAGCGTCGGGATCATCAGGAGTAGTCGTCTTAACAGATAGGCGGCCACAGCAGGCTCCTCAGCGGCGTTGCGCAGGTAAACGGGCTGCGCGGTTAACGTCGTACCACCAGGTATCGAGCTCCATTCCGTTGGACGGGGTGATGGCTGGCATTGAGAATTTATCCCAGTACGCATAACGCTCGTGATGGGTGTACCACATCGGGATCATCAGCATATTCCAGGTGAGTACGCGGTCCAGCGCATGGCCCAGCGACAGCAGTGCCTCGGGTTTGCCCTGGTTGGCGGCGATTTCATCGGTCAGTTTGTCGATAGCCGGATCGCTGACGCCAGACTTGTTGTAGGTCGAATCCAGGAACCGGGTATTCCAGTAAAGTTGCAGATCGCTGCTCGGGTACGACGTGGCGGGATAAACGGTCGGCAGCATGTCGTAATCACGCTGGCGCATACGGCGCACGAACTGCGAGTTATCCACTTCACGGATCGACATCTGAATGCCCAGCCGCTGTAAATTATGCTGGAAGGGCAAGACGTATTGCGCGTTCCCGCCAGCCGGAAGCAGTAACTCAAACGTCAACGGCTTGCCGGTTTTGCTGTTGACCAGCACCTGATTTTTCACTTCCCAGCCCGCCTCTTTAAGCAGCGCGGTGGCTTTGAGCAGGTTGGTGCGGTCATTGCCGCTGCCGTCAGAACGCGGCGGCTGATACAAGGTGGTAAAGACTTCTGCGGGCACTTTATTTTTCAGCGGCCCGAGCCAGGCCAGTTCAGCCGAGTTCGGATAATCTTTGGCGGCATATTCGGTATTTTGAAAATAACTGTCCACCCGCTGATAGGCACCGAAATAGAGTGCCTTGTTCATCCAGTCAAAATCGAAAGCGAGCGTGATCGCTTCGCGCACTTTGCGGTCAGCAAATTGCGGGCGATGAATGTTGAACGCCAGCCAGCGCGTATCCTGTGCCGCCTGATTTTCCTCATCGGCTTTGACGATAAAGTTTTTGCTGAAATTGCCGCCCTGATATTGCGTCGCCCAGTTTTTCGGCGAGCTTTCCATGCGAAAATCAAACGCACCGGATTTAAAGGCTTCCAGCGCCACGTTGTCGTCGAGGTAATAGTCGTAGCGGATGGTGTCGAAATTATAGCGGCCACGGTTGACCGGCAAATTGGCCGCCCAGTAGTCCGGCACGCGGGAATAAGTGATGTACTGCCCGAGTTTGTAATCGCTGATGCGGTAAGGCCCGCTGCCCAGCGGCGGGGTATTCAATGGCTGGTTGAATTTGTGTTTTTCCCAGAATGCCTGCGGCAGGATCGGTAAACCGAGCAGGCCGAGCATCATGTCTTTATCCGGCTTTGGCAGTACGATGCGCACGGTCAAACGCGAAATGGCTTTCACCTCGACGCCTTTATACACCACGCGGAACTGCGGCACGCCCTCGGTCATGAATTTCGTAAAAGAGAAGGCGACGTCGCTGGCGGTGATCGGCGTGTTGTCGTTAAAACGGGCGCGCGGGTTGATATCCACTTCGACCCAGCGGTACTCGCTGTCGTAGCGGGCGGAGTCGGCGATCAGCGGGTAATAGCTGCCGATTTCATCGCTGGAGGTGGTGAACAGGCTGTCATAGAGAGAGCCGCTGCGTATGGCCGGGTTGCCGCGTGAGGCGAAACGGTTGAAGTTATCGTAGGTGCCGATGGCGGCGAGCGTGATTTGTCCACCCTTAGGTGCAGCGGAATTGACGTAATCAAAACTGCTGAAGTTGGACACGTATTTGGGTTCGCCCAGAATCGCGAACGCATAACTGTCCTGAATAACTTCAGCCTGAGCACCGAGGCTCAGCAGGCATAACGCTGCGGCAAAAACGCGAGATAACATCCTGAATCTGCACTCCTGTGATGACAACAGCAAGATGCGGCTTACGCGCGGGCTGTCGTTCAGTGATGATCAATGAATGGCTAAGGCCTTGTAACGCGCCAGTTTTTGGCACTTTCCCTGATTTCGGCCTTTTTATCATATTCAGCGACAGACGCCTAAAAGAAAAATAATGCGGCAGACCGCCAGCGGTGGCGGTTCAGATGTGATAACAGGCTTCTTTTTCATTGAAGTCACGGGTAAACGCCAGAAGCGCGGTGACACTCAGCGGTTTGCTGTACAAAAAACCCTGCAAATAGGTCACGCCGTGGTTTCTCAGATACTCAGCCTGCTGGTGGGTTTCCACGCCTTCGGCCACCGTTTTGAGTTTCAGTTCCTCAGTCAGCCTGAGCACGGTATCAAGTACCGGTGCAATCAGGGTCTTTTGATCAATCGACATGACAAAACCCCGGTCGATTTTAAGGTAGTCGAGGGTGAATTTTTCCAGATAGATCAGGGCGCTGTGGCCGGTGCCGAAATCATCAATGGCGATTTCAATCTTATGGCGGCGCAGCCAGTTGAACTCGCGCATCGCCCCTTCGGTATCAATCATTCCCCGCTCAGTGATTTCAAACACAACCTGAAATGCATTTTCCGGCAGAGCCTCAATGAAGTTTAAAACGTCATCATGAAAACTGACTTTATTCATGTGGTGCGGGGAAATATTGATGCTCAGCTTGGCTTTATCCGCAAACGCGCGCGCCAGTTCGCGGGCATCAGCGGCGACCAGCATCATCATATGTTGGGTCAGCGGGACAATAAGCCCCTGAGTTTCCGCATAGCTGATGAACATGTCAGGAGGAATGCGGCCTTCGACCGGATGCTGCCAGCGCAGCAGGGCCTCGACTCCGGTGACTTTCATGCTGCGGGCTTCCACCACCGGCTGATACTCAACAAAGAATTCTTTGTTTTTCAGCCCGCGCAGGATCTCTCTTTCAACGTTATGGCGGATAAGCAGGCTGTGATAAATCAGCACGTACACCAGTATGCTCAGCAGCAGACCGCCGAGCAGCGTAAAGCGGATGTTGTCGCCCGTCAGGGAAGGGGAGTAGAGGCGGATAGTAAAAGGGTAATCGCCCCCCTGTATCTGCGTGAAATGGCTGGTCGGCAGCTGGCTGACCGGTATCAGCCCCTCCTGGGAGGACACCAGCGCCACATCGCCGACCAGCAGGGCAAATCCGCGATAACCCGAACCAGGTTGGGCAAAAAGCATATAAGGCGACAGCGTCAGTTCCAGCGTGGCGATCACCCCGTCATCAAATGACCCCGCATTACGCTGCCAGACAATGATCACCGGACGGTTGGGCACCGCAGGCGTGCCCATTTGCAGGCTGACGGCCATCGGTTTGGTGAAATCAATGCCATGCAGCGTGGAATTGGCCGGAACGTGCTGGTTTCCCGAGGCTGACGAACAATACACCATGCCGTCGCGCACCAGCTGAAAATCGCGCACACCGATACTGAAAGCGGCATCCCGGTTAATTTCGCTGGCAACCGACGCGCAGCTTTCGGTCGTCAGTAAACCCACCCGGCGCATGGTATCGGTGAGCTGATGAAAATAGCGGTTGCTGAATTGCCCGGTTCTTTTGGCAATCTCATTTTGTTCGAGGGAGTTGTTGGCTTTAATGACGCTTAATGTGATGAGGGTAAATAAGATAAAAAATATCACGGAGAAAAAAAGACTTTTTTTCAAATAACGGCGTTTGGGTAATACGCTGTGCGTAAGCGCCGCTTTTAACCCCATATGAGAAGCCCTTTTTTTGACTGATGAAATCAAAGTATAACGTAGCCAAAAAAACAGCAGCTTTTTATTACCGGTTATTCCAGACATAAAAAAACGCCATCCGGAGATGACGTTTTTTTATTCGCTTGGCATAGAACAACAAGAGCTAAATCATGGGGTAACGGTTAACCGTTAGCCAAAACGCGTCTTGCTTCACGATAACGTGTATTCCAGTAAGTCTCTTTCAGATTGGAAATCATCACACCATTGCTGGTTGATGCATGTACAAACTGATCGTTACCTAAATAAATACCGACGTGACGGCCTGTCGAACCTGCGCGGAACAGAACCAGATCACCCGGACGCAGTTTCGTGCGCTGGATTTTCTTGCCTTTCTCTTCCTGTTCATAGGTAGAACGAGGTAAATCCATACCAAATTGTTCGCGGAATGTTACCTGGACGAAAGCTGAGCAATCGATACCACGCTTGCTGTCACCACCTAACCGATAACGAACGCCTTTCCAGTCAGCATACTGATCCATGATTTTGGATTTTACGTTGACGCTGCGAACCATTGCTTCGAATTCATCCTGAGAGGCTTGCAGTAGAAGACCGTCTTTGTCATTTACTGCACGCATATCAGTTTGCGCGTTTTCTGTGTTCGAAGAATGTGTACCACTACACGCAGTGAGAATAATTGCTGCGCCAATCGCGGGAATTATCCGCGTGATATATCTCAGAAAAGGTTGAGACTTGACCATTATTGTTGTTATCCCTTGCTGTCCTTAACGATGTAATCGTTATTAAAATTGCCAAACGAAGCGAGACTACCCGCCGCGCACAGTCGGGACAAACACTGGAATGATAAAATGTGCGTCAGAGCACGTTTTTATCTTGAAACCCGGTGTTTTTGCCACATTTCTGTGCAGGCGAATTGGAGATTACCGTAATGAATAGGGGATTGCGAGAGGTATTATGAGATTTTTTATAAGAAATTGTGATGTAAGCTGATGTAAGTAAAGATGTAAAAAAGGATGGGTTATTTTTATGCTAATTTGGATTAAAACCGCATCACAAGCGGGTTGCACCGGCCTTTTTCAGCTAAGTATATCTGGGATTTGTCTTAAAAAATGGCCCGCCTGCCGTTCAGTTTCTGGCGAGCCATAATTAAATGATATGCATCAATGCATCACGGGTTTTTGCTAAGCATTTTATTACCGGGTAATTTTCTTTCCAGCCAGTTAATCAGCATGTCACTGGCAGGCGTCATCAGCCACCAGCTGGCCCCTACCAGCACGACGGACATCGAACCGACCGCAATATCGGTAAACCAGTGCGCACCAATCATCACGCGTGGCAACGAGAAAATAACGGTGATCAGCACGGCAACAGCGAAAGCGCCCTTGCTCAGATAGCGCAGCATAAAGCAGGAGAAAATGATCAGCATCATGCCGTGGTCACCGGGGAAGCTGTCCGCAGAGGCATCTTTGGTCGGAATGCCGGTCAGTTTACTCACACGGTTAACATCCGGGAAACTCAGTGACGGGCTTTTATGGCTCACCGGCAGCAAATGACCCAGCTGGTTAAGCACCACGGCGGTCAGCAGCATCACGAACCCGATGATCACCAGGCGGCGGCGCCCCCGGGTATCCTCTTTCAGGAAGAAGCACAGGTACAGGGCACCCATCGCCAGCAGCGAAATAACATCAAAGGCGCGGTTATTGGTTACCGCCACCAGATGCAGGAACCAATGGTCTGTTGCCAGGTGCTGATTGAAGAAGAAGAAAATCGACTTATCAATCGGGAACCAGAAACCATGATTTGCCGGCAGATAAAAGGATAAAAACAGTGCAACGCCTAATACGTTGAGTATCAGGATTGCGGGGATATTTCGGCGCCACATAAATGTTAACCTATACTTAGCAGGGTAATGAATAAATTAGTCAGCGTTAACTTAATCCTTACAACCTAAACGAACCTTCAACAAGAGTGATTGTAGTTCATTCCATTGCGCAACATCTCGTGTAATAAGCTCAATTCTGCTGTCTAACGGCGCCACCGGTTTCGTTTCAATATGCAGGTCGTCCCCCTGACGGTTTATCAGCAGTGTTCCTTCCTTTATGCGCATGATGCCTTTCACGCGATCTACCGGTACCTGACGCGCCCAGTCGAGTATGCCCGCGGTATCAAATTGTGTTTCGCCATCAAATATCCAGCCACAGCTGGTATAGCCGTCGGCCTGATTGAGCGCCCGGCGCCAGCGCTGGCTACCCGGCAGGCTCAGCGCTGCCAGCCCGCGTTGCGGGGCATGAGCATGATGATGTTTACCTTCCGGCAGTGTGACCTGATTCAGACGCGGCAAATCCAGCAGGGCAGGGTCGATGGCGCCCTGCGACGCAACCACCAGCTGACGCCCGCCGCCATGAGTGGCGAACCACGTTTCCAGCGCTTGTTTATCCTGCGCCTGCGCCACATCGGCTTTATTCGCGACGATCACGTCGGCGGCTGCCAGCTGGTCGCGGAAGTTTTCATTGTCGATCACCCGCTGATCGCTCAGCTGACGGGGATCCATCAGGCATAACGTGGCGTTAAGCGTGATCCAGTTGTTGTAAACCTCAGAGGTGAGCAGGGACAGGATTTGCTTCGGATGCCCAAGACCGGTCGGTTCGATCAACAGGCGATCAGGTTTCGCCTGCTGCAATAACATGTTTAACCCCACCTGCATCGGCAAACCGTTCACACAACACATGCATCCGCCGGGAATTTCTTTCAGCACGGCACCGCTGTCGGCGAGCAACGCGCCATCGATGCCAATCTCACCGAACTCATTCACCAGCACCGCCCATTTTTCACCTTCGGGTTTTTGAGCCAATAAATGGCGCAGCGTGGTGGTTTTACCGCTGCCGAGAAAGCCGGTAATCAGGTTAGTTTTGGTCATGACTGCATCCCTCTGTAAAAAAATTCACCGGACAATGTGCAATGTGCGTTAAAGAAAATCCAGCATTGTGCCGATTATTGTTCAGTACCGCGTAATTCTGATGGCTTTTCCTCCGATATTTTCGTTTGCGTAGTGCGAAATCGGTTAGATGTATTAATGTTAAATTGAAGTTACGCAATGATTAAAAAAACCAATTTACAGATGAGGGTATGACCATGAACAGCATCAAATGGACACTGTTTTTGGGATTGTTAGCCTCAGGGATGATGCAGTTTGCCAGCGCCGGAAGTACCGGCAAGATTAACTTCTACGGTGCCATTGTCGATGGCGGATGCAGCTTTACGACCGGTGATCAAAAGGTTACCAGCAAATGTGACCGTGGCGGGAAGACCGTCAGTCAGGTCCGCACTCTGGATGCGACACAACCCCAGGCGTATACGTTGCCGCTGTCTCTGGGCCATGTGAGTACCGAGCACATTAAAAATGATCCCCGTCTGACTCTCATGACGGTGACCTACAACTGAAAGTTAAGTTTTACTTAATAATTCCGCTGCGCAACGTCCTGAGCCGCCGGTTTATCACACCGTTCTGGCCGGACACCCTGAAAACTGGCAGGCCCAATTTTGATCGGGCCGTCAGTTTTCAGTTCTCATTCTGTTCGCCTTATCCCCGCATGTTATAATTTTCCCTCTTAATTCAGGCATTCTGGCAGCGGCTTGCCGTCTTTTCAGATGTCAGACCAATTGTTCGACAGGGGCAAGATTATGCGACTTTATCAGGAGATTGGCGGCCATTTACGCCGTGATATCCATGCGGGGAAATATGCCCCCGGCGACCGTCTGCCGCCTGAACGCGAAATTGCTGAATCCTTCTCTGTCAGCCGCAGCGTGGTGCGGGAAGCGCTGATCATGCTGGAACTGGAAAAATGGGTGGAAGTGCGTAAGGGCTCCGGCGTGTATGTGCTGCATCCTGCTGAAAACAGCCCGACAGAGACGGCAGATACCGGTTACGGTCCCTTCGAACTGCTGCAGGCGCGGCAGTTGCTGGAGGGGGAAATTGCCGCTTTTGCCGCTATGCAGGCCACTAAAACCGATATTCTGCAAATGCGCGATGCCATTGATGCCCAGCGCGATTGTATTGAACGCGGCGTTTCAGATGATGTGGAAGATCAGCGTTTCCACGGCTTGCTGGCGCAGGCCTCGCAGAACAGCGTTCTGGTTAAACTGGTGGATGATTTGTGGCTGATCCGCCAGCGCAGCCCGATGTGGCTGGGTATTCATCAGCACGTTGTCGGCAAAACCCACAGCCAGCTCTGGTTGCAGGATCATCAGACCATTTTGCAGGCCGTGCTGCGCCGTGATCCGAAAGCGGCTAAGCAGGCGATGTGGCAGCATCTGGAAAACGTGAAAGATATGTTGTTGCAGGTGTCAGATGCGGATGACCCTGCATTTGATGGTTTCTTATTTTCCTCCGTTCCCTCCGAACTCAACGACTGAAGACCCGTCCGCATAAAAAACGGCTGCCGCAGCAGCCGTGGTTTTCTCTTCTTTTACGGTTAGCTGACGTACTTCGCCACGGCTTTTTTCGCGCCCACGCGTTGCAGATCGGCATAAGCCGCCAGAATTGCCTGCACCACTTTTTCTTCGTGCGGCAGTTGCTCGCCAAACACCGCATTCAGGGCCAGCAGGGCTTTCACGCGTTCTTCGCCGTCTGCGGTTGAGGCCACGATGCTGGCTAAGGTATCGGCCATCGGATCTTTAATCTCAATCGGCTGACCCGCATCATCCGTCCCGCTGATGTAACGCATCCAGCCCGCCACGCCCAGCGCCAGCAGTTCATAAGAACCGCCATTTTTAACATGCCAGCGGATAGAATCGAGCATACGTTGCGGAAGCTTCTGCGTACCGTCCATCGCGATTTGCCAGGTGCGGTGCTTGAGTGAAGGGTTGCTGTAACGTGCGATGAGGCTGTCCGCATAGGCGTTGAGATCGACACCTTCCACGCTCAGCGTTGGCGCCTGTTCTTTCAGCATCAGACGATGAGCAGCCGTCTTATAATGTTCATCTTCCATACAGTCGTTGATGTGCTGATAACCGGCCAGATAGCCCAGATAAGCCAGGAATGAGTGGCTGCCGTTCAGCATGCGCAGTTTCATCTGTTCGAAAGGCAGAACGTCGGACACCATCTGCGCACCGGCTTTTTCCCAGTCAGGACGACCGGCGACAAAGTCATCTTCCACAACCCACTGAATGAATGGCTCACAGGCGATTCCGCAGGGATCGGTGATGCCGCCCAGCGCTTCGGTGATCTCGTCGAGAGTCGTTTCGGTCGCGGCGGGAACGATGCGATCCACCATGGTGCTCGGGAAAGAGACGTTTGCAGTGATCCATTCCGCCAGCTCAGCGGAGCGTGCCTTCGCCATGCCCAGAACGGCATTTTTTACGACCAGACCGTTTTCCGGAATGTTATCGCAGCACAGAATCGTAAAGCCAGGCAGATTGCGCTCATGGCGCAGGCGTAACGCTTCAACCAGTACACCCGGCGCGGTACAGGGTGCCTGGCCGCCTGCCAGATCCTGCTGGATTTTCGGATTTTGCAGATCCAGTTCACCGGTGCCAGGCTCAATGCAATACCCTTTTTCGGTGATGGTCAGTGACACGATGGCCACCTGCGCTTCCGCCAGTTTTTCGATGACCGCTTCCAGCCCGTCAATGATGCCGTGCACCGAATCATGGGCGGAACCGACAACAATGGCCTGATTTCCCTCTGCACCTTTTTCCAGCACGGTGAACAGGTGATTTTGCTGACGCAGCGCGTTGATCAGGCTTTCATTGCCAAACAGGCTGATTTCACAGATGCCCCAGTCGCCGCCCTGTAAATTCAGCACCCGGTTGGTCAGCAGCGCCTGGTGGGCGCGGTGGAAGGCGCCAAATCCGAGGTGAACAATACGGCTTTTCAGCGCATCACGGTCGTAAGCAGGCAATGACACGGCTGCGGGCAGGGACGCTGTGGCAATAGTTTTCATGCAATACTCCAGGCAAGTCAGAAAATAAATAATTGGTCAGGCCAAATTGGGGCTGTTTACCCGTCAGTTCAATTTCATGCTGGATAAAGCGACGATTTAAGCCGAAATCAGGGCTTTGAGTGTAAAGTCATATGATAGAAAGGGGAATTGGTAAGTCCGGATGGCCTCTCGTTTTGTGAAGTAGATCGAGAGTCTGGAGCATTTAACGCAAAGTTTCAGCCAGGTCTGGCGCAATAAAAAAGGAACGCCGTGGCGTTCCTTTGAAGAGCAATGTGCAGGGATGATTAATCCGCGCGGCCCATATAGCGACGTTCGGCAATATGAATGCGGATTTTGTCGCCGGAGCTCAGGTATTCCGGCACCTGAATGTTCAGGCCGGTAGCCATCACGGCAGGTTTGGTTCTTGAGCTGGCGGAAGCCCCTTTAATACCCGGCGCGGTTTCTACAATTTCCAAATCCACGGTTTGCGGCATTTCCAGCGCCAGCAGCTGGCTGTCGAGGGTCAGAACCTGCATACCCTGCAAACCTTCTTCAGGGATAAACAGCAGTTCTTCTTCGATCTGCGCTTTGTTGAAGGTGTAAGGCGTGAAGTCTTCATCATCCATAAAGATGTATTCGTCGCCATCGACGTAAGAGAAGTTCACTTTACGGCGGGTCAGGGTGACGGTATCGAGAATGTCATCGCCTTTGAAACGCTCTTCCACTTTGCCACCGGTACGAACGTCGGAGAAACGCATTTTGTACAGGGTGCTGGCACCACGGGCGCTTGGGCTTTGAACATCGATATCTTTTACCAGCAGCAATTTGCCGTCGTAGTTCACAACGAAGCCGCGTTTAATTTCGTTAGCACGTGCCATATAAATACCTGTCGAGATAAAGGGGGAAATAATTTGCGACACGTTACCCGCGCCGCTGATTTCAGGCAAGCAGATAGCGCAAAAAGAGTCGTGAAAACCCGCATTATTGCGCATCTCTGTGGGGCAGCCAGCCGGTATCAAACTTGTTGGGTCAACAGTGTTAAAGAGTAGTAAATATTTCGCTGGTGGCGCATGAAAGCGCCTGCTATTGTCGCGCCTCAAAACCAGGCCTGAGGAGGCTGTTGATGGACTGTCGTACTGATTGCGGAGCCTGTTGCATAGCGCCTTCAATTTCCAGCCCGATCCCCGGAATGCCGGACGGCAAACCCGCCAACACGCGTTGCATTCATCTGGCGGATAACTTCCTGTGCAACATTTTTACGTCGCCGCTGCGCCCGAAAGTCTGCGCCAGTTTGCAGGCCAGCCGCGAGATGTGTTTTACCCATCGCGACCAGGCCCTGACCTACCTGATAAAGCTTGAAGCGGATACTGCGCCCTGAGCGGTGATATCAGCTTTTCGTTGCCACCGTTTCCGTGACCGGATCATCCACATTTTTCACATTCCAGATACACACCACCGATCCCACCACCATTGCCAGCGCGGCGTAAAACACGGCGTGATAGGTCCAGAACTGCGCAATCACACCCGCAAGCGACCCGGCGAGGATCCAGCCAGCGCGGGTAGAATTCGTAAACAGCGTGGTGGCCGCACCGGCCTGACCCGGCATCAAATCCTGAAAATAGAGCATGCCGATGCCGGCCAGAATGCCGATGAAAATCGCGTTCAGCAGCTGTAAAGCAATCAGCATCATGGCGCCGGTGGTAAACAGCAGGCATCCGTAGAAAATCACGCCGGCGATCACGGCGAGGCGCATCAGAAAACGTTTACCCAACTGCCTTGCCAGATAACCGGCAATCAGCATGGTGGGGATTTCCAGACACGCGGCGCTGCCCATCAGCACGCCCGCCAGTTTTTCCGGCAAACCTAATTCGCGCACCACATACAGCGGCATATTGATCAGATAAATGCTGTTGGCTGCCCACATCAGCGAGCAGGCGATGAATAACATCAGCGTGTCGCGGCGGTTGCGGCGCGGGGCTTCCAGCGTCGCGGAGGTCTTCACGCGCGCTTTTGGCATCGAAGGCAAAAAGACATACACCATCGCGCCACACACCAGAAACGCCAGCGTGGCTGCGCAGTACATGAAGGTAAAACCGAAACCCATCGACAACGCAAACGCCAGCGGCGGGCCAACCACCCATGCCAGAGAAACCTGTGCGCGCAGGATGGAGCTGAACATCACGGCTTCGCGGCCCGTTTTTTCCGCGTGTTCCCGTGCCAGCGCGAACATCTGCGGGTTGGCGGTGGAGCCAAAACTCGACAGCAATACCCCGATAAACAGCAGAATAAAGTAGTTACGGTTGAAGGCGAACAGCACGCAGGCCAGCGCGCCCAGCAGGCAGCAATAGAGGATCAGCGTTTTGCGGTCGCCGCGTTTATCCGACCAGGTGGCCAGCAGCTGGCTGACAAAAATGCCGATCACCGCGCTGCCGGTAAAAAAGATCCCGACCATGAAGGGGCTGACGTGCACCTGAGAGGTCAGAAACAGGCTGAGCGTAGGCGTCTGTAGCGCACCGGCAATGCCTGTCAGAAAGGCAATGATCAGGAATGCGGTCGAGGTCATGTCAGGCAAACGGCGGGCTGATGCTGTAGAAATTCGCATGTGTATAACTGAACCAGAAGTAGGGGGAGGGACGAAATTTGCGCGAATGTTACGTCAGTTTAAAAAAAACAAAAACAGGTTTTGATCATCAAAAATGTAAACCTGAGTGAATTTGCCATACTGAATAATAAAACCGCATTTTGTGTTAAAAATAACCGCAAGAGGGGCCCGGATGTCATGATCAAATACCGGTCAGCTCGCTTCAGCTTTGGGGCTTTTCGTCTGATGAAAAGCGCGTCAGCCTGACTTCAGCATTTGCGTTAAGTTATTCGCGCCAGGCGTTCTGAATAAAGGAAACTGTGCGTGGCATCAAAAAATCATCACGTAGAATCAGGGAATGCTTGCTTTAAAAACGAGCCCGATTAAGACTTCCTGAAACGTTTCAGCGTTACCGATTTCGACAACGTAATCTGGTGGCGCTCCTTTTTTCTCAGTAAAGCTGAAACGATTCAATTTCAGCAGGAGAGGAGAATTATGTTCCAACTGTCACAGCAAGATATTCACCTCGGTGCCGCAGCCAGCGATAAGCAGGACGCCATTCGCCAGGTCGCCGCAGCACTGACTCAGGCCGGTCGCGTCAGCGAAGGTTATGTCGACGGCATGTTAGCCCGTGAACTGCAAACTTCCACTTACCTCGGTAATGGCATTGCGATCCCTCATGGCACCACGGATACCCGTGATTTAGTGCTTGATACGGGTGTTCAGGTCTATCAGTTCCCGCAGGGTATTTCCTGGGGTGAAGACCAGACCGCCTACATCGTTATCGGCATCGCGGCGCGTTCTGATGAACACCTCAGCCTGCTGCGTCAGCTTACGCACGTATTAAGCGACGACAGCGTGGCTGAACGCATGGCGAAAACAGATTCAGCTGAAGAACTGCGCAGCCTGCTGATGGGCGAAAAGAATGCCGCTGAATTCCTGTTTGATACCCAACTGATCGCGGTGGATGTTGCTGCTGAAAACCTGATCACTCTGCAGGCGCTGAACGCTGGCCGTCTGCAACAGATTGGCGCGGTCGATACTGCCTTCGTCAGCGACGTCATCAGCCGTAAACCGCTGAACCTGGGTCAGGGCATCTGGCTGAGTGACAGCACGGAAGGCAACCTGAAAAGTGCTGCCACCCTCAGCCGCGCTCAGCAGGCGTTCGATCTGGACGGTGAAAAGGTGGCGATGCTGCTGACCATTTCCGTCGCCGACGATCAGCCGCTGAACCTGCTGAATTACCTGAGCGATCTGCTGATTGCCAACAAAGCTGAACGTCTGCTGACGGCAGACGCGGTAGGCGTGCTGGCATTGCTGACCAGCGAAGTGGCAGAAGAAGCCAACGTGCTGAGTGCGGAATACGTTATCCGTAACGAACACGGCCTGCATGCACGTCCGGGTACCGCCTTAGTCAACGTGATCAAGCAATTTACCAGCGAAATCACCGTGACCAACCTTGATGGCAGCGGTAAACCTGCCAACGGCCGCAGCCTGATGAAAGTCGTGGCGCTGGGCGTGAAAAAAGGTCACCACCTGCGCTTCACCGCCAGCGGTGAAGATGCCGAACTGGCACTGAAAACCATTGGTGAAGCTATTTCTGAAGGTCTTGGGGAGGGCGCATGAGCCGCAGAGTCGCCACAATTACCTTAAACCCGGCGTACGATTTAGTGGGCTATGTGCCTGAAATCGAACGCGGTGAAGTCAATCTGGTGCAAACCACCGGTCTGCATGCCGCAGGTAAAGGCATCAACGTAGCGAAAGTGCTGAAAGATCTGGGCATCGACGTCACCGTTGGCGGTTTCCTCGGCAAAGAAAACCAGGACGGCTTCCAGTTGCTGTTCAGCGATCTGGGTATTGCGAACCGTTTCCAGGTGGTCAATGGCCGGACCCGCATCAACGTTAAACTGACCGAAAAAGATGGCGAAGTCAGCGACTTCAACTTCTCTGGTTTTAACGTGACGCCAGCAGACTGGGAGCGTTTCGTGACCGACTCCCTCTCCTGGCTGGGTCAGTTCGACATGGTTGCCGTCAGCGGAAGTTTGCCAGCGGGCGTCGATCCTGATGCTTTCACCGACTGGATGAAGCGCCTGCGCGCCCAGTGCCCTTGTATCATCTTCGACAGCAGCCGTGAAGCGCTGGTCGCCGGTCTTAAAGCCGCGCCATGGCTGGTTAAGCCAAACCGTCGTGAACTGGAAATTTGGGCTGGCCGTAAATTGCCAGAACTGAGTGACGTGGTAGAAGCCGCGCACGCCTTACGTGACCAGGGTATCGCCCATGTGGTGATTTCTCTGGGTGCAGAAGGTGCCTTGTGGGTTAACGCGTCGGGTGCGTGGATTGCCAAACCGCCAGCCTGTGAAGTCGTCAGCACCGTCGGTGCCGGTGATTCCATGGTCGGTGGTCTGATCTACGGTTTACTGATGCGTGAATCCAGTGAACATACGCTACGACTGGCCACTGCCGTTGCCGCCCTGGCTGTCAGCCAGAGTAATGTCGGTGTCACCGATCGTCCGCAGCTCGCGGCGATGATGGCCCGTGTTGATCTGAAACCCTTTTAATTCGCAGGAGGCAGAATGAAAACGCTGCTGATGATAGACAGTTCGCTGGGACAGGCCCGGAGCCACCTGGCGAAAAATTTGCTCGCTGCTGCCGTCGCAAAAGCCGGGCACTCGTTGGTTGAACAGGCTGCTGAAGCTGACATCGTGATCGTGGCCGGTGAAACCGTGCCGAACGACGCGGCGCTGACCGGCAAAAACATTTACACCGGTAACGTGGCGGATGCGGTGCGTGAGCCTGATGCTTTTGTGCAACGCGCACTGGCTGAGGCAAAACCGTATGTGGCGCCTGCGGCCGTTGCTGCCGTTTCTGCACCGGCTGCGGCGGGTCCGAAACGTATCGTGGCGATCACGGCGTGCCCGACCGGCGTAGCGCATACCTTTATGGCTGCTGAAGCCATTGAATCCGAAGCCAAAAAACGGGGCTGGTGGGTGAAAGTGGAAACCCGCGGTTCCGTGGGCGCAGGCAATGCGATTACCCCGGAAGAAGTGGCAGCGGCCGATCTGGTGATTGTCGCGGCAGACATCGAAGTGGATCTGGCGAAGTTTGCCGGTAAACCGATGTACCGTACCTCTACCGGTCTGGCACTGAAAAAGACGAAGCAGGAACTGGACAAAGCGCTGGTTGAAGCTGAGCTGTTCCAGCCAGCCACTCAGGGCAGTGCGTCCACCAGCAAGAAGAAAGAAGCGGGCGGCGCAGGCCCATACCGTCACCTGTTGACCGGCGTGTCTTACATGCTGCCAATGGTGGTTGCGGGTGGTTTGTGTATCGCGCTTTCCTTCGTGTTTGGTATTAAAGCGTTTGAAGTCAAAGGCACGCTGGCGGCAGCACTGATGCAAATCGGTGGCGCTTCAGCCTTCGCGCTGATGGTGCCGGTTCTGGCCGGTTTCATTGCCTTCTCCATCGCTGACCGTCCGGGTCTGACACCGGGTCTTATCGGCGGCATGCTGGCGGTGAGCACCGGTGCCGGTTTCCTTGGCGGTATCATTGCCGGTTTCCTGGCGGGTTATGTGGCGAAGGCCATCAGCGGCAAGCTGAAATTACCGCAAAGTATGGAAGCCCTGAAACCAATCCTGATCATTCCGCTGGTGGCGAGTCTGATTACCGGTCTGGTGATGATTTACGTTGTCGGTACGCCGGTCGCTAAAATCATGGCGGGTCTGACGGCGTGGTTGCAATCTTTGGGTACTGCCAACGCAGTTCTGCTGGGCGCAATCCTTGGTGCGATGATGTGTACCGACATGGGTGGCCCGGTCAACAAAGCCGCTTACGCCTTCGGCGTGGCACTGCTGAGTTCATCCGTTTATGCACCTATGGCCGCCATCATGGCTGCCGGTATGGTGCCACCGCTGGCGATGGGTCTGGCAACGCTGCTGGCGCGTCATAAGTTTGAGCAAAGCGAGCGTGAAGGCGGTAAAGCGGCGCTGGTGTTGGGTCTGTGCTTTATTTCTGAAGGTGCGATTCCGTTCGCCGCCCGTGACCCGATGCGCGTCCTGCCATGCTGTATCGCTGGTGGCGCACTGACCGGTGCTCTGTCGATGGCATTCCATGCACAACTGATGGCGCCACACGGTGGTCTGTTCGTTCTGCTGATCCCAGGTGCTATCACACCGGTTCTCGGTTATCTGGTGGCGATTATCGCCGGTACGGTTCTGGCGGGCGGTGCTTACGCCATCCTGAAACGTTCAGAAGTTGCTGTAGCGGCTAAAACCGTCGCATAACATCAGATTGGGTAGTAAATGAAAAAGACGCGACGTGAAAATGTCGCGTCTTTTTTTTATTGCCTTGGCCGGGCAATGGAGCGGCGTTTTCTTAAATAGAGAACATTTCGGTTTCTCAATAGCGGTGCTCGCCTGGCTTTTCGCGCCGAAACTGAGCAGAGAGGAAAGTGCTTTTCCTCTCTGCACTCTCCTCGCTTTTTTTAAACGCGCGGTGGCGCTGGCCCGACGGGCATGCCGGTGGCGCTCAAGATTGCGTTGAACCGTGAACATTTCGGTTTCTCAATAGCGGTGCTCGCCTGGCTTTTCGCGCCGAAACCGAGCAGAGAGGAAAGTGCTTTTCCTCTCTGCACTCTCCTCGCTTTTTTTAAACCAGCGCTGCCGCTGGGTCGATGGACATGATCTGATACTCCCGAATGTGACGCAAAATCTAGCCGCTGCGCGGTTCCCTCCCCGCGGGATTCGAGCCCTGCGTCTCGAACCCCCGGTCGGCCAGATTTTTGAGCGCGCCATCCCACTATTTTTAAAGATAAAACCCAATCTGACCGCTTTTGATTTTTAAAAAATCAAAGTGAGTGAGGTGACGACCTAAAAATCCCCCAGCCGCGCTCAAAAATCACGCCGGAGGAGTGGTGGAAAACCGCGCGTTTT
>NZ_MJIB01000005.1:208696-209352 GCF_003697865.1 Rahnella sp. Larv3_ips | reverse complement strand
GCGAGCGGCAGCGCGCAGTGAAAGAGCCTGGGGGTCTTGGGGGTGGCGGCGATAAGCCACCCCCAAGTCGGTGTGGGCCGACGCCCACGACCTTGACCTTAACGCCAGTTTGGGCGACAAGCCCTTGACCTCATTCTTCCCTGAATTGAATCCCCACCCCTAATGCATCCGCCGCGCGCACGGTGATCTGCGAAGTATGATCAGCAAACGCGATTTCCCCGACGCGCAAACTGTTGCGTACCGCATCCAGTGAGCGCGTGGCAAACTCCAGCCCGATCATGCGGGCGCTGCCATTTTCGCCTTCCGGCACAATGCCAAATTCTGCGGTGGCTTGCTCAGGCGTGACAAACCGTACGGTGGCGCGGCCTGCGCGCAGGATCACTTCTTTGGGTCTGACGTCCAGTGCGCTTGCACCGAATAACTCGCCATAGACCTGCGCGGCCTCATGCGGATTTGCCGCAGAAATCACAAAGTCGGTGATATCAGCGACGCTGTTCGGGTGGTTTTGCCATTCATTGCGCCACACCAGTTCCGGCGTCAGGTGGTGGCAGAAGAAACTGCGGCCATTTGGCACACGGGTGGCGGCCAGCGGCACGGTGCGGAACCGCGCATTTGGCGAGGTGCCGTCGTTGAGCGCAACGGGACGGAAGAATTCT
>NZ_MJIB01000005.1:86173-208535 GCF_003697865.1 Rahnella sp. Larv3_ips | reverse complement strand
TGTTGCAGATGTTGGTACACCGCCGATGAATCCTGCGTTTTCCAGACCAGACCACTCAGCCCGAGCGGTGCCTGCCACAGGTCGGTGCGGGTGTGAGCATTACCCGGCTCGTAGCCCAGCAGTTCGAGATAATTATCGCCAAAAATCGCCAGATGATTACTGGAACCGAGCGAGTGATGGCCGCGCGGCGTGAGGTGAAAACCCAGCCTGCGAAATTGCTGTTCGGACTGATTCAGCTGCTCCGCAACGTTAATCACCACATGATCAAGCTGCGGGCGAAGAGAGTGTGAAGGTTGTGCTTCAGTCATTGAAGGGTTCTCCCAGCGTTAACATCAGACGGTTGGCCCAGGCGAAAAAGGCCGCGGACTGCGCCAGATCGACAATCTCCAGCTCATCTAAACCCTGTTCGCGCAGCGCTGCAATGTGCTGTTCTGTAGCGACCGGTGGCGTTGCGGAAAGCGCGGCAGCGAAATCAATTTCGGCCTGCCAGCGCGGAGACTGTTCTTTGCTGAGGATGCCGCCCGGCGGGGTGTCGATCAGGCGCTGGACGTCTTGCGTCTGTTTGGAAAGCTGGCTGGCTTTGCGCGCATGCACCGACGCGCAGTAAATACAGCCGTTGATTTTGCTGGCGACCGTCGCGGCCAGTTCGCGCTCTTTGCGCGGCAGGCCGCCGGAGGTGTAGAAAATGCCTTTGTCGGTCAGCGTGCGCTGTTCGAGAACCGGCAAATTGCGGCCTAACAGGCGGAAATAATCGGAATCGATATGGCCGAACTTCGCCAGAATCGCCTGCTGCGCTTCATCAAAATCTTCCAGTTTTTTCGCCGGGATCCACGGTTCCCAGCCGAGTTCTTCCTGGGTAAACGCCTGCGGTGCATCACGGCCGCTGTGGGTATTGGGTTCGGTACGCCAGAACGCAGCACCGACCGGTTTACTGCTGCCGTTCTCCACCGGTTTGCCGCCAATCAGCCGGTAGCTGCGCAGCACGCGGCTCTGGAAGCTGACGAAAGCGATCAGCTGAGACAGCGTGACAATCGCATCCACCGACCAGCCGGCTTTTTTCAGCGCCTGCAAATGTGCGGGCGTGGCGCTGGCGGGTTTGAAACTCAGACGTTCGCCGTGCGTCAGCGCAGCGTCGAGACGGGCGGTTTCGTCGATGTCCGGCAAATCCTGCAAGCGTTCGGAATAGTGATTGGTCAGTTGCGAATCACCGTGCCAGCGGGCGACGTTTTGCGCTAAACGCAGGCGCTCAGCCAGCGAAAAATCCACGCCATCCTGTTCAGTAAACAGCGCGTCATAGCTGCCCTGCGCGTGACGGGTGGCGGCGTCGCGGGTGTCGCGGGCCTGTTTCAGCGCAGAATCAGGGGCGATGTCAGCCAGTTTTTCCAGCAGGTCGGTCGAATAGGATGTCATAAGGTTTCCCGTGAAAATGAAGTATTGGCGGAAGAGGTGGAGACACTGCGCTGCGGCGTGCGGCGAACCCAGCCGAGCGCGGGCGCAACGTGACGGGCAATCAGTTCGATGGAACGTAAAATATACGGATGCGGCGGATCGATGGAGTGCACCTGAAACGCCAGATCGGTGACGCGGGCCAGCGCGGTATCGGCCTGCAACGTCGCGGTCACCTGCGCCGCCGTGCCGAGATGTACGTCGAAGGTGCGGATGTAATCGTCGAGCGTATCGCCCCTCACAATCTGTCCGCTGGCACGGTGATTTTCAGCCTGACGGCGTAAGCCTTTTTGCGCCAGCTCACGGGCTTCATCACCGTTTTCGGTGACGAACGCGGTACGCGAGCCCATGATGCGTGGCGCAACGCTTTCCGGCAGGGCATCGAGATAGGCATCAATAATCGGGTTTTGCAGCTCGTCGAGGCGTAAATCTGGCGCATCCGCCGGGCGTGGCTGGGTGCGCGAAAGCATCAGGCCGTCGCCGGATTTACCCGCACGCGCGCCGCCGTCAACGGAGAACGTTGCCTGCCAGACGCGGTTCGCCAGCTGCGGTGCCGCCGGATATAACCGGTTATCGGTGCCCGCCAGCGGTTCGCCGCGCCAGGCGGTGAGCAGGGTTTGCAGGTTATTGCCAAAGGCTTTGCCGCGATCCTGACTTTCCAGCCCGAACGGCGGGAATGACGTCGGCGTGCCGCCCGAGCCTAAACCGATTTCAAGCCGTCCGCCGGAAAGTAAATCCAGCACGGCAGTGTCTTCGGCGACGCGCAAGGCATTCTCCATCGGCAGGGTGATCACGCCGGTGCCGAGACGGATAAAGCGGGTATGTGCCGCCACCTGCGCGAGGAAAACCAGCGGTGCAGGCAGGCCGCCTTCGGCCTCGTGAAAATGGTGCTGCGCGACCCACGCGGAATCAAAACCTAACTGCTCGGCGTGAATGATTTGTTCGGTCGCCAGCCGGTAACGTTCCTGCGCGCTGGTGTTGTCCAGCAGGCGGGTGAAAAATCCAAGACGTTTACTGCTCATAATGTCCCTCTTTTCTTTTTTCATGTGCTGAATCAGGCGGCGCGGTGGCGGCCCGGGATTGCGTCGATCAATTGGCGGGTGTAATCGCTGGAAGGCAGGGCGAAAACGTCCTCAACGTTGCCGGAATCCACCTGCTGTCCGCGGTTTAACACCGAGACGCTGTGCGAGATTTGCCGGACGGTCGCCAGATCGTGCGAGATAAACAAATAGGTCAGGCCGAGGGAATCCTGTAACTGCGAAAGCAACGTCAGGATTTGCGCCTGCACGGTGACGTCGAGCGCCGACGTGGCTTCATCGAGGATCAGCACTTTCGGCTCTAAAATTAACGCGCGCGCAATGGCCACCCGCTGGCGCTGACCGCCGGAAAGCTCACGCGGTTTGCGGCTGAGTAATTCTTCCGGCAGCGCCACGCGGCGGGCGATATCCAGCACACGTTCACGGCGCACGGCAGCCGGGATTTTTTCGAAATTCAGCAGCGGTTCTTCGATCACGCTGAACAGCGTTTGCGACGGATCCAGCGAGGCGAACGGGTTCTGATACACCAGCTGGATTTTCCTGCGCAGCTGGCGCAGCGGTTCACCTTTCAGGCGCGTGATGTCTTCGCCGTCGATCAGCACGCGTCCGCTGTCCGGTTTCTGAAAACCGAGCAGAATGCGCGCCAGCGTGGTTTTACCGGAGCCGGATTCGCCCACCAGCGAATGCGTGGTGCCGCGCGGAATGCTGAATGACACGTGATCGACAGCGCGAAACGCCGCCTGATGTTTGCCGCCCAGCGTGAAATCATGGGTGATATTTTCCACCACCAGCACCGGATCTTCAGCCGCACGGATCTGGGCGCGGTGGCGGCCTGAAAGGGCAGGGACGTCGGCGAACAGCTGGCGGGTGTAATCACTTTTTGGCGTGCTCAGTACCTCGGCGGTGATGCCCTGTTCCTGCACTTTGCCGTGACGGAACACCAGCAGCCGGTCGGCGCGTTCGGCGGCAATCGCCAGATCGTGCGTCACCAGCAGAACGGCGGTGCCGAACTCGCGGCGCAGTTCGTCGATCAAATCCAGAATGCGTTTTTGCACCGTGACGTCCAGCGCGCTGGTGGGTTCGTCGGCGATGATCAGCGCCGGTTTCAGCGCAATCGCAATGGCGATCAAGACGCGCTGTTTCATGCCGCCGGAAAGTTCATGCGGATACTGCTTCGCCCGCTGTTCCGGATGCGAAAGCCCGACGCGGGAAAGCAGTTCCACCACGCGGGCGTCGCGCTGCGCACGCGGCAGTCGCTGATGGATATCGAGAATTTCTGCCACCTGCGAACCGATGGTTTTTACCGGATCCAGCGAGCTGGTCGGATCCTGCGGTATCAGGCTGATGCGCGCACCGCGCAGGGCGTCGAGACGGCGCTGCGACCACTGGCTGATGTCGGTGCCATTGAGGCGAATTTCGCCCTGTTCGATATGACCGTTTTCCGCCAGCAGGCCGATAATCGCCTGCGCGGTCGTGGTTTTCCCCGAGCCGGATTCACCGACCAGCGCCAGCACTTCACCGGCGTGAATCGAAAACGACACGTTATGCACCACCGCTTTGCCGTCGTAGGCGATGGAAAGATTGTCCAGTTCGAGAACCGGCGGAGCGTCATGCGTAAAAGTGGCCTGTGCGTTCATCGCGTTCTCCTGCGTAATGACTGGCTGATGCGGTTGGCGGAAAGCACCACTAACACCACCACCACGCCGGGGAAGGTGGTTAGCCACCAGGCGGTGGAGATGTAGTTACGGCCTTCGGCAATCAGCAAACCCCATTCCGGCGTCGGCGGCGGCGTGCCGTAACCGAGGAAACTCAGGGTGGAAATGGCGAGAATGGCGCTGCCGAACTGCAATGCGGAAAAGGCGATCACCGAGGTCAGCGAGTTGGGCAAAATGTGCCGCCACAAAATGGAGAAGAAGGAACCTCCGCTGCCGTACGCCGCTTCGACGTAATCGCTGTGACGCACCAGCACCACTTCGGCGCGTGCCAGGCGGGCGAAGTTGGCGACCGACGTGACACCGACGGCGATAGCTGCATGCACCGTGCCGAAACCAAGCAAAATAATCACGCTCAGCGACAGCAGCAGGCCGGGAATTGACAGCAATACGTCGTTGATGCGCATGACGATGGCGTCCACCAGACCGCCGGTCGCGCCCGCCGCCAGCCCGAGCGCAGTGCCGAACACCAGCCCGAGCGCCACGGCGACCAGCGCGCCGGAAAGCGAATGCGACGCGCCGTAGACAATGCGCGCGTACACATCGCGGCCAAGCTGATCCGTGCCCAGCCAGTGTCCGGCCTGCGGGGCCAGACGCTGCGCACCGGCAATCCCTTCGGTGCCGCTGTAGCTGGTGAATAAGCCGGGGGCGATCGCCCATAAAATCACGGTCGCCATCACCAGCCACGCGAGGATCAATCCCGGTTGCAGGCGGGCGGGTTTCCAGCGGCGGCGCTGTGTGAGCGGTAATGAAAGCGTGCTTTTGCCAAGCGGTAAGCTGCTCATGCGGTGGCTCCCCGTGAGTTTTTAGACGCAGACGCTTTGAGACGCGGGTCGAGAAGCGGATACAGCAAATCGACCACTAAATTGATGCCGACGAACGCGGCGGCAGAAATCACCACAATCGCCTGAAGCACCGCGACATCCTGATTATTCACCGCCTGCTGCGTGAGTTGCCCGAGGCCGTTAAGCCCGAACACCGTTTCGGTGATAAGCGCACCGGCAATCAGTTCGCCAAACAGCAAACCGGCAATGGTCAGCGCCGGAAGCAGGGCGTTGCGCGCCACATGACGCCACAACACGCCGCTGCGGCTGGCCCCTTTGGCGCGGGCGACGGCGACGAACGGCTGGGTTTGTACCTGATCAATGCTGCGGATAAGGATCTGCGCCAGCGGCGCGGAAATCGGTACCGCCAGCGTAATAATCGGCAAAATCAGCCCGACCCATTCACCCGGATTAATCACCGGGATCCAGCGCAGATGGAACGAAAAGAACTGAATCAGCGCGATGCCCAGCCAGAAGGTCGGAATGGAGATAAACAGCGACGGCAGCGCCTGTAAGGCATTTTTCAGCCAGCCGAAATGCAGCAGGCTGGAGAGAAACGCCAGCGCAAAGGCCACCACGGCGGCCAGTGCAAAACCGATCAGCGCCAGACGCAGCGTCGGCGGGAAGTTGCTGCTGAGTAATTCAGTCACCGGTACGCCAGCCTGAATCGAATAGCCCAGATCCCCGCGCAGAAAATTGCCCAGCGTATGCAGATATTGTTGCAGCAACGGCACATCTGCGCCGTACGCGGCACGCATATCGGCGATTTGCGCCGGGCTTAATCCCATGTCCGGATTCTGAAATTTAATCAGGATCGCGTCGCCGGGCAGCACCTGCAACAAGATGAAGGAGACGGTAAACGCCGCCCACAGCACCAGCAACGCCTGCCCGAATCGACCGCTCACGTATCGGCTCATGATTTACTCCCCGTCAGTTAATGCTTTTCCAGCCACGCGCCGTAGAAGCTCGGACGCCCGACCGCTTCAAAGCTCACGCCTTTGAAATAGGGCGCACCGGCAAACACCTGCGGCTCTTCGAAAATCGGAATGACATAGGCCTGATCGAGCAGGTAGTTCTGCACGTCGCCGGTCAGTGCCAGACGTTTTTTCGGATCCACTTCGGCAGAAATGGCCGTCAGCAGGTCGTTAAGTTTGTCGTCGCGGAAGCTTTTCACCTTGCTGCTCAGGCCGCCTTTTTGCAGCAGCGCATCACGGTTAGTCGGGTAGAAAGAGCTTTTGATGACGTCAGGATCGGCGCGTCCCACTTCCACCACGTTAGCCGGGGTTTTCTCCGGATCGAGGTTATCCGCCACGCGGCTGCCCGCGTCGCCCGCCAGAATATTGAGCTTCGCGCCGACCTGGCTCCATTGCTGCGACACCAGCTGCAACACCTCTTTGTTCTGCGGCTGTGGCAGCGATTCATAGATAGTCAGTGACAGCGTTTTGCCGTCTTTCTGGCGGATACCGTTCGGGCCCGGTTTCCAGCCCGCTTCATCAAGCAGTTTTTTGGAAAGCGTCGGGTCGTAAGTCAGTTTGTTGCTCAGATCAACATAACCGGCCGCGGTTTTGGCAATCACCGAGGTGGCCTGCGGGTAGTTTGGTGAGAACAGCGTATCGACCACCTGTTTGCTGTTGGTGGCGTGCAGCAGCGCCTGACGCACTTTCAGGTCAGACACCAGCGCGTTATCGGGGCGGAACGAAATGCTGTCGTTGACGCCTTTGGTTGGCGCGGCATAAATCGGGAAGTTCTGGTCTTTGGCCTGTTTCTCGTCATAAGCCTGAACCTGACGGATGAAATCCGCCTGACCCGCCAGCAGTGCGCCGATACGCACGCTGTCTTCGCCGGTGACGATCACTTTGATGCCGTCGAGATTGGCGCGGCCCTGCTGTTTGAGGTTTTTCGGCCCCCAGTTGTAATCTTTACGCGCGGTCAGATCGACTTCTCGCCCAAGCGTTTCTTTGCTGACCACGAACGGGCCGGAACCGATGATGTGCGTGGCATCGCCCAGCGCATCAAAATTGCGGTCCAGCGTGCTCAGCGATACCAGCCCGGAGCCAATCGTCGCCGTGCCCTGCAGGAAGCCCGGCGAGGACTTTTTGAAATAGAACTTCACGGTCAGCGGATCAATCACTTCGCTGTGGTCGTAGTTGTTGATGACTTCAGACACCGGCAGGTGGTGCTCTTTGTTGCCCAGACCGTAGGTATCAAAGTTTTTAGCCACCGCGCTGGCATCGAGCGGCGTACCGTCGGAGAAGGTCACACCGGGACGCAGCTTGAAGGTGTACTCGGTTTTATCGGCGTTGAAGGACCAGGATTCGGCGATCCAGGGTTCAATCTCCAGCGTTTTCGGGTTCTGGTAGGTCAGTTTGTCGGTGATCTGATTGAGAATGCCGCCGTTCGGGTAGAAGCCGCCTGCGGGCGGATACAGGTTGGTATGCGCCTGCTGCTCAAGATAAATCAGCGTGCCGCCCTGAACCGGTGCGCCGTCAGCGGCGATGGCGGAAAACGTGCTGGTGAGAAGTGCCCCTAAAGCCAGTGCGCGGGTGATCGCGTTTGCCCGGCGAATGTTTTGCATAGTTAAACCCTTTTTCTTATTAGCAGATGAATCACTTTTCCGTTCGCATAGAACGAAAGTGCTGGACCCATAACAAACCAATTTAAAGGGCAGGTGAACGAAGGAATTTAGCAATGGTTAGCTGGAAACGGCATTAGGGGGAACGGGCGGGAGGCAGAAAGAAAAAAACCAGCGGCTAATCCGGACGGGTGGACCGGCTAACCGCTGGCGATCATCAAAAATGATGAGCTAAGGAGAAACTGAGGTCGTCAGTGATCTTTTAATGCAGCTTCTGTGCCAGTTTTTATTTCCGGCTGTGTTTTGACCTGCTGGCTGCGACTCAGGAAGGCATTAAGCAAAATCGCGCCGAAGGTCGCCGTGCCGATGCCGCCCATGCTGAAGCCGCCGAGGCTCAGGGTAAAGTTGCCTGCGCCCAGTACCAGCGTGACCGCGACCATGATCAGATTGCCGTTAAGCCCCAGGTCCACCTGGTTTTGTACCCAGATGCGGGCACCGGCCACAGCGATTAATCCAAACACCACAATTGACGCGCCACCGAGCACCGGCCCCGGAATGGTGTGGATCAGTGCACCAAATTTGGGCGAGAAGCCCAATACAATGGCAACTATGGCCGCCGCGACAAAAATCAGCGTGGAGTAGATCTTGGTCACCGCCATCACGCCGATGTTTTCAGCGTAAGTGGTCACACCGGTACCGCCAGCAGACGCTGAGAGTAAGGTTGCCAGACCGTCGCCGACGAACGCGCGGCCCATGTACGGGTCGAGGTTTTTGCCGGTCATGCCCGCTACCGCTTTAATATGGCCGAGGTTTTCGGCGACCAGAATGACCGCCACCGGCGCAATCATCAGCATGGCGTGCGAGCTGAACACCGGCGTGGTGATCGTCGGTAAACCAAACCACGGCGCCTGTGCCACGGCGCTGAAATCCACCGGCGCGCCCAGCCCGAGGCCGTTGGTGATCACCATATAAATCAGGTACGCCGCTACCAGCCCGAGCAACAGCAACAGGCGCTGCACCAGACCCCTGGTGAAGACCGCCACCGAGCCGATACAGAGTATGGTCATCACCGCCATCCAGCTGTCAAAAGACGATGCCGACACGCTGTTAATGGCAATCGGCGCCAGATTCAGGCCAATCGCCATCACCACCGCACCGGTCACCACTGGCGGCATCAGGCGTTCGATCCAGCGCGTGCCGACCGCCATCACCACAAAGCCGATCAGCGTGTAGACTACGCCGCAGGCAATAATCCCGCCCAGTGCCACGCCGATATTCGGGTTTGCGCCGTGGCCGCTGTAGCCGGTCACCGCAATCACCAGCCCGACAAACGCGGCGCTGGAACCGAGATAACTGGGCACACGCCCGCCAACAACAAGGAAGAACAACAGGGTGCCGATGCCTGACATCAAAATCGCCATATTGGCGTCAAAACCCATGAGCAATGGCATTAAAACGGTGGCACCAAACATCGCCACCGTATGTTGCAGCCCCATGATCACCGTCGATCCAAACGGCAGCCTTTCATCCGGCGCGATCACCGCGCCATCCAGATTACCTTCTCTTTTACGCCATTGTGGAAACCAGGAGGTATTTGCCATGCTGTAAGTCCCTAATCAGGTTGAGTTAACAGGCTGTCTGACGCATCAGCGGGTGATAGCGCCGGTCGAAATACACCAGTCCGTGGCTGTCGTCGTTACGTCGTAATGCAACGGCTTCACAAAATAAAATGTCGTGCGTACCGACGCTGGTAATTTGCGTGACCTTGCAGTCAAACGACACCAGCGCATCGGTGAGGATCGGGGAGCCGGTGGCGAGACGCGCCCATTCGGCGGCCTCAAAGCGTTGCTCCATCGGTGTTTTGCCGCCGAATAAATTGGACAGCGACTCATGGCAGTCTGCCAGCGTGTTGACGCACAGCACCTGATTCTGGGTAAATGCCGCGTGCACCGACGCCGAGCGGTTCAGGCACACCAGCAATGTCGGCGGCGTATCGGTGACGCTGCACACGGCAGAGGCGGTAAAGCCCGCCCGCCCGCCGGGGCCGTCGGTGGTGATAATGTTGACGGCGGAGCCGAGGCGCGCCATCGCATCGCGATACTCTTGCTTTTCAACAGCGGCTTGTTTTTCAACGGCGGCTTGTTTCTCAATAGCGGCGTTTTTATCAACGGCAGCGAATTTTTCAGCAACAGGCGTATCGGTTGCTGACAATGTGGCGTTCAGGGTTGATGGCATGGTCTGCTCCTCAGAATGAATCAGTGTGCTTACAGCACGCGACAGGCGCGGTCGAAATCAAGGCGCGGCGCGCGCGGATAGACTTTGCTGCTGTCGCCGTAACCGATGTTGATCAGGAAATTGGATTTCCAGCCTTCCTGCGCCAGAAAGGTTTCATCGACCTTCGTGTTGTCAAAACCGGACATCGCGCCGGTGTCCAGCCCGAGCGAGCGACAGGCCATGATCAGATACGCGGCCTGCAAACTGCTGTTGCGAAATGCGGTGTCGTGCGCCAGTTGCGGGCTGGAGGTGAACCACGAACGGGCATCGCCGGACGGGTAGAGCTCGGGCAGCAGTTCGTAGAACGCCGGATCCCAGGCAATGATCGCCGTCACTGGCGCACTCATGGTTTTTTTCAGATTGCCGCTGGAAAGCGCCGGAGCCAGTTTAGCTTTGGCTTCCTGACTCTGAATAAATACGATGCGCACCGGGCTGCAGTTTGCCGAGGTCGGCCCCATGCGTGCCAGTTCATACAGCGTTTTCAGCTGTTCGCCGGTGACGGGTTGATCCAGCCAGCCGTTGTGGGTGCGGGCTTCGGTGAATAACGTTGCCAGTGCGCTGGCGGTTAATGCTTCGGCCATGATGTCTCCGTGGGCAGGTGGCCGGACGGCGTGGCAGGGTTTTGCGATGAATGCCGCCTCAGCCAGTCCAGTAAAATCGGGTTAAAGGTTTCCGGGTCGGTCACGCTCATTGCGTGGCCGCCGTAAAGCATGTGGATGTGCTCGCCGTGAGGCAGGCGGGAGGCGAGATCGGCAGATTGCGACCACGGCACCAGCAAATCATCTTTACAGCTGAACGCCAGCGTCGGGGCGATCACCTGCCCGAGCGATTCCGTCAGGTCGGAAGCCATCAGCGCCTGCAGGCGGTGCAGCAGGTTTTCCATTCCCTGAAAATGCGCCACCTGATGCTGGCGCTCTTCCTGCAGTAAGGCTTCATTTTCAGAAAGCCAGTCGCCCGGATACAGAAACAGCGGCTGCGCCTGCACGTAGGCATCGACGCCGCTGTTGAGCAGCAAATTCTGCCGCACTTCAAAGCAGCGGCGGGTCTGGCTGTCGAGCTTCGTCCAGCCGTTAATCACCACCAGGCTTTGCAACAGCGCCGGATAACGCAGGGCAAGATGCAGGCCGATAATGCCGCCGAGCGCGTGCCCGACTAAATGGCAGCGGCTGATGTCCAGTTCATTGAGCATGCCCGCCAGTTCGTCGGCCATGTCTTCCATCCGGTAACCGGCGGGCACCGCGCCCTGACTGACGCCGGTGCCGTGCTGGTCGTACACCACCACGCGAAAATGCTCTGCCAGCATCGCCAGTTGTGGCTGCCAGAAGCCGCCGGAACCGCCCAGCCCCGAGGAGAGCACGACGGTTTCTGCATTCGCCTCTTTCTTACCCAATACCTTGTAATACATGCTGTTTCCTCAGGGTTTCAGGACGTGGCGGATCATTTGCCGATATGTGCTATCGAGGCGATTTCGATCAGCGCATCCGGTTTTACCAGCCCGCACTGAATGCAGAACCGCGCCGGTTTTTCGCCCGGAAAGTATTCGGCGTAAACCTGATTCACTGCGCCGTAGTTCGCCCAGTCGGTGATGAAAATCGAGTTCATGGTGACGTCATCCATCGTGCCGCCCGCGGTTTCGATCACGCTTTTGATGATCTCCAATACATGGCGGGTTTGCGCGGCAGCGTCGCCGATATGCACCACGTTATTGTCTTTATCAAACGGCAATGTACCGGAAACGTACACCACGCCATCGGCGAGGGTGCCCGGAACAAAAGGTGCCAGCGGAACGCCGCTGCCAGCCGGAATAATGGCGCTTTTAGGCATGGTTACTCATCCTTTTCAGAAAGCGGTCAGGCCGCGTTTTGTTCAGTGTTATAGCCCACCGCGTCGCAGAAATTGCGTACGCTGGACACCCAGCCAAAGAAGGTTTCAATGTTATAAATCGCCGCTTTCTGGGCGAATTCCGGCCCGGCCTGATGGGTCGCGTCTTCCAGCACCACGCCGAAATATTCGAGGAAGAACCCGTCGCGCAGGGTGGATTCGACGCACACGTTGGTGGCAATGCCGGTGAACACCAGATGATGAATGCCGTAACTGCGCAGCAGGCTGTCGAGCTGGGTATTAAAGAAGCCGCTGTAACGCGGTTTGGGCAGCACAATGTCGCCCGGCTGCGGCTGCAGTTCATCCACCAGGTCATAATCCCAGTCGCCTTTCGCCAGCAGTTTGCCCATCAGTTCAGGCCGTTTACGCATGGTTTTCAGCGCATTGGATTTGTGGAAGTTCGGCGAACCGGCGCCTCCGGCTTCGACGTACTGATTGTCCCAGCCGTTCTGGAAGAAAATCACTTTGATCCCGGCGGCGCGGGCGGCAGCAATCGCCACTTTGATATTGGCAATCACCGGCGCGGTGGCGGAGACGTCAAAACCGGCCAGATCCAGATAACCGCCCTGTGAGGCGTAGGCGTTTTGCATATCCACCACAATCAGCGCCGTTTGCTGCGGCGTAAACGCAATGGCTTCAGGGCGTGCTGTGAGGATCGTTTCCTCGCCGGTATTTTGGGGTTCGCGGCGGACCACGGTTTGATTCTCAACAACGTTCATCATGCGACCTCTTTATGCCCGATGCCGATGTGCTGGCGGGTTTTCATTAATGGCTGAATATAACGGCCAAATTTTTCAATGCCTTCCACGAAATCGTCAAAGGTCAGCAGCACGCCACCGGCGCCGGGGACGGTGTCGATTTCGTCGAGCATTCTGGCGACGCTGGCGTAAGAACCGACCAGCGTGCCCATGTTGATGTTGACTGCCGAAGTCGGGTCAGCCATCTGGCGAACGTTGGTATCGGCTCCGGATTTGGTGTCTTTGCTGCTCTGATCGGTGAGCCACGCCAGGGCATCCGCGTCGGCACCGGATTTATACAACTCCCACTTGGCGCGGGCGGCGGCGTCGGTTTCGTCGGCAATCACCATAAACAGCACGTAAGAGGAGACGTCGCGGTTTTCAGTTTCGGCCGCCGTTTTCATGCGCGCGGCGGTCGGCGCAAAGGCGGTCGGGGTATTGACGCCTTTGCCGAAGCAGAAGTTGAAATCGGCATGTTTGGCGGAGAAGGCCATACCGGCATCGCTTTGTCCGGCGCAGATGACTTTCATTTCGCTCTGCGGACGCGGGCTGACGCGGCAGTCGTCCATTTTGAAGAATTCGCCGTCCAGCGTGCAGTGGCCGGTGCCCCACAGGTCGCGCAGCACGCTGACGTATTCGGTCAGGTAGTCATAGCGGCGGGTGAAATAGTCATCGCCCGGCCACATGCCCATTTGCTCGTATTCCGGTTTCTGCCAGCCGGTGACGACGTTCACACCGAAACGGCCATTGGAGATGGAATCAATGGTGGCGGCCATGCGCGCGACGATCGCCGGTGGCATCACCAGCGTGGCGGCGGTGGCGTAAAGCTGAATGCGCGACGTCACGGCGGCAAGACCGGCCATCAGCGTGAACGACTCCATGTTGTGTTCCCAGAATTCGGTTTTACCGCCGAAGCCGCGCAGTTTGATCATCGAAAGCGCGAAATCAAAATGATAGTGCTCCGCTTTCTGCACGATGGTTTTGTTCAGTTCGAAGGTTGGTTTGTACTGCGGCGCAGTTTCTGAAATTAACCAGCCGTTGTTGCCGATAGGAATAAAGACACCGATTTTCATAGCTCACCTCGATTGAAAATAATAAGTACCAAAACAAGGGCTTGCGAAAATCTCTGCGCGGCTTGAGTGCGTCCTGCGGGTTCCGAATTGCACCGTGCTGAAATCTCCTGACGGGAGAACTATTGCAAAGGGGATGCCAGTTTTTTAATTCTTATTATTTTCAGTGGGTTAAAAAGGATGCATACAGGCAGGTGGAGCAAATGGTCTGTTTCAGACCATTTGGTCAAAACAAACTGCACATAAATCAGGCAGGAATGTGCGGAAATGGTGCAAATTTGTTAAATTTATAACCCTTTGTGGTTATCTGATATTAGATGGTTTGTTGCTTTCATCATCCCGATGCATAGCGATAGTCGCTGGTATCCCCATTTGTTATGATTTCTGCCTTGCCGTTTGTCTCAGGGAGACATTGTGAAGCCAATGGATGAACATCCGCTGTCAGCCGTCGGGGAAAGTAAATCCCGTAAAGCCACGGCGAAAGCCCCCACCCGCCGCTCGCGTGCCGTCGCCGCCAAACGGGGCAATATCATGGCCGCCGCGCTGGAATTTTTTTCGTTGTACGGTATTCATGGCACCAGTCTGGATCAGGTGGCAGAACGCGCCGACGTGTCCAAAACCAATCTGCTCTATTACTTCCCGTCGAAAGAAGATTTGTATATCGCGGTGCTGAAAGGGCTGCTGGATATCTGGCTGGCGCCGCTGAAAGCCTTGCAGTCGGATCAGCATCCGCTGGAAGCCATCCGGGAATATATCCGCCTTAAGCTGTGTGTTTCGCGCGATCACCCGCAGGCGTCAAAGTTGTTTTGTCTGGAGATGGTGCAAGGTGCGCCGCTGCTGAAACAGGAACTGGGCGGCAGCCTGAAAACGCTGGTCGAAGATAAATCAGACGTGATCCGCGGCTGGATAAAAGCCGAATTGATCGCGCCGGTTGACCCGATGCAACTGATATTTATGCTGTGGGCAACCACGCAGCATTACGCTGATTTCGGGGTGCAGGTGGAAGCCATTACCGGCAAAACGCTCAACGATCCTGACTTTTTCGAGCAGACCGTGAGTAACGTGCAGCGCATTATTACCGAAGGCATACAGCTTCGGGCTTAAAGAGGTCAGGATGGATTCGGTATCACAATTAGTATTGGGCGCGGCGGTTGGTATCGCGGTGATGGGCAAACGCACGCCGGTGTGGAAAGCGGCGCTGGCAGGCGCGGTGTGCGGCACCTTGCCCGATCTCGATGTGTTTTACGATCACGGTGACGCCATCAGCAATATGACAATGCACCGCACGGAAAGCCATGCGCTGTTTTATCTGACGCTGATTTCGCCGCTGCTGGCCTGGCTGATGGCAAAACTGTTCAGCGCCGGGCAGCATTTCAGGCACTGGTGGGGCGCGGTCTGGCTGGCATTGATCACCCATCCGCTGCTGGATCTGATGACTGTGTACGGTACCCAGCTCGGCCTGCCGTTCACGAATTATCCTTTTGCGGTCGGCAGCATTTTTATCATCGACCCGCTCTATACGCTGCCGTTGATCATCGGCGTCGGGCTGGCGCTGTACCGCGAGCAGCAACGCGGGATCATGTGGAATAACGTACTGCTGGGCGTCAGTTGTTTATATCTGGCCTGCACCGTGGTCGAGCAGCATCAGGTGACGCGCCACGTGGGCGAGGAACTGCAACGTCAGAACATTGAAAGCACGCAGGTACTGGTGACGCCGACACCGCTCAATACGCTGGTATGGCGGGTTGTGGTGATGAATAAAGACAGTTACGGCGAAGGTTTTACCTCGCTGCTGCACCCGGATTCGCCGATCCGTTTCCGCTTTTATCCACGCGGTGAAGCCCTGTATGAAGCGCATAAAGATAACGCATTTATGGCCCGCGTCGCCTGGTTCAGCCACGGGTTCTTCAGCGTAAAAGAGCAGGGCGGGCATATTCTGGTCAGCGACTTACGCATGGGACAGGAGCCGGATTACAGCTTTGTGTTCGATCTCGGTGACATAAAAGCCGGTGCACCGCCCGAGCTGCCGGTGAAAGTGGCCTCAGCCAGACCCTCGGCCACAAAAATGTGGCAACAGTTCAGGCAGGCGCTGGACGTTGAGTGATCCGCACTACAAAACAAAGGAGCCAAAAGGCTCCTTTGTTACATCAGGACATTGTTCAGGCTTTCCGGCAGCGCAACCAATATCCGATACCCAAAATGACAAACCACAATGGCGTGACGATCAGCGCCTGACGGGTGTCATCCTGCAGGGTCAGCAGCACCAGCACGCAGGCAAAGAACGCCATACAGACCCAGCACATCACTTTACCCAGCGGCATTTTGTAGATTGACGCTTCGTGCAGTTGCGGACGTTTACGGCGGTAGACCAGATAAGAGCAGAGGATGATGGTCCAGACGAACATAAACAGAATCGCCGAAACGGTGGTCACCAGCGTAAAGACGGTCATCACGTTTGGGATCAGATAAATCAGCACCACGCCGCCAAGCAGGCAGATACAGGAGAAGGTCAGGCCGTTTGACGGCACCGCGCGAGATGACAGTTTGCCAAACGCCTTCGGCGCATTGCCTTCCTGTGCCAGGCCGAACAACATGCGGCTGGTGGAGAACACGCCGCTGTTAGCGGACGACGCCGCCGACGTCAGCACCACAAAGTTGATGATGCTCGCCGCCGCCGGAAGACCGGCCAGCACGAACAGTTCAACAAACGGACTTTTATCGGCAACCACGTGGCTCCACGGCGTGACAGACATAATCATGATCAGCGAGAACACGTAGAACATGATGATGCGCAGCGGGATGGCGTTGATGGCGCGTGGCAGTGATTTCTGCGGATCTTTGGTTTCGGCCGCGGTGGTGCCGACCAGTTCGATACCAACAAACGCGAACACGGCTATCTGGAAACCGGCGAAGAAGCCGCTGACGCCTTTCGGGAAGAAGCCGCCGTCATTCCACAGATTGCTGAAAGAGGCGACGGTGCCTGCGGGCGTCTGGAAGTGGGTCAGTACCATCACCAGCCCGGCAATAATCAGCCCGACAATGGCGACGATTTTGATCATCGCGAACCAGAACTCCATCTCGCCAAACATTTTTACGGTAGCGAGATTCAGGCTGAGTAACAGCAAAACGCATAACAGCGAGGCTATCCACTGGGAAAGTCCGGGGAACCAGAATTGTGCGTAGGCGGTGATCGCCACCACGTCCGCAATGCCGGTCACCACCCAGCAGAACCAGTAGGTCCAGCCGGTGAAATACCCGGCCCATGGGCCAAGCAGATCGGCGGCAAAATCGCTGAAGGATTTGTATTCGAGGTTGGACAGCAGCAGTTCGCCCATCGCGCGCATCACGAAAAACAGCATAAAGCCGATGATCATGTAGACGAAGATGATAGACGGACCAGCCAGGCTGATGGTTTTTCCGGAGCCCATAAACAGACCCGTACCAATGGCGCCACCGATGGCAATCAGCTGAATATGCCGGTTGGAGAGATTGCGACGCAGACCTTCCGCGTTCTCTTCCTCCGGCTTAGCGAGGATTTTTGACTCTTCTTGCATGTTGTATTGATTCCTGTTTTTTTGCTTTTTGCGTATGAACTCCGCCATATCGCCTTTATTTCAACAAATTATGTTTTAAACCGTTGTTAATTTGACCGGCGCTGGAACGACAGCGACGGGCTGACGATGTAATAGTAATGTTAAGCGCGCATTTATTATAACGGGCATGAAAAATGCCAATCGAAGAAATGTATCGTAATTTTTACATCGAGGATAACCGCGTGTTAAATAATCAGATGAGCGTGACTGCGGGGGAATAATAACGCTTTTAGGTGTGATGGGCTTCACAAATTTACGCGAGAATAACGGCAAAGAAAGTAAGGATAAGCGTTTGACATCACCGCTCAAGAGGCGAATAATCCGTCCCGTTGGGTCGTTAGCTCAGTTGGTAGAGCCGTTGACTCTTAATCAATTGGTCGCTGGTTCGAACCCAGCACGACCCACCAACATTCAGTAAATCAACGTGATAGTTTTCCCCTCCGAGTTTTAATTTTTATCCCTCTGCATTTTTTCTTCACCCTTTCAGCAGGCAATGCCTGAAAAAAATCATGCCGTCTTTATCACGTATAAATAAGCGCTGAGCGTGAACGTTAATTGTAAATCGTGGAATAAGATTATTTGTCGTGTTGACGCGAAATACAGAGGGGGAAATAACGGGGAGCGGTGCGTCAGGCCTCAATGTCTGAGGCCGGAACATTCTCTTTCGGATAGAAAAAATTAATACATAATTGTCGTATTAGGCTTATTACCATTTTTAAGTTGTTTTTGTACCCGCATGCACAGGCTGAAAATCAGCAGGTGAACGTGAGTGATAAAAGCACGTTCTTCGGTAAACTTGCTGCTGCGGAAAACCACCATTTCTGAACGGTTTTGTTTGGCCACCAGCAGCTCAATGCCTTTTTCGCGGAACTCGTCTTCATACGTCTTTACGATCCCGGCGGGTGCGATAAGTGTGTAGCTGTACATAGGTGTTTCCTGAATCTGAAGTGAACGTCGGGTCGGATAACTCTTAATTAGAGTATCAAATACGAGTGGGCGGTGATTAGCAATTCGGGTGGCTGATTTTCGTACGAACATCACAGATTTGTCCCGGTTTTCAGGCTTCTCATTCCTGCCTGCCGAACTCCCACCGGTTTTTGTTGCCCGCGCCGCGCACGCTGCTATCATTCGTGCATAAACTCAGGGAGATAACGATGAAAAAAACACTGGTGGCCTTGGCTGCTTTACTCTTAGCCGGGTGCGCAAGCAATCCTTATGAACCGACCCTTCAGGTCAAATCCTCTTTCGCCAATGCCAGCACCAAGGCACCGGAAGGGCAAACGCACATCAGATTGCATCGCATCGATCAGTGGTCAATGATCCCGTTTGAAAAAACCTGCCCGCTGATTGTTATTCTCGATGGTCAGACCGTGGCTTCGCTGCATTTCAATCAGTTCGTGGACCTGAATGTGCCGAATGGGATGCGCAAGGTTGAAGTCCGTCTTGCCTGCGCGCTGACCAAAACCACCGGTGCCATCACAGTGGATGCGAAGGGGCAGAGCGTTGATCTTGAAACTGACCGCAGCATTTTTGGCACCTACAATATTCGTCTTAAAAGCGGGCAGTAACCGCTCAGCAGAGGATATAAAAAAACCGCCGCGGCGGTTTTTTTGTTTCTGAGGCGAAGGGCACAATCAAATATAAGGTTTCGACCATTCCAGAATCTGATCGTGTTGCAGCGGACGCGAATAGTAAAACCCTTGCACGGAATCACATTGCAGCTCTTCCAGACAACGCAGCGTGTCATTGTCTTCCACGCCTTCGGCGACCACGTGATAGCTGAGCGCGTGCGCCATATCAATCATCGATTTCACGATGACTTTGCTTTTACTGTCGCGGCTGATGCCCTGAATCAGCGACTGATCCAGTTTGAGGGTATCCGCCGGTATTTTTTGCAGGTAATTCAGGTTGCTGTAGCCAGAGCCGAAATCATCCAGCGCGATGCTGATGCCCATGTGACGCAGGGCGTCGAGGGAGGCAACGGCGTGAGGATTATTCATCAGTGTCTGGGTTTCCAGACACTCAATTTCCAGCATGGAGGGCGAAACCTGATTCAGGATCAACGCGGTATGAATGCGCTGAACCAAATCCTGTTCCACCAGGTTATTGGCGGTCAGATTAATCGATACCTGAATTTGTGCACCGCGCTTTTGCCACTCGGCAATCTGCCTCACCGCCTGCGTAATCACCCAGTTCGTCAGCGGAGTGATAAGCGGCGTTTTTTCTGCCAGAGGAATAAATTCTGAGGGAGATATGATGCCGAGCGTCGGATGATGCCAGCGGATTAACGCTTCGACGCCGTGGAATTTTTTATCCGCCAGCCGGATTTTTGGCTGATAGAGCAGATGGAAATCCTCACAGGAAGACACCGTCGCCATCAAATCATTGAGCAGATTAAACGCACGCAACTGAATCACATCAGATTCGTGCTGGTACGGCATCACCAAGCGGTTGTGGCTTATCGCCTCATGCAGCGAAGACATGCCTTGTCGCATGATGGTTTCGGCGCACTCAGCGGTGGACGAAAATACCGTGTAACCGGCGTGGAGGCGCACGTTAATCGGGATGTCGCTGGTAATGCTTTGCTGAATTTTGGTCGCGGCGATTTCCAGTTGTCTGAACGTTTCTTCCTGTTCATCCAGCCGTTTAATAAGGGCGAAACGCCCGAGCATCAGGCTGTAGACTTTGTCGTTCTCATTGAGCTCCGTGCGCAAAAATGATCCGACATCTTTCAGAATATTTTCGACTTTCGGAATGCCGATCGCACGGCCGATATCGTAGGCATACAAGGTGTCGAGCGTGTCGATCAGAATCAGCAAATAAGGCGTGTGATCAGAGGCTTTGATAAGCGTTGCGATGTCTTCCATCAATCGCTGGCGATTGGGCAGACGGGTCACGATATCCGTAAAACCGACGGAGCTGCGTGATTCAATAATATCGATGACGATGGCCGCGAGATCGGACAACATCTCGATCTCCTGCACGGTGAAATCGCGCGGCTGATTATCAATCAGGCACAGGCTGCCGATGGCAAACCCTTTGCGGGTAATCAGCGGCGCACCGGCGTAAAAACGCATACCTTTTTCGGCGGTGACCAGCGGATTGTCACTGAAACGCGGATCTTGTTCCGCATCGTTCACCACCATCACGGAGGCAGAGCGAATGGTGTGATCGCAAAAGGCGATATCACGCGCCGTCTGGCTGATGGCCATATTGGTCTTTGATTTGAACCACTGGCGATGTTCGTCCACCAGGGTAATCAGGCACATCGGGATATCAAAAATCTGTTGGGTAAGGCGGGTAATCAGATCAAGCACTTCATCCGGATTGCTGTCCGCAATATTGAGGTTTTGCAGCGCCGAGAGCCGTTTTTTTTCGTTTAGATTCAGAACCCTTTTCATTCTGTACGACCTCTGATCGCCAACCTGGACGCGTTTAGTTATGCACTATAGCGTGAGTCTCATTCATTTATCATTTTCTTTTGTCCGTTTTGCGAGGGTTGCTGTCAGTTAGTCAGGCGCAGAAAGATAGCGTTTGCGTACTATGGATTTAACACAAGATTAACGCTGCCCACATGATAAAAGGAGAATCGTATGTTAAACGACCCGTCGCAAAAATATCGCCCCTTCCCGCAGGTGAATTTACCCGACCGCCAGTGGCCGGGAAAGGTACTCGACAAGGCTCCGCAATGGTGTTCAAGCGATCTGCGTGACGGCAATCAGGCACTCGCAGAACCGATGGATAATGCGCGTAAACGTCAGTTTTTTGATTTGCTGGTGAAATGTGGTTTTAAGCAGATTGAGGTGGCGTTTCCTTCGGCTTCGCAAACCGATTTCGATTTTGTTCGCGGGCTGATTGAAGACAAATTAATTCCGGATGACGTGGTGATTCAGGTGCTGACACCTTCGCGGCCAGATCTGATTGCCCGTACTTTTGAAGCGCTGAAGGACGTACCGCGCGCAATCGTGCATTTATATAACGCCACTGCGCCGGTGTTTCGCGAAGTGGTTTTCAATCAGGATCAGGCAGCAACGCGGGATCTGGCCGTTCGCGGCGCGCAGCAAATCCGTCAGCTTTGTGAGCAATATTCACAGACCAATTGGACGTTTGAATATTCCCCGGAAACCTTCTGTTTTACCGAACTGGAGTTTGCGCTGGAAGTGTGCGAAGCGGTAGCCGATGTCTGGGAACCGGGCACGTCACGGCCAATGATCATTAATTTGCCGGCCACCGTCGAAGTCAGCACTCCGAATATTTATGCCGATCAGATTGAATGGTTCTGCCGTCATTTCAGCCGTCGCGGGCAGGTTTCCATCAGCGTGCATCCGCATAATGATCGGGGAACCGGCGTCGCCTGTGCCGAGCTGGCAATGCTGGCGGGTGCCGATCGCGTCGAAGGCTGTCTGTTTGGCAATGGCGAGCGCACCGGGAATGTGGATATCGTGACGCTGGCGCTGAATCTCTATACGCAGGGCGTCGCGCCGCAGCTGGATTTCAGCAATTTACAGGCGATTGTCGAGGCGGTGGAAGAGTGTAATCAGTTGCCGGTTCACCCGCGCCACCCTTATGCCGGTGAGCTGGTGTTTACCGCGTTTTCCGGATCGCATCAGGACGCCATCAAAAAAGGCTTTGCTGCGCAGAAAACCGCAGAAAATGCGGTGTGGCGCGTGCCTTATCTGCCGCTTGATCCCGCGGATGTCGGTTGCAGTTATGAAGCGGTGATCCGCGTAAACAGTCAGTCTGGGAAAAGCGGTGCGGCATGGTTACTCGAGCAGAATCATGGCCTGAAACTACCGCGCGGCCTGCAAATTGATTTCAGTAAAGCCGTACAGAGGGATACGGATACGCACGGCAAGGAAATGAGCACCAGCGATATCTGGCGGCTGTTCCGTCAGCGTTACGGCCTGACCGAGCAACCGGTGGTGAAACTGCTGAGTTATGACATCCGCAGCGATGAGCAGAACGTTTGTCATTTCAACGCACGTATCCGTTACCGTAATGAAGAGCAGAATATTACCGGCAGCGGCAACGGGTTGTTGTCCGGCGCAGTGGATGCGTTACGCCGTAGTTACGACATTCAGCTCGAGATTGGTGATTATCACGAGCATACGTTAGGGCATCAGAGCCACAGCCGGGCCGTGGCTTATGTGAGTTGTCAGGGTAAGCATGGGGAAACGTGCTACGGCGTGGGCATCGACAGTGATGTGTCCAGCGCCTCTTTGCAGGCGCTGTTTAATGCGGCGGGCGGGATTCTGGCTGACTAAAATACTCACTCGGCGAAACGCCCAGTGAACGACGAAACATTGCACTGAAGGCGCTCGGGCTGTCATAGCCGAGCGCCAGCGCCACATCAATCACTGAATTTCCTGCCGCTAATTGCTGAAGCGCCTCAAGCAATTTAGCCTGACGCACCCAGTCACTGAAACGCAGACCGGTTTCGCGCTGAAAACGGCGGGAAAGCGTGCGGCTGCTGATGTTGAGGCGTTGCGCGACATCCTCCAGCTCCCATGATGCACTCAGATCACTGCAAATATGCTGGCTCAGCGCCAGCAGTTCCGGCTCTTGCGGTTCGGGTAAATGCAGCGGCAGCGTCGGCAAGAGACGCAGTTCATCAAGCAGTAATTCCATGATGCGTTCATCACGGCCACCGGGCAGGTAGTCTGAAGGAAGCGTCAGCGAGACGAGAATGAGTTCACGCAGTAGCGGAGAAATCTGCACCACCTGACACTGAGCCGGTAAATCGGCGCGTGCCAGCGGATCGACGAAGAGAGTGCGGGCTTTTACGCCCCCGATAAAACGCAGACTGTGTTCAACGTGCGCGGGTAACCAAACGCCGCGCCCCGGCGGAACCATCCAGGTGCCGAGCGCGGTATGCACTTCAACAACGCCACACAACGTATGGATCAGTTGCGAGCAGTTATGGCTGTGCGCAGGTTCGCTGTCGCCATGCTGATAATCAATGGCCAGCGGCACAATGGCCTGATACGGGGCGAGAACGTTATAATGCATGAATCAGTGATGTTTCTGGTTCTTAGCGTCTTCAACAGCCTGTTTTGCTTCTTCTGCCGCCTGTTGAATTTCTTCTTCAGTCAGTTGTTCTGAAACTTCAATCAGTTCTGCAAGGCCGTCACTAACGTGAACGTCGTCAGCTTTACTTTTGTTTTCTTTATTATTTTCGCTCATAACCGTTGTCCTGATGAAATGATAAGAGGGCGTAATTATAGCAGATTTCGTGCGGGGACGCGCTGGAAAGGCGGAGTCCGTCGGGCGACAGACTCCGGAAAAACATTACTGGCGGTAAGCGAATTTGATTTGTTGCAGGGAGTTTCTGAAGATTTCTGCCTGTTGTTCATCTTCCATCTGCGCAGCGTATTTTTCCATGTTCAACATGACCTTACCGGCATCAGCCTGACCGATAGCTTTCAAAATCAGGGTCAGAGTGGCTTTCAGGCAGGCAACTTCTGTCGCCAGGGTTTCAACGTTTGCTTCAGTGGTAAAATCGCAGTTACTCATTATTTCTCCTCAGGCAGGCTGCAAGGCAGCGCTCCCGACTTTATACAGTAAAAAGAAGGGGGTATTAACAGGTTGACCCGAAAGGGCGGGGTGCAAAGTGACAGCATTTTAGCATAGTCGCAGGTTTTAGGGCACTGACAGGGCAGGCGCGGGTTAAAAGGAGGGGGCGATGCAACATTTAGCGAAACGAATAACGTGAGATAAATCCATTTCCCGGAAGTCAGTACAGAATACTAAACATATTTGGAACAGGACGTTTCGCATGTAAAAAGCTAAGTTTATTCTTATAAAAACCGCGACATTTCGTGCTATTGCAAATAATCATTGGGTATATCATAGATATATGAAATTGATGCTTTGCTGATTTAATCACCTTTCTTTAAAACACGTTATTTGAACCCAAGGAATGGTGAATACATTATTTTTTACAGGAAAAAAGATGTAGCTTGATACAGACCTTATTGTTTGATTCAAAATGCTTTTTTTCTGTATCATTAATACAGGTGATGGCAGTTCTCATTTACATTCAGCAAACTAGTTTTTTGCAGACATTTGTTGGTGAAGCCGGCGAGATAGAGTAAAATGCGCGGGCTATAATAAATAACCTGAATGCCTGATTTAAAAACACTATCGCTGTGCGCTAGTGGGGTAACTGAGTTGATGTTGGCTTCTTATTGCCACCTTCTCTTCTCTACGCTGTCTGTACATATTAATGTTTAATGCCTCTTATTGTGTAAAGGCCAGCGGAAGAACCTGATGGTGTGTCGCCCTTATTTTTTGGAGAATTCTCTTTGATTAGCGTTCTTCTTGTTGATGACCACGAATTGGTGCGCGCAGGGATCCGACGCATTCTCGAAGATATCAAAGGCATCAAAGTTGTCGGGGAAGCACAATGCGGCGAAGACGCCGTGAAATGGTGCCGTACCAATGACGTTGATATTGTCCTGATGGATATGAACATGCCGGGTATTGGCGGGCTGGAAGCGACGAAGAAAATCGTCCGTTTCTCGCCGGATATCAAGATCATCATGTTAACGATTTACACTGAAAACCCGTTGCCCGCAAAAGTGATGCAGGCGGGGGCTTCCGGTTATCTGAGTAAAGGTGCAGCACCACAGGAAGTGGTCAATGCTATCCGCCTGGTTGACTCGGGTCAGCGCTACATTGCGTCTGATATCGCGCAACAAATGGCACTCAGTCAGATTGAACCGCAGTCTGAAACGCCTTTCGATTCGTTATCAGAGCGTGAGTTACAAATCATGCTGATGATTACCAAAGGGCAAAAAGTGAATGAAATTTCAGAACAACTTAACTTGAGTCCTAAGACAGTTAACAGTTATCGTTATCGGATGTTTAGTAAATTAAATATCAGCGGCGATGTTGAGTTGACCCATCTGGCTATTCGACACGGTTTGTTCAATACGGAGACTTTATCAGGCAGTGAATGATGAGCGTTTCGACCCTAAAGCCTTTCTGAAAACGGTCACCAGCCAACCGGGCGTCTACAGGATGTATGACGCCAGCGGCACCGTAATCTATGTAGGTAAAGCTAAAGACCTTAAAAAGCGTCTTTCCAGCTATTTTCGTGTTCAGGTTTCCAGCCGTAAAACGGAAACTCTGGTCAAAAATATTGCGCAAATCGATGTCACCGTGACCCATACGGAAACCGAGGCGCTTCTCCTCGAACACAACTACATCAAGCTGTATCAGCCGCGCTATAACGTACTGTTGCGTGATGACAAATCCTATCCGCTGATTTTTCTCAGCGCCGATAACCATCCACGCATTACCGTGCATCGCGGTGCCAAGCACGCAAAAGGCGAGTATTTTGGACCGTTCCCCAACTCCTATGCGGTGCGTGAAACGCTGGCGCTGTTACAGAAACTTTTTCCGATCCGTCAGTGCGAAAACAGCGTTTACAGCAACCGTTCCCGCCCTTGTCTGCAATATCAGATTGGTCGGTGTCTCGGGCCTTGCGTGAAAGGTTTGGTCAGCGATCAGGATTATAAAGACCAGGTTGATTACGTGCGTCTGTTCCTCGAGGGGAAAGATCAGCAGGTTGTTACGCAACTGGTTAATCGCATGGAAGAAGCCAGTCAAGATTTACGCTTCGAGGATGCCGGGCGTATCCGCGATCAGATTCAGGCAGTGCGCCGGGTGACTGAGCGTCAGTTCGTCTCGGGCAACAGCGAAGATCTTGATGTTATCGGTGTGGCGTTCGAATCCGGCATGGCCTGTCTTCACGTTCTGTTTATTCGTCAGGGTAAAGTTCTTGGCAGCCGCAGCTACTATCCGAAAGTCCCTGGTGGCACCGACCTGGGCGAAGTGGTGCAAACCTTCGTCGGTCAGTTTTATCTCCAGGGCAGCCAGATGCGAACGCTACCCGGCGAAATCCTGCTGGATTTCAGTCTGCCAGAGAAAGAGTTATTGGCTGAATCCCTGAGCCAGATAGCGGGTCGTAAAGTCCTGATTCAGAGTAAACCGCGCGGTGACCGCGCCCGTTATCTGAAACTGGCGCGCACTAACGCCTCCACGGCGCTGACCACCAAGCTGGCACAGCAGTCAACAATCCATCAGCGCATGGCTGAACTGGCGAAAACCCTTAATCTTGCGGAAATTAACCGCATGGAATGCTTCGATATCAGCCATACTATGGGCGAACAAACGGTCGCTTCCTGCGTGGTATTTGATAACAACGGCCCGGTTCGCTCTGAATATCGTCGTTACAACATTACCGGCATTACGCCGGGCGATGATTATGCCGCGATGAGTCAGGTGCTGACCCGCCGCTACAGTAAATCGCTGGATGAGAAAAAAATTCCCGACGTAATTTTTATCGACGGCGGGAAAGGGCAGTTAGGAATGGCGCTGGATGTGTTTCATTCGCTGGATGTGACGTGGGATAAATCGAAACCTTTACTGATTGGTATTGCGAAAGGTGCCGATCGTAAAGCAGGTCTGGAAACGTTATTCTTTGTGCCTGAAGGTGAGGGGATTGCCTTACCGTCAGATTCGCCAGCCTTACACGTTATTCAGCATATCCGTGACGATTCTCATAATCATGCCATTACCGGGCACCGTCAGCGACGTGCCAAGGTGCGGACTACCAGCGCACTTGAAGAGATTGAAGGCGTCGGGCCGAAACGACGTCAGGTATTATTGAAGTATATGGGAGGCATCCAGCCATTACTGAATGCCAGCGTCGAGGAAATTGCACAGGTACCCGGTATTTCTACCGCATTAGCAGAAAAGATTCATAATGCGTTGAAACACTAAAGCCGTTGTAGCAACATACTCATAATATCTAAACTGGACAAACAGTTACCTTCGCTATGCAATTTAATATACCGACGTGCCTCACCCTGTTCCGCGTTGCGCTGATACCTTTCTTCGTGCTCGCCTTCTATCTGCCATATCCATGGGCACCGATGGCCTGCGCGCTCATTTTTGTTTTTGCTGCCATGACAGACTGGCTTGACGGCTATCTGGCGCGCCGCCTGAAACAAACCACGCGGTTCGGTGCGTTCCTCGACCCGGTTGCCGATAAGGTGATGGTGGCGATTGCGCTGGTGCTGGTGGCGGAGTATTTCCATTCCTGGTGGATAACGTTACCGGCTGCCACCATGATTGCCCGTGAAATTATCATTTCGGCGCTGCGCGAGTGGATGGCTGAAATTGGTAAGCGAAGCAGTGTGGCGGTTTCCTGGATTGGCAAAGTGAAGACAACTGCGCAGATGCTATCGCTGGTAGCCTTGTTATGGCGTCCGGACAACATCGTCGTAGGTGTCGGTGTGGTCGCACTTTATATCGCGGCGGTGCTGACATTCTGGTCAATGTTCCAGTATTTGAACGCTGCACGTCACGATTTGCTGGAACCCTGATCAAACTGACGTAAAAAACGTCAAACGAGCGAAGGATGCAGATAATTTTATTGACTCATTCTCTCAGGTCAGTAGAATGCAACGCATCGGAAGGCAGACAGCAATGAGCCAGAAGATAGTTAAAAAAATCAGTACGTTCTGATTAAAGCGGGAATAGCTCAGTTGGTAGAGCACGACCTTGCCAAGGTCGGGGTCGCGAGTTCGAGTCTCGTTTCCCGCTCCAAATTCTATTAAACTGATCCTCGTGATTGGTTTAAGTGCAAGACAAGTAGTAAGATTTAAGGCGCGTTAACAAAGCGGTTATGTAGCGGATTGCAAATCCGCCTAGTCCGGTTCGACTCCGGAACGCGCCTCCAATTTTCCCGGAGCCCGGGTGGTGGAATCGGTAGACACAAGGGATTTAAAATCCCTCGGCCTTAGGCTGTACGAGTTCAAGTCTCGTCCCGGGTACCATGGAAAATTAGCTGAATAATCAAAAGCAATAAAGTAGTAATGTCGTTATAGCCACCTTCGGGTGGTTTTTTTATGTCTGAAATTCAGTCAGGCATCGTGAGAAACACGCGTGTGATAACGATATGTCTAAATATAATAAAGGCCACTTCTAAGAGTGGCCTTTATGTTTTTACAGCAACACGACATCTTATCAGCCCTGAGACGAAATCATTCCCTCCGTGAGTATCCGGTGAGGTTTGCGCTGATCGTTAGTGTGAGATGTAGGAAATGCAGATTAAAACAGCCCCGAAGGGCGTTTTTAGGGCTAAAATTCACCCGGTGCTTCTGTATTACTCAGTGCCCGGATAGATAAAGGCAGGTGGTAGTTCGGTTGGCTGGTGAAAAACGCCTGAAGCGCGACGCGTTTCTTCCGGTCTATCGAAATCTCTTCCATGGTTTTGCGGAAGATACTGTAACGGCCACATGATGTGCAGGTCACAGTAACAATTTTCGCCGACATATTCACCGACGTCTTATTCGTGTTTTGACACAACGGACACTCGTCTTGAGCGTTTACAACGGTAGAACTCATAAAACCTCCGGTTTTACTTAGAGCGGCCAGTAGTCTAGCACAAAAAGGCGGCAGTTACTTAACGATAAATAAATTATCAGTGGATTTCAGCCGCGACAAGGTGTAGGGAGCGTTCAACCATTTGAAGAAATGGGAAAAACCTCAAGGTGTGCATGGGTAATTTATTGTTCATTATTATCTCTTTGATTCACACAACGCACCGGTTTGCGGCCAGATGGCTGCGAAGGTATAGTGGCGGGCTGCGAACCGGAAAGCTGAGATAACATCATGGAAAATAAGCGTGAAGACAGGATCCAGCGTCTGTTGCTGGCACTAAAAAAGACCGACAAAATTCACCTGAAAGAAGCGTCTTTACTGCTCAATGTTTCCGAAATGACTATCCGGCGTGATTTAAGCAGCGACCCTGCGCCGGTTATCCTGCTCGGCGGTTATATCGTGATGGATCCGAAAAATAACCCGGCGACGCATTATTTTATCAGTGAACAGAAAATGCGCCAGGTGGCGGAAAAGCGTCGCCTGGCCGAAAACGCAGCCAGTTTGATACTTGATAATGACACGGTATTTTTCGACTGCGGAACCACCATGCCGTATGTCATCGAGAGTATCCCCGAGGCGAGGGTATTTACCGCGATCTGTTATTCGCTGAATACTTTTCTGGCGCTGCAGGAAAAACCTCACTGCGATGTGATTTTATGCGGCGGCGCGTTTAAATCCAGCAACAGTATTTTTACGCCAATTGGTCGCAGCAGTGAGCTCGATTTTATCCGGCCAACGAAGGCGTTTATCTCAGCCGCCGGTGTGAGCATCGAACACGGGGTGACCTGTTTTAATTTTGATGAACTGCTGATGAAACATCAGGCGATGGAGAGGTCTGCGCAGAGTATTTTAGTCGCCGACAGCAGTAAGTTTGATCAGGTGCGACCGGCGGCGATCGCACCTTTAGCCCGTTTCAATACGCTGGTCAGCGATGCCAGACCGCCGCAGGCTTACCTTGATTTTTGCCAGCAGGCAGACATCACACTCAATGTCTGAACCTTTCAGCGAATGGCCGGGATCTTCTCGACCGACTGATAAAACACCACTTCCCAGATGCCGGTTTTAGTGCCATCACTCAGGTAATGTTCAAAACAGGCTTTGCCATCCGGCCGGTAGTGATTGCTGGCCAACAACTGGCTATAAAATTCCCGCCAGGCGTGTTCAAAATTCCCGTCCGTGATAGTGGTGTGATAGGCCGCATAGGTGCCACCGGGTAAGGTTTGCAGTGCCAGCCCGTCAGCATCATCCAGTATGAAATTATCAGCCACACACACGGAAGGATCCGCCCGCAATGCCTCGGCTGGCGTGGTATCGGGGTTATCGTGAAACCATGTCAGCCATTCTGTGTGTGGCTGATGGTGTCGTGCGACCCATTTCGTCAGCTGCTGAAAACCGCTGTGGATTGACTCCTTGTATGGCCCGACCACCCGGTAACTCACCAGTTTTTTAGCCGGTCTTTCTACGATTAATAGTGCCACGATGTTCTCCTTTTATCTGACATGAACAGAGAGAATTCCATGATGAAAATATCAGTGACGCAAATGCCAGCTATAACAGTTTCCCGTTTTGAGTCCGGTAACTGCTCTACGCGCTATAACAGTTGTCATGATAAAATAACATTATCAGATTGCATTATAGTCGTGACTGCAACGAGGTTATGAAATGGACGTGATCAAAAATGTATTAAATAGTGAAATTGACCGTATCAACCGTCAGGAAGGTCGTGACGGCAGGGCGCGCGTCAACGTTGAGTTTTTTGTGAAACATCCCTGGCTGTGTCTCGCGATGCTGGTGGGGTATATTGCGGTCGGTATTGTGATGTATGTTTCACCTTATATGGGTATCGGCTGGTTTATCGGATTCACGGCTTTTCTGGTTTTCATGTCCGCTATGTTGCTGCTGGAAATCAAACCGGTTTACCGCTATGAAGATATCGGCGTGCTGGATTTGCGTGTCTGCTACAACGGGGAGTGGTATTTCAGCCGCGAATTATCTGAAGATGCAGTACGGCAAATTCTCAGCGCTGAGAGCGTGAGTGCCGGAGTTAAAAACCGCATTGAGTCGATCGTGAAAAACAAAGGTTTTGTCGATTTTTACGATGTATATGATCTGGCGCGCCTCGAGCATCAGCAGCCCTCAACACTGAACAGCGTTCAGCTAGCGCACTAATTGCCCCCATTCACATGGCTTCCACCCATGACGTCACCCCGTCAGCTCTGATAAAATAGCGGCTGGATATACATTTTTTGAATGAATCGTCGATGCACAGGACGAAACACACTGTATGTTGAGCCGTTACCGGAGCTGCCATGGAACGAATTAAACTGACTATTCATCATCTTCACAAAATCGTTTCGGGTGAAAAACAGGATGCGCAGGCTGTCGCACGCATTTATGCTGGCGAACATTTGCTGCTGACTGAAACCATGACCGGGCAGGCTCTCCACTATAATCGCTATATCAAGGCTGATGATCACAGCGGGAAACCGTTACGCGTGGAGTGGGAGTGCGACGGATTCGCTGAAATGTCGGTTTCCCGTGCAGAAGTCTGTCCGTGCTGTGGTGGCGACGAGCTTCACGGTTGAGAATACAGAGAGAGCAAAAGCTGAGGTGAATGATGAAGTTTATCAACAACGAAGTGGAATACCGTAAGTGGATAATGGATGAAATTTTCCAGGCGAGCGCGGTAAGTGAAACCTCTGAGTTTGCCGATCAGGAAGTCGATGATTTTATTTTCGATGCCAGGCCGCTGTCATACCCTTGTGTCGCGGTGATGATCCAGACACCGGGAGAGCCGGGCGTTTGCGAACCGCGGTTTGTCTACAAAGAGCAGATTTTTGAGTGGGCACATCAGATGGGTTTTGGATTCGACAGCTAACTCCGACGTAAATTTCCTGCCAGCCCTGAGCATGGCTCAGGGCCCAATCAAACTCCGACAGTCGTTAGCCCTCAGACATTTTTCCTGTCGATCTTTTCTTCACCCCAGAACAGATGGTCTTCCTTCGTTTTGGCGAAGGCGATCGGTAACACTTCATCGTTCCCTTCTTCCCAAATTTTCTGCGCCAGCGTTTCATCATTCTTGGCAAGCTCAAAAATAGCTTCGGCGATTTCGTGAGAGGTTTCACGGGTGTTGGCCCAGGCTTTGATGTTTGACGTTGTCATCAGGTTCTCCTCGTAAGAGTTCGCAAATAGTGTCTTCGGGACACCAGAATAATCACTATAACTATGGTTTCCGTGAACCACTTTTGCAAACTCCGGTGATTTTTTGTGCTCTGAGCGAGGGCAATAAAAGCGTCATCAGGGCACAAAAAAGGCGTCAGATGTGTGCCAGTGTCGTTTATAATGAGGGCGATTTGAACATTTAAGGTGATGAACATGAGCGACGATATTTTTGATTTTGACATTGATGCTGCACTGGTGTCCGCGGAAGAAAAAGCGGCTGAGAAAGCAGCAGCAGTGCCTGAGGCTGTTCAGGATGAAAGTGACTGTGAAGGCTGCAAAATCTAAATTTTGCCCCGAAGTACAGTAAAACAAGAAACCGCTTCGGCGGTTTTTTTGTGTCTGGCATTTATGGGCGTTCACGTTTTTTTCACCGAATCTCCTTTACTGACATAGCGTTGCGCAGTCATTCCCCTCAGCCCTTTTTGACGCAAATGTAAGGATAGCGAAAGGACATTTTTTTTGGGATAAATTCCTATAGAACAGGAAGATAGCGGGAGGTAATTTGTCACCACCTGATAAGCAGGTCGTGAGGTTTATAATGAAAAAACTGATTCTTGTTCTCGCCGTTTTGCTGACTTTGCCGGCTCTCGCGCATGCAAACGTCGAGCTGGGGGTGAACATGCCGGGGCTGTCACTGCATATCGGTGACCGCGACCCGCGCGGATATTATTGGGATGGCGGAGACTGGCGTCCGCCGGGCTGGTGGGATGAACATTATCGTGATGAGGGGCGTGGACACTGGGTGTATTACGAACCCGCTCCGCCACCGCCGCCCCGCTACTGGCACCATGAACACTGGCATGAAGGTCCGCCACCCGGTTACTGGCGTGACGGCCCTCCTGGGCACTGGCGCGATGGGCCACCGGGACACTGGCGTGAAGGGCCACCTCCCGGTCGCTGGTAAAGCAAGAGCGACATAACAGACTACACAGAATTAAACAAATTTTGGGAACAGGGTTGGCGGTGGTGATGCAAATGCATCCCTAACGTCAGTTCTGTTCCTTTTACGTTTTTATTACGTCAAAAGCCGATTGTTACTTTGGTAATTAATTGATTAAAAATATGTGAATACAAAAACACATTAATAATATTTATGAAAATGACGTCCATTTTAAAATAATTAATCAATGAAGCCCGTAAACAGGCATTTAGGATGGATTGCAGCTTGCTAACTGCAATTAATATGTTAATTTTCTGTTATGTGAAATCAGCAATGGATGGCCCGAACGCAACGCGTGCCTGATCTCATATTCAGTATTTTAAGGAAGCTTTTCATCAGGTGCGTCAGACTTATTTTACTGTGAGCTCCTCTTATGCACTTGATTAAAAATGATTTTGAATACCGTTCCTGGATGCTTGAAGCCTATTTCCGCCAGGATAATATCTACGGTGATACCCTTCTGACCGAAGAAGAGATGGAAGATTTTCTTTTTGACTCCCGCCCGCAGGAATATCCTTGCCTCGGCATGGTGACACCATCAAAACAGAATCCTCTGGACAGCGATATCATGTTTTTCTATCGCAACAACATTAATGACTGGGCGATGTCCATGGGCCTGATGAATAGTTAACAGGTGGATTGCTCAGAGATAAAAAAAGCGCCAGAGCGGCGCTTTTTGCATTTTATCGCCGGGGATTAATTTCCGCGAACTTCGACCAAAACAGGGCAGGGCGCATGGGCGATAACGTCAGCGCTGACGGAGCCTTTCATTATACGACCAAATGCAGTGAGCTGACGGTGACCGATGACGATCACCGATGCATGAATTCTTTTGGCTTCGCAGACCAGCGCTTCCCCTGCGTCACCGACAATCAGATTCCCTTTAGCCTTAACCCCAGCCAGCTCCAGCGTTTTCAGCGCATTACCCACCACAGCGCGTGCAGTATTTTGTTCTTCTTCTGCGGGAGGATAATCGATGATTTCACCGGGAATATCGCCATTATCTTCAAGTGCATAGGATTCATCGATACAGCAGGTGACATATACCGTTGCCTGATGGCTGCTTGCCAGCTGACGGGCAAGATCGACGACAACGGCGGATTGTTTAGAGCCATCTACGGCCAGCAAAATAACATCAAACACGGTCACTCCTGGGTTTAGTTGTTTTGGCTCAGCTTACCAATTTCGCCAATCAATGCGTTTTTGCAATCAAGCAGGGCTTCGCGGATTTGCGCTTCTTTTGCTTCACGGCGCGGGGTTGGAAAAAGCACCGAAACTGAGTAGCGACCTAAGATGGTGTCGATGGCCACAGCCAGCGTCGAAACGCCGTCTACGGTTTCACCGTTTTCCATCGAGATCCCGCTTTCACGCACGTCTGCAATTTTTTCCAGCAGAGAATCGAGAGTGCGCACGGTATGTTCGGTGGCCGGTTCCAGCACATCCCCGACCAGCGCGCGGATCTCTTCATCTGTTTTGAGTGACAAAAGTGCCCGTCCGCCGGAGGTACTGTAAATCGGCAGGTTCAGACCCACTCTTGGCACCACGCGTAATTCCCGCTCAGCGACAATGCTGTGAATGTTGGCTATCTGGCGGCCACTGGCGCGCCCCAGTGAGACGGTTTCATCGGTCATTTCGCTGAGCTGACGAAGAAACGGTGAGGCAATGGCGATGACATCGGTATGCACCGTCGACACCAGCTTAAGCAGCGTTGGCCCGAGCCTGACGCCGCCGCTGCCCTCGGATCGCACCAGCCCTTCCTCGGCGAGTGCTGCGACGATGCGTTGTACAGTGGAGCGGGGCAAATCGACATCATTCGCAATCGCGCCAAGGCTCATCCCGTGTGGATGTTTCCCCAGCGCATTAAGAATGGTTGCCGCGCGTGAAATCACCTGGATCCCGCCGCTGCGTTCTTCATCTCCTGCTATGTCCTGTGCCATCAATTCTCCTTTGTCACCGTCGGGTGATCCTTACCAAAGCTGTACTGCCAATGTAATGGCTGGGCGCTCTGAAAACAATTTTAATCACATTGCAATACAGTGCACCGTATTATAGTATTTAAGCATGTACCGCATTGTGGTGCAATGCATCGAAATTAAAGTGATAGCGATCGCATTCCCCTCTGTGTTGCCCCACACCTGCCTTTCCACGGTCGGCGTATCAATGATTATGCGTCGATGTTAATGAGCGAAATGATGAACCCATCAGACACCCCTGCATCTGCCCCCGGCGGTGCCGCGCAGCCCGTTCCGCCGGCCTTTACTCTGAGGCTGGTGATCGGTTTACTCGGCGTATTAATTGCCTCGCTGTGCTCGGGCCTTAACGATCGTGTCACTGATATCGCGCTGGCCGATGTACGTGGCGCGTTGAGTATCAGCAGCGATCAAGGTTCCTGGCTGATTGGTGTGTATCAGGCTGCCGAAGTGGCGGCGATGATGCTTGCTCCCTGGTTTGCCATGACCTTTTCGCTGCGTCGATTTACGCTGTTTGTCACCTTCGGTTTTTTGCTGCTGGCTGCGTTACTGCCTTTCGCGCCTGATTTGCCGGTATTCATTGCCTTGCGTACCGTGCAGGGCATATTCGGCGGGGCGTTGCCGCCGTTGCTGATGACGGCTGCCCTGCGCTTTATGCCGCCTCATTACAAGTTATACGGGCTGAGCGCCTATGCCCTGACTGCGACATTTGGTCCAAATATGGCCACTTCTTTAGCCGCCCTCTGGACAGACTATGTGGGCTGGGAATGGGTTTTCTGGCAGGTGATCCCGCCTTGTCTTCTGGCAATCATCATGGTCGGTTATGGCATTCCACAGGATCCTCTGCGCTTCGAGCGTTTTAAACAGATGGATAAGGTGGGCATGCTGACAGGGTGCAGCGGCATTTCCCTTCTGGTGCTGTCATTGCAACAGGGAGAGCGTCTGGACTGGTTCAACTCTCCGCTGATCACGCTGATGTTTTTTGCCGCGCTGGCGCTGCTGACGATTTTTCTGGTTAATGAATGGCACCATCCGTTGCCTCTCTTCAAATTACAAATGCTCAAACGCCACAATCTAGCCCACGGGTTGATCACGTTGTTTGCGCTGATGTTCCTGTTTTTATCGGGCTCTGCGCTGCCGTCCAGTTACATGGAACAGGTCGGCGGATTCCGCGCCGTTCAGGTGGGGCCGCTGGCGCTGACCATCGGGCTGCCGCAACTCTTACTCGCGCCGCTGGTGGCGTTTGTTCTCACCATCCGCCGTGTGGACAGCCGCTGGGTGCTGGCCTGCGGGCTGGGGCTGATCGGTGTTTCCTGCTATCTGGGCACGTACATGACCAGCGCCTGGGCGCGGGATAATTTCTATCTGATTCAGATGATGCAGGCGTTCGGCCAGCCGATGGCCGTTTTGCCCATTCTGATGAGTGCGACCAGTGTCGTTCAGCCGCAGGAAGGACCTTTTGCTTCGGCGATGTTCAACACCACGCGCGGTCTGGGCAGCGTGATGGGCGGTGCGATGTTGGGCGTTTTTGTCAGCCACCGGGAACAGTTTCATTCCAACGTATTGCTTAACCACGCCGGTAGCGTGAGCTATCTCCTTTCACAGCCTTACGGCGGCGAAAGCAGTTTCCTTGCACCGCTCAACGGCGACGGAACGGCGATCTCGACCGAAGTGATCACCCAGTTTTCCCGGCTGGTGAAAAAGCAGGCGCTGGTGCTGGGGCTGGCAGACACCTATCTGGTGATCATCGGGCTGGCGCTGTTGTTGATCCTGCTGGCGGCCATTTTGCCAAAGCGTACCTATCCGCCGCAGTCGCTGGTCAATCGTTCCTGAACCATCAGTGACCTGAACCCGTCATCACCAAAATATGTGCATTTCTTTATAAGAAAAAATGAGAGAAAAGAATCATGATAAAAAAATTACCCGTTCGCCTGGGCTGGCTGGTCGCCGCCCTCGTCGTGATATTGCTGGCTGGGATGGCCTTCTGGATATTGACCGGTGAAAGCAACCCTGACACGGATGATGCCTTTGTTTCTGCTGACTCCACGCTGGTCGCGCCAAGGATTTCCGGCACCCTCACTCAGGTGTATGTGCGGGATAATCAGGCGGTGAAAGCCGGGGAAGTGATGGCGCGCATTGATGATCGGGATTATCGGAATGCGGTGCTGACGGCGGCCGCCAGCCTTGAAACGGCGAATGCCAAAATGCTCAGCCTGACCGCCCAGTTAGCAAAACAACAGCAAACTATTTTGCAGGCACAGGCGCAGGTGAACGCCGACAGCGCCGGGATTGCCTATGCGCGCCAGAGTGCTGACCGCTATAAACGCCTGCTGCAAAATGGTTCAGGCACCGCCGACGCGCGGGATGAATCAGATGCGAATTTGCGATCAAAACTGGCCGCTCAGCAAAGTGATATGGCGGCGGCGCAGGCGGCGATAAAACAAATTGACGTCCTTAAAGCCGGACAGGCGGAAGCTCAGGCGGCAATCGATTCAGCCGCAACGGCGCTGGCCCAAGCGAAATTGAATCTCTCTTACACAGAAATCACAGCACCGGTTGACGGTATTGTCGGGCAGCGTTCCCTGCGCATCGGCGGTTATGTCAGTGCGGGCTCCCGCGTTCTGGCCGTCGTTCCGCTTCACGAGGCCTACATTGTGGCGAATTATCTTGAGACACAGTTAGGGGATGTCAGAGCCGGTCAGGCTGCAGACATAAAAGTTGATGCACTGCCGGGCCTGGTGCTGAAGGGAAAAGTGGACAGTATTTCTCCGGCGACCGGCGTGACCTTTTCTCCCATATCGCCGGACAATGCCACCGGGAATTACACCAAGGTGGTGCAACGTCTGGCAGTAAAAATTGTGCTGGAACCCAATCAGGCCGATGCGAATCGTCTTAAAGTGGGCATGTCAGTGATTCCGACGATCATTACCGCCGAACGATAATTCAGTCGCCGGTCATCACAACAGAATAAAAAAGGCGGCCCTGCGTAAGTGCGGGGCCGCCTTTTTTGATCTTCCGTCCGGCATTATAAAACGATCATGAAGCCTGATTTTGCGGCGGGGTAGGGCCGGTTTCATTCTTTTTAGCCACATGCTGCGGTTTGCCTGAGAACAGGAAACGCAGGAGTGGAATACGTTTATGCACCTCGTAAAGCACAAAGGCGATACCGAACACGAACACCAGACCCAGCCAGAATCCCATCCAGTCACTGTGAATTTTTGGAGTAATAAACGCACCATAAATCAGCGTTAACGGGTGGTGAATCAGGTAGATGAACAATGAGGAGTTCACCAGGTAAGTGATCCACGGCGCCTGGAAGTTCAACAGATAGTGGCTGAAGGAGAACACCACATTCACCATCAGGATACCCAGCAAGGTGGTGACAATGGCGTCAATCTCCATCGAGTACAGCTGCGGGGTGTTCACGTGCTGATTGAACATGTAAACCGCAAACAGCAGAAGGCTCACTACCCCGGCGGTAGCCGATGGCTTGATGAACAGTTCCTTTAACCATGAGAACTTATAAGCAAAAGCGCCAATAATGAAAAATGGCAGATAAAACAACGTCTGCATCACGATAAAGTTAAAGGCACCGTTGGAAAGTAAATCCGGCGCGAAAAGATACAATGCACGGTTAAAGGTCGCATAAATTAAGCCGATAAATAAAAATAAGATTGAGAGCTTTCCTAAACTGTTTGTTCGGCTTTTAATTAATTGAATGCGATTAGTCTTAATTTCTTTTATGAATTTAAACAGGTAAAAACAAATGCTGGTGAGAATAACCAGCGTTAACAGGAACCATAAATGGGACACTAATTCCCAGACGGTGATGTTAATTTTCTGATAGAGCCCCATTGTGCTCCAGTCGGAAAATTTGCTGGTGTACTTCATCAGGAAATAGAGTTGCGGCAGGGTAATCAACGGGAATGCGGCAGCCAGCGGGATGGCGACCCGTTCAAGACGCACCTTAAGCCACTGGTGCGAGTCATACCGCTCGTAGAGCATATATGAGAAGTAGCCTGAGATAACGAAGAACACCTGCATGCGGAAGGCGTGGATCACGTCATTGAAGATCGTCAGGCCGTGCGAGGGTATTGCACTGTTTACCGCCCAGATATGACTGGAGTAAATCAATGATATATGGAACGGAATACCCAGCAGCATCAAATATGCGCGGATGGAGTCTAAAAAGAACTCACGTTGTGGTTTTTGTGGTTTCATCACGTATCCGTTGTATGCAGCTCATCCTAATTTTAGAGCGTAATTTGTCTTTAGGTTTATTTTCTCAGGTAACCAGAAATGAACGTGACTGACAATAGTATTACTCCGAACCTCAATCAGGCTTTCTTATAGGACAAGTTTCCATAGCCTGTGTTTCAACGAATTGATATCCTTGTACCCTGTTGCGCTTAAACGGTTCTTCAATGAATGAACCATCGACAGCTCAGGTTGTCGGAAACCTGACACTTCTCATGAAACAGTGACAGCAATTGCCTTAAGCGCGCTTAAAGGAGACAAGGTGTCGGATAAAAATTTTTCCATAGGGTCACGTATGATCAAAGTCCGTTTGCTAAGTGCCGCAGTGTTGATGGCCATGTTCACCTCATCTGCCTGGGCTTTTTCTATTGACGATGTTGCAAAACAAGCGAAAGCATTAGCCGATAAAGGCTACGAAGCGCCTAAAAGCAATTTACCGTCCCAGTTCCGCGATCTCAAATTCGCAGACTACCAACAAATTCAATTCAATCATGACAAAGCGTACTGGAAAGACCAGAACACGCCTTTCAAGCTTGAGTTCTACCACCAGGGGATGTACTTCGACACTCCGGTGAAAATCAATGAAGTGACGGCTAACGCAGTCAAAGAAATTAAGTACAGCCCGGACTACTTCAACTTTGGCAACGTCAAACATGACGCTGACTCAGTGAAAAACCTCGGCTTTGCCGGTTTCAAAGTGCTTTATCCGATCAATAAAGCAGACAAAGATGATGAAATAATGAGTGTGCTGGGTGCCAGCTACTTCCGCGTCATCGGTAAAGGCCAGGTGTATGGCTTGTCTGCCCGTGGTCTGGCTATCGATACCGCACTGGCATCGGGCGAAGAGTTCCCGCGTTTCCGTGAATTCTGGATCGAACGTCCTAATCCTGATGAAAAGCATTTAGTCATTTATGCCTTGCTGGATTCGCCGCGTGCGACCGGTGCTTACCGCATGGATGTGTATCCAGGTAAAGAAGCGACCGTAGACGTGCAGTCTAAAGTTTATCTGCGCGATAAAGTGGGCAAACTGGGCGTCGCTCCCCTGACCAGCATGTTCCTGTTCGGTGCAAATCAGCCGTCTCCGGTGATGAACTATCGTCCGGCGCTGCATGATTCCAACGGTCTGTCCATCCACGCCGGTAACGGTGAATGGATCTGGCGTCCGCTGAACAATCCAAAACATCTGGCCGTCAGCCAGTTCTCCATGGAAAACCCGAAAGGGTTCGGCTTGCTGCAACGCGGCCGCAGCTTCTCCAACTTTGAAGATTTGGACGACCGTTACGATCTGCGTCCGAGCGGTTGGGTTGAAACCAAAGGCGACTGGGGTAAAGGGAAAGTTGAGCTGGTAGAAATTCCTACCGCCGATGAAACCAATGACAACATCGTTGCCTTCTGGACGCCGGATCAGTTACCTGATGCGGGTAAACCGCTGAACATGGACTACCGTCTGCACTTCACCATTGAAGAAGACAAATTGCATGCACCCGATCTGGCGTGGGTCGAACGTACCATGCGCTCAACCGGTGATGTTAAGCAGTCAAATCTGATCCGTGAACCAGATGGCAGCGTTGCCTTCCTGGTTGATTTTGTCGGTCCAAACCTCAAAGCCCTGAAAAGTGATACGCCGGTGGCGTCTCAGGTCAGCGTAGGCGACAACGGCGATCTGGTTGAAAACACTGTCCGCTATAATCCGGTAACCAAAGGCTGGCGTCTGACGCTGCGCCTGAAAGTGAAAGATCCGAAGAAAGCGATTGAAATGCGCGCTTCTCTGGCCAATGGCGATAAAACACTGAGTGAAACCTGGAGCTATCAGCTGCCTGCAAATGAATAAGTCAACGCACTCTACACATGATTACGTAGAAGCTTTGCCGCTTACTGAAGAACAGAAAGCGGCGCTCCTCCAGCAGCTTCCGGCTGCTGAAGGGGAAGCTTTTGCCACCGTGCACCGGCGCTTAGGCGCCGATGATACGGCTTCAGCGGTTGCCGCTGCGGCTGACATCGATGCGCCTCTGGCCTCGGTGAAAGCGCGCGTAGGCGGCAGCTGGCCTTACGCTCTGGAAAAGGGCTCGCTGGATGAAGTGGATAACGAAGGCCGCACCATCGCCAGCGCTATGCCACCGGTTAAGCGTTCCAGCATGTTCCCTGATGTCTGGCGCACCAACCCGGTAGGCCGTTTCTGGGACAATCTGATGGGGCGCAGCGCGGCTTCCCGTCACCGCGCCTCCGAAATGCCTGAATCCGAAAAACGCTGGCGTCATGCCGGTTCCGTTCGCCGTTATATCTTGCTGGCTCTGATGCTGGTGCAAACGGCGATCGCCACCTGGTACATGAAAACCATCCTGCCTTATCAGGGCTGGGCGCTGATCGACCCCGCAGATATGTTGAATCAGGACTGGCAACAGTCTGTGCTGCAACTGCTGCCTTATGTGTTGCAGACCGGTATTCTGGTGCTGTTTGCCATTTTGTTCTGTTGGGTATCGGCCGGTTTCTGGACTGCACTGATGGGCTTTTTACAACTGCTCATTGGCCGCGATAAATACAGCATCACGGCGTCCACCAAAGGCGACGAGCCGCTGAACCCGAATAACCGTACCGCGCTTATCATGCCGATTTGTAACGAAGACGTAGAGCGCGTATTCGCGGGTCTTCGTGCAACGTACGAATCCGTGAAAGCGACCGGTGATTTGGATCAGTTTGATATCTATGTCCTGAGCGACAGCTATGACCCGGATATCTGCGTGGCTGAACAGAAAGCCTGGATGGAAGTCTGCCGCGACGTAGACGGCCATGGCCGTATCTTCTATCGCCGCCGCCGTCGCCGTGTGAAACGCAAAAGCGGAAACATTGATGACTGGTGCCGTCGCTGGGGTGGGGAATATGCCTATATGGTGATCCTCGATGCCGACAGCGTGATGAGTGGCGAATGTCTGACCGGTCTGGCTCGTCTGATGGATGCTAACCCGAACGCCGGTATTATCCAGTCTTCGCCGAAAGCGTCCGGAATGGATACGTTGTATGCGCGTTGTCAGCAGTTTGCTACCCGCGTCTACGGCCCGCTGTTTACCGCGGGTCTGCACTTCTGGCAGTTGGGTGAATCCCACTACTGGGGGCACAACGCCATTATCCGCGTGAAACCTTTCATCGAGCACTGTGCCCTCGCACCGTTGCCGGGTGAAGGTTCATTTGCGGGCTCCATCATGTCGCATGACTTTGTGGAAGCGGCACTGATGCGTCGTGCGGGCTGGGGTGTCTGGATCGCCTACGATCTGCCGGGCAGTTATGAAGAGTTACCGCCAAACCTGTTGGATGAGCTGAAACGCGACCGCCGCTGGTGCCATGGTAACCTGATGAACTTCCGCCTGTTCCTGGTGAAAGGGATGCACCCGGTTCACCGTGCGGTGTTCCTGACCGGTGTCATGTCGTATCTTTCCGCACCGTTGTGGTTTACGTTCCTGGCCTTGTCTACCGCCTTGCAGGTGGTGCATACGCTGATGGAACCGCAGTACTTCCTGCAACCTCGTCAGCTGTTCCCGGTGTGGCCGCAATGGCGTCCTGAACTGGCAATCGCCTTGTTCTCGACCACCATGGTGCTGCTGTTCCTGCCAAAACTGCTGAGTATCGTCCTGATCTGGGCGAAGGGTGCGAAACAGTTTGGTGGCGGTTTCCGCCTGCTGATGTCCATGCTGCTGGAAATGCTGTTCTCGGTTCTTCTGGCCCCTGTGCGTATGCTGTTCCACACAGTCTTCGTGGTCAGTGCGTTCCTGGGCTGGGAAGTGGTCTGGAATTCACCGCAGCGTGACGATGATGACACGCCGTGGGGCGAAGCCTTTAAACGTCACGGATCTCAGCTGTTGCTGGGTGCTGTCTGGGCGGCCGGTATGGCCTGGCTGGACTTGCGTTTCCTGTGGTGGCTGGCGCCAATCGTCTTCTCTCTGATCCTCTCGCCAATCGTCTCAGTCTTGTCGAGCCGTGCAACGCTTGGGATTAAGAGTAAGCGAGCCAAACTGTTCCTGATCCCGGAAGAATACGATCCTCCGCGCGAACTGGTCGCCACCGAGGAATACCTCAAGCTGAACCGTGAACGTAAACTGCAAAACGGCTTTATGCACGCAGTGTTTGATCCGGCATTCAACGCACTGGCCTCCGCCATGGCCACATCACGCCACCTGCTGCGCGATGCGGTTGAAAACGGACGTCGCGCTCATCTTGAGCAGGCGCTGAAAACCGGGCCGAAAGATTTGGGCAAAGCCGATCGCCTGATTCTTCTGAGTGATCCGGTGCTGATGGCGCGTTTACACTCTGCGGTCTGGACGCAACCCGATCAGCAAGCGTGGGGCGAGTATTACACTAAGTTGCCGCGTAATGCGCAGGCCTTCCCTGAAACTCAAACGCTGGAAGTTAAACCCGCCTGAGTTGACGTAAAGGGGCAGTAAAGATAAACGGACAGTATGTCATTTGCATACTGTCCGTTTTTTTATGGTGTGAAGTTCAGTGACTCTTTAACCCGCAGCGTATAAAATTTTACTTTGTCTTAACATGGCCGGTCTTCACGCGCATGCTAAGCTGACAGCGCTATTCAGCGCTCAACGGAGTGCTTCATTTGATTCAATTTGACAGGTTGTGTGAGTGATTAATCGGGGTATTTTTCGCGGATCTGTTCTGGCCTTGCTGGCCGTCACGCTCTCGGGATGTGGAAGTATCATCAGCCGCACGGTGCCGGGGCAGGGGCATGGCAATCAGTATTATCCTGGCGTGCAATGGGACCTTCGGGACAGTCCGTGGCGTTATGTCACTGTGATCGACGTTCCGCTGTCGATGATTGTCGACACCTTCATGCTGCCAGTTGACGCCCGCCACGGCCCTTACAATTAAACGTCAGTCGATGTCACGGCCCGGATAATCGTCTTCGTCATCCCACTCTTCTGCTGCTGCCGCACCTTCTTCGGTGTCGGTCTGCGGTTCGTGCTGGAATTCCCCTTCATCCCATTCGTACAGCGTCGCCTCTTCCAGCCACTCTTCTTCGAGTTCGATGACGTCGTAATCCTCATCGAAAATGGCCTGTGCAGCGGCACCGCTGCGGAAGGTCAGCGCATCAATGGATTCCCCTTCGGCGCTGAGAAATTCTGCCTGCCACATGATGTCGCCATCCTGCATGATGTATTTCTGCAAATTGAACTGATCGGGAAGCGGCTCTTCATCGCCCTGGATCCTGTCCTGCGCGGCTTCGAGAAATTCTTCGCGGGCGGCATCAATAGCTTCTTCAAGCGTTACGTACATGCTCATTGTTGTCTCCTGAGTTGAAATGGTGTGTAGCTAAAAAGCGTGTGGTGTAAATAGTGTTATGAATGAACAGGTAACAACCACTCGTCAGTAAAAATGCTGATTCAATGAGTGTTGTCGATAAATGACAGGATGCAAGTTTTCAGAGAAAAACAGTCTGACCATTGATGTTTTTTGGGAAAGCTGGCGGGAAAAAGGAATCGCACAGACACAACTGTCAGCACTTTCCCTGATTTGCAAAGGCTCTGAAGGGGAGGGGTAAAGGTTTAGCAAACCCCCGGCGGGGCGTGAAATTGAGGGCTACAGTGACCCTGAACTTTCAAGATTAAGGTGACTTTTATGAAGACTCTTTCCCGCGCTTTACTCCTGCCGCTGTGTGCGCTTGGTGTGCTATTCAGCGTTTCCAGTCAGGCCAGTGAAAATACGCATCCGCAACCTCCTGTGAACATGTTCCATGGAGAAGGTTTGCCGCTGCCGCCGCCGCCGCCACCGATGATGATGATGGGGTTCTGCCATCCGGGGCAATTGTTTTGTGCCAGCGTGGCCAGTGATAACCCGACAGCCACCATTCAAAAACTGACGTCTGTGCTGCCTGCCACGATGGCCGGCAAGCATTACGAAGTGCGTCTGGTGGTTGTTGAAGTGCCCGAGGATATGCCGGTGCCGCCGCAACCTGACAAAGCACCTTAAAGCGCGTCAGTCTGGCAGGGCGGCCGCATTTAATCGGTCATCGCCTGACGTGGCCGCCGTTGCAGACACCAGTAGGAATAAAATGCGTTAAACAACACCACCAGCGCCGTGACACAAAATACTGTCCTGAAGCCATAACTTGCTGACACCGCTGCACCGAGCAGCGGGCCGGTGACATTACCGACGTCACGGAACGACTGGTTGTAACTGAATACCCGACCGGCCACCTGATTGGTGCAGTTATAAATCAGCAGGGTCTGAACGGCGGGCAACAATGCGCCATCCGTTGCGCCAAGCAGGAAACGTAAAATCCCCAGTTGCAGCGGCGTTTGCACGAAAGCCATCGGGATCAGCAGCAACACTGAAATCCCCATCATCGCCACCAGAATACGCTCCGGCCCGATCCTGTCTCCCAGTTTGCCCAGCCTCGGCGCACTCATCAGCGCGGCCACACCCGGTACGGAGGCTATCATCCCGCTGATAAACGCAAGATTCTGCGTATTCCCCGCCAGTTCCCGCACGTACAGCGTGAGGATGGGCGCGATAGAGCCTGTCGCTACCTGAATAATCATCGTCGTGACAAACAGGCACAGCACCAGTTTTGGATTTTTAAGGGAAGCGAATACCTGTTTGCGATTGAGCATGTCCTTTTTATTGACGGGAACGAACTGCTCACGAATGCAATACAGCGTCATCACGAAGCACAGGAAAAGTACGGCAGCAGTAATGAAGAAGACAGGACGCAGTCCGTAGCTGTCAGCGAGCAACCCGCCTGCCAGTGGCCCGAGCAGCGCGCCGCTGACGCCGCCGGTAGAAAGCGTACCCAGCGCCCAGCCGCTTTTATTGCGCGGGATCTGCGTAGCAATCAGTGCATTGGCGTTGGGAACAAAGCCGCCGAGTAAACCGAGCAGGGCGCGGAGCACCAGAAACTGCCAGATATTTTGCGCGAATCCCATCAGCACCATGACAATCGACATACCGAGCGCGGAACGCAGCAGCATGATCTTACGGCCCTTACGGTCGGCGAGGCCGCCCCAGAATGGTGAAGCAATGGCGGAAAACAGAAAGGTGATACTGAAGACCAGACCGGACCACATGTTCAGGGATTCATGGCCCGTTACGCCCAGCGTTTCTACGTATAACGGCAGAAAGGGCATGATCAGGCTGAATGCGGCACCGGTAAGAAAGCAGCCAATCCAGGCAACAAACAGATTACGTTTCCAGTTAATGGGTTCTGGGGCGAGTTCAGGTTCAGGAGCCGAGGTCATAAATTACCGGAAAAAAGAGGTCAGGTTCGCTCTGTGATGGCAGAAAGAAACAAGGCAGAGCACAAGTAACAATCAGTCAGATGGATAATTATGCGCCTAATTATCATCCACTTCAATGATGTTAATGAACTGTAACAAGCGGAGTAAAATACAGGTTTAAAAAATTTGGCGGACTGAAGGAGATCAATAATTTGGTAAAAAGCAAAAAAAAACGGCCAGTGATGAGGCTGGCCGCGACAGACACAAAAACCAAAATAAAACGTAATTAACGCAGGGCCGGGTTTTTCATCACGGAATAACGGCCACTGCCAAGGAACATGATCACCAGACCGCCGAAGAAATAAAGCGCTTCGCCTTCCAGACCCCATGCGCCGACGTCGGTGACCGTAAAGAATTTACCGGCGACAACCAGGAAAACGGCAACAAGAATATTGAATGCCATCACCAGTGCGGCAGGGCGGGTGAAGATGCCCAGAATGATCAGTACCGGGGCAATCACTTCACCGATATACGCGCCGTAAGCGATAAAGCCAGGCAGGCCAGCGGCGACTAACATGTTGGCGATCCAGCCGACGCCGTTCTCGATTTTAGCCACGCCGTGAAACAGGATCAGGATACCGAAAGTGAGACGTAACAGAAGCTTACCAAAATCAGGATGATCGGTGGCGCGGGTAAAAGCAGTGTTCAGTTTAGCCAGCATAACAGTTTCCTTTCGGGAGAGACTCGTTGATCACGCGGCCCCTAACGTTCCGGGGTAATCACGTGGGGAAATTATGCTGAGAGTATTGGCCTAAACGCCATGAGATAAAATCTGATAACTTTGAAGAAGTCTGTCAAAAAAACTGTTTAAGCAAATCAAAAATAAGAACCGGTGCAGTGAACCTGAACCGGCCCTCACATCAGTCTCTCAACTTTTTATAGAGTGAAGATTCGCCCTGCGGACGCGTTTTAAAACGGCGATGCAGCCACATATATTGCTCCGGTGCCTGACGAATTTCATTTTCGACCACTTTATTCATGTATGCAGCGGCAACGACTTCATCATCCAGTGGGAAATCGGCGACCTGAGGATGAATGATCATCTCATAGCCTTTCCCGCCTTCAAGACGACGCGGGGTGAAAGGAATGATCGCCGGTTTGCCCATTCGCGCCAGCAGGTAAGTTCCCGTCGTGGTCGCGGCTTTATCCACCGCAAAGAACGGCACGAATACGCTGGCACGCGGGCCGTAGTCGTGATCCGGTGCGTACCAGATGATATCGCCCTGCTTCAGACTGCGGATCATGCCTTTAAGGTCTTTGCGGTCCAGCATGCCTTTGTTAGAACGCATACGGCCTTTGGTCTGGATCCAATCCATCAGCTTATTATCATGCGGACGGTAGACGCCGACACCCGGATTATGGATACCAAAGATACGCGCACCAAGCTCGAGGGTGAGGAAGTGGACACCGATTAACAACACGCCTTGCTGGTTGTCGCGTGCACGTTGAATGTGTTCAAGACCGCTGACGCTGAACCAGCGTTCGATACGCTTGTCAGGCCAGAACCACGCCATGCCCGTTTCAAACAACCCCATGCCGACGGATTCGAAGTTTTTCACCACCATATCTTCCCGCTGGTCAGGGTGCATATCAGGGAAACAAAGTTCGATGTTACGCGACGCGATTTTGTAGCGGCGTTTCAGAAAGCGCATTGAAAAGCGGCCTAAGCCTGTACCAATACGATAAATAACCGGATAAGGCAGTAACACCAGCGCGTAAAGTAATCCGAGACCTAACCAGGTCATCCAGTAACGCGGATGCAGTAATGAAAGAGTAAAAGTTGGAACCTGAGTCATAAAATCTCTGCGTCATAATAATCGAAGTAGAAAATATATAAGCTCTGTCTGGTGCAGCAGCCCGCTACATAAGTACGTTCACTCCCCGTATGGAGTGCGTGTTATGCGTTAATTATTTGTAGCAAAGTGACATATTGTGGCACTTTTTTGGTGCGAGGTGAAAGGCGTCGGCACTAATACCTCATTTTTTGGTATTCACTGCCTGAATGGAAAGCAATCTGCTCTATTTATAAGCCGCCGTGAAGTAAACGCGCTTCTTTCCGACTGAATATCAGCAGAGAACCGGTTTTTGTCAAATAAACGGGCAGCCAATTTGGCTGCCCGCGGAGAAATTTACAAAGGAGGATTAATCCGGCTGGAATAAACCTTTCACGCTGTGCGGTTCGCTGCGCCAGTACTGTTTCGGTGCGGCTACCTTCGCGCCCAGTTTGGCAGCAGCATGCCACGGCCAGCGCGGGTTATATAAAATACCGCGTGCCAGCGCGATCATATCGGCCTGACCGGTACCGATAATTGCTTCTGCCTGCTCCGGCTCGGTGATCAGGCCAACGGCAATCACCGGCATTTTGACGTAACGTTTAATACCGTCCGCGAAAGGCACCTGGTAGTTCGGGCCAACGGCAATTTTCTGCTGAGTGCTCAGGCCACCGCTGGAGACGTGAATATAACTGCAACCCAGCGCATCCAGCGCTTTTGCCAGCGCAATAGACTGCTCCAGATCCCAGCCACCTTCCACCCAGTCAGTTGCGGAAATTCTCACGCCCACCGGTTTGTCGGCCGGAAATGCTTCGCGGATGTCCTGGAAGATCTCAAGCAGCAGCCGCATACGGTTTTCCAGTGAGCCGCCGTACTGGTCGGTGCGCTGGTTCGACAGCGGTGACAGGAACTGATGCAGCAGGTAGCCGTGCGCTCCGTGCAGTTCGAGTAAATCAAACCCCAGACGATCGGCGCGGCGGACGCTGTCGACATACGCCTGTTTCAGTTGTGCAATGCGTTCCAGCGACATCGCTTCCGGGGCTTCAGTGCCTTCAGCAAAGGCTGCGGCAGAAGGGGCAACGGTTTGCCAGCCTCCGGCGGACTGAGGAATTTGTGCGCCTCCTTTCCAGGGTGCGGCACAGGATGCTTTACGCCCTGCATGGCCGAGCTGCAGGCCAAGGGGCATATCGCTGTTTTCGCGCAAGCCCGTGATAAGGTCCTTCAGTGCAGCCTCGGTTTCGTCATCCCATAGCCCCAAATCCTCGGCAGAAATGCGCCCGACGGCTTCCACGGCGGTCGCCTCGAGGATCAGTAAACCTGCCCCGGAAAAAGATAACTGACCAAGATGGGCATGATGCCAGGATGTGGCTTTGCCGTTATCCGAGGAATACTGGCACATTGGCGCGATCACAATGCGGTTTGGGAGTGTCAGCTTGCCCAGCGTAATCGGTTCAAAAAGCTTGCTCATGTTTCCTGCTCCTGCGAAAAGTTGAATCGTCGTTAAATCCCGAAAATGGATAACACCTAAGCATAGATTATCGTAATTATCCCGGCGGCAAGGTGCAGCGGGTGTTTTTCTGTTGAGGAATTTGCAACGGGAGATGTCCTCAATGTTGCTTTAATGTATAATCTTGCCGCTTAAAAGTGACCAATCTTTAAATTCCCCGAAAGACAGGAACGTACACCATGCCAGTGTTACATAACCGTATTTCTAATGAGGAACTGAGGGCGCGTATGTTGGCTGAAACTGAGCCGCGCACCACTGTTTCTTTTTATAAGTATTTCCAGCTCGACGATCCGAAGGCCTTCCGCGACGCCCTCTATATCAGCCTGACGCGCCTGAATGTATTTGGCCGTATTTACGTGGCAAAAGAAGGGATTAACGCTCAGATAAGCGTTCCGCAAAGTCAGTTTGAGGCCTTCAAAACCGAGCTGTTTACCAGCCATCCGGCGCTGGATCAGATCCGTCTGAACATCGCGCTGGAAGATGACGGCAAGTCCTTCTGGGTTTTGCGCCTGAAAGTGCGTGACCGCATTGTGGCGGACGGTATCGACGACGAAAGTTTTGACCCGTCAAAGATCGGTGAATACCTGAAAGCCGAACAGGTCAATGCGATGATCGACGATCCGGACACCTTGTTTGTGGATATGCGTAACCATTACGAATACGAAGTGGGGCATTTCGACAAGGCGATTGAAGTCCCTTCGGATACTTTCCGCGATCAACTGCCGATGGCCGTCGATATGCTGAAAGAAGACAAAGACAAGAAGATCGTCATGTACTGCACCGGCGGTATTCGCTGTGAAAAGGCCAGCGCCTACATGCTGCACAAGGGTTTTAAAAATGTGTATCACGTGGAAGGCGGCATTATTGAATATGCACGCCGGGCGAAAGAGCAGGGCTTACCGGTGAAATTCAAAGGCAAAAATTTCGTCTTTGATGAACGCATGGGTGAACGTATTTCAGACGACGTGATCGCCCACTGTCACCAGTGCGGCACGGCCTGCGATAACCACACCAATTGCAAAAATGACGGCTGTCATTTGCTGTTTATTCAGTGCCCGACCTGTGCGGCGAAGTTTGACGGTTGTTGCAGTGAAATCTGCATGACAGAACTGAAACTGCCGGTGGAAGAACAGCGTTCCCTGCGTGCAGGACGTGAGAACGGGATCAAGATTTTCAATAAGTCCAAAGGGTTGTTGCAAACCACCATGCACATTCCTGCGCCTGAAAACGACTGATACGTTTTCCCGAACGTAAAAAGGCCCTGACTGGCAATGCCATGCAGGGCCTTTTTTATGAGGCAGGAATTATTTCTCCTGAACGCCTTCAACAGAGATGATCAGCTCAACATTCTGAGAGGCCGGGCCCAGATCGGTGGTGATACCGTAGTCTTTCAGGGCGATAGTGCCAGCCGCCTCAAAGCCTGCGCGGTAACCACCCCACGGATCTTTACCCTGACCCAGTAATTTAGCCTGCAACGTCAGCGGTTTCGTCACGCCGTTCAGCGTGAAATCACCGGTTACGGCCAGGTTTTCACCTTCTTTCTTCACCGACGTTGATTTGAACGTTGCCTGCGGATGTTTGCCGACGTTCAGGAACTCAGCACTGCGCAGGTGTTTATCGCGTTCAGCGTGATTGGTGAAAACGCTGGTGGTGTTGATGGTGACGTCAACTTTATCGGCTGACGGATCTTTTTCATCAAAAGTAAAACCGCCGTCGAAATCATTAAAGCTGCCGTACAACCAGCTGTAGCCTAAGTGTTTGATACGGAATTCAATAAAGGCGTGCTGGCCTTCTTTGTCGATTTTGTAATTTGCGGCCGTTGCTGAACCGGCTGCCAGTAACAGCGATGCCAGCGTCAGTCCCAGGGTCGTCTTTTTCAACATGGTGATTCTCCATTGTCCATATGTGAAGAGCAGAAAGTGAAACGGGTCAGCGTCCGAGCATGCGTGTCAGGGTGCTGTCCCGGTCAATGAAATGGTGCTTAAGTGCCGCGAGCGCATGGAATGCAGAAACAATCACAATTCCCCACGCCAGCCATAAATGGATCGTCCCGGCGAGATCTGCCTGCTGGTTCAGCCCGAAAAGCGTCGCGGGGATTTCAAACCAGCCGAACACGCTGACAGCCTGACCCTCTGCCGTGGAAATCAGGTAACCGCTGATCAGGATGGCAAACAGACCGGCAAACAGAAGCACATGTGCCAGCCAGGCGCCGAGGCGGGTTTTAGCGCTGTAGGTGCTCAGGGCTTTTGGCGGAGGGGAAATAAACCGCCACGCCAATCGGAATACCATCGCGACGAAAATTAATACGCCAATGCTTTTATGTATTTCGGGCGCGCGGTGATACCAGGTATCGTAATAACCCAGCCCCACCATCCATAAACCCAGGGCAAATAATCCGTAAACGGCAAGAGCAACGCCCCAATGAGTCAACACGGAAATATGGCCAAAGCGGACAGGCGTATTTCTCCACTGCATATAAAGCTTCTCGTTCAATATGATATTTTCGAAAGCTAAACATATTGAAACATCTTGGCAATATTTAATTATCAAAAGTGTAGATTAATTTCATTTGTTCATTATTTTTGATGCTAATGACCACTGCTTGTTCAATGGTTTCGGTTTTGTTAGCGAGGCATGCCGTAAATTAGAGGGAAGCCCGTACTGGCGGGGGATTGTCAGGTTTTGTCATGCAAGGTAAAGATTATTCCACTTCTAAAAATTTGAGTAAAAAACCTAATTTCTCCCGTGATTAATAATTTCTGATGTATTCCGCTGAAGCTCTAAATATGAGGGTGGAATATTTCCCTATAATTCCTTGTACATAGTCCTAAAGTTTAAATATTTCTTAAATAGAACGTAAAGAAATATAAGGGTGACAACGTAAGTGATCGAGATCAGGTTGCGAAATATTTCCGAAATTATACTTACCGAAAATTTTGCTTAGGAATTTTCTTATATTCCTTATATCTGATGTCTGCTGATGCTTGTTGGTACATTTTTGACAGCGCAGGCCTGAGACATCACATGGAGAGTGACGCTATGGTATTTCCTGCAATTCGCCGCCTGACCACAGGTACACGTATTTCTGCTATCACGGCGGTCATGGCTTTTTTCCTGCTCCATTGCGGCGCAGTGAGCGCGCAGCCACTCCCGGTTGTCGGCATCGTGACCATCGCCACTCAGACCGAGGGCGTGAACCGCACCTATCTTGGTCGCCTGGAAGCGGTGCAATCAGTCAACGTTGCCAGCCGTACAGAAGGTTTTATTGCCCGCCGTGTCTTTGAGGAAGGGCAATTCGTTAACGCGGGTGATCTGTTGTATGAGATTGAACCCGCATTGCATAAATCTGCCGTCGCCCAGGCCAAAGCGCAGCTCGACAGCGCCAATGCCACCGCGCGCCACGCGCAAACTCACCTTAACCGTATTCAGCGTCTGGGAGATGCCCGCACTGTCAGCCAGTCTGATGTGGATGCTGCAGTGGCGGCGCGTGATACCGCGCGGGCAGCGGTTGCACAAGCACAGGCCGCGCTAAAAACGCAGGAATTACAGCTGAGTTATACGCGCATTACTGCGCCCATTTCCGGGCGTATCGGCGTCAGCCATTTTCATACCGGCAGCCTGGTGAACCCGGCCAGCGGGACACTGACGGAAATCGTTCAGCTTGATCCGGTGCGGGTGGTGATTTCCGTAAATGAACGAGATTTTCTCAGCGCCAGCCAGAATACCGGTTCGCTTGAACAGGCGATGTCCGGGGAGAATATGGCACTGTCGCTGCGTCTGTCGGATGGTTCCCCGTACATGGCCGCACCGACCTTTGAATCACTGGGCAACCGCATTGATGCGCAAACGGGCACCGTCGCCGTCAGGCTGGTGGTGGCGAATCCGCAGCATCGTTTGCTGCCGGGCGGTACGGTAAACGTGCTGGCGGAACCGCAATCTGATGCCCGTCTGCCCGTCGTGCCAGCCAATGCATTGCAGCAAAATCAGGCCGGTCATTTTGTCCTGCTGGTCAATGCGCAACAGCAAATTGAAGCGCGATCGGTGCGTCTTGGGGCTCAAAATCCTCAGGGCTATTTCGTGCTGGACGGTTTGCAGGGCGGAGACAAGGTGGTAACCGAAGGTCTGCAATGGATCCAGCCGGGGATGAACGTCTCAACGCGGGATGCTCAGGATGTTTCAACGGCTCAGACGACTCAACGTTAAGGAACGACGATGCTTCAGCAATTTATCAAGCGACCCCGTTTTGCGATGGTCATCGCGCTGGTCACCGCCCTGATTGGGGCGGTGGCGCTCAAGGTGATCCCGGTTGAGCAATATCCGGATATCACGCCTCCCGTTGTGTCTGTCAGCGCCATCTATCCGGGAGCGAGTGCGCGGGACGTGGCTGAATCTGTGGCCGCGCCTATTGAAGCGCAGGTTAACGGCGTCAGCAATATGCTGTACATGTCGTCAAACAGCGGCAATAACGGCAGCTACTCACTGAATATCACCTTTGCCAGCGGTACCGATCCGGATACGGCGGCGGTTGAAGTGCAGAACCGGATTTCTCAGGTGAGCGCAAAATTGCCCGCCGAAGTGCTGAACACGGGCGTGTCGGTTCGTAAACAGGCTTCAAATATTTTAATGGGTATCAGCCTGCTTTCACCCAACAATACCCATGACATGTTGTTTATCAGCAACTTCGCCAGCATTCAGTTGCGGGACGCTCTGGCGCGAATCGATGGTGTGGGCGACGTACAGGTTTTCGGATCGCGTGATTACAGCATGCGTATCTGGCTGGATCCGCGCAAGATGGAGGCGCTGAACGTCAGCAGTACAGAAATCAGCGCCGCGATCCAGAGCCAGAACGTCCAGGCTGCGGCCGGTCAGATTGGCGCATCGCCGAGTCCTTCGTTACAGCAGCAAACCCTGACGATCAGCGGTGCCGGGCGTCTCAGCTCACCGGAAGAGTTCGCCAATATTATCGTGCGTAAGAATGAACAGGGCGGAGCGGTGCGGTTGCGCGACGTGGCGCGCATTGAGCTGGGTGCGCAGGATTATCAGGTGAACGCGACGCTGAATCAGATGCCTTCGGCTTTCCTTTCGGTCTATCCTGCGCCCGGTGCCAATGCGCTGAACGTGGCAAATGCGGTGCGTGAGGAGATGACCCGACAGGCGCGTTATTTCCCGGACGATCTCAACTACGAAATTAAATTCGACTCGACCCAGTTTGTCAGTGCCACGCTGGATGAAATCGCCGTCTCTCTCGTCCTGACATTTCTGGTCGTCCTGACGATTGTCTTTCTGTTTTTGCAAAGTGCACGCGCTACTTTTATTGTCGCGCTGACCATTCCCGTCTCTTTGCTGGGCACCTTTGCCGTGCTCTACGCGTTTGGCTATTCCGCCAATACGCTGAGCTTATTTGCCATTATTCTTGCGCTGACGGTGGTGGTGGATGACGCCATTGTGGTGGTTGAGAATGTCGAACGCCTGATGACGGAAGATCCCTCGCTGGGCCGGGTGGCAGCCACCCGTAAAGCGCTGAAACAGATCGCCGGGCCAATCATCGCCACAACGGTGGTGTTAATGGCGGTATTTGTGCCGATCGCCGTGTTACCCGGCATCACGGGCGCGCTGTATCGTCAGTTTGCGGTAACGCTGTCGGCTGCGGTGATTCTTTCAAGTATCAATGCATTAACCCTGACACCCGCTCTTTGTGCGACCTTGCTCAAACCCCGCCCTGAAAAGCCGGCACGCCTGTTTGGCGCTTTCAACCGGGGGCTGGACATGGTGCGGGATGTTTATGTCACGGCGACCGGCGGGCTCAGTAAACATGTGCTGACCAGTGCCCTCACCGTGATGGTGATTCTTGTAGCGTGCGTGTGGGGTTATTCCACGTTGCCAAAATCCTTCCTGCCGGATGAAGATCAGGGCTATTTCTTCGTCAACGTACAGTTGCCGGATGGCGCATCGCTCGGGCGAACCGATGCGGTACTGGGACAAATGCAGACGCTGCTGGAAAACGACCCGGCCGTTGACGATGTCATCGCCATCAGCGGTTTCAGCCTGCTCAGCGGCGGCAGTGCGCCAAATTCGGCGTTCGGGATTGTCTTGCTGAAACCCTGGGGCGAACGCAGCAGCGTGGATCAGGTGATAGGCCGCCTGCAACCCGCGATGGCCGGCATCCCGTCGGCGATGATCATGGCGATTAACCCGCCTGCCATTTCCGGCCTGGGAACCGCATCGGGTCTGGATCTTCGCCTGCAGGCATTGCAGGGGCAGTCGCCGCAGGAACTGGCAGCGACCGGTCAGGCGCTGATCATGGCGGCAAATCAGGATCCGCAGCTCAGCCGCGTGTTCACCACCTTCAGCGCCTCGGTACCTGAAATCGCCCTGAGCGTTGACCGTGATCGTGCCGCGCAGTTGCAGGTGCCGGTCAGCCGGATTTTCGGCACACTACAAACCTCTCTGGGTGGCGTGAATGTCAGCGATTTCATTATCAATAACCGTCTGTTCAATGTGCAGATGCAAAATGAAATGGAGGACCGCCAGCGCGCCGACCAGATTTCCACGCTGAGCGTACGTAGCGATAACGGTTCGCTGGTCAGCATGGGCAAACTGGTTGATCTGACGCCATCACTCGGCGCGCCATTTATCACGCAATACAACCAGTTCCCGTCACTGGCCATCAGCGGTTCGGCGGCGCAGGGCGTGAGTTCCGGTGAAGCCATGGCGCAAATGGAACATATTCTCAGTGAAAAGCTTCCTGCCGGTTACGGATATGAATGGACGGGAATGTCATTACAGGAAATTCAGGCTGGCGGGCAGGCGATTCTGATTTACGCCGCGGCACTGTTATTCGCGTACCTGTTCCTGGTGGCGCAGTATGAAAGCTGGAGTATCCCGCTGGTGGTGATGATTTCAGTCATCTTCGCGGTGTTTGGCGCTATCGCGGGATTACATCTGGCCGGGCTGAGCAATGATGTGTATGCGCAGATTGGTATGGTGCTGCTGATAGGGCTGGCGGCCAAGAATGCTATTCTTATTGTGGAATTCTCGAAAGCACGCCGTGAAGAAGGGGCGTCCGTACGGGAGGCGGCACAGGACGGGGCGAAACAGCGTTTTCGTGCAGTCATGATGACGGCAATTTCCTTCATTCTCGGTGTCTTGCCGCTGGTACTGGCTTCCGGTGCCGGCGCGATGAGCCGACACATTATTGGTGTCACGGTATTCAGTGGCATGTTGCTGTCAACGACGGCGGGGATCTTGTTTATCCCGGCACTGTATGTCCATATTCAACGTTTCCGTGAATGGACGAAATCGCGTTAATCTGCTGCACAGGCCATGAACAGGAGAAAGCCATGCGAAAGACAATAGTGACGGATCAGGGGCTGAAAATTGTCATGATGATGGCGATGCTGGTGGTGATTTTTGCCGGCATTAAATCCGCCGCAGATATTATCGTCCCATTGATTCTGGCGCTGTTTCTGGCTTTCGTCCTCAATCCGCTGATTGTTTTGCTGGAGAAAGCGCGGGTGCCGCGAGCGCTCGCGGTAATGCTGGTGGCGACGGTGGTGATTTGTGTGATGGTGTTTTTGACAACGACGTTGCTGGTCACGCTCAATGATTTCGCACGCACCTTGCCGCAATACCGCGGGATCATTGCCGAGAAACTGCGCCAGTACGATGCCTATTTTCCTCAGGGCGAACTGACGTTCACACCGGAACAGCTTGCAGGCTACATTGATCCGGCTGCCACGCTGAATCTGGTGAGTAAGCTCATCAGCTATCTGTCGAACGCCATGGCCGGCCTGTTCTTATTGCTGATGACCGTCGCCTTTATGCTGCTCGAAGTCCCGCAGTTGCCCTACAAACTGGAACAACTCTCAGACGATCCCGGCAAGGGCAGGGCAAATATCCAGCGCGCACTGGACAGTGTGACGCGGTATCTGGTGATTAAAACGCTGATTAGCGTCGTCACTGGTCTGGCGGTCTGGGGATTACTGGCCTTCATCGGCGTCAGGTTTGCCTTTCTGTGGGGAATGCTGGCTTTTGCCCTGAACTATATTCCGAATATCGGATCCTTCCTGGCGGCCATCCCGCCAATTATTCAGACGTTTCTGTTCAACGGCGTGAGCGACGGGCTGATGGTGACGGCGGGTTACATCCTGATTAACGTGATTTTTGGCAGCATTATTGATCCCAGGATCCTCGGACGCGGGCTTGGGCTGTCCACGCTGGTGGTCTTCGTTTCGCTGATTTTTTGGGGCTGGCTGATGGGGCCTGTGGGGATGCTGTTGTCTGTGCCGTTGACGATTGTAATGAAAATCGCCCTGGAGCCCACCGCCGCAGGACATAAAATTGCTGTCCTGTTGGGCGATGGCGCACCAAACCGCTAGACCTTGTTTTGCTCCTCAATATCTTGCGCATGCGATTCGATACTTCGCAGGGAAATCAGCAACTGCTGACGGGCAAGGGGATCGAGACCTTCAAACAGGCGGTCAATGGCGGCCTGTTTTGGCTGCTTCACCTGTTCCAGCGCCTGCTTCCCGGCGTCGGTGAGCTCAAGCAACTGTGAACGGCGATCGGTGGGATGCGGCTTTCTCACTAACAAACCGTCTCTGTCCATTGCATCGATCGCGTCTGTGATCGTTCGCGGTGATTGTTGAAGCGCGTGCGCCAGTTCGCCCGGACGGCAGGTGCCTTCATGTGCAATGGCGGTTAACAGTTTTCCACGGGCAAGTGAAAGCCCCTGAGCGGACATTGCCGCATCCACCTGTTTACGCATCAGACGAATAACGGAAAGTAATGTTTCTGTGATCTCGGCGGGAGTCGCGTTCACCATGTTTAATTCGGCCATTTTGTGAGGCTCCTCAAAATGAGGCGGGTAATCTGAACCGATTGTAGGCCTATGCATTAAAACTGCAACCGCGTGATGGGAAGGGAAAACGTGTCTGAATATTGCGATGAGATTGGCGGAGAGGACAAAAAAATGCCCCGGCGGGCCGGGGCGATTGTTTTTAGCTGTGAGCTTTATAGATCATTAACAAATCGTCTTTGATCTGGCGGCTGATGGGACTGGCCGATATGTCATCAATCGGCCAGAACAAATATTTAATCAAATTGTATATGAAACAGAACTCTAAGCGGTTGCGGACTTTTATTTTCTGCGCCAGATGACGTTTATGGACATAAACGGTGCGGCTGCTGATATTCAATTTTCTGGCAATGCGGTAGTTCGGCATCTCCGACATCCAGTAGTTCATCACCAGAATTTCCTGATCGCTGAACAACATGCGCGGTAATCCAACATTATTCCCCTGCACGTAAGCATCAGGATCTGAAGCAATCTGTTTCAAAAGTGTTGTCAGTGATTGTTTATTGAGGATAAAAACATCGCGGGTAATCGGGATCGGATCGTCACATTCCGGGTAGTTTGCGTCGATATAGCAGTAAATCCGGGCACCATGGCGGAATTCAAAAAATGCTTTCAATTCTTCAGATAACTCTGCGCTATGACAATATTGCGTCATGTTAACGAGAATCAAATCAGGCTGGAATTCATTGAAAGATTTGAGTGCCTGCGAGATATTCACCGAATCAATAATATCGAGATCATTATTCTCGATCAGATAAGAGAAAACACCTAAGCGGGTGAAACCACAGGGTTCAATAACGGAGAGTTTCATATTACATCCTTGTGTAAGCGTATGATTTACGCGTTGGAAACCACTCCTGTGATTTCTCGGGCTAGCATAGGTTTTTTTCTATAATGCTGTCAATTCGGAAATACCAGTCTATTGATCTGGTTCAAAGTGAAACCCACCGATAAAGTGTAAAGAATAAAAGAGAACGGTCAGCAGAATATAAATGACGGTTCTCTTTCATTCCGTTATTTGAAACGCGAAAGTGAAAAAGGCTTTAAATCAAAGGGGATAGGATGATTGTTAGCGAATTGCGTTACTATTTCACCTAATACACTGGCAAATTTGAAACCGTGACCGCTCAGACCCGAGATGACCAGCGTGTTATCACGGTCAGGCAGCGTGTCGATGATGAAATCTTCATCTTCCGTCATGTCATACGTGCAGGATGCACCACGCAGGTTAACCCCCACACCCGGCAGGAAGTGACGGAAAAAGTTAAATGACTCTGTACCGTCCTGACTGAATCCGCCATAAGGCTTACGTTCTTCCGGCGAATTGATCCACTGCCCGCCGTTGTGCTTACCGAGCTTGAGAGCGTCTTTTACCGAAGGAAAACCGTAATATTGATCGCCCTGCTGGGTTTCGAGCGTAAACGCGGGGAAGTGATTTTCTTCACTGTAACGTCCGTCGGCGTGGAACCAGGCAAATACCTTTCGTAACGGTTTAACCGGAAGTTCAGGCAGAATTTTTGTCACCCAGGTTCCGGCGGTGACTGCCAGTTTTGCGCTACTGTACACACCATCTGCCGTAGATACTTCCACACCATTTTCCAGCCAGCGGATGCTGTCGACCGGGCAGTTAAACAACTGCGCACAGCCCGCTTCACGGGCCAGTCGTATGTAAGCGCTGATGGCGATTTCACTTTGCAGGTACCCGGAGTCAGGCTCAAATACGCCGCAGTAGCCGTCGGGCAGCGTGAAGAGCGGCCATCTGGTGCGGATTTCTTCTGCACTCATATCCTGTGTTATCAGGTCATAGGTTTCGGCGCTGTTTTTTACATTTCCGATAAAATCTGAGTTTTCCGGGCCGATGTTCAGCACACCGCTGCGGTGGAAGACCTTTTCTTCACTGACTTCAGCCAGTTCATCCCACAACGTCTGCGCCCTTAACAGCATCGGCACGTAACGCGCACCTTCGCCATAAGCATGGCGGATAAGGCGGGTTTCACCGTGATGGCTGCCGGTCTGATGCGGTGGCATCGCGCTGTCGATCATCAGGACTTTCAATCCGGCGCGGGTGGCGTAGAAGCCTGCCGCAGAGCCTACTGAGCCGCTGCCGACAATGATGAGGTCATAATCCATGTTACTCAGACTCCTCTGACAAAAATTTAACAAATGGTTAGGGGCATGATAGAGAGTTTACAGCAGCGAAGGCAAGCGGGGCGGCAGCAAAGAAAAAGGCACCAGGATGGAAATCGCTGGTGCCTCAGACTGGCAGATAAAGATTAGTGTTTTCGGTGATCACTGTATTCGTACTCATTCGATTCAATCTTTTCAATACCGGCTTCGAGAATGTGAATCAGTTGCCGTGCAACGTCGGTAGTCAACCAAAGTGTTCTGTCTACCTGAGCATTTTCGGGAGTCTGGTCTTTAGAAGACAGGTAATGTAGACGTATCATCATCGCGTCATAAGAGTCGACGGTACTGATATCCCAACCCACAAGCGGGTGTGTCTGAATAACTTCATCATTTCTGTCCATATAGACCCCTTATCTTGTAGTGACTAACGTGAGTGACTATCTGAGGATCAATGCGGCTCATTATCATGTGAGCTATTTCAGTATAAACAGTTAAATCGCTTTGAGGAGTGTTTGATTGAATTTAATTGTAAAAAAATTGTATTTGTTAGTGAGTGAAAAACTGTGGAGTAAGAATTATCTGGGGATTTACGCTTGTTCGATTTTTAGCGGTGAGTCAATGTTAAGCAGAAAAGAGCAATAAAAAACCGGACTGCGACGCCCGGTAAAATACTGAAATAGCCTTGCGGCGTGGTTTGTAAAAAACCTGATTATTATAAATAAGATGGGTCAGTAAGATTGATTTTCAGGCGTTTCATCGCGTTACTCATCATTCTGATTTGAAAACCAGTCATCGGCACTTTCCCAGGTTTCCTGAAGAATTTCCTCGATCAGATCACGGTCAGTTTTTGCACCACCGAGAACGGACAAGCTATTAGCGCCGGCATAACGGACCTGAATATTATTTTCACGGTCGGAAAACTGTTTGTTGATTCTTTTACTCAATTCGCCTGATAACGCATCAAGCGCACCGACAGGCAGAGGTTTGGTTTTATCGATAGTGATTTCAACACGCATAGGACCTCCTGAATAGATTGACTGTATATTTATACAGTCAATCTGCGGGTTACGCAATAAGGAGATGAAGAGAAAATCGCACAGTGCAGTTACTTACGATTTTGTCTGACGGGTATTTAGCAGGCCGTCACTTTCCAGTTCAGGGTCTGCCCCGCCAGAAATGGCACAACGCACTCATCACCCAGGGCGATTTCCTCCGGCTGTGTCACCGGCGTACGGGTCAGTTCGATAAACTCTTCATTAACCGGCAGGCCGTAGAAGCGCGGACCGTTCAGTGAGCTAAAGGCTTCCAAATGCTGCAGCGCGTTCATCTCTTCGAACACAGTGGCGTACGCGGGCATTGCCAAAGGAGCATTGAAACACCCCGCGCAGCCGCAGCTCGACTCTTTGCGCCCTTTGGTGTGAGGCGCGGAGTCAGTGCCAAGGAAGAAGCGCTCGGCGCCGCTGGCTATCACATTACGCAGTGCTTCCTGATGGATATTGCGTTTGAGAATTGGCAGGCAGAACAGGTGAGGACGAACGCCGCCCACCAGCATGTGGTTGCGGTTAAACATCAGATGCTGCGGCGTAATCGTTGCGCCCAGATACTGATTGCCTTCCAGAACATACTGAGCAGCATCTTTGGTAGTGATGTGTTCGAACACAATTTTCAGTTCAGGGAACTGACGACGAACCGGATCCATCACTTCATCAATGAAATGCGCTTCCCGGTCGAAAATATCGACATGGCTGTGAGTCACTTCACCGTGGATCAGCAGCGGCATGCCGATTTTCTGCATACGCTCCAGCACCGGATAAATGGTTTTCACATCAGACACACCATGCTGGGAGTTTGTGGTGGCATTTGCCGGATACAGTTTTGCAGCGGTGAAAACACCTTGCTCGAATCCGCGGGCAATTTCGTCAGGATCTACTGAATCGGTCAGATAACAGGTCAGCAGCGGTGTGAAATTATGGCCTTCGGGCACTGCGTTGAGAATGCGGCTGCGGTAGGCCAGAGCAGCTTCCACAGTGGTGACAGGGGGTGTCAGGTTTGGCATGACAATCGCACGGCCAAATACTTCACTGGTGAAAGGTAACACAGTACTGAGCATATCATCGTCACGTAGGTGAATGTGCCAGTCATCTGGGCGGCGGATTCTTAAAACTTGCGGTGTTGCGGTCATGAGGCAAAACTCCGGCATTGAGAGACAAGATGTTGGGATCAGGTGCGGTAATGGGAGCATTAGCGGCGGGGAACAAGAATAAGCGCAAAACCGCTGGCTTGCATCTGTTAAATAAACTTCGTATTGAAATCAATGCAGAGAAGGGGTCATAGTAGTCACAGATTTTACTCGCCGGGCTTCACGGGATCACCCGGAAGCAGGACAAAATAACAGGAGAACTACTATGGAAATCAGAGTTGTTGCCACTATTGTTGCTAAACCGGAATTTAAGGCTCAGGTAACGGAAGCTTTGCTCGAAGTTATTGAGCCCAGTCGCCAGGAAGTGGGTTGCCTGCAATATGAGCTTCATCGGGATCTGGATAAAGAAGGAACGTTCGTATTTTATGAGCGCTGGAAATCAGAAGAAGCCCTGAATCAGCATAATAACACCTCTCACTTCCAGCACTTCGCCGCGAGTCTGGAAGGTAAACTCGATGAACTCACCATTCGACGTTTGAAAACTCTGGCCTGAACATTTGATTCCAATGAGTTGAAAACAACTCACAGAGTCTGAGATGTAAAAAAACCCGCCGAAGCGGGTTTTTTTGTACCAGTGAACCAGTTACCAGTGAGTCAGAGCATTACTTTGTCGGCATTTCAGGTTTAGTCGCTGGGGCAGTCGCCGTACTTACTGCTGAATGACCCCCAGCAGAACCTTTACCTTCAAAGTTAAACTCAGGGCGAACCCAGTCACTTTGACGGGAAGGCTCTGGCACATAGCTTGGCGCCGGTGCTTTAGTCATCGGTGACGTTGCATGATGCTTAAAGCGTGGTGCAACAGCCGCAGCCTGACTGACTACCGGAGTTTCCGCGACAGGTGCCGCTTCAACAACAGGTTTCACTTCCGGAGCTGGCGCAGGGCTAACTTCAACCGCGGGTGCAGCTACCGGAGCCTGAATCTGAACTTCTGGTTCAGCGATGACAGCTACCGGTTCAACAACAGCAGGTTCTTGCGCCTGAGGCGAAATCGCGACCACTGGTGTTTCTTCTACCGGCTCTGCTGTCTCTGGCTCAACCAGAACAGGTTCATCGGCAACAGGCTGTTCAGCTACTGCAGCAGTTTCGGATTGCGTAACTTGCTGTGCAGTATCAGCAACATGTACCTGCTCAACGTCTGGCGTTTCAACGCGAGTCGCTTCAACGGTTGGCTGCTGAGGTGTAACGTCAATGGTTTCATTCAGAACAGGGGTGTTTTCCTGTGCGATTTCAACTTGCTGAGTTAACACTTCTGGCGCTTCTGTTTCTGCAGTGTGCTCTTCAAATCGCTGACCTTGCTCAGATGCCTGAGCCACCGGGTAGGTGATCCACACTTTACCTGAAGCCATTTCCGGAGAAACGAATGCACCCGCCATTGGCATTGGTGACTGAGTCGGGTAACGCTCATCACGGTAGCGGCGACGACGTTGTCCGCTGACGCGAAGATGGCGCGGCGAACGACGTGAACGACGTGGCATACCGTTTTCACGGGCGTTGTCATTCAGGTTTTCATCGTTATCAGACGCGTGAGTCGTTTCTGCACCCGCTTCTTCATGTGAAGTGAATGCAGGTTCAGCAGGGCGGCTGCCCGTAATCAGCAGTTGAGCAGCAGCTTCAGCTTCGGAGTCCACTTCTTCTGACTCGAAACGCACTTTCTGAGTCAACTGACGACGCTGACGACGATGCGTTGGCTGGCGATCTTCCTGCTCAGCATCATCCTGCACTGGAGCAGGAACTACCGGAGCTTCCACTTCCTGAACCACAACGTCCTGAACTTTCTCTTCCGGCTGTGTTCTGCGTTTATCATCAGAACGGCGACGCGAGCGCTCACGACGAGGTTGTTGCTGCTCTTCACGAGCGACAGTTTCCACTTCTTCGTTGCGTGTTTCAGTAACAACAGGTTCCTGATTGCGACGGTTACGGCGCTGGTCTTCACGAGGTTCGCGAGGTTCACGGGTGTTTTCGCGGGTATCACGGCTCTCGCCACGATTATCACGATTGTTATCACGGCCTTCACCACGATTACCGCGATCGGTACGCTCACCGCGTTCGCCGCGTTCGCCTCGTTCGCCGTTACGTTCGCGACGTCCACCCTGACGTCGCTGATTGCGGCGATCGTTGTTACGGCGGTTTTCTGCAGCTTCAGTGGTTTCAGGTTCCGCTTTTGGCTCTTCAACAGGTTTAACTTCTTGTTGAGGTTCCGCAGCGAACAAGCCCTTCAGGCCGCTCAGCAGACGGCTGACAAATCCAGGTTTCTCAGCGGCCGGTGCAGCAGGTGCGTTGACGGTTGTCGTGCGTGTCTGTACTGGCTCATCCGGAACTGCTGTCTGCTCGAAGCTTGATGGCGGTGCTTCGCTCTGAAGAGCGAATGCGGCAAGAGCGGGTTGCTCAGGACGACGACGCTCAGACGGAGTTTCTTCTGAAGGTTGCAGCATTTCAGCTTCATGAATCTGCGGCAGCAGATAGCTCAGTGCAGAAATTTCTTCACCTTTGCGCACACGAAGAACGTGGTAGTGCGGAGTCTGCATCTGATCGTTTGGTACGATCACAGCACGCACGCCACCCTGACGTTTCTCGATGGCATTCACCGATTCGCGTTTTTCGTTCAGCAGGTAAGAAGCGATCGGCACCGGTACGATGGCGTGAACTTCTTTGGTGTTTTCTTTCAGAGCTTCTTCTTCGATCAGACGCAGAATCGACAGGGAAAGTGATTCGTTATCGCGCACAGTACCGGTACCGGCACAACGTGGGCAGATGTGGTGCGTCGATTCACCCAATGACGGGCTGAGGCGCTGACGGGACATTTCCAGCAGACCGAAACGGGAAATGCGACCGATCTGGATACGAGCACGGTCCTGACGAACCGCATCACGCAGACGGTTTTCCACTTCACGCTGATGGCGTACTGGCGTCATGTCGATAAAGTCGATAACGATCAGACCACCGAGGTCACGTAAGCGTAACTGACGAGCAATTTCATCAGCGGCTTCGAGGTTGGTGTTGAAGGCCGTTTCTTCGATATCGCCGCCGCGGGTTGCACGCGCGGAGTTGATGTCGATAGCGGTCAGCGCTTCGGTGCTGTCGATAACAATTGAACCACCGGAAGGCAGACGCACTTCACGCTGGAATGCAGATTCAATCTGAGACTCAATCTGGTAATGACTGAACAGCGGGATTTCACCTACGTACGGCTTAATCTTGCTGCTGAAATCTGGGCGTCCGAGAGCAGCGATATGCTCTTTAGCCAGTTCAAGGACTTTAGGGTTATCGATGAGGATTTCACCGATGTCCGGGCGGAGGTAATCACGGAACGCACGGACGATAACATTGCTTTCCTGATGGATCAGGAACGGAGCAGGGCGGCCTTCAGCAGCTTTCTTAATGGCATCCCAGTGTTTCAGGCGGAATGTCAGATCCCATTGCAGGGCTTCTGCGGATTTGCCGACACCGGCAGTACGCACAATCAGGCCCATGCCGTCAGGCAGTTGCAGAGAAGACAGCGCTTCTTTTAATTCAGTGCGGTCATCACCTTCAATCCGGCGGGAAATTCCCCCAGCACGTGGATTGTTTGGCATCAGAACCAGGTAGCTACCGGCCAGGCTGATAAACGTCGTCAGCGCTGCGCCTTTATTTCCACGTTCTTCTTTATCAACCTGAACAATCACTTCCTGACCTTCGCGTAAAACATCTTTGATGTTCGGGCGGCCATGTGAGGCGTAATTGTTTGGGAAATATTCGCGGGAAATTTCTTTCAGAGGAAGGAAACCATGTCGTTCTGCACCGTAATCTACGAATGCCGCTTCAAGACTAGGTTCAATGCGGGTGATTTTACCTTTGTAAATATTCGCTTTTTTCTGTTCATGGCCCGGACTTTCAATATCCAAATCATACAGACGCTGTCCATCTACAAGGGCAACGCGCAACTCTTCTTGCTGAGTTGCGTTAATCAACATTCTTTTCATCTTAACTTACTCGTTATTTTTCCATTATTGACAGAGCTGCGGGCAAAATGACGTCATGACCGGATAAACCGTTGGCCCCGAGTCTTCTCGCAAATCGTCAACCTCACGGCTGTCGCTTGCATAGGGGCGCATTATTTCGGTAAGTCTGCTTTTGCTGTATTAAAGACACCAGCGTTATGAAAGCAGCACTTTTATTAGGGGAATAGCTTCTGAATTTAAGTTTACAGATCTCATTCCGTTTGCCGGCCAAGCTGCAACCCGCAGCCCGCTAATTGCTTGATTTCACATTACGTCTTACGCCATTGCTGCGTTTTTGTGCGATCAGGCAAATCTATAATTCCTGCGTTTTCCCTAACTTAAGAGAAACAACGCGGAAAGTGACTTCATTATTCCATTGCAGGCACTGTGATAGCAAGGTGACTTTTCCCGTTCTGACCAAGAATCTTATCCATCTGCGAGGCAATGCACATTGCTCATGCTTTTTATCTGGTTTTCTTGCAGGTTTTCCATGGTAGTTGCTGGTAAGCTATGAGTTAAGCACATAAAAATCTGTGGCGCGAATCGTGCCTGATATTTAGAATCCCGAGCCATGAAAACTGATAATCCAACTGTACAATTAATTCCCATTTCGGAAGATGAAGCCGGTCAGCGCATCGACAACTTCTTACTTAAAATCCTGAAAGGCGTGCCGAAAAGCATGATTTATCGCATCGTGCGTAAGGGCGAAGTCAGGGTTAATAAAAAACGCATTAAACCAGAATATAAGCTTCTCGCCGGTGATGAAGTTCGCGTTCCTCCGGTGCGAATTGCTGAAAGAGATGAAGCGCCGGTTTCCGCCAAACTGGATAAAGTCGCTGCTCTGACGGATTGCATCCTCTATGAAGACGATCACCTCCTTATCCTTAATAAACCGTCGGGCACCGCAGTACATGGCGGCAGCGGGTTGAGTTTCGGTGTGATTGAAGGTTTGCGTGCATTGCGTCCTGAAGCCCGTTTCCTGGAACTGGTTCACCGTCTGGATCGCGATACTTCCGGGGTTTTGCTGGTTGCGAAAAAACGATCTGCGTTACGTTCATTGCACGAGCAGTTGCGTATAAAGAGTATGCAGAAAGACTACCTTGCACTGGTACGGGGTGAATGGCCTTCGCATTGCAAAGTCGTTCAGGCTCCGTTGCTGAAAAATATTCTGCAAAGCGGCGAGCGTATCGTCCGGGTGAATGCCGAAGGTAAACCTTCTGAAACCCGGTTTAAAATTGAAGAGCGCTACGAGTTTGCCACATTGGTTAAAGCCAGCCCGGTGACGGGCAGAACCCATCAGATCCGCGTCCATGCTTTGCACGCCGGTCATCCTATCGCGTTTGATGACCGTTATGGTGAGCGTGATTTCGATGCAAAACTGTCAGGAACCGGTCTGAATCGTTTGTTCCTGCACGCAGCGGCATTGCGTTTTGAACATCCCAATACCGGTGAGACGATGCGAATTGAGGCGCCGATGGATGCCAAATTGCGTAACTGTTTGAAAGCACTGCGTGGTAAAAGCAGCGCCCGATAAGTCATCGTCTATCCTAAAAAGGGCGCACAGGTTGCGCCCTTTTTCTGGATTAAATTTAGAGAAGTGGATTGATGCAGTGTTCACGCAGCAAGCCAAGCAGGGCGATAAGCGGTAAACCAATCAGTGTATTAGGATCACGCCCGTTCAGGCTTTCAAACAGCGTGATGCCCAGTCCTTCGCACTTAAAGCTGCCAGCACAGTCGTAAGGTTTTTCTCGGTGCAGATAGCCGGAAATTTCGTCATCAGATAATGATCTGAATACAACGTTAAAAGTTTCGCACAGCGTTTGTACCTGCGAGGTTTTTACATCCAACAGGCACAGACCCGTGTAGAACGTGACAGTTTGGCCACTGGCGGCGCGCAATTGGCGAAAGGCGTTCTCAAATGTGTAGGGTTTGCCTGTGATGTGGCCATTGATGACACAGACCTGATCCGATCCAATAATCAGATGATGTGGATGCGAGACGCTGAGTGCGCTGGCTTTAGCTTGTGCCAGGCGTTGCACCAAATTTTCAGGCTGTTCCTCTGCGCGCGGTGTTTCATCAATATTTGGCGCAGCACAGCGAAAGACGAGGCCGGTTTTTTCAAGCAGTGCTTTTCTGTAGACCGAGGTTGAGGCTAAAAGCAGTTGTGGAGAAGGCATAGTCATAATTTTTTTCACAAAGCGTAGCGTTATTGAATAGTACATTTTAAACTGTTGGCCGCTGTGGAAGCGAATATTGGTGAAAGGTGCGGTTTTGAGGCCTTTTTCTTTGACTCTCTGTCGTTACAAAGTTAATATGCGCGCCCTATGCAAAAAGTAAAATTACCCTTAGCCGTTGATGCGATTCGTACCGCCCAAAAGCGTTTAGACTACTCCGGTGTTTATACGCCTGGTCAGGTGACACGATTAGCAGCATCAGTGGTGAGCGTTGACTCTGATGTCCAGACTTCTTTGTCTTTTGATATCGACAATCTTCGTCTGGCCGTTATTAATGGTCAGTCTGATGTTACTGTGACTCTGGAATGCCAGAGATGTGGTAAGACGTTTGAGCACCAGGTTCACGCAACATATTGTTTTAGTCCTGTCCGTAATGATGAACAGGCTGAAGCATTACCGGAAGCGTACGAGCCGATTGAAGTCGATGAGTTTGGCGAAGTCGATCTGCTGGCGATGATTGAAGACGAAATTATTCTTTCACTGCCTGTCGTTCCGGTACATGAATCTGAACACTGTGAAGTGTCCGACGCGGACATGGTATTTGGTAAACTGCCTGCAGAGGTGGAGAAACCAAATCCATTTGCCGTATTAGCGAGTTTAAAGAAAAGTACTTAAGGAGTAAGGTCCATGGCCGTACAACAGAATAAACCAACCCGTTCTAAACGTGGCATGCGTCGTTCACACGATGCTCTGACCACTTCCACTCTGTCTGTGGACAAGACTTCTGGTGAAACTCACCTGCGTCACCACATCACTGCCGACGGTTTCTACCGCGGTCGCAAGGTAATCGGCTGATATCTGCCAGCTACTTATTCACGTGATAAGTGCTAGCAAGGCGATACCTTGACTCGTCTAACCCTCGCGTTAGATGTAATGGGCGGGGATTTCGGTCCATCCGTCACAGTGCCTGCTTCATTGCAGGCACTTATCTCTAATTCTGAATTAGACCTTCTTCTGGTCGGCATTCCCGACGACATCACACCTTTTTTAGCCAAAGCCGATCCTTCTCTTTTAGAACGAATTCGGATAATTCCTGCTGAGTCCGTTATAACCAGCGACATGCGCGCGTCGCAAGCTATACGCGCCAGTAAAGGAAGCTCAATGCGTGTGGCGCTGGAATTGATCAAAAGTGGTGATGCGCAGGCGTGCGTCAGCGCGGGAAATACCGGCGCGTTAATGGGATTAGCGAAACTGGTTGTAAAACCCCTGGAAGGTATTGAGCGCCCGGCGCTGATGAGCGTATTGCCCAATCAGCAGCGTAGTAAAACGGTGGTGCTCGATCTGGGGGCTAACGTTGAGTGTGACAGCACGATGCTGGTTCAGTTTGCCGTGATGGGGTCAGTAATGGCGGAGCAGGTGGTGGGTATCAGTAACCCCCGCGTTGCCTTACTTAACATCGGTGAAGAGGAAAGCAAAGGGCTGGATAACATCCGTGAAGCCGCAGCTATTTTAAAAAAAACCACCTCTATCAACTATATCGGCTATCTTGAAGGCAATGACCTTCTGACCGGTAAGACAGATGTGATGGTGTGTGATGGTTTCGTCGGAAACGTTACGCTCAAAACCATGGAAGGTGTAATAAGGATGTTTTTGTCACTGTTAAAATCCTCTGGAGAGGGTGGCAAGAAGGCCTGGTGGTTGAAGTGGTTAGGTCGGATTTTACAGAAGAAATTGCTAAAGCGTTTTAGCCATCTCAACCCCGACCAGTATAATGGCGCATGTTTGTTAGGATTACGGGGCATCGTTATTAAAAGCCACGGTGGAGCAAATCAGCGTGCGTTTGCTGTTGCTATCGAACAGGCTGTGCAGGCGGTGCAGCGGCAGGTCCCTCAGCGGATTGCCGCGCGCCTTGAAGCTGTATTACCCAAGAGTGACTGATCGTACATGTATACAAAGATTCTCGGTACGGGGAGCTATTTGCCCGTGCAAGTTCGGTCCAACGCCGACTTAGAAAAAATGGTGGATACCTCCGACGAGTGGATTGTCACCCGCACAGGTATTCGTGAACGTCGTATCGCTGCTCCGGATGAGACTGTGGCCACAATGGGCCTGCAAGCAGCAGAAAAAGCACTTAAAATGGCCGGCGTCAGCGCAAGCGACGTGGGTTTAATCATTGTTGCAACAACCTCATCTTCACATGCATTCCCAAGCTCAGCCTGCCAGTTGCAGAATATGCTGGGCATCAAGGATTGCGCAGCGTTCGATCTGGCTGCTGCATGCGCAGGTTTCACCTATGCGCTGAGTGTGGCCGATCAGTACATCAAGAACGGTGCGGTAAAACATGCGCTTGTGATCGGTTCAGATGTTCTGTCGCGTAAACTCGATCCTCAGGATCGCGGTACGGTGATTCTGTTTGGTGATGGTGCCGGTGCGGTCTTGCTCGGCGCATCCGAAGAACCAGGCATCATTTCCACCCATATGCACGCCGACGGACATTATGGCAATCTGCTGACGTTACCGTATCCAAGCCAGACTGAGCCGGAAAAACCTGCTTACGTCACCATGGCGGGGAACGAAGTCTTCAAAGTGGCGGTCACTGAGCTGGCGCACATTGTTGATGAAACACTGACGGCGAATAACCTGGATCGCTCCGAACTCGACTGGCTGGTGCCGCATCAGGCTAACCTGCGCATCATCAGTGCCACAGCGAAAAAGCTGGGCATGGGGATGGATAAAGTTGTGGTTACGCTGGATCGTCATGGCAACACGTCAGCGGCCTCCGTGCCAGCGGCATTTGATGAAGCGGTACGTGACGGCAGAATTCAGCGCGGGCAATTAGTGTTGCTTGAAGCATTTGGCGGTGGCTTTACCTGGGGCTCGGCGCTGGTTCGTTTTTGATTTAACAGGATCATAAAAATGACAAATATTTCAGTTGTTTTCCCTGGTCAGGGTTCTCAAACGCTCGGCATGTTGGCGGATTTAGCCGCTGCATATCCGGTTGTAGCAGAAACATTTGCCGAAGCCTCTTCGGTGCTGGGGTACGATTTATGGCAGCTGGTGCAAGAAGGACCAGTTGAGGAGTTGAACAAAACCTGGCAGACACAGCCTGCGTTGCTGGCAGCTTCCGTGGCTATCTGGCGTGTGTGGCAACAACAGAACGGTGCTAAACCCGTTCTGATGGCAGGTCATAGCCTCGGTGAATATTCAGCGCTGGTTTGTGCCGGTGTTCTGGATTTCAAACAGGCTATTTCTCTGGTTGAACTGCGTGGCAAATTGATGCAGGAAGCTGTTCCTGCTGGCACCGGTGCGATGTATGCCATCATCGGTCTGGATAACGACGCCATTGCAAAAGCGTGTGAAGAATCTGCCCAAGGCCTGGTTGTTTCTCCGGTGAACTTCAATTCGCCGGGGCAGGTTGTGATTGCGGGTAACAAAGAAGCCGTAGAGCGTGCTGGGGCTGCCTGTAAAGCCGCGGGTGCAAAACGTGCCTTACCGTTACCTGTCAGCGTGCCGTCTCACTGTGCTTTAATGAAGCCAGCAGCAGATAAAATGGCCGTAGCGCTTGAAAACATTACCTTCAGTGCACCACAGTTCTCTGTGGTCAACAACGTGGATGTTAAAGTAGAATCCTCGCCTGACGCGATCCGCAGTGCATTAATTCGTCAGCTATACAGCCCGGTACGCTGGACTGAATCTGTCGAATTCATGGCGGCTCAGGGTGTAGAGCAGTTGGTCGAAGTAGGGCCTGGTAAGGTGCTGACAGGGCTGACGAAACGTATTGTTGATACCCTGACGGCTGTCGCAGTGAACGACACTGCAAGCTTGACAGCGGCGCTGGAACAGTAAAAAGAGGATATTATGAGCTTCGAAGGCAAAATTGCACTGGTAACAGGTGCCAGCCGTGGTATTGGCCGCGCTATCGCAGAAAAACTGGTTGCTGGCGGCGCGAAAGTGATCGGCACGGCGACCAGCGAGAAAGGTGCTGAAGCGATCGGTGAATATTTAGGCGATAACGGCAAAGGTATTATGCTCAATGTGGTTGATTCTGCATCTATTGAGCAAGTATTGACGACGATTCGAGCTGAATTTGGCGAAATTGATATTTTAGTTAATAATGCCGGCATTACCCGTGATAACCTTCTCATGCGTATGAAGGATGATGAGTGGCAGGATATCCTGGATACAAACCTGACTTCAGTGTTTCGGCTGTCAAAAGCTGTCATGCGGGCTATGATGAAGAAACGGTGTGGACGGATTATTACAATTGGTTCCGTTGTTGGCACCATGGGTAACGCAGGGCAGGCGAACTACGCGGCGGCTAAAGCTGGCTTGATTGGTTTTAGTAAGTCTTTGGCGCGTGAAGTTGCTTCACGTGGCATTACTGTCAACGTCGTGGCTCCCGGCTTTATTGAGACGGATATGACAAGGGCGTTGACAGATGATCAACGCGCAGGCATTTTGTCATCAGTTCCAGCCAACCGGTTGGGCGATGCCAAAGAAATTGCCAGCGCCGTTGCTTTTTTAGCCTCTGACGAGGCCAGCTATATCACCGGTGAAACATTACATGTCAATGGCGGCATGTACATGATTTAAAAATTACGAAATTATTTGCGTTTTTTGCGGTAAAAACCGCAAAATAGAGCAAATTCGTGGTTTGAACAGCCTGGATTTAGTTGCATCTTTTTCAACATTTTATACACTACGAAAACCATCGCGAAAGCGAGTTTTGATAGGAAATTTAAGAGTATGAGCACTATCGAAGAACGCGTTAAGAAAATCATCGTTGAACAGCTGGGTGTTAAACAGGAAGAAGTAGTGAATGCTGCATCTTTCGTAGACGACCTTGGCGCTGATTCTCTCGACACCGTTGAGCTGGTTATGGCTCTGGAAGAAGAGTTTGATACCGAGATCCCTGACGAAGAAGCTGAAAAGATCACTACTGTTCAGGCAGCAATTGATTTTATCAACGCTAGCCAACAGTAAGCGTACATGCTTTAAGTTTAGATAGTTAGGCGGTCATTTGACCGCCTAAGTTTTTTTTATCCCACGGTATTACTACTTTTTTCCCTCCCTGGAGGACACCCGTGTCTAAGCGTCGAGTTGTAGTGACTGGACTGGGCATGCTGTCTCCTGTCGGCAATACTGTAGAGTCCACTTGGAACGCTCTCCTTGCCGGTCAGAGTGGCATTAGCCTGATCGACCATTTTGATACTAGCGCCTACGCAACACGGTTTGCAGGCTTAGTTAAAGATTTCAACTGTGAAGAGTTCATCCCGCGCAAAGATGCCCGCAAGATGGATGCCTTTATTCAGTATGGTATTACCGCCGGTATTCAGGCGATGCAAGACTCAGGGCTTGAAGTGACGGCTGAGAACGCGCCCCGTATTGGTGCGGCGATCGGTTCCGGTATCGGCGGGCTTGGTCTGATAGAAGAAAACCATTCCTCATTGGTTAACGGCGGACCACGCAAAATCAGTCCTTTCTTCGTTCCTTCCACCATCGTAAACATGATCGCAGGCCATTTGAGCATTATGTTTGGATTGCGTGGACCGAGCATTTCTATTGCTACAGCCTGTACTTCTGGCGTACACAACATTGGCCATGCGGCACGTATTATCGCGTATAACGACGCTGACGTGATGCTGGCAGGCGGCGCAGAAAAAGCCAGTACCCCTTTGGGTGTGGGTGGTTTTGGCGCGGCCCGTGCGTTATCGACGCGCAATGACAACCCTCAGGCGGCAAGTCGCCCTTGGGATAAAGATCGTGATGGTTTCGTACTGGGTGACGGCGCAGGCATTATGGTGCTGGAAGAGTATGAACACGCCCGCAAACGTGGGGCGAAGATTTACGCTGAGATCGTTGGTTTTGGCATGAGCAGCGACGCCTTCCATATGACCTCACCACCGGAAGACGGTGCAGGTGCTGCGCTGGCAATGGAAAATGCGTTACGTGATGCAGGCATTTCTGCCTCTTCAGTGGGTTATATCAACGCGCACGGCACATCCACCGCTGCGGGAGATAAAGCCGAGGCTCAGGCGGTGAAATCTGTCTTTGGTGCGGATGCGCATCGCGTGCTGGTCAGTTCCACTAAGTCGATGACCGGACACTTGTTAGGCGCTGCGGGCGCGGTAGAATCCATTTTCACGGTTCTGTCGCTGCGCGATCAGGCGGTTCCTCCAACCATCAACCTGGATAATCCGGATGAAGGTTGTGACCTTGACTTCGTGCCTCACGAAGCACGTCAGGTCAAAGATATGGAGTACACCTTGTGTAACTCATTCGGATTCGGTGGCACCAATGGTTCACTGGTATTCCGTAAAATCTGACTCAGTCGGTGATGACTGAAATAGAAGGCCCGTTGATCGGGCCTTTTTGCTGTCTGGGTGAAAGGGCGCCCTCAAACGGCAGTTCAACAGAATGCGTGTTGATGCCAGCTGCAGATTGCAGTGCGGTAAAGTCGGAATGCTCCACTTGCTGAGATGAGCCTGCTCCCGCAGGCTCTGCTGACAGAAATTTTGATGCCCGGAGGGTGTAACCATGTGGATTAACGGTGTGGTGACAAATACATTGCTGGCAGGCGACCGGGCGGTGCAGTTTGGCGACGGGTGCTTTACAACCGCGCGGGTGATTCAGGGAGTCATACAGTTTCTGCCCTTACACATTGCCCGCATGCAGCGAGCCGCCAGCGCCCTCAGTATTACTCAGGCTGACTGGCAGGCACTTGAGTCCGAAATGGTGCAGGCCGCGTCGGGACATGCTCAGGGCGTGGTGAAAGCGATCCTCACCCGCGGTCAGGGAGGGCGTGGTTACAGCGCCGCAGGATGCAGTGCCCCATCGCGCATTGTCTCTTTCTCTGATTATCCTGCCCATTATCACCTGTGGCGTGAGCAGGGCGTGAAGCTCATATCAAGCCCGGTCACGTTAAGCAAAAATCCATTGCTGGCCGGTATCAAGCATCTAAACCGGCTTGAACAGGTCATGATCCGCATGCATCTTGACCAGACGGACGCCAATGAGGCACTGGTGGTTGACACTTCCGGTTGCCTGGTGGAATGCTGTGCGGCCAATTTATTCTGGCGTAAGGGGAACCGCGTTTACACCCCGGATTTATCGCAGTCCGGTGTGGACGGCATTATGCGCCAGCACATTATTCGGGAGCTACGTTCAAGGTCAGACTGGACAGTCGATATTGTCAGTGAAACGCCGGAAACACTGGCCGATGCTGATGAGATCCTGATTTGTAACGCATTAATGCCATTATTACCGGTGACGCAAGTGGATGAACGCCATTATTCCTCGCGACATTTGTACGATTTCCTGCGCCACAGTTGTTAAAAAGTGAACAATCCATGACACACAAAAAAACTAAAATCCTCGCCCTGATTGTCCTGATCCTGCTCGGGATGGCGGCATTTTCCTACCATAAAGTGAAACAGTTCGCTGACCGTCCGATTAACGTCAGCAGCGAAACCATTTTTACCCTGCCAGCGGGCACCGGGCGCGTGGTGCTGGAAACATTACTGATTGATAAAAAACTCATGAAGCCCAATCCGTGGTTTCCATGGTTGTTGCGCCTTGAGCCTGAACTGAGTGAATTCAAAGCGGGCACTTACCGTTTTGAGAAAGGTATGACCGTGCGCCAGATGCTCGAGTTGCTGAAAAGTGGCAAAGAAGCGCAGTTCAGCATTCGTTTCGTCGAAGGCTTTAAGCTCAGTGACTGGATGAAGGTTCTGGATAATTCAGAGTTTATTAAACACGAATTAAAAGGCAAAAGCGGGGAAGAGATCGCCGCAGCGCTGGGCATGACCGACACGAAAAATGCCGAAGGTTGGTTGTATCCTGATACCTATCACTACACGGCGGGCATGACGGATTTATCGCTGCTTAAACGTGCGCACGTGCGCATGGAAAAAACCGTTGCGGATATCTGGAAGGAGCGCGCGGATGCCTTACCCTATAAAACGCCTGCTGAGTTGGTGACAATGGCGTCAATCATCGAAAAGGAAACAGCAGTCAAGGGTGAACGCGCAGAAGTGGCATCGGTATTCATTAACCGTTTGCGCATTGGTATGCGTTTGCAAACCGATCCGACGGTCATATATGGCATGGGCGAAAGTTATACCGGCAATATTCGCAAAAAAGATCTCGAGACGCCGACGCCGTACAATACCTACGTCATTTCCGGTTTGCCGCCTTCGCCCATCGCGATGCCAAGTGAAGCTTCTCTTCAGGCTGCGGCACACCCTGCAAAAACGCCCTATCTTTACTTTGTCGCTGACGGCAAAGGCGGGCATACTTTCAGCACTAACCTTGTGAATCATAACAAGGCGGTTCGCGTGTATTTAGAGGCTCTGAAGAATAAGAATGAAAAGTAACTTCATTGTAATTGAAGGCCTTGAAGGGGCGGGCAAAACGACCGCTCATGAAGTGGTTGTGAATGCGTTACGCCAACATGGCGTCGAAGAAATTGTTTTTACCCGTGAACCCGGCGGCACGCCGCTGGCGGAAAAGCTGCGGGATTTATTTAAACGCGGCGTGGACGGTGAAAAACCTACCGTGAAAGCTGAAGTGCTGATGCTCTACGCAGCGCGTGTTCAGCTGGTTGAGACGGTGATCTTGCCCGCTCTGGCGCGCGGTGCATGGGTGGTGGGGGATCGTCATGATCTTTCTTCCCAGGCCTATCAGGGCGGCGGCCGGGGTATCGATGCGGCGCTGATGAGTTCGCTGCGTGACACCGTACTGGGTGACTTTCGTCCCGATCTGACGCTCTATCTTGACCTTCCACCCGCGCTTGGCCTGCAACGAGCCCGCGCCCGTGGTGAGCTGGATCGTATTGAGCAGGAAGCCTTGCCGTTTTTCGAACGCACGCGTGCCCGTTATCTGGAACTTGCTGGTCAGGACAGCCGCATCAAAACCATTGATGCCTCTCAGGCTATCGAACAGGTGACTGCGTCTATCGAACAGACGCTGAAAAACTGGTTCGATGAACAATCATTGGCGCAAGGTCGCGCATCATGAGCTGGTATCCGTGGCTTAGCGCCCCCTATCGTCAGCTGATTGGACAGTATCAGACCGGCCGGGGACATCACGCCGTACTGATGCATGTTGCGGCGGGCATGGGCGACGATGCGCTGGTCTACGGGCTAAGCCGCTGGTTGTTGTGTCAGCATAAAGACGGCGAGAAAAGCTGCGGCAAATGCCACAGCTGTCAGCTGATGATCGCCGGAAACCACCCTGACTGGCATGTGCTGCAGCCCGAAAAGGGTAAAAGCTCACTGGGTATTGATCCGGTGCGTCAGCTGATTGAGACGCTCTACAACTATTCGCAGCAGGGCGGGGCGAAAGTTGTGTGGATCCCGCAGACCGAATTGCTCACTGAAGCGGCAGCCAATGCTTTGCTCAAAACGCTGGAAGAACCTCCGGCCGGAACCTATTTTCTGCTGGGCTGTCGTGAACCTTCTGCGTTACTGGCAACTATCCGCAGCCGCTGTTTCTACTGGCATCTGCCGGTGCCCGAAGAAGCTTTGTCGGTTCAGTGGATCAACCGTCAGCTCAGCGCAGATGTAATAACGGTCAGAACCGCATTACGCCTGACGCAGGGCGCGCCTCTTTCTGCGCTCGAACTGTTGCAGCCGGAACGCTGGAAACAGCGTCTGGCGCTATGCCAGCAGCTTTTCACCCAATGTCAGCAGCAGGATATGTTGGCTCTGCTGCCACAGCTGAACCATGATGATGCCGCAGACCGCATCAGCTGGCTGGCTTCGCTGCTGCTGGATGCCATCAAATGGCAGCAACAGGCTGCGCAGTTTATCGTTAATCATGACCAGCAACCTCTGATCGCGTTGCTTGCCAGCGCGCAGTCCAATGCGTCACTGCAACAATCCGTATCGGCATGGATGCAGTGCCGTCAGCAGTTGCTCTCCATCACAGGTGTAAACCGCGAACTGCTGCTGACGGAACAATTGCTCGAATGGGAACATATGTTGCAAGGCGCAGTTGTCCCTTCTTACTTCAGTTCTGACCTGTCGCGCTGAACCCCACTTTCAATCGTAATGAGTTAACCACTATGTTTTTAGTCGATTCCCATTGTCACCTCGACAGCCTGGATTACAACGAAGTGCATTCCGGCGTGGACAACGTGCTGGAAAAAGCCCGTGAGCGTGATGTGAAATTCATGCTGGCGGTCGCCACCACGCTGCCTGGCTATGAGGCGATGACCCAACTGATTGGCGATCGCCCTGATGTGGCGTTTTCCTGCGGTGTACATCCTCTGAATATTGATGACGGTTATGACTTTGCGGAACTGCGCCGTCTGGCGGCCAGCCCGAAAGTGGTGGCGATGGGCGAAACCGGTCTGGACTATTTCTATCAGAAAGAAGCGCACCAGCTGAAGTTGCAGCAGGACTCTTTTCGCGAGCACATCCGCATTGGCCGTGCGCTGAATAAACCGGTGATCGTCCATACCCGCGATGCACGCCAGGACACGCTGGATATTCTGAAAGAAGAGAATGCCGGGGAATGTGGAGGCGTTCTGCACTGTTTCACTGAAGATTTGCCGACAGCAGAATTCCTGCTTGATCTGGGCTTTTACATTTCCTTCTCCGGCATCGTGACGTTCCGTAATGCCGAAGCCTTGCGCGAGGTTGCCCGCTACGTGCCGCTGGATCGTCTGCTCGTGGAAACTGACTCGCCGTATCTGGCACCGGTGCCTCATCGTGGAAAAGAAAATCAGCCTGCTTACGTGCGTGATGTTGCCGAATACATGGCGGTGCTTAAAGGCGTCAGTCTGGAGCAACTGGCAGAGGCGACAACTCAGAACTTTTCACGATTATTTCATGTCGACACTTCCTCCTTGATCTAGGCTGTAGCTTAGTCATATTCGCTGGATTTATTTTTCACCTCGTAATTAATCGTCTGAATGAGGTATCTTGGCACCGTTTTTCGGTTGTCGGGAAAGCCTCATTCGGATTTTTCGTGTGAAAGTGACGGTTTTTAATCCAGTTTTTCAGCATTTTTCAGAAAAACGTGACTGCCATCAAACATTAACAAAGGGATTTATTTTACCCTGCGTAAAAATTAAAAGGGGTGCTCAGACACCCGACGGCAACGGGGTTTCAGACCGCTTGCTACGCGGTGAGTTATCAGGCTACACCGCATGAAGTATCAAAAAGCATCATTACTCAGGAGCACACTCAATTATGTTTAAGAACGCGTTTGCAAACCTTCAGAAGGTCGGTAAATCGCTGATGTTGCCAGTCTCCGTACTGCCAATCGCAGGTATTCTGCTTGGCGTCGGTTCTGCAAACTTTAGCTGGCTTCCGCTGATCGTTTCTCATGTCATGGCCGAGGCTGGTGGTTCAGTCTTCGCTAACATGCCTCTGATCTTCGCTATCGGCGTTGCTTTAGGCTTTACGAACAACGACGGTGTTTCTGCACTGGCGGCAGTTGTGGCATACGGCATCATGGTCAAAACCATGGCGGTTGTGGCTCCACTGGTTCTGCATTTACCGGCTGAAGAAATTGCAGCCAGCCATCTGGCGGACACCGGCGTACTGGGCGGTATTATCTCCGGTGCGATTGCGGCATACATGTTCAACCGTTTCTACCGCATCAAGCTGCCTGAATATCTGGGCTTCTTCGCGGGCAAACGTTTTGTGCCAATCATTTCCGGTATGGCGGCGATTATTCTGGGTGTGGTTCTGTCCTTCATCTGGCCTCCTATCGGCAGCGCGATCCAAACCTTCTCCCAATGGGCTGCTTACCAGAACCCGGTAGTGGCATTCGGTATCTATGGCGTGGTAGAACGCGCACTGGTTCCGTTTGGTCTGCACCATATCTGGAACGTTCCTTTCCAGATGCAAATCGGCGAGTACGTGAACTCTGCGGGCCAGGTGTTCCACGGCGACATCCCACGTTACATGGCGGGTGACCCGACTGCGGGTAAACTGTCCGGTGGCTTCCTGTTCAAAATGTACGGCCTGCCGGCAGCTGCTGTGGCTATCTGGCACTCAGCGAAACCTGAGAACCGTGCAAAAGTCGGCGGCATCATGATCTCCGCTGCACTGACTGCGTTCCTGACCGGTATCACTGAGCCAATCGAATTCTCCTTCATGTTCGTTGCGCCGATCCTGTATGTGATCCACGCGATTCTGGCAGGTCTGGCGTTCCCAATCTGTATCCTGTTGGGGATGCGTGACGGCACCAGCTTCTCACACGGTCTGATCGACTTCATCGTGCTGAGCGGCAACAGCAGCCGCATCTGGCTGTTCCCTGTGGTCGGTGCGGTTTATGCGGTAGTTTATTACAGCATCTTCCGTTTCCTGATTGCCAAACTGGATCTGAAAACGCCAGGTCGTGAAGACTCTGCAAGCGAAACCACGACTCAGGGCGGTTCAGAAATGTCTGCGTCTCTGGTTCAGGCTTTCGGCGGCAAAGACAACATCACCAACCTGGATGCCTGTATCACCCGTCTGCGTGTCAGCGTGGCTGATATTTCCAAAGTTGATCAGGCTGGCCTGAAAAAACTGGGTGCAGCCGGTGTGGTTGTGGCAGGTTCTGGTGTTCAGGCAATCTTTGGTACCAAGTCTGACAACCTGAAAACCGATATGGATGAGTACATGCGCAGCCATTAATGCTGAGCGGTACCTGTTCTGAGAAAGGAGGCTTCGGCCTCCTTTTTTCATGCCTGCGATTTAAGGCAAGGGCGCGCGCGGGCTTACGCTGGCGCTTTCTGCGGCAATTAAGCAGCTAAAAGCGTAATCAGGTTGAAAGGAATGGAAATTCTGACCCATACTGCGTACATCGCTTTTTACTTTGTTAAGGACAGTTAAGATGGCCGAAGAGACAATTTTCAGCAAAATTATCCGCCGTGAAATTCCTGCCGATGTGGTTTATCAGGATGAACTGGTCACCGCGTTCCGCGACATTTCTCCTCAGGCACCCAGCCATATTCTGATTATCCCGAACGTGCTGATCCCGACCATGAATGATGTGGATGCCACGCACGAAGCAGCGCTTGGCCGCATGATGACCGTGGCGGCGAAAATTGCAGAGCAGGAAGGGATTGCTGAAAGCGGCTATCGCCTGATCGTGAACTGCAACCGTGACGGCGGGCAGGAGGTTTATCATATTCATATGCACCTGGTCGGTGGCCGCGCGCTGGGTCCATTGCTGTCACGTCAGTAAGGATAAAAAATGCGATTTTTGATGGCAATATTGCCGGTACTTTTGTTGATAGGTTGCAGCAGTCGTCCGGGCATTGCGCTGAATAATCAACAAAAAGTGGTCATGGAATCGCCCGTGCTGACGGCGGGGATTATCCCCAGTTCGCCCTCTGTCGGTGAATCCGGTGGACAAAAGCAAGCTACCAGTACGCTCAATAACAACCAGCCGCACGCCGTGACGTTGCATTACCGTTTCTTCTGGTACGACAAGCAAGGGCTGGATTTACTGCCCGTTGCCGAGCCCCGAACGGTCACCGTGCCTGCCAACAGCAGTCTGGAAGTCAGTTCCCTGAATGGTAATCTTGATGCGGACAGCGTGCGTCTTTACCTTTATCTCTAATGTTCTCGACGGAGTAGGTTGATGAAAAAGTATTTCCTCATTGTGGCAATGGCCGCATTGATCCTCGGCGGTTGTACATTGCCAAACCAGCAACAGCCACAGCAGCCGGAACAACCCCAGCAACCGCAGCAGCCTCAGCCGCCGGTAAATCCGCCGGTGCCAGAGCAACCGACCGTTCCTCCTGTTCCTCAGCCTCCTAAGTTTGCCAACATCGACTGGACAGCCACTGTTCAACCTATGCTGGCGAAAATGCTGAAAGCAGATGGCGTTCAGTCAGGCAGTGTTCTGCTGGTCGACAGTGTGAAAAACAGCACCAACGGCTCATTGCAAACCGCCAAAGCCACCGATGCTTTACGCACGGCGCTGGCGAACAACACGACCTTCCAGGTGATCCCGGCTGAACAGCTGGCTTCTGCCAAACAATCGCTGGGGTTATCGCCGGATGACAGCCTGGCGTCAGTCAGCAAGGCCATCGGTCTGGCCAATATCGTCAAAGCGCAGTACGTGCTCTACAGCACGGTGAGCGGTGATGTGAAATCACCGACCATGTCCATGCGTTTGATTACCGCGCCGAGCGGTGAAATTGTCTGGTCTGGCCGTGGCGCCGTTCAGAATTAACGCGCAATTACAGCAACTGATTGAACAGCATTGTCCGGCGGTGAAAACCGCCGGTTTTCATTTGTCGCCGGTGGCCGGTCTGACGGGGGAGAGCTGGAAAATCAGCTCTCCTGCCGGTGATTTACTGGCGCGATATCAGTCACCTGATCGTCAGATTTCCGGAGCGGACAGACGCCGCGAACATCGTGTTTTGCGGCATATCGCCCGGCATTATCCCGGCCCCTGTGTCAGACTTTATTCACCGCCATGGTTGCTGGTGGACTGGATCAACGGCACACCGCTGACCGGGCAGGCTTTTGCCGCCACGGCCGGGCAGCAGGCGCTGAGTGAGAGTCTGGTGTTACTGCATCAGTTGCCTCTGTCGGGTTACCGGCTGAATTTACATCAGCAGTTTGCCCGTTACTGGCAGCACGTGGACCGCCGTCGTCTGACGCCGCACTGGTTGCGATGGCATAAAAAGATGATGTGTACGCCGCCTCCCGCGCCGCTGCGGTTATCCCTGGTTCACATGGATATTCACGCCGGCAACGTGTTGGCAACGCCGCAGGGGCTGCGGCTGATTGACTGGGAATACGCCGCTGACGCCGATATCGCGCTGGAGCTGGCTGCCATTATTCGGGGCAACGGCTGGAGTTTTGCTCAACAGCGCGCGTTTTTACAGCGTTACGTGTCCGCGGGCGGTTATCGGGATTTAACGCTTTTACAGCAGCAGGTAAACCGCTGGTTACCCTGGGTGGATTACCTGATGCTGATGTGGTTTGAAGTGCGCTGGCAGCAAACCGGCGAGCAGAAATATTGTGAATGGGCGCAGCCGCTGCACCGCCAGCGTTGAACTGCGCCTGTGATGAATGCTGAATCGCTTATCTGAATTGAATGAAAAGGAGTGGCCATCTTGTTGGGACCTGTAATGCTGGATGTGGCTGGCTATGAGCTGGATGCCGAAGAACGTGAAATTTTGCAGCATCCGCTGGTTGGCGGGCTGATTTTATTTACCCGTAACTATCATGACGTCGAGCAGTTGCATGAACTGATCCGTCAGATCCGTGCGGCTTCGCACGACCGGCTGGTGCTGGCGGTGGATCAGGAAGGCGGCCGCGTGCAGCGTTTTCGTGACGGGTTCACCCGTCTGCCTGCCGCACAATCTTTTGCCGCGCTGAATGCGCCGCAGGAAGCGGGGCGGCTGGCGCAGGAAAGCGGCTGGCTGATGGCATCTGAAATGATTGCGATGGATATCGACATCAGCTTTGCACCGGTGCTGGATATCGGACATATCAGCGCCGCCATTGGTGAACGTTCCTTCCACGCAGAGCCGCAAAAAGCGCTGGAAATGGCCGAACGCTATATTCTCGGTATGCATTCTGCCGGTATGAAAACCACCGGCAAACATTTCCCGGGGCATGGCGCGGTCAGCGCTGACTCTCATAAAGAGACACCGCGTGACGATCGTCCGCTGGAAGAAATCCGCGAACACGATATGGCGATTTTCCGTCAGCTCAACCAGCGTAAATTGCTGGATGCGGTCATGCCTGCGCACGTGATTTATACCCAGGCCGATCCACGACCGGCCAGCGGTTCGCCTTACTGGTTACAGGAAATTTTACGCAAGGAACTGAAGTTTGACGGCGTGATTTTCTCTGACGACATCTCGATGGAAGGCGCGGCCATCATGGGCACGTATCCGGAGCGGGCACAGGCTTCGCTGGATGCGGGTTGCGATATGATCCTTGCCTGTAACAACCGTCAGGGCGCGGTCAGCGTGCTCGATAACCTGTCGCCGGTCAACGCAGAGCGTGTTGCGCAGTTGTATCATCGCGGCCGGTACAGTGGAAAAGAGGCCCGTCAGGATTTGCTCAATTCAACCCGCTGGCAGCAGGCAAACCGTGACTTAACGGCGCTCGATGCCCGCTGGCAGGAACACAAACAGGCTGCCCGGTAACGGTTTTCGGACCGCAGAGGGTGTCAACGCACATTCAGGATGAGGTAAACGATGATTATCTATTTGCATGGTTTCGATTCAACCAGCCCCGGTAACCACGAGAAGGTTTTACAGCTTCAGTTTATTGACCCGGACGTGCGCTTTATCAGTTACAGCACGCTGCATCCACGCCATGACATGCAGCATCTGCTGAAAGAAGTCGATAAAGTGCTGCATGAAACGCAGGATCCGCACCCGCTGATTTGCGGCGTCGGCCTCGGGGGGTTCTGGGCGGAGCGCATTGGTTTCCTGTGCGGTATCCGCCAGGTGATGTTCAATCCGAATTTATCTCCGCAGGATAATATGGCCGGAAAGATTGATCGTCCCGAAGAGTATGAAGACATTGCCACCAAGTGCATCAGCGATTTTCGTGAGAAAAACCGCGACCGCTGCCTGGTGATTTTGTCCCGCGAAGACGGCGTGCTCGACAGCAGCAAGACGGCCGAGAAACTGCATCATTATTATCCTGTGGAATGGGACGAAAAACAGAGCCACAAATTCAAGGATATCTCGACGCATTTGCAGCGGATCAAAGCCTTCAAAACTATCGCCTGAAGATGTTTATATCCCGCTAAAACCACTGCCCCGCGCGGTGGTTTTTTTATGGGCGGCAGAAAGCATCCGGTGATGTTTTCACGCTAAACGCGCTAACTGCCTGATTTAAAAATGTCAAAATGCGTGCCATTTCATCAGGGCAATCAGACCAAATCATTTTAAATTGACCTACATCAATTTTGGTATGACCAAATCACCACGCATGATATCCTCCCACTCAGATACCGAATTAACTTAAGCAACCCTATGTAATATAAGGATTATTTTTTAACTCTTATATAACAAATGGTTCACATTTGAGGGGGTCATTTTGACATCACCAATGAAGAAAATTGTCATAATTGGCGGCGGCGCTGGCGGTCTGGAACTGGCGACCAGCCTCGGGCACAAGCTTGGCCGTAAAAAGAAAGCGGAGATCATTTTGGTCGACCGTAATCACAGCCACCTGTGGAAACCACTGTTGCATGAAGTGGCTACCGGCAGCCTGGATGATGGTGTTGATGCCCTGAGCTATCTGGCGCATGCACGTAACCACGGTTTCACGTTCCAGATTGGTTCACTGACCGATATCGACCGTGAAAATAAGACCATCAAGCTGGCTGAAATTTGCGACGAAAACGGCGAAATGCTGGTGCCTGTGCGTGATATCGCTTATGACCAGCTGGTCATGGCGCTGGGCAGCACCTCTAATGACTTCGGCACGCCGGGCGTGAAAGATCACTGCATCTTCCTGGACAACCCGCATCAGGCGCACCGTTTCCACAACGAAATGCTGAATTTGTTCCTCAAATTCTCAGCCAGCGCAGATAAGCAAAAGAAAGTGAACATTGCTATCGTCGGCGGCGGCGCGACCGGCGTTGAGCTGTCTGCTGAACTGCATAATGCGGTGAAACAGCTGCACAGCTACGGCTTTAAAGGGCTGGACAGTGAAGCGCTGAACGTCACGCTGGTCGAGGCCGGTGAACGTATTCTGCCTGCATTGCCACCGCGTATTTCTGCGGCGGCCCATCAGGAGCTGACCAAGCTGGGCGTGCGCGTTCTGACCCAAACGATGGTCACCAGTGCGGATAAAAACGGTCTTAACACCAAGTCTGGCGAATTCATTGATGCCGATCTGATGGTCTGGGCGGCGGGTATCAAAGCCCCTGATTTCATGAAAGACATCGCCGGGCTGGAAACCAACCGTATCAATCAGCTGGTGGTTGAGCCAACGCTGCAAACCACCCGCGACCCTGACATTTATGCGATCGGTGATTGCGCATCCTGCCCGCAGCCCTCAGGTGGTTTTGTGCCGCCGCGCGCGCAGTCAGCGCATCAGATGGCATCACGTTGCTTTGCTAATATCATGGCGCAGCGCAAAGGTCAGAGCCTGAAACCTTATGTCTACAAAGATCATGGTTCACTGGTGTCTCTTTCCCGTTTCAGCACCGTCGGCAGCCTGATGGGCAACCTGATGCGCGGTTCGATGATGGTGGAAGGGCGTCTGGCGCGCCTGGTGTATGTGTCGCTTTACCGTATGCACCAGATTGCGTTGCACGGTTACATCAAAACCGGCCTGATGATGCTGGTAGGCGGAATCAACCGGGTGATCCGCCCGCGTCTAAAATTGCATTGATTTTTTTGACTGTCCGCTGAATCGTTTCCTCACGGTTTGGACACTGAAAGCCTGCTTCCCGCAGGCTTTTTTATTGCTAACCAGATGCTCCTGCCACCGAAAACTAGTTTGTCCGCTAAGAATGCTCTGAAACACCTCGTTACACCCGCATTTCTCTCACTTACAGACTTCGTCTTATTGTTCCTTAACCATTCCAGGTACAAACTTTAACAAGTTTACAGCCGGCGATTCACGCACGCCGAACCTCAGGATGTGAAGTTTTCCACTGAGGTATGTGTCCTGAGTCAGGCGCAATATGCGTGGTAACATTTTCGGAGGAAGTCCTGTGAACAAGTCAATGTTAGCTGGGGTCGGTATTGGTGTGGCTGCGGCATTAGGCATTGCCGGTGTGGCGAGCATGAATGTCTTTTCATCTGACCCGCAATACGCGCAGGTTGTCAGCGCGACGCCAATTAAAGAAACCATCAAAACGCCGCGTCAGGAATGCCGCAATGTCACCGTGACTCACCGTCGTCCTGTTCAGGATGAGCATCAGATCGCCGGCTCCGTGCTGGGCGCTGTCGCCGGTGGCGTTCTCGGGCATCAGTTTGGTGGCGGTCGTGGCCGTGATGTGGCGACAGTTGCCGGTGCGCTGGGCGGTGGCTATGCGGGTAACCGTGTACAGAGCAGCATGCAGGATAACGATACCTACAGCACGCAGCAGCAACGTTGTAAAACCGTCTACGACAAAGAAGACAAAATGCTCGGTTATGATGTGACCTATAAAATAGGCGATCAGCAGGGCAAAGTGCGTATGGACCACGATCCGGGCACACAAATCCCGCTGGATAAAAGCGGTCAGTTGCAGCTTACCCGTTCCTGATACCGGTAAGTGGCAAATAAAAGCCTGAGGCGCAAACCTCAGGCTTTTTTTTATATCTCTGATGACGTGCTCAGGCCGCAGTAACCGCTGCATTCAGGCCGTTTTTGTGTTTCACAATATCGGCCATGACGGCCAGCGCAATCTCAGCGGGGGTTTTGCTGCCAATGGACAAGCCGACGGGGGCATGAAGACGGGCGAAATCCTCAGCGGAAAAATCCGCGATGGTTTGCAGGCGTTCACGACGGCGAAGGCTGTTGCGTTGTGAACCCATTGCGCCAATGTAAAACGCTGGTGTATTCACTGCCTCCATGAGCGTCAGGTCATCCATGCGCGGATCATGGGTCAGGGCGACTATCGCCGTATTGGCATGGCAACCCTGTAACTCGAGATACTTTGCCGGAAACTGTTTCTCCAGCCGGATCTCAGCTTTCAGCGCAGGCAGAAAATTTTCCAGCACCTCTTCACGGCATTCGCACACCACCACGTCAAAGCCCAGCGCACAGGCAAAGTCTGCGCAGTAGATCGCGACGCTTGAAAGCCCGGCAATCAGCAAACGCGGCGGTGCCGCCAGGTGTAATCTGACGCAGTCACCGTCACGCATCACCTGGGTGGCGCTGTGATAGCCCGTGAGCGCCAGATGATCGCAGGCGGCGGGCAGGGTAAGTGATTTATCCAGCGCAAAATGCCCGGCCAGCGCCATCCCCATTTTTTGCAGATAATCCAGATTGCCCTGCGTTGCGGGCAGATATTCGATCAGCACATCCAGCGATCCGCCACAGGGCAGCGCGACATCGGGGGTTAACCCGCCGTCACCGTAACGCACAATCTGGCTGGCCTGCTGATAGTCTCCGGCGGCAATGCGCCGTAAGAAATCCTCTTCGACACATCCGCCTGACAGCGAACCGCAGTAGCGGCCATTGCCGGTCGCCGCCAGTAAGGCACCGGGCGCGCGCGGGGAGGAACCGTACGTCGTCAGAACAGTACACAACCACACCGGCTGATGCGTCAGCCATTCATGCGCCTGAGAAATAACCTGATTATCAAGATGCTGCATGCGGAGATCCGTTTGAAAAAAGCGCAGAAAGAGAAAGTTGTTCCGGCAAATCGATGTCGGTGATCACGGCGGGCGTTGTGACATCCAGGCGTAACAGCGGCTGGCTGCGGATAAGTTCCCTGGCATCGTGGTCACCGTGAAGTTGTAAAAGGGCGTCCCGCATCGGGCGGGCAAAACCCACCGGATGTCCCGGCTGATTTTGCCAGTAAGGCCGAACCACGGGCTTCAGAGGCAGGGAAGCGGCCACGGCGGCAAAAATATCCGGCGTGACGAAAGGCATATCGGCAAGATGAACCAGCCACCCGTCCCAGTCTGGCGTATCGCGCACCCCGGCCGCGACGGAACCCCCGGTGCCGGCGCTCTGTGTCAGCGTGAAAGGTACCCCTTCACGCAGGCAAGTTGCCTGCACCTGCCGGTTTTCAGCACGCGTAACCACGCGCACCGGCAGCCCGCTGCTCAGCACCTGCCGGAGGGTGAGGTCAAAAAGGGTGGCAGCATTTTGTGCTGTTTGGGTCAATATTGCATTCAGCTTATTACCTTTGCCTCCGGCGGCGATAAACCGGCTCCCCAGCCCTGCGGCGAGAAGAATAATACCTGCCATTTTCCTTGCATCCCTTTTGTACATTGTTTGCGCAACAGGATTAATTATCCCATTTTATTGCGCAAAATTGTGAACGAAATATTAAAAATGTGTATTACGTCATTACTTAGCGCAACATGACTGCCTATAATCGCCCGCGTTAAACGGTATTTTTAGAATTTATGACAAATTGTAAAAGCGCCGCACTATAAGAAAGACAATAAGAAGCAAGGAACTTTATGAGCAATTTCAACCCGTCCAGGCGGCGCTTTGTTAAAGGCGCTGTGATCGCTGGTGTCTCCGTTTATCTCGCGCCACTGCACAGTCGTGCATACGCAGCGCTGTTTGAAGAAAAAATTCTGCAATCGCCACAATGGGACGCACAAAACAAACGCGTCCGTTTCCGCATTGACGGAAAGGCGAAAGTCATGGGGCAGAAGGTGTTTGCCCGCGATATCCGCGCGCAGGACATGCCACACTGGCCGCAAAAACAGGCGCATGCCTTTATCCTTCGCGTGACCCAGGCCGACAAAATTTATACCGGGTTAGACCTCTCTCTGCTGGGCGATGATTTGCAGCCCGATCAGCTGGTGACCGCCGACGTGCTGGCGCGTGACGGCCTGGCCTTCCCGGCATTCTATGGTGAAGACATGCTGCTGCCGGAAGGCAAAACCCCGGCTTATCTGGGGCAGGCGGTGGCGATTCTGGTGTATCAGGATTTCGCGAAATTCCGCTTCGCCAAAAACGCCCTCAAGTTCAAAGACAGCGTGGTGCGCTACGGTGAGAAGACCGGCCCGCTGGAAAGGGATCCTTGGGGAACCTTCCGCTTTGTGCGCGTAGGGGGTGAAACCGCCTTTGAAGACGATAAATTCTCCAGCCTGAAAGACATGCCGGTTTTCCCGGTCAGTATGCGCAAACATCTGCCGGTGTGGCCGGAAGGGCGCGAGGGCGGTAAGTTGGATGAACAGGGTATGTTCTACGCCGGGGAAATGGCCGATGAGCTCAACTCTCCGCCACAGGACTGGCTGGTGATGTCGCGCAAATTCACCACGCAGTCCGTCGATACTTCCGCCCTCGAGCCGGATAACGCCAACGGCTGGTACGATGCGGCGACGCAAACGCTGCATATGGTGGTGCCAACCCAGTCGCCGCAGGAAGTGGCCGACGAAATGCCACGCATGATGGCGAAATCGCACCGCACGGTGAAAACGCTGATTATGCATCCCTGTTACACCGTCGGCTACGGCTCGAAAGATCACTACAACTTCCCGTATTACGGTGCCGTCGCGGCGATGTACGGCGACGGTTTGCCGGTGCGTCTGGCCAATGACCGCTTCGAGCAGTTCCAGTCTTCCCTCAAACGCCACGCGTTTGATATGAATTACGACATCGCGGTTAACCGTGAAACCGGCATGTTGCAGTCATTCCATGCAGCAATGACCGCAGATGGCGGCGGGCGCAGCAACTTTACGCCGTCGGTGGTGATGGTGGGTGCGACCGCCGCGCAGTCGATTTACTACTTCCCGAAAAGTGATCTCTCAGCCGTCGGGCTGGCGTCGCGCGCGCTGGATGCCGGTTCAGCCCGCGGCTACGGCACGCTGCAAAGCATGGCCGCCACCGAAATGATGATGGATGAACTGGCCGCCGAACTGAAACTGGATCCGATTGCGTTCCGTCTGCGCAACGTCCTGAAATCGGGCATGAAAAACACCCAGGGCGCCATTCCTGCGGGCGCAATTCGCGCGGATGAAGTGCTGGAAAAAGCCGCCGTTCATCCGTTATGGACGCAGCGCCAGAAGCGCAAAGCCGAATACGAAAGCCAGAATCCGGGTAAACGTTATGGCGTCGGTTTTGGTTGTGTGCAGAAAGACTTCGGCACCGGCGCGGAAACCTCTTTCGCTCGCGTGGAACTCAGTGAAAAAGGCGAAATCAGCCTGTGGCACAGCGGCGCAGAAATGGGCACGGGGATGTCCACGTCGCAATCCGTATTGTGCGCCGAATGGCTGGGAAAACCGGCTGAACAGGCGCATTTCTCAGTGACCGACTGGTCGGTATTGCCGGTGGAAACCAGCGGCGACCCGTACATTATGTCGCAGGAAGAGCAGGACAAACTGCAAACCAATCCGCGCTGGTCGCCGTCTTACTGCTCGCCGTCCAGCGCCAGTAACTCCGCCTATTATTTCTCCCACAGCACCCGCGAAGCCGCGCGTCTGATTTTCGACCAGGGGTTATGGCCTGCGGCGATGGCTATCTGGCAAACCGGCATCGGCGGCGGACAGGCCGCGCCGTACATCGTGCGCAAGGAAGATGCCCGCTGGGTTGAAGGCGGCCTGACCGCCAACGGCATGCAAATTCTCAGCCTCGAAACGCTGGCGAAAAAAGTCTACGAAATGAACGGCATGACCGGCGCGGCGGTACACGTTTTCAACCGCTGGCAATGGGCGGAAGCCGATTTCACTCTGAACACGGTGCGCCAGCGCATTCCGGTGGATGGCATGGCGGTGCGAAACGGTGCGGGCGAGTTCCGCACGCTGGCGCGTGACGCGGTGTATTATCCGCCGACGCAGCGTAACAACGCCTCCGTGACCTATTACAGCGCGGTCGGCACCCTGACTGAAATCGCGGTGGACATTGCCACCGGCAAGGTCGAATTACTCACCCACCATTCCATTATGGAGTGCGGCAACCTGATCGTGCCTGAGCTGGTGTCCGGCCAGTTGCAGGGCGGGCTGGCGATGGGGATCGGCCACGCATTGCACGAGTATTTACCGCTGTACGAAGACGGGCCGGGCAACGGAACCTGGAATTTCAACCGTTACCATTTGCCGCGCGCCAGCGATGTGGCGGTCTGGAAACAGACCAGCGACATCCTGCCTGCGCTGTCGGAAACCGATCCGCCGAAAGGCATGGCCGAAGTGGTGATGATCCCGGTCGTCGCCGCGCTGGTGAACGCCATCGCCCATGCCACCGGCCACCGTTTCCGTGATTTGCCCGTTCGTGCTGAAAATATTCGTGAGGTTTTACAATGAGCATCCCAACTAAGCCCTTAGAGCTGACCATTAACAATCAACATTACGGCCCGCTGGACGTACCTGAAGGCCTGATGATGATCGACTTCCTGCACGAATACGTCGCGCTGACCGGCTGCCGCCTCGGCTGCGGTCAGGGCATCTGCCATGCCTGCGTGGCTATTCTCGATCACGACAGCGGCACCAGCGAAGAGGTGCGTACCTGCATTACCGGCGCGCATTTTTTCAACGGTAAAAAAGTCCGTACCGTGGAAGGCCATGCCAAAACCGACGATAAGGGCGACGTGACGTTATCCCCGGTTCAGCAGGCGTTTCTGGAACATTACAGTTTCCAGTGTGGCTACTGCACCCCCGGTTTTGTGAATGCCGCGACGCTGCTGCTGGAACGCCTGGAAAAACATCCGATTGCGCTCCATGAGCTGGAAGGTGCTATCAACGGTGCGCTGGAAAACCACATTTGCCGCTGTACAGGCTATGTGCGTTACTACGAAGCGGTGCGTGATGTTGTGCTGAAAACGCCGGGTCTGATCAGGGAGCACGCGTGATGAAAAAACGTCTTTTCCTCGCGCTGCTGGCGGTGATTATCATCGTTATTGCGGTGTTGTGGTGGCGGGAAAACCGCACGCTGGATGCACCGGTGCAGAAAGTGACGGCGGACACCGCGCAGACAGAACGTGGCCGCTATCTGGTGCAGGCGTCTGACTGCGCGGCCTGCCACACGGCCTCCGGCGGCGCACCGCTGGCGGGCGGTTATCCGCTGGAAACACCGTTCGGCAAAATCTTCGGCAGCAACCTGACGCCTTCTGCTGACGCCGGTATCGGCCGCTGGACCTCTGAGGATTTCTATCTGGCGCTGACCAAAGGCGTGGCGCCGGGCGGGCGTCATCTGTATCCGGCGATGCCTTATACCTCGTACAAAGGCGTGACCCGTCAGGATTCTGACGATATGTATGCGTTTCTGATGACGCGCCCGGTGGTGGATTTGCCGGTGCCGGAAAACGAAATGCCATTCCCGTTCAATCAGCGCATGGCGATGATTGGCTGGAATCTGTTGTTCCGCACGTCTGACCCGATGCCAGCCAGCTCGCAGGGGCATTCTGCCGACTGGCAGCGCGGGAAATACCTGACGGACGTGCTCGGCCACTGTGGCGAATGCCATACGCCGCGCGGCAAACTCGGCCAGATGGACACGGAGAATAACCTTAAGGGCGGGACACTCGGGCGCATCACCGCACCGGCGATCACCCCGGATGCACTGGCGCAGCGTGGCTGGAACCCGGCCGATCTGAGCCGTTTTCTTGCCACCGGTTTTGCACCCCAGGGCTCAGCGTTTGATGAGATGCACAAGGTTATTGATCTCAGCACCCGTCATCTGACTGAAGAAGATCATCGCGCCATTGTCACCTATTTACTGGGCGACAAGCCGCCTGCCGCGGTACCGGTGAGCATCGCGCAGGGCGGCAATGACGCTGGCCGGATCACTTATCTCGACCAGTGTTCCGGGTGCCATATGGCTGACGGCGCAGGCAAACCGCATGTTGCGGTGGCGATGCAAAATAACGCCACATTGCGCCAGCCGGATGGCCGCAACCTGATCGTTTCGGTGCTCGACGGTTTACCGGCGCAGGAATTCCCTAACGGTGAAAGCATGCAGTCCATGCCGGGTTTTGCTGATCGACTGAACGACGCGCAAATCGCTGAAATGGTGAATTACCTGCGTGTGACCTTCGGCGGCCTGCCGGGAGACATCACACCGGAACAGGTGAAAGCCCTGCGTAAGCCATAGCGGTTAACCTGAAGGCATAAAAAAGCCCGGTGAATGATATGTTCACCGGGCTTTTTTTCATCACCAGACCCTCAGATCACATGCTCAGCGAATTCTCCGAGCATCTCGCTGACAAACTTCAGCCGTTTTGGCCGGTCAGTCAGATCCAGCATAAACTTCAGTTTGGTCGGGCCGTCGAGACGATACACCTGCGGCTGCTTTTGCAGCAGGCCAATCAGGTGGCCCGGATCGACACGGTTTTTATCGCCAAACTCAATGAAGCCGCCGCGCTCATTGCCTTCAATGCGTTTGATACCCAGATCTTTCGCCTTTAAACGCAGTATGGCGATTTGAATCAGATTGCGCGCGCCGTCCGGCAGGGAGCCGAAACGGTCGATCAGTTCGACACGCAGCTCATCCAGTTCACTTTCATTGCGCGCACTGGCGATACGTTTATACAACGACAATCGCGTATTGACGTCAGGAATGAATTCTTCCGGCAACAGGGCAGGCATGCGCATCTCGACCTCGGTCTGACTGGTGGTCAGATCCTCAAGCGAAGGTTCGCGGCCTTCTTTCAGCGCTTCCACGGCGTTTTCCAGCAATTCCATGTACAGCGTGAAACCAATGCTGGTCATCTGTCCGCTCTGGCCTTCGCCGAGCAATTCGCCTGCGCCACGAATTTCCAGATCGTGCGTTGCCAGCGCAAAACCTGCACCGAGATCTTCCAGTGAGGCGATCGCTTCGAGGCGTTTGTGCGCATCAACAGACATGGCTTTCGGCGGCGGCGTCAGCAGGTAAGCATACGCCTGATGGTGCGAACGCCCGACACGGCCACGCAGCTGGTGAAGCTGCGCCAGACCAAAGTGATCGGCACGTTCAATAATGATGGTGTTCGCCGTCGGGATGTCGATGCCGGTTTCGATGATCGTGGTGCACACCAGCACGTTGAAACGCTGATGGTGGAAATCATTCATCACCCGCTCGAGGTCGCGTTCCCGCATCTGACCGTGACCAATGGCGATACGCGCCTCCGGCACCAGTTCCGCCAGGCGCTCAGTGGCTTTCTCGATATTTTCGACATCATTAAATAAGTAATACACCTGCCCGCCGCGCAGAATTTCACGCAGGATAGCCTCGCGGATCACCAGGCTGTCGTATTCGCGGACGAAGGTTTTCACCGCCATACGCCGCGCTGGCGGGGTGGCGATAATCGACAGATCACGCATGCCGCTCATCGCCATATTCAGCGTGCGCGGGATAGGTGTGGCGGTCAGGGTCAGAATATCGACGTCAGCACGCATCGCTTTGATACGCTCTTTGTGGCGTACCCCGAAACGGTGCTCTTCATCGACAATCAGCAGGCCGAGATCTTTCCAGCGCAGGTCGCTTTGCAGCAGTTTGTGCGTGCCGATAATAATATCCACTTTGCCTTCCACGGCTTCTTCGATCACCGCCTGCTGCTCTTTGGCGCTGCGAAAACGGGACATCATTTCGATGCGCACTGGCCAGCTGGCAAAGCGGTCGCGGAAGTTGTCAAAGTGCTGCTGCGCCAGCAGCGTAGTCGGCACCAGCACCGCCACCTGCTTGTTGTTGGCGACGGCGAGGAAGGCCGCGCGCATCGCCACTTCGGTTTTGCCGAAACCGACGTCGCCGCAGACCAGACGATCCATCGCCAGCGGCTGTGTCATGTCGGTCAGTACGGCATTGATGGCCTGTGCCTGATCCGGCGTGGTTTCAAACGGGAAGGCCTGGCAGAACAGCTGATACTGTTCTTTGTCGTGTTTGAAGGCGAAACCGGTTTTGGCTTCGCGCTGGGCGTAAATATCCAGCAACTCGGCGGCCACGTCGCGCACCTTCTCGGCGGCTTTTTGCCGCGCTTTTGACCAGGCTTCGCCCCCGAGTTTGTGCAGCGGCGCGCTGTCATCGGCACCGCCCGCATAACGGCTGATGAGATGCAGGGACGACACCGGCACATAGAGTTTATCTTCACCCGCATAGGTCAGGATCAGGTACTCGGCTTTGATGCCACCGGCCTCGAGCGTGGTCAGCCCCAGATACCGGCCCACGCCGTGTTCGACATGCACCACCGGCTGACCGGGGCGCAGTTCCGCGAGATTGCGGATAAGCGTATCGGTGTTGATGGTGCGGCGGCTATCCTGACGACGGCGCGCCACGCGCTCGCCGAGCAGATCGCTCTCACAAATCAGCGCCAGCTGTTTATCGGCATCCAGAAAACCGCGTTCGCAGGCGCCAATCATAATGTAACGACCGGCCGTTTCAGCTTCTTCAATACGGGTGATGAGCTGCGGCATCAGTTTGATGCGCGCCAGTAAATCCTGCAGCGTTTCCCGGCGGCCTTCACTTTCGACTGAGAAAACCAGACTGCCGGCAAAGGATTCATTAAAGCGGCGCAGGTTATCCATGGGCGCTTTATTCTGTGGCTGAACAGATAAATCCGGCAGCTTTTCATAACTGAGATTGGTGTTCGCGGCTTTTTTCGGCAGCGAATCGGTACGCAGCTGAACGCGCGGCCAGGCTTTGAGTTCAGCGAACAGGATATCCACGCGCAGCCACAGATTTTCAGGCTCGAGCAGCGGACGCATCGGATCCACCCGGCGGTTTTCGTAACGCTGGTTGGCGTCCTGCCAGAAACGCTCGGCAGCAACGTCAAGATCGCCGGTATTAAGCACCAGCGTATTTTTCGGAAGATAGCTGAATAAGGTGGTCAGCGGCTGGCTGAAAAACAGCGGCTGCCAGTATTCAATCCCGGCCGGGAACGTGCCTTTACTGACCTGCTGATACACGTGTTCGGCATCGCGGCGAACTTCGAACTTCTCGCGCCACTGGCTGCGGAACAGTTCAATGGCATTTTTATCGGTCGGGAATTCATGCGCGGGCAACAAATTGATGTGATCAACTTCGCTCAGTGTGCGCTGTGTATCGACGTCAAATGTGCGCAGACTGTCGATTTCATCGTCGAAGAAATCGATGCGGAAAGGCTCATCGCTGCCCATCGGATAGAGGTCGAGCAGGGCGCCACGGGTGGCAAACTCACCGTGCTCCATCACCTGATCGACGCTGCGGTAACCGGCCTGTTCCAGCTGTGAACGCAGTTTATCGCGTGACAGTTGCTGGCCTTTCTTCATCACCAGCGCGTGGCCGTGCAAAAACTCGTGCGGGCAGACGCGCTGCATCAACGTATTCACCGGCAAAATAATGATGCCGCGCTCCATGGTTGGAAGCTGATAAAGGCTGGAAAGGCGCGAAGAGATGATTTCCTGATGTGGCGAGAAACTGTCGTAGGGCAGGGTTTCCCAGTCCGAAATGCTCAGCACTTTATGATCGGTAAACTGTTGAATTTCATCGCGCAGACGCAGGGCATTTTGCATGTCCGGTGCAATCAGCATGATCGGGCCCGCATGGCGTTCACTGATTTGGGCGCATTCCAGGGCACAGGCGGAGCCGGTCAGTTGCCCTAAAAGGCGGGTGTCACCGGGGCGTTCAGGCAATGAATAACGATAATCTTGAGACATAGGCTGTTTTGCGTTCTCGTTTGGCGGCAGCAGGGGGCCAATTAGCAGACCGTATCTTGCGATGCGCATACAATCGGGGTCAACCCGGCTCTGCAATAAAAAAGGACAAAAGAGCCCCGGGATTAAACCGATTACTTTGGGTTAATGGTTCCATAAAGCGGTGCTAGCCTTTATTATCCTTCATCACTTTAGTCTGCGCCATGCACTTATTTGCGGCCAAGCACTTAAAACGGAAGTCATGTATCAACCTGTCGCGTTATTCATAGGCCTGCGCTACATGCGCGGGCGTGGTTCGGACCGCTTTGGGCGGTTTGTCTCCTGGCTGTCCACCATTGGCATTACCCTCGGGGTGATGGCGCTGGTCACGGTGCTGTCGGTCATGAACGGTTTTGAGAAGGATCTGGAAGGAAATATTCTGGGTCTGATGCCTCAGGCGTTGGTGACCACACCGGCCGGATCGCTGGATCCTCAAAAAATTACCCACCAACAGATAACGGCGCTGAAAAGTGTCAACCGCGCTGTGCCTCTGACCACCGGTGACGTGGTGCTGCAAAGCCCCGGCAGCGTGGCCGTGGGTGTCATGCTCGGTGTCGATCCGACACAGCAGGATCCGCTGGCGAAATATATGATTGGTGTTGCCCAGCAGGAGCTGCAACCCGGTAAATACAACGTCATTCTGGGCGATCAGCTCGCGCAACAGCTTAAAGTGCGTCGTGGCGATAAGCTGCGTCTGATGGTGACCAGCGTCAGCCAGTTCACGCCGGTCGGGCGTGTGCCAAGTCAGCGTTTGTTTACCGTGATTGGCACGTTCTCAGCGAACAGCGAAGTCGATGGTTATCAGATGCTGGTCAATATCCAGGATGCTTCACGTCTGATGCTGTATCCGAAAGGCAACGTGACCGGCTGGCGTTTATTCCTTGATAAACCGCTGGATGTCGACAGCCTGAGCGTTCAGAAGCTGCCGGAAGGCACCAGCTGGAAAGACTGGCGTGAGCGTCGGGGTGAGCTGTTCCAGGCCGTGCGCATGGAAAAAAATATGATGGGCCTGCTACTTAGCCTGATCGTGGCGGTTGCCGCGTTCAACATCATTACCTCGCTGGGTTTACTGGTGATGGAAAAACAAGGCGAAGTGGCGATTCTGCAAACGCAGGGGCTAAGCCGCCGTCAGATCATGGCCGTATTTATGGTGCAGGGCGCCAGTGCCGGTGTGATCGGCGCGCTGCTCGGTGCCGTACTGGGCGTGGTGCTCGCGACCCAGCTCAATACAATTATGCCGGCTATCGGGCTGATGCTTGATGGCGCGTCGCTGCCGGTCGATATTGAACCGGTTCAGGTAGTGGTTATCGCGCTGGCCGCCATGATCATTGCTTTATTATCTACGCTGTATCCTTCCTGGCGCGCTGCTGCCACCCACCCCGCAGAGGCTTTACGTTATGAGTAATTCTTTATTATTGCAGTGTGACAACCTCTGTAAGACTTATCAGGAAGGCAAACTGCGCACCGACGTGTTGCGTGACGTGACATTTGCCATGCAGCCGGGCGAAATGATGGCGATCGTTGGCACCTCAGGTTCCGGTAAAAGTACGTTGTTGCATTTGCTGGGGGGTCTGGACTCACCGACCTCCGGCGAAGTCATTTTTAAAGGCCAGTCGCTGAATTCGATGTCTTCTTCCGCGAAATCAGAACTGCGCAACCGCGAGCTCGGCTTTATCTATCAGTTCCACCATTTGCTGCCTGATTTCACCGCGCTGGAAAACGTCGCGATGCCGCTTTTGATCGGTAAAAAGAAATCCGCCGAAGTGCAGGAACGTGCGATGGCGATGCTTGAAGCCGTTGGGCTGCAACACCGCAGCCATCACCGTCCTTCCGAGCTTTCCGGCGGCGAGCGTCAGCGTGTGGCGATCGCCCGTGCGCTGGTCAATAATCCTTCACTGGTGCTGGCCGACGAACCGACCGGTAACCTGGATCAGCGCAATGCCGACAGTATCTTTGAATTGCTGGGCGAACTGAACGTGCGTCAGGGCACCGCGTTTCTGGTGGTCACGCATGCTCTGGAACTGGCAAACCGCCTGACGCGTCAGCTCGAAATGCGCGACGGCAGGTTGCAGCAGGATTCGATGTTGCTGGGAGCGAAGTAATGTCAGGCATTCCGTTTTCCTTACTGATCGGCCTGCGGTTCAGCCGTGGCCGCCGTCGCAGCGGCATGGTGTCGCTGATTTCGGTGATTTCGACCTTAGGTATCGCGCTGGGTGTGGCGGTGCTAATCGTCGGTCTGAGTGCGATGAACGGCTTCGAACGCGAACTGAAAGATCGCGTGCTGGCGGTGGTGCCTCACGGTGAAATTCGTCCGGTGAATCAGCCTTTCAATGACTGGCAGGGCGTGCTGGAACGTGTTGAAAAAGTGCCGGGCATTGTGGCCGCTGCGCCGTATATCCAGTTCAACGGTCTGATCGAACACGGCGCAAAATTGCGCGCGATTCAGCTTAAAGGCGTAGATCCGCAGAGTGAACCCCGCGTAAGCGCCGCGCCGAAGTTTGTGCAAAACAACGCATGGCAGAATTTTAAAGCCGGGGAGCAACAGCTGATCCTTGGTAAAGGCGTTGCCGATGCGGTCGGTGTGAAGCAGGGCGACTGGGTGACGGTGATGATCCCAAACAGCGATCCTGAAATGAAGCTGTTGCAGCCAAAACGGATCCGTTTGCAGGTCACCGGCATTTTGCAACTCAGCGGCCAGCTTGATCACAGCCTCGGCATGGTGCCACTGGCTGATGCGCAGCAATATCAGGATATGGGTACCAGCGTCACCGGTATCGATATCAAAGTGAACGATGTTTTCGCCGCGCAAAAACTGGTGCACGACGCCGGTGAAGTGACGCAGGCGTATGTTTACATCAGCAGCTGGGTGGGCACTTACGGCTATATGTACCGCGATATCCAGATGGTGCGCGCGATTATGTATATGGCGATGGTGCTGGTGATTGGCGTAGCCTGTTTTAATATCGTTTCGACGCTGGTGATGGCGGTGAAAGATAAAAGCAGTGATATTGCGATTTTGCGCACACTGGGCGCGAAAGACGGGCTTATCCGCGCCGTCTTCATCTGGTACGGTTTACTGGCCGGGCTGGTCGGCAGCATCGCCGGGGTAGTGATCGGCGTGATCGCCGCGTTCCAGCTGACCAATATCATTAACGCGCTGCAAAAGCTTACCGGACATCAGTTCCTGTCGGGCGACATCTATTTCATCGACTTCCTGCCATCGGAAGTTCACTGGACTGACGTGGCGGGCGTACTGTTTACCGCACTGGTGCTGAGTTTGCTGGCCAGCTGGTATCCTGCGCGCCGTGCAAGCCGTATCGATCCGGCCCGGGTACTCAGTGGCGGTCAGTGATCACATTGTCAAAAACAGCCTTTATGTTCAGACACAGAGAGTAAGGAGCACTTCATGCGCACACGTCATCGTCTGTGTCGGTTTCGCAAAAATAAACGTATCCGGCATCAGCGGTTCCGGTCGAACATTTTCCACCGTGATTCAATGGCCGCCGCGTCATTGAAGAAACCGTTCGTGGTGGTGCTCACCGGCGCGGGGATTTCCGCCGAGTCCGGCATCCGGACTTTCCGTGCTGCCGATGGCTTATGGGAAGAACATCGCGTGGAAGATGTGGCGACGCCGGAAGGTTATCGCCGCGACCCTGAGCTGGTGCAGCGCTTTTACAATGAACGCCGCCGCCAGTTGCAGCAGGACGATCTCAAACCTAATGCCGCACACTACGCGCTGGCCACGCTGGAAGAAGCGCTCGGTGACAATTTCCTGCTGGTTACGCAGAACATCGACAATCTGCATGAGCGCGCAGGCAGTTCACGCGTGCTGCACATGCATGGCGAATTGCTGAAAGTGCGCTGCACCCAGTCAGGACAAATTCTGGACTGGCCGGGTGATCTGAGCGTTGACGATCGCTGTCATTGCTGCCAGTTCCCGGCTCCGCTGCGCCCGCATATTGTGTGGTTTGGCGAAATGCCGCTGGGTATGGATAACATCTACGATGCGCTGGCAAAGGCGGATTTCTTCGTGGCGATTGGCACCTCCGGCCATGTTTATCCGGCAGCGGGATTTGTTCATGAAGCGCGCATCGGCGGCGCCTGTGCGGTGGAACTCAACCTCGAACCCAGTCAGGTTGAAAGTGAATTTGATATGAAACACTACGGGCTGGCGAGCGAAGTGGTGCCTGAATTCGTGCATAAATTCCTGACGAAGAAGGATGAAGCCTGGTCATAGCCGGGCTTTTTTAACGATACATCCCAAAAATTGCGCCTGATCCTAAGAGTTCTTTGCGTAAACTTGGTGAAAAATGACCTGACGCAATATTCACGGTATTCATGCTGCGCATAATAAAATACAGCCGCCAGAGGATACCCAAATGGATAAGTTGCTTGACCGTTTTCTTCACTATGTTTCTTTCGATACCCAATCAAAGCCCAATGTAAAACATACGCCGAGCACTGACGGACAGCTTAAGCTGGCGCAGGCGTTGCGTAATGAACTGATGGCGCTGGGCTTTTCACAGGTAACGCTCAGTGATAAAGGCTGCGTCATGGCTACGGTGCCGGGCAATGTGGCCTGGAAAGTACCGGTTATCGGTTTTATTTCCCACCTTGATACCGCCCCCGATTTCACCGCCAAACACGTCAATCCGCAGGTAGTCGAAAACTACCGTGGTGGCGATATTGCGCTGGGTAACGGTGATGAAGTGCTTTCTCCGGTGATGTTCCCGGTGCTACATCAGTTACTGGGCCAGACGCTCATCACCACAGACGGCAAAACGTTGCTTGGTTCTGATGATAAATCGGGTATCGCGGAAATCATTACCGCGATGGTGCGTCTGCAAAACAGCAATGTGCCGCACGGGCCGATCCGCATTGCTTTTACGCCGGATGAAGAAATCGGCAAAGGCGCACAAAGCTTTGATATTCCTGCTTTTGGCGCAGAGTGGGCTTATACCGTTGACGGTGGCGGAGTAGGGGAGCTGGAGTTCGAGAACTTCAATGCTGCCTCAGCGACCATTAAAATCGTCGGTAATAATGTTCATCCCGGCAGTGCGAAAGGCGTGATGGTGAACGCACTCTCTCTCGCCACCCGGTTCCACAGCGAATTACCCGCCGATGAAACCCCGGAACAGACTGAAGGTTATGAAGGTTTCTATCACCTGACCACCATTAAGGGCAACGTTGAACGCGCGGAAATGCATTACATCATCCGTGACTTCGACAAAGTGACATTCGAAGCCCGTAAGCAAAAGATTATTGATATCGCGCATCTGGTCGGCAAAGGCCTGCACCGGGATTGCTATATTGAAGTGACGCTCGACGATCACTATTACAATATGCGCGATAAAGTGGCCCAGCATCCGCACATTATTGCGCTGGCGCAACAGGCAATGAAGGATTGTGATATTGAACCGATCATGAAGCCCATTCGCGGCGGTACGGATGGCGCACAACTTTCTTTCCGGGGTTTACCTTGCCCGAATATTTTTACCGGCGGCTATAACTTCCACGGTAAACATGAATTTGTCACGCTGGAAGGAATGGAAAAAGCGGTGTCCGTGATTATGCGTATTGCAGAGCTCACCGCAGAGAAATCGAGATAAGTTGATTAAACACCTCCGGATTTATTATTAAATCCGGAGGTGTTTATTAAATGACCCGCAGAGATTACTTACAGTTTATCTGAATATCAACGATAACCCCCATCAATATCAATAATACCTCTATTCATTAATGACATTATATTTACGCCTCCATCAATGCCATAATTTTGGCAGGTTAATTATGGAGAGATAACGTGGAAACAGCACAGACAGAACATCAATCGGCCATGCTGCAAACAGTTGACGGGATTAAGAAATTTATCGAGAAAAGAATACCTTCCGATGTTATAAATCACAAAATAAATGCATGGGTTTTTATCTGGTATACCGGTGGCGGGAATTTAGGGCATGCGGCTATGTATATTGGTCCGATTGCTTATGAAAGTACTTATGTAAGCTGGTGGCCTCAGTTTGAAGATGACAAATTTCTTTTCAGAAAATATCCTGCCCGGGCGTCGGATGGTTATGAAAGAGATTGTTCAAGAGAAGATTGTAGCCCTGACGTTATATACGGCCTGAAATCACTTGATGAAGCGGCAATGCTTCACGCATGGCGAGAAATTTGCTTTTCAAAAGCTTCACCCTCATTTCAGTCGTTATCGAAGAATTGCGCACATATCGTGGCCAGGGTTATAAAAGCGGGTTTAGTAAATTCTCCGCTCAGACATAGTGTGTTCGGAATGTTGGACGGCAACTTTTACGTGCAAACACCTAAACGTATTGCGGTTGTTTGTAATGAATTACGTAATAAGAATATGGCGGTGAAATTAGTTTTAGCAGCAAAGACGGTGAATCTAAATCCCTTCAAAATAGCATTTCGTTTACGCTGAGTTCTCAACTATGAGTGGTGAAAATAAGGGCATCAGAGTGCCCTTATTTTTTTATCAATATCAGTCGTTGAAATACCAGTAGCCGCTGTTCACCAGTGCAGGCAACAGGGCGAGGAACGACGGATCGTCAAGCGCATCACCGAGCATTTCACGGGTCACCGTCTTGTGGCGTGCCATGGCGTCAACGGCGGCGGTTTGTTCAGACGTCATCGCTTCGCCGTTCACGTAACACACATCCCCTACGCGCAGTACGCGCAAACCACCGACGCGTTCAAGCGTTTCGCCCGACGCCATGAGTTCATAGATTTCACCCGCCTGATACGGTGGTTCCGGCGGAGCCAGATCCAGTTCATGACGTGACTGTGAGATGAATTCGCCAAACCAGCTGTTGAAATGCTCAGGGTTATTGATCAGTTCGAGCATCATGCCGCGCAGCTTATCCAGCTCGGCAGGCTGGACTTCAGCCGGATGTTCGCGCTCAACCAGATCCGGATCGGTATAACGATGGCTTCCCAGTTCACGGGAAAGGACATGATCGGCAAATCCGCTGATCATTTCGCGGGTGTTCGGCGCGCGGAAACCCACTGAATAATTGAGGGAATTCTCCAGCGAATAGCCGTCATGCGGGAAGCCCGGCGGAATGTAGACGATATCACCAGGTTCCAGTTCTTCGTCGATAATGGCCTCGAACGGCTCAACCTGAAGCAAATCCGGATGCGGACAGTGTTGTTTCATGGCGATTTTTTCGCCCACGCGCCAGCGGCGGCGGCCGGTGCCCTGAATGATAAACACGTCATATTGATCAAGGTGCGGGCCTACGCCACCGCCGGGCACCGAGAAAGAAATCATCAAATCGTCCATGCGCCAGTCAGGAATATGACGGAAAGGCGTCATCAGATGCGAGGAGGGCTCATGCCAGTGATCGACGGCCTGAACCAGTACCGACCAGCCGTTTTCGCCCAGATGATCATAGCTCTCAAATGGTCCGTGGCTGACGTTCCAGCGACCGTCCTGATTGCTGACCAGACGGCTGTCGACTTCACTTTCCATTGCCAGACCGGCCAGTTCATCCGGAGAAATAGGATCGACGAAATTTTTGAAACCGCGCTTTAACACGACAGGACGTTTTTGCCAGTAACGTTGCAGGAAATCGTTCCAGTCCAGGTCTAGTTTGTAATCCATTTTTTTTCCAAAAGAAGGTGGGTCTGTAAAGGATTATAACGGAAGGTGTTGCGGCTGCGTTGGGCAATTGCCAGCAAATTTCGTACTCCGCTGAATAAAGCACCGAAATTTGCCGGAGATTGCACCCGTCGTCTGTTATTCGAGTTCGATGCCTTGCTGTAAACCAAAGCAAACCCGCATGCTGGCCCCGCCGAGCGGGCTGTCGCCAATGATAATTTGGCCGTCGTATTGCTCGATGATGTCGTTCGCCAGAGAAAGTCCCAGCCCTTGCCCCGGACGCAGGGTATCGGCGCGCTGCCCGCGCTGGAAAATCACTTCACGTTTGCTGACCGGAATGCCAGGGCCGTCATCCTCAATCAGGATCACCAGCTGGTTTTCGGTATGCACCGCACTGATTTCCACAAACTCCAGACAGTATTTACAGGCGTTATCAATGACGTTGCCCATCACTTCCATGAAGTCATTCTTTTCGCCGACGAAGGTGATTTCCGGCGAGATATCGACGGTGATCACCACCCCTTTACGCTGATACACCTTGTTCAGCGCCGAACACAAACCGTCGAGGATCGCAGGCACCGAATGCACTTCGCGGATCAGTAAATTTTGCTCTGAGCGCAGGGTGGCCCGGTGCAGGTAATAGCCAATCTGCTGAGAGATGCGGCTGATTTGCTCGAGCATCACCGGTTCAGCTTCTTCGATGGTCATCTGTTTGCCATTGCGCAGGGCGCGCAGGGTGGACTGCAACACCGCCAGCGGCGTTTTCAGGCTGTGAGTCAGGTCTGCCAGCGTGGTGCGATAGCGATCGTAACGCCCACGTTCGCCGTGCAACAGGATGTTCAGATTGCGCACCAGCCCGAGCAGCTCGCGCGGCGGATTTTCATCCAGCGATTCGCGCTCATGGGTTTCCAGTTCGGCGACCTGATGGATCACTTCTTTGATGGGCCGTAGGCTCCAGTACGCCGCCAGCCACAGCAGCGGCACCACCAGCAATAGATTGGCCAGCAGCACATAACTGAACCATTCCCAGACCAGATCGGAACGCTGTAACTCTTGCGGGATCGTATCGACGACCACGATGTTCAGTGCCGGCAGGCGCGCCGTGGCATTGTAGGTATTCACCGCGATGGAGTGCGTCATGGCGTTGGCATCGGTGTCGTCGTAATCTTTCAGCTTGTCCTGCGCCTGCGGATTATTCCCCAACACTTCGCTGCTGATTTGCGTGTCGGTATCCAGCTCATAAAAACCCGGTTTATTCATCCAGGCCTTGTTGATCTGAGCTTCCAGTTCCGGGATGCGGCGTTCCGCCCACAGCAATTTACCGTCGGCGTCGTAAATAAACACCAGCGTGGGCGTATTAAGGTCCAGATCGGGCGGAACATTGATGGAGAGTTTGCCTTCGCGCCATTGCGCCAGACTAAAGAAGAGATTGCTCTCACCACGCAGCAGGCGATAGGCCGTTTTATCGAAACTCACCATGTAGCCAACCACCGCCACCAGCCCGTAGGCCAGTGAAAGCGCGAGCACAACGGCGGCCGTCGCCATCATAAAACGCACGCGCAGGGAGAAGGGTTTTTTAGTACGTCCTTTCATGACGCGTCCTTACGTAGTGAGGCATCAGGCGGTAGTAAACCACGTCGTTATGCGCGGATGTCGAAACGATAACCCTGGCCGCGTACCGTAGTGATCACATCTTCCGGGTGCTCTGCCTGCAGTTTTTTGCGCAGGCGCCCCATCAGGACATCCACGGTATGGCTTTCACGCAGTTCTGCGTCCGGGTAAAGCTGAAGCATCAGTGAGTCTTTGCTGACCACTTTTCCGGCATTGCGGATCAGCGTTTCGATGATGGTGTATTCGAAAGCGGTCAGTTTAATGGGATTTTCGTTAACGGTCAGTTCACGGCGGGATAAATCAATCTGGAACGGATGCAGGGTAATGACCTGTGATGCCAGGCCGCTGTTGCGGCGCATCAGCGCCTGCATACGTGCCAGCACCTCTTCCAGATGGAAAGGTTTGGTGACGTAATCGTCGGCACCGGCTTCCAGCACCGCGACTTTATCCTGCCAGCTTTCGCGGGCGGTCAGCACCAGAATCGGCAAATTTGCCTGGTGACTGCGCCAGCGGCGGATCAGGCTCAGGCCGTCTTCGCCCGGCAAACCAAGATCGACAATCGCGATATCCGGTGCATGTTCATGCAAAAAATAATCGGCTTCTTTGGCGTCTTCAGCGGCATCAACCTGATGCCCCATCTCTCTCATCTGAACTGAAAGGTGATGGCGCAACAGTGCGTTATCTTCAATGACTAAAATTCGCATGGTAATTCCTTATCCTTGTGGCGCGTAAGGCGACAGAAACATTCTGAGTGTAATTGTAAATGATTCAGAAACATTTTAATCAACCTCACATCAACGCCGTGACCGGCAATCTAAACAAAACCTAAACCAATTATAAACGGGCTTGCCGGGCAGAAGCATAAAATGTGAGATCGATCGCTGTTAAATACCAAAGGTACTATTAAGGTATTTCAAAGGTATCTTGAATGCCTGACTCTTTCCGTCGCTTTGGGTGCGTATCGCACCGCGCGGGCCCCTCATTCAGCAAGGATATAATAATGAAACGTACCCATCTGAAGCTGTCCGTTATGATGTTTATCGAGTGGTTTATCTGGGGGGCGTGGTTTGTGCCTCTCTGGCAATACCTGAATAAGCTGGGTTTTACTCCCTCCGAAATCGCCTGGTCTTACAGCAGCACCGCCATAGCGGCCATTCTCTCGCCGGTGCTGGTGGGCGTGATGGCTGACCGCTACTTCGCCGCGCAAAAAGTGCTTGCCTGGCTGCTGCTGGCCGGGGGTGTGCTGATGGCGTTTATCGCGCTGCAAACCGAATTTTCCACCTTCTTCCCGCTGCTGGTGGTTTACGCCATCACCTATATGCCAACGGTGGCGCTGACCAACAGCATTGCGTTCGCCAACATCAATGACACCGAGAAGGATTTCCCGCGCATCCGCGTACTTGGCACGCTGGGCTGGATTGCTTCCGGGCTGGTGATCGGTTTTGTGCTGCCGCCGCTGCTTGGCATGAACAACATTTCTGATACCGGGTTGCCGCTTTGGATCACTGCTATTGCCTCGCTGGTGCTTGGGGTTTACAGCTTCTGGCTGCCGGAGACACCGGCAAAAGGCAAAGGGCCGGTGGATATCAAAGCGCTGTTCGGCCTGAATGCGCTGGGCTTGCTGAAAGATCGCTCTTTCGCGATTTTCGCATTGTGCTCATTTCTGTTTTGTATGCCGCTGGCGTTTTACTACCAGTTCGCCAACGGTTACCTGACGCAGGTGGGTTTGCCCAACGCAACCGGCTGGATGACCCTTGGCCAGGTGTCTGAAATCTTCGCCATGCTGGCATTACCGTTCCTGCTCAAACGCTACGGTATCAAAAAAGTGCTGATGCTGGGCTTTGTCACAGCAGCAATCCGCTACGTATTCTTTATTTATGGCGGCACGGCGGATGTCTGGGCTTACAGCATGCTGTTCCTCGGCATTCTGTTGCACGGCGTCAGCTACGATTTCTATTTTGTCACCGGGTATATCTATGTCGATAAAAAAGCACCGCCGCATATGCGCACGGCGGCACAGGGCCTGATCACACTGATTTGTCAGGGATTGGGCAGTTTTATCGGCAACTGGCTGGGTGGCCGGGCGATGACCACTTTCGCACTGAGCACGCCGAAAAATGGCATGACGTTCGACTGGTTTGCGGTCTGGGGCGTGGGTGCTGCGATGGTTGTCGGCGTGATGCTGTTGTTTCTGCTGTTCTTTCGCGAACGCAGCAAAACCATTACCCCGATCAGCCTGAACCAGCCTTCCTAAGCATTCTTTTCACAACAGGCGGGCAGGCTGCCCCTCTGACATTGATAGCAGGAGATTTACATGACACAGCTAAGCCTTGAGAGCCGTATGCTCGGCGCGTTGTACGGACAAATGCTGGGCGACGCGCTGGGCATGCCATCGGAGCTCTGGCCGCGCGAGCGGGTTAAGCAACACTTCGGCTGGATCGATCGTTTTCTTGATGGCCCGGCAGAAAATAGCGCCGCCTGTTATTTCACCGCTGCACAGTTTACTGATGATACGTCGATGGCGCTGGCGCTGGCCGATGCGCTGCTGGAAGCGGAAGGCCGCGTCGTACCGGAACTGATTGCGCGGAATGTGATCCACTGGGTAGACAGGTTTGACGCGTTTAATAAAAACATTCTTGGCCCGAGCTCCAGACTTGCGCTGGCCGAACAGAAGAAAGGCGTGGCCATTGAGGCGCTGGAAAACAATGGTGTGACCAATGGCGCGGCGATGCGCGTTTCCCCGCTTGGCTGCGTACTGCCTTCGGCGCCGCTGGAGAAATTCTGCGAGCAGGTGTGGCTGGCGTCCAGCCCGACGCATAAATCTGATATCGCCGTGGCAGGCGCGGTGGTGATTGCCTGGGCTGTGTCGCGGGCCATTGAAGGGGCGAGCTGGCCTGAAATCCGCCTGGCATTGCCGGATATTGCGAAATATGCCCAAATGCGTAAACCCACCACTTTCAGCGCTTCACTGGCGGCACGCATCGAACTGGCTTTCGCCACGGTGCAGAAAGCCGAAGGAACGGAGCAGGCGTCTGAAGCGGTTTATCAGCTGGTTGGCGCGGGCGTCAGCACCATTGAGTCTGTGCCTGCCGCGCTGGCGATGGTGGAGCTGGCCGGAACATGCCCGAATCAGTGCGCAGTGTTGTGTGCCAATCTCGGCGGCGATACCGATACCATTGGTGCGATGGCAACCGCCATTTGCGGCGCGTTGAACGGCATTGAGGTGTTTAAGAAAGAGTGGCTGGATGAACTGAAACGGGTCAATCCGCAGAATATGACGCGCTACAGCGACGCATTTCAGCGTTTCCGCCAGCAGGCGCAGGAGGCTGAATGAGTCAGGGCCATCGCGAATTATTACAGACGCTGATGCAGGGCGACTGGCATCAGCAGGCACCGGTGATGGTCGTCGGCGCTGCGGTCATGGACATGGTTGCCAGAGCCGATGCGTTACCGGAGCGCGGCGGGGATATTGCCGCCGACGTAACCGGTTTTCACCTCGGTGGCTGCGCGCTGAATATTGCGCTCGGGCTGAAACAGCTGGGTATTCACAGCCGTAATCTGTTGCCGGTGGGCGAGGGCATGTGGAGCGATCGTCTGAGACGTGAAATGGCGGCACGGGAAGTCACCTCGGATTTGCAGGTGCGCGGCGCGGATAACGGCTGGTGTCTGGCGCTGGTTGAGCCGGACGGCGAGCGGACATTTATCTCTGTCGACGGCATTGAAAATCAGTGGCAGCCCGGCTGGCTGACCGACGCTACTCCACAAAACGGGCTGGTGTATGTGTCGGGTTATCAGTTAGGCGCGAAACAGGGAACGGTGCTGCTCGACTGGCTGGAAACCTTGCCCGATGCGGTGCGTGTGGTGGTGGATTTTGGGCCGCGTCTGGATGTGATGCCCGAAGAGCGCATTCGCCGCGTGATCCGCCCCGGCGTGATCCTGACGCTCAACGAACGGGAAGCCACGCTGCTGGGGTTTACCGATGACGCCGAAGCCTTCTGCCGTGAGCTGAATACTAAAACCGGTGAGCTGGTGGTCCTGCGCTGCGGGGAAAAGGGAAGCTATTATTTTGCGGAGGTCAGTGATTGCGGCTGGATTGCGGCGCGTAAAATCACCGTGGCTGACAGCATAGGTGCGGGTGACAGCCATTGCGCCGGTTTGCTGGCAGGGCTTTCACTCGGCCTGACACACTGGCAAAGCATGACGCTGGCAAATTGCGTGGCGGCCTATGTTGTTTCGCAGACTGGCGGGGATTGCGCGCCGACGCTGGCGCAACTGGCCAGCACGTTTGAAAAGAGTGAACCGCCGCTGTGAATCAGTCTTCGCTGATGAACTCATACATGTCGCTGCGGCAAAAGCTTTCACTGTATTCAATCGGCCGGTTTTGCCCGTCGAACAGTGTCTGCTTTATGATCAGCAGCGGCATGGGCTCAGTCAGCTGCAAAGATTGCAACGTTTCAGCGTCAGACATTGCTGCACTGACCCGGCTTTGCAGTGCGCCAAGCTCAATATTATTGCGGCTGAAATAGTCATAGAGCGAGACGCCGATATCCTGCACATCCCCGATGGCGGCCATGATCACGTATGAAACCGCCACGGACATCGGGCGCGTGTCGATGTAATGAATTCGCTTGAGCATATAAACCGGTGTGCCTTCGGTGATCGCCAGTTTGCTGGCAATCAGCGCGGATGCCGGTATCTGATCACGGCTGATCCACAGCGTATCGGGCTTGCGGCCTTGTAACATCACTTCGCGCGAAAACCCTTTCACCCCGGCCAGCGAGTAAGAAAGCCTGGCATCAACCGCTTTTTTGATAAAGGTGCCGTAACCGCGTGAGCGGCCTATGTGCCCGTCCTGTTCCAGCTTTGCCAGCGCCTTACGCACGGTGATCCGTGAGATCCCCAGCGCTTCGGTGAACTGTCGCTCACTTGGCAGGAAATCGCCGTCCTGCAAAATACCCGATTCCATTGCCTGACGAACCGATTCTTTAAAACACAAATACAGCGGCATAGTGCCTGTCTGAGCCAGATCGGTTTTCAGTTTTTCCAGCACCTGCTGGTTAGTGTCCATGCTCATACGGGCTTTTCCTGATGGCTGTAATGGCCTCTATTTTAGAAGGAAAGAGAATTTTTGCAGTGACATTTTACGCGTATGCGGGATTAAATCTGCGGGAGGGAAAAGGGGCGTTAAAGATAAATTCAAACGCCCCGCAAGGTTAATGTGTGATGACGCAGTGGCTTTCCATCCGCCACATTTTCTCGAGCGCACGTGCTTCGCCGGTGATTTCCACTACGCCCTGACTGCGGATATCCCCACTTGAGGCCCCCACGCGGATGTCAAACTCTCCGGGTTCGACCACGCGCTGCCCGTTACGCTGAGTGAAATTCAGCATGTCGGTGGGCAGGGTGAAGGTCAGCTCAGCACTTTCGCCTGCGCGCAGATGCACCCGCTGGAAGGCTTTCAGCTCCTGAACCGGGCGAACCTGCGAGGCCACGCGATCGCGAACGTACACTTGTACCACCTCGCTGCCGTCTTTATCCCCGCTATTACTGACGGTAATTTTAACGATGACGTTACCGTTCAGCGACGCTACCTGTGGCTGAACAATCGACAGTTCGCCATAACGGAATGTGGTCCATGTTTTACCGTACCCGAAGGGATAGCGTGAGCCGAAATGGAAAGCATAGGGTGTGCCGCCGCTCTTGAGTTTGTGGTTGTAGTAATAGGGCATGGCGCCCGCGCTGTGGGGAACGGATACCACCAGGCGCCCTGCAGGTTCCCGCACGCCGGTCAGCACATCGGCAATTGCATTTCCGCCTTCCTGGCCTGGTGCCCATGCCATCACCAATGCGGCGACCTGATCTTCAAGCCCGCCGAGATTATAAGGGCGGCCGCCAGTCATCACGACAACCACAGGTTTTCCTGTTGCCACCACGGCGGCGACAAGCTCCTGTTGTACGCCGGGCAGGCGCAGGCTGTCTGTATCTGACCCTTCGCCAACGGTGCCACTTTGGAACAATCCGGCCAGATCACCGACAAAGACCAGCGCGACATCGCTCTGTTCTGCGGCTTCAACCGCTTGTGCAATCAACCGGGTATCCCGTGAGACGGGGGAGGTTTGTATCGGTTTACCTGTATCACCGGGGAAGACCGGAGCACCCGCCACCCGATGTTCAATAATGTGGCAGCCTTTGGCATAGCGCAGATTCTGGCTGCTTACGCGTTCTTGTAATGCCTGTAAGGGCGTCACGACCTGCGACGCGCTGTCCTGCATATCACTGATGATCAGATGAACCGGAAAACTGTAGCCGCTGAGCAGCGCCAGCGGATCATCGGCCGTCGGCCCGATGACCGCGAGCCGTTGCTGGCCAGCCAACGGCAAAACGCCATTATTTTCCAGCATCGTGATGGAATTCACTGCGGCTTCATACGCCAGTTTACGGGTTTCGGGTCTTTGCAGCGCAATGGCATTTTCATCAGTATAAGGGTGCTCAAACAGCCCCAGACGGAATTTCTCCTGCAGAACGCGTCCGACGATCTCGTCGATTTTTGCCATGGAGATCAGACCCTGTTCAACGGCTTGCGCAAGATGGCGTGCGCAGTCATCTTTCGGCAGCTCGATATCCAGACCGGCGTTAAAAGCCAGCGCGGCGGATTCTGTGGCGTTGCGGCTGATACCATGATGCTGGTGCAGCAGACTGATGCCGCCATAATCCGCCACTATCAGACCGTCAAAGCCCCATTCTTCGCGTAGCAGCGTCGTCATCAGGAAGGCATCTGAGTGGCCGGGCTGATTATCAATATCGTGATAGGCAGGCATGACTGAACCGGCATTTGCCAGTTTCACTGCCATTTCAAACGGCAGGAGAAAGGTGTCATTAAGCTCACTAAACCCCAGATGCACCGGCGCATGGTTGCGCGCCCCTTCGCTGAAAGAGTGCCCGACATAGTGTTTCAGCGTCGCCAGCACATCGCGTTTTTCACCTTGTAAACCCCGCACAAAACGGGTCGCCATCACACCCGTCAGGTAGGGGTCTTCCCCAAACGTCTCTTCAGTCCGCCCCCAGCGTACGTCGCGGGAGACATCCAGTACCGGCGCTAACCCCTGACGGCAACCGGTGCTGCGGGCTTCATCGCCAATGGCGGCAGCGATACGTTGCATCAACGCCGGATCCCAGGTGGAGGCGTAGTTCAGCGACGAAGGAAACAGAGTGGCATCTTTGCAAAGTAAACCGACCAGACATTCTTCATGAAATAAAGCCGGAATACCCAAACGGGTTTCTTCCATTAAGGTTCTTTGCAGACGATTAAGGGCGCGAACCCCTTCTTTGGGTTCGACAATATGCGTTCCCAGCGGACGGGTAATCTGCCCGATCCCGCGTTTAAGGCGTTCGCTGAGCGCCGCCTGTTGAGTGACGCCGGCGAATTCATCGCTCAGATCGGTGCGCTCGCGATGATCGCCCGCGGCGGACAATATCAGCCAGAACGCGTGCATCTGTGCGAATTTCTCTTCTGGCGTCATTTGTGCCAGCAAATCGGCGACACGTTCAGGCACCGGACGGTGGGCATCCTTATAAATGGCAGACATGCTTTCCCCTTGTAAGTGTTGCCATCCGCACGACGGCGCGGATATGTTTTCTGACCATCAATACTGGTAGCGCAAAGCAAACACAACAATTGCCGAAACCGCCATCCAACTTATGTTTTTTGGTTTTCTCCCTTAAATGTGATGCGGCTCGAATATATTAATTTTTTTTATTACAAAAAGCAGGAATAAGCCGTGCCTGCGTCACATTTGATTAAAAGCATAAAACATAAGTGAAATATCAGAATATCCCGCCTCAATGCCAGGAATTATAAAGACAAAGGAATTCTAATTTAAAAATTAAGGTGAATGCATGTCAGCGTTAACTGAAAGGATCACCAACAAAGAAAAGCTGGGTTTTGGATTAGGTGATGCGGCAAGCCATATCGTTTTTGATTCCTCTGTCGCTATTCTGGCTTACTTTTATACAAATATTTACGGGCTTTCTCCCGCCGTGATGGGCACGCTATTTTTGGTGGTACGCATACTTGATGCGATTACTGACCCGATAATGGGCGCAATTGCCGATCAGACGAAAAGTCGCTGGGGACGTTTCCGCCCCTGGTTACTGATTATTTGTGTGCCTTTTGCCGTGAGTTGCGTATTGGTGTATTCCACACCTGACTTCGGACAAACGGCGAAAATTGTTTACGCGGTGCTGGCCTATATCTTCATGACGATCATGTATACGGCAATCAATATTCCTTACTGTTCGTTAGGGGCAGCAATTACCGCAGACCCGCAGGACAACCTGTCACTCCAGTCCTGGCGCTTTGCGATTGCTCCTATCGGTGGCGCAATGGGGACTGCACTCATCCTGCCGCTGGCTGATTTTATCGCTCCCGGCGATCGTGCCACCGGCATGCAGTGGGCGATGGGGATTTTTGGTGTGATTGGTTGCCTGATGTTCCTGACCTGCTTCCTGACGACGCGCGAGCGTATTACGCCGGTCAAAGAAGAGAATATGAATATCCTTCGGGATGTGCGTATTCTGATGAAAAATGACCAGTGGCGGATCCTGTCTGTCTATAATCTTGCCATGCTTTGTGGGGTAGTAGTTCGCGGAAGCCTGCTGGTCTATTTCGTGCAATATGTGTTGCACCAGGGCAGCGGTATTATTTCCATCTTTATGCTGGCAACGACAGTCGCTTCTGTTATCGGGAGTTTATTCGCGAAATCACTGGGTACGTGGATGTGTAAAATCCGCGCTTCCGTGTGGGTTAACGTATTAAGTGCGCTGGTCGGGTTATTATTCTTTGTACTGCCAACAGAATATTGGATCCCCGCATTTATCGTGCATATCGCGCTGAATTTATTACAGGGTATAAATGCACCGCTGCAATGGTCAATGATTACCGATGCCAATAACTATGGCGAGTGGAAAACGCAACGTCGTATTACGGGCATGAATATTGCGGCGAATATTTTCGTCATTAAACTCGGCGTGGCAATCGGTGGTGCACTGACAGGTTGGGGGCTGGCATGGTTTGGTTATCAGGCAGGCGTTGAACAACAGTCAGCAGAAGCGATACGGGGTGTATTAATTCTGTTTACCGTTTTACCGGCAATTTTCTATCTGATTACCGCGTTCTCCATCCGCTATTACCGTTTAACTGAAGACCGGATGAACGACATCATCGGTGATTTGCGTCAGAGTAAATTCCAGACCCAGAGTTAAGCCATACAAACAACACGGACGCACCCGCTGAGCAGGCGCGTCCGTGAAGAGAACATTACTTCAGTTCATCAACCATTTTGGTTGCACGGCCAATGTAATTGCCCGGTGTCATGGCTTTCAGGCGGACTTTCTCTTCTTCCGGTAATTCGAGAGAATCGATGAACGTCTGCATACCCGCAGCATCAACACGCTTGCCGCGCGTCAGTTCTTTCAGTTTTTCATAAGGCTTTTCAATACCATAACGGCGCATCACGGTCTGGATTGGCTCGGCCAGCACTTCCCAGTTGTGATCCAGTTCATTCGCCAGATTCGCTTCGTTCACTTCCAGCTTGCTGACGCCTTTCATGGTTGCCTGATAAGCGATCAGCGCATAGCCCAGACCCACGCCGAGGTTACGCAGTACGGTGGAGTCGGTCAGGTCGCGCTGCCAGCGTGATACCGGCAGTTTGCTCGCCAGGTGCTGCAATACGGCGTTGGACAGACCCAGGTTACCCTCTGAGTTTTCAAAGTCGATTGGGTTGACTTTGTGCGGCATGGTGGAAGAACCGATTTCGCCAGCGATGGTGCGCTGTTTGAAGTGGTTCAGGGCAATGTAACCCCAGATGTCGCGGTCGAAGTCGATCAGAATGGTGTTGAAACGCGCCACGCAGTCGAACAATTCCGCGATGTAATCATGCGGTTCGATCTGCGTGGTGTACGGGTTCCATGTCACGCCTAAAGAGGTCACAAACTCTTCGCTGAACTGGTGCCAGTCCACTTCCGGATAGGCAACGATGTGGGCATTATAGTTGCCGACAGCACCGTTGATTTTCCCCAGAATTTCAACGTTTTCCAGCTGCTTAAACTGGCGATCCATACGATAAGCGACGTTAGCCAGTTCTTTACCGATGGTGGATGGCGTCGCAGGCTGGCCGTGGGTGCGTGACAGCAGCGGAATGTCGCGGTATTTGTGCGCCAGACCTTTGACCGCATCAATAATTTGTTTCCAGTACGGCAGTACAACGTCCTGACGTGCCGTTTGCAGCATCAGCGCGTGGGACAGGTTATTGATGTCTTCTGAGGTGCAGGCGAAGTGGATGAACTCAGACACCGCGTGCAGGGCAGGGATGGCAGCCACTTTTTCTTTCAGGAAGTATTCCACCGCTTTGACGTCATGGTTGGTGGTCTTTTCGATGTCTTTGATGCGCTGCGCATCGTTGACATCGAAATTGGCCACTAACTGGTCAAGGAAAGCGTTTGCGTCGGCATCAAAAGCAGGAACTTCCTTGATTTCTGCACAGGCGGCCAGTTTTTGCAGCCAACGTACTTCAACCTGCACACGGAATTTCAGCAGGCCAAATTCGCTGAAAATAGTGCGCAGCGCGCTGACTTTATCACCGTAGCGTCCATCAACGGGGGAAACGGCGGTCAGTGAGGATAATTCCATCGGTAGCAACTCCTGGGATCTTATTAACAATGAGCGAGAATATTTTTCGCCTGTTCAAACAGACGATTACGGGAAAACATCAGCTGCAGGCGGCCACCGCCGACCTGATGCCACAGCACAGCGGAACGGATACCGGCCAGTAAAATAGCGCGAACCTTCGCCTGCACCTGAGAGTTTTGTAAAATGGCCGGTGAACCGGTCACCTGAATACGCGGACCGGCCGGGCTGACGACATCAACATAAATTGAGGCCAGTGAACTTATCATGGTGTCTGATTCAAGCTCATAATGTGCCAGCTGGCGGTCGAGCTGATCGATGCGTTCACCAAGCTGATTCATCGCCGGCTTATTGGCATAAAGCTTGCGCTCCAGCACCATCAGGCTTAATGCGTAGCGCGTTAACTCAGCGCCCGGCCCCTGACGGTTGGCGTTGAGTACGCCTAACAGTGTCTCCAGCCCCATCTTCAAATTGGCTTCATTATTACCGTACACCGCCAGCGTGGACGCCGGATTCATCTCCAGCAGGCTGCGCAGTGAAACTGACATTTCTTCCTGAGCGCACTGACCGTCATGTGCCAGTTGCTGAACCAGGCGTGCTGCCTGACAGATCCCCGCCAATGCCAGCGTAATGTCATAGTAATTTTTAGCCACGTTTACTCCTGTAAGCGTTTTCGAAACGATGAGACGCGGTGCCAAAGAAAATAGCCCAAACTAATGGCGACAGATCATGCCATAAAACTGCCCCTAAACACAGTTCGGAATCAGTGCAGAACGTCACAGGCGGGCAGAAATAAAGCGGGACGCCCGAAAGCGTCCCGTATTCATGCGCCAGATTGTTCAGTATCAGACCTGAAGTGGCAGGCGTTGTTCGATAATGCCGCCGCCCAGACAGATTTCACCGAGGTAAAATACCGCTGACTGGCCGGGGGTCACGGCCGCAACAGGCGCATCAAAACGCACTTCAATGCGGTCTTCGCCGAGCGGTGTCACCACACAGGGAATATCTTCCTGGCGATAACGGGTTTTCACCGTGCAGGTCAGCGGGGCGGTCAGCGTTTTGCGATCGACCCAGTGCAACTGCTGGGCAATCAGACCGACGTTCATCAGACGCGGGTGCTCGTGGCCTTGTGCGACGTAAAGAATGTTGTTTTCCACATCCTTTTCCACCGTGTACCACGGCTCTTCGCTGCCGTCTTTCTGGCCGCCGATACCCAGACCTTTACGCTGACCAAGCGTGTGATACATCAGCCCCTGATGCTGGCCCATGACCTGACCATCAACGCTTTTAATCACGCCCGGTTGTGCAGGCAGATAGCGGCCAAGGAAGTCACGGAATTTACGCTCACCAATAAAACAGATGCCGGTAGAGTCTTTTTTCTTAGCGGTGATCAGATCCAGTTCTTCCGCGATGCGGCGGACTTCCGGTTTTTCCAGTTCACCCACCGGGAACAGGCTTTGTGCGACCTGTTCGTGACCGAGCGTGTAGAGGAAATAACTCTGATCTTTGTTGCCATCGACGCCACGCAGCAAATGGCTGACACCGTCGATATCCTGACGGCGCACATAGTGACCGGTCGCGATGTAATCCGCGCCCAGATCTTCTGCTGCAAATTCGAGGAAGGCTTTAAATTTGATTTCTTTGTTGCACAGAATATCCGGGTTCGGCGTGCGTCCGGCTTTATATTCCTCGAGGAATAATTCGAACACGTTGTCCCAATATTCCGCCGCGAAATTCACGGTGTGCAGTTCAATGCCCAGTTTGTCGCACACGGCCTGTGCATCGGCGAGGTCGGTGGCTGCTGTGCAATACTCTTCGTCGTCATCCTCTTCCCAATTTTTCATGAAGAGGCCCTCGACCTGATAACCCTGCTGTTGCAAAAGGTAGGCAGATACGGAGGAATCGACACCGCCGGACATCCCGACGATCACTTTTTTCTGGCTGTTGTCAGACATAATAGTCCCGAAACATAGGAATTAATTGCCCGGCGCTGACGGTGTTTTTCAGGGTATTTGTCCCACGAGGATGAAGGCCGCGCGCGACAAAAAACACCACAGCAACCCGGACATCGGTTACTTCTTAAAGATTACGCAAAAAAGAACGCGCGAAATTTTATCACGTCAGGCCGGTTGCTGCATCGCTGATTCACAGGAAAGCAACAACCGGCCCGGCAGGTTATTCCGGCAGGTTGAAATTGTGCAGGATTTCCAGAGGGTAACGCGGGGATTGCTGGTAACAGCGGATGCTTTCCGCCACCAGCGGCGAGCGCAACTGTGAGGAACCCATAATCTCTTCGGCAGTGACCCAGCGGCACTGGTCGATGTCGTCGTCCTGCGGCGCGGTGTCGGACATGTGTGGCAGATCAATCACGAAGGCGAAACGCAGGAAGGGCGTGCCGTCCGGTGCCTGCCACTGGTGCAGACCAAGGAACGACTGAGGTTCGGCATGAATGCCCGTTTCTTCATATAATTCACGTTTCGCGGCGCTGACTAATGTTTCGTCAGCCTCCAGATGACCGGCGGGCTGGTTCCAGGTGACTTTACCGTGGACGGTTTCTTCCACCACCAGAAATTTTCCCTGAGCCTGTACGACGCAGGCAACGGTAACGTGCGGTTTAAACATGTGAAATTTCCTTCCATTGGCCGGGTTGTAAGTCGCCGAGTGTAAACTCGCCCATGCTGTAACGGATAAGACGCAGCGTCGGAAAACCCACGTGTGCCGTCATGCGGCGCACCTGGCGGTTTCTCCCCTCGTACAACGTGATTTTCAGCCACGCAGTGGGGATCGCTTTGCGCTCACGGATTGGCGGATGACGCGGCCATAACCATTCCGGTTCATCAACGATTTCAGCGCCAGCGGGCAGGGTGGCACCATCCTTCAGTACAACGCCCTCACGCAGCGCCTGAACCGCCGCAGCATCGGGTTCACCCTCGACCTGAACATAGTAAATCTTCCCGGTACGCTTGCCCGGTTGTGTCAGCACAGCCTGCAGTTTGCCATCGTTGGTCAACACCAGTAAACCTTCGCTGTCGCGATCCAGACGGCCTGCGGCATACACGTCTGTTAACGAAATGTAATCCTTTAGTGTCGCGCGACCCGCCTCATCAGTGAATTGTGGCAGTACATCGAACGGTTTATTGAAGAGAATCACTTTTCTCGGCCCTTTTGGGGCAGATTGTTCTTTGGCAGGCCGTTTGCTGAAACGTTTAACGTTGTGATTTTTAAAAGATAGCGGGTTCATAGGCATTGAAGTTAGAGAGAATTAGCGCATTATACTTGAAAAATGTTTCGGATTGGCTAGCGGGAAATATTCGAGTAGTATCAACCGGCATCTTACAAATTTTTAACAAAAATGCGCTCGAAGGAGAGGTTAATGGAAAGCAAAGTAGTTGTTCCGGCTGAAGGTAAAAAGATTACAGTAGACGCTCAGGGTAAACTGGTTATTCCTAATAATCCTGTGATCCCATTCATCGAAGGTGATGGTATCGGCGTTGACGTGACTCCAGCCATGATCAAGGTTGTTGATGCGGCAGTTCAGAAAGCCTACAAAGGTGAGCGTAAAATCTCCTGGATGGAAATCTACACCGGTGAGAAATCAGTAGAACTGTACGGCAAAGACGTATGGCTGCCAGAAGAAACTCTGGATCTGATCCGTGATTACCGTGTTGCTATCAAAGGCCCACTGACTACGCCAGTTGGCGGCGGCATTCGCTCCCTGAACGTAGCCCTTCGCCAGCAGCTCGATCTGTACATCTGTCTGCGTCCGGTGCGTTATTACACCGGCACGCCAAGCCCGGTTAAACGTCCGGAAGATACCGATATGGTGATCTTCCGTGAAAACTCCGAAGATATCTATGCGGGTATCGAATGGAAAGCTGGCTCTGCTGAAGCCGACAAAGTGATCAAATTCCTGCAAGACGAAATGGGTGTGAAGAAAATCCGTTTCCCACAGGAATGCGGTATCGGCATCAAACCTTGCTCCGAAGAAGGCACCAAGCGTCTGGTTCGTGCGGCGATTGAATACACCATCACTAACGATCGTGATTCACTGACGCTGGTTCACAAAGGCAACATCATGAAGTTCACCGAAGGTGCCTTCAAGGATTGGGGCTACCAGCTGGCGCGTGAAGAGTTCGGCGGTGAGCTGATCGATGGCGGCCCGTGGGTGAAAATCAAGAACCCGAACAATGGTAAAGACATCATCATCAAAGACGTCATCGCTGATGCCTTCCTGCAACAGATCCTGCTGCGTCCTGCTGAATACGACGTTATTGCCTGTATGAACCTGAACGGTGACTACATCTCTGATGCCCTGGCGGCACAGGTTGGCGGCATCGGTATCGCACCGGGCGCAAACATCGGTTCTGATTGCGCGCTGTTC
>NZ_MJIB01000005.1:60370-86054 GCF_003697865.1 Rahnella sp. Larv3_ips | reverse complement strand
GGAATGGTTCGAAGCGGCAGACCTGATCGTGAAAGGCATGGAAGGCGCAATCGCGGCTAAAACCGTGACTTACGATTTCGAACGTCTGATGGAAGGAGCTAAGCTACGGAAATGTAGCGAGTTTGCCGACGACATGATTGCAAATATGTAATTGCGAGATTGTTGAATAATCATTGGGGGCATCGCGCCCCCTTTATTTTTCATCTTGTCAAAAATTCTTCTGCAAAATCCCTGCAAAACCCCTCTGCAAAACAGTACGCAAAATAAGCAGTTTAGTGTGTGGAATTTCTTATTAGTTTACTCGATGTACTATCTGAAGTTCTTCCAAGGCCAGTTGTTTTACTGCTTCAATTGCTCCGTCGATGGCGGTATTTATTCTATCCCCATATGCATCGGGTTCTTCGTAATCATAAGGAAAAGGATCATGACCAATCTCAGCAATCATTATTTTGAGTGATGAAGTTACTTTCGGGTTCAATATTATGGATTTTGTGATCATGACCTCCGCTAGTGATGTCATTGCTTCCAATAATTTCTGCTGAAGCTTTTTACCTTTCTCTTTAGTTTCTTGAGCATTAACCGCTGTGTCATAGTCTTTTTGTGCCTCTTTAATTTCTTGCCAAAAATGTTCTTCTTGCTCGGCTGTGAAGTAGGGTTGATAACTATTGGCCATGTAATGTGGTGCCATGTGCAAATCTATAATTCCAGATTCGTAATCTACCCACTTTTTGATATTGAAAAGTAGACTATATATGTTTTCATATAACTCATATTTTTTTTGCCAAACCTGTTGCGAAATCCATAATTCAGAACTGATTTTTTTATCGATTCCTTTAATTGCTTCGGTATTTTCAATGAGTTGCTTTTTTAGTCTTTCGTAGTTAGCGTTGTTTTCCTGGATTTTCGCTTTCTCATTTAATCGAGCTAAAACATAGTTAAATAATATAGCGAGGAATAATATTCCTAGAGTTAGAAATATGATTTGTGTAGTTGTAAAAGTAGAGCTTTGCAATGCTTTTATCAGTTCATACAATTGCTTTTCTGTTAACATGTTTTAAATTCCTTTTAAGCCTGAGAAGCCAACTGTAATATAAAACCTAATAACATTAAATAGATAAAATTATCCAATCTTTTCCCCGGTCATCGTTGTATCTGTCCGTCATCTGTTGGCTTCTGTGTCCCAGTAATTTCTGAGTATCGATGCCCTGTGCACGATAAAGTCTTTCAGATAATGAGCGCTGTTCATGGAATGTTGGCGGCGTACCTTCTATCCATTCCATACCACTCCGATCCCTGACGTGTGAAAAGGAAGATGTGATCGAAGCGCTCGAGACCTTACCGCCACGCTTTGCTTTGCCCGTTGTATGATGGATATGTAAAATATATGGGCTGACTATCATGTCCCTGCACCGGTTGAGCACTTCACGCAGAGATATTTCCAATTCATTGCAACGCAGAGAGAGTGGGATCGCCAACTTCATCCCGGTCTTTTCCTGTTCAACGTGCAGGTGATCGTCCCAGACGTCTGAAAATTTCATGCGCGAGATATCACCCAGGCGCTGGCCAGTAACAACCGCAAGAAGCATAGAGTTCTGCACATAATTTTGCGCTGTCTCAGCTGCTTTGAAAATTACCCGCCACTCTTCAATATCAAACCTTTCACGCTGTACCCTGTTAACTGGTTTTCTGGTGGCCATTGCCGGGTTGTATCCGGGTTCCACTTCCCCAGCATGCTGAGCTTCTTTGTAGACGTCGACCAAAACCATGCGCACCACCTGCGCCATGCGGCGCTGCCCACGATCCTTGTACTGCTCGATTATTGCAGCAATCTCTTTTGCTCCGATGGACTGCAATTCCATGGCGCCGCACTCCCGCCGGAACGCCTCGACTGGCGCTGATTTTTGCTTAAACGTATTCAGTTTTATCTCGCCGCTCTTCAACCGCTCGTTCTGAATTTTTAAGTATTTGTCCAGCCAACTCGATACGGTGATAAACAGCCCGGCTCTGGTATTAATTTTTTCACGGATCTTAAAAATTTGATTCATTTTCTGTTCGGCCAGGCGAGTGTTTGCATCGAGGGCAATTTCTTTTGCCTCCTGTTCGTTATCGCCTAAGCCGTGAAATTTACCGGTGACAGGATGCTTGTAACGCCAGTAAACCTTTTTGGTTCTGGCGTCTGTGTAGCAGGATAGTCCGGGAATATTCACGTTGTATTTACGTGGCCGCGCCATCTTCGAGAATCCTTTTTAAACGTGGATTGTCATCCTTCTTAATCACTGGCTTATCGGTCATACCGATAAAGCGCGCTGTCGCGTCAACACGCCAGCACCGCCCAGCCTTGAAGGGTGGGGGAAAGATCATGCCGCTTTGCGCATACTTCAGCAGAGTCGGTTTGCTGGGTATTGGAGCGGAAAACTCATCCTGAGCCCATGCATCTAAAGTTAAAGTTCTCGACATGAATCACCCCACACGTTTAAGTTATAGCCGGCTGCACACCGGCTTACAGATTTGAAAGTTTTTCGATTGCCTTATCGAACGTTTCCACCGCAACATCCAGATCAGCGGCACATACCTTTGCTTTAATGGCGCGGACTTCCTCTGGTGATTTTGCGTCGCGGATCTGGGCCATTAAATCCAGAATAAATGATGGCGCTGAGTCAGGTGTAACGGCTGGCGCTTCACCCGGTCGCAAAACCAAAAGTTCGCTTGCCATTGCTTCAGCCTCTCCCCAGCGCAGAGAAGGGGAGCGATGCGCGATGATTTCCTTCAGACGTTCGTTTGTTAAATTCTTCATTATTCATCTTCCTTTTTAACGATGCACTTGCAGTGATGAGCAAAACAATTAGCGAATGCATCGCGCTGGCTATCATCGATATCAAAATTATCTTCTAACCAGTCACACAGTTTTTCTTTGCTGATGACTGGCTTTTGCGGCGTAATGTATTTTTCCCGGTAAACAGGAATCATACCCGGACCGGCATCCTCTTCACCCGCCTCACCTTCGATGTGGCCGCGCGCAAGGTGCGCGTCGTTTAACCAAGCCACTGGCACCTGATCGCCTTTCAGCGCTGCGAGTTCTGCCTCAAGCCGCGAGTTGGTGTGGCGTTCTGCTTCGAGCTGCTGATTGGCATCCGCGAAAAGCACATATGCACCGTCATATTGTTCGCTGATATAGGCTTCATGAGGCCATATCTCAAAATTGAATCTTCTTAACTCTGGAATATCAGTTTTGTCAGTCATGACAGTTCTCCTGCTGGCGCTAAGAGCTTAAATTCGGACACCCATACCCACGGGTTTGCTTGCCAGCATCGTTTTGAATCGCCACCGTATATGGAATCCCATAACCAATAAAAAACCTCTCTGGCATCGTGGCTGGCGCCACCCAAATACTGATCACCAGGATTGATGCAGTACCGGCCAGAAGCCGGAAGTTGGCAAATACCCTCGCGGACAACATCACCTGAACTGATATCCTGAAGACGCTGAACGCCAACATTGGTTATTTCCAACTGAATACGGCTGGCCCAGCGCGGCATGTGCAGGGACGGTCGCAGTTTCCCTGGCTCGGTTACTACTGGGGGAGGGTCAAATCCTGTCCACCTGCCAGTACGAACACCATCGGCTTCTAACTGAATTGGTGCCCAAGGATTTTTATAACCAGCTGACATCGACAGATCCGCAACCTCGCGCGGTGAATGTATATCAAGGCTTTTTGCCATCCTGAAAGCCTCACGCACCCAGAGCTGATCACCTGGCTTACCCAGCGGACAGTTGCGGTAATCACCGGCGGCAACTTCTCCAGCCAGTTCATTTCCCGCGAGCTCGCAACCCATGTCTTTATCGATAAGCGGGAGTTTAATCACCCGGCGCGTCTGCGTCTTGCGACCGCAGAGAATGGCCTTAACCATCTCAGCGTTGAATAAAATAGGGCGCTCTTTCATAGTTAGTCATTCCAACAAGAGATTTCTTCATCGATGCATTCATCGATAACATCGACAGTAAGCGCCTGGGCGGCGATCAAGGCTCGGGATATAAAGTTGTGCCTGATAGGGTCGTACCAGTCATGAAACTCAGGTGTCCAATACTCTTTCCCCATCCCTTTCCACTCTTCGATCGCGATTTCCTCAGCCATTGAGTACAACCAGCTTTCGGCGCTGACTAACGCTGTTTCGCGGATGTAACCTTTAAGGTGGCGCTTGCGCCAAACTGGCGATAACTTTGAGTCGCAGAAGGGTTTGAAACGCAAAAACCAACGGCGGATAAAACGGGCATGAATTGACTTATTTTTCATGATTTACCTCGGCAAATTGATTTGATAGTCAGCGCAGAAGTCCAGCACATACAGGCATTCAGCCGGGCTTTCAGTTTCGTTAACCACATCACACCCGCCAGAGTGGAGACAGTTGCAGTTCATGCAGCTGATCCGGTTGTCGAAACAGTTTTTAGCCATGTGATAGCCGTTGCAGTTTCCGCCGCTAAACCGGTGGGGGAATTCGTAGGCGGGGCAGCGGCATGTAACCTGCTTTCCGTCCCAGTACGCTTTCACGCCGTCCGGTTGTTCTTTGTACAAAATAGAGTGACCGGTCATCGTATCTAGGGTGCCAACTGGCCGTGATTTCTTCATGGCTGCATACCTAAATAAGTGATTGCCATAACCACGCCGAGGACCAGATAGAAAGCGATATCAGTTTTCATGAAATACCCCTTTAGCTGATTTCGGCGTGAGCGAATCCCTTGCCAGTGATGGCAATTAATTAAAATCAGATGGTTTTAAATTATCTTTGGGCTTCGCCACCCAGCGCGGAAATAAGGTTCGATATAAGCGCTGAATATTCACTGGTGACCAGAATGAAATCGGCATCAAAGCGCGCGGCAAAATCTTCGCGGTCGATGTCGTCGTTCTGATCGGCCAGCGTGTCGCTCGGTTTCAATTTTTTCAGCGTGAAGGCATCGTTGATCTGGAAGCTGAGGCGTTCCTGCCAATCCATCGATACCTGAGTGACCAGCTTACCGTTTTCGATATGGCTGCTGATCTCGTCGCTGACCAATGCCTGTTTCTTGCAGCGGATAGTGCCGCCTTCTTCCAGAATGGCTTTCAGCTCAGCTTCATCCTGAAGGGTGAATCCCGCTGGAGTCTGGCCGCTGTGCACCCATTCTGTCAGGGTAAGTTCGATCGGTGTTTCCATCGTCAGCGGCACCACCGGGAGCGTACCGAGGCTTTTACGCAGGAGTGCAAGCATGTCTTCTGCTTTTTTTGCGCTGACCGCGGCGACCATGATCAGGCGATTATCCAGGTCAATCCACATGAAGGTTTGGGTGAAGCGACTGAACGCGCGCGGCATCAGACTGTGCAACACCTCATCTTTCAGCGAATCTTTCTCGGTCTTCTTCAGCTTGCGGTGCTGCTCGTTTTGAAGCTTCTCAACTTTGTCAGCCAGTTCCTGCTTAATCACAGGCGCCGGAAGAATTTTCTCTTCGCGCTTCGCACAGATCAGCAGTTGGTGACCGGCTGCGTGCACCAGCTTTTCGGTACCGAACTTACCCATCGGGGAAACCCAGCCGGTTTTCGCCATGTCCTGGCTGCCGCACGGCGAGAAAACGAACTGAGACATCTGACGTTGCATTTCCGCTGCATCGAGCGCGATATCGCGGCTCATGCGGTAAATCTGGACGCTTTTAAACCAAAGTTCTTTCACGTTGATTACTCCTGTTTATGCCCACTGCACCGGGCTAATTACTCACACACATAGAAAAGGGCCACCGGTTGCGCACTGGGTGTGCTGGTGGGGCCAGCGAACCCTTGTCTATGTCTGCGAAAAAAATTGGCGGTGGCCATGATCAGAACATTATCTTCGCTCCCCCTTGGGTAGGTTGAAGAGTCATGCCACCGCCGAAAGACAACTACACACAGCAATTATCGAGTTCCACGTCGATCTGGTCGGGCGGCGGGAGTTGAACCCGCAACAGGGTAAGGAGCCCTGCCATCACCTGATGCTTGCCACAACGTTAAGAGCACTGATTCTGTGGTTCAGAAGTTGACGGTTAGTGAGACTTTCAACACCCAGTGCTCTTAACGTTGTGCTGCTGATGAATTAAATATACAAAACGTATTTTAATAAGTAAATACAAATTGTATACATTGCGTGCCGATGCCGGGTAACATAATGTATTTTAAGTTGTTTTAATTATCTGGGATGCTGATTTGTGATGGGAGAGCTCGGGGGTGATTCAGGGGGAAGGATGTTAGAAAGCCAGCCTCAAGACTGGCTTAAGATCAGAAGTGCTTAAACAAGGCGCAATTTTGTTTCAACAGCAACGCCAATAATTCTGCAGTTGCCATTGATAGGCACTAGCGGCCATTGGGGGTTCAACCCTTTCAAATACTTCTGCCCGCCGTCAATAACAAGCTTTTTGAAAGTGGCTTCATTGGAGTCTGAAAGCTTGGCGATGACTAAACTACCGTTGGTTGCATCTCGCCCAGTATCAAATAAGACGTAAGTGCCCTCTGGAACGCTTAGGCCCACAGGAGCAGTCATTGAATCGCCATCAACCTTAAGCCAAAAAGCATCTCCCTGAATATGCGCATCAGACTCCAGCCATTGGTCTATGTCTTTCAAGGAGTAAGCTTCAACAGCCTCCCCCCACATCCCAGCCTTAATACTGCTTACTACAGGATATTTTTTGCCAGGAGAATAAGGCCCAACGTAGGCAACGTCACCCTTAAGTTTTTCATCGATAATTAACCCGCCAGCACCAACCGAAAAGTTTCGTTTTCCTAAGAAATGCAGGATTTTAGAAATGTCACTAAGGCTGGGTTCCCGCCTGGCATTTAGCCAATGGCTCACCGCACCTTTAGTAATACCAAGATGTTCGGCTAACTGTTCTTGATTGATGCCCTGATTTTTCATCAGAGACTTAGCGAGATCGTACCATTTCATAGTCATACCCAAATGATACAAGTTGTATACATACAATCGAGACACATAACGTATATCTTCTTGCGAGATATGAATACAAAATGTATATTTAATTTGTTTACAGGAGATCTCAATGAACAACCTACGAGCCATACGAACCAAACTGGGCATTACTCAAGGGCACTTAGCTGATGCTCTGGGGATAACAAAGGGAGCGGTTTGTCATTACGAGAACGGCAAGAGAAACGTAAACATTGATCAATGTAGGACCATCGTTTCTGCGCTCAACAATTTTGGCGCGAATGTAAGCATTGATGATGTTTTTCCACCAACAAAGTCTATCACTGCTGGCGCTCGGCCATAACTACCGAAGGAAAAACGAAATGGTAGACCTGAAATCAACAGTAAAAGCGATGTGCAAAGCATTCCCCGGTGGTCGTTCTGCAATGGCTGGCGCTTTGGGCATGACTGAAACGCAGTTCAACAACAACCTGTACGAAAAGAACGGCTGTCGCTTCTTCGAGGTTGCAGAGCTGGAAGCCATGGAAGACATCAGCGGCACCAGTTGCCTGGCTGAACACTTTGCGCAGCGCCGCGGTGGTCTGTTCGTAGATATCCCGCAACTGGAGGAACTCGATCAAGTTGAGCTCTTCGGCAAAAGCATGCGCACTGCGGCGCACCGTGGTCATGTCGACATGATCATTCAGGCTTCGCTCGAAGACGGTGTGATTGATGAGGCTGAGGCAGAACAGATTATGAAGCACCACCGCCGACATTTGGCCGCGCGTGAGGCTGAAGTTAGAGCAGTAATTTCGTTGTTCGGCAAGAAGTCAAAAGCCGGAAAGGGTGACGCCCCAAGTGTGCAGCTCGGGGCGTCGGTCGCATCAACTAAACAGTGTGGAGTAATTAACGCATGAACAGTTTACTCATAAAAGCCGGAGTTCCGCAAATCCGCTGTGTGGCAACTGGCGGTACCGCTGGCTCTCTTTCGTACGAAGTGATGATAGGCAACCGCTGGATCCCGTGCAACTACCAGTTCGCGGCATGGTGGGTAGGTTATGTCTGTGAACACAGCCGGAAGGTGAGCGCATGTCTGAAGAAATCCAAAAGCTGGACCGGCGTTACAAGGATTGGCGGGGCGTTGTGGTACACGTCGTGGGCTTCGACCGAGCGGGGGATCGCGTCATCTTCATGCGCGCCGGCTATCCGCATGAGTGCGCCCAGCCTACTGAACAATTCCGGCGAAAATTCACGAGGGTCCTATGAGCGTTAAGTTATCCGCATACGTCTGGGACGGGCTGGCTCAGGCTGGCGTTAAAGGTACCCAATTGCTGGTAATGCTGCGTCTTGCGGATTTCTCCAGCGATGAGGGCACCTGCTATCCGGGTATTGAGACGATTGCCCGTCAGATTGGAGCTGGCCGCAGCACGGTTATCACCGCTATCACCCAGTTGCAGAAAGACGGCTGGTTGTCCCGCGAAGAACGCCGCAAGGGTAATCGGAACAAGACCAATCTGTATTACCTGAACGTGAAGAAGCTCCGTGAAGCAGCTGCGGGTTTCTATTCTGATAGTCCAGTTTCTGAACATTCAGATTCTGAACGTTCCAATTCTGAATATTCAGATTCTGAACGTCCAGAAAACGTGAATAAAAGCGGTTTTGACCGTCCAGAATCTGGAGGGGATCCGTTAGTAAATTCAAAACAAGATCCATCAGATATAAAAACCCTTTGTCAGCCTGCTGCGCAGACCGACGCCGAGGTTGAAATTACTGATCAGGCTAAACAGGCACTGAAACACCTGAACCAAATCACCGGATCACGTTATCAGCCTGCCAACAGCTCGCTGGAAAACATGCGTGCCCGTCTGCGAGAAGGCCACACCCTGGAAGAACTTCAGCTGGTTATCGAATACAAGCAGGTTCACTGGGGCGACTCTCCGAAGATGGCCGAGTATCTGCGTCCGGCAACGTTGTTCCAGCCAGCAAAATTCGAAGGCTATCTGCTCAGCGCGACCAAATGGGCGAAGAGTGGCCGCCCGGTCTGTGTGAACGGCAAGTGGACCGCTGACGGTGAGGTTTCAGTTGATACCACCGAGCGCGACGCAGCATACCGCCGGTTCATCAGTGGTGTAGCGGCAACCAAAGCCCCGAGCGAATTGGAAAAACTGGTCTGCACCGAGGCCAGCAAGGCCAGCGTCCGAAGCATGCGCAGTGACTTCGCCATTACTACGTGGGCCAAAATTTGGAAAGAATGCGCCCAGCGCCAGCAGGGAGTGAAAGCAGCATGAAAACATACCCAGAGTTAGTTCTCGAAGAGCTACAACGCGACGCCACCCCGCGTACATCGGCACAGCTAGAAGCTGAGATTACGGCCAGAACGGGCGTTAAGGCGCACAAGACAGCAGTGCATGGCGCAATCATCGCATTGAGAGCCCGGCCTGAAGTACACCTGGTTCATACCGAGACTTACCCGCGCAAATATAGCCTTGCAACACCATCAGGTTCAGTGAAAACCAAGGCTGAAATCAGTGCTGAGTTTGAGCGTAATTTGTGGGCAGTACGTCAGGGAAGGGGACAGGCATGACAGTTCAAGTTGTTAGTTTTTCCGGCGGCAGAACGTCGGCTTACCTGGTTCATCTGATGGAACCGCGCCGCGCAGCTGGTGAAGATATCCGTTACGTGTTCATGGACACTGGCGCTGAGCATCCGAAGACTTATGAATTCGTACGCAACGTTGCGAATCACTGGGCTATTGATCTGGTCTGTCTACGTGTTGTTGTGACACCTGAACTGGGTAAAGCGAACAGCTATCGTCAGATTGGCTTGGATGAGATAGGGCCGGATCTTCAACCGTGGCGCGATGTTTGCGAAAAGTATGGGACCCCTTATGTTCATGGCGCTTTTTGCACCCGCACTATGAAAATTGAGCCATTCGACCGCTACTGCAAAGACCATTTCGAAAGCTTTGATAAATGGCTGGGGATCCGCATCGATGAGCCGCGCCGCCTGAAGGAGCGTGAAGGTTTTCACTATTTGGCGGCCATCAGTGATTTTGAAAAACAGGATGTGCTCGATTGGTGGGCGGCTCAGCCTTTCGATTTGGGGTTGGCTGAACATCTTGGTAATTGTGTGTTCTGCATTAAAAAGGGCATCAATAAGGTCGCGCTCGCTACCCGCGATGAACCACAAATGGCTGCAGATTTTATGGATGTGATCACCAGCGAAAGCGTCCGAGTAGTAGAACGCAGCCAGCAGGAAAACAAGATCATGTATCGAGGTGATAACTCGCTTGAGTCCATCATTGGGATTTTTTCTGAACATTCCCGTGATGAAATCGCGGCCACAGTTCGAGGTATGGGTGGGTATGATTCCGGATCTTGCAGCGAATCCTGCGAGGCTTTATCAGATGAAGAAGACTGCGCCACTCAGGCTGATGAAGTAACACCAGAACCAATTCATCAATACGCAGACACTCTCTCAGCGCTGAGGAACAAACCTGCCCACAAGCTGAAGGAAGTCGGAGATCAATGGTGCACACCTGACGCGCTTTTCTGGGGCATCAATGCGATGTTTGGCCCCTTAGTCCTCGACCTTTTCACAGACGGTCAAAATAGCAAATGCCCGGCGTTCTACACCGTTGAAGATAACGCTTTAGCTCAGGATTGGGCGGCGCGCTTAAGCAACCTGAATGGTGCAGCATTTGCTAATCCGCCGTATTCCCGCGCCAGCAAACACGAGGGTCAATACATTACCGGCATGAGTCATATCATCAATCATGCATTCCAAATGCGTGAGCTGGGTGGTCGCTATGTATTCCTTATTAAAGCTGCCACGTCAGAAACATGGTGGCCTGAAGGCGCGGATCACGTCTCATTTATTCGCGGACGTATTGGTTTTGATTCACCGTCATGGTTTGTTCCGGCTGATAAAGACCAGGTTCCGACTGGCGCTTTCTTTGCTGGCGCGATCGTCGTGTTTGATAAGACATGGCGTGGCCCGGCAATCAGTTATGTCAGCAGAGAACAGTTGCTGGCGCAGGGGGAGGCATTCCTTGAGCAAATCCGCTGGCAGGCGGCGCGCCTTAACAATTCAACGTCGGAGGTGGCAGCGTGAATGAACTTCAAAAAATCTGGCTCAATGCTTACAACGGCTGGCTGATGGCGGTCTCCCCTTCGGGGGAGCTGCATCCCACTGATTACACCGCGGCGCGTGAACATGCTGATGCTGTGCTGAATAGCCTGGTCAAGGCTGGGGAGGGTGCATGCAATTGATCCTGCCATTCCCGCCGAGTGTTAACGGTTACTGGCGTGCCACCAGCAAAGGCATGTTGATCAGCGCCCGCGGACGTGTATACCGGTCAAACGCGATTGCGGCTGTTTATGAGCAGTTGAAGCGCAAGCCACAGCCGCTGACTGCTGAACTCGACGTGCATGTCGTCCTGTTCCCACCGACCCGGGCGCGCCGGGATCTGGATAACTTCCAGAAGGCGCTGTTTGACAGCCTGACGCACGCCGGAGTGTGGGCCGATGACAGCCAGGTGAAGAGAATGACCGTTGAATGGGGAGACTTAACGCAAGACGGAAAAGCAGAAGTAAGGATCATTGATTTCAAACCCGTCGGTGTGCAGCCGGCTGAACGTGTGGGGTATTTATGTCGAACAGTTTGCTGTCAGGAAAAGTGGTAACGATGTCGAGCCGTGAGATAGCGGCGCTGGTACACAGTAAGCACGGGGATGTGAAGCGCTCTGCTGACAGGCTTGTATCTGGTGGTATTTTAAGCGCGCCGTTGGCGCACACCCCCTATCAGCATGAGCAGAACGGTCAGGAATATCAGGAATACTGGTTCAATAAACGTGATTCTCTGGTGCTGGTCGCCCGGTTGTCGCCGGAGTTTACCGCCGCGGTGGTTGACCGTTGGCAGGAGCTGGAAACCAAAAGCCAGGTCCCACAGTCATTACCGGAAGCCCTCCGCCTGGCTGCGGATCTGGCTGAAGAAAACCAAGCCTTAGAATCACGGCTGGCGCTGGCGGCCCCGAAAGTGGAGTTTGTCGATCAGTACGTCATGGCGAAAGGTTCAATGGGCTTCCGCGCAGTCTGCAAATTGCTGCATGCCAAAGAACCGGAGTTTCGCCTGTTCCTGTTCGAGAAAGGGATTGTTTACCGGCTTGAAGGCCAGTTGACTCCAAAGGCCATTCACTTAGAAGCCGAGCGCTTTGAAGTGAAGACAGGCACAAGCCAGCAGAATCAGCATGCGTTCCGGCAGGCTCGCTTCACGGCGAAGGGTGTTGAATGGGTTGCCGGGCTGTGGGCCGGATATTTGAAACAGAAACAGGAGAGCGCGGCGTGAGAGCATTATTGAAGCCATACCCACAGAGGGATTTGGGGATCGTGCTGTTGCGGCCTCCGGGCGACATGCTGCAGCACTTTAGCGGTAAACGTCTGCTGATCACCGACGAGCCAGCGGACCTGCGCAGCGCGCCGGACGGCCTGGTACCGGTAGAGGCTCAGCCGTTATCGCGTGATCCGCGTCTCGCCGCATTTCTTTCGTCAGAGCGTGTGATTGGCCTGGCCGGTGGCTGGGATGCGCTGGCGCAGTGGGTAAAGCGTAACCGCTGCTGCCAGTGCACCGACTTTGGCGGGCAATATCATCATCATGAGTTGGTGCAGGTGCGCAGGGCGCGCGGGACCGTTTCCCTGTGCTGGACTCACGACAATGAATACCGCGACAAAGAATCAGCCAAACTGGACGCCACAGCGCTGGCGAACGTCACCGAATTTGTGACTGAAGCTATCCGCGCCCGTTCTCGGCTGCCAGACGGCCACCGCCTGACCTTGCCGGAGCTTTGCTGGTGGGCAACGAGTAAGGGATTGGCGGCACAACTGCCGGAGGAAGTCATTTGCGAGGCTCTGGGCGCGAAATACCGTGCACCTGGCACCCAGATGAAAGAATCCGACACCAACCCGTACGAGAAAGAACCGCGTGAGGCGCTGGTGAGCAACATCAAACCTGTGCTGGCGCTGGCAATCGATCCGGAGACGCCGGAGTCATTCTTGCTGCGCCCGAAGCGCCGCCGGTACGAGAACACGAAGTACACCCAGTGGGTAAAGCGCCAGCCATGTTGTGCCTGTGGTAACGGGTCTGATGATCCGCACCACATCACCGGTAACGGATTTGGCGGTATGGCGACAAAAGCGCATGACCTGTTTGTGATCCCGCTGTGCAGACGGTGTCACGACTCACTTCATGCGAATACCCAGGATTGGGAAAAAGAACACGGTACACAGGAACATCTGTTACTGACGACATTAGACCGCGCGCTGGCGATGGGTGTTATCGCTACCGGCAAAGCAAAATAAGAGTGTGGAGAGAATAATGCGTGATATTCAACTGGTATTAGAGCGCTGGGGTGCTTGGGCGTCTTGCGACGGCAGTGGGGTCGACTTCCCATCCATTGCTGCTGGGTTTAAAGGACTTATTCCATCATCTAAGAAGTCGAGAGCATCCTGCTGCGATGATGATGGCTTGATCGTGAGCTCAGCGGTCAATTGCTTAAAAAAGAAAAATCCATACCTGTGCACACTAATAGAATGGCATTACGTGCTTGATATACCTGTTAGAATTATGGGGACAAAGCTGGGCATTTCGCACACCCAAGTATTAAAGAGACTTCAATCGGCAGAAGGTTTTATAGACGGCTGTCTTGCCATGCTTGATGTGAGCCTTGAGATGGACCGATATACAAGTAAAGAACCGCAGTCTTTACCTAAGAGAATTCCCTTAACAGCATAAATCATGGAGCTTTTTATGATGAAAATCGACGATATTCGTTACCGATTTGAATGTCATATGGATAAGTTTTACCCCGAACTCGACCTTGGTATGAAGGGGGATATGCTTACCATTATGAGCCCCAGTGGAAGGAATGATATTGAAATTGAATATTCCACTCCTGCCGTTCAGCTCATGTGGAAAATGTTCTGTTCGGGTGCTGAGTCAGAAAGAAAAAGCATGACAGTTTCATTACCTGCAATGCGCAGTAAACCAGAAGGTTACTATGATGCTGGCTATAACGAAGGGATTCAGGATAGTCGAAAAACATTGATAGCGGCTGGCGTCAAAGTACGCGAAAACTAATGTTGTGGAATTCCAAAAACGCTTTTAATCTGTTAAGAGTGGTCACGTAGTCACAAAGCTTAGACAATTTCAAAACCTCGCTCCGGCGGGGTTTTTTGTTATCTGGTATCATTGGTTGCATAAAAAACAACAAATGGTGACCAATGATAGATTCAGTGAAATCCTTCTTTATCGGCATCTACGACCATTATGCTGCTTTGACCGGAATCATTTTTTTTCTGGCGATTTTTAAACTTATCTTCCCGATATTCATGTTTCTCTTAACAGAGATAACAAATCGGGTAGAAGAGAAGAGGAGTGTGAAAGCGCTCGTTAAATCAGGACTAAGTTTTGAACAGGCTCAGAAATGGTCAAGAAATACATGGCGCCCCAAAAGGAAACCATCATTGGTCATGAAATTGTTCAAAAAAACACGTCTTCTTTTCTCAAAAAAATCTGACCAATAACAAGCCGCGAAAGCGGCTTTTTTTATGCCCTCAATTCGGTTGTGAGGACACCAACAGCGATAAGGGGTTTATCAATGTCTGATCCATTGTCTGGCGATGCTGGTGCCACTGTGGCACTTGCTGGCGTCAGTATATTCGGATGGGTTAGCGGTCTGGACTATGGCGTAGTTTTCGGTTCCTTTGCTGGCGCTATGTTCTATGTTACCTCAGCCACTGACCTTACTCTTCTTCGCCGGGCCTCTTATTTCTGTGTGTCCTTCATGGTAGGGCTTTTCGGGGCTGGCGTGATGGGTTCGAAATTATCTTCATGGCTCGGATACAGCGATAAACCATTGGATGCTCTGGGCGCGTTAATCATTGCAGCAATAGCAGTTCAGTTGCTGACCTTCGCGAGCAACAGGGCGAAAAACCCAACATCACTGATTGATCGGTGGAGGGGGAACAGTGGTAATAAATGACCCGCTGGTGATTGGCAACGTAGTGCTTTGCAGCCTGGTTGTCATTCGCCTCAGCTTCTTCCGTAAGAAGGGCGCTACCCATCGGACGTGGGCTTCATGGCTGGCATACCTGCTGATCCTGGCATATGCGACGGTACCGCTCCGATTCATGTTTGATCACTACACCAGCACCCACTGGGCGGCTTTCGCAATCAACGCGATCATCTGCGTTGCTGTGTATCGAACCGGTGGCAACGTCGCCAAACTATTCAGCGCCCTGAGACATCCACAATGACAAAAGACCAATTTACACGGGCGGCTTCCCTGAGCGCCGACTTAGCCGCGCGCTGGTATCCGCATGTGGTGTCCACGATGGCTGAATTCGATATTTCTACCCCGGCGCGTCAGGCGGCATTCATTGCGCAGGTTGGGCATGAGTCTGGCGGCTTTAGGAAGCTGTGGGAGTCTTTCGACTATTCCGTTGAAGGTCTAAAAATCTTCGGAAAACGGCTCACAGATTCTCAGCGTCAACAACTCGGACGGCAAGCCGGTGAGCCGTATGTGCCAATGGAAAGGCAGAAGGCTATTGCTAACCTCGTCTATGCAGGCAGGTTCGGTAATAAAGCCGCCGGAGACGGTTATAAATTCCATGGTCGTGGCCTGAAACAGATCACGTTCCTCGATAACTACCTGGCCTGTGGCCGCGCGCTGGGTCTTGATTTGATCGGAAGCCCAGATCTGTTGCATCAGCCGGAATATGCGGCGCGGTCGGCGGGCTGGTTCTGGAAGGCAAACAACTGCAACAGCTTTGCCGACTCAGGCGACTTTGTGGGGCTGACCAAACGAATCAACGGTGGCGTAAATGGTCTGGCCGATCGGCAGGCTCGTCTGGCAATTGCCCAGAAAGCGCTGGGCATCTGAGAGGCACGACGTGGAAACATCATTGTTCGCTGCTGTGCTTAAGGCTTACTGGAAATCGGCTGTTGCCATATTACTGGCCGCCGCGCTGGTCTGGTGGATTGAGGGGCTGCGCTGGGACGCTGACGTGTCAAAGTTGAAAGCGACCCACACAGCGGAGCTGAAGAAATTCAGTGATCAGGCAGTGATTGACCTGACCAACCAGAAGAAGCGCACCGAAGCGGCACAAACCGCACTGGCGGCGCTGGATGCCAAACACACGAAGGAATTAGCCGATGAACAGGCCAATAATGACAGGCTGCGCGCTGATGTCGCTGCTGGCACTCGCCGGGTGCGGATCGCAGCAGCAAACCTTGCCACCTGCAAGCTCGTCGGGAACAGCACTACCGGAACCGGCGGCGTGGGCGATGCAGCACAAGTCGAACTCTCTGGCGCTGGTGGACGGGCTGTTCTCGATCTCCGAGCCAGCGCCATCAAAGACAACGAAGTGATTGAATATCTCCAAGGCTATATCGAGCAAGTTGCAAAACAATGCAAACCTTAATTGTCTGGAGAAACTTCCTGGATAACAACCTCATCCTCATTGACCGACTGGGTTGGTTGTTGGGCTGATTTAAGGCTCTCCCAATGATTGATGCTAAATGGCACAACTTTTTGGATAGCAACAAAATGGCCTTTGTCATGGTTGGCAATATATCCATCGATCACAGGCGTTAGCATGCAACCAAGTGGCACTTCAAGATTAGATTTAACCCAGATTGAGAACTTCAGATTTCCTGGTGCAGTCACTTTTAAAATCTGCAGGTTTTCTGCCGTTGAAAAGATTCTGTCTACAACTTTCCATTCCATAGGTTTTCACTCTGTTGAAAGGATACCCTAACAATAGAGCACAAAATGCTAACAGTCCTTAGAAAATGTCAGAAGTTGAGCTATGAGTTCTTAATATTGCAGTCAACCAGTACTAGTAACAAGTGTCCCTATACCTTGATTGCTATGCCGCTGAAGCAGAGATGCGTTGCAAATCCCAATAGACTTTCTCTACTTTTACAACTGAGAGTGTTAGCTTAAAACCTCACTTTTCAAAAGGAGATTGTTATGTTAGAAGGTTATTATCCAACTGGTGAAAGTAGAGAAAATAAGCAGCGTCTATTAGCAGTCCAAGCTGCCTTAGAAATTGTTAAAGCTTCAGCAGGTTCAGCCGGTGCAAACGCGAGAACTGATAAAGTAGAAGAAGATTTAAAATACGCTTCAAAAGAATTGAAGAACTTTGCCGATGCTATTCAAGCAGCTCTCAAGTAGTTCTTATTGATAAGAATTAAGCCGCCTTCGGGCGGTTTTTTTATGCCTGGAGTTTATGTGTCCTACGTCTTTTATCTAACACCATTTAAAGCCGGTGATATTGGCGGTGGTATCAACAATTCAATATCCAGACTTCCGCCTGATGCTTGGGTTTGCATTCGTGACGCTGACACGATGTTCCTCACACCTCAGCAGCAGAAACAAATCGCGGATATTGCTGGCGCTGATCCTGAATTCGATGTGATCGGATGTATGACAAACCGGCTCCGATCTCCATACCAGACGCATGGCGGTCAACTCAGCGATGAACCGGATATTCGAGTTCATCTGCAGATTGCCGAAGAGCTTGAAAGCCGTCACTGGGGCGAACTGGTGGAACTGCCAGCGCCAGAAGTTGTAGCCGGAATGCTGATGCTATTTCGCGTTTCTCTCTGGCAGAAAATTAAGTTTCAGCAGCGCTCCATCTATTTCGACAAACAGTTCTGCGCTGCAGTGCGTGCGGCTGGCGGTAAGCTGGCAATAGCGCGCGGCGTGTACCTGTTTCATCTTTACCGGTTCGGTAAGCCGAATCCCTGCGATTACACGGCGCATTTAAAATGACAAAGATTGGTATCGGGATCACCACACACAACCGCTATGACGTGTTCAGTAAGACGCTGGCGGAAATAAAACGTCTGGCACCTGCTGGCTCTGAAATCGTCGTTGTTGATGATGCGAGTGATAAGCCGGTACCAGAAGCAACCTTTCGTTTCGTGCGGAACGTGGGCATCGCCGCGGCAAAGAATAAGTGCTTCGAGCTCCTGGAAGGTTGCGATCATATCTTCCTGTTTGACGACGACACTTACCCGGTGATCGAGGGCTGGCATCAGCCATACGTCGCCAGCCATGAGCCGCACCTGATGTACATCTTTCAGGACTTTGCGACCGGCACCAAGCTTAACGACACCATCAAGATTTATCAGGACAGCGAGATCACCGCCTGGTCACACGCGCGCGGCTGCATGCTTTACTTCAAGCGCATCTGTCTCGATGTTGTCGGCGGTATGGATCCGGTGTTCGGTAAGTGGGGTTGGGAACATCCGAACCTGTCTGAGCGAATTTATAACGCTGGTCTGACGTCATTTCGTTATAGCGACGTGACGAACAGCGCTGGCCTGTTCTGGTCTGCTGACGAGCATCAGCTGGTTCAGTCCACGGTTGCCGGTCCTGACCGTTCAGTGATGATCACCCGCAACCGGCCAATCTATGAGGCGAACCGAGACAGTGACCGGTTCGTGCCATACAAACCGGCAGCAGGTGAAGACGTGATCATTACCACCTACTTCACCGGGCAACCTGACCCACAGCGCGGTGAAGTGTGGAAGCCTGACTATGAAGAACTGCGACCGCTGATTGACTCAATGCGCGGTCAGAAGCTGGTGATCCTGCATGACTGCTTCGATGTTGCAGACAGCGACACAGTGCAGCACATCAAGGTTGAAACCAGCCTCTCACCTTACTGGCAACGATGGGTAAGCATCCTTCAATACCTCCACCAGAACCCGACCACGCGTCGGGTTTTTTGTGTCGATGGTACCGACGTGGAGATGCTCAACAATCCATTCGACTGCATGGGCGCTTATCTCTACACCGGTGATGAACCGGAGAAGGTTGACTGTCCGTGGATGCGCAACCATCACCCGGCTGCTTTCCTTCAATCATTCATGCGCAGCAATGCGAACCACACGCTGCTGAATGCTGGCCTGCTGGGTGGCAACCGTGACGTGGTGATCGCGTTCATCACGAAGATGCTGCGTTACTGGGCGGACAACGTGAGCGATGTGCATTACCGCAAGGCGGTGACCGTAGGCGATAGCGACATGGGCCTGTTCAACTATACGGCTCTGACGTTCTTCTGCGATCGGCTGCAGCACGGGCACCAGGTGAACACGGTGTTCAAACGATTCGAGCGCACCGGCGCCAGCTGGTTCAGACACAAGTGAGGCAACATGAAGAAGCACATTCAGTTAGCAAAGCTGTATAGGTCCGGTCTGTTTTACGGGTATGGCATAGCTGTTGACGGCGAATTGCTTGAACAGCAGATCGATACGAACATCATCAGCGAGGCTAACAAGATGCCGTCTATTACTGCCCGCTTCAGACTAAAAGAGCAGCAGGCTGAGAATCCAATCATCATTGACCTCGATCAGCATGAGACGGAATGAAAGAGCCTATGCCACCTCGCATACCACGCGCATGCCGAAAGCATGGGTGTCGTCACACTACCATTGACCGTTCTGGCTACTGCCCTGAGCACATCAATACCGGATGGGAGAACCATCAGCAGGGTAAGACCAGACAGGAGCGCGGGTATGGTGCCAACTGGGACAAGCTTCGCCCTCTCATCCTTGCGAGAGATAAGCACCTGTGTCAGGAACATAAACGACAGGGCAAGCCAGTGCCGGCGACAACAGTCGACCACATTCTTGCAAAGGCAAAAGGCGGGACAGATGACCCAGCCAACCTTGAGAGCCTGTGCTGGCCGTGCCACCGAAAGAAAACTGGGCGCGACCGGCTCGGATGATATCAATTCTCATTTGCTGGGGAGGGGCGGGCAAAAAGTTCAGAGCCCAGGCTCTGCCGAACCGCCGCCTAAGTTTTTGTTACGCGCCCGCAGGTTGGAAACCTTTTTCATGGGGATCCCCAATCGCGATTAATAGGAGTTTTCTATCATGTCTGGACCACCGAGAACCCCAACGAATCTGCGTTTGATCAAGGGGAACCCTTCAAAACGTGCAATAAACAAGTCAGAGCCAAAACCTCCGTCAGGGGTACCCCCAGTTCCGAAGCATTTCAATAAGCAAGAGAAGTATTGGTTCAAGCGGATCGGTGAAGAGCTGGATGGTTCCAACGTGATCACACATCTCGATGGAATGGCACTTGAATTGTTGATCGGTGCTTATGTGGAATGGAGAAGTCACCGAGACATTCTGGATGAGGAGGGGGAAACCTACAAAACAAAGACGATGACAGGCGACACTCTGATTAAAGCTCATCCGCGGGTTGGAATGATGGCAGATGCCTGGAAACGCCTACGCGGCATGATGGCAGAATTCGGCATGACACCGGCTTCACGCAGCAAGGTAAGCAGCGATGGTGCAGGGGAAGCCGACCCACTCGAAGAATTTTTGAAAAAGCGCAAATGATGAATGGCAACGGTTTCGGATGGTATCCAGTACGCCGAGCGCGTGCTATCCGGCGAGATTGTTGCTGGCGAACTGGTGCGGCTTTCGTGCCAACGATTCCTTAACGATTTAGAGCATGGGCCGGAACGCGGCGTCTACTTCAGCGAGGATCGCGCACAGCACATCCTCGATTTCTATAACTTCGTCCCACACGTAAAAGGTGCACTGGCAGGCAAGCCGATAGAGTTAATGGCCTGGGACATCTTCATTCTGATAAACCTGTTCGGGTTCGTGATCCCTCTGATCGACGAAATGACCGGTGAACAGATGTTTGACGATGACGGCGACGCGATCATGGTTCGCCGTTTTCGCACTGCTTACAACGAGGTGGCGCGCAAAAACGCCAAGTCTACGCTCTCTTCTGGAATCGGCCTGTACATGACCGGTGCTGACGGCGAGGGCGGCGCCGAAGTCTATTCAGCGGCAACCACCCGCGACCAGGCACGCATCGTTTTTGATGATGCAAAGAACATGATCAAGAAAGCACCCCGTTCGCTGGGCCGTTTGTTCGGTCATGTAAAACTCAACATTCACCAGGAGCGCTCCGCCTCCAAGTTTGAGCCACTTTCCAGCGATGCGAACAACCTCGACGGCCTGAATATCCATTGCGGGATCGTCGATGAGCTCCACGCTCACCGGACCCGTGATGTCTGGGACGTGCTGGAGACAGCCACGGGTGCCCGCCTGCAGTCATTGCTTTTTGCCATCACAACAGCAGGTTCAAACAAAGAGGGGATCTGCTTTGAGCAGCGCGATTACGCCATAAAGGTATTGCGCGGCGTTGTAGATGACGACACTTACTTTGCTGTCATTTACACGCTGGATGAAGACGACGACCCGTTTGATGAAAAGAACTGGCCGAAGGCAAATCCGGGGCTGGGGATCTGTAAGCGCTGGGACGACATGCGCCGTCTGGCGAAAAAAGCGAAAGAACAGATCGCCGCGCGCCCGAACTTTTTCACCAAGCACCTCAATATCTGGGTGACCGCTGAAAGCGCCTGGATGGATATGGCCCGCTGGGATAAGTGCGGTGACATCGCTCCGGATGAAGAGCTGGTCAACTGGCCGCTTTGGGTGGGTATCGACTTAGCCAACAAGATAGACATCTGCGCCGCGGTTAAAACGTGGCTTGCACCGAATGGCCACACCCACACCAAGTCGAAATTCTGGCTCCCCGAAGGGCGACTGGAAACCGCGCCGAAGCATATTTCTGAGCTTTACCGGAAATGGGCGGATGCCGGATATCTGGATTTAACCGATGGTGACGTTATCGATCACGGCTATATCAAAGCCGAGGTCGTAGCCTGGGTGAAAGGTGAAAGCCTGAAAGAAATAGCCTTCGACCCGTGGAGCGCAACCCAGTTTAGCCTGGCGCTGGCCGAAGAGGGATTACCGCTGGTCGAAGTTGCCCAGACGGTAAAAAACCTGTCTGAATCCATGAAGTCAGTTCAGGCCGATGTCTACGGCAGCAAGATCCACCACGACGGCAACCCGGTAATGACGTGGATGATGTCAAACGTCACCGTTAAGCCTGACAAAAACGACAACGTGTTCCCGAATAAATCAACGCCGGAAAATAAAATCGATGGGCCGGTGGCGCTGTTCACCGCCAAAAGCCGGTTACTCGTCAACGGTGGTGATGATAAGCAGGACTTAACCGACTTCTTCGAAGATCCGATAATGATAGGTGTCTGATGAAATCCAAAAAACAACCGGGGCGTGTAAAGAGCGCCCTTTTAAATTGGCTCGGTGTACCTATCAGTTTGACCACCGGCACGTTTTGGCAGGAGTGGATGGGTACCAGCAGCAGCGGTAAAACGGTGACCGTCGATAAGGCGATCATGCTGTCAGCTGTCTGGGCCTGCGCGCGATTGCTGAGCGAATCAGTCTCAACGTTGCCACTAAAAGTCTATAAGCGGGAAAAGGACGGTTCGCGTGCACTGGCGACCGATCACCCAGCCTATAAAGTGCTCTGTAAACAGCCCAATGGAGAAATGACGCCGTCCAGATTCATGCTGATGCTGGTGGCCAGCATTTGTATGCGGGGTAATGCTTTCATCGAAAAGCTAATGATCGGGCAAAAGGTTGTTGGTCTTAACCCGCTTCTTCCTCAAAACATGGTCGTTAAGCGCCTCGATAACGGGCAACTGCAGTACACCTATACCGATAAAAACGGGCAGCGCGATATCCCCGTGAAAAACATGATGCACATCCGCGGGTTCGGACTCGACGGCGTCTGCGGCATGATGCCGATGATGGCCGGGCGGGATGTTATTGGTTCGGCCATGGCGGTTGAGGAATCTGCCGCGAAAATCTTTGAAAACGGCATACAGAACTCAGGATTTATCAGCGCTAAGACAGATATAAACGCGGAACAAAGAGCGCGCTTAAAGCAAAATCTGAGCACGTTTGTGGGTTCAAAGAATGCCGGTAAGGTCATGGTTCTTGAAGGCGACATGACTTATCAGGGGGTAACGATGAACCCTGAAGCCGCGCAGATGCTGGAGAGCCGCTCCTTCAGTATTGAAGAAATCTGCCGCTGGTTCCGGATCCCGCCTTTTATGGTCGGGCACATGACCAAACAGAGCAGCTGGGCGTCAAGCGTTGAAGGCATGAACCTTTTATTCCTGACCAACACGCTGCGCCCGCTGCTGGTCAATATCGAGCAGGAGATAGCGCGCTGCTTGCTGGGTAATGATGAAGATTATTTTGCCGAATTCTCTGTGGAAGGTTTACTCCGCGCTGACAGCGCCGGGCGCGCGGCTTATTACACTACCGCCTTGCAGAATGGCTGGATGAGCCGCAACGACGTCCGCCGGCTGGAAAATCTGCCTCCGATCCCGGGCGGCGACATTTACACCGTGCAGCTGAACCTCACCGCGCTTGAAGATTTACGCCAAAACAACCAGGCAGCCAGAGCGAACGCACTGCTCGAGCTCCATAACCAACTGTTCCCCGATATTTCTTTCGAACATTCCCCGCTGAAAAAGGCGGCTTAGGAGCCAACCCATGTCATTAAAGAATCTTCCGGCAGCGCCGGAGGGGCGCCCGTGCGCGAAAGTCACCAGTGAACTATCACCGGCCGCTTTGGATCGCTGGGACGGTGGCATTAAGGCTGCCAACAGCAACGACAACACGATCTCTATTTTCGATGTCATTGGTTCTGATTACTGGGGGGAGGGTGTTACCGCTAACCGAATTGCTGGCGCTCTTCGCTCAATGAACGGGGAAGACGTCACGGTGAGCATCAACTCGCCGGGCGGTGACATGTTCGAAGGGCTGGCAATCTATAACCAACTCCGAGAATACAGCGGCAAAGTCACCGTAAAGGTGCTGGGCATCGCCGCTTCTGCCGCATCGATTATCGCCATGGCCGGTGACGAGGTGCAGATTGGTCGCGGAGCGTTTCTTATGATCCACAATTGCTGGGTCGTCGTGGTTGGAAACCGGCTTGACCTCGCGCGCGCGGCTCAGGATATGGAGCCCTTCGACCGGGCAATGCAGGATATTTATTCCGCCCGCAGCGGGCTTGATGCCGAAACGGTGTCAGGAATGATGGACAACGAAACATATATCGGCGGCAACGATGCGGTCGAGAAAGGTTTAGCTGACCGGCTTTTGTCGGCGGATGAAATCTCCGATGGAGACGAAAGCCCTGCAGCAGCGCTGCGAAAACTCGACGCGCTGCTTGCCAAGGCCAATACGCCGCGCTCAGAGCGCAGAAAACTTCTCAAATCTTTATCTGCCAGTACGCCGGGCGCTACTGACAATCAACAAGGTAAGCCGAGCGCTACCGACTCTCCAAACCCTGAAGACCTCAAACAACTTGAAAACGCGCTGGCCGCGTTCGGCAAATAAGGAAACACCATGTCCGAAGTAAATGAAATCCTGAAAAAAGTAACCGCTAGCATTGAAGAAGCCAACGGTAAATTCAGCGCCAAAGCTGAAGAAGCGCTGACTGAGGCACGTAAATCCGGCACGCTCTCTGCAGAAACCAAAGCCGCAGTAGACCAGATGGCGTCTGAGTTCAATGCTCTGCGCGAAGCTGAAAAAACTCTTAAATCGGCGCTGGGTGAGTTGGAGCAGCACGTCGCGCAAATGCCTCTGAACAATGCCGCTAAGGTTGCCGAGACCGTGGGTAAAGTGGTGATCAGCTCAGAAGCGCTGAAGAACTTTGCGGCGAGCGTTGAAGGCGGCAAGCGTGTAAACATTCCTGTGAATGCGGCGTTACTGTCCACGGATGTTGCCGACGGCGTTGTCGAGCCTCAGCGTTTACCAGGCATCGATACTGCGCCGAAACAGCGTTTGTTCATCCGCGATCTGATTGCTCCGGGCCGCACCGGCGCCCCGGCGATTTTCTGGGTGCAGCAGACCGGTTTCACCAACGCGGCGAAGGTTGTTGCTGAAGGAACCACTAAGCCTTACAGCGGCATTGAATTCGCCACCAAAATCACCCCGGTCACCACCATTGCTCACATGTTCAAAGCATCGAAACAGATCCTCGATGACTTTGCTCAGTTGCAATCAACGATTGATGCAGAAATGCGCTACGGCCTGAAATATGTTGAAGAGCAGGAAATTCTGTTCGGCGACGGTACCGGCGTACACCTTCACGGCATCGTGCCTCAAGCCTCTGCGTTCGACCCGGCATTTTCGGTAGAGCAGCAGAACGGCATCGATGATCTGCGTCTGGCAATGTTGCAGGCACAGCTGGCGCGCTTCCCTGCATCCGGCCATGTCCTGCACTTTATCGACTGGGCTAAAATCGAACTGACCAAAGACACGCTGGGCCGCTACATTCTGGCGAACCCTTCAGCTCTGACGGGTCCTACGCTGTGGGGCTTGCCGGTCGTGGCCACAGAAACTGCCGCCTTCCAGGGTAAATTCCTGACGGGTGCCTTTAATGCCGCCGCTCAGTTGTTCGACCGTGAAGACGCCAACGTGGTGATCAGCACCGAGAACGCAGACGATTTCGAAAAGAACATGATTTCGATCCGTTGCGAAGAGCGTCTGGCGCTGGCAGTTAAACGCCCGGAAGCCTTCATTTATGGTTCCTTCTCAGGTGTCCCAACCACCTAATCTGCTTTCATCTCATAAGCGGCCGCATGGCCGCTTTTATTTGTGGTGATCACAATGAAATTAATCGCAATTAAGCCGATTTATCACAACAGCAACGTTGTGGTAGAGCAGGAAACCTTTGAAACCAATGAACAGCATGGGCGTGAACTGGTCGCTAAGGGGTATGCAGTTGAAGTGCAGGTAAATCTTCCGTCATCTGGCTTTGTTCCGGATGGCGAAGAAAATAATCT
>NZ_MJIB01000005.1:44265-60160 GCF_003697865.1 Rahnella sp. Larv3_ips | reverse complement strand
AGAGCCAGAGCCAGAGCCAGAGCCAGAGCCAGAGCCAAAAACAAAGAAAAAATAGGGCGGAATTATGCTGACAATCGATAAGGCAAAGCATCACTGCAATATTGAGCAGGAATTCACTGAAGATGATGATTGGTTCGATGTTCGCATTAAGGCTGCTGTCCGATATGTCGAGAACTATACCCGCCGGAAAATGTATTACGAGGAGGCTGATCCAGCATATTTATTGGATCCTGACGCCCTGCTTTACGGGGAAGATATTGAAACAGCCATGCTGCTTCTTATTGCGCATTGGTATGAGAACCGCGAAGCAGTAAACGTGGGCAATATCACGACCACCTTTGATTTTGCTGTTGAATCGCTTCTTCAACCCTATCGGATATACGGCCTATGAAATCGGGGAGAATGCGCAACCGCGTTATGCTGCAAAAGCCCGGAGAAGGGCGTTTGCCGTCAGGGCAGCCCAGTACAGGCTGGGTTGATGTTAAATCCGTGCGTGCAGATATCTCTGATATCTCTGGGCGGGAATTATTGGATTCAGGCGCTGAAGTGGCTGGTACCACTACGCGCATTTGGATCAGGAAATATCCTGATGCGGTGCCGACGGCCGCCTGGCGAATCGTTCATCTTCCTCCTACTGGCAGCAATGAAATCTACAATGTGAAATCAGTGCTCAGCGGAGAAAATGGCACGCGTCTTGAGATTCTATGTGAGGAGGGGATAAAGCAATGATCGGAGCCAATCTGGATTTTAGCGACCTTCTTAATTTGGCGGAGGATTTGGCCGTTCTGAGCAAAGCCGAAACCAAAAAGGTACTCAATCAGGCCGCGCGGGCTGGCGCTGAAGTGATACGTGATGCCGTTGAAGAAGGTGCGCCGAAACTCACCGGGAAGCTGGCACGTAACATTGTCGTGGTGAGCCGTAAGTCAGGACCTGGTGAAGCGGTGGCCGGTGTTCATATTCGCGGTACCAATCCCAACGGAACGAACAGCGATAACACAACCAAGGGTGCCAGCCGTAATAACGCCTTTTACTGGCGCTTCATCGAGCTGGGCACATCGAAGATGCCCGCTAATCCTTTCGTTCGCCCGGCCTACGATACCAATCAGGAACTGGCGGCGCAGGCCGGGTTTGATGAGCTGAACAAGGCCATTGATGAGGTATTGTCAAAATGACAGAAGCCGATGTTTACCCTCTGATCGGCGGGCTGTGCACCGGTAAAGTTTTTCCGTATGTCGCGCCGCAGGGCACCGTTGCGCCGTGGCTGGTGTTCAGCCTGCCGTCAGATAATGAAGATGACGTTATGTGCGGGCAGTCCGGGGCGTCGTCGAACTCCGTTCAGATAGACGTTTATGCCACAACAATCGACGAGGCAACGGCTATCCGGGCTCAGGCCAAAGAAGCTCTCAATCCTTTAATGCCAACCTCCCTCATGGGTACCAAAGGTTACGAATCTGACACCGGCTTATACCGGGCGACGATCGAAGTTCAAATCTGGGAATAGTTTCACTCACCCCAATCAGCCGCCTCCGGGCGGTTTTTTTATGTCTGGAGATCATCACATGGTCAGTAAGTACGAAAAAACGCAGGGAACACTCGTCAGTATTTCCAGTGCCCCGGCGACCACACCAAATCCCGTTGGCGCTACCTGGATTGATGCCCAATGCGCGACGAAGGAAATCAGCTACACCGGTGGTCAAAAGTCAGATATTGACGTCACCACGCTGTGCTCAACCGAACAGGAACAGACAAACGGTCTGGCTGCACCCGCTGAAATGACGCTTTCCCGCAACTGGGCTGGCAGCGAAGCCGCGCAGGAAGCGCTGCAAACGGCATACGACAACGACGAGATCCGCGCGATTAAAGTCGTTTTCCCGTCAGGCAACGGCTTTGCCTATCTCTGCGAAGTTCGCCAGAACTCATGGAGCGCATCGACGTCCGGCGTGGTCACCGCGTCGTACACGCTGCGCATCAAGGGCAAGCCAGAGCGTATCCGTCCGGCAACAACCTAAGCGGCTTCGGCCGCTTTTTTATTATCTGAAACTTACCGGGGAAATTAATGAGCAAAGTTAAATCAGTTGTATCACTTCGCACGCTGGCGCTGGCGCCGCTGTCGGGTTTTCGTAAGAAAGTTGTGACCGTTCCTGAGTGGGGCGATGCAGCCGTGACGATCCGTGAACCCTCTTCTAAGGGCTGGATTGAATGGCAACAGATCATCAGCCCCGACGTGCCGGAAGGCCAGGAGCCGGTAAAAATGACACCGGCGCAGACCGTTCACCGAAATATTAAGGCCGACGTCATTCTCTTCATCGATGTGCTGCTGGATGAGAACGATCAGCCAGTCTTTAAAGAGGAAGATCGGGGGCTGGTCGAAAGCATTTACGGCCCGGTGCATTCCCGTTTACTTAAGCAGGCGCTGGAACTTAGCACTACGGCGGAAGCCGCTGAAAAAAAGTCAGAGAGCCTGGCACCTTCTTCTTAATGACGCTGGCGCTCCGCCTAGGTCGCACGCTGAATGAGCTGAAAAATACACTTCCCGCCAGTGAGCTGAAGTTGTGGATGGAGTTTGACCGCATCAGCCCAATCGGTGACCGGCGCGCCGATCTGCATGCAGCACAAATCACCGCCGCCGTATTCAACGCTCAGGGCGGTAAGGTCAGTCTTGATGATGCCCTGCTTCAGTGGCAGGAGGCCGAAGTGGAAACAGAAGAAAACGGCCTCGAAGGATTCCTCGGCAAGCTTGCAGATTAACACCCGCTCCGGCGGGTTTTTTTATGGGTGAAATATGGCAACGCTGCGCGAACTAATTATTAAAATCTCTGCTAATTCGACGTCGTTTCAAAGTGAAATAGCCCGCGCCTCGCGCATGGGTGAAAACTATTACAGAACGATGGAGCAGGGAAGCCGCAGGGCAGAGTCCGCATCGCGTCAAAGCCAGCGCGCAATCGCCGACCTTAACGGCCAGTTATCGGGGATCAGCGACACTGCCAAAGATATGGCGGGGATTTTCGCCGGTGCTTTCGCCACCGGCCACCTGATCAATCTTGCCGACGAATGGAATCAGGTTAATGCCCGTTTAAAGCAGGCATCTCAATCGACAGAAGATTTCAGCAATAACCAAAAAGCGCTGATGGCGATTAGCCAGGTGACCGGCACGGCATTTGGGGATAACGCCAGCCTGTTTGCCCGTTCCGCTGCCTCTATGCGCGAATTCGGGTATTCCTCGCAGGACGTTTTGAAAATCACCGAGTCAGTTTCGACCGGGTTAAAGCTGTCAGGGGCAAGTGCGGAAGAAAGCAGCTCTGTCATTACGCAGTTCAGCCAGGCGTTAGCGCAGGGCGTCTTGCGCGGCGAAGAATTCAACGCCGTGAATGAATCCGGCGACCGTGTGATCCGCGCGCTGGCGGCGGGCATGGGCGTAGCCCGAAAAGATTTAAAGGCGATGGCCGATCAGGGCCAGCTCACGATCGACAAAGTGGTGCCAGCGCTCATCAGCCAGCTCGGCACGTTGCGCGGTGAGTTTGCCAGCCTCCCGGCGTCTGTCAGCGGGTCAGTAACGAAAGCTGAAAACGCCTTTCAGGCGTGGGTCGGCGCACAGAATCAGGCAACTGGCGTCACTGCTTCACTGAGCGGGTTGCTGGACGGCCTCGCTAATAACATGGATGAGGTCGCCTCAACTCTCGGCATTCTGGTGGGTATTGGTGCGGTGCGCTTCTTTGGCAACATGGCGTCAGGCGTCGGTTCAGCCACCACGCAAATGATCGCAGCGCAGCGGGCTGAAGTTGCTCTGGCTGCAGCACAGGTTCGCGGCACGCAGATTTCAACTGCACGTGCACGTGCAACAGTTTACCGAGCACAGCAAGCCAAAGCAGCAGCTGTTGGCGCCGATCAGCAAGCCGCAGCAGAGAGAAGATTAACGGCCGCACAAGCTCAACTAACAAGGAATATGGCTGCCCGCGAGGCAGCGCAGACCCGACTTAACTCTATTTCATCAATAGGTGCACGTCTCGGCAGTGGTCTTTTAGGCGCGGTTGGAGGAATACCGGGTATTGTTTTAGGGATCGGTGCTGCATGGCTTTATACCTCTCAGCAAAATGAACAGGCGAGAAGAGAGGCTCAAGAATACGGTAAGACTATTGAAGATATTAGGCAAAAAACCAAATCAATGGGCTTAACCGATGCGTCAGATAATATCCCAAAAGCACAATCTGCTTTTGCGGAGCAGAATAGATTAATTGAGGAACAGAGTAAGAAAGTTAAATCTCTTCAAGGCGACATAAATACATTAAATGAGGCACGTAATAATCCTTCATATAGTGGATATGTTAAAGATGCGGATTTAACTAGTTCGGTAACAGCAGTAACAGCAAAGCTTGCGGTTGAGCAAGAACGTCTTAATCAGATGCAATCGAAGTCTGATGAAATTCAGTCTGTGTTGGCTGGTTTGGAATACCGCCGCATAGAATTAATTCGGCAACAAGCCGCAGAGCAAAATACCGCTTATCAGTCCCTGTTAATGATGAACGGCCAGCACACTGAATTTAACCGCCTTCTCTCCCTGGGTAATACGCTGCTTCAGTCCCGTGCCGGTCTGGTCAATTCGCCGATGCGCGTGCCGCAGGCGGACGTATCAACCAAGGATCAGCAGAGCCTGCAGCAGAGGCAGCAGCAGGCTGAACTCGCAGGCCTGACCGGTCTGGCGAAAGTTCGCCGGCAGGCGCAGTTTGATCTGGAGAAGATGGGTAAAACCGGTGCTGAAAACGCAACGTACTCCATCCAGTACACCAAAGCCTTAGAAGACGAATACAACAATACCCAGCGGTTAGCGGATGCCAAAAAAGGCGCGAGTGCCGCAACCAAAGAGCAGAACAAAGCCGAGCGGGAAGCCGCGGCGCAGGCTGAGCAGTACACCCGGAAGATGGCCGATCTGAGTGTGGCCATTGAGGTGCAGAGGGTCAGGGCGACTGAGGGTGAAAAGGCTTCAGAGCTTTACGCTGCGTCTCACCAGACCGGTACCAAATGGACGGAAGCGCAAATCAAAGCGATCCGTGAGTCGTCTGAAGAACTGGCGAAGTGGAATCAGAAAGCGGATGAAACGGTCAGAAAACAGCGTGAGCAGGCCGACGCGCTGAAAGACCTCACTGACGCCGCCAGAAAATACCGCGACGAAACCGCACTTACAACGGAGACGGCTGGCCTCAGTGACCGTCAGCGTTCTCGGTTTGATGAAACGCAGCAGGTTGACCGGGTTTTCGCCAAAACCGACCAGGGCGCGGCTGCTATCTCAGCGCGCAACGCTGCACTGACAGAACTGGACAATAAGTATAAGGCAACGGCGGCAGCTGAAGCTGACTGGATGTCCGGCGCCTCACGAGGCTATAGCAACTGGCTGGAAGAAATCAGCAACGTGTCCGGCACTGTTTCTGATGGCGTTAAAACCACTATGGACAGCGCATTCAGCAATGTGACCTCAATGCTGGAGGGCAACAAGGTCAGCTGGAAGTCATGGGGTGTTTCTGTTTTGCAGATCATCGAAAAGGTGGCGCTGCAGATGGCGGTTGTCAGCGCAATGGGCGGCGGCTCCTCTTCTTCATCTGGGATTTTTGGATCACTGATCGGCGGGGTTGCGAGCTACTTCGGTGGATCAGGCGCATCAGGCGCTGCCTCTTCCAGCGCATTCTCTTCGGGGTCTTATAACAGCCTCAGCCTTAATGCTAAGGGCGGTGTTTATGACTCTCCATCCCTCAGCTCATTCAGCAACGGCGTTTACAGCTCACCCACTATGTTCGCGTTTGCGAAAGGTGCCGGTGTGTTTGGAGAGGCGGGGCCAGAAGCGATCATGCCGCTGACCCGCGCAGCCGACGGTTCGCTGGGTGTCCGGGCGCTCGGTGCTGGCGCTTCCGGGGCGGGTGGCAACAGCGCACCGCAGGTCTACATCACAATCGACAGCAACGGCAACGCCAGCACTGAGTCATCCGGTGGATGGGAGCAGTTCGGCACGCAGATCGCCAACTATGTCAATCAGCTCTATCAGCAGAACAAGATGAAGGATCTGCGCCCCGGCGGCGACATCTGGAACGCAATGAAAAACAGGTGATCAATGGCTATTCAAACATTCACGTGGTGCCCGCGTTTAAACGCCGAAGCCGACACAACCTTTCGCACGCGGAAAGCGCAGTTCGGCGACGGGTACACCCAGGTTGCCGGAGATGGTTTAAACCCAAAAAGTCAAAAGTGGACGCTGAGCTTTACCGGCAATGAGAGTTACATCGGTGCGATTAAAGCGTTTCTGGATGCCCATCAGGGAACAAAGGCGTTCCTTTGGAAACCACCGCTCGAGCCGCTGGCGATGTTTCGATGTGACACGTACAAGCCAACGGCGCTCGGGGCGGGGAAATACACCCTTGATGCTACTTTCGAACAGGCGTTTAAACCATGAGCATTAACAGCGATTATCAGAAACTCGAGCCGGGCGACACCGTCAGGCTTTTTGAAGTCGATGGAACTGCCTTTGGCACGGGCGATGTCCTCAGATTTCACAATTACAATCTGCCTTACACAGAGGCAGAAATTGAGGCGGCGAATCCGGTCAGCCCGATCCGTTTGGATAATACTCTCCTCGACAGCCGCGTCACCTTTACCCGGTCAGGCTCTGTAAGTTACATCGGAGCGGATGGGGCGATTAAACAGGCAGCAGCGAATCAGTGGCCTCTTGAATATCTCGGTGGTGTGGGAAGGACTGAGCCTGAGAGTGCTGCCACAAATTTACTAACTTATTCGTCTCAATTTGAAAATGCATCATGGACAAAACTTGCATCATCTGTAAATCAAAATCTAGCCGTAGCTCCCGATGGATCAATGACGGCAGATCACCTCATACCCAACACGGGCGCTACAACTCATCCGATATATAAAAGCTTTATACCGACGACTAATACCACCTACACATTCAGTGTCTATCTGAAGGCCGGGGCCTATGCGTTTGCGAATGTTCAAGTTGTTCAAGCCGCAAACTTAGTCGCTGTTAACAACATAATGGTCAACTTATCAACTGGTGTGATCGTATCTGCAAACGATATGAGTCGGTCACGAATTCAGTCAGTGGGTGGAGGCTGGTACAGAGTCAGCACTACGGTCACCACAGCCGCCTCGATTACGGGTAGTGGTGACATAAGGCCAGCAATTTACCCTCAGGCAACACAGTCATCAACATCGTTTGCAGGGAATGGAGTCAGCGGCATTTATCTTTGGGGTGCACAATTAGAGATTGGAGCTCTCGCCAGTAGTCAAATTGAAACAACAAACTTAGCCATCACTAGGGCTGCAGCTGTGGCTTCAATTCCAGCTAACGGCGCATCGGCAATCAAGATAACGTACTCCTCCGGCGAGACAACAACCTTGCCATTTGGCGGCGCATCTTCTATCCAGATTCCAACTGCCACAAAGGCATGGGGAACACGCTACATTACCGACATTGAATATGTAGGTGGAACACCCGCTTACGATGAATCGAAGCTTCCGGCAAAATCAATCTGGTGGCAGGGCAATGAATACTCAGCCTGGCCCGTACAGATTGAAGGCATTGAGGCATCAACCAGCGGAAGTGGCGCACAGCCAAAACTGACAGTGGCAAACCTCGACGGTTCGATCACCGCGCTTTGTCTGGCGTATGACGACATGCTTCAGGCGGTTGTGACGATTCACGATACGCTGGCGCAGTATCTCGACGCACGAAACTTTGCCGGTGGGAACGCCACGGCTGATGCCACGCAGGAAAAGTTGCAGGTTTTCTACATCGACAGCAAAAGCATGGAAACCAACATCTCTGTTGAGTTCACGCTGAGCAGCCCGATGGATTTGCAGGGATTGATGATCCCGACGCGACAACTGCATTCACTTTGCACCTGGTGCATCCGTGGCAAATACCGATCAGGTGATGGCTGCGATTACGCCGGTACCAATTATTTCGATAAGCACGGTAATCCGGTAAGCGATCCGTCTCTCGACGTATGCAACGGCACGCTCAACACTGGCTGCAAACCCCGTTTCGGAGCAAATAACGAATTGCCGTTCGGCGGCTTCCCTGGCACCTCCCTGATTAAGAGCTGACTATGCGCGATAAAACCCTGCAGGATATTTTTGAACATGCCCGGCAGAGCTACCCACACGAATGCTGTGGTGTGGTAGCGCAGAAAAGCCGGGTAGAGCGTTACTTCCCCTGTGCCAATCTGGCAGCAAATCCGAGTGAAGACTTTCACCTTGACCCAATTGGGTATGCTGAGGCTGAGGACTGGGGAACGGTTATTGCCATTGTTCACAGCCACCCAGATGCAACAACCCAGCCGAGCGAGCTGGATAAGGCGCAGTGCGACGGAACAGAATTACCCTGGCACATCGTGAGCTGGCCGGAGGGGGATTTTCGCACCATACAGCCCCGCGGCGAGTTGCCGCTACTCGAGCGGCCGTTTGTGCTCGGCCACACCGACTGCTGGGGGCTGGTCATGAGCTATTACAGGCAAACCCACGGCATTGAACTGACCGATTACCGCGTAGATTACCCATGGTGGGAGAATGATTATCCGGATAACTTTTACCAGGAATGCTGGTATGAATGCGGGTTCCGAGAAGTCAGCGGGCCACCAATGCCCGGCGATATGGTGATCATGCAGGTGCAATCCAATAAGTGGAATCATGCCGGTATCTTGCTCGAGGGCAATATGCTTCTTCATCACATGTACGGGATGCTCAGTCAGCGCGTGCCTTACGGTGGGTACTGGCAGGAACGGACAATGAAAATTGTCAGGCACAAAGATCTGATGTAGACGCGTTGCCTTGCTGAGTGGTGCTGCTATCATTCTTCCAATAACTCAGAGGGATGATAATGAAAAAACTACTCATAGCAGTGCTGGCATTTAGTCTGGTTGGATGTATGACAAGTTCATTGGAATCACAAAAACCAATATTCTCAGCTCACAGTAACAAAAATGCAGAAGCTATAAATCGTTGTCTTGCGCCGAAGTGGGTTGAGTTGAAGCCTTCAAGCACAAGTATACCAACGGAGACGGGTTATAAAATTACTGCATCAGACGACATATTTGGTGCGCTGGCTGTAACTAATATTGTTAGCGCAGGTTCTGGCGGAAGTGATGTTTCAGTGTATGCAGTGTCAAAAGGTTGGAATGACCACTGGGGTTCTGCCGCAAGATCATGCATGTAGAGTATAAATAAATAAGTAAGCCACCCTTTTGGGTGGTTTTTTTTTGGAGTTTTTATGGCTCAAATAATGCAGGAAAAAATGACGGTAATTGAACTGTCAGGATCTTTGGCAAAGCAATTTGGTAAAACACACAAGAGATTAGTGCGCACTAAGGCAGAGGCTATTCATGCTTTATGCAAAACAATAAATAATTTCGAACGATATCTTAATAATAGTAAGTTGAGAGGGCTTACTTTTGCTGTGTTCGTCGGGAAAAAGAATGTTGGAATTGATGATCTGGGATATCCGGTTACAGATGATGTTATTAAAATTGTCCCTGTAATTATAGGTAGCAAACAAGCAGGGGTATTGCAGACTATAATCGGAGCGGTATTAGTTGTTGTTGGCGTCGTAATAGGAGTGATGTCTGCAGGGACTTTGTCTGCTGTAGGCTTCGGGATGGCAAAACTTGGAGCAGCAATGGCCCTTGGCGGCGTGATCCAAATGCTTTCTCCTCAAACCGGCGGACTTGCCAGCAAACAGGATGCCGATAACCAGGCCTCATATGCCTTCGGTGGTGTCACGAATACAGCAGCTCAAGGATACCCTGTTCCGCTTCTTTACGGAAAACGCCGGATCGGTGGAGCGATTATTTCAGCCGGTATTTATGTTGAAGATCAGCAGTAATTTAATCAACGCCGAAAGGCGGGAGTGAGTTATGACTTTAGAACAACGTGTTGAAGTATTAGAAGAGAAAATGCAGGTTATTCAAGAGGGGATTGAAGCGAAAGAAGAAAACCTTGCACTTGCAAGAGCGGCCATATCTCAGGCCGCAAAAAAAGGCATTGAGGATATATTAGCCGAGAAGGCGTAGACCCTCATTCAAAACCTTAACTACAGCACCATCCTGTTTATGAACGCTAATTGCTTCATTCATAATGCTCTTGATATCAGCAATTTCATTAGGGTGCATTTTCTGGACTAATAATTTAATTAGATATTCAGTCCCTCCCATTCGGTACTGTAGTGTTTCAATTTCATCTTTTAAATCTTGAATAGTTTTATCATCTGACATGGAATGTCCTTACCCAGAGTTAATCAGCCATCCCTCCAGTTAATGACGGTCATGCTCCAACATGGCCGGGCTGAGCCCTGAGCGTAAATCACATTATCCTTACAAAACATCCTGATATTTGATCAGGTATCCATCATTAGCCGCCTTTGTGCGGCTTTTTTTATGGGCGCAATATGGCAACCGCAACCAAAATAAAAGGCCGCAAAGGCGGCAGTTCATCATCCCGCACGCCCGTAGAACAACCAGATGACCTTCAATCTATCGCGAAAGCAAAACTGCTTATTGCTTTGGGGGAGGGCGAGTTTGGCGGCGGCCTGACTGGACAGTCAATTTTTCTTGATGGGACACCGCTTCTAAACAGTGACGGCTCGAGTAACTTTAGCGGCGTAGCGTGGGAGTTCCGAGCTGGGACACAGGCGCAATCTTACATTCAGGGATTGCCGGGCACAGAGAATGAAATAACTGTGGGTACCGAAGTAAAAAGTACCGTTGCCTGGACGCACACTTTCACCAACACCCAACTCTCAGCTATTCGCTTGCGCCTGAAATGGCCGTCACTTTTCAGACAGAAAGATGATGGGGATCTGGTGGGGTATTCCGTCAATTACACCGTCGAGTTGCAGACTGATGGCGGAGCATTTCAGACTGTTATTAATACCGCTGTTACCGGGAAAACTACCTCAGGATATGAGCGTAGCCACCGGATAGATTTGCCAAATGCGGGATCCACCTGGACTATTCGCCTCCGCAAAACAACCGCTGATGCGAACAGCGCCAAAATTGGCGACTCAATGACAATCCAAAGCTATACGGAAGTCATTGATGCAAAATTGCGGTATCCAAATACAGCCTTGCTGTACATCGAATTTGACTCCAGCCAGTTCAACGGCTCTATTCCGCAGGTTTCTTGCGAGCCACAGGGGCGTGTAATTCGCGTGCCTGATACCTATGACCCGGTCACTCGCACATACAGCGGAACATGGACCGGTTCATTTAAGTGGGCATGGTCAGACAACCCAGCATGGGTGTTCTACGACCTTGTGGTAACTGACCGGTTTGGCCTGGGTAACCGTCTCACTGCGGCAAACATCGATAAATGGGAGCTTTACCAGGTCGCGCAATATTGCGATCAGATGGTTCCCGATGGCAAGGGCGGCAGCGGTACAGAGCCGCGCTATATCTGCAATGTTTACGTGCAAAGCAGGAATGATGCTTATACGGTTTTAAGAGACTTTGCGGCCATCTTCCGCGGCATGACGTACTGGGGTGGGAATCAGATTGTTGCCCTGGCTGACATGCCGCGCGATATCGATTACAGCTACACACGTGCAAACGTGATTGATGGTCAGTTCAGTTACTCCAGCAGCACTACGAAAACCAGATACACGACCGCTCTGGTGTCATGGTCTGATCCTGACAATGCTTATGCTGACGCCATGGAACCTGTCTTTGAGCAAGACCTGGTCACGCGGTACGGCTTCAATCAGTTAGAGCTCACGGCTATTGGTTGCACCCGGCAATCAGAAGCGAACAGAAAGGGGCGATGGGGGATCCTGACGAATAACAAAGACCGGGTGATAACGTTCGGTGTCGGGCTTGACGGCATGATCCCGCAGCCGGGTTACATTATTGCAGTTGCTGACGAAATGCTGTCGGGAAAAGTAACGGGTGGCCGCATCAGCTCGGTGAATGGCAGGGCGATTACTTTAGACCGCGCCCCGGATGCGGTCGCCGGCGGGAGGCTTATTTTAAATCTTCCATCTGGTGCGGCACAGACGCGCACGATTCAGTCTGTGTCGGGAAAGGTCGTCACCGTCACCACCACCTACAGCGAAACGCCCGAAGCTGAAAGCGTGTGGGTTGTAGAATCAAATGAGCTGTATGCGCAGCAATACCGCGTGCTCAGCGTCGCAGACAATAACGACAACACATTCACTATTTCCGCGTCTTATCATGACCCGGATAAATATGCGCGCATCGATACCGGCGCCATTATTGACGAACGTCCGATCAGTGTTATCCCGCCGGGTCATCAGTCGGCACCGGCCAACATTCAGATCGGCTCTTACTCTGTGGTCAATCAGGGGATCAGCGTTCAGACCATGCGGGCGACGTGGGACGCGACTGCGAATGCTATAGCTTACGAGGCACAGTGGCGTCGTAATGACGGCAACTGGGTAAACGTTCCGCGCAGCTCTACCACGTCGTTTGAAGTGCCAGGCATTTACGCTGGCCGCTATCTTGTGCGCGTGCGGGCCATCAACGCGGCGGAGATTTCCAGCGGGTGGGGTTACTCGGTTGAAGTTACGCTGACCGGTAAAGAGGGTAATCCACCGAAGCCAGTAGGTTTTACGGCCACCGGCATCAACTGGGGGATCCAGCTTAACTGGGGCTTCCCGGAAAATACCTCTGACACGTTGAAAACAGAAATCCAGTACACGCCGAACTCCGATCAGTCGAACCCGCTATTACTGTCTGATGTCCCATATCCACAGGCAACTTATACGCAGCTGGGATTAAGGGCTGGTCAGGTTTTCTGGTACCGGGCTCAGCTGGTTGATAAGACCGGTAATGAGTCAGGGTATACCGATTGGATCAGAGGCATGGTGAACGATAACGCCGATGATTATCTGGGCGATATTGCTGATGATTTCCTCAACTCTGCTGACGGTGACCGGCTGACGGGTGACATTGAAACCAACATCGACGCCATCCTTCAGAATGCCTTAAACCTCAACTCAACCGTTGATCACCAGTTCGCTCAAAACGGTGAGGTGCGGGCAGATATTCTGACGGTTAAAACCACCATTGCCGAAGTCGACCAGGCGATGGCAGATCTTACCACTCAGGTTCAGGCACAAATTGGAGACGTGACGGCTGCTCTGGAAGACAAACTCACTGCCGTTGTTGATGCCAGCGGGGCATCTGCTATTTACACGCTGAGAACCGGCGTTCGCATCAATGGGGTCATGTACAACGCGGGTATGTCGATTGCGGTGCTGGCGCAGTCCGGGCAGCCGGTAGTCACCCGAGTTGGGTTCAACGCAAACCAGTTTGTGCTGATGAGCGGGTCCGGCACCACCCAATATTCACCGTTTGCAGTGGTGAACGGGCAGGTGTTTATCAGCGATGCATTTATCCAGGATGGAACAATCACCAATGCGAAGATCGGTAACTTCATACAGTCAAATAACTTTGACGGTTCAACGCAGGGCTGGCAGTTAAGCAAATCAGGTACGTTTATCAACCTTGGGAACGCTGGCGGCGCCGGTGCAATGAAGCAGACGAATACCACGATCAGCACCAAGGACGATAACGGCGTGCTTCGCGTCCAAGTCGGTCTAATTACGGGGGCCTGGTAATGGCTAACTGGGGGATCCAAACGTGGGATGCAAGCGGCAATCCTAATAACACCGGTATCGTGCCGGTGTTGGTTGTGGCAACCGTTTATTTAAGTGCCGGGCAGATTTCCGGCACGTACTCATATACCGTCCCGTCAGGGTTTCGTGTTGAAGCAATCCAGTCCCCAATTACAGGTGATGCTTATTCTGGGTCACGTCGGAAAGTTACAGGCTCTGGTGGCACGATAACGCTCAGCGATGCATCCGGCGATTACTCGGCAGGAACGTACACCGCTGATGAGTGTTGGCTAATAATTTATTTGGTGAAGGCATAATGGCAACTTGGGGAGCACTTTTTACCGATCAGTATGGGAACCCATGGACCACCCCGGACACGACACCAATGTGTCTGGTGCAGAAAATAGTTTTAAATCCCTCATCGGCTGGCTCGTATACGCTGCCTGTCAATTCATCATCGCCGTTTATTATTGCCTGCCATGCCACTGTGTCGAATGTGCTTTTTTATATCAGAAAGGTTGATTCTACGTACACCTTGAATTATTCGGTGGCAGGCGTGGGGGGAAGCCCCGGAACGGTGACCATATATATTTTTGGATACGTTATACCCCAACCGTTACCGAAGTGGGGAGTGGCTATCTGGAATGCTGCCGGGCAATGCATTTTAACGAATGAAACTAAGGTGATGAACCCGCCGGTAGGCTACGGGACAATTGGTTCCACGACAGATATTGGCTACCTGGTCGATAAAACAGTCAGTGGGAAATGGGCTGTGCTGCCCCGCGTTATGGGTGTTGTGGTTGGGGTTTTAGGAACGACCCAGCCGCGCCCATGGTCTTCACCCATTGATACCTCGGCATATTATAACGGCTCGTCTACGAGGATTACGGCGGGTCAGCGTGACGCTCCTGGCGGGGAATTACACAATGTGGGTTATTCAAACTCCAGAGACCAGATATTCGCAATAGATGTTTCTCGTTATTAATCAACTAATAATGAAAACGATCGTTATAAACGATCAATATCAGATAATTGATCTATATAACCAATTATCCATGCCCGATTTTGATTGCTAATGTCCTTTCATCTACGTTGAAAGGGACATAAACATGAGAAATATCCTAATGGTTCTTGCCGTTGTTCTGCTTGTTTCAGGCTGTGCTGGAATGCTTGAAAAGCAGGAGCCAGTCTGTTCTGGAACAGCACTGATCGCAGGGCAGGAAACCACTGTTCAGATTTATGGCGTACGCAAGGTTGGGAGTCAAACCCAGTACAAAGGCGGTGATCCTTTCGGCTGGCGCTGGGTTAGTAAAACTAACTTCATCCGCACCACGTGCGATAAGTAATTAAACCATTTTCAAAAATAACCCGCTTCGGCGGGTTTTTTTATGCCCGGAGAAAAGCATGTCAGCAGGCACAATCGCATTAACTAATAATTCAGCAAATGTGACCGGTACCGGAACAGCATTCACGACCGATTTGAAAGCGGGTGATTTCGCTGTCGTTATTGTCGGCGGGGTGACTTACACGCTGGGTATCAAAGCAATAACCTCGGCAACAGCTCTAACATTGATAACCGCCTATGGCGGCCCGACTGCATCTGGAAACGCATGGACAGCAGTACCGAATGCGACACTGGTGGGTATCACCGCACAGGTTGCCGCCGATGTGGCAAAGGCTATCCGGGGATTAAATCTGGATAAGGCTAATTGGCAGCAGGTGTTCAGCGGTACCGGAACCATTACGGTTACGTTGCCAGATGGTTCAACGTATTCAGGCCCCGCCTGGAACAGCCTTACTACTTTACTCAACAACAAGGCTGCGAAGGGCGCAAATAACGACATAACATCCATTTCCGGACTGACGACCGCGCTGACAATTGCGCAAGGGGGAACTGGTGCTACAACCGCCGCCGCCGCCAGAACGGCATTGGGTGCTTACCCTACTACCGGCGGTACTATCAACGGCGCCGTTACTGCTACCGGAGCGGTAACCGGTGGCGCGGGCGGGGGTTTAGGCGTTACTGCGAGTGAACAGAACAGAGTGGAGGTGAATAACAACTCTGCCGGGGGGTCTGGCCCTGGTACACCGATGGGGTGGACGGTATACCGGTGGTACACCGAACTGGCGCAGACAGGTATTCGGCGCGCGGGGGATACTACGATCCAATCGTATTTCGTTGCGTTGTCCGGCGGGGGCGGATGGGAGTTTCTCCGCGGCGGCAATGCGACAGCGTCCGGCACCTGGACATCTGGATCTGATATCCGC
>NZ_MJIB01000005.1:0-44255 GCF_003697865.1 Rahnella sp. Larv3_ips | reverse complement strand
CGGTTCTATCTACGGTAAAAAAGACGGGGGAAGAGAAGTCGGGCTGATTGCGCAGGACGTGGAACGGGCATGTAAAGAGGCGATTACCTACAACGGTGATAGGAAGTTTAGCGACGGGACCGTTATCCCCAACTTCAAATACCTGAACACAGCAGGCGCGGCAGCGGCGTATCACACCGAGGCTATCAAGACTCTATTCGAACTGGTGGAGTTGGCACTGGATAAGCCTGATGATGCAAGAGCGCTGATTGCAAGCATCAAAGAGCAATCCGAAGTTATTAAAAATACCGTGATTGAAAATGAAGACCCGTGGAAAGAAGCGCCGCCTGTCCTTACCGTGCCCAGCTCCGAAGATTATGAAGAACCCACCACATAATTTCTTCCCTTGCCGATCAGCGGTATAAAAGAAATGTCGCTGCTCGGACTTTCATCCGCATGTTACTCATGATTATACTGTATGCATGAACAGTATTTTGTGAGGTGGCTATGCCGAGAAGATATGAAATCGAGGTTGCCTTTAGACATGCAATTAAGATTAGTGATAAAGGCCGGAGGACCGTCACCACAGTAGATTTCGTGGCAGAACTGGCGAAGCGAAACTGGATTTGGGAGCTGCGCGAAGCGAACCAGTGGATAGAGGAACGGGTAACTACGTTCCATGACATATCAATAGAGGAGGGCGAGGCCAGAACATTCGCTATCTTCAACCCAAATGGAGGCCTTTGACATGGGATTTCCATCGCCAGCAGCTGATTACGTAGAAGCAGGCATAAATCTAAATGAGATTTGCCATTATGGCGGACCATCCTCCCGGTTATACGTTACTGACCGGTATCAAGGGCAAAGTATAAAAGCAGGTTCTACGCTGGTGATCGACTCTTCGATTAAGCCAGTGGATGGTCATCTATTGCTTGCCAGGGTAGATGGTGAGCTCGGAGTATGGCGCCTGGTGACTATCTTGCGGAGAGGGCTTGAGTCTTTAATCGATAAAGATACTTTCATCATGTTTGGGGACGAATTCATGGATGATGCAATCGAGGTAGAAGGGGTTATCACACATGCAATACTGGACATGAGAAACGATGTCTTCGACGACACCCCGTGCATTTAAAAAAGAGCCCGCGTTAACGGCGGGCTATCAGTAGGTAGGTACTCATGGCCTTGGCAGGCTTGCTGATCTTGTGTCAGCTAAAATCATCTTAGACGGTTTTAAGAAAAAATTCCTTCTGCAAAACAAAATTTATACTGTAATAAATCAGTAGGTTGCAAAGAGGCGTTTTTTCATTGGGTTGTTTACTTACATAATGATTTTATCATTACAAATCAATCAACTAAGTTATATTCTTCGCGCTGATGCTGCGTCATATGGAATGGTTCGAAGCGGCAGACCTGATCGTGAAAGGCATGGAAGGCGCAATCGCGGCTAAAACCGTGACTTACGATTTCGAACGTCTGATGGAAGGCGCTAAGCTGCGTAAATGCAGCGAGTTTGCCGACGACATGATCGCCAATATGTAAGCTGACAGTCATCAGAATCTGATGCCTGATTAACGCTATCTGAGGGAACCTGAGGGTTCCCTTTTTTTATCTCATTTTCAGGGGCTTATTGTTTATTTTTTCAGCCTTATTGTGCATCCGGGCCGCGGGTGTTAAATATGAGCCACTTTTTTGACAGTGGATTGAATTCTCGTTGCGCTTATTCCTTTCCAACTCCTTGTTTCGTATCGATCTTCGACGCCTGATCCTCAGTTTAGCCGTCATGAGCGCCTTCGTGACGCTGGCAAACAGCTTCTATGCCAGCTACAGCGTCCAGCGCCAGTTGTTAATCGACAATACGCTTGAAGAGAACCGTGTCTATGCCGCAAAACTGGCGGCCAGCACTGAACAGTTTTTGAAAAGCATGCAAAAGCAGCTCGCTTACAGCAGTGTTATCGCAGCGAGTCATTTCGACGATCCCAAAATATTGCAGGCAGAAACCGCCCGTCTGAAGTATCAGACCGACAGTTTTAACTCGGTCGTGATCACCAACATGAAAGGAAAGATCCTCGCGACCTCGCCTGACAGTCTGCAACTTATCGGCCATACGGTGAACACGCCGGGCGCGCTGGAAGCCCTCAAAATGCGACGGCCAATGATCAGCAAACCCTATATTTCTCTGGCTAAAAACCTGGTGATCGTTATTTCAACGCCGGTAGTCTCTGAGCAAGGGGAATACCTGGGCTACATTGGCGGCACCATTTATTTGCGGCAGAAAAGCATCCTCAACGAGCTGCTGGGCGAGCATTATTACCGCGATGGTTCCTATATCGCCGTGCTTGATAATGAACGGCGCATTCTTTATCACCCGGATGCAAATCGTATCGGAGAAGTGGTCAAGCCGCGCCCTCTGACGGAGGCGCCAAAAAGCAGTGCCAACGGTAGCCTGATGGTCACTAACCTCGCCGGCAAGGCGATGCTGGCCGGGTATGCGGTGGTTCCGTCATCGGGGTGGGAGATTGTCACGCAGCGACCCACCGACGCCACGCTAAAACCGCTTGAGGGGCTGATGTATAAAGTTCTCCGGCATCTGACGCCACTGGCGATTGTCACGCTGTTGATTGTCTGGCTATTCTCCCGATTAATCGCGCGGCCTCTCTGGCTGCTTGCGCGTAGCGCCAATGAGATGGATAAGCCGGATGTTTCGAGCAATATTCGCGAAATTCCTTCCTGGTATTTCGAATCTACGCAGCTCAAGCGCGCGTTGCTGATTGGCATCAGCCTGCTGCAAAAGAAAATCGGCAAGCTGAAATTTGAAACACAGACTGACCCGATGACCGGTTTGTTCAACCGACGGGGGCTGGCGATGACGCTCGAAAGCGTTGTACAACTGCGTCAGCAGTTTTCCGCCATCACGCTCGATATCGATCACTTTAAGGCAATTAACGACTCTTATGGCCATGATATCGGCGATGAAGTGATCAAGTCACTGGCTGAGCAGATTCGTCACAATGCGCGTGAAAGCGATATTTTGTGCCGTGTGGGGGGCGAAGAGTTTCTGGTCTTGCTACCGGGAACGCCGCTTGCAGAAGCGGGAATGATTGCTGAACGTCTGCGACAAAATGTAGAAACGCTGATGTTGCCAGGCATTCAGCCGATCACCATTTCTCTCGGCGTCGCATACTGGAATCAGCAACAGGGCGAGCCTGACAAAGCACTGAAGCGCGCGGATGAAGCGCTGTACAGAGCTAAGAAAGAAGGGCGCAATCGCGTAGTGATTTCGCAATAATCCCGATTGCGCGATGACCATCAGGGCAACACCGGCCCTGATGGTCATGCGTTATTTTGCCGCCGAAGCCTGCTGCTTTTTCGCCTGCGCCGCCAGATGATGCCCCACGGCACACCCGGCCACGGCGCCGAGCACCGCGTGATGTTTAAGATGCCCGGCCACGCCGCCCACCACCGCCCCCTTCAGGCATCCTGCTGCCTGAGCAAATGAACTGGTCAACAACATGCCAGCTATGATTGCGCCAAAAATTGTTTTCTTACCCACATATCCCCCTGAATGAACAAATAGTGCTGAGCCAGAAAATGTCACATCGGGTTGCACGTTGTCATTTCGGCATCTGTAAGCAGTTGCTGCCGTTGTTACCGGTTGGGCCGGAACGTGGCTTTGCTGACGGGGAGTTTGAGATAAGTCACGGTTACATCTGTCAGAGGGGCTAAAAGGCTCATTGATGTAAGGTTTACATTGGCGAAGTGTCGGGTAAGGCGTTCCTTTTCATAACTCTGCTAAACTTAGAAAAGTAACCGGCGGAGATCCTCCTTCTCTGCTGTCTCCGGTTATTTCCACCCGTGAAGAAGGATGCCGCTATGACGCATCAAGAACAATTGCAGGCCCTGATGGTTCGCATTGACGCGCTGGAACAACGTGAAAAGCAGCTCACTTACGCCTCAAACGCTTATCAGGCCATTCTGACGACGCTGTTAGGAACACTTGATAAATCCACGCGTGACCGGGTGATCAATATGGTCGATCAGGCTCACGATATGGCGTATGCCAGGGCTAATCTGGAGCAGAAAGGGAATATTCTCGGCGCGGATGACATCACTCAGCGCATTTTCCTGTTTGCACAAGGCCGCGCTGCGCAGTCTAAATAACGTGACGTAACGCGTCGCGCAACGTCGTAATTGAGCAAACTCGTCATCGGGAAAGGTGACGAGGATTTTGTGTGTCTGGGATCAGGAGCGGCGGTCAGCTTTGAGCATGTTGATCGCCGCACCAAGCAGTATCCGGCGCTGAACGCCGGTTGCGCTGGCCAGTTGCCCATCAAGATACCCAATCAGCGCATCAACGCTCAGAGGCTCGCCTCTGTGGCGCATCTGAATCACGCCGTCGCCAATAATCCGCGCAACTTCATCCCATAGTGGTTGTATCTCACTTTCCGAGAATTTCATCATCGCTCCCGTTTGTGTGATTTACGTACAATCTATCATCTGAGTCGCAGGCGGCAAAGAGGGGGCGAGGTGAAAGCGGATGAGATAAGTGGCGCAAAATTGTGATGCCTCTTCCACCGGGTGAGTGGAAGAGGCCGGGACGCGTTAGTGCTTAATCACATAAAGATCTTTGGTGTAGATGTAGTTCAGCAGGTTGTCTTTGAAACCGCCGACATAAGGTTTCACCAGCCGCGGGCTGACATAGTGATACAACGGAATGACCGGTGATTGCTCTGTAAGCACTTCCTCGGCTTGCTGATAAGCCTTACCGACATCGGCTTTGTCGGTGGCCTTAAGCGCATCATCCAGCGCTTTGTCGTAGGCAGCATTGCTGAATTTCGGTGTGTTTTCACTGTTGCCGGTGCGCAGGGTATTCAGGAAGGTGGAAGGCTCGTTGTAGTCTGCAATCCAGGCATAACGGACAACGTCATAGGTGCCCTGATGCATGGTATCGAGCATGGTTTTCCATTCCTGATTCTGCAATGTCGCATCTACCCCAAGGTTCTTTTTCCACATCGAGGCGGCCGCGATAGCAATGCGCTGATGTGATTCTGAAGTGTTGTAAAGCAGGTTGAATTTCAGCGGATGATCAGGGCCAAAGCCCGCCTCTTTCAGCAGTTTCTTCGCTTCCTCATTACGTTGCTCTTGCGTCAGACTGGCTTCTTTCGGTTTTGCGAAAGTAAAGCCACCCGTGTTATCCGGAGACAAGTGCCAGGCCGGTGTTTGTCCCTGGCCCAATACTTTATCGGCGATAATGGATTTATCGATCGCCAGATTCAGCGCCTTACGCACGCGAACATCGTTGAATGGCGGCTTTTGGGTATTCATTGCGTAATAGTAAACGGCAAGGTAAGGGCTGACATGCACCTGCGAACCCAGCTCTTTCTTCAGTGAGGCAAACAGGGTTGCAGGTATGGTTGCCGTAATGTCGATTTCTCCGGCCTTGAATCGGTTTACGTCCGCAGTCGGAGAAGCGATAGGTAAATAGGTGACCTTGTTGATCACTGTGTGCGAATTATCCCAGTAGGTAGGGTTGCGGACGGCGGTGATGCGTTCGTTGACTGTCCAGGTATCGAGTTTGAACGGTCCGCTGCTGACCATATTGCCTGGCTGCGTCCATTTATCACCGAACTTCTCCACATCGGCCTGGCTTATCGGCGAGAGCGAAGGGTGGGCGAGCATACCGAGGAAGTAGGAGAGCGGCTGATCGAGGGTAATTTCAAGGGTCTGTTTATCGAGCGCTTTGATACCCAGCTGGTCCGGCGTTTTTTTGCCGCCAATAATGTCGCCCGCATTCAGCACATGCATGCTGCCGAGGTAGCTTTCATAAGGTGAGGCGGTTTTTGGATCGATCAGGCGTTGCCAGCTGAAAACTACATCCTGCGCGGTGATCGGCTTCCCATCAGACCAGACAATCCCGGGACGAAGATGGAAGACCCAGGTGATGTTGTCTTTCGTTTCCCAACTGCCCGCCAGCGAAGGCTGTGCATTGCCGTTGTCGTCAATCGTTATCAGCCCGGCATACAGGTCGCTGAGAATATTGAATTCAACGTCACTTTCTACTTTGTGCGGATCCAGTGATGCCGGTTCGCTGCCGTTATTGCGGACGATTTCTTGTTTTGCAGCCAGTTCGACGCCTGCGGGAACATTCGCGGCCCAGGTAGAAAAAGAAGTCAGAAAGCTGGTTGAAAGAAGGAGTGCGAGCGGTAGCTTTTTAAAGCAGCCATAAGTTTTACGTATCGTCATTGCCATTTCCTGCCCTGTCAATATGGTTAAATATCAATGAGTAACAGGGTATTCATACCGTTGTTCGGGCAGTTTAGCAATCTTTATGAGATTATTAGTAGTGACTCTGTGAATGCTCACGCACTGCATCAAAAGTCAGCATTGTCATGCGCAGGGATCCAGTAACCATCGATGAAATCTTCGATAGGATAACAACCTGCCTGACGCAGCCCCTGTTGTTGCATCGCGAGGATACATTGTTGCTGAGTATTAAAGGCATCCACGACAAATTCATCGCAGCCCCCTCCCAGATAACAAATGGTCAACACAAGTGCAAACATAGCGCTCCTCCTTCCTTTTCCCGCAAGGGTAAGCATAGAAGCATTCTGCCGTTAACAACATATGTCGATGTTTGTTTGCTGTTTAATTGTTCGCTGAAGCGGGCCGGCGGGGCTGTTATTTAGCGTAGCGAGAATTTAATCAGAGAGCGTGATATCCTCGCGGCCATAATTTTTACGAATGATCTTGATGAAAGGAGCACCCGATGTCTGACGCTTTAACCAGAGAACAAGAATATGAGTCCGATCTGGTCGCCTGCCAGTTGGTGATTAAGCAAATTTTGGATGTGATTGAGATTATTGCGCCTGCTGAAGTGCGCGACAAAATGTCTCATCAGTTAAAAAGTATCGATTTTAATCATCACCCGGCTGGAGCTGATCCGGTGACCAAACGTGCTATCGAAAAAGCGATTTCACTCATCGAGCTTAAATTCACGAAACACGACAGCTGATATCCAACGTTGTGATGCCTGTCAGACGGGCATCACAACGTGGAAGATTGGAAAGCCTGCGTTATTTATTATCGACCACTTCACCCATTTGCTTGAAAATCGGGCAATTCGCCACACCAATAACGCCGCTGTCCGAATGAATGTACTGCGAGCTGACAATCCCTCTGGCCGTCAGATACTGACATTTAAGGCCTAAGCCCGCTGCATTTTCACTGCTGCCAACGGTAACACCGTAGCCCGAAAAGAGAAAAATCGCATAAATAACGGCCAGCACAATAATGGCTTTGATAACACTCATTCGAGAAACTCCTGATTATCTATCCTGACATTCAGGATATTGATAAACAGAGTAGATGTTATTTCTGGTGCGTTGTCATCTCAGCAGAGTCTTAATCTGGCTTTCTTTATGTCAAAGCAAAAAATTGGCCCCTGTAAAGGAGCCAATTGATGTCACTGCGTCAATTCAGAACAGCACTTACCAGCGGTATTTCATACCCAGATCTGCAGCCCATGGTTGGTCAACATCGCTGCCGCCAAGGTAGTTAGCGCCTGCGTAAATGGTGAAGTTTTTGCTCATATCGAACTGTCCACCTAAACCAACACGCACTGCGGAACCATCGATACCGTTGTCGATACGGTCACCGTTGATATCTGCATCGTTATTGGCATCTTCATAGACATACGCCAGCGTTGCATAAGGGCTGATCGCCTGATCGGCACCCAGATCGAAGGTGTAGCCGATATTCCCACCCAGTTCGTAACGCATGCTGTCATAGGCCTGATCGCTGACTTTCATGTTGTTGCTCATGCTGTAGTCGTCATCGCCGATGAACACGCCTGTGATACTTGCATAAGGTGTCAGGTAAGCTTGTGGTGCGAATTTCCAGTCATAACCGGCTTTCAAACCAAAGCCCCAGGCATCGGTAGTGCTATCGCCAGAAACCTGCTGACCATCGCTCATGGTGCTGTCAGTCGAGTTGCTGAAGTGGCTGTAGCTCAGAGAGGTATCAATGAATACGCCATTTTTGAAGTCCAGGCTGGAGTAAACGCGTGCTGACTGGCTGTCAGTGTCTGCGTCTGCATCATCCATAGAAAGGCTGGATTTCGCGAAGCTTGCCGCCATACCCACCAGCCACTGACGATCGCCGCCACCTTCTGTCACGGTATCAAGGCCGACCATGATGCCGTTAACGTCCTGATCGTAATCAACAACCCCATTGTCACCGTTCTGCTGACCACCGAAGTAATTCACCCAGACGCCGCCTTTGTCATTACCCTGGGTATGACGAGAGCTATCCATACGGTTGCTCAGGGTATCCTGCTCCATATGCCAGGTTGCAGCGTTGGAAGAAGGCAGGCTCAGCGCAGCGTTCGCAGTAGACGTGATGCCTTGTTTAGCCAGAACCACGGTATCGCCAACTTGTTGTGCCTGATATTTGTAGGCGCCCAGATCAGCGGAATTTGCGTGGGTGAAGGAGGCGTTACCCCCATAAGTGCGGATCAGCTCTTTGTTCTGGTAATCCGCTACACGGCCTTCGCCCGTGGCGTTGTTGATACGCACCTGATAGTTACCGTCAGCCACACCATTTACGGCCAGGTGACCATCGGAATTCATGCCGATAGTACCGCGGTCGTAAACATAGTCAGCGGCAGTTTTGTCACGCGCATTGTTAAGGTCGGCGTTCAGCACATATTCGCGGCTGCCGGTGTTAAACGTACCGTCGTCGGTCAGCACCATATTGTGCGTATCAACCTGGCCTGCGCCTAAATTCAGCTCAGAACCGTTGCCTACAGTGACGGTATTGGCATACAGGGAAGCTGATTCTTCAGTCAGCGTCGCTTTACTGCCTGAGTTCAGGTTCAGGGCATTGGTATAGACTGCACCATGTGCAGCGATTTTCAGGCTGGATTGGTTAGCCAGAGAAATGTTGTCCGCCAGCAAGCCAGACTCAGCAACATTGACTTGTGATTTGTGGTCTACGGTCAGATTGTCAACGTTAGACATCTTGGTCGTGTCCCATTCTGAACCATTATCCAGCGCAATATTAAACAGGCCGCTTTGGTAAACATCTTTGCCAATCAGGTACCCCGTTGTGTCGCTTAAGACAGATCCAGGCCAGATGCTGTTAGCTGAGCGATCATAGAGATAGGCATCTGCCTCAACGTCAGAGATTGCCGCACCGACCCATTTACTGCCGTTATTCAGCGTCAGGTTCAGTTCGTCAGTGTCGTCCCAGCCATTACTGTCCGGCACCCCATCAGCATTGTTGTCTTGGCCACCAGGATAATAGTTTTCATCGAAGGTACTGACGAAAGAAACATCGCCTGTGATCGTGGAATTATTGAAAACAGCATTTGTTTTCATCGCATTATCAGCTGTGGCATTGGCGACAACCGATAAGGCGACATCGTCAGCAGCAATGCCATTTGCACTGATATTACCGTAATCGCTTGGCTTGTCAGACTGACCGTAGAATCCGCTGGTCTGCAATTCGGTATAAGAACCGGAAGTGAGCACGGAATCATTAACGGTCAGGTTATTATCGAACGTGTTCGCATTATTAACGTCGGTATCAACCCATTCGTAACCTTGCGACAGTGCAATGCCAGCAACGTGTGAGTTATTTTGGATGACGATATTACTTTCCTGATCCAATGTCACGGCCACACCCATGTCATAGGTATTCAGGGTTTCATGGTCACGAACTTTATTAGCATCAGTAACGTCGTAGTCGAAATGTTCGTATGTGTCATTAATGGTGGAGTTATCGATAGTCAGCTGTAATGGAGACTGATCATAATCATTACGTGCAGTACCGCAATCGGTGGTCATGCACTCTGAGGTGATCATGCCGTTGACGGTAGTGTTAGTGATATTGAGCGTATTATTTGTGCCGTTATCAAAGCCCAAATAGTGAGTTGAGATAACGCCGTTCACCACAGCATTATTGATTGAATAGTAGATGTCTCCGCCAACGTAACCGTTATCTGCACCATCATTATCCGCATAACCACGATAGCCAATATGATTCGCCAGCGTAGAGTCATGATAGAACGTGTCATATACGGTACCGGAGATGTCGGCTGACATCGCAGCAGGTGCAGCGACTGCAACAGCGCAGGCCAGCGCTATTTTAGAAACGAAGAACTTTTTATTCCATGCATGCATTTATTAATCCCTCAACAAAAAATCATCAGCATGAATCAACCGGGAATGACCCCGGTTATTATGCTTTCATTTATATAACGAAGAGACAGAAGACCTGTTCGACGGCGGGATAATATTTTAATGAGGTGTGTAATTCAATAAATAAGTTCAAAGAAAACAGAGGGAAAAATGAATTATTTTTTTATACGTCAAAAGGAATTGATGTTTATTTATGTTATTTAAAGCAGCGTATTTCCCTATAATTTCTAAATGGTAGTTATAGCTTGATTTAAAGTGTGAGAGGGCGCGCAAGAAAAATCATGGTGCACCGGAGAGTTGACCAGAGAATAAGGCGCGCAGTCAGCGCTGAACCATTTTCAGGATGAAATTATTTTCGGTTTATTCATTCTTTTTTATTCGGAAATCCGCGTGAATATAAATTGATTAAAAAAATCTATTTTCAGGAAACAACGCAATGAAATAATGAACAGAGCGCGAAGCAGAGAGATTCATTTTTATTTGATTCAGATCAAGCAGGTTAGAGGTCAATATATTGATAAGAATTATGCATTTTTATGTATGATTTACGTACGTGATTATTTCACGCCAATCTGTGTGCAAAAGGCCGCGCTTCGTTATATCGTTGTTTAAGATTTCCGTCGTACTATGGAAATCTGTTCCATATCATGTTGGACGTTGCCATTGAGCCCTGACAGACGCGCAGTAAACCAGAAGAGAACCGCAATCAAATTGAAAAAACCTGTTTTCAAGTTCAGGAAGGTCGTCGTGTTCGTTCTTTTCCTGCTTATTTGCGTTGGCCTTTACCTGATGGCGCTCAACAGCTATTGCGATCAGGGGGGGAACTTTGACCTCGGCGTGTGCGCCATCACCTCATTTATCCCTTTTTAAACGCCGCCAGCCATGAGCCCTGCGTAAGAAATTCCTGTTTTTTTGTGATCCACTTCCCTGTCCCGCCGGGAATGATAAGATGTGCGCTCAGAACATCCAGTGGTAGGGTCGTAAATGTTTGATTTCGCTATGGGCCAAAACAGCCTGGCTTCATTGGCGCTGTGTGCACTTTCAGCGCTGTTATTCTTATTGGTCTGGTTCTTTGTTAGCCGGGCCAGTGTCAGGGCAAACCAGCAGATTGAATTGCTTCAGGAAATTGCTGAGCAGCAACGTCAGCAAACGGAGTTGCTCAAGATCCTGACCGCCAGGGCAAAAGGCGCCGAGCCTGTTGCCGACGCAGAAGAGGATTCCGCTCTCAGCCTGCGTGGTTTTATTCCTGAAAGATAAGTGGTTTTACTGACCCGCCCCGTGCGGGTTTTTACCCTACATTTGCTCATGACCGCCTAGACCTTCCATTCATAAATCTGTCTTAATCATCCGGTAGTCTCCACGCATGTGCTCTGTGAGAGGGAAGAACCGATGATTAAATGGTCTGAAGAAAACGACACCGATGTAAACCACAGTATCGCCTTACTGACCGGGGAAGAGCCTGAGAAGTGGTATCCCTACGGCGGCATCAAAGGCAAAGATTATTGCAACAACCCCTCCGATGCGTGGCCTATTATTTGCGCCAACAAAATCAGCATAAATTTTAAAGAGTTACAAAGCGATCCTCTTTGGCTTGCAGAAATTCAAAGCCCTCATGGCCAGTGGCAGGCGCAAAGTAAACGTCCATTGCGGGCAGCCATGGTCTGTTTCCTGCTAAGTAAAGAAAGTAAGGCTTGCGCAGAGTAAAAAGCGCAGAGATACTCAGATTGTGACAAGGTTTTGCAAAGAAGTGATTCGAATAAGCGTCGCGCAAAGCGATGAGTATCAAGTGATTAATGTTTCCTCATTTTGACAGTTGTGTCTAAGGCGGAGTCCATTATGAAGCGCATCATTAAAGGTGATAAAACTCTCTCCCATCTGGTGGTTGCTCACGCAGCTATCGACAGTCATGAAAAAGCCTATGGCAAACGGCGTCAGGGTTGGCCTTCGACTTATCTCATCAAATATAAAGATGCGCGTGTTGCGGTAGAAGTGGTGACCCGCAGACAATCCTATGTTGCTACTCTCATGATCGGAGCCAGAAATCTGACCAAACTTTGCGGTATGCCTGCCTGATAATCAGCGTACATCAATTTTACTTCAAACCGTGCCGGGCTCTTCCTGCACGGTTTTTGTTTTACAGGGCTTTCCTGATGAGAGGGGGCTGACGGAAACCGCCGCGCGGGAAAGGGCGCTTTAGCGTGCGGAAAACCATCGCGATAAGATCAAACATCAGCAGCATTGTTCCCGTCAGCGCCAGTATCAGCAGGCTGAAAACAGCGAATGTGACAAGCTTAAGGGCTGGCGGAACGCTCATCCGGCGAAAGCGGGAGCGAAGCCATAAGCGTCCGTATTGCGTCTGAATTTGCATAATATGGGTCAAGCGCGCAGAAAATGAGCTGCGGCGATCGGTTGTGTTCCGGGTCATAAATGTCCTCCTTTTTGAACGTCACCAGTTAAACACAGAGTTATTAAGATCTTCTTAACTCACTCCTCCACTCGCAGTCCCACACAATGTTGCACTTTTAGCCTGTGGTGATATCGGGAAGTATGATAATTAATCCAGATAAAGGAGGCGCTGACGCCCCTTGAATGACAATCATCAGGAGTTATATGCCGGGTAAAAATCCGTATTACGATCCGTCCAAAAGTCATCACACGCCCGAAGGCTTCACCAACATCGAGCCACATAATCGCCAGAAGGGCGATTTGAAACGCTGGCAGCAGGAGCGGAAAGCGCAGCAACTGCCTGTCCCGCCGGAGAAAGGCTATGATCATTTTGTTGCTCAATGGTGGCAACAGGCCGACTTCAGCGGCACTGATGACCGATTATGGTTTCTGGGCCATGCCTGTTTGTTGTTACGCGTTGCGGGGCGATACATTCTCACGGACCCGGCGCTTTCAGAACGGGCTTCGCCGTTGAGGTTTTACGGCCCCAAACGTAAAACGCCGGTTCCGGCGGCGGTCAGCCAACTCCCTCCCATCGATGTGGTGCTTTTTTCACATAATCACTATGACCATCTGGATAAAACCACGGTGCGTAAACTGTTGCGTCGTTTCCCGCAGGTACAGTTTATGGTACCTCTCGGTATGAAAAGATGGCTGGAAAAACGCGGCGCTAAGTTTGTGGAGGAGCTTGACTGGTGGGAGGAACGGCAGTTTGGCGAAATGACGTTTTCAGCCGTACCGGCGCGCCACTGGAGTATGAGGACGCCCTGGGATCGCAATCAGTCTCTGTGGTGTGGATGGGTGGTTGCACATCCGGCAATGCGTTTTTATTTCTCGGGCGACAGTGGTTACAGCAATCAGTTTGAAGTGATAGGGCAGCGACTGGGCCCCTTCGATTTGGCGGCCATTCCGATAGGTGCTTATGCACCAAGATGGTTCATGAGCGCGCAGCATATGGATCCGCAGCAGGCTGTCGGGGTGTTTTCAGAACTGCGTTGTCACAAAGCTGTGCCGATCCATTGGGGCGTTTTTGAATTAGCGGATGAATCTCTTGATCAGCCCTTAAAGGAATTAACCCAGGCGATTGCTCAAAGCGTTAATCCAGAAATGAATTTCAAGCCATTAAAAATGGGAGCCAGCATATCTAAAGAGTGAAAGCAGGTATGCTGATGATCACGCCTGAGGGATTATGTTTATTAATGAGAAGTATTATCACCTGAGCGGTGGTAATGCTTCACCTTAATCAATGAAGGGGTTAATGAATTGTTAGTATTTATAATAAATAACGCTAAATAGCGTTTTCTGGAAAGCGGTGCAGACAGGATATTGGCATGTCTGACGGTGAAATAGGGTGTTTATCACCGCAAGACAACGCTTAACGGTTACCGACAAAGAGATTTGTGCTGAACCGGAACAGAGAAGCGCACCAGAGCTGCCGCAGACGGGATTTTTCGCGGGTTTTACAGTGAGCTATGCAGCAAGTTCAGACGCAAAAGTCTCCACCCGATTGCGTTCGGGAAAATAGATTTTTTGCGAGGCAGGTCACGGTATTAAATAATTATTAATTATAATGATATTTTATTATTGAATAAGCCTGCTCAAATAACAGGCGAAATGTTAATGCTAATTTAACTAAGTCGCAAAATTTAATTCATTATAATGTAAAAAACGCTGAGTAAGTAATATACATATTGTGAACAGGGTTTCTGGAATTGGAAGCCTTCAGGAAAAATTCTGAAGCAATAATATCTGTGCCCCTCTGAAGGCGCACAGTTAAGGTGCATTTATTTCTTTTCCTTGTTTTTATTGCACCATTTTATTCACCGATGGCCTTATTGATTATTGCATAACCAGTCACAATGCAGGTGGGGACAAAAATTGCGCCGAAAGGGAGGAGGGTTTAAGTCCGGGTCGCACCGGTTACCGGCTTCACTGTCAGCAGCCTGCCCGTGGAAGTGGCGCTGAAGGCTGATGTGTAAGGCTTCTGTAGTCAGTTTCTCCATAAAAATTCAAATAAAGATGTTTTTTACGCTTACGGTTCTGCATTAAATGATCAATAATCGAAAAAGGTCGTTATTGTTTTGTTTGATATACCGCTGTGCCTGTAAAGCAGAAAAAAGCATGTCTATCAACATATTTCAGCTTAACTGAACACGAAGTGCCATTAAGCGGCTCAAATATGTGCGACATGTCCATCGCTGATTAAAAATGGCTTGCCATCGAATTCAGAGTATGTGATAACGCTTCTGGGTAAAACGAGGTACAGTTCTGTATATGTGTGGCATTTTCAGTATAGAAGTTCTGAGTAAAGACGTTCACGTTGAATACCGCTTCTCTGCCGATTCTTATCTTAGTGCCTCAAGCAGTAACGACTCTAGTTTGTCTATGTAACGCCTACGGGCGGTTTAAACAATCCAAAGGAAATACTCAAGATGGCAAAGATCAAAGGTCAAGTTAAGTGGTTCAACGAGTCTAAAGGTTTCGGTTTCATTACTCCTGCTGACGGCAGCAAAGACGTGTTCGTACACTTCTCTGCAATCCAGGGTAATGGCTTCAAAACTCTGGCTGAAGGCCAGAACGTAGAGTTCGAAATCCAGGACGGCCAGAAAGGCCCGTCTGCAGTTAACGTAACTGCAATCTAAGCAGCGTCAGCTGTAAAAAAACCCGCTAAGGCGGGTTTTTTTGTGTCCGGCATTCAGAGGATGATGATCCCCGACTGCTGATTTCGCCCGCTGATGCCGGGATGCGATGGATTCAACGCACGCTGATGGCTGTTGCGACGAAAACTGGTGTAGTGGAACCCTTGTCCGGTTTCATCCGGCGTACAAATGGTACAACGGCCTGCACGGTCTGTTTCAGTGAAACCGAGTGCGCGTAACTTGGCTTGTGCAATAGCGGCTAAATCAAGATGACGGGGCCGGGGAGAAATCAGCGACGCAGGCAAATCGAGGCGCTGTATAAAGGTATCGTTCAGCTCCTGGCTGACTTCATAGCAGCAGGCCCCCGCCGCCGGGCCAACAGAGGCAACCCAGTCAGCGGTATCGCCTGACAGCGTAATGCGGGCAGCGACCTGCTCCAGAATCCCGTCGATAAGCCCGCGCCAGCCGGCGTGCACCACCCCGATGTGTTGACCATCTTTACGGCTGAAAATGACCGGCAGGCAGTCTGCCGTGTACACAGTCAGAAGAATGCCGGGTGTGGATGTGAAAAGCCCATCAGCTTCACCACAGGCTTGCTCTGGCCGGGAGACATCCACAATCCTGACGCCATGCACCTGTTTTTTTACAGGACGGGTGGCCTCATACGGTTGTAACCTCACGGGAAGCAGGGCACGTTTGTCGCCGAAACCATGAAGAATACCGGGGATTTGACGGAGTAAGGCTGAGCTGTCACTCATCTCAAGTCTCGTTAATAAAATGTTATGGCACCAGTGTAGCTGGCTTTCCACCCGATTTTCCAGCAGTTGCAACCGCAAGTCGCCTTCTTTAGACTTAACCTTATTGCGAATATTCGCCCCCTCAGACTTTCCTTGCAGGTTTCCCGCATGACTTATCAGTGTCCACTTTGTTTCCAGCCTCTTGAGCTGACCGGCCAGCAATGGCGTTGCCCGGAAAATCATCAGTTCGATCATGCAAAGGAAGGCTACGTCAATCTGATGCCCGTGCAGCACAAACGTTCGAAGCAACCGGGGGACAGCACCGAAATGATGATGTCGCGACGTGCTTTTCTGGACGCCGGTCATTATCAGCCGCTGCGCGACCGTCTGGTGACCATTCTTGATGATGTGTTACCGCAAAGTGCCGGTACGCTGCTCGATATCGGATGCGGGGAAGGGTATTACACCACGGCCATCGCGGAGCGCCTGATGCAAACGCGTGCGATGAAAGTGTTTGGTCTGGATGTGGCAAAAGTCGCGATTCGCTATGCGGCCAAGCGCTACCACGCTGTGTCATTCTGTGTCGCCTCCAGCCACCGCTTACCCTTCGCCGCCGCCTCGCTGGACGCCGTGGTGCGTATCTACGCGCCGTGTAAGGCTCAGGAGCTGTACCGCGCGTTAAAACCGGGTGGCATAGTCTTAACCGTCGCACCGGGGCCACGTCATCTTTATCAGCTGAAAGGGCTGATTTATCAGGATGTGCAACTGCATGCCGAACTGGATGAACAACTGGAAGGATTTGAGCGCGTGGCAACGGAGTCTCTGGCTTACGGAATGCAGCTTAACGGCGCGGAGGCCTTTGATTTATTGCAGATGACGCCATTTGCGTGGCGTGCCACCGAAGAGGTGATGAAAAATCTCAAGGCAGAGCAGGCTTTCGAGTGTGAAACTGACTTCGTTATCAGGCTGTACCAGCGTAAAGCGGATGACGAGAGCGGCCAGTCATAATTTCAGTCTGAGCGTCGCACTGTGCGGCGTCAGCCCGCTCACGGCATTCAGTGGTTGAAGGTCAGTCTATTGATTTTCAACCATGATTTTGTAAATCCTTTCCAGATCGTCCAACTCGTTTACGCGAATCAATAACTTCTTCTGTTCCAGTTCAAACACCAGCACGCCATCTTCTGAGAGGTTCATGCCACGGATCCGGTCGTAGGTAATGAACGCATTGGCGAAGTAAAAGCCCGCAGGTTTGAACAGCAACTTTGGCCAGCGAATAAAAGAAAGGTAGAACGCGACCAGCCCCAGGCCGATCAACAGGTAATTAGTCAAAGGCGTGCCATTCGCCTGAATATTGTTGTAAAGCAGTATCGCCAGCAGACCAATAAAAATGATGGAATCCAGTTTGTTACGGCGTCGGAGATTGACTCTCAGACGTGTTTTTCCGTTGCGGGTTCCCATGATGAATTCGTCGTAAATGGCATAAGCCAGCAGCAGCACGATGAAGAGGACGAGGACGATATCGGTCACGGACATGAAAAAAAACTCCAGCTCACTGCCAACAGGCAAAACTAAATAAAATCAGAAATGGGCAAATTAAGGCAATAAAAAAGCCGGAGGAGTGATCCCCCGGCTTGTGGTTATCAGAGACCTAACAGGCCAATCCAGTAACCGAAGATACCGATGGCGAAGAAGCCAACGATGATCCACAACGCGTTCACTTTCTTACGCAGCAACCACATACAGCCGAAGGTCAGCAGCAATGGCACCAGCCCTGGCATCAGCTGGTCCAGAATCGTCTGTACCGTGGTGACCGTGGTGTGGCCTGTCTGGTCAGTGATTTTCGATACCACCAGCGGGATGTTAACGTGGGTCCATTTGTTAACCAGCGCCCCCATGACAAAGAGGCCGAGAATCGACGCCCCCTCAGTCAGTTTTTGCAGGAAGCCGCCGCCCATATCACTAACGATATCGACACCTTTTTTATAGCCATATGCAACGCCGTAATAACGGGTCAGCAGGCGCACTACGTTGAACAGAATAAAGAACAGCAACGGTCCGAGCAGACTCCCGGTCATCGCGATACCTGCACCCAGCGCAGCAAACACCGGACGTACAGTACCCCAGAAGATCGGGTCACCCACACCGGCCAGAGGCCCCATCAGACCGACTTTCAGACCGTTGATGGCTGCGTCGTCGATAGGTGCGCCGTTGGCACGCTGTTCTTCCATCGCCAGCGTTACACCTAAAACAGGCGCTGCAACGTAAGGATGGGTGTTGAAGAATTCCAGATGGCGTTTGATCGCCGCTTTGCGGTCGTCGTTATTTTCAGGATAGAGACGACGAATTGCAGGCACCATACAGAAGCAGAAGCCCAGAGCCTGCATACGTTCGAAGTTCCATGACCCCTGGAAAAGGTTGGAGCGCATAAACACACCGCGAATGTCGCTTGCCGTGAGTTTTTTAACTTCAGTTTTATCAACCATGTCCTTCACCCTTAATCCAATTCGTTATCGAGATCGTTAACACCCGGAGCCGCCGCTGCTTGCGCAGATTTGTTGTATTTCGGGCTCAACTGGATGTAAAGCACTGCCATCACCACACCAATTACACCCAGTGCAACCAGGTTGAAGTTAGTGAATGCCGCAGTGACGAAACCGAGGTAGAAGAAAGGCATCAGGTAGCCAGCACGCATCATGTTGATGACCATGGCGTAACCGACAACAACAATCATACCACCCGCGATATTCAGGCCGTTGGTGACCACTTCCGGAATCGATGCCAGCAGATCATGAACGATGGCAGTACCCACAGAAACAGCAACAATCACGGCTGGAATGGCGATACGCATTGCCTGAAGAACCAGTGCCGAAACGTGGATCCAGGTGATGGCGCTCAGATTCCCTTTCTCAGCGGCTTTATCAGCAGCGTGCTGGAAGGCAACGGTGATGGTACGAACGATAATGGTTAATACCTGGCCGGCAGCTGCCAGAGGGATCGCCAGCGCGATACCCGCACCGACAGACTGTCCGCCGGCAATAACCAGAATGGTCGAGATGATAGAGGCGAGAGCGGCATCTGGCGCAACAGCAGCACCGATGTTCATCCAGCCCAAAGCGATCATTTCCAAAGTACCGCCGATGATGATCCCGGTTTTAACATCACCCAGAACAAAACCGATCAAAGTACAGGCAACTAACGGACGGTGAAACTGGAACTCATCCAGAATCGAACCCATCCCGGCAATACATGCAACAATAAATATCAGCACAATTTGTAGTGTGGTGATCTCCATTGCACTTCTCCTATGACCAAAGGACGCTGAGTAAAAATAAGCACATAAGGTACAGATAACGTTGAGGTCATCTGCCCGAAAGGCATGTGCTTATTAATTCATCTTATTAATAAGATCCATCATCTTGAGACGTGAATCCGAGGACACTTTACGCACTTCAAGTTCAATACCTTTGGCATCCAATTTTTTGAATGCTTCGATATCTTTCTCGTCGACGGACACGGCATTATTCACCTGGGTTTTACCCTGACGGAATGCCATACCACCGATATTGACGGTCGTAATTTTTATGCCACCTTCCACCACACGCAACACGTCGGTTGGATTGGTGAACAGCAACATCACACGGTCGCCTGCGTATTTTGGGTTGTTGTAGACACGGATAGCTTTCTCCACATCGACAACGTGTGCGGTAACACCGGGAGGAGCAACCTGAGTCAGCAACGTTTTACGCACGGTATCGGCAGCGACTTCATCGCTGATAACAATAATGCGGTTGACGTTGGTTTCTTTGGTCCAGCGGGTCGCTACCTGGCCATGGATCAAACGGTCATCGATACGGGCAAGACCGATCTTCATGTAGTCATTCGGGCCGGAAGGTTGAACCGGGGCGGCTTTTTTTGGCACAGGTGCGGCGACAGGCGCTTCGGTGGCAGGTTCCGGGGTTTTCAGCGCTTTCACGCCAATACGTCCGGTTTCCACTGCAATGGCAACCAGCTCTGCGAAAGAGGGGTTGTCATCACGTGCCATGAACGTTTCTGCCAGCATTGGGATATTCACACCGGTGACAACTTCGTAATTTTCCTTATCGACAACAATGCGGCTGGCGGCGTTAAACGGGCTGCCACCCCAGGTGTCGACCAGGAAAAGGACGCCGCTGCTGGTGTCTAAACCACCCAACTTTGCCGTGTACTTTTCGATCAGGGTTTCGGCGTTCTCGCCGGGTACGAAATCGATATAGGCGACGTTATCCTGTTCACCTAAAATCATTTCCGCTGTTTTCAGCAACTGCTCAGCTGCTGACCCGTGCGTGCCGATGATAATAGCAATACTCACTCGCTACCTCCTCTGTTAACTCCGTTAAGAGTTATGCACATAAGTAATGGTGCTGACGATGACATCCGCCCGTTTTTATTCCTGAGGCGGACAGGGCATTCCCTGCATGAGACTGAACTCAAAGAACGTCCGTTAATTTCTGATAACACTGATAAACAGTAAAACAGCAGAACCTCAACAGGTTGTGCAACGTGATTTATTTTAGTGTGTGAAAAAATAATTTTTGTGACGACTGTCCGTTATTCAACGACGTATTGTGAATACGCTTTCACGTGCACAATAAAACAGCATAGATGTTTCAGAATGATGCTGGAGGTAAAAGATCATACTTTCCCCTGATAATCATTCCTGATAAAGTGATTTTCCAAATAATTGAACAGGAGTACCGGGCCTCAGCCCTCCCTATGGACTGTCACCGACGTCACTATTCTTCGCTTCTTCACCTCATCAATACCGGCAAATCCGCCCCAATGGGCCTGATTTTTGCCGCACTGAAACCGCTTTCATCTGTGAGTTATCCAGTTAAAACTTTTTGCCGGGCGTCTGAATGCTCAGCGAATCGCGTTTCTTTGCGTCTTTTTTCTTTAACTCATTGCGGAGTCTGACATGGAATTTTTGATGGACCCTTCAATATGGGTCGGTTTGCTGACACTTGTCGTCCTGGAAATTGTTCTGGGTATCGACAATCTGGTCTTTATTGCCATTCTTGCGGACAAACTGCCGCCAAAACAGCGTGATAAAGCGCGTATCATCGGCTTGTCATTAGCCCTGATCATGCGTTTAGGTCTGCTGTCGCTGATTTCGTGGATGGTAAAACTGACCACGCCGCTGTTCAGCATTGCTCAGTTTAGTTTCTCTGGTCGTGATCTGATCCTGTTACTCGGCGGGGTTTTCCTGCTGTTCAAGGCGACGACAGAGCTGCATGAAAGGCTGGAAGGGCATGAAGAGCACGGTTCACAAAATCGTGGGTACGCCAGCTTCTGGTCGGTCGTTGCCCAGATTGTGGTGCTGGATGCCGTCTTCTCTCTCGATGCGGTGATCACGGCGGTCGGCATGGTGAATAACCTCTACGTCATGATGACGGCGGTTATCATTGCCATGGGCGTCATGCTGATGGCGTCGAAATCGCTGACGCGCTTTGTGAACAATCATCCGACGGTGGTGGTGCTGTGTCTCAGCTTCCTGCTGATGATCGGTCTGAGCCTGATTGCGGAAGGTTTTGGCTTCCACATTCCGAAAGGTTATCTGTACGCTGCGATCGGTTTCTCCATTCTGATTGAATTGTTTAACCAGATTGCCCGTCGTAACTTCCTGAAAAGCCAGTCCACCAGGCCGATGCGTGAACGTACCGCCGAGGCGATTCAGCGTCTGATGGGCGGGAAACGCCAGCATCAGAATGAAGATGAACCTTCCGGTGATGTGCTGCCTGCGAATGAGACGTTTGCTGAAGAAGAGCGACATATGATCACCGGCGTACTGACGCTGGCATCACGCTCCCTGCGCAGCATTATGACGCCGCGTACCGAAATATCCTGGGTGGACTGCGAACGTTCTCCGGCAGAAATCCGCAGTCAGTTGCTGGATACGCCGCACAGCCTGTTCCCGATTTGCCGCCATTCACTGGATGACGTGATCGGTGTGGTGCGTGCGAAAGATCTGCTGGTGGCGCTGGAAAACGGTGAAAGTATCGTGGCCTTTGCCGAAAAAACGCCGCCCATCGTGGTGCCGGAAACCATGGATGTCATCAATCTGCTGGCGGTGCTGCGCAAAGCGAAAGGGCGTCTGGTGGTGGTCAGCAACGAGTTTGGTGTGATTCAGGGGCTGGTTACGCCGCTGGACGTGCTGGAGGCGATTGCCGGTGAATTCCCTGATGAAGATGAAACGCCTGACGTGATTGCTGATGGCGACGCCTGGATTGCCAAAGGCGGCACGGATTTACATCTGTTGCAGCAGATCCTGGATATCAACACCCTGGTCAGCCCGGACGATGATTTTGCATCACTGGCGGGGCTGCTGTTGTCGAAATCAGGCCAGATGCCTGTGGCCGGGGAAGTGATTGATATGGCGTCGCTGCACTTTGAAATCCTTGAAGTGACGGATTACCGTATTGAGCGTGTACGGATAACGAAAATTCAGTCTGAAAACGGGTGGGAAGAAGACCAGTAACCGCGGTGTACTTCTGCTAAGAACGGCGACTTCGGTCGCCGTTTTTTATGGCTGTTATTCATCAGACTCCTCTTCAACCGGTTGCAGTGCCTGGGTCGATTTTTCGTAGCGCGCCAGCCAGATCGGAAACACCTCAATCGGCATTGGCCGGGCAAAATAGTAGCCCTGCAGGGAGTCGACTTTACGTTTACGCAAATAATCGACCTGCTCACGGGTTTCCACCCCTTCGGCAATCAGTTTCAGATTAAGGCGCTGCGCAAGCGTGATGATCGTATCCGTCACCGTGGCATTGATGGCATCGGTGCCAATTGAGGCGGTAAACGCCTGGTCGATCTTCAGCACGTCTGGGTTGAGCGTTTTCAGATAACTCAGTGAACTGTGGCCGGTACCAAAATCATCGATGGCCAGTAAAATTCCCATCTCCTTCAGTTGAGAAATCTCGGCAGCTCTGAGCTCCTGCAACCGCGTGCGTTCCGTCAGTTCCAGCATCAGTGAGACGGAAGGCTCAGCCGGAAGCCAGATTTTGCGGATATCATCCACAATTTCCATATTATTGAAGTGCTGCGCTGCGACGTTAATACTCACGTAAAACCCCGACGTGGCGGGGAAAACGGCGAGATTATCGGTGACGGTTTTAATCAGATAGCGGGTAAGCGCGATGATTAATCCGTGTTGCTCGGCGAGCGGAATAAACACATCTGGCGACACCCACTCCTGCCTGCGATTTTTCCAGCGCATCAGCGTTTCCACGCCGATACAGCGGCCATCGACGCTGTTAATAATGGGCTGGCAATACACCTTAAATTCGCGGTGCGAAATCCCGTGACTTATCGGATAGGCAAGGCTTATCCGGCTGCCTGACAATAAATAGACTGCTGTCGCCGTCAGTAAGCTTATCAACATGGAAAGGGGTAGATGAGACGCCAGTTCTGACCACGCCAGCGCCGAGGCCTCTTCGCCATAAATGGACACGGTGAAATCATAATTTGGCGACGTGACGGTCAGTAACGGCTGCTGCGGCAAATTCACACTGGGAATAATTTCGTTCTTTCCATATTCCAGACTTTGCTTCATGACGTTCAGAACAATATGGCGCGCATACGGCGGTTGCGGTTCGAGCAGGAAATTCGACAGGATCCCGATGTTATACACAAACAGCTGACCGTTGAGATTATCGGGCGTGGCGGGCTGCCAGAGCAGCAGGGTAGGGATGTTCAGCCGGCTTAATTTTGCAGCGCGAAGTTCCAGCCGCGTTTTGCCTTGCGCGATATCGGGCAGCGTTTTATCGAGGCTGAGATCCAGTGCACCAATCAGGCTTGAGCAGGTGATGGTGCCATCATTGACGAGGGTGATAGAACGCAATGTCTGCATCAGAGCGACAGTTTGCTGCAAGGCCGGTTGTAATTCACGGCAGGTTAGCGCCGGATCGACAGGGGTGGATTGCGCAGCAGGTATAGCGGGTTCAAGCAGTTTTTCGAGTTTCTGAACGGTGTGTAAGGCGACGCGTTGCTGATCGGCGGTGATCACCTGGCTTTGTTCATAAATACGGATACTGAGTGTTAACAGCAGGGTAAAAATACCCATCGCGCCGGCCAGTGCAAGGCGATAGTAGCGATACTTCGCAAGTCCGGTCTGGGAGAACAGCATCGTTCTAATCCTTTTATCCCGTGTAAAGTGCAGGCTTACAAGTGTTCATTTTAAAGGTTTACCGATGCAAAACAGCCGTTTCATTATTATTGATAGTAGCCGTAAATCGCCGGATGCTCTTCCTGCGTGAAGAAGGAAAATCAGAGAAAATCCAGATCTGTGACGTTGTCACTTACTTGGCGTCTGTTCATTTTATCTTATACGTGGTGGTACAGAGTGAAGCAGTCTGTGCGGCAAAACAAGCGGAAATCAGCATGCCGCACCTGCAAGGTATAAGCAAGTCTCACGGCCATTAAGTATTGATAATACAACAGGTTTTTCTTAACAAAGAGTTAATGACTAAGTGACAGTTCCAGGCTGATATATCCTGCGGCGAACGGGTGAAAAAACAGTTCTTCGCCGCCGCAGGCACAAGGAAAACTTCGTTAATATCAGTCGCACTGTACCTTGATCGCCAGACCGCCGCGGGAGGTTTCACGGTACTTGGCGTTCATGTCTTTACCCGTTTCGTACATGGTTTCAATCACTTTATCGAGAGAAACCCGGGGCTCACTGGTGCGGCGCAGCGCCATGCGTGCTGAGTTAATGGCTTTCACCGAGGCAATCGCATTACGCTCAATACACGGCACCTGAACCTGACCGGCGACAGGATCGCAGGTCAGACCGAGGTTGTGCTCCATCCCGATCTCTGCGGCGACGCAGACCTGCTCCGGGCTTCCGCCCAGCAATTCTGTCAGACCGGCAGCGGCCATAGAACAGGCGACGCCGACTTCGCCCTGGCACCCGACTTCAGCCCCGGAAATAGAGGCATTCATCTTATAAAGAATACCGATGGCGCCGGACGTCAGGAAATAGCGCAGATAAATGTCCGGGCTGACCGACTGAATATATTTGTCGTAGTACGCCAGCACCGCAGGAACAATCCCGCAGGCACCGTTCGTCGGTGCAGTAACCACGCGTCCGCCGGCTGCGTTTTCTTCATTCACAGCCAGCGCAAACATGTTCACCCAGTCGATGACGTTCATCGGGTCTTTTGACAGCTGGTCGTTTGATACCAGCATCCGGCGCAGTGCCGAGGCGCGGCGGGGGACACGCAGCGGGCCGGGAAGCACGCCTTCCGTGTTTAAACCGCGATCGATACAGGCCTGCATGGTGTGCCAGATTTTCTCGAAATACTGCTCGATTTCCTGTTTGCTGTGCTGCGCCAGCTCGTTTTTCATCATCATGCCGGACAGCGACAGGCCATTTTCTTTGCACTTCGCCAGCATTTCACTGGCCGAATTAAAGCTGAAAGGCACCGCCACTTCATCCAGCACCGGCTGGCCGAAATGCTCGTCATCGACAATAAAACCGCCGCCGACGGAGTAGTAGGTTTTGCTGTAAACCAGCTTGTCACCGGCAAAGGCGTGGATCTGCATGGCGTTTTCATGACGCGGTAAATTCTCGCTCCGGAAAACCATGCCCGTGTCGCGCGGGAAATCGACTTCGTGCTGCGTTTCACCCAGCGGCAAACGCTGACGTTGCTCAACGTCGCGGATAAAGTGGGGAATACCGTCGATGTCGACGGTATCTGGCTGGTTACCCGCCAGACCTAAAATAATGGCGATATCTGTGTGGTGGCCTTTACCTGTCAGTGACAGGGAGCCAAAAACGTCCACGGCGACACGCGTAACGGCAGGCATCATGCCCTGTTCGAGCAGGTCATCAGCGAACTGTTTGCCTGCTTTCATCGGGCCCAAAGTATGGGAACTGGAAGGGCCAATCCCGACCTTGAACATGTCGAAAACGCTAATCACGTCGAATACTCCTGTAATTGATAACGGCAGGGAACGGGATCCCTGACACCCATAACTGAAATCTGGCCCCGAGGGGAGATCTGATCTTATGGGTAGATCCATAGTGTAAAAGGGGTTAAGACCAATAGTTTCATTTTTCGCATGAAATAAACTTATTTGATGCGAAAGTGTGATCGATGTGTAACCAGTGAGGTCAGTCTTTAACCTGCCGGGCCAGCTGACGAATGATCGACGCGGTAAGTCCCCAGACAAATTGTTGCTGATACCAGGATAAATACACCCGGTGGTGGATCCCTCTGCGATGAATATCCAGAGAGTGATAGCGGGCCAGATCGAACGCTTCCTGCAGCGGCATTTCGAACAGCTCTGCCACCTCGTCTTCCTGCGGGTGGAATGTCACATCCACCGGTAACAGGCCAATGACCGGGGTCACCTGAAACCCGCTGCTGCTGTCCTGCGGTGCCAGCGTGCCTAACACGTGCACCTGTTCGGGCGGGATTGCGACTTCTTCCTGCGCCTCGCGCAGCGCGGTGGCAATAATCGACGCGTCGGTGGCATCGGCTGCGCCGCCGGGAAACGCCACCTGGCCGGGGTGCTTGCGCAGGCTGTCTGATCGCCGGGTCAGCAAAATGGTCGGTTCTTCACGGCAAATAATGGGGATCAACACCGCGGCATGACGGGTTCCGCGCAAATGTTGTGCGGGCAGGCGCGGCTGCTGCAACTGAAAGCGCAGAATAAAATCTTCCACGGCGGGCGAAAATGCCTGCAAGGTCGGCTGTTGTTCCAGCAACGTCACGGCTGTACGTCTCCTAACTGTGGCAGGATGCGGGCAATTTTATCGAACGTCTCCTGATATTCGGCCTGTTCCTGACTGTCTGCAACGATGCCGCCGCCTGCCCAGCAGTAGATTTTCCCCTGCTCGGTAAGCAACGTGCGGATAGTGATATTGCTGTCCATGGTGCCGCAACAACTGAGGTAAGCAATACTGCCGCAGTAACCGTTTCGTCGCTGCGGCTCGAGTTCTTCGATGATTTCCATCGCGCGTACTTTCGGCGCACCGGTAATCGATCCGCCAGGGAAGCAGGCACGGAGCAGGGCGCTGGCGTGGCAGTCGTCGGGTAACTGCGCGGTAATGGTGCTGACCAGATGATGAACAGCCGGGAAAGGCTCGACCACAAACAGTTCGGGAACACGCACGGTGCCGGGCGTCGCTACGCGGCCGATGTCATTACGCAGTAAATCGACGATCATCAGATTTTCGGCCCGATCTTTTTCCGACGCGGCCAGACGTTCAGCCTGACGGGCATCTTCCTGCGGATCTTCACAGCGCGGCAACGTGCCTTTGATAGGGCGGGTCTGGATCTGCTTATTCCTCAGCCAGATAAAGCGTTCCGGCGAAAGGCTGAGCACGGCGTTTTCCGGCAAGCGCAGAAATGCCGAGAACGGCGCGCGGTTGGCCTGATTCAGCCGCAGGAAAGCCTGCCATTCATCTCCCTGATAATCAGTTGAAAAACGCTGCGCCAGATTGATCTGATAACAGTCACCGCTGTGAATATATTCCTGAATCTGGCGGAATTTCTCGCCGTATTCCCCGCGGCTCATGTTCGCCTGCCAGGGCGCATTCAGGCGAAAAGACGCGGTATTTACCGGCTGCGCATGCGCTTCGAGCCAGCGCAGACGTGCCTGCACATCGCCATGACAGACCAGCGTCAGACGTTGTAAATGATGATCGGCGATCAGCGCCCAGTCATAAATGCCGACGGCCATGTCCGGCAGATGAATATCGCGCTGTGCGATATCCGGCAGTGTCTCGACACGACGGCCTAAATCATAGCCAAACAGACCCAGCGCGCCGCCCTGAAAAGGAAAATCATCCGCGCTGGTTGCCTGTAATCCGCTGGCCGAAAGCTGCTCTTCCAGCAGGCTGAACGGATCTTCTTCCCGCGATGCCACGCTGCCGTTTTGCTCAACCAGGGTGACGTTGCCGCGCGTGGTCAGCGTTATCTGCGGATCCGCCACCAGAATGTCGAAGCGGTTATGCTGATGCTGTGCGGCACCCGAGTGCAGCAACATGGCCCAGGGCAACGCAGAAAGTGGCGCGAACAGCGTCAGCAAGGCATCTGGCTGATAGGGCAACGAATGATGAACAACGGAGTGAGCGGGTTGCATGGCGGGTTTCAGTTTCTCTGGCGCGATAAATGATGTAACAGACCTGTGATCCTAACATAGATCAGGCCCCCGGAAACCAGCGCAGGCGATTTGCGTGAATAAGGCGTATACTGTGCAACCCCGCAGCCTGCGGGTGTTGCTTCTCTCTTGCCTCATCCAACACGTACAACAGGAATTTCCTATGCTGACAGGTATGCCTTCACTTTCACATAACGAACAAGAACAGGCCGCCGATCGTATCCGCCAGTTAATGGAAAACGGCATGAGCAGCGGCGAAGCCATTGCCACCGTTGCGGCAGAAATCCGTGAAACGCATAAAGGCGATCGCGTGACCGTCATTTTTGATGACGAAGACGAATAACATTCGAACCTGAGACGCTTCATAAGAGCCGATCTCGTGATGAAAAAAAGCCGGACCCTGTACAGGTGTCCGGCTTTTTTTCGGGATGAACTGACTGAGATTAGCCTTTCACACTCACGGCGGCGGCGGCCAGCTTCGCCTGCGCGACGGCATCTTCCACATTTTCGGCAATGGCCAGCGCCACACCCAGACGGCGTTTACCGCTGATTTCCGGTTTACCGAACAGGCGGATCTGATTGTATCCGGTCAGTGCATTTTCCAGACCGCTGAAAGTCACGTTGTTACTGGTCAGTTCAGGCAGGATCACGGCAGAGGCGGAAGGGCCGAACTGGCGGATATTGCCCACCGGCAGGCCGAGGAAGGCGCGAACGTGCAGGGCAAACTCAGAGAGATCCTGAGAAATCAGCGTCACCATGCCGGTATCGTGCGGGCGCGGTGACACTTCGCTGAAGACCACGTCGTCGCCGCACACAAACAGTTCGACGCCAAACAGGCCTTTACCGCCCAGGGCTTTCACCACTTTTTCGGCGATGTCTTTCGCGCGCTGTAACGCCAGTTCGGTCATCTGCTGCGGCTGCCAGGATTCACGGTAATCCCCGTCTTCCTGACGATGGCCGATCGGCGCGCAGAAGTGGATGCCGTCAACGGCGCTGATGGTCAGCAGCGTGATTTCGAAATCAAATTTTACCAGCCCTTCAACAATCACGCGCCCGCCGCCAGCACGGCCGCCTTGCTGCGCATAATCCCATGCGGATTGCAGCTGGTCTGCGCCACGGATCAGGCTCTGGCCTTTACCGGAGGAGCTCATCACCGGTTTGATGATGCACGGGTAACCGATTGCGTCTACCGCCTGGCGGAAAGACGCTTCATCATCGGCAAACTGGTAGCTCGACGTTGGCAATTGCAGCGTCTCTGCGGCCAGGCGACGAATACCCTCGCGATTCATGGTCAGGCGCGTCGCTTCAGCGCAAGGCACCACGTTGTGACCCTGTTTTTCCAGTTCAACCAGCATGCTGGTGGCGATAGCTTCGATTTCCGGCACGATGAAATCAGGGCGTTCGCTTTCAATCACCTGTTTCAGGGCGTCGCCGTCCAGCATATTAATGACATGGCTGCGGTGAGCGACCTGCATCGCCGGTGCATCAGCGTAACGATCGACGGCGATCACTTCCAGGCCAAGACGCTGGCATTCGATCGCCACTTCTTTACCGAGTTCGCCAGAGCCTAACAACATGACGCGGGTGGCGCCGGTGCGCAGTGCAGTACCAATGGTTAACATAGCTTCGTACCCAGATCTGTGATGAAGAAAAATGAGAATTTCGGCGCGCAGTATATCTGAATTTATGCCATACGAAAACGATTGCGCCGCATCTTAAACGATTTCAGCGACGCAATCCGGCCAGGGCATGTGCGGATTTTTTCAGTCCGTTTTCTGCCGTTTAAGGCAGTCGGCGGGCGTCTCTGTTATCATTTAGCCAAACCATGGCGTCAGACCTTCTGCCGCTGCCCTGATTTTTGCCTCACATAAAGAGTTATCGCCTTGAGCACGCATTCCTTTTCAGCCCTGACATTGCCCGCTGAGCAACTTTCTAACCTGACCGAACTGGGTTATGCCGAAATGACCCCGATTCAGGCCGCTTCTCTGCCTGCCATCCTGCAAGGTCAGGACGTCCTGGCGAAAGCTAAAACCGGCAGCGGTAAAACGGCAGCCTTCGGTATCGGCCTGCTGAACAGCATCACCGTGGCACAGTTCTACGCGCAGGCGCTGGTGCTGTGTCCGACCCGTGAACTGGCGGATCAGGTCAGTAAAGAGTTACGTCGTCTGGCGCGATTCACCCAGAACATCAAAATCCTGACCCTGTGCGGCGGCCAGTCCATCGGGCCACAGCTGGAATCTCTGGTTCGTCAGCCACACATTGTTGTGGGCACGCCGGGCCGCATCCAGGAACATTTGCGTAAAGGCACCCTGAAACTGGATCAGCTGAAAGTGCTGGTGCTGGACGAAGCCGATCGCATGCTGGATATGGGCTTTAGCGAAGATATCGAAGATGTGGTCAGCTATACACCGCCAGCCCGTCAGACGCTGTTGTTCTCCGCGACCTATCCGGATGGCATCGAGCGCATCAGCTCTAAATTTCAGCGTCAGCCGCTGAAAGTCGAAATTGAAGGCGAGGAAGATGTTGCTGATATCAAGCAGGTCTTCATCGAAGCCGATAAACATCAGCGTTTGTCCCTGCTGGCGGCGGTGCTGTATCAGCATCAGCCGACGTCGTGTGTGGTGTTCTGTAATACCAAACGTGACTGCCAGGACGTGTGTGATGCACTTTCCGGTAAAGGCATCAGCGCACTGGCGCTGAACGGCGATCTGGAACAGCGCGACCGTGACCGCGTGCTGGTGCGTTTCTCTAACGGCAGCTGCCGCGTACTGGTGGCGACTGACGTGGCTGCGCGCGGGCTGGACATCAAAGATCTCGGTCTGGTCATCAACTACGAACTCTCTTTCGATCCTGAAGTGCACATTCACCGCGTCGGTCGTACAGGCCGTGCAGGCACCAGCGGTCTGGCGGTCAGTCTGGTGACGCCACAGGAGATGGTGCGGGTGCACGCGCTGGAAGATTATACCCGTCAGACCTTTACCTGGCAGCCCGCAGCGCAGGCGCTGGCAGCGACACCGGTGGCGCTCGATCCTGAGATGGCGACGCTGTGCATTGACGGGGGGCGTAAAGCCAAAATTCGTCCCGGCGATATCCTCGGTGCTCTGACCGGTGAAGCGGGTCTGACGGCTGCGGAAGTGGGTAAAATCGATATGTTCCCGATCCACGCTTACGTGGCTATCCGTCAGAAAAGCGCCAAAAAAGCGTTACAGCGTTTGCAGGAAGGTAAGATCAAAGGCAAAAACTGTAAGGCTATTATCTTGCGTTAACGGATTTTCATCCCGCTTTTGCGTTGCAGGTCTTATTGTTAATGTTGTGTTATTACCTTGTTGAGGATTATATTATCTGACGCAAGCGATGACCTTGTCAGTTGTAGGGATATGGATCCTGCAAGGTCAGTGATAACGATCGACAAAAAGCGGGAAGACGCACAATGAAAAAGATGATCACAGGCGTGGTAATAGCGTTAACAGGAATGAGCGGGATGAGTCAGATCGCGCTGGCCGCTGAACCTGAAGTCAGAACGGCGACGGTCGCACCTTGTTCCACCGCCAGCAAAGATGAGATTGCAGCGCTGGTTAAACGTGATTTCCTGCAAAACCGTATTCCGCGCTGGGATGCCGATAAGAAAACCCTCGGGACTTCCACACCGGTGGCGTGGGTCGTTCCGGACAGTATCAGCGGCGATAATGCCCGCTGGGAGATCCCGCTGAAAGTTCGTGGCGATCACACCGACAAAACTTATCAGGTGACGCTCAACTGTCAGCTTGGCGAAATCAGCTACAGCGCACCCGTTTAAGCATTTCCTGCGTCCGTTGCCAGCCAGCGGACGCATTATTCCTTTCTTTTCCGTCCCTTGGTTTCCCCGCATAAACCTGTCACTCTTACCACACCACTAAGAGGACAAAGAGATCCCGCGATGATGACACCTCCAAAGGCTGAAAAACGCCCTGAAACCCTGAGCGTACACGGCGATGAACGCGTCGATAATTATTACTGGTTGCGTGACGATGACCGCACCGACCCTCAGGTTCTGGCCTATCTGACCGCCGAAAATGCCTACACCGATCAGGCCATGCAGCCGCATCAGGCGCTGCGTGAAACCCTTTATGGCGAGATGGTGGCACGCATTGCCCAGCAGGATCATTCCGTTCCTTATATTAAACACGGTTTCCGTTATCAGACACGCTATGAGCCGGGCAACGAATACGCACTCTATCTTCGTCAACCTGCAGACGAGACGGAAAACTGGCGCACGTTGATCGACGGTAATGAACGCGCCAAAGACAGCGAGTTTTATACGCTGGGCGGGCTGGATATCAGCCGTGATAACAAACTGATGGCCGTTGCTGAAGATTTTCTGTCGCGCCGCCAGTACGACATCCGCATCAAAAATCTGGATGACGAAACCTGGACCGACGATCTGCTGAAAAACACTTCCGGCAGCAGCGAATGGGCCAACGATTCGCAGACGCTGTATTACGTGCGCAAACACAAAAAAACGCTGCTGCCGTATCAGGTTTATCGCCACGTTATCGGCACCGACCCGAAAACAGACAAACTGGTGTACGAAGAAAAAGACGACACCTTCTATGTGGGCCTGGATAAAACCACGTCAGAAAAATACATTCTGATCCATCTCGACAGCACCACCACCTCGGAGATTTTGCTGCTGGATGCCGACGATCCGCAGGCGACACCTCAGGTCTTTCTGTCGCGTCGGAAAGATCACGAATATGCACTCGATCATTACCTCGGCAAGTTTTATATCCGTTCTAATAAAGACGGTAAAAACTTTGGCCTGTATCAAAGTGACCGCGGTGAAGAGTCCGCCTGGCAGGCTTTGATTGCGCCGCGCGATGAAGTGATGCTCGAAGGTTTTAGCCTGTTTCGTGACTGGCTGGTCGTGGAAGAGCGTGAGCAGGGGCTGACACATCTGCGCCAGATCCACTGGCAGACCGGTGAGGAAAAGTCGCTGGCGTTTGACGACCCGACGTACACCACCTGGCTGGCCTATAACCCCGACCCGGACACCTCGCTGTTGCGCTATGGCTACTCTTCCATGACCACGCCGAGTACGTTATTTGAGTTGGATCTGGATACGCAGGAACGCACCTTACTCAAACAGCAGGAAGTGAAAGATTTTGATCCGGCGAACTATCGCAGTGAACGTGTTTGGGTCACTGCCCGCGACGGCGTGAAAGTACCGGTTTCACTGGTTTACCGCGCGGAGTTATTTAAGCCGCACCAGAATCCGCTGATGCTTTATGGCTACGGCTCCTACGGCAGCAGCATGGATCCGGCGTTTAGCGGCAGCCGCCTCAGCCTGTTAGATCGCGGTTTTGTTTTTGCTCTGGCGCATATTCGCGGCGGCGCAGAGCTCGGTCAGCAGTGGTATGACGACGGTAAACTGTTCAACAAACTGAATACCTTCAACGATTTCATCGACGTGACCAAAGAACTTATCGCTGAAGGTTATGGCGATGCGAAACAAGTGTACGCCATGGGGGGCAGCGCAGGCGGCTTGCTGATGGGCGCTATCATCAATCAGGCACCGGGGTTGTATCACGGCATCGTGGCGCAGGTTCCGTTTGTTGATGTGGTGACAACGATGCTGGATGAATCTATCCCGCTGACCACCGGCGAGTATGACGAGTGGGGTAACCCGAACGACAAAGCCTATTACGACTACATGCTGCAATACAGCCCGTACGATCAGGTGCGCGCCCAGGCATATCCGCACATGCTGGTCACCACCGGCCTGCATGATTCTCAGGTGCAATACTGGGAGCCGGCAAAGTGGGTGGCGAAACTGCGTGATGTGAAAACGGACAGCAACCAGCTTCTGATGCACACGGATATGGATTCCGGCCACGGCGGCAAATCTGGCCGTTTCAAAGCTTACGAAGATATCGCGTTGGAATACGCCTTTGTGCTGGCGCTGGCGGCAAAAAACTGAGCCTGCAAGTCCTGAAAAAATCCCATAAAAAAACCCGCGCTGAGCGGGTTTATTCTACGAAGTACATTGTTAAGCAGATGCTTTCTTGGCTTTTTTATCAGCCTTTTTTTCGGCAGGGGTTTTCAATGGCTTTTTCTTCGCATTCTTTTTGCTATCCATTCCTTTACTCATGATTGCCTCTCTTTAAAGCTGGTGGATTGGGTTGCCCGTCTATTTAGTGCCAAATTGGCTCAGGTTGCAAGTCCCTTCTTGTTTCTGACAGGACTTTACAGTCATGCCTTGCGGTTCATCACCGGGAGTTCCTGAAGAAATTGCGTGATAAGTATGCGAACAGCATACAAAAATTCGATTTTGATGCAGAACAACTTGTCGTTGGCTGGCCGATGCGCTGTTATTGAGTTGTAAAAACATCTATCAATACTCTGGCCAAATAGAACAGGAAATGTCATGCCAAAATTAAAAGGGTTGTATCCTCCGTGTGAGGCTTATGCCAGCGGCTTGCTCGATACCGGCGATGGTCACAAGGTTTACTGGGAGCGCAGCGGAAACCCGAAAGGCAAGCCGGCTGTCTTTATTCACGGCGGGCCGGGCGGCGGCTGTTCATCGGTACATCGCCAGCTGTTTGATCCCAATGATTATGACGTCATGCTGTTTGATCAGCGTGGCTGCGGGCGCTCCACACCCCATGCGAGCCTAGACAACAACACCACATGGCATCTGGTTGAAGATATTGAGCGTCTGCGAAAGCTGGCGGGCGTGGAAAAATGGCTGGTCTTCGGTGGCTCGTGGGGTTCCACGTTGGCACTGGCTTACGCCCAGACCCATCCCGAACACGTCAGTGAAATGGTGTTGCGCGGTATTTTCACCATGCGCAAACAGGAGCTGACCTGGTATTACCAGGACGGCGCGTCGCGATTCTTCCCTGAAAAATGGCAGCGTATCCTCTCTATTTTATCCGAGGAAGAACGCAAGGATGTTATCGCCGCTTATCACGCACGCCTGACATCCAGCGATCGCGCAGTGCAGCTCGAGGCTGCAAAAATCTGGAGCTTGTGGGAAGGGGAGACGGTCACGCTTCTGCCTGCGGAAGGTTCGGCGTCATTTGGTGAGGATAACTTTGCGCTGGCCTTCGCCCGCATCGAGAACCATTACTTCACGCATCTTGGCTTTTTAGACAGTGATGACCAGTTGATACGTAACGTTGACCGTATCCGGCATATCCCGGCGGTGATCGTACATGGTCGCTATGATATGGCCTGTCAGGTGCAAAACGCCTGGGACCTGGCGAAAGCCTGGCCGGAAGCTGAACTTCATATTATCGAAGGGGCAGGGCACTCATTTGATGAGCCTGGGATCCTCGATCAGCTGATTCGTACCAACCAGCAATTCGCCACCCGCCGGTAATCGCTTTCCCCTCCCGTTTGCCTAAAGCTGCGTTACTTTTGCTTCGGTTCATAAGGTAAACGGGAGAATTTATGGGATTCCCCGCGATAATGCATCACACGCTCACGAAAGTAGGTGCGCAGATGTTCAGGCTGTTGCCGTTCTACCATTTCTGCCACAACGGGCATGTTGTAACGCTCTTTGAAAGCGACCGCTGAAGCCGCCAGATCGATGTTAATCCGATCCATCTCATCTTTACTGATTTCTGCCAGATTGATACTCATTGCAACCTCCCGTGCATCTCATTTGCGCGCATTGTACCCGAGCACATCGTCGGGGTGAACGTCGTTGCCTCACTTTTATGTTCCGCTCAAAAATCCATTTTCGTTAAATGCAATTTAAGTAAATAAGAACTATTCAGGTTATGGAAGTGATAATTATATTCATCAACATGCTTTTAATTAATTTCGCGAATAGGAATGATTCTTTTTAATATACATTTAGTTGTGAATGGTTATCATTATTGGATATTTACGATAAAAATAAGTACATATATATCAATGAATTATTTTTAAATGTTGCCTGTATGGATAATAATGTGAATTGGCTGTTCTTATTTTGTATTGATACGGGCATAATGCGGGTAAATAAACACATCCGCCTGCCTTAATTATTTTATGGAGCCGCATCATGCTTAAAAAAGAAATGATCGATCAGCTTAATGAACAGCTGAACCTTGAATTTTATTCAGCCAATTTATATTTGCAGATGAGTGCATGGTGCAGTGACAAAGGCTACGAAGGCGCGGCAGCGTTTCTGAAAAAGCACTCGATGGAAGAAATGGATCACATGCACCGCCTGTTCAAATATGTCAGTGATACAGGTGCATTGCCGCTGCTGGGCGCTATCGCCGCACCGCCGGTCAGCTTCGAATCCCTGTCTGATCTGTTCATGCAGACCTATGAGCATGAGCAGTTGATCACACAAAAAATTAACGAACTGGCCGATCTGGCGATGACGCTGAAAGACTATTCTTCCTTCCACTTCCTGCAATGGTATGTGGCAGAGCAGCATGAAGAAGAAACCTTGTTCAAATCTGTTCTCGATAAGCTGGCTCTGGTCAGCAACACCGGCAACGGCTTGTTCTTTGTCGATAAAGATCTTAAAACCATGGCGGCACAAGCCCCGGCCGTATAAACCCGGTTTGTGATGGTCATAAAACGCAGAATGCTCCGGCTTCTGCGTTTTTTTATGCATTTATGACAAACGTTTTACATGGGATTGCGATAAAGTGGCGGCGTTATAAATTCATCATTACGCAAGCCAAGGAACTATCGTGTTGAAAAAAACCTCCTCTCTTTGCCGTGCCATGGCAGTCTCAGCCGTATTGCTGAGCGGATTTATCTCACAGCAAGCCCTCGCGCATGCACATCTTAAAACCCAAACTCCCGCTGCGAACGCCGTTCTGACTGCCAGCCCGACCGAACTCTCTCTTGGGTTCAGTGAAGGTATCGAACCGAACTTCAGCAAAATCACCCTGGCAGACGCCGCCAAAAAAGCTGTTAAAACCGGCGCGATGACACTGGCTGCCAATGACAATACCCAGGCAGTCGTTCCTCTGCCTGATGCGTTGACATCCGGCAAATATACGGTGTCGTGGAACGTGGTGTCAGTTGACGGTCATAAAACCCACGGTAACTACAGTTTTACCGTTAAATAAGTTATGAGCCTGACTGCACTGTTCGTCCTGTGCCGGTTTGCCCACTTTGCGTCGCTGATGCAAATTTTCGGGTTGAGTGTGTTTTGCTCCCTGCTGGCGCCTGCCGGCTTTTCGGGGATGTTACTGCAAAGAAATCAGACCCTGATGATGTGGTCCGGCGTGGTCGCCGCGATCACCTCTGTCGGAATGCTGGCGATTCAGGCTGCGCTGATGGGCAATGGCTGGAGTGATGGCCTGAACCTGAATGTCTGGTTGCTGGTGCTGACCACCACTTTTGGCGAAGTATGGCGCTGGCACTTGTTGCTGACTGCTGCGCTGCTGCTGGTGTTACTGATGGACTGGCTTCCGGTTCGCAACCTGCTGGTATTTCTGTGCTCGCTTGGCCTGCTGCTCAGTCAGGCGCTGATAGGCCATGCCGCCATGCATCAGGGGTTATTAGGGCTGGTGCAGCGCCTCAATCATATGGTTCATCTGCTTAGCGCCGCCTACTGGTTTGGTTGTTTGCTCCCGCTGCTGACATGCATGTTCTACGCCCGAAAACCTGAAGTCCGGCCTTACGCTATTGCCACGCTTATCCGCTTTTCGACTTGGGGCCACGCGGCAGTCGCGCTGGTGATACTGACCGGCATCGCCAACACTGCCATTATCCTGCAACGCTGGCCGACGGATATGACGTCGCTTTACCAGTGTCTGCTTGAGATCAAAATCGTGCTGGTTGGCATAATGGCCGCCGTCGCCGTATATAACCGTTATCATCTGGTACCACTGATGAGCAAAGAACCCGAGCAGGCCGAACGACGTTTTGTGCTGATGACCCGGATAGAATGGGCTCTGGCGTTGATCGTTCTGCTGCTGGTGAGCCTTTTTGCTACGCTGGCACCGCGCTGAAACAGTTATTAATAACGTATTAAGAATAAAATTATTACCGAGGAAATATCATGAGGAAATCACTGCTTGCCTGCGTATTGCTGACCTTGTCCGCCAGCAGTCTGGCCGCGCCACAACTGGAAACCGTCAGCCGTTTACAATACGGCAAGGCATGGGCTTTCACCCGGGAAGAGGTGATGCTGCAGTGCCGTCCCGGCCATGCGTTATATGTGATTAACGACAGCACACTGGCGCAATATCCATTGAACGATGTGGCGAAAGAACAGGTGAAAAATCGTCAGGTTCAGGCGGTTCCGCTTGAAAAAATCTGGCTTGATGACCCGCAGAATCCGGGACAAAAAATGAGCCTCGCGCCATTTATCACCAAAGCGGAATCACTCTGCTGAGTTGCTGTGCGGCTAATAAGTGACTGTTGTTAAACTCATGCTTTGCGAATGTTGTCACATAATGAAAATAATACAGCATTGTTATTATCACTATGTTACGAGTTGAGTGGAAAATAGTCAGCTGTCGGCTATCCTTTACATTGTACGGCTTAGCAGCCTGCATTAATGCCAACTTTTAGCGCACGGCTCTCTCCCAAGAGCCATTTCCCTAGACCGAATATAGGAATCGTATTCGGTCTTTTTTTTGTTGATTTTTAAAATCAATAACTTACATTTAAAACAAGCACTTACCTCAATTCTACTTACCCTCAATGTTACTCATTTGGATTCCCCATCGCCATTTTATCGCCACTGATTTGAGCCAGCGGATTCATGTAAATTGCGTCTTCCAGGTGATCGGGAGCGAAGTGTGCGTAACGCATCGTGACGCGGATATCGGAGTGCCCGAGGATGCGCTGTAACACGATGATGTTGCCGCCGGCCATCATGAAGTGACTGGCAAACGTGTGCCTTAGAACGTGCGTCATCTGACCTTCCGGCAATTCGATTCCCGCCAGCCTGATCACCCGATAGAACTGCTTATAGCAGGGCGCTAAGGGCACACCTTTTCGAGCGATCAGCTCGTCATACAGCGGGCGGGCGAGGGGAACGGTACGGTTCTTTTTACCTTTGGTATTGATGAAAGTGAGTTTGTAAGGGGAGATCTGCGAGCTTTTGATTTTGGCTGCCTCGTTCCAGCGTGCGCCGGTCGAAAGACAGAGTTTAACGATCAGCGTTAATTCATCATTCCCATGCTCTTCACAGGCAGCCATGAGCCGCAAAATTTGTTCCTGGTTCAGCCATGCCATTTCGCGTTCCGGCTGATCAAACTCGCGGATATTCTCGAGAGGGTTTGGCAGCGACCATTCCCCCAGGCGTTTCAGCTCGTTGAACACCGCCCGCAGGAAAGCGTGCTCACAGTTCACCGTGCCGGTCGAAACCTTACGGGTCGCCAGACTGGTACTGTAGCCATTATCAATCTCACCGCGCAGCCGCTGATCTCGATAATGCGCCCAGTCTCTCGGCGTGATGGTACTGGCTATCGGGTCACCCATTCCCGCGCTGATAATCTTCAGTTTGCCCAGCCGTCCCTTTTTATCATTCAGAGAGCAGCCGTGCAGGCTGTACCAGAGATCGACCAGTTCGCTCAGCTTCCGCCGGTCTTCCTTCTCACCCAGCCACGGTTTGTTCTTTGCTTGATCCATGGTGTAAGTTTCAAAGGCAACGGCTTCACCTTTGGTATCAAACTGCCTGCGGCATCGCTTACCTCCACTCCCGTTCGGGTAGCACTCACATAACCATTTACCGTTAGACAGCTTTCTTACACTCATCACATCCTCCTTTTGAGAATGCGAATTTTACTGTATATAAAAACAGTGTAAATGTTTGATTTAGTCAGTCGTATACATGGAAAGGGATTAATTCACTGAATCTATAAAAGTAAAAACCCGCTTTCGCGGGCTTCGTCTCAGTGCATTTGCAACGACTGCTGGCTATGTTTATCCGGATGCAGCAGCACGGCATGAACGGTTCCTGGCTCGACAATAATATCAGCGATCGTTTCATGAGTTTTGAACGTGCAGCTGCAATTGATATTCTGACACTGGTGATAACGCTCTTTGGTATTAGTGCTGAGGTAACGGCTTGAACGGGCGTGAGCTGCGTGCTGGCATTTGGGGCAATGCATCATAATAATCACCATATAATCATTTAAATCAGATTCAATCATTGTATGTTATTTCGAAAATCATACACTCGCTATTACAGTGTTTTACATTAAACAAAGAGGTTGCAGTGGGCGTCGAATTTCATATCACACGTGCTGAGTTCTGGGCTGATAATGAAGATAGTCAGATTTCCAGCGAAGAATGGTTGAATGTTGTTAATACCGATCCTGAGTTTTCCATTTATGAGCCAAGTGGTGAGTTCTTTGCATTATGGTCTGGTGAAAGCGCTTATCCAGAATCATGGCTTGAGTGGTGTAATGGCAATATCTCAACGAAATGGCCTGATACAGCCTTGTATTTGAAAATGCTTCAAGTCGCTAAAGTTCTAAATGCGAAAGTTATGGATGATGATGGTACCGAATACTCTTCACCGGGTGAGTGGGTGTTTACACCAAAATCTTGACAAAAGAACGAGGCGCTAATACGCCTCGCCACTTTCCGATGCCTCATAACTTACATCTGACAACAACACCTCCAGTTCCAACCCGGTCGTATATCCGCCATTGTTCAGGCTGTGCGTGACCTTGCTGATTATCCATGGCTGTGCGTCGATCACTGCTTTAAAGCCTGACACCGCCAGTGGGGTTTCGGGGAACAGGTCGGCACGTCCGCGAGCCAGTGAGATAGAGAACTGTGCGACGCCACGCTGTAGCTTGTCCCATTTGGCCTGTGCTGCCCGCATGGCGGCCTTCTGCGTGGCGTAGACCGTCGTTAGCGCAAACACGTTTTCATCACTGCCCGCCAAATATTCACCTTCTTTCGCCTCCGGCACTTTTTGTGCTTTCGCCGTGGTCTTTTTAGCCGCCGGATGTTGTAGGGCGCGCAGGTGCTTTTCTTTTTTCTTCCGCTGTACCTTTACCCTTTTGGGCTTTGGTTCTTTGGTATGCAGCCAGGTGGCCGAGACGCCGGTGTAAGCATCGCGGTCTGCAATATTGAACGTATGGCCGTCGCCGTCGCTGCGGGTCAGCGTCATTTGCGGGATCGGTTTGCCACTGGCGGTGAGGGCTGAGCCTGGCTTAATAAAAATCAGTTTCCCGGCCTTGATGGCGACAACCCCGCCGTTCAGCTCGGCCAGACGGGTGATAAAAGCCGCGTCGGTTTCCTGCGTCTGGTCGATGTGCGAAACCTTCACACCCTTGAGCGACTCGGCGACGGCGGGCTGGAGACTGTTTCGCGCCGCGACGGCGGAGGCTATCGCCTCCAGCGTTGTATCGTGATATGAGTTATCGCGGCGGGAATTCAGGCTGCCGCGATAGTCGGCGCTGCGGGCGCGCAGCGTCAGCGTATCCGGCGCGCCCCTATGCTCCACTTCATCCACCGTAAACTCACCCTTATGGAACAGCGCATGACCTTTCCAGCCCAGAAAGACGCTCAGCACCGCGCCGCGCGGGGGCATCTGCATCAGCCCGTCCGCGTCATTCAGTTCGATGTCGAGCTGGTCAGCCTCAAAGCCGCGGTTGTCGGTCAGCGACAGCGAAATAAGTCGCCTGCTGATATCAGCGGTGATGTCTGAACCGGCGAGTTTAACCATATAGTCCGGCGCAATCTGTGCGCCGTTATCCATTGCGATTGTAGGCATCATGACAGCAGCCCGCCTGCATACTTCTGCGCGTTGCTGGCAATGCCGCCCGCCTGAGTTTTGATGTCGCCGAACATGGCGGTCAGGCTTTCGTCCACCCGCTTGAGGCTCAGCGTAAACTCAATTTTGCGGGCGGCACCGTTAGCGAAAAACTCTGAATGTTCATCACTGAGGCTTTCCACCACGAACATCCCGTAAATCGCACCGTTGCCGCCAATCAGCGACCAGGCGCGGCCTTGGTCGGCCATCAGGCGCAGCGCGTCCAGGCTCAGCCTGCCGCCGGTAATTTCCGGCAGCAGCGTGCCGGTCAGGGTGATTTTTTCATCCCCTTGGCCGAGAAACTGCGGCGCGGCGCGCAGGCCGATCCGGTCATTGGTCGGCCAGCGGTATTCCGCCGAGCGTTGCAAACTCTGATAGGGCAGGGTTTGCAGCATAAACACGAACATTCCCAAAGCCAGCATCATAGAAACCCCCTTAGCCGTAATTCATTGAGCTGCGCGCCGCAGAACGCTGGCGGCGCATGTAATCTTCAAATAAACGCATTGCCTCGGCGGCGACGTCCTTCGCACTTTGTCCGGGCGCGGCGTAGACGTTGAAAGTGGGGGCGGCAGCCGGAGCCTGATTACGCATCAGCGCCGCCGTATCCCGACGCCCCGTGACGCTCACCGGACCGCGTACCAGCTCCGCGCCGTTCTCGCCCACAATGCCGACTTCACCAGCGGCAATGTCGCCGCCTTTATCGAACATGCCCGCATAGCCGTAAGCTTCGCCGCCGGTGCCGTAAAACTGCGCAGGGGAAGAAAGTCCTTCCGCCGGTTTCGGCAGGCTATTGCTGACGCTCACCGAAATGGTTTTATCGCCGTCCGATTTCATCCAGTCCGGCAGAAAATCCGTCATGCTGGAAAGCTTGTCTTTCAGCGCCTGCCACTTCGCGGCAATTCCGTCCATCAGCGCGGTGATCATGTTGCTGCCCGCCTCTTTAAATTTGCCTGGCAGGCTTTTCACCACGTCGATAATCTTCTGCCCAAAGGATTTGAGATAATCGACAAAGGCGGTAAATCCGGTTTTTGCCCCGTCTCTAATGCCCGTCCAGACCGCCGCGAACTTATCCGATAATCCCTGCACACCGGCAACGATGCTATTCCAGGTGCCGGTCAGCCAGTCGGTGATGGTTGCCCAGGCTTCGGTCGTCCAGGCGGCAATCGCGTCCCACATTTTTTTAAACTTCGGCTCCAGCGTGCTCCAGTTCGCCCAGATATAAATCGCCGCCATCGCGACCAGTGCGACCACGGCCAGCAGCGGGTTTGCCATCGCGGCGCGTCCCATCCACAGCAGCGCGGTGCCCACGCCTTTCAGTGCCATGCCGATATAACCCAGACCTTTCACGACCGGACCGACCACCACGCCCAGCACGCCGAGGCCGACAACCAGGCTCGTCACCGCCAGCGCTGACTTAACGATAGTGCCGGTCAGCTTCGGGTTGGCCTTCACCCATTTGCCCACGTTGCCGAGCCAGTCAGTCGCGGATTGCGTCAGTTTTCGCAGGCTGGAATCCTGTTTATCGAAGGTCTCAATCTGCAAATCCTCAAACGCGGACTGCATGTTTTTCAAGTCACCGTCGAGGTTATCAGTCTGCACTTTCGCGACCGACGCCGCCGAACCCCGTGAGTTTTCCAACGCGGTTTTCTTTTCGGTCAGCCTGCCGTTGCCTGCGGCCTCCACCAGCTTCACCGCGCCTTTCATCGCCTCTTCACCGAAGATCACTTTCAGGTATTCGGCCTGCTGCGCCGTCCCGAGCTTGTTCCTTTTGAATGAGGCGTTGATGTCGGTGAGGATTTTCTGAACAGGCAGCATGTTGCCTTTCTTATCCCGCGTGCTGATCCCCAGCTCCTTCAGCGCCGCCGGTGACTGCCCCGTCGGTGCCTGCAACCGGCTAAACATCGCGCTGGCACCGGTGCCCGCCATACTGCCTTTGATGCCGTTATCCGCCAGCACGCCGAGCATCGCGGTAGTGTCTTCGATACTGGCACCCGCCGCCTGGGCGATAGGTGCCACGTATTTCATCGCCTCGCCCAGCTCAATCAGGTTGGTGTTCGAGCTGGTAAACCCTTTGGTCATCACGTCAGAGACGCGCTTAATCTGATCCATTGGGATGTTGAACGCCGACTGCATGTTAGTGACGATGTCGGCGGCGTCGGCGATATCAATCCCCGAAGCCAGCGACAGGTTCACCGTGGATTCGGTTGAGCTGAGAATGGAGTCGGCGCTATAACCGGAGCGGGCAAGTACGCCCTGCGTGCGCGCAACGTCCATCGGAGAAAATGCCGTACTTCCGCCGATGTCGCGCGCCTGCTGCCGGATAGCCGCCAGCTTTTTGTCGGTTTTATCCAGCCCGAGGATCGCCTGTGTGCCGGACATCTCTTTATCAAAAGTGATG
>NZ_MJIB01000004.1:1354497-1358810 GCF_003697865.1 Rahnella sp. Larv3_ips | reverse complement strand
CCTCGGTGCGTTCACGCGTGGCAAATCTGAATGAATTTGTTCCCGGCATTGACCATCAGCAAATCAGCACCGCCGTGGCTGAGGCTTTCTTTGAGTGGTACGGCGCACGGGTGGAACCTGAAATCATCTCACCGGACGTTTTCCCTGACTTACCGGGTTTTCCTGAGCGCTTCGCTAAGCAAAGCAGCTGGGAGTGGAATTTCGGTAAAGCGCCAGCGTTCAGCCATGAACTGAATGAGCGTTTTGTCTGGGGCGGCGTGGATATTCACTTTGACGTGGAAAAGGGTGACATCAGCCGGGCGCAAATTTTCACCGACAGCCTGAATCCGGCCCCTTTACTGGCGCTGGCGGGGCAGTTAACCGGAACGCGATACAACGCTCAGGATGTCTCTGAGGTGTGCGAGAAAATTATTCAGCAGTATCCGGCCTTCCGCTCAGAATTAGCGGAACTTCATACCTGGCTGGTGAGATGCATTAAATAATCTGCCCGGAGAGTGCGGTGTCACGCACTCTCCCAGGCTTGCGCAATATCTTATAAGACACTATAACCATTAGCGAAATTGACATTTTTCCGCCTCCGGACCAGTGAAAATGTGGGGATCTCCGATCCCCTGCACATAAAACGTTATCCGCATATAGACGGAGTTGCACGTTATACATAATGGAAATAAGATTAGTCCTAAACTATTTTTTGATATTCAATTTTTCACTTTCCGGTAATACCTCGGGATTACATGATTTTTTGCTCTGACCGCGACACAAGAAAGACTGTAATCACCTCGCAGTGCCGTTGAAGTTTTGGAAAATAATGAAAATACAATTCGATACGGCCTTTAACAGCAGCTACCTGTGTCAGCCAATTTATTCCGTTCAGGGGAAATTGCTTGCGATTGAATTAATTTGTCGCTTCTCCAGCACAGACAGTAAGTTAACTATGCCGACAGAACTGGTGCTGAATTTGCTGTCACAGGCCCAGCTGTTACGTTTTCTCAATGAGCAGCAACGTTGGGCGACTGAGCATGCGCAATGGTTCAGTGATAACCAGGTCATCTTAAATATCGGTGTTGAAGAGCGGCTGGTGGCGATTCTGCTGGAGGATGAACCGCTGCGAAATGCCTTTAAAGCCCATGCGTTTGTACATCTGAATCTGAGCGAGTCGTTTCCGCAGCTTGCGCAAGGCCGGAACAATCCGCAACTGGTCGCCCTGCAACAACATTTCACGCTGTGGCTGGATAATTTCGGTTCAGGCAACGTCACGATGACACCGGTTTACGACCATCTTTTTAAATGGGTAAAACTGGATAAAAACTTATTCTGGCAACTTTACGAGGGAGAGCATTTCACCATCGTTATGCCTTCTTTATTAAGAAACGTCAGCCGTTTCTGCCGCAACATTGTGGTGGATGGGCTGGACAGTCAGGACTATTTTGATGCCTTACGTAAAAATGACGTTCAGGGCCTTAAAGGCTTGTTGTGGCCGGGCGTAGACCCGGAACAACTTGACAGCCTGCTGATCAGGCCCGACCAATTTCATTAATCGTCCGTCTTTATGAGTATGAGTCAATCCCGGCCAGGCCTTGCTGCGCCGGGATTTTTTATGTCACGACACCAATCTCCCTGCGTTTACTCCGTGTTAATCCCGGCAGGGCGGCTCTACACTAAAGAAAAGGGGGATTTATGCCGCTATTCGAACACCATTATGCCGATCAACTGGACGGATTTTACACTGCCTTGCCACCCACGCCGCTCAAGGGCGCGCGGCTCTTGTATCACAGCGCACCACTCGCGCGGGAGCTGGGGCTGGAAGAGACGCTCTTCGATGATGCCCACCGCGAATTCTGGTGCGGTGAGACATTTTTCCCCGGCATGTTGCCGCTGGCGCAGGTCTACAGCGGCCACCAGTTTGGTCAGTGGGCGGGGCAGCTGGGCGATGGCCGGGGTATTTTGCTGGGAGAGCAGGTGTTGCCCGACGGCAAACGTGTTGACTGGCACCTGAAAGGCGCCGGGCTGACGCCATATTCGCGCATGGGCGATGGCCGCGCAGTGTTGCGCTCCGTCATCCGTGAGTTTCTGGCCTCCGAAGCCTTACATCATTTGTCCATTCCGACCACGCGTGCGCTGACGATCGTCACCAGCGATCAGCCGGTATTTCGGGAGCAACCTGAACGCGGCGCTATGCTGATGCGCATAGCTGAAAGCCATATCCGCTTCGGTCACTTCGAGCACTTCTATTACCGCAAACAACCTGAACAGGTAAAAATGCTGGCCGACTATGTCATTGCTCATCACTGGCCGCAGCTGTCAGAAAATGAGCCCGTGGCGGCAAGCCGCTACCAGCAATGGTTCAGCGACGTGGTGAAGCGAACGGCGGAAATGGTTGCCCGGTGGCAAAGTGTGGGGTTCGCGCACGGCGTGATGAACACCGACAATATGTCGATTCTCGGGCTGACGATGGATTATGGCCCCTACGGTTTCCTTGACGATTACCAGCCGGGTTACATTTGTAATCACTCGGATCATCAGGGGCGTTACAGTTACGATAATCAGCCGGCAGTCGCGTACTGGAATCTTCACCGGCTGGCGCAGACCTTGTCCGGGCTGATGAGCACCGAACAGTTGCAGGCCGCGCTGAGCGGGTATGAGCCAGCGCTGATGAAAGCCTACGGCACGCTGATGCGGGGCAAACTTGGGTTCTTTACCGAGAATAAGCAGGACAACAATCTGCTCACCGGGTTGCTGAGTCTGATGGAAAAAGAGGGCAGGGATTTCACGCAAACTTTCCGGTTGCTCAGCCAGGTTGAGCAGCAACAGGCCACGTCGCCGCTGCGCGATGCGTTTATTGACCGCGCGGCGTTTGACAGCTGGTACCAGAGTTATCGTCAGCGTTTGCAGGAAGAGGGTGTGGACGACGCCACCCGTCAGCAGGCAATGAAATTGAGTAATCCGCGCATCATTCTGCGTAATTACCTGGCACAGCAGGCCATTGAACTGGCGGAAGTGGACGATATCAGTGCACTGACGGCGTTACATCAGGCATTGCAGGATCCGTACGGTGACGATCCGCAGTACGATCATCTGACCGTACTGCCGCCTGACTGGGGCAAACATCTGGAAATTTCCTGCTCAAGCTGACCCGCAATCTCTGCGGGCAGATTTACTGCCGCAGAAAGACCTGTGGTAACGCCGTTTCCGGATGCGGGCAGACGTTCAAATCTGCCTGATACCAGCGGCTCAATGTCTCCTCGCTCAATACTGCGGCAGGTGTTCCGCTGGCGACCACTCTGCCGCTGTGCAGCAAAATGATCCTGTCGGCATACAGCGCCGCCAGATTCAGATCATGCAGCACGCAGCACACGGACAGCGGCGTCTGCTGCGTCAGCTGGCGTAACAGGCGCAGCGCATGTTGCTGATGATACAAATCCAGTGCCGATGTCGGTTCGTCCAGAAACAACCAGCGCGGTGAAGGGTCGGGCTGCCAGAGTTGAATCAGTACGCGGGCCAGCTGGACGCGCTGCTGTTCGCCGCCTGACAGATGACGATAATCACGATCCGCCAGATTCAGACAACCGGTTTGCGCCATGACGTCGTTCAGCGCCTGCTGCATATTCAGCTGACCATGCGGCGACCGCCCGAGCGTCAGCACCTCCCGCACACTGAAACCAAACGCCAGCGTACTGTTCTGGCGCATTACCGCACGGGTACGCGCCAGTTCCTGCGCGGGCCACTCTGTCAGCGCTTTTCCCTGCAAGGTACAACGGCCTTTTTGCGGTGCCAGATAGCCGGTCAGCATGCGCATCAGTGTCGATTTTCCGGCACCGTTAGGGCCAATCAGCGCCACCATTTCGCCGCTGTGCAGACTGAGCGACACATCGTCAATTAACCGGCGGCCTTCAACGGCGTACACCAGATTTTCTGCCACCAGGGCGGAGGAAAAATCAGACATTACGCGGTACTCCAGGGCGAAGAATCAGCCATAAAAAGTAAGGGCCGCCGATGATACTGGTGATCAACCCGACCGGCATTTCTGCCGGTGCCACCAGTGTGCGGGCCAGCGTGTCGGCCAGTAAAAGCAGGCAGGCACCCGCCATCGCCGAACCCGGCAGCAGCCAGCGATGATCGGCACCGATGCGCATACGCAGCAAATGCGGGATCACCAGTCCGATAAAACCAATCACGCCTGATACCGCCACCGCGGCACCGACCAGCAGCGCGCTGAGAAGCAGCAATTGCAACTGCGTCCGGCGAACATTGACGCCGAGGTAATGCGCATCCTCTTCGCCCAGTTGCAAAATATTAAGACGGCGGGACATGAA
>NZ_MJIB01000004.1:1260991-1354391 GCF_003697865.1 Rahnella sp. Larv3_ips | reverse complement strand
CCACCGCCAGCGTCGGCCATTGCGCCTGCCCGAGGCTGCCCATACTCCACAGCGAGAACTGGCGCAGTTGCTGATCGTCACTGACATAGGTCAGCACGCCAACCGCCGCGCCGCACAGTGCATTAATAGCAATTCCGGCCAACAGCAGGCGCGATAATCCGCCGTGTCCGAACCGGCTCAGCGTGAAAACCACCAGTGAAATCGCCAGGCTGCCGGCAAAAGCGCTGATCATATGGCTGTACAACGCCAGCAACGGCGGCAGGGCCAGCGGCATCACGATGGTCAGCGCCACCGCCAGCGCGGCACCGCTGCTGATCCCAAGCAGGCCCGGATCGGCCAGCGGATTGCGGAACAGCCCCTGCATCACCGCGCCGGAACTTGCCAGCGCACAGCCGACTACCACCGCCAGCAACACGCGCGGCAGGCGGACGGTTAACCACACCTGCCACAATCCGTCACTGAACGGCAGGCCAGCCAGAGTACGCAGCGACAGCGACATGGCACCGGTATTCGCCGCCAGAATAGCCAGCAGCAGCAGAGCTCCACCGAGGCCCGTCAGCGCCCGGACCGGCGAGCGCCGGCGGGATGGCATTGGGGGGCTCATGCTGCTCATTTAACGTTTTCCGCCGCCTGACGGAGCTGAGTCATCACTGCCGGAGTTTGTAATCCAAAGCCCAGCAGGGACATATCATCGAGCACCAGTACGCGTTTGTTTTTACCGGCTGGCGTCATTGCCACGCCGGGTAATTTCCACACCTGATCCATTCCGCCTAAGCTTTTAATTCCGTCAGCGGTCAGTAGCAAAATGTCCGGCGCGCTGGCAATCACCCCTTCCTGGGACAGCGGACGATAGCGGCTGAAACCTTGCATGGCATTCTTCGCGCCAACCGACGTGATCATCGCATCGGCTGCCGTATCCTGACCGGCGGCCATCGAGTTCATGCCGCCGTGGCTCATCACAAACAGCATTTTTACCGGCAGAGGATCGTGTTTGACGGCAGAAAGCTGGGTGCGATAAGTCGCAATCAGCTTTTCACCTTCAGCCTGGCGGTTCAGCGCTTTGGCAATCACATCTATCTTTTTCGGCACGGCATCCACTGACGCCATGCCCGGCACGCGGACGACCTTCACACCGTTTTGTGCCAATTGCTGTAATACCAGCGAAGGCTCAGCCAGTTCACTGCTCAGCACCATCGTCGGGTGCATGGAGAGAATGCCCTCGGTATTAAGCTGACGCATATAACCGACGTCCGGCAGCGCCAGCACGGCTTTGGGGCGCAGACTGGTGCTGTCGCGCGCCACCAGTTCATTGCCCGCACCCAGTGCGTAAACAATTTCAGTCACGTCACCGCCGATACTGACCAGCTTTTCTGCGGCGTGGATCAGCGGCGAAGAGAGCAGGGCGACGGTGGCGATCAGTGTTTTCAGTGTGTGTTTCATGCCGTGGCGCCTTCGTTGCTCAGTTGTGCCAGCTGTTCGCGCCATTGCGTTTGTTCAGGCGTGCCTTCGGTGCGCTGACCATACAGTTGCGCAATCTGAGTGCCATCTGCGGCGAACAGTTCCAGACTGGTGACGAAGCCATCTTTGGTAGGTTTACGGGTGATCCAGCTTTCTGCAATGGCACTTTCCACCAGGTGGAGCGTGAAACGCGTATTGAAAACGTTGATCCATTCGCCGTGTGGCATCACTTTTTCGATCTTGCCGGTGAAGATTTGCACACAGCCTTTGTTACCGATGAAAATCATGATCTCGTTCTGACTGTCTTTGGCGATGTTCAGTAAACGCGTGAGGGAATCATTTTCAACCCGCCAGGCCAGATCATCGCCAACCGCGTTGAATGCCTGCTGGCGCGTGACATCATGACGTTTAAGCAACTGGAAAAACTGGTGAACGTCTGTCATCGCACGCCACTCGGCATCAAGAGTGCTGGTGTCTGCAGGTGTCTGCAGGTGTCGGTTCCGGTGACGCGGGCGCGGTTTCGAGTTGCAGCGGCGGGTTAACGTCGCTTTTGTACTGTTCAACCAGCGCATTCCACGCCGCCATGTCTGTTTCATCGGTGGTATAAACTTTATGCACCGCCTCGCCCTGAGCATCAAAGAACTGAATGCTGTGACGATCGCCGCGTGCAGTGGATTCCGTCATGCTGAAAATGTGCAACCAGTGTTGCAGGAACAGGCGCAAATCCAGCGCACGCGGATTGAGGATAAGCCCGGCGTGTCCGTTCAGATGCTGATTCTGATAATGGCCCTGTTGTTCGTGAACGGCATATTCGTTGCGGGTGATGGATTTTGTGCCGCCGACGTGTTCCAGCGCGGCGAGCAGCGTGCGGGCATCAACATTCAGTCTTGCTGCGTCGTGGGAAACGCGCAGGGCCGTTAATTCGGCTTCGCTGATACCAAGAATGTTGGCCAGATCGCGTGCGTATTTACCTGGATTAGCGTCTTTTGCCTGTAAATAATTTTGATAGTGAACTGAATGCATGGCTGTCTCCTCGTAGTCTTAAACGTCATCCGCCATTGGGCAGATAAAAATTTGAGCTGTTATGTGAATGATTTGTAAAATATTCTTCCGCCTGACCACTACCCAGTTCAGGCATGGTAATGGGAATTAATATCAATTTGATAATCATTATCAAATCATTGCAGAAACACATCAAGAAAATTTTTGTTGGCAGAATGTAATTTTCGGGAAATAGCCCTTTAAATACCGGGGGATAACGCAGTGGTTTGGAAAATATTGAGGTGAGCGTCCGGGCGATCTGACGGCATAAAAAAGGGCAACGTGAACGTTGCCCTGGGCTTTCTTGCGCGGTTTACCGGAAGGGATCAGAACCGGCTGTCGGTGGCATCCGCCAGCATGGACAGCAGCGTTTCTGTATCTTCCCAGCTCAGGCAAGGGTCGGTGATGGATTTTCCGTATACCAGCGGTTTGTCGGGCACGATAGGCTGAGTTCCTTCGACCAGGAAACTTTCCGCCATGATGCCTGCTACCGCTGTCGAACCGCTGCGAATTTGCTCGCAGATATCGGCCGCAACATCCAGCTGGCGTCGGTGCTGTTTCTGACAGTTACCGTGGCTGAAATCAATGACCAGGCGCTGTGGCAGGTCGAATTCGGCAAGATTCAGACAAGCCTGTTGAAGATCTTCAGCATGATAATTCGGTTTCTTACCACCGCGCATAATGACATGGCCGTAGGGATTACCGGCGGTGCGATAGATCGTCATCTGACCGTTTTTGTCCGGCGACAGGAACATATGGCTGGTGCGGGAGGAGCGCATAGCATCAATGGCGATGCGGGTGTTGCCGTCTGTACCGTTTTTAAAACCCACCGGACAGGACAGGGCGGACGCCATTTCGCGATGGATCTGGCTCTCAGTGGTACGCGCACCGATAGCGCCCCAGCTGATGAGATCGGCAATATACTGGCCGATCACCATATCCAAAAATTCAGTCGCGGTAGGAATACCCAACTCATTGATGGCCAGTAAGACTTTGCGCGCCAGCTCGATACCCTCATTAACGCGGCATGAGCCGTTTAACTCCGGATCTGAAATCAGACCTTTCCAGCCCACCACGGTGCGGGGTTTCTCAAAATAGGTTCGCATCACGATCTCAAGGCGATCCTGATATTTCTCACGCAGAACATTCAGCTTTCCGGCGTAATCAATAGCGGCTTCAATATCATGAATTGAGCAGGGCCCGACAACCACCAGCAGGCGCGGGTCTTCACCGGTAATAATTTTTTCAATACGTTTACGTGATGCCATCACGTGTTGGGCGACCGACGGAGAGATTGGCAATTTATCTGCCAGTGCCTGAGGCGTAATCAGGCTGTCGATGCGCGTCGTACGCAGCTCATCTGTTTGTGACATGGTGCTCTCTAAAATTTGTTTCTTCGCTGCGGCAGGAATACCGGGAAGTGATGGCGATCACAATAACGTAATAACAGATGAATTCAACCACTGTTGGCGGGTTATGCCACCCACATCAGCAAAAGGCTCAGAACATGCGGCGACTCATGCCGAAGCTGTCCATGATCTTCGCTGCAATCTCCTCAACAGAATAGTTTGTGCTGTTGAGATAGCGGATCTGGTTTTTACGAAAAAGTGCTTCCACTTCAGAGACTTCCATTCGGCACTGGCGCAGGGAGGCGTAGCGGCTGTTTTCCACCCGTTCCTGACGTATAGCAGTTAAGCGTTCAGGGTCGATGGTCAGCCCGAAAAGCTTATGCATATGAGGTTTCAGTGCCGCTGGCAGCTGAATATTATCCATATCATCGGCGGTAAACGGGTAGTTTGCCGCGCGGATCCCAAACTGGAGTGCCAGATAGAGGCTGGTGGGTGTTTTGCCGCAGCGGGACACGCCCAGCAAAATCACCTGCGCCTGATCCAGATTTCGCAAAGAAATCCCGTCGTCATGCGCCAGGGTGTAATCAATGGCGGCAATACGTGCATCGTATTTAGTGATATTGCTGGCGGTCAGGCCGTGCGTGCGGTTGGCAATCGGCGTTGGCTCCACGCCCAGCTCATTTTGCAGCGGCGCAACCAGAGACTGCACAATATCCTGACAAAACCCTTCACTGGCTTTGATGATGTCACGAATGTCCGGTGAAACGATCGAGTAAAACACCAGCGGGCGGTCACCCGTGTTTTCATAAATGGTGTTGATTTGCTCGCACACTTTTTTAGCGCGTTCCTCACTCTCGACGAAAGGGAGCGAATACGTGGTCGCGTTGACCGGAAACTGTGACAACACGGCATGGCCTAATACCTCAGCCGTAATTGCCGTACCGTCGGAAATGTAAAATACACATCTGTCCACACACTGCTCCTGAATTTCTTTGTGTTTACCTCACCCTTTCGGGAACACGCTTAGTAATACCGAGAAATTTCATAAATAAAAAGGCTATTTCATCTGACCTTCAGACTTATGTTCATTGCTGCGAGACAGTGCGCAAAATGACTGTAATAAATGAAATGGGATTTTAATTTTTTCGCGATTCCCCGCAGCTTTTTGATTTGCTTCAGCAGCGCGTCAGCTTCTCTGGTAGCCTGATGTTTGTGACGGGTTTACAGACAATTTCATGCTGATTCATAAGGAATATTGTGATTTTCACCTGAACGCTTCGCTGCCGGGCTGTGGAATTTTCCGAAACAAAAATAGTTTGTTTTGCTGGATCGATTCACCTGTCCTGCTCTTATGGATCATTATGCTAGTCTCGAAATAACAGCGTGATATATGAACCGGTGTTAACAGACACGCTGTCAGATAAAATTAAGTCATTTGTCTTCTGACTGTGCGAATGAATGACGACTCTCTGCTCTCCTACTGAATATTAAGAAAGGATTGTTTCATGGCTCATCTCGATCCCGATTTACGCAATGTTATCTGGTACAACCAACTGGGTATGAACGACGTTGATAAAGTCGGGGGCAAGAACGCATCCCTCGGGGAAATGATCACCAATTTGTCTGAGTTAGGGGTATCTGTCCCTAATGGTTTTGCCACCACTTCTCAGGCTTTCAATGACTTTCTCGACCAAAGCGGCGTGAATCATCGCATCCATGAGTTACTGGATAAAACCGATGTAGATGATATTGCGCAGTTAACGCAGGCGGGGGAAAAAATTCGACAGTGGATAGTGGAAACGCCTTTCCTGCCTGAGTTTGAAGCCTCCCTCCGTGAGGCTTATCAGCAACTTTCTGAAGGTGAGCCTGATGCTTCTTTTGCCGTGCGTTCTTCCGCCACGGCTGAAGATATGCCTGATGCTTCTTTTGCCGGGCAACAGGAAACATTTCTCAACGTTCAGGGTTTCGATGCCGTACTGACTGCAGTGAAGCACGTTTACGCGTCGTTATTTAACGATCGTGCAATCTCGTATCGTGTGCATCAGGGTTATGATCATCGCGGCGTTGCGCTTTCAGCCGGCGTTCAACGCATGGTGCGTTCTGACCTTGCAGCCGCAGGGGTGATGTTCACCATAGATACTGAGTCTGGTTTTGACCAGGTGGTCTTTATCACGTCAGCCTTTGGCCTGGGCGAAATGGTGGTTCAGGGCGCGGTAAACCCGGACGAGTTCTATGTGCACAAACCGACGCTGGCGAAAAACAAGCCGGCCATCGTGCGCCGCACCATGGGCTCCAAGAAAATTCGCATGGTGTATGCAGCCAGCCAGGAGCATGGCAAACAAGTTCAGATTGAAGATGTGCCCGCCCAACTCAGCACAACCTTCTCGCTGACGGACGAAGAAATTCAGGCGCTGGCGCGTCAGGCATTGTTAATTGAAAAACATTATGGCCGTCCGATGGATATCGAATGGGCGAAAGACGGACATAACGGCAAGCTGTATATCGTGCAGGCGCGCCCGGAAACTGTACGCTCTAACGGCCAGGTGATGGAGCGTTACCAGCTCAACGGCAGCAGCAACGTGCTGGTGGAAGGCCGGGCAATCGGTCACCGTATCGGCGCGGGCCCGGTTAAAATCATTCATGACATCAGTGAAATGCATCACGTTAAGCCCGGCGATGTACTGGTGACTGACATGACCGATCCTGACTGGGAACCGATCATGAAAAAAGCCTCTGCGATTGTCACCAACCGCGGTGGCCGAACCTGTCATGCGGCGATCATTGCCCGTGAACTGGGGATCCCGGCAGTGGTTGGCTGTGGTGATGCCACTGAAAAACTGAAAGAAAACCAGAAGGTCACGGTGTCCTGTTCCGAGGGCGATACCGGTTATGTGTATCAGGATGAGCTGGACTTCACGATACAAAGTTCTGAGGTTGATGAACTTCCGGCGCTTCCGCTGAAAATCATGATGAATATCGGTAACCCGGATCGCGCATTTGATTTTGCCTGCCTGCCAAATGAAGGTGTTGGTCTGGCGCGGTTAGAATTCATTATCAACCGCATGATAGGGGTGCATCCGAAAGCATTGCTGGAATTTGACCAGCAGACGCCGGAGTTGCAGACCGAAATCAGTAAACTTATTCAGGGATATGACAGTCCGCGTGAGTATTACGTGGCGCGGCTGACCGAAGGGATCGCCACCCTGGGCGCAGCTTTCTGGCCAAAACGCGTGATCGTGCGTTTGTCTGATTTCAAATCGAATGAATACGCCAACCTGGTCGGTGGCGAGAAATACGAACCGCATGAAGAAAACCCGATGCTGGGCTTCCGTGGTGCGGGCCGTTACGTGTCTGACAGCTTCCGCGATTGTTTTGCGCTGGAATGTGAAGCCATGAAACGGGTGCGTAATGACATGGACCTGACCAATGTTGAAGTGATGATCCCGTTTGTTCGCACCGTTGCACAGGCAGAAGCCGTGGTTGCAGAACTGGCCCGTCAGGGATTAACACGTGGTGAGAACGGCCTTAAAGTCATCATGATGTGTGAAATCCCATCGAATGCGCTGCTGGCAGATCAGTTCCTTGAACACTTCGACGGTTTCTCTATTGGCTCAAACGACATGACCCAGCTGACGTTGGGGCTGGATCGCGATTCCGGCGTGGTGTCTGAGCTGTTTGATGAACGTAATGAAGCAGTGAAAGCGCTTTTATCGATGGCGATTAAAGCAGCGAAGAAACAGGGCAAGTATGTAGGCATCTGCGGACAAGGTCCTTCTGATCATCAGGACTTTGCCCAGTGGCTGATGGAAGAGGGTATCGACAGCTTGTCGCTCAATCCGGATACCGTCGTGCAGACCTGGCTGGCGCTGGCAGGCAAGTAAATAAATTCCGAATGTAAGTGAAATAATGAATGCAGGCCATCGTGTAAAAGCGATGGCTTTTTTAATGAACTAAAAATACCGGGGTATGTCCGGTTCGAACAATAACCAAGGGCAAATTTTGGATAAAAAAAAGCCCGTCACGAAGACAGGCAAAGACTACACACAGCAATTTGGGGTATACATGCTTTAGGGGAAAGCGTGTATATAAATCAGTGGGTTGAAATCCGAACTGTTAATAATACTAGGTTTCTCAAGGTATTTAGTCTGTAAGAATCCTCCTAATAGGTTTTATTATTAGCTTAAAGAGGATAAGACGTTTTTTTAACACAAGAAGAGCTAAAAATATTGGCGGGAATAACAGGCAGTGGCGTTGTCTCATTATTCAGATGAGACAACGCCAGAGCGTTAGTGAATGTCTGAAGGTATCACTCGTTTAGCGCTTTTAATGCTTCTTCCGGGTTTGACTCAGGCTCTGGTGCCTCATGCACCCAAAGCGAAATCAGGCGGTATGAAACGGCCAGTACCACCGGGCCGATGAACAAACCAATCATGCCGAAAGCAAACAGACCACCGATAACGCCTGACAAAATCAGCAACATAGGCAAATCGGCACCCATGCGGATCAGCACCGGGCGCAGCACATTATCCAGTGAACCGACCACACAACTCCAGACCAGCAGCACCGTGCCCCAGGTATTATCACCTGACCAGTAAAGCCAGATGATGGCAGGGATAAGCACCAGCAACGGGCCGATTTGCGCGACGCAGCAGACAAACATCACGACGGTTAATACGGTCGCATAAGGAATGCCGGCAATCGCCAGCCCGATACCCCCGAGAACTGATTGCACAATGGCTGTCACGACCACACCCAGAGCGACCGCGCGGATCGCCTGACCGGCCAGAATGACAGCCGCATCGCCGCGCTCTGCCGCCAGACGCACCGCGAAGTGGCGGATCCCCATCGCGACTTGTTCACCCCGGCTGTAGAGCAGGGCGCTGAACAACAACATAAGAGAACAGTGAACGATAAAGCGCCCCAGATGCCCGGCTTGTGTCAGGAACCAGGATGCCGTTTGTCCGACGTAAGGCTGTACTTTGGTCATCAAAACATTGCCGCCGCCATTAATCAGCGCATGCCAGCCGTAATAGAGTTTATGACCCACCAGCGGGATCGCTTTCAGCCACTGAAAATCCGGCATATGCAAGGTCGAGGGATTGCCTGCCAGCGCCACCAGCGGCGCGCCATTTTCAATGGCGCTGCTGACCAGTAAAGCAATGGGTAAGACGAAGAGTAAGATCAGCAGCAGGGTCATGACGATGACGGCAAGGAAACGTCGCCCCCACAAAATGCGCTGTAATTTGATCATCAGCGGCCAGGTGGCAATCACCACCATCCCCGCCCAGGCAAAGCCTAATATAAAGGGCTGAACTATCCAGATGCTGGCGACAGTCATCAGCGCAATAAAGAGCACCCCAAACATAATTTGTGGTAAGTCATAACGTTTAATTGGGAGATTCATTCATGTTTCTCATAAGGATAAACGAAGAGGCTTCAGCCTTGAGCCTCCAAAATAGCGATACGCCGCGCCGACGGCATCCATCAATAATCATGGAACATTCAGTCAGGTTTGGATAGCGCGCCGCAAATTTAGTTGCAACACGGTGTTGCCAGAACGGCATTTTGCGGAACGTCATGAAACAATTGAAACAAAGGTCAACCAGACGGAGCGCTTAAAAACGAAGTATGTTAGTTTTTATTCTGGGTAAAGAACAGGGTGGATCTGCCCGGCAGATCCGGCAAGCGCCTAGCGTTTGCCAGGCATACAACAAAGACAGAGTCATAATTCAATGATCCCACAGATTTCTCAGGCACCGGGTGTCATCCAGCTGGTGCTCGATTTTTTGGAAGCCTTAAAGAGCAACGGTTTTACCGGTGATCTCACCACGACATACGCGGATCGCCTGACGATGGCGACTGACAACAGCGTATATCAGCTGTTACCGGATGCGGTCCTGTTTCCGCTGGCAACCTCAGACGTTGCCCTGATTGCCCGCGTTGCCGGGCAGGAACGTTTTAAAACGCTGGTCTTCACGCCGCGCGGCGGGGGCACTGGCACGAACGGTCAGGCTCTGAACCGCGGCATCGTGGTTGATATGTCCCGTCATATGAACCGCATTCTCGATATCAACACTGAACAGGGGTGGGTCAAGGTTGAGGCTGGTGTTATCAAAGACCAGCTCAATGACTATCTGCGCCCTTTGGGTTATTTCTTCTCACCTGAATTGTCGACCAGTAACCGCGCGACCCTCGGCGGCATGATCAATACCGATGCGTCAGGGCAGGGGTCGCTGGTTTATGGCAAAACCTCAGACCATGTTCTCGGGGTGAGGGCGATTGTGCTCGGTGGCGAGATGCTCGATACCACCGCCATGCCCGCTGCGCTTGCCGACAAACTCGGTGAAGAAGACTCGGTGATTGGCAGAATCTACCGCACGGTATTAGACAGTTGTCGCGATAACCGCGCGCTGGTGATTGAAAAGTTTCCAAAACTTAACCGTTTCCTCACCGGTTACGATTTGCGCCACGTATTAAGCGATGATCTGCAAACCTTCAACCTGACACGGATCCTGACCGGTTCCGAAGGTTCGCTGGCGTTTATTACTGAAGCGCGCCTGAATATCACCCCCATCCCCAAAGTGCGTCGGCTGGTCAATATTAAGTACGACACCTTTAATTCCGCGCTGCGTAATGCGCCGTTTATGGTCGACGCCAGAGCCTTGTCAGTGGAAACCGTCGATTCAAAGGTGCTGAATCTGGCACGTGAGGATATCGTCTGGCACAGCGTCCGTGAGTACATTAAGGACGTTGACGGCAAAGATATGCAGGGGTTGAACATTGTTGAATTCGCCGGTGACGACGCCGTTCTGATTGAAGATCAGGTGAGTGCATTATGCGAACGTCTTGACGGGCTCATGAGCGACAAGGAAGGCGGGGTGATTGGCTATCAGATTTGCGCCGATCTCGCCGGAATCGAACGTATTTACAATATGCGTAAGAAAGCGGTTGGGCTGCTCGGAAATGCCAAGGGGCAGGCAAAACCGCTGCCGTTTGCAGAGGACACTTGCGTGCCTCCGCAGCATCTGGCGGATTACATTGTGGAGTTTCGCGCACTTCTCGACAGCCATAATCTGAGCTACGGCATGTTCGGGCACGTTGATGCGGGTGTACTGCATGTGCGTCCGGCACTCGACATGTGTGACCCGCAGCAGGAGATGTTGCTGAAACAGATTTCTGACGAGGTGGTGGCGCTGACGGCCAAGTACGGCGGCTTGCTGTGGGGCGAACACGGCAAAGGTTTTCGCGCCGAATACAGTCCTGCATTTTTCGGCGAAACGTTGTTCCATGAATTACGACGGATAAAAACCGCCTTCGACCCTGATAACCGCCTGAACCCCGGCAAAATCTGTGCGCCGCTTGACTGCGATGAGCCGATGATGAAAGTGGATGCCGCCAAACGGGGCACCCTGGATCGGCGTATTCCGCTCGAGGTGCGTCAGTCATTCCGTGGCGCGATGGAATGTAATGGCAACGGTCTGTGTTTTAACTTTGATGTGAAAAGCCCGATGTGCCCGTCAATGAAAATCACCGGCAGCCGTATTCATTCGCCTAAGGGCCGCGCAGGTCTGGTGCGCGAGTGGCTGAGATTGCTGTCAGAGCAGGGCGTTGATCCGCTGGTGCTGGAAAATGCCCTGCCGGAAAAAGGCCTGAGTTTCCGCAGTCTGATCGATCGCACGCGTAATACCTGGCATGCTAATAAAGGCGAATATGATTTTTCACATGAAGTTAAAGAGGCCATGTCAGGCTGTCTTGCCTGTAAAGCCTGTTCAACGCAATGCCCGATCAAAATAGATGTTCCTGGGTTCCGTTCGCGTTTCCTCCAGCTTTATCACACCCGCTATCTGCGCCCAACCAGCGACCATGTGGTCGCGAGCGTGGAAAGTTATGCTCCGCTGATGGCGCGGGCGCCAAAGTTGTTTAACTTCTTCCTTAAACAGCCCTGGGTGCGGGAGATGAGCCGCAAAAGCATCGGCATGGTGGATCTGCCGCTGCTGTCTTCTCCGACGCTGCGCGAGCAATTGCTGGGGCACCGCGCCATTACGATGACGCTCGAACAGCTGGAAAAAATATCACCGGCTCAGCGAGGGGAATATGTTCTGGTCGTTCAGGATCCGTTCACCAGCTTCTACGATGCGCAGGTGGTGGCCGATTTCGTTCGTTTAATCGAAAAACTCGGCCTGAAGCCGGTGCTGTTGCCGTTCTCCCCGAACGGTAAGGCGCAGCATATAAAAGGTTTCCTGCAACGTTTTGCCAAAACGGCGAAGAAAACGTCGTTGTTCCTCAACCGCGTATCGCAATTGGGAATGCCGATGGTCGGCGTCGATCCTGCGTTGGTATTGTGTTATCGCGATGAATATAAAGAAATTCTCGGTGATACCCGCGGGTCTTTCCAGGTTCAGCTGGTGCACGAATGGCTGGATACCTGGCTTGCAGAACGTCCGGCGCAGCAGCAAAGCGGCGAGTCGTGGTATCTCTTTGGACACTGCACCGAAAGCACGGCGCTGCCGACCAGTGGAAAACAGTGGAGCGATATTTTTGCCCGTTACGGCGCGAAGCTGGAAAATGTCAGCGTCGGATGCTGCGGAATGGCAGGCACCTACGGTCATGAAGCTAAAAATCTAAAAAACTCACTCGGAATTTATGAGCTGTCATGGCATACCTCGCTGCAGCGCTTACCGCGTCAGCGCTGTCTGGCGACGGGTTACTCATGCCGCAGCCAGGTCAAACGCATTGAGGGTAATGGGGTTCGCCATCCGCTACAGGCTCTGCTGGAAATCATTCCCTGAGGATAAGGAAGCACAATGTCATTCTGGAAAAGAACCACCACGCTTGAAGCGCTCAATGAGCGCAGTCAGGGATGCATGGTAGGGCATGTAGGGATAGTGTTTACCCGGCTGGGTGATGATTTTCTTGAAGCCACCATGCCGGTAGATGCCCGTACCACCCAACCTTTCGGTTTATTACACGGCGGCGCGTCCGTGGTGCTGGCAGAAACCATGGGATCGATGGCCGGTTACCTGTGCAGTGAAGGTCAACAGACGGTGGTTGGCGTGGAGATTAACGCCAGCCATATGAAGTCGGCCAGAGAAGGCCATGTTCGCGGGGTGTGTCGTGCATTACGCACGGGGCGTCGCAGTCAGGTCTGGCAGATTGAGATTTTCGATCAGCAAGGTGAATTATGCTGTGTTTCCAGGCTAACGACGATGGTCATCGACAGATAACTAAAGTGAATGAGCGGGACTTATAGCGCTGGAAGGGGCGGACATACTGAAAAGTTGTCCGCCTTTTTTATTCAGAAGTCTTTCTGCGCTAACGCGTTGAAAATATATCAAAGATGATAAGGAACACGTTTTGCGAAGTCGGTCTGGAAGGCCGTCGCTTTTTCCCAGATGCCCAACATGGCATAATACTGGCAAATGAGTTTGAGCGTGTGCCGCGCAAAATGGTAGCTCTGAACACGGAAGAGTTCACATCGAACGACGCTGTTTATTTCCAGTATCAGGCGGTTATGCAGTTTGCATAACGCGTGCAGGTAACTGTGATCATCCCCGTTTTGCAGGCATAAATTGGCCATGTCCAGGCAAATGCTATTAAAGCGTTTCAGCTGGCACAGATGTGCCTCAGGGCGTCGTAAGGCTGCATCAGCCATATAGAAATCCACGGTGGCATCGCGGACAGTCGATTTGTATTCGTCAATCTTGCCTTGCAACCACGCATTTACCGATTGAGCCATTCTCAGTATTCCGGGTTATCTGAATGATAATCATTATCAAAGAATAAACATCATATTGGCAAAAAATCAGCGGATCAACGTTTTCATCGGATTTTTTCGTTTTGTCATCTGCCAAAGCATAGACAAAAAGAGCCTTATTATTGCGTTTAGGGTGAATTCATAAATAGGCATTTCCGATGAATGTTTTATAATAGACATAATGAAAGCTATTAAACCATGCGCTTTGTAAGGTTAATTTTGAGTTTTTTAACAAAAAATTGACAACTTATTCAATCAGTTGATGGTTGCGGTGTTCAAGACCCGCCGGCAACCGGACCCAAAGCCGATGCACATTGAGCGACGTTCCTCATGGGTCATCGCTATACCCTCTTAAAACAAGAGGTTGAAGTGATAATTGTAATCACTAGAATAGAGACAATAGGTCTTGTCTATGACCATAAAACTATGAGGTAAGACAGATGCAAACTGAAACTGTCGGCTCGTTCTCTTTAGACGACAACGTATGGCAAGGCGTGATCCTGACCGATTCTGCGGCGAAACAGGTTAAGACCCTGATGACCCAGGATCCTGAAGTGAAAGGCCTCCAGCTCTCGGTAAAACAATCGGGCTGTGCCGGCTTTGGCTACGTTCTGGATTTAACCAAACAACCGGCCAGCGATGACCTGGTGTTTGAGCATGACGGCGCTTTGCTGTTTGTTCCGCTGAAGGCGATGCCTTTCATCGACGGAACCGAGGTGGATTTCGTCCGTGAAGGGCTGAATCAGATATTTAAATTCAATAATCCTAAAGCGCAACACGCCTGTGGTTGTGGCGAAAGTTTCGGCCTGTAAGACCGAAGCTTTTGATTTTTAAGATTATTGTAAACAAAGCGATGTAACCAACATGTCACGAAGCAACGTAGAAATTCCAGACGATGTGCAGTCTTGGGTCGGCGAGGGAGTGAATTACAAGGAAGGTTTTTTCACCCAGCTGGCAACCGATGAATTAGCATCAGGCATCAACGAAGATGTGGTTCGCGCGATTTCCGCGAAACGCAACGAACCTGAGTGGATGCTGGAGTTCCGTCTGCAGGCTTATCATGCTTGGCTGAAAATGGAAGAGCCGCACTGGTTGAAAGCGTATTACACGCCTCTCGATTATCAGGATTACAGCTATTATTCTGCGCCATCCTGTGGCAGCTGCGATGATACCTGTGGTTCTCAGCCTGGTGCCACACAGCAGCCTCCGGCAGACTCGCACAGTATTCCTGCGCTCGAAGGTAAAAATTACCTGACCAGCGAAGTTGAAAAAGCCTTTGAACAGTTGGGCGTCCCGGTACGTGAAGGGAGAGAAGTGGCGGTCGATGCAATTTTTGACTCCGTTTCTGTCTCCACGACGTACCGTGAAAAACTGGCGGAATCTGGCGTCATTTTCTGTTCTTTCGGTGAAGCCATTCACGAATATCCAGATCTGGTTCGCAAATATCTCGGCACCGTGGTGCCTGCGCAGGACAACTTCTTCGCCGCACTCAATGCCGCTGTCGCCTCTGACGGCACGTTCGTTTACGTGCCGAAGGGTGTGCGCTGCCCGATGGAGCTGTCGACCTATTTCCGTATCAATGCCGCGAAAACGGGTCAGTTTGAACGAACTATTCTGATTGCCGATGAAGGCAGCTATGTCAGTTACATCGAAGGTTGCTCCGCGCCGGTGCGTGACACTTACCAGCTGCATGCGGCTGTTGTAGAAGTCATTCTGCATAAAGATGCAGAAGTGAAATATTCCACCGTGCAGAACTGGTTCTCCGGCAGCAAAGACAGCAGCGGCGGGATCCTCAACTTTGTGACCAAACGCGCATTGTGCGAAGGCGCAGGGTCGAAGATGTCCTGGACGCAGTCTGAAACCGGCTCGGCGATCACCTGGAAATACCCAAGCGTTATCCTTAAAGGGGATAACTCGATCGGTGAGTTCTTCTCCGTGGCGTTGACCAGTGGCAAACAGCAGGCTGACACCGGCACCAAGATGATCCACATTGGTAAAAACACCAAATCCACGATCATCTCGAAAGGTATCTCCGCAGGCCATAGCCAGAACAGCTATCGCGGTCTGGTGAAGATCCTGCCGGGCGCGGAAAATGCCCGTAACTTTACGCAGTGCGATTCCATGTTGATTGGTCCGGACAGCGCAGCGCATACCTTCCCGTATGTTGAAGTGCGTAATAACACTGCTCAGCTGGAACATGAAGCAACAACGTCGAAAATTGGCGATGACCAGCTGTTTTACTGTCTGCAACGTGGTATCAGCGAAGACGATGCTATTTCCATGATTGTTAACGGTTTCTGTAAAGATGTCTTTTCCGAGCTGCCGCTGGAGTTTGCTGTCGAAGCACAGAAACTGCTGGCGATAAGCCTTGAACACAGCGTCGGTTAAAAACCCGACGTCTTTTCTGCCGTCGCAGCGTGGTGTGACGTCGCGGCGGACAGGTTTGAGTTCAGCACAGTCAAAGCATAATCAGAATTATGAGCGCGCAGGCGCAAACTCAAGGATACGTATGTTAAGCATCAAGAATTTGAAGGTCCGTGTCGAAGAAAAGGAAATTCTCAAGGGACTTGATCTGGAGATCAAACCGGGAGAAGTACACGCCATCATGGGCCCGAACGGCTCAGGTAAAAGTACGCTCTCCGCGACACTGGCTGGCCGGGAAGATTACGAAGTTACCGACGGTTCCGTAATGTTCAACGGTAAAGATTTACTGGATCTTGCTCCGGAAGACCGTGCTGGTGAAGGCGTTTTCATGGCCTTCCAGTACCCGGTAGAAATCCCGGGCGTGACCAACCATTTCTTCCTGCAAACCGCAGTGAATGCGGTGCGTAAATACCGCGGTCAGGAAGCCATGGACCGTTTTGACTTCGCGGATTTCATCGAAGAAAAAATCGCGATGCTGAAGATGCCTGCCGATTTGCTGACCCGTTCAGTGAACGTCGGTTTCTCCGGCGGTGAGAAAAAGCGTAATGACATTCTGCAAATGGCGGCGCTTGAGCCAAATCTTTGCATCCTCGATGAAACCGACTCCGGTCTGGACATCGATGCGCTGAAAATCGTTTCTGACGGTGTTAATACTCTGCGTGACGGCAAACGTTCGTTCGTTATCGTCACTCACTACCAACGCATCCTCGACTACATCAAGCCTGATTACGTGCACGTTCTGTATCAGGGTCGTATTGTAAAATCTGGCGATTTCAGCCTGGTTAAACAGTTAGAGGAGCAGGGTTATGGCTGGCTTACCGACGAAGAGTAATGCACCTGCAGCGGGCAGTTCACATGCCATGCAGCAGCTTTACCGTCTTTTTGAAAGCCGCGGTGGCGAGCAATCTGTTCACGCCCACACGCACTGGCAACAGGTGCTGCGCCTCGGTTTCCCGCACGCCAAACTGGAAGACTGGAAATATACGCCGGTTTCCTCTCTGCTGGGCAATCAGTTCTTTGCTCCCCAGCAGCAGGCCGTAACGGCTGAGACAGTGAAGTCTTTAGCATTGCCGCTCGATTCATATCGTCTGGTTTTCGTCGATGGTCGTTTCGATGCAAGCCTGAGTGATGCTGAAACCGGTGCATTTGAGATCCAGAAACTGAATGCGGCGGCGCAGCAAACGCTGCCTGAGCCGGTTCAGTCTGAAGTCTTTTTGCACCTGACTGAAAGTCTGGCACAGGATCCTATCGCTGTACGCCTTCCTGCCGGTAAACAGGCAGACAAACCGCTCTATCTTTTACATATCAGCAGCGGTCGCGACCAGTCGCGTGAAATGAATACGGTGCATCATCGCTATCATTTAGCCATTGAAAGCGGTGCAAATGCAGAAGTGATTGAACATTACCTGAGTCTCAACGATCACGGGCACTTTACCGGCGCACGTATGACGGTAAATGTGGGCGACAATGCGGACTTTGCGCATTACAAACTGGCGTTCGAAAGCCAGGCCAGCTTCCACTTCTCGCACAATGATTTGGTTGTCGGGCGTGATGCACGAGTTTCCAGCCACAGTTTCCTGCTGGGCGCGGGTCTGACCCGTAATAACACCAGTGCGCAGCTGAACGGTGAAAACACCCATCTCAACATTAACAGCCTGGTTCTGCCGGTTGACAGTGAGATTGCGGATACCCGTACCTATCTTGAGCACAACAAAGGTTATTGCAACAGCAACCAGTTGCACAAAGTGATCGTGAACGATCGCGCAAAAGCGATTTTCAACGGCATGATTAAAGTGGCGAAGCACGCCCTGAAAACTGACGGGAAAATGACCAACAACAACTTGTTGCTGGGTAAACATACCGAAGTTGATACCAAGCCACAGCTCGAAATCTATGCCGATGACGTCAAGTGCAGCCACGGTGCGACCGTCGGTCGTATTGATGACGAACAGCTTTTCTATCTGCGTACCCGTGGTATCAGCGGCGATGATGCTCAGCAAATGATCATTTTTGCTTTTGCTGCTGAACTGACGGAAGCCATCGAGAATGAAACCCTGCGTGACGTCGTGATTGCCCGTATTGCGGGTCGACTCAATCGAGGTAAGTAATGACTTTTCCACTGGAAAGAGTACGAAGCGATTTCCCTGTATTGAGCCGCGAAGTTAACGGTCAGCCGCTGGCCTATCTTGACAGTGCTGCCAGCGCACAGAAACCGCATCAGGTTATTCAACGCGAAATGTCTTTCTTCGAGCAAGGTTATGCTGCGGTTCACCGCGGCATTCATACCATGAGCGCAGAAGCGACTGAGCAGATGGAAAACGTCCGCACTCAGGCCGCACATTTCATGAATGCTGCATCGGCGGAAGAAATTGTCTTCGTCAAAGGTTCCACGGAAGCTATTAACCTGGTGGCCAATACCTGGGGGCGTGAATTTTTACAGCCCGGTGACCGCATTATCCTGACCGAGATGGAGCATCACGCCAATATCGTTCCCTGGCAGATGCTGGCGAAAGAACGTGATTTGCACATCGACGTCTGGCATCTGACGCCGGAAGGTGAGCTGGATTTATCTCAGTTTGAAGGGCTTATCACACCGCGCACTAAACTGCTGACGCTGGCGCATGTTTCCAATGTGCTGGGCACTGTTAACCCGCTCGAAACCATCATCCCGCAGGCGAAAGCGGCCGGGCTGACTGTGCTGGTTGATGGTGCACAGGCTGTCATGCACTACGCGGTCGACGTTCAGGCGCTGGGCTGTGATTTCTATGTCTGGTCTGGTCATAAGCTCTACGGGCCGACCGGCATCGGTATTCTGTATGGGCGTAAAGCACTGCTGGATCAGATGCCACCATGGGAAGGTGGCGGTTCGATGATCAAGCATGTCAGCCTGAGTGAAGGTACGACCTTCGCGGCCGCACCGTGGCGCTTTGAAGCCGGCACACCAAATACCGGTGGTATTATGGGGCTGGGCGCGGCGATGGACTATGTGACTGAACTGGGGCTGGAGAATATCCATGCTTACGAGCAGGAACTGATGACCTACGCACTTGAGCAGATGGCGACAGTGCCTGATATTCAGATTTACGGTCCGGCACACCGTTCAGGCGTGATAGCGTTTAACCTCGGTAAACATCATGCTTACGATGTGGGCAGTTTCCTTGATCAATACGGTATTGCCATCCGCACGGGTCATCACTGTGCGATGCCATTAATGTCTTTCTACGGTGTTCCGGCTATGTGCCGTGCGTCGCTTGCGATGTACAATACCCGTGAAGAAGTCGACCGTCTGGTCGCAGGACTGCAACGTATTCACCGGTTGTTGGGCTAAGCCTGACAACCTCGATCAGGATGTTGTTATGGCTTTGCCAGATAAAAGTAAGTTAGTGAGAAATTTTTCCCGGTGCCCGAACTGGGAAGAGAAATATCTGTACGTGATTGAACTCGGCGGGCAGTTACCGGCTTTGCCGGAGGAACATCGGCAGGACAAAAATCTGATATCAGGCTGTCAGAGCCAGGTGTGGATCGTGATGCGCACGGATGAAACCGGCGCTCTCACGTTTGAAGGCGACAGCGATGCGGCTATCGTGAAAGGGTTAGTGGCGATTGTGTTCAGTCTGTACCAGGGACTGACGCCGCGCGATGTTGTTGAACTGGATGTCCGTCCGTTCTTCGCAGAGCTGGAACTTAGCCAGCATCTCACGCCTTCACGCTCGCAGGGGCTGGAAGCGATGATCCGTTCTATCCGTGCTAACGCAGCGACGCTGGCTTAAGCGCTGATTGCTCACTTTGCTCATTAGGAATCGTCTGCTAATGAGCAAAGCCATTTCTGAATATCCCCGCGTTTTATTCTGTTTTACTCCTGACTTTTCATCCGTTTAAAAAACCGTTTCACTGTGTTTTCCCCCGGTCATGCCATTAGGTAACTTTCTGATTTTCTGCAGTTTGATTGCCTTGAAGTTCTGCGCTGCTAGTATTAACAGACAAGATAATTGTCTGGCCTCAGATCCTCTGAGTGCAGGCCCAAAAAGGACTGAGTATGAGACGCGCATTACCCCTTTTGGCGATGTTAGTTGGCACAATGATGGCAACGCACTCCCTGACCGCAAGTGCAGCGGAATACCCTCTGCCGCCGGATAATAGCCGCCTGATAGGCGAAAACACGACTTATGTGGTACCTAATGACGGTCAGCCGCTGGAAGCCGTAGCGGCTAAATATCAAATTGGTCTGATTGCTATGCTTGAAGCGAACCCGGGTACGGACCCTTATTTGCCAAAAGCCGGTAGCGTGCTGACCATTCCTTCGCAAATGCTTTTACCAGATACCAAACGTGAGGGTATCGTTGTCAACCTCGCAGAACTTCGCCTCTATTATTATCCAAAAGGTGAAGACAAAGTGATCGTGTATCCGATTGGTATCGGCCAGTTAGGGCGAAATACCCCGGAGATGGTGACGTCAGTCAGCCAAAAAATCCCCAACCCGACATGGACTCCGACCGCCAATATTCGTAAAGCTTACCTGAAAGATGGCATTAAACTGCCTGGAATGGTGCCCGCAGGGCCGGAGAATCCAATGGGGCTATTTGCGATGCGTCTGTCAGCCGGGACCGGACAGTATTTAATCCACGGCACCAACGCGAACTTTGGTATTGGAATGCGAGTGAGCTCAGGATGCATCCGTTTGCGTCCTGATGATATCGAAGCGTTGTTTAATACAGTGCCGAAGGGCACGCGCGTGCAGATTATCAATCAGCCAATCAAATATGACATTGAGCCAGACGGTAAACGCTATATCGAGGTACATCAGCCACTGTCGCATACTGAAAAAGATGATCCGCAAACCAAGCCGATAGCCTTGACGGCTGCGATGAAAAAATTCATTAAGCATGACGACACCAATGCTGCGATGGTGAAAGAAGCGATTACACGTCGTTCCGGTATGCCTGTGGTAGTGAATGTGGGGGATAAAGCCACCGGTACGGCGCCCGCTGCCAGCGAACCGCAGACGGCTGCAACGTCACAACTTGTTGTCAGTACCGCAAGCACGCAGTAAGCGCCGCAAAACCATTGCTGAAGCGATTTTTTCCTGAGGAGCCACTACGGCTCCTTTTTTGTGCCTGACGCCCAGGGCGCAGCGAGAGAGGTAATTAGAACGGATTGTTAAGTCAGATGTGTTAGCTGGAAACAAAATGGAAGGGCGCGAGATGGGAGGAGCACGAAGGGGGAAAGAGGGCGAGGAAAAACAGATAAAAAAATGGCGCACTGAGTGCGCCATTGAACTAGAGAAGTAAATATTACTTCTTGTAAGCGTGAGCTTGGTTGTCAAGACGTTGGTTAGCACGTGCTGCGTCGTCTTTAGCTGCCTGAACGTCAGAACGCATTGCGTTCACGTCGTTGCTCAGTTGGTCAACTTTAGAGTTCAGAGTAGAAACGTCTGAAGACAGTTGATCGATTTTAGCGTTGCTTGAACAACCAGCCAGCATAGTTGAAGCCAGGATTACAGCGCCCAGTACCAGTTTAGTGCGATTCATTATAAAACCCTCTAGATTAAGTTAATCTCCATGTAGCGTTACAAGTATTACACAAACTATTTTCTAATGAGAATAATTTTTTGTAGGTAAACGCTATATTTTGATCGTTCGCTCAAAGAAGCATCTTTTTTTACGAAAAAGTTAAAAATTGCTTCGAAAACAGCTGTTTTCCATGGGACTTATCCCAATTTCAGTACGTCTGCCTCAAGCCATTTTTAAGAAAAAAATGCTTCCCGAAGAAATAAACGCCACGGGATGCGGCGTTTATTCATGCTCTGGGTCACGTTTTTATTTAAACAACGTGCACCGAAGAAGTATTGGTTGTGCCGCTTTGAACCAGCGCGCCAGAAACCATCACTACGATATCACCTTTCTGAGCTAAACCGCTTTCAATCGCCGCTTCTTTACCAATGCGGTAGAAATCATCAGTAGAGGCAATTTCTTTCACCAGCTGAGTCACTACGCCTTTGGTCAGGATTAACTGACGGGCAGTGATTTCATTCGTGGTCAGCGCCAGGATAGTCGCGTGCGGGAAGTATTTACGCACAGCTTTAGCAGATTTACCACCGCTGGTTGCAACAACGATCAATGGAGCATCCAGTTTTTCAGCAGTTTCTACTGCGCCACGGCAAACGGCTTCAGTAATACGCAGTTTGCGATTGTCGTTCTGACCATCAATGCGGCTCTGCATAACGCGGTCAGTACGGGCACAAATGGTCGCCATGATAGTCACGGCTTCCAGCGGATATTTACCTTTAGCACTTTCACCGGACAGCATCACAGCGTCAGTACCGTCGATGATGGCGTTAGCCACGTCGCCTGCTTCAGCGCGGGTAGGGCGTGGGTTTTTGATCATGGAATCGAGCATTTGCGTAGCGGTGATAACCACTTTGCGCGCACGGTTACATTTTTCGATCATCATCTTCTGCGCGAAGATAACTTCTTCAACCGGGATCTCAACGCCCAGGTCACCACGTGCAACCATGATGCCGTCTGATGCTTCGAGGATTTCGTCGAAGTTGTTCAGGCCTTCCTGGTTTTCAATTTTGGAGATGATCTGGATATGCTCACCACCGTGATTTTTCAGGTGCTCGCGAATTTCCAGAACGTCAGAACGTTTACGGATGAAAGAAGCAGCAACAAAGTCAACGCCTTGTTCACAACCGAAGATCAGGTCGCGCTTGTCTTTTTCAGCCAGCGCAGGCAGAGCGATAGAAACGCCTGGCAGGTTAACGCCCTTGTTTTCGCCCAGGTCACCGTTGTTCAGAACTTTACAGGTAACTTCGGTTTCGGTGACGTTAGTCACTTCCATGCCGATCAGGCCATCGTCCACCAGAATGGTGTTGCCAATTTTCAGGTCGGCGGCGAAACCTGCGTAGGTCACAGCAACGCGTTCGGTGTTACCGATTACGCTCTGGTCGGTAGTGAAGGTGTAAGTCTGACCCGCAACCAGTGCAGCATCTTTGCCGCCTTCCAGTTTCATGGTGCGGATTTCAGGACCTTTGGTGTCCAGCAGGATAGCTGCTTTGTGGCCGGTAGAGGCCATCACGTTGCGGATGTTTTTAATGCGTTGACCGTGCTCTTCGTAATCACCGTGAGAGAAGTTCAGACGCATTACGTTCATGCCTGCATCAAGCAGTTTGGTCAGCATTTCTTCGGATTCAGTTTTCGGTCCGATGGTACAAACAATTTTGGTCTTTTTCATGACGATTTTATCTACAAGTTGTGATGGATTGGAAAAGTGTTTGCCTGACAGCAGGGCTGCCCGCGCGGAATTGAAGTCTTGCCTGGTTGAATCAAATCATTACTAAGCGTAGAAGACTGTGAAAGGAATGGTGTAGTTAGTTCAGCCAAAGCATAGCGATTAGTGCGATTTAAGATCGCTACGGGAGTGGTCACGCTTTTATAAGTGCGATATCGACAGATCAAGGGGCTGAAACCATTCAATCGAAGAGACGATGCGTATTATAGAGGGGAACGAGGCGGGAAACCAAATAAAAAACGTGATAAAGCGCAAGCTTAGGGCAGATGACAGAGTGTTGTTGCGCAAATACCCAAAGTGGGCAGAGCGGAAACCACAGGGTATAACAGATTCGTTACGGGACCGGCGAAAATGCCACAACTTCGAAATAAACCGGTTAAAGACAAGACGAACATATGCGTGTGGTCGGGAAATCCTGAAAACAGATAATCATCAGAGGAGGTGCTGGTGTGTATAGAGGAAGCGGCTGGATTCAAAGCAGGGAGTGAAATCGGAGAAAGTCACACAGGGAGTAACCGGGCGTTGCTTTGGTGCGTCCGAGTGGACTCGAACCACCGACCCCCACCATGTCAAGGTGGTGCTCTAACCAACTGAGCTACGGACGCACATCATGCAACGGTACTGCTTCGAAATTGGTGCGTCCGAGTGGACTCGAACCACCGACCCCCACCATGTCAAGGTGGTGCTCTAACCAACTGAGCTACGGACGCATCGTTTTCTTTCTTGTCAGCCAGTGCTGGCGACGGGGACGAATATTAACGACGTCTCTGAATACTGGCAAGGGAAAAAAGACATTTTTCTTTCATAATGTGCACGACTGACGAGCTTATGCGCATTGCGTTGTTTTTTTAGGCATAACGGCCTTCGCTCAGGGACAAAAGCCACGCGCAGATGAATCTTTTTTAGCGTGTGGCCAGTGATTGCGTAAGTGAAAGACGGTTAACGGCCTGCTTTTTGCAAAATGGTGAACGACGTTTGTTTTTGCAACCAGCGCATGCGTACCGTCATCATCACGGCGGCGAAGGTCAGTCCGAGAATAAATCCGCACCAGAATCCACTCGGTCCCATTCGCGGCACCAGCAAATCGGTCAGTCCGAGGGTATATCCCACAGGAAGACCCAGAACCCAATACGCAACAAACGTAATATAGAAGATGGAACGCGTATCTTTATAGCCGCGCAAAATCCCGCTGCCGATCACCTGGATCGCATCTGAAATCTGAAAAAGCGCAGCAAAGATCAGAAGATGTGACGCGAGAGTAACCACTTCCGGGCTGTCGTTATACAGTGCCGCGATGTGCTCACGGAACAGAATCGCCGTCATCCCGGTACAACAGGCCATGACAATACCGGTCACAATACTGGTGTAAGCGGCGACTTTTGCCCCTTCAACGGAAGATTCGCCAAGCCGTGAACCGACGCGGATCGTCGCAGCCACACCCAACGACAGCGGGACGACAAACATCAGTGAACCGACGTTGAGCGCAATCTGGTGGCTGGCAACGGCCACAATGCCCAGCGGAGAAACCAGCAGGGCAACGATGGCAAACAGCGTCACTTCGAAGAATAATGCCAGCGCGATCGGCAAACCCAGCTGGATCAACCGGCGTAGCGTCGGCCAGTCAGGTTTAGCAAAGCGTGAGGGTGGGGCAATATCTTTCAGTGCGCGATTATGTCGCACGTAAAAGCGCATCATGAAAAACATTACCCAATATACGGCACCCGTTGCCACGCCGCAGCCGACCCCGCCAAGGGCCGGAGCACCGAATTTTCCGTAGATAAAAATATAGTTAACCGGAATATTCACCAGCAGGCCAATAAAACCAAACACCATGCCCGGCTTGGTTTTAGATAATCCTTCACATTGGTCGCGCAGCACCTGGAAAAACAAATAGCCTGGCGCGCCCCACATGATGGCGTGCAGATAGCCGATGGCTTTTCGTTGAAGCTCAGGGTCAATGTTGTGCATCAGACCAATGATCTGATCGCAGTGATAAAGTACGGCGATGATCAGCACTGAAACACCGGAGGCCAGCCAGAAACCCTGCTGCACCTGATGTCCGATTTTATCCCGTCGGCCCGCGCCGTTGAGATGCGCAATGGTCGGTGTCAGCGAAAGCAATAAACCGTGGCCGAATAAGATGGCCGGTAACCAGATGGAGGTCCCGACGGCGACGGCGGCCATATCCGTCGCGCTGACTGAACCGGCCATTATTGTATCCACCACACCCATGGATGTCTGGGCTATTTGCGCAAGGATGACCGGGATGGCAAGTGCTAATAACACCCGCGCTTCTGCGAGGTACTTCTGCACAGATACACCTTTATTGTTGATTATTTTGAATAAAAAAACGCCATTTAAGGCGACATTGACGTGTAGAGAATAGCCAGAAGATTGTACCTTTTCAGTATTTTTAAGCAAACGATGCGGTTAATGGTTGGTTAAATAATGAGATCCCCGGAACCGGTGCTATTTGTGCCGCAGAGATTTGGCTTTCAATTAAATCTGCGGCAAACTGGCGGCAGCGTTGTCTTAATACAACAGATTTCAGAATTGAGGAAAGGGCTATGTTTACCGGAATTGTTCAGGGTACCGGAACGGTTGTATCGATTGATGAAAAACCGAATTTCCGTACCCATGTTGTACGCATGCCAGAGGATATGCTGGATAATCTTCAGCTCGGCGCTTCGGTATCGCACAACGGCTGTTGCCTGACGGTCACGGAGGTACAGGGTGATCTGGTCAGTTTTGATTTGATGAAAGAGACTCTGCGGCTGACCAATCTTGGTGATTTACAGGTTGGCGATTTGGTCAATCTGGAGCGTGCTGCACGATTTAATGATGAAATCGGTGGCCATTTAATGTCAGGGCATATTATTTGTACTGCCGAAGTCGCAAAAATTCTCACCTCAGAAAATAACCGTCAAATCTGGTTCCGCATGCCGCATGAAGATTTGATGAAATATGTATTACATAAAGGTTATATCGGCATTGATGGTATTAGTCTGACCATTGGCGAAGTCACCCGTACTCGTTTTTGCGTGCATTTAATTCCGGAAACGTTGCAGCGCACAACATTAGGCGCCAGACGCCTTGGCGACAAAATTAATATTGAAATCGATCCGCAAACGCAGGCGATCGTCGATACGGTTGAACGTGTGTTAGCCAGCCGCGAGGCGGCTATTGCGACGGCACAGGCGATGATTGAGAAAGCGGAATAATTGCATCGCACTTTCTGAAGTGAATAAAAAAATCCGGGCGCTTATGCCCGGATTTTTTATGTGTTGCGCTGAGATTAATTAACGCGGAACGCGCAGTCCACCGTCAACCCCTTCAGGGCTGAAGACCACTTGCCAAAGCTGAAGATCGCGCGCGCGGAAAGCCCCTGCGCAGGCATTGAGGTAATAGGTGAACATCCTGTGAAAGCGATCGCCGTAGCGCTCTGCCAATTCCGGCCAGTGAATCTGGAAACGTTCATGCCACGCCATCAACGTTCGGTCGTAATCTGCACCGATATTGTGCCAGTCTTCCATCACGAACAGGGATTCACTGGTGTGCGCAATCTGTTGAATCGAAGGCAGACAACCATTCGGGAAGATATATTTGTCGATCCACGGATCCACGCTCAGGTCGGTTTTATTTGAGCCGATGGTATGCAGCAGGAATATGCCGTCAGGCTTGATGTTGCGCTTCACGACATTGAAATAGGTCTGATAATTCTTCGGCCCAACATGCTCAAACATCCCAACCGACACAATGCGGTCAAACTGATCGTTCAGGTCGCGGTAATCCTTCAACAGAATCGTGACATCCAGCCCCTCACAACGTGCCTGTGCGAGCTTTTGCTGTTCAGCGGAAATGGTCACACCCACTACGCTGACCCCATAATGGCGCGCTGCATATTCAGATAATCCGCCCCAGCCGCAACCAATATCGAGCAAACGCAGACCCGGTTTTAATTGCAGTTTGTCGCAGATCATTTTGAGTTTCGCTTCCTGCGCCTGCTCCAGGGTGGTGGCTTCTTTCCAGTAGCCGCAGGAATATTGCATATAGGGATCGAGCATGAGAGTGAATAAATCATTGCCCAGATCGTAATGCTCTTTACCGACAATCCACGCGCGTTTACGGGATTGCAAATTGGTGAGACGTGCTGCTGCGATGCGTAATGTGTCTTTAAAATGGTGGGGAAGTTTATCTTCTAAACCGGCTCGCAAAACGCGCTGGAAAAAGATATCCAGACGTTCACACTCCCACCAGCCATCCATATAACTTTCACCCAAACCCAGAGAACCTTCCTGCAAAACACGCTTGAAGAAGTCAGTGTTTTTTACTTTAAGGTCAAAAGGGCGATTACCATTAATCTGGATGTCGGCGGAAGATAACATTTCGCTGACGATCCGATACCACTGATTATCCTGAATGCTTTGGTCTTCAATACACGATGAACTCATAGCTTCTCCATCACTTTCTCTTCTGACTTATTAACCTGCCGGGAAAAGCAAAGGCTATTTGTGCAGGTCTTTATGAGAACAGACGACTCAGCGCCCCGTCCGATATTCGACACCAACAGAGGAAATTTAGAGGAACCCCTGCAAACCAACAGGTTTACAGGTCAATCATCCTTGAAATAATAGTGTGACGCGATCCGCGTAGCACACAAAAGCTTGTAATAAAGATTTTGTAAAAGTGTTATTTTTAGAGGTTTTATTGAGTATAGGCTCGCCTGCATGCATTCTCAATAGTTAATCGACTTGAGAACTAATGACCTTTAAGTGATTGTAACTCAAGGTCATTATTGCGATCAGTGAGTAGAGCGTGCTTCAGTCTGCTGACAGGACTCTTCGCTGTCTGCCTGGCGTTTTGTTTGTCGTTGTGACAACCAGCGACCTAAAACTACCAAGATGAGTGTAGACAGCATGGTGGTAACTGTCGCCATAAGAGGTTGCGCAATAAATGCGGAAACCATCAGACTGGCAATAAAACATAGCCCTAACTGCAGGGTATTCTGCAGCGCGGCGGCTTTGCCTGTATTAGCAGGAAATGGCATTAATGCATTTGCGACGACAATTGGATAGATTGCACCATTCACCAAAGCCATCAAACAGAACGGAATCAACAGACTCACTAAACCGGCATCAGTGAACATGGCAATAACAAACAGCCAGACAACGCTCAGGCAATAACCTGCTAATAAAAATGGCAGAATTTTGTTGCCATCCATTTTGCTGATCATTAACCGGCAACCAAAACCCCCCAGCAGGAACGCAATGGTCTGCGGTACGTAGCTCAGGCCAATAACCGCCGGTGTGTAACCCATATCACTCAAAATGAACGGTGAACCGGTCAGCCATGCGAAAAAACCCGCAGAGCAGGCGGCGTAAATCATCACATTACCCGTGTAAATACGGGAAGTGAGCAAAGTACCAAAACCGGCTTTATTTTCGGGCGGATGTTCTGCGTGTTTTTTATCACGCAAGGTCAACGTGGTGATAAGGAGGATCACCGTGACCCCTGTCAGCAGAGCGAAAATCGCTTCCCAGTCAAAGTGATTCAGTACCCATGCGCCGAGCAGCGGTGCCAGAGCCGGCGAGAGTGCGACCAGCGGCATGATGCTGGCGAAGGTTTTTTTTGCCACATCCGGTGAGAAACGGTCAACGACGATCGCCTGCCATGTGACTGCGGCGGCACACACACCAACGGCCTGTAAGAAACGCAGCGCCAGCAGCGCACGCACATTTTCCACCCACAAAATACCCAGACAGCCAATGGCAAACAGCGTCAGGCCGATAATCAGCACCGGTTTACGGCCAATGCGGTCGGAGAGGGGGCCCCAGAGCAGTTGCCCGATCGCGAAACCGCCGAGGAAAATACTCAGGCTGGCGCTGATCATGCCCGGACTGGTCATCAGGCTGATTTGCATCGCGCTGAAGGCGGGAAGATACATATCTGTGGCTAAAAAGCCGAGCATGCTCAATCCGGCGAGATAGAGCATAAATCCAAAGGAGGGTTTCATTATTGTCTCGTTAATTTATGTATTGCAGATGATGTGATGCAGAAAACAGTTGGGATGCAGAGTTTAACGCTTTGATAACAGTCTTGTGAAACGCTAATATTTGCAATCTGCTGTGAAAAATATTGAAGGCTAAGTGATGTGGTCAGAATACGCCCTTGAAGTGGTTGATGCGGTAGCACGTACCGGTAGTTTCAGCGCAGCAGCGCAGGATCTTCACCGTGTGCCTTCTGCCATCAGCTATACCGTTCGTCAGCTGGAGAACTGGCTGGCTGTTCCTTTGTTTGAACGGCGTCACCGTGACGTGGTGCTGACGCCTGCCGGAAAAGTTTTCGTTGATGAAGCACGGATTCTGACAAAAAAAATGATAGCTACGCGTCGGCAGTGCCAGCAGGTCGCAAACGGCTGGCGTGGCGAGCTGCGGGTGGCGGTAGACCGAATTGTGAAACCCGCCAGAACGCGGCGGCTGGTGCTCGATTTCTACCGTCATTTCCCCGATACGGAACTTATCATTCATTCCGAAGTATTTAACGGCGTCTGGGATGCGCTGGTCGATGGCCGCGCAGACGTGGCAATTGGCGCGACGCGGGCGGTGCCGGTGGGCGGGCGTTTCAGTTTTCGCGATATGGGTTTTATGGACTGGCACTGTGTCGTCAGCCCTCAGCATCCGCTTGCGCAGCTCTCCGGCGCGCTGAACGATGATCAACTGCGGCCTTATCCGGCGCTGTGTCTGGAGGATACTTCGCGCACCTTACCCAAACGTGATACCTGGACGCTGGATAATCAGCGGCGCCTGGTCGTGCCTGACTGGACTTGCGCGCTGGAGTGTCTGAGCGAAGGTTTATGCGTAGGGATGATGCCGGTTCATCGCGTGAGTCATCAGATTGAACAGCAAAAATTACAGGTTCTGGCGCTGGAGAATACCTTCCCTGACAGCCCGTGTTGCCTGACGTGGGATCAGAGTAACTCCTCTCCTTCGCTGGCCTGGCTGCTGGAATACATGGGCGATACAGAAACGATGAATCAGGAATGGTTACGGGATTAGAAAATAAACATCCACCTCTCCGGGAGGCGGATGTTTACTGGTGTTATAAATGTTTGGTCAGAACGTAACTCTTACGCCCGCATTGGCCTGCCAGGAGTCAATACCCTCATCGTCGCTGCTTAAACGCTGCTGATACCGGAAGCCAGTATTGACCGGGACGAGAAAAAACGCCTGCACAGGCAGGCGTCAGATTTTTGTTAACGGCGATAATCGCGGAAAGGGCCGTCGGCTACTGAACGGCGCTCGACCAGTTTGGGATGAACCTCAATGGTCTGTGATTCTTCACGTTTACTGATAATTCTGTCCAGCAGCATGGTAAACGCCATTTCGCCCAGACGCTCTTTCGGCTGATGCACAGTGGTTAACGCCGGAGAGAAATAACGCGCATTTCGCACATTGTCATATCCGATCACCGAAATATCCTGCGGTACGCGTAAACCGAGCTCATCTGCGGCACAGATAGCCCCCATCGCCATCACATCACCGCCACAGAAAACAGCAGTAGGGCGCTGTTTCTGCATCAGGATTTTGTGCATCGCCTGATAACCCGATTCCGGTTCGAAATCACCCTGAACCACCCACTCTTCGCGCAGAGGAATGTTAGCTTCGTTCAGCGCCTTGACGAAACCCTGGAAACGACCACCACCGGTATTACGTGCCAGTTGCCCTGGGATCACGCCAATATCACGATGCCCGCGTTCAATCAGATAACGACCGGCCATATAACCGCCTTCGAAGGCGTTATCGATAATGCTGTCAGTGAAGTTTTTGCGCGCCTCGCCCCAGTCCATGACGACCATCGGAATGGAGCGGTATTCTTCCAGCATATTCAGCAGTTCATCCGGATATTCCGCGCACATTACCAGCAAGCCGTCGACGCGTTTTTGCGCCAGCATTTGCAGATAGGCCTGCTGTTTCTCCAGATTATTATGCGAGTTACACAAAATCAGCGTGTAGCCTTTGGAGAAACAGCTGTTTTCAACGGCTTCAATGACTTCGGCAAAGTAGGGCGCTTCACTTGAGGTCGCCAGCAGGCCAATGGTTTTGGTGTTATTGACCTTCAGGCTGCGCGCAACGGCGCTTGGCGAGTAGTGAAGCTCTTTGATAGCCAGCAGAACCGCGGTTTTGGTGTCTTCGGCGACGAAACGTGTTTTATTGATGACGTGCGACACGGTTGTGGTGGAAACGCCAGCGCGCTTAGCGACATCTTTAATCGTTGCCATGTAAACAATGACTCCTGAACTCACGTGTTTCAGCACGTTAGCATTATGTTAATCGTTTGCTTGCGTGGATTTCACTGCGGGCTTTTAAAAAGGCAGTGAAATCGTTGGGTGGATTCGTCAGAGTGAGGCGCAAAACGCTCTCGGGTGAAATCGACCGGCACACAGGCGTGGTAACCGACAATTTTCTCTTATAATGCAGCAAAGTGGAAGTGTTATTGTGGAATATCGCGCATGAATCAACGCGGGATTTTAGCGATGAAGTATGAGAAAATGCGTTGGCACACATTTTATGTGGCTTAATGAAACGCCACAATTGATCCGTAAGGGGGTTTTATGGACAGTAATCTGAAATTGTCGTTGATTACCACCGTTTGCGCGTTGCTTATGATTATCGCTTTCAGCTTCACCGCAGTGATGAACTAAAAGCTCTGTCATCGGGCAACAAAAAGGGCGAACCCTTATACAGGGATCGCCCTTTTCAATTTTTGCACACTGACCCTTTTCGCCGACATTCTTCCCTGCACAAACGCTTCGTTAAATGCTATTCAGTGATGATTAGCGGAACTTCAAATTTAACGAACTGCTTATTATCGGATCGTTTTTGGGGTCATTACCCGACGTGCACCTACATAATGATCTTGCCAGTAATCGTCGCCCAGTGAGGTAATTTTGATGTCTTCACCGGTACGCGGAGACTGAATAAACTTGCCGTTACCGACGTATACCCCGACATGGTCCGCGGCACCGCGGTTATTAATTCTAAAGAAGACCAGATCGCCGGACTCCAGTTCACCGCGTTTCACCGGTGCGGCATCGCGCAGGTGGTACATCTCGTTAGCGGTGCGTGGCATTTTGATACGAATCAGATCTTTGTACGCGTAATACACTAAACCACTGCAATCGAAACCGGTATTGGGTGAGGTACCACCCCAGCGATAAGGTTTGCCGACCTGATGCATCAGCTTGGTCATCGCCGTTTGCTGAGCATGCTGATAACGTTTCTTGTGGGTCGCGCTTAACGTAATGGGCTTGCTGTCTTCTTCGGCTAATTTCTTGCCTTTTCGGTGTCGGCCATACGCTTCTTTCTTGCTGGTCTTTACAGTGGCGTTTTTCGCCAAAGCCCGGGTTTTACTTTTCTTATCTGCTTTGGTTTCAGCTCTGGTGGTTTTGAGTGTTTTTTCTTTCTTACTCTCGGCCTTACTTTCAGCTCGCGTCGTTTTAACTGTTTTGACAGAAGAGGCCTTTCGCGTCACCAGTTCGGTGCTTTTGACTCTCTTCCTGGCATTTTTTTCCTGACTCTGTTGTTCTTTCACCGGTGCCACTTTGGTTTTTTTAGTGGTTTTCGCTGCAACCGTTTTTCGCTTTCGACGTTCCTCAGGGGCAACCTGATTAACATGACTCTTTCGCTGATCGGCAGAAACACGACTCTGCGGTGACGCATGAGCAATATTCAGAAACAGCTGGGTAAAGAGCAGCACAAAAAGCGTGAACAGTAAGCGCATAGCTTCGTTACCATAGGTGGTTAGGTTAAACATCAGAGATGTCAGAGTATTGCCTAAAAGAACCAGACAAAACAGCACGAATTGCATCGATTCTAGATCATATTGTGAGAAAAAGTTAATAGCTTTTAAAACGTCGAAATAAACGCCATTTTTAGTGAATAAAATGACCGTTTTTCAGTAGGTTAATATTTGTGTTAAACCATGGCGAAATGCAAATCCCTGGTTAATGTCATCGCCAAAAATGTTATTCTCGATGAATCTTTATTTTAGTGAGCCCGCACGCAGGCACTTAAAATAGTGAAATAAAATGTCAGTATTGCGAAAGACCCTGCAAAAAATGGCGTTTTTATCTGATAGCTGCCATCGTTACAATAGAGGGCAATGTGATTCAGCACTTTTTTGTGCTGCGCGTGAAGAGTAATGACCGTGACAGCCTGTACCGGCTTGAGGAAGCAAGAAATGACCACTCCAACAATTGAAAAAATTCAGAAGCAAGTTTCTGAAAACCCGATTCTGCTGTACATGAAAGGCTCGCCAAAACTGCCAAGCTGCGGTTTTTCTGCACAAGCAGTTCAGGCATTGTCTGCCTGTGGTGAACGTTTCGCTTACGTCGATATCCTGCAGAACCCGGATATCCGCGCAGAGATGCCAAAATTTGCTAACTGGCCTACCTTCCCGCAGCTGTGGGTTGATGGTGAACTGGTCGGCGGTTGTGACATCGTGATTGAAATGTATCAGCGTGGCGAACTGCAACAGCTGATCAAAGAAACCGCTGAGAAATACAAATCTTCTGAATCTGAAGAGTAATCAGCAGCGGGAATTGGCGGCCTTCAGGGCAGCTGATGACAATAAAAAGAGCGACATTGCGTCGCTCTTTTTGTTTTTTATGCGTCCGGCCTGTTTGTCCGTCAGCGTATTCCTTCACGTCAACCGCTTACTGCTGATGTTCTTCTGATGCGGTTTCGTCTTCCTGCTCTTCGGCGCTGATGGCCAGCGGCCAGCCGCCCAGGCGCTTCCAGCGGTTTACCAGCTCGCAGAACAGTTCAGCCGTGCGCTCTGTGTCATACAAGGCGGAGTGCGCCTGGCTGCTGTCAAAGACCATCCCCGCGCTGATACAGGCTTTTGCCAGCACCGTCTGCCCGAGCACAAGCCCGCTCAGCGCTGCGGTATCAAAGGTCGCGAACGGATGGAACGGGTTACGTTTCAGCCCGGCGCGTTCGGCGGCGGCCATCAGGAAGCTGTGATCAAAATTAGCGTTGTGCGCCACGATGATCGCGCGGTTGCAGTTCTGCTCTTTCATCCCTTTACGGATGACTTTGAAAATCTCATGCAGGGCGTCATATTCGCTGACCGCACCACGCAACGGATTTGTCGGGTCGATACCGTTAAACGCCAGCGCCTCTGGCACCAGAATGGAACCTTCGAAAGGCTCGACGTGGAAATGGACCGTCTCGTCGCTTTCCAGCCAGCCGTCTTCATCCATTTTTAGCGTGATGGCTGCAATTTCCAGCAGCGCATCAGTTTTGGCATTGAATCCGGCAGTTTCAACATCGATCACTACCGGATAAAAACCACGAAAACGGCCTCTCAGGGCGTTAATGTCACTATTCTCGGCCATTAGTTTCTTATCTTTATCGAATTAAGCGCACATTATGACAAATTTTGCCGCGAGTTGCAGGCGTGTGGCGAATATTCGACATTTCAGTGGGCAAAAAAAAGGGCGCTTTCGCGCCCTGAGACTGCACGCAACGGATCAGTTGCCCAGACCCTGGCCTGCGTGTTTGGATTCGATCAGCTCGATTTTGTAGCCGTCCGGATCTTCAACAAAAGCGATAATGGTGGAGCCGCCTTTGACCGGGCCCGCTTCACGGGTGACTTTGCCACCTGCGTTACGGATGTCGTCGCAGGTTTGCGCCACGTTATCCACTCCTAACGCGATGTGCCCATAGGCAGTGCCCATGTCATAGCTGTCAACGCCCCAGTTGTAGGTTAACTCAATGACTGCGCCTTCGCTTTCATCCGTGTAGCCAACAAAAGCCAGCGAATATTTGTATTCCGTATTTTCACTGGTACGCAGCAGGCGCATGCCTAAAACGTCGGTGTAGAAGCTGATTGCGCGTTGTAAATCGCCAACGCGAAGCATGGTATGGAGTAAACGCATAGGTTCCTCTTTATTTGCAGGATGAGAATAATCAGTTTCAGCCTAACCGATAGCGGCGGTTTTGTCTGTAAAACCCCGAACAGCGGCTGGATTTCTGACCAAAAAAACGGCGGCCGGAGGGCATCGGTCGCCGAAAAGTGGAGATAACTTTTATAACATTACAGGGTCGGGTAATCGGTATAACCCTGAGCGTCGCCGCCGTAGAAGGTTTCTGGTTTTGGCTCGTTAAGCGGTGCATGAGATTTCAGACGCTCAACCAGATCCGGGTTAGCGATGTAGCTGCGGCCAAAGGCTACGGCATCGATGTAACCTTTTTCGATCAGTTCTTCGCCTTTCTCAGCCGTGTAAGCACCGGCACCGACAATCACGCCCTGATAATGCGCGCGGATCACCTCACGGAATTCGGTGGTGTAAGGCTTACCACCGGCCCAGTCAGGCTCAGAAATATGCAGATAAGCCAGTTTACGTTTGTTCAGTTCATCCAGCAGATAGATGGCTGCCTGTACCTGATCTTCACCGTTGTCCAGGCCGTTAAACGGTCCCAGTGGTGAAATACGGATACCCACACGTTCTGCGCCGAGCTCTTCAATCGCAGCATCCACCACTTCCAGCGTCAGGCGTGTGCGGTTTTCAATGTTGCCACCGTACTGGTCTTCACGCAGGTTAGATGCCGGAGACATAAACTGGTGCAACAGATAGCCGTGCGCCGCATGCAGTTCGATGTAATCGAAACCGGCTTCTGCAGAGCAGGCCGCAGCATGACGGAAATCATTGATGATGCCCGGAATCTCACTCAGTTCTAACGCACGCGGAGTAGGGCAGTCGACGCGGATCGCGTTGCCTTGCTCATCACGCAGGCTGGTACGTGTATTTGGGTTGACAGCAGAAGGCGCAACCGGTGTCTGATTGTCCGGCTGCACACTGTTGTGTGAGATACGCCCGGTGTGCCACAGCTGAACGGCGATATGTCCTTTTTTATCATGAACGCCGGCAACGATTTTCTTCCACGCAGCGACCTGCTCAGGCGTGTGCAAACCGGGCGCGCCCGCATAGCCTTTGGCCTGGAAAGAAACCTGCGTCGCTTCAGTGATGATCAGGCCAGAGGTGTGGCGCTGGGCATAGTATTCGCCCATCAGCGGCGTCGGGATATCACCCGGTTCAATGCTGCGCAGACGGGTCAGTGGAGCCATAAATACTCGATTCGGTAAGGTATTTTTACCGACAACAATCGGGGAGAAAAGCTTGGTCATGTCAAAAACTCCAACGTTAATGGACTGATCGGTAAGACGTTAAGGGATCTCACTCACGTCAAACGATCTTAAATAATGGTGTCTTTTTTATCCCATCTTCCTTGCCGGTGACTACGCGCACGGTGCTTTTTCGCGAAATATCTCTCATTGCCGGGTGTGCATGGCGGGTTCAGGAACAGAAAAAGAATAAAAAAGAGCCGGCGGGTGCCGGCTGAGGTGAGGGCAAATTTCTGTTTTCTTAATGAGGGCAGGCGAAACAGTCTGACCATTTCCGACAGGTGAAATGGCTGAACGGACGGTAGCAGATCAGTGTTGCAGTAATTTGAAGAATGAAATGCATGACGTGATTCACCTTGCGGGATGGCGGGAAAACGTCTTGAATAAAAGTTCAGCACTATTTGCGGAGGGCCTGTGGCTCAGCAGCTCGAGTTTTTTGACATCCCCAGCCCGTGCCGTGGCATCTGCCAGGCCGACGAACGGGGCTATTGCCGCGGTTGCCTGCGCAGCCGCGATGAACGCTTTGGCTGGATAAAAATGACCGACACCGAAAAACGCCATGTGCTGCGTTTATGTCAGCAGCGGTTGTTGCGTCAGCAGCGCGCCGGAAAAACACCCGATGAACCTCAGCCGGAGCAGCCGGAGCTGTTTTAATCATCAAAGCGGGCGTCTTAGCTTCACATCCTTCTGTTTCTGCCTGTCAGCATCAATACAGCGCGATGGCCGTTGTGTATTCTGTTGGTCGAAAATATCAAAAAATAAGGAAATGATCATGGATCCACGTACCCCTTTATCGCCACAAGGCCCGGTTTTCTCAACGCTGATTTGCGGTTACTGGCGTCTGATGGAATGGGAGATGACAGCGCAGCAGATTCAGACGTTTATGCAACAGCATATCGAACTGGGCATTACCACCGTCGATCATGCTGACATTTACGGAGGTTATCAGTGTGAAGCGGCATTTGGTGAGGCTCTGCGCTTAAAACCGGCGCTGCGTGAGAAAATGGAGCTGGTCAGTAAATGCGGTATTGCCACCACTGCCGATCCTGACAATAAAATCGGGCATTACATTACCGATGCGCAGTACATCATTGCACGCGCGGAAAAATCTCTGACCAATCTGCACACTGATTATCTGGATCTGCTGTTGATCCACCGTCCGGACCCGCTGATGGATGCCGACGAAGTGGCAGAAGCGTTCACGCAACTGCACAAAAGCGGCAAAGTAAAACACTTCGGCGTTTCTAACTTCACGCCAGCACAGTTCAGCCTGTTACAGTCACGCCTGCCGTTTTCGCTGGTTACTAATCAGGTTGAAATCTCTCCGATCCACCAGCCTGCTATCCTCGACGGAACGCTGGATCAGTGCCAGCAATTGCGCATCAAACCGATGGCCTGGTCTTGTCTGGGAGGCGGACGTTTGTTCAGTGAGGCCGGGTTCCAGCCGCTGCGCGATGAGCTGCAAAACGTGGCGAATGAAACGGGCGCCGACACTATTGAACAGGTGGTGTATGCCTGGATCATGCGTCTGCCGTCGCAGCCGTTGCCGATTATCGGTTCCGGCAAAATTGAACGCGTGCAGTCTGCGTATAAAGCGTTGTCTCTGGAGATGACCCGCCAGCAGTGGTTCCGTATCCGCAAAGCGGCGCTGGGTTACGACGTTCCGTAACCCTTTGCGGGTGAATGGTCAGGCGGGTTTTGTGGTGATTAACGCAGGATCCGCCGGGCCATCTTCCGTCGAAATCGCCTGTTGAAGTTGTGACAGCGAGCAGTACAACCGCCAGATTACCCCCGCCAGTTCACGCGCCGCAGGTTCAGGATGATGTGCCAGCGAGTTGCTCATGCGCAATAATTCCGCAAGTGTCGCATCCAGATTTTCATGACTGACGCCGCGCTCGGTCATTACACCTTTCAGACAATGGATACAGACGTCGCGCACCGCTGACAGCGGATCAGAGCGGGTTTCCCATTCGCGTAACTGCCAGACGATGTGACTGCAGTTGAGCAGCACCACGCCCCAGCGCAGCAGCCATGTGCGGGAAATCTGATCTTTACTCTGACTCAGCTGGTTCATCCTGTGATAAATCAGTGATTCAAACTGGAAATGGCTCAGGGAGGGTTTGCGGCTAAGTTGATCCATGAAATCCCGGCGCAACGCCCGGATTATGCGACGGCTTTTGCGCTTATCAGAGCTTGGCCGCAAAACCTGAAACGCAATGCCGGCTAACATTACGCCCGCGATTTTTGCCACGCCGTCGTTCATGAACGCACCATAGTCATAATCCGGCGGGTTAGTGACCGCAAGAAACGAGCCCATAAATACGATCATCTGCCCCCATAACCCGGCATAGCGTTTATATTGCAGTTTCATCATTTGCATGGTGACCAGCATTGGCAGGAAAAAGGCGCAGAACACCCAGAAGTTATCGATCTGAATCATCAGCCCGAACTTAAGCACAAAGCAGCCGATAAACAGTAACCCCAGGGATTTGATCAGCAATGTCACGCTGCTGATGGGAGACGCGGTGGAGGAGTAAAGCACACAGCTGACCGCCGTCAGCGCCACGGCACCGGCGCCGGAATCCCATTGCGTTGTCATCCAGAACGCGCAACCGATCACAATGCACAGGAACGTTCGCAGGCCGTTATAAGCGGCTTCAACGGTATCCGTATGCTGCGCCAGATGGGTGATTTTTGGTGGCTGGAGCGTTTCGGCTTCGGCCACATTGGCGTTCTCCACGCGGCGTAACCAACGTTCACTGCGCACGTACAGCCAGCAGAAATCGCGCAAACGCGTCCAGAACGCCTGATGGCGAAAATCGGCGGTGTCCTGAGGCTTTATCAGCAGAAGGATCTGCGAAAGCCGGTATTTGTCGGTGTCGGGTTTACGCAGTTCATCGAGCAAAATACTCAGGACTTGAGCAAGATTTTCAGGCGGCTGCGGCCAGTTCAGTAACATGCGGCGCAGGCTGGAAATAAAACTGGTCATGCGCAGTTGCTGGTGCAGCAAATAATTAAGCACATTGTTTTGACGACGTAGCCGGTAATGGCTCCAGACCGCCTGAATACGTAACAGATTCAGCGTCAGTATCTGACCGATCAGGCCCTCGTGAGAACTTCGGATTTGGTCATTGATTTCTGCATTCCATAACAGTTGCGCATGTTCCAGTAACTGGGTGTGCATTTTGCGCAGAGAGGTGAGCAGGGCATCGCCGTCCGACGTGCTGGGCAGCACCATCATCATGAAACCACCGCATAAAATACCGGTGATCACTTCACCCACTCGCGCCTGAGCGATGTCAAAAATTTGGGTAGGATCCGTGACGTCGACGGTTGAAAACGCAATGATTGCCGCCGTGTAACCGGCCAGCGCGAAAGCGTATGAGACGTTGTTTTGATAATGGTTGGAAACGTAAGTACACAGGCCAAGCCAGGTGGCGATGGCCAGCGTGAAAAGCCAGGGTTCATTGAGACAATGACCGGCGATAAAGACGGCCCCCATCGCACCGAGCAGGCTGCCAATAATACGGCCGATACTTTTACTGATCACGCCGCCCACGGTGGGAAAGCTGACTACCGCTGCGGAAGTTAACGCCCAGTAGGGTTCATCCATCTGAAATTCAAAGGCGATATACAGCGCCAGTATCATGGCGATAGAGTTGCGCAGGGCGTACCGCCATTGGCCGCCGGTGGCTTTTCCCCACGGGGTATTCTTCCATTCCAGCCAGGAGAAATTCACGGCATGGCCTTAATTAAGGATTGAAATCGTGCAGGTGGTGCCTGCAACCAGAATGGTGTTTGCGGGGACCGTGTCGAGCTTAATGCGCACGGGCACACGCTGCGCCAGACGCACCCAGGGTACGTTCGGTTTGACGTTCATCAGCAGGTCGTCAGAGGCGTCCAGGCTCTGGTCATAAATCGCCCGCCCAATACTTTCCACATGGCCTTTAAGAGGAATATTACCGTTAAATAAAGTGATGTCCGCCAGATCGCCTTCACGGATATTTTTCAGTTTGGTTTCTTCGAAATAACCCAGCACATAGAAAGAATGAATATCCACCAGGCCGACCAGAGGTGTGCCGGTGGTGGCATAATTGCCTTTGCGGGTTTGCAGATTGGTTATATAACCGTCAGTGGGCGCGACAATATTGGTTTTACTCAAATTCCATTTGGCCTGTTCTAATGAGGACTGCGCCCCCTGATAAGCCGCCTGCATGGCTTTGGCGCTAATATTGGACTCATCCAGTGACTCGGCAGAAATAACGTTGGTGCCCAGACCACGACGGCGCGCGGCTTCATGATTGGCTTTGGCTAAATCCGCTGCCGCTTTCGCCAGCGCCGCTTCGGCATTATCGACGGCAATTTTAAAGGGGACCGGATCCAGGCTGAACAGCGGATCGCCACTTTTAACAAACTGATTATCATGCACATTGATGTCAATGATCCGGCCGGAGACTTCCGGTGTGATATCCACAATTTCAGCCCGCACCTTTCCATCCCGCGTCCACGGGGATTGCATGTAGTAATTCCACATCCACCATCCGGCACATATTGCGACCGCGAAAACCAGCACAGTTGAGAAATATTTAAGGGTTTTGAATTTCATTTTCAGAGGTTCACCATAAGCAACAGTGCGGCGCAAATACAGATCACAAACAGGGATAAATCCATCAGCGTCGGATGCCAGACTTCGCCGGAATAAATCCAGTCACGTACCACCCGATGAATCAAAAGCCAAAAAACCAGTCCCAGTAAAAATGCTTTAAACATCGGGGGGAAATAAAGTGAGGCACCGACGACCAAATCGGGGAGCGGGAAGCCTGCGTGAAACATTTGCGCATTCACAATATTAATCTCTGCCGGTGATTGTGTTATAAACGAGTTTACCTTTGGAAGCATTGTGGCCGCTTCCGGATGCAACAGTACCTACCATTATATATAGAATTGTAATTTCTCGATTAAAGTTCCTAAAACTAAGCTAAACTCTGGGGAGTTATCTTAGCATGCTAATTATAAGGAGGGGATAATTGGAATCGAATCTGGGGTCAGATCTAGCACGATTAGTTCGTGCCTGGCGTGCGTTGATTGACGATCGGCTAAAGCCGTTAGAACTCACGCAAACGCATTGGGTAACATTGCACAATATCAATATGTTACCTCCGGAACAGTCACAAATTCAGCTGGCGAAAGCCATCGGTATCGAGCAGCCTTCTCTGGTCCGCACGCTGGATCAGCTCGAAGAAAAGAAGTTGATCACCCGGCAGACCTGCGCCAGCGATCGCCGCGCCAAACGCATCAAACTCACCGAAGAATCTGCGCCGATCATCCATGAAATGGAGACGGTGATTGACTCAACGCGCAAAGAAATTTTGTCCGGTATGTCTGCTGCTGAAATTGAACAACTGGGTGGGATGTTGTCTCGCCTGGAAAAAAATATTGCTGCATTGCAAAGCAAATCATAAATCACTTTTGTTCTGTTCACGTCACACAGCGTTGCTTTGACTCTTTCTTTAAGGGTTGCCCATAAAAAAACCGAAGCCTTTGGCTTCGGTTTTTTGGTTTCAGGCTGTCTTACAGACTGAGAAACTATCAGGCACCCGGAGAAACCGTGATAGTGCTGCCACTGCTGGCCATGCTGACACGTTGTCCGACGCTGAATTTAGTCGCACCGGCTTTCTGAACAACCTGAATCGTGGACCCGTCATCACGACGGATTTGCAGCTCTACACCGTTAGAACGGTTGAGGGTGCTTTGAACGCCCTGACCCGCCACGCCACCGGCCACTGCGCCCGCAGCGGTTGCCAGACTGCGACCGGTACCGCCACCGACGGTATTACCCAGGAAGCCCCCTAACACGGCACCGCCCAGCGCGCCGATAATGTTGGAATCATCGCCACCCTGAATCTGTACTGCACGGGTAGAAACGATGGTGCCGTAGGTGACCTGCTGGATTTGTTTGGCCTGCGAAGAGGAGTAAACGTCGCCAGACAGAGAATTATCGCTGACGCAGCCAGCAAGGGAAACGCCGGCAAGTGCGACGACCAGTAAACGCTTAATCATAAATAGCTCCTTTATATGCTGCTGCACATCTTTCAGGGTAGAGACAACAACAGAGAAAAACCGATACACAGTTCAACATCACTGTCGAGGCTGTCATATACCATATTCACTTAACTGTCTTCGAGTATACCGAAGTTCGCCTCAACTAATAATAAACGCAGGTTTAAGTTTAAGACAGCTTTGTGTTAAATCAAAAACACCGGCAGTTAACATAGTTAAATGTTGATTTTTACATTGTGGATATTTCTGAAAGAGGAAAACGTGGGATGAAAAACACGAAGTCATCACAAGGCGTAATAAAAATTCAGTAATTCATGGTGTTGTCATCGCAATTCTGCCTACTCTGTGTCAAACCCTGTCGGGCACTTTTTAGTGAGGAGTGAAGGATGTTATCTATAAAGTCGGGTCGCTATATCGGCGTGATGTCCGGCACCAGTCTGGATGGAGTGGATGTGGTGCTGGCGGCCATTGATGAACGCATGGTGGCGCAGCAGGCAAGTTATTCGCATCCCATCCCCATCGCGCTGAAAAATGCCGTGCTGGGAATGTGTCAGGGACAGCATGTGACACTGCAACAGGTCGGTGAGCTGGACACGCAGCTGGGTATTCTCTTCGGGGAAGCGGTGTTGGGCTTACTGAAAAGCGCAGGAATTTCACCCGAGGAAGTCACGGCGATTGGTTGCCACGGCCAGACGGTCTGGCATCAGCCAAAAGGCGACACCACATTTTCCATGCAACTGGGTGATAACAACCGCATTGCGGCCATGACCGGTATCACGACCGTCGGGGATTTCCGCCGCCGAGATATGGCGTGGGGCGGGCAGGGCGCACCGCTGGTGCCTGCGTTCCATCAGGCATTGCTGGCCGATACGGCCGAACGGAGAATGATCCTTAACATCGGCGGCATCGCCAACCTTTCAATGCTTCTGCCCGGACAACCGGTCCGTGGCTATGATACCGGCCCCGGCAACATGCTGATGGATGCCTGGATCTTGCGTCACAAGCATCAGCCTTACGACAAAAACGCGGAATGGGCGACTCAGGGGCGGGTGAATTTACGGTTGCTGCAGCAGATGCTTTCTGATGCCTATTTTGCCGAGCCAGCGCCGAAAAGCACCGGACGCGAATACTTCAACATGGCGTGGCTGGAGAAACAGCTGGCGCGCGGCCACGAAATCTCTCCGGTCGATGTGCAGGCCACGCTGACCGAACTGACGGCCGTCAGTATCGCCGAACAGGTTCAGTTGACCGGCGGCTGCGATCGTCTGATGGTGTGTGGCGGTGGTGCCCGAAATCCGTTGCTGATGGCACGGCTCTCCGCCATGTTGCCAGGCACCGAAGTGTGTACCACGGATGCCTTTGGCATCAGCGGCGATGACATGGAAGCGCTGGCGTTTGCCTGGCTGGCGTTCCGCACGTTATCCGGCCAGTCGGGTAATCTGCCCTCCGTGACCGGTGCCAGCCGCGAAACCGTGCTCGGTGCCATATATCCGGTGGTTTCCCCCCGATCCTGATGCGTTCTCGGTTTTATCTCAATGTGCCGCGCCAGCGGGCGTGGTACATAACTGAGAGAGACTAAAAACAATCAGGGAGCACAAAATGAAAAAGGCGATTTTCGCTGCTTTAGCAGGATTAACGCTGGCCGGATGTAGCCAGTTTCAACATCAGGCTGAGAGCCCGACGCAGGAGTTACATTATCAGTGCGGCACCTTGCCGCTGACCGTCACGCTCGATAAACCGGCGCAGCAGGTGAGCATGGTGCTCGACGGTGAGCAACTGAAACTGAAACAGGTGGAATCCGCCTCCGGCACTAAATACAGCGACAGCCGTTACACCTTCTGGTCGAAAGGCAATCAGGCCTTCGTACAGCGTGGTGATAACGTCATCATTGATGACTGCGTCCAGAAATAAAATCCCCCCTTAGCCTTTCCCAACCCGCCGCGTCAGGAACATTGAGATCCTGACGCGGCGGGTGCACAATGCCATTACCTTTTGTTGAGATGCAATTGAACCCATATGGCTGATAATAATGAATTTGATGTTGCTGACTCGCGCCGGGAATACACGCGCGGCGGGCTGCGTCGCGCCGATCTGACTGCTGAGCCGCTGCCTTTGTTTGAGCACTGGCTGAAACAAGCGTGTGACGCGAAACTGGCGGATCCGACAGCAATGGTCGTGGCGACGGTCGATGAACAGGGTCAGCCTTACCAGCGGATCGTGTTACTCAAGCATTACGATGAAAAAGGGCTGGTGTTCTACACCAATCTGGGCAGCCGCAAAGCACAACAGCTGGCGAACAACTCCCGCATCAGTCTGCTGTTCCCGTGGCATATGCTTGACCGTCAGGTGATTGTGCTCGGTCAGGCTGAGCGCCTTTCCACGCTCGAGGTGATGAAGTATTTCACCAGCCGCCCGAAAGACAGCCAGATCGGCGCGTGGGTTTCACAGCAGTCCAGCCGGATTTCGGCGCGCGGCGTGCTGGAAAGTAAATTCCTCGAACTGAAACAGAAGTTCAGCAAAGGCGAAGTCCCGTTGCCGAGTTTCTGGGGCGGTTTTCGCGTGAAAGTGGATTCGATGGAGTTCTGGCAGGGCGGCGAACACCGTCTGCACGATCGGTTCATTTATCAGCGTGACAGCGCCGAAAGCCAAACTGGCTGGAAAATAGACCGCCTCGCCCCTTAACCACGAAAAAACACGCGATTCCCTAGCGCTCGGGCGACGAGCGCTTTATTCTATGGCGTTCCCCTTAATGGTGAGAGAAAAGGCACATGCGCGGCATGATGCCGGACATGAATCTGCACAGGTTCAGTACTTAATAAATGGAGTCTTTGATGGCGAGCAGCAACCTGATTAAACAATTGCAAGAGCGGGGCCTCGTTGCCCAGGTGACGGATGAAGAAGCGTTAGCAGAGCGACTGGCGCAAGGGCCAATTGCACTCTATTGCGGTTTCGATCCTACCGCAGACAGCTTGCATTTGGGGCATCTGGTGCCATTGCTTTGCCTGAAGCGTTTCCAGCTTAACGGGCATAAGCCTGTTGCACTGGTGGGCGGCGCGACCGGCCTTATCGGCGACCCAAGCTTCAAAGCCACCGAACGTAAGCTGAATACCAACGAAACGGTAAACGAATGGGTTGAGAAAATCCGTCATCAGGTTTCCCCGTTCCTGGATTTCAACTGCGGTGAAAACAGCGCCATTACGGCAAACAACTACGACTGGTTTGGCGGCATGAACGTGCTGACTTTCCTGCGTGACATCGGTAAGCATTTCTCTGTTAACCAGATGATCAACAAAGAAGCGGTGAAACAGCGTCTGAACCGCGATGACAGCGGCATCTCCTTCACCGAATTCTCTTACAACCTGTTGCAGGGTTACGATTTCTCTTCACTGTACGACCTGCACAAGGTGGAACTGCAAATTGGCGGCTCCGATCAGTGGGGCAACATTACGTCAGGTATCGATCTGACGCGTCGTCTGCATCAGAAACAAGTGTTCGGCCTGACCGTTCCGTTAATCACCAAATCTGACGGTACCAAATTCGGTAAAACCGAAGGCGGCGCAGTCTGGCTGGATCCGAAGAAAACCAGCCCGTACAAATTCTACCAGTTCTGGATCAACACCGCCGATGCAGACGTTTATCGCTTCCTGAAGTTCTTCACCTTCATGAGCATTGAAGAGATCAATGCGCTGGAAGAAGAAGATAAAAACAGCGGCAAAGCACCGCGCGCGCAATACGTGCTGGCGGAAGAAGTCACCGGCATGGTGCATGGCGCCGAAGGTCTGGCTGCAGCCAAACGTATCACCCAGAGCCTGTTCTCAGGTTCGCTGAGCGAAATGACCGAAGTCGATTTCGGCCAGCTGGCGCAGGATGGCCTCGAGCTGTTTGAAGTGCCACGTGATACCGATCTGCAACAGGCGCTGGTGATTGCCGGTATGGCCCCGTCAAAAGGCCAGGCGCGTACCATGATTTCCTCAAACGCAGTTTCCATTAACGGCGAAAAACAGACTGACACTGAATACAACTTTACTGACAGTGATCGCCTGTTTGGTCGTTATACCTTGCTGCGTCGCGGTAAAAAGAACTACACCCTGTTGCTCTGGGCGTAAGCGTTACGACCGGCATCACGAGGGGCGTTACAGCCCCTCGTTTTTGTCCTGTGAACTCAGTAATACCGCCATCTCCCGATGACGTTGCTATCGGAAATTCCTCATGAAAAGCATTCTTTCTATCCAGTCACACACCGTTTTTGGTCACGCCGGTAACAGCGCGGCAGAATTTCCTATGCGCCGCATGGGGGCGAATGTCTGGCCTCTTAATACCGTTCAGTTTTCTAACCATACGCAATACGGGCACTGGACCGGTTGTGTGATGCCTGCAACGCACCTGACAGACATCGCTCAGGGCATTGCGGAAATCGATCGTCTGAAAGATTGTGATGCGGTACTGAGTGGGTACATCGGTTCGCCTGAGCAGGGTCAGAGCATTCTGGAGATTGTCCGTCTGGTGAAAGCAGCGAATCCTGATGCCTGGTATTTCTGTGACCCGGTCATGGGGCATCCTGAAAAAGGCTGTATCGTGGCGCCGGGTGTGGCGGAGTTCCATTGTAATCAGGCGCTGGTTAACTGCGATATCATCGCGCCAAACCTGCTGGAGCTGGAATTACTCGGCGGCCATGCGGTGGCGAGTGTTGAAGAAGCCGTTGCGACAGCGCGTGAGCTTATCGCCAAAGGCCCTAAAATTGTGCTGGTGAAACACCTGAGCCGCGCGGGGTATCACAGCGACCGCTTTGAAATGTTGCTGGTTACCGCAAACGAAGCCTGGCATATCGACCGCCCGCTGGTCGATTTCGGCGTACGTCAGCCGGTCGGCGTCGGTGACCTGACCAGCGGATTATTGCTGGTAAATCTGCTGAAAGGTGAAGCGCTGGATAAAGCGCTGGAGCACGTTACCGCAGCGGTTTACGAAGTGATGCTGGCGACCCACGCGATGGGCGAGTACGAACTGCAAATCGTGGCGGCGCAGGACAACATGGTCAAACCTGAACATCATTTCCCGGCCGTTAAGCTGTAATTATCTCTTTAGTTTGTGCCAGTAAAAACGCCCCGTGCTGAGTCAGCCGGGGCGTTTTATTTTTGCCGTCTGTAACCGCGACAAAATTCACATCACAAAAAACTTATTTCAGACCTTCGGCGGTCAGCGCAGCATCAACGGCAGGTCGCGCCGCCACTCTGTCGAGATAGGCGTTCAGCTCGGTCAGTGCGCTCAGGTCGAATTTCAGTGCTTTTGCCCAGCCCATGACGGTAAACAGGTAGGCATCGGCCACGCTGAAACGTGCACCCAGCAGGAAATGATTGTTTTTCAGCGACTCATTCACGTAAGCAAATTTCTTACTCAGCGCTTCACGGGTGACTGTTTTGAAGTCTTCCGGCGTTTTCGGATTGAACAGCGGAGAGAAACCTTTGTGCAACTCGGTCGCAATGTAGTTCAGCCATTCCAGTGCATGATAACGGGCCAGCGTACCCTGTTCCGGCATCAGCTGGCGATCTGGCTTCTGGTCAGCAAGATACTGCACGATCGCCACGCCTTCGGTCAGGATGGTGCCATCATTAAGCAACAGCGTTGGGATCTGTCCTTTCGGGTTCACCGCCAGAAAATCATCGCCGGTTTCCGTTTTCTTGGTTGCCAGATCGACCTTTTCGATACTGAAGTCCAGATCGGCTTCGCGAAGAATAATGTGCGGGGAAAGGGAACAGGCGCCGGACTTATAATACAGTTTCATAGTTACTCCATCTGATGAGGACTCAGGCCAACCCTGGCAATGCATTGGTGCACGGGCAGCGACAGGGCATAGACACGCTGCTTCTATCCTAGAACCGGCGGGAGTAAAAGTCAGTGTTTAAATTGCGCCTGCCGTGCTTATGTCGCCTTTATGGCGAACATTGAGGCGGTTCGCCAGGAGTCAGCAATTAACGCGCGTGCTGATTCAGATAATCGCGGACGACCTGTTCAACAGATTCGGGTGCAGGCAGCATAGGGGAACGTAATTCGTTCGCCATCAGCCCGTCCAGCGACAGAGCAAACTTTATCGCTGCCGGATTGGGTGCGGAGAACATCAGGCGAATCATGGGCAGCAGGCCAAAGAAAGTTTTGCGTGCGGCGACGATATCCTGAGTTTTAAACTCCCGGATAAGCCGGACAAACTCTTCCGGGAAAATATGCGAAGAGGCTGCAATAGCCCCGGCACCGCCGAGACTGAGCGTCGAGAAAATCTGCACATCTTCACCACACAACACATCCAGCTCACCGTCAGCAATCAGCGACAGCGTCAGATCAATGCTGCCGCCGCAATCTTTGATGGCGGTGATCCGCGGATGTTTCGCCAATTGACGCAGCGTGTCGATCTCCATCTGCACACCGGTGCGATAAGGAATGTTATAGATCATCACCGGCACCGTGGCCTGATCGGCAATTTCAGTAAACCACGCCACCAGCGCGGGCTGAGACGGGCGGATGTAATAAGGCGCAGGCACTAACAGCCCGGCCACCGGACGCTGTGAAATCGCATTCTGCATATCGCGGATAACCGGCATATGCGTGCCGGACAACCCCATAATCACCTGATGTCCGGGGACGATTTCCAGCACGGCATCTAACACCTGCAGCTGTTCTTCTTTGGTGAGCATCGGCGCTTCACCGGTTGTTCCACAGACGACAACGCCATCCACGCCCCGTTTGAGCAGCCGGGTGCACAATGATTTCAGTGCGGTAAAGTCGACCTCACCCTGATGGAAAGGTGTGACCAGTGGGACCCAGATACCTGAAAACGATGACATGATGTATTCCTTAAACGGCGTTATTTATCAGCCACGGATCATGTCAGTAAAACAGGGGCCAGTGCCAATTGAATGAATTAATAAGGTGTTTTGAGTTATCTATGGCGCTTATGAGAGCCGCCTCAGGAGCTGGCTAAAATATCCATTTCGGCGCCCAGGAGGTTTCGTAACACCTCAACCGAAACAGGACGGGAGAATAAATACCCCTGGAGATGTGAACAACCTGCTGAAACTAAAAAGGATTTCTGCAACTGATTTTCAACGCCTTCGGCGATGACGTTGAGATGCATTTTATTACCCAGCTGGGAGACGGCGGTCACGATGGCGGCAGTATCGTTCACTTCTGTGACGTACTGCACAAACGAACGGTCAATTTTCACGCTGTCTACCGATATATCTTTCAGCAAACTCAGACTTGAATAACCTGTACCAAAATCATCCAGAGAAATTTTGACCCCAAGCTTACGCAGTTCCATCAGATGGCTGAGGCTGGTGGCGTTCGCATTCATCACCGACGTTTCGGTCAGTTCGAGTTCAAGCCGCGACGGCGGAAAATCCTCTTCCTTCAGCAAAGCCAAAAGCCGCGCGCCGAAGTCGGGTTCACCGAGCTGTACAGCAGAGACGTTAATGGCCAGATTGAGCTTGTCCAGTGGCTTGATGTCGCGACATGCCTGGCGAAGAACAATGTCACCGAGCTGAATCACCAGGCCTGTCTCTTCGGCCAGCGCGATAAATTGCACCGGGGAGACGGCCCCCAGCACGCCGTGGTTCCATCTGGCCAGTGCTTCCACGCACACCACTTTCTCATCGAGGCTGCGCAAAATCGGCTGATAAACGCAGGACAGATCCCCTTCCCGTGAGAGGGATTCTGCCAGCGCTTTCACCATAATGCGTTTGCTGACCGTGCTGGCATCAAGTAATTCGGAATAATAAGAAAAGACATTTTTACCCCGTTGTTTGGCTTCCAGCAGCGCGGTATTTCCACGGCGCATGATCTCACCGGCGGTAATATTCTCGGCGCCAAACATGACTATTCCAAACGACAGGGTGATCAAAGGATTGGCCCGCGTCAGAGCAAATGGCTGGCGCATCATGACCAATATTTCGAGCGCCAGATTTTGCGTCATTTCATTTGTCGGGCTGTCGCGCAGAATAATAGAAAATTCATCCCCCCCGATACGCGAAACAATGCCAGTTGTTCCGACTTCATTGCGCAAACGCTGACCGAATTCACACAAAATAGCGTCGCCTGCCTGATAACCGTAGGTATCGTTGATGTAATTAAAATCATTCAGGTTAAGCAGAAAAAGGGCGTAAGTTTCCGGACGATACATTCTCTGCGCGGCGATCTGGCTGAGTTCTTCATTTAACGCCGTGCGGTTGGGCAGGCCGGTTAATACATCGTGACGGGCCAGATAGCGGATCTGCGCTTCGGAGTTTCGCAGCAAAGAAATATCCATGATCGACGTCAGAATATATTGCCGCTCTTCAAGCGTGACGCGGGATTTACGCACCAGAACATTTCGTCGCTTGCCCGCCGGGTCTATAAGCGTTTCTTCATGAACAGTTTTCTCACCGGTTGCCAGCACGTCGATATCACGTTCGCGCTGGCGCGCAGCCTGCTCCGGGTCGGTAAAAAAGGACACGTCTTCACCGATCAACTCTTCCCTGGGGCGACCATAAAATTCGCTCGCTTTTTGATTAAGAAAGACCAGCTTGCGCGAATCATCTTTTAATACCGTGGCTTCGGGAAGGGCATCAAGAACCGCCTGGCATATCGCAATATCAGTAAGCATGAGTTAACTACCCCGAGCAGAAAATGTAAGTGATGTGGCCCCGTAGGTCAGGCAATAAGCTCATCAGGTTTTTGCAATTATTACTCACAATTGGATGAGAATATTATGGTTGTTTTTAAATTTTAAAATTCAATTGGTTATCATGTGCTAAGTAAAGTATTCGACATTTTATTCGGGTGAATAACGTTCAACTGCCGTCAGCGCGTTTTTTTCAGGACGAAAACGGGATTTCCCCTGCACACAATCGTGCTGAGCGCTGAATAAAATACAAATTAGGATTTTCTTTATCAGGAGAAGGCATATTCACCCGTAAGGCAGGAATGATGACGGTAAAGAAATCAGGCGACCGACGTTAAACTTCAGGTCTTAACTACAGATGTTTCTTCGTACCGAATTTTTTGTCCCACTCACGCCGGTAACCGCGAGACTGTTTACGGCCTTTTAACCACAGTACGGTACAAACGATGCATACCCCCGCCGAGAAGACAATATTACGCATATCCTGATCGTAAAAAATGACCAGCACGCAGTCGAGCGCTGCCACAATCGCAAACCATTTATGCATATGAGACTGACGCCGGGTTTCGGCATTCATGCGTTTTAACTGACGTCCTTCATCCAGGACTTTACGTTTTTCCATCGGCTGTTCCTGGTGAGTCGTTTGAGTTAAGGGAGGCGGGGAGTGACAAAGCGTCTGTTAAGAATAACAAATTGGCGATCTCTTTTCCTCCCCGTTATTTTTGTACAGAGATTGATCTCCCGGTATCGCGTAGAGTATCTTTTAGGAATTATCTTAATTTCCGGTGCGAAAATGAGCGATTCGTCTTCACGAAAGATTGTTGATGGTGCCAACATTTATCAGGATTTCGAAACCCGTTTTTATGAATGGGAAGACGGAATGTCGAGTGCGGGTTTCAAACTGGAACTGCCCGATAAGAACCGGGAAGAGTTTGACTGGGGCGTTACCGGGTATAACTTTGGCCGCGTGATTGGCGGCGTTCTGACGGTGAGTGAGCACGATATCAACCGCCAGTACGGAAACCTGTTCTCCATGCCCGATCATATCGTGATTTTTATTGTGATTATCGGCGGTATGGATTGCCTGTGCTTCGGTGAACGTTTTCAACTGGCACAGGGCGATATCCTGATTCAGGATATGTCGCAGCCGATACAAATCCACGTCTATCCGGGAGACGTCAAACCGCGTCTGGGCACTTATCAGTACATCATTATGCCCAAACACAGCCTGCATTTTAATGTCGATATTGCCTCGCTGCACGGTAAGAGGGTGCCGGCCTCATCTCCGGTGAACATAATTTTGCGCAACCATTTTGCCACCATGGTGCAGGTATTTGACCAGATGACCGAGCAGGAAGTGCTGAGCACGGGTGAAGGTGCTGCCTCGGTGTTTCTGCAAACCTTGCATCTTATTGCCGGGAAAAAGGTGGAACATCCCTTCGAGCAAAGCGCACGCCTCGAGCGTATTTGTCTGCATATTGAAAAACACCTGAGCAAGCCTATCGGCATTGATGCCTTGTGCAAACACTTTGCTATTTCCCGTTCCGGGCTATACCGGTTGTTCGAACCCCTCGGCGGCATCGCTCAGTTTATTCGCAGCCGGCGGGTGTTGCTGGCGAAGCGTTTGTTACGCACTTCGTCGATGTCAGATCAGAGTCTGGCGGCCATTGCCCGCCAGTGCGGACTGGAGCTCAGCGTGCTTCGCCGCTACTTCAATGAGTTCTACGGCGCAACGCCGTCTGAGATGCGCGAACGATTCCGCCGCGATGCGGAGCAGTCTGGTCATCCGGGGGCGACGCACGTCAATTGGGTGAGTTCCCTTTAAAGAATTGATTTAACAACTAATGTTTAAAGGTTGTTAATAAATGAGATTTTTTATGTTCTGTCACTATTCTGATTTTGCCTGCACGTGGCGGAATCAGCGCCGAATTTTGAGGCAAACGCAGTAGACTTGTTGAGATGTCCAACGGTAATGACTGAGAGTCCATTATGTTAGTCCCTCAACAGGCAGTAGATGAACAGGCGCGTCTGACGATACTGGCGTCACTGGGCATACTGGATACGCCCAGGATCGAGGAGATAGACCGCATTACGCGTATGGCGGCCCGGCAGTTTCAGGCTAAGGCGGTCTTAGTCTCGCTGATTGATTCCGACCGGCAGTGGTTTCTCTCCCAAACTGGCCTCAATATTAATCAGTCTCCGCGCGACACCTCTTTTTGCGGTCACACCATTCTTGAAGCAGGGCCGTTAATTGTCAGAGATGCCCGGCTTGATCTGCGGTTTCACGACAATCCCCTGGTCTGCGGCGACCCGCACATTGTGTTTTATGCAGGATGCGCGCTGCATTCCAAAGAAGGTGTTGCACTCGGCGCATTCTGTCTGCTGGATGACCAGCCCCGCGAGTGGAGTGATGAAGATCAGCAAACTTTGCTGGATATGACAGCGCTGGTCCAAAGCTACATTCTGCATCTCGAAAACCGCCAGTACACCGCGACCGTGGAAGATAATCTGGCAAAAAGCGAAGCCCTGTTTGAGCAAACATTTGCCCATGCTGCCGTGGGATTCTCACTCGTCGCGCTCGACTGGCGCTGGCTGCGCATTAATCCGCAGGTCTGCAACATGCTCGGCTATGCGGAGTTTCAGCTGCGCGCCTGTCTGTTGCATGACGTAACGCACGCCGACGACGTCTACGCTGAAAACATCCTTATCCCGCGATTACTGTCGGGTGAAATCAACAGTTTCAGCGTTGAAAAACTCCTGCAACGTGCCAATGGCAGCACCCTTTGGGTCACCCTGACGGCGTCGCTGGTGCGCAATGCCGCGGGGGAAGCGCATCACTATATCGTGGTCATCAGCGACATAACCGAACGCAAACACATCGAACAGGCACTGTACTCCCTGCAGGGCGATCTTGAGCGCCGCGTTGCTGCGCGCACCGTCGAACTGCAGGTCGCGATGGATCAGCTGCATCAGGAGATTGCCCGGCGCCTGACGCGCGAAAGGGAACTGACCGAAAGTAAAAATCGTCTGCGCGCCATCACCGATAATATCCCCGCGCTTATCTGTCACGTGGACGCCAGCGAGCAATACACCTTTGTGAATCATTTTCATGCCAACTGGTATGGCGTGGAGGAGGAGAAGGTCAGAGGTCGGCAGGTGCGTGATGTGGTGGGCTACGCAAGTTATCAGATCATTCAGCCCTACATCAGGCAGGTTTTGCAGGGCATGACGGTCAGTTATGAGATCGAATTGCCGGATAATTCGGGGTTTGGCATGGGGGGCATACTGCATACCACGCTTATTCCCTGCGACGATGTCAGTAACGGTTACTACGGCCTTTCCACCGATATTACTGAGATCAAAAAACTTCAGGGGCAGCTGGAGTTTGAGGCCAATCATGATTCACTGACCGGGCTGCCAAACCGCCGGGCGTTTCAGCAGTCCCTGATGTATGCCGCAAAACAACAAGAAAAAGCAGATAAAGACATCGCATTGCTCTTTTTGGATATTGATAATTTTAAAGCTTACAACGACACCTACGGGCACGAATTTGGCGATCTGGTGCTTAAGTTTTTCGCAGACACCCTGCGAACCCATTTGCGTTCGCAGGATATCGTCGCGCGACTGGCGGGCGATGAATTCACCGTCTTACTCAGCCACCTGGGCAACAGCGAAAATGATGTCAGCCGCATCTGTCTCGGGCTGATAAGCGCCCTCACAACCATCGAAAAAATCGCCGGCGTGCCGGTCGCATTGTCTGCCAGCATCGGTGTCTCCATCGGGCGTGCGCGTCAGCCTATGATGCCCGACACGCTGATGGCACGCGCAGATGCCGCCATGTATCGCGCCAAGCAGGGCGGGAAAGGGCATTATTATCTGGGCTGACTGAAAGCGCGATTTACTCTGTTCTGACAATGATCTTATTGGTTTTTTCGGTATAGCAAACGACATCATCCGGAATGCTTTTATTGATAAAAGACATCGCACCAATCACAACATTATTACCAATCGTGATGTCGTTCCCAATGATGCAGCAGTTCGCGCCAATATCGACATTATCGCCAATGGTCAGGAGCACACCCTCCACATCATCTTTGATTCCAATCGTCGTATTTTGCCGGATGCGGACATTTTTACCTATGTTGCAATAGGGATTAATCACGATACCTGTGAAATGGGGCAGCCTGATCCCTTCACCAATTTGCGTACCCAGCATAATTTCAATGTTGTATTTTTTGATGAGGGAGAAGTTGATCTTCCGCGCACGGCTTTTACAAAAATGGCTGTCGGTTGAGTATAAGTAACTCGCGATCCTCCACCAAAAAATGTATCTGTGCTTAGGCTGTTTAATGCATCGCAGGATGATGCGTCGCCATGAGAACGACTTTTTGTTTTTGAGGATATCAGCAGCTAAACAGCGCGTGAGTCGTTCATATTTGGTGTAACGGTTGCTCATCAGAAAGGGCCATGTCCGCAGGAATAAACTTACACAATCCTAACACAATGAAGACCTTTGCTAAATTAGCACCAAAAAAAACGCCTCCCGACAGGAGGCGCTCTGTAACCATCATCAAACGCTTTCTGTGATTATTGCGCAGAAGCCAAATCAGGTTGTTTTTCGTCAGTGTCACGATCCAGCGTCATGCGGTGCAGCTTAGACGCGGTGATCAGCATCAGCGCGGCAATGACGGCGGTCGCCATACCAATCTGCAGGAACACATGGCTGTAAATGGCCAGCGAAGCGTGCGCATCCTGAATGTCGGAAGGAACGGCGGTCAGGTTAGCCACGTAGCCTGCAATAATCGCAGCGGCTGCGGTCGTCAGGAACCATGCGCCCATGATGAAGCCCATCAGACGTTGTGGAACCAGCTGTGCCACCATGGCCAGACCGAGGCCAGAAATCATCAGCTCACCGATACTCTGCAATGCGTAGCTCAGTACCAGCCAGTTAACAGACACAATACCGTTTTCATTCGCCAGGCTCGCACCCCACGGCAGCACCAGGAACGCACCGGAGCACAGCACCATACCGATAGCAAACTTGTGCGGCATTGGCATACGGTCACCGACTTTGGTGTAAACCGCAGCCAGCAGCGGGCTGGCAACCATGATCCAGAACGGGTTCAGCGCCTGGAACTGCTCAGGCTGGAAGCTGATACCCAGCAGATCATGACCGACGTTATGAATTGCAAAGAAGTTCAGAGACGTTGGCATCTGGCTGTACAGCACGAAGAACACCACAGCTTCCATCATCAGCAGGAAAGCCACGATCATTTTACGGCGTGCAATGCCTTTCATCGCGAACGTTTCTTTCGCAAAAACAATGATGATGCCGACAGAAACCACACCCAGAACCATACGTGCGATGGTTTGGTTATGCAGCAACCAGCTTGAAATGAACACCAGCGCGACAACACCCACCAGCACCATCAACAGTTTCTGGAACTGTAAAGGTTCGAAATCCGGTTTTGAACCCTGACGTTTTACCCATTTGCGGCAGAAAAGGAAGTTCACGATAGTGATAAGCATCCCGACCACGCTCAGAGAGAACGCCACGCTCCAGCCGTATTTGGCTGCCAGCCAAGGCGTTGCCAGCATTGAGAAGAATGAACCAATGTTGACTGACATGTAATACATGGTGAATGCGCCATCAAGACGCGGGTCATCTTTTGCATAGCAGGTAGAAAGCAATGAGGATGGATTTGCTTTAAACAAGCCGCTGCCGACGGCGATGGTCGCCATACCCAGATAAACCCAGAAAACTTCGTGGCCGGAATAGGCAACGAATGAATAACCTAACGCCAGAACAATCGCGCCCAGCACGATCACGCGTTTTGAACCGAGCACTTTATCGCCCAACCAGCCGCCGATGGCCACGAAGCCGTAGACCAGCGCACTGAATGACGAGAACAGGGTAATGGAGTCGGCTTCACTCAGGCCAAGCATTTTGACCAGGTAAACCGCCATGATCCCTTGCAGGCCGTAGTAACCGAAACGTTCCCACAGTTCGATGGAGAAGATCAGATAAAACGCTTTAGGTTGTTTGAAGGCGTTCAGACTCACGCTTTCATTGTTTGGTGTTTTGTTTGCAGTTGACACTCGTACCTCTGTTTATTCCTTCCGGCCGTATGGCGGAAACGCATAAGTGGCGCGAAATAAGCACCCTTTGCATTGTTATAAGATGGGGATGACGGCAGGTAATGTTCACTATCTACGTAAATGAGGCAAGGAGTTTGACATATTCCGTTACATATAACTTATCCGACCTGATTAAACTGTGTTCGAAATGTTATGCAGAATTAACGTTTATGTTTTTGAAATAGGCAACGCGAATATGTTGTATGAATATTCATCTTCAAAGGCATATAAGTTTAATTTTTCCATCGATATCAATGATGGTTTAAATCACTCATTCATCGTGAATAAACAGTGAATAAACCCGGTTAATTTGCGGTTTGTGGCATTTTATTCATTCTTAGTGCGTTCAAAAATCAGCGTTTAAAACGACAACAGGGGTAATGTGATCTACTTCTCGTTTTAACACTAAATTTCCGATTGAAAATAAGATTAGTACGACTTAGGGAGGTTAAACGGCGAGGGTGTTTACATTTGATGTCTCAGGCAGGGGTAAATCCTGCCGGAGTTGACGAATAAAGCATCAGTAGGAAAGCGGGTGATTTAGCCGATCATTTGCTCAGCGTATCGCCAAGCGTCTGAATCAGTCGATTCGACCAGCTGAACAGCGCCGTGGTCAGCAATATATCCAGAGATTGTGTTGCGGTATAACCGGCGTCAGACAAACCGTGCAGCAGACGCGCATCGAAACGTTCCGGTGTACGGGTAAGCGCAATGACACTTTCCAGCAATGCCGCTTCTGCACTGCCGGCCTGTTGTTGTGACACCGCATCCACAATGTCATCACGGTGAGTCGCCTCAAACAACTGTTCGATTAATTCCGGCTTGCCTTCGGCTTCCAGATACAAACGCCCGTGTATGCCCGCGCAGTACAGGCACCCGTTCAGCTCAGACGTAGCCACAGCGGCCAGTTCGCGCCAGGCTGCTTTCGGACGCTCGCCCGCCTGCATGATGTTATTGAACACCGCCGAGAATTCGCTCAGTGCATCGGCATTGTGAACCAACAGCGTGTAAAACGAAGAGGAGCGCGCATCAGGTGCAATCAGATCCAGCACATCCTGCTGATGCTGGCTGGCGCTTTCAGGCGCGACTTCCGGCAGCCGTGATGTCCATTGCAACATCGCCAGTGAAAAGCCCTTTTGCTCACAACCTTCAGGGGAAGGGAAACCCGGCAATACTGCAGCTGCGCGGCCACGTAACCCGTTTAAAATAGCCAGTACTCTCGCCTGATAACTCACAAAACCGATCAGTTGCGTAAAGGTGACAATATCCTGCGTGCTCAGGCCAATATCATTGAGCTGTTTCAGCATTGGCGCGGTGATTAACGTCGGCTGGGTGGCAAGTAATCGCGCGAACTGGGTGATGTGAGTCTGGCGGATGTTACTTTCACGGGAGGCGTCCGGGCTGGAGAGCGGTGCGAGGCGGGCGGCGTAATGGCTACAAAGTGGCTGTACGCCGCTGACCTGGGCCACGGTGAGCGCACTGCTCAGACGGTCATATAAAGAAAGCGTTTCAGTGCGCGACACGCGCAGGCTGTGCGGAAAAAGCACATCGTAACACGCTCGTGAGGCGTTCAGCAGCCCCTGACGTTCGTTGATCAAGGCGCGCAGCGTAGGGTCCAGTTGTGCATCCAGCCCAAGCAAGAAGCGATCCTGAGCCAACGCAGCATGCGGATCGAGCGGCAGATAACCCTGCTGGCTGCATTGTGTCTCGTGATACCAGCCGCTGTGTGCGGCCTTGCGTTGTTGTTCCATGATCGGGTCCTTTGCATCAGGCAAATTAACAGACCCTATCGTTGCCTATCCTGGTGTCGAGATAAAATAATGTTAAGCGATAAATCATAGCGAAAAGGAATAGATAAACGCAGAAATGCCAGCTAAATCTATTTATGACGAATATTTGTACCGCAATGGCTAAAAAAAACGGCATCAGATACCTGACGCCGTTTTTTCACAAACACGCCTGATGAGATTTATCAACGTCCGTTTCCGTCACGCCGCCAGGCGTCGGCGGTCAGCGCTTCACCAAAGTGGCTGGAAATCAGTCTCTTTGTGAGATCGTGCAGCGGTGCTGCCAGCACTTCGGCGGTATTACCACGCTCAACCACTTCCCCTTCATGCATCACCAACACCTGATCGCTGATGTGTTTCATCATGCCGAGATGCTGTGTCACGTAGATATACGAGATCCCCTGTTTTTCCTGTAATTCGAGCATCATGTTGATGACTTGCGATCGCATCGACATATCCAGCGATGCCAGGGCTTCATCGGCCACAATGACTTTAGGTTGCAGGATCAACGCGCGGGCGAGGGCGACGCTCTGCTTTTGCCCGGAGGCCAGCATATGCGGATAATAGTTAGCGTGGTCTGGCAGCATCCCCACCAGACGTAACGTCTGGTTAATGCGCTGCTCCCGTTGCTGAGCATCCATTTCGCTGTTCAGGCGCAGCGGGGCTTCAAGTAACTGGCCGATGCGCTGACGCGGATTGAGTGACGTGCTCGGATCCTGAAAAATCATGCGGATTTGCTGGCTGCGAAAACGGTAGTCACGAAATGCCAGAGGATGATCGTCAATCAGAATCTCACCGCCGCTCGGTTCCACCATGCCGGAAAGCATTTTCGCCAGCGTCGATTTACCCGAGCCGTTTTCACCGATAATCGCCAGCGTCTGTTTTTCCCGCAGCGTAAAGCTGACAGGTTTTACCGCCTCAAGATTCATCTTTCTGAACAGCCCGGTGCGATAGCGGAACGTTTTGCTCAGGTTACGCACTTCGAGGAAAGTTTCGGCCATTATTGCTCCTCCATGTTCAGCGGGAAGTGGCACGCATAAGCATGGGTTTTCGCCAGGCGCAGACGGGGAGTTTCAATGCATTTTTTCTGTGCATAAGGGCAGCGCGGCCCCAGACGGCATCCGATGGGCAGATGCTCAAGCGAAGGGATCGCGCCGGGCAGGGTATTCAGACGACTTTTGTGGGGCAGCGAGCGACCAAAGTCAGGCATCGCGCGGATCAGCGCCTGCGTATAGGGGTGGTGCGGCGTGGCCAGCAGATCTTCGCAGGTGGCGCTTTCGACGGTCTGCCCGCAGTAAAGCACGTTAATGCGGTTTGCCCATTTGCTCATCATTTGCAGGTCATGGCTTATCAGCAAAATGGTGGTGTTATTGTTCTGATTCAGCCGCGCCAGCAGACGAAAAATCTGTGCCTGCGTGGTTGGCTCCATGGCATTGGTCGGCTCATCGGCAATCAACAAACGTGGCTGATTCGCCAGCGCAATGGCAATCATCACTTTCTGGCATTCACCCTCAGTCAGTTCATAAGGATAACTGGCCATGATGTCTTTATGATCTTTGATGCCGACGCGATGCAGCAGCTCGATGGCCCGGTATTTACGCCAGCGAAAACGCTGATACCAGCGGCCTTTATAGGTCCAGCCGGGGATAGCCTGAATCAGCTGGCGTCCGATATTCTCGGAAGGGTCCAGACAGGACTGCGGCTCCTGAAAAATCATCGAGACGTTCTGTCCCACCAGCTTGCGGCGTTCGCGCGGTGTCAGTTGCAACAGATCGATATCGTCAAAGCGCATGCGGTCAGCCGTTACGCGCCAGTTATCTTTGGTCACGCCACAGATGGCTTTGGCGATCAGGCTTTTACCGGAACCCGATTCTCCGACCAGGCCGCGGATTTCCCCGGCACTGAGCGTCATGCTGACGCGGTCGACGGCTTTAACCGGCCCTTCTGAGGTCATAAATTCGATGGTCAGATTGCGGATATCAAGTAATGGCATTATTCCACTCCCGCATTGATCGCCCGACGCACACCGTCACCCAGCAGGTTAATCAGCAATACGCTGATAAGAATAGCGGCCCCCGGCAGCATCACCGTCCACGGCGCGACGTACACCAGTTCGAGCGAATCACCGAGCATGGCACCCCATTCCGGCGAAGGCAGCTGCGCGCCCAAATCGAGAAAACCGAGCGCGGCGATATCCAGAATTGCCATCGACAGCGCGCGGGTAAACTCGGTCGCCAGTACGGCCACAATGTTGGGCAGCACCGCGTAACGCAGAATTTGCCAGGTCGACGCACCGTCGAGGCGCACGGCGACAACGTACTCTTTCTCCAGCTCATCATGCACCGCGCTGTAAATGGTGCGGGAAATACGCGGCAACAACGCCAGCCAGACGGCCAGCATTGCGTGCTCAAGTTTAGGGCCGATAAAAGCCACCACAACAATCGCCAGCAATAAAGAAGGAATGGATAAAAGCGTGTCGAGAATATGGTTAAGAATGGCGGATTTCAGCCCGCGGGAGATCCCCGCCAGAACACCGATAATCACGCCGCACAGAGAGGCTGCCAGCGTAATCACCAGCGCACCGCCGATGGTCGGTGCCGCCCCGGTGAGGATGCGGCTCAATAAATCCCGCCCCAGATCATCTGTGCCGAGGAAGAAAGAGACATTGCCGTAGCGTGACCAGGATGGCGGCAGTAACTGATACCCTAAAAATTGCTGATCCAGCGCGTAAGGAGCCAGAAAGTGCCCGAAAACACACAGGAACAGCAACCCGATAACGCCGTAGAAACCAATCATCGACAATGTGTCGCGATAGAAAATTCCCCACGTATGACGCAACGGGCTGGGTACCTGTTTTTCGCGGTATACGTTATCGAAGGGCATACCATTCCTTATGTTTCAATGGATTCATCAGCGCACCCAGAATGTCTGAGAACACGTTAACCACAATGACCAGCGATCCGACCACCATCACGCCGGCGGAGATCGCCGCGTAATCTTGTTGGCGGATGGCGTTAATCAGCCAGCGCCCGATGCCCGGCCAGTTAAAGACCACTTCAGTGATCATCGCCAGCGTCAGCATGGTGGAGAATTGTAAACCGAGTTTGGGAATGATCGGCGGCAATGCATTGTGCAGCACATGGCGGCGGATAATCGTGAAGCGTGATAATCCCCGCGTCGCGGCAGCTTTCACATAGTTTTTTGTCAGGATCTCGTCGGTTGAAATCCGCATCAGACGGACCACTTCAGTGGTGGGCGCCACCGCCAGCGCGGCGATCGGTAAAACCATATGGCGAATGGCACTGACAATCATTTCATGACGATACGGAGAATCAGACAGCCAGGCGTCGATAAGCGTCAGGCCGGTGACGGTTTTCAACTCATACAACAGATCCAGCCGTCCGGACACCGGCAGCCAGCCAAGTTGTAGCGAGAAGAACAGCATCAGCAACACGGCCAGCCAGAATACGGGGATCGAGAAGCCGAGCAGGGCGAGACTGCTGATCGCGATGTCCGGCCATTTTCCGCGCATTACGCCTGCGAGAATGCCGAACGGAATGCCGACCAGCAGTGCCAGGGCAAAGGCCAGCACACATAGTTCCATGGTCGCCGGGAACACCGCTCTGAGCTGGTAGCGGATGCTTTCACCGTTAATGCTGGAAACGCCAAAGTCCAGCTGGCATAAGCTGGTGAAGTAAAAATGGTAGGCATCCCACAATGACGCCCCGCGCAGCGGTGCGTTTGGGGTGAAATAGCTCAGGCTGAAGGCCACCAGACTGAGAAAAAACAGCGTAACCAGCAGCAAAAGAACGCGACGTAACGTGAAGATGATCATGGTGCTTTCCTTCCTTCGTCATCGCGAAAGACACCGGCAAACGACGAGTTGCCGAACGGGCTTAAAACCAGCCCTTTGATGTCATAACGGTAAGCCTGAAGGCGCAGGGAAGAGGCCAGCGGCAGCACCGGCAGTTGCTGTTCAAGAATTTTTTGCGCCTGCTGATAAAACTCAATGCGTTGCGAAAGCTGCTGGGAAAGCAGGCCCTGACGCAGCAGTTCATCAAACGCCGGGTCACACCAGTGAGCATAGTTGGTCTGTGAAGGGATCGCCGCACAGCTGAGCATCGGCCTGAAGAAACTGTCGGGGTCATTACTGTCGGTGGACCAGCCGGTCAGGGTCAGATCGTGATTCATCTCCATCAGCTTGGCTTCCTGAAAACGTCCCTCGACCGGCACGATGATCACTCTAATCCCCACCTGTGCAAGGTCTGCCTGTAACAGTTCAGCGGTTTTAAGCGGGCTCGGGTTAAACGACTGCGAGGCGGTCGGCACCCATAAATGCAGGGTAAGCTTTTCCTGCCCTAAATCTTTGAGGATTTTCTGCGCTTTCTTCGGATTGTATTCCGTTACCTGTGCGTTGCTGTCATACGCCCACGACGCGCGCGGCAAAATAGAGGCAGCGGTTTCGGCTGTGCCGTAATAGATCGACTGCATCAGGCGTTGATTGTTAATAGATAACGCAACCGCCTGGCGGATCCGCGGATCGTTAAGCGGTGCTTTATTCGTATTGAAGGCCAGATACGCCACGTTCATACCGGGGCGCAGCGACAGGCGCAAACGCGGATCTTCACGCAGAATCGACAACTGGCTGGCGGCAGGATAGGCCAGCACGTCGCATTCACCGGTCAGGAGTTTAGATAAACGCCCGGTGCCGCCAACGCCCATATCGATCACCACCTGCGCCATGCGCGGTTTACCTTTCCAGTATTGCCCGTTACGCATCAGACGCACGTACTGTCCGGTCCGGTATTCACCGAGCTGGAACGGACCGGTGCCCACCGGCTGGCGGTCGATCTCTTCTTCATTGCCTGCTTTTTGCAGGCTGGCGGCATATTCTGCAGACAGCACCGGCGCGTAGTGCGTCGCCAGATGCCAGAGGAAAGAGGCGTCCGGATTGTTCAGGCGAAACTCAACCGTTGAGTCGTCAATTTTTTTGATGCTTTTGATGGTTTTGGCGAATTGCAGGCTGTCGAAGTAGGGATAATCTTCACCGTTGACGCCGTGATAGTGATTGTTTGGATCAATGATGCGCTGGAAGCTGAAGACCACGTCATCGGCATTCATTTTGCGCGAAGGCGCGAACCAGCCTGTCTGCTGGAAAGGCACGTCTTTACGCAGATGGAAGCGGTAGGTCGCGCCGCCATCAAGAACTTCCCAGCTCTGCGCCAGCTCAGGGATAAGACGATAGGTGTAGGGGTCAACATCCAGCAGGCGGTCATACAATTGTGCTGCGAGCGTATCAATGATCAGCCCGCTGCTGGCTTTCTGCGGGTTAAACGTATTGATCATGCCGTTGACACAATAGACAAAGCCACTCTGGCGAATATCTTTCACCGGCGCAGTGACGACCGGCGCGCTGGCGGGTGTTGGGGCAGTCTCAGCAAACACTGCTGTGGACAAACCGCTCAGTAAAAGCATCCACAAGGTTAGACGACGCATAAAGGCTTCAAAGTTAAGGTGCAATGCCTTAAGTGTACCGTACTCTGCGAGGTACCCCAATCCATTGCGCGAAACACCGCGTATTCCTGCGGCACATCGCGCAAATTTTATGCGGATAAAAATAAAACCCTTGAAGTTGGACTGATATTGTTATGTTATAATATAACAATAATCGCAGGCGAAGTATTCCTGCACTCTCCTTCGATAAGAGGTTAACGATGTCCTTACTTCCCGTTACCGTGCTGTCCGGTTTTCTTGGCGCGGGCAAAACCACCGTACTTAATCACATTCTTAATAACCGGCAGGGCATGCGCGTGGCGGTGATCGTCAATGACATGAGCGAAGTGAATATCGATGCCGCGCTGGTCGCCAACGAAATTACCCTCGACCGCCAGCAGGAAAAACTGGTGGAAATGAGCAATGGCTGCATCTGCTGCACGCTGCGCGAAGATCTGCTGATTTCGGTGCGTGAACTGGCGCAGGCGGGGCGGTTTGACTATCTGCTGATTGAGTCGAGCGGTATCTCGGAGCCGCTGCCGGTAGCGGAAACCTTCACTTTTGAAGATGAAAACGGCGAAAGTTTGTCGCATTTTGCCCGGCTGGATACGCTGGTCACCTTGGTCGATGGCGTCAATTTTATGCAGCAATATCAGGAAGCGCGCAGCGTGCAGGAGGCAGGCGAAAGTCTGGGTGAGGAGGATAACCGCAGCGTGACCGATTTGCTGATCGACCAGATAGAGTTTTGCGACGTTCTGCTGGTGAGTAAAACCGACATGCTCGACAGTCAGCAGCAGCGGGAAGTCATCGCGTTGCTGAAAAGCCTCAATCCTGACGCGCACATACTTCCGATTTCGCCAGGCAGTCTGCCGCTGGAAAGCGTGCTGAATACGGGGCGTTTTGATTTCGCCAAAGCGCAGCGGGCACCCGGCTGGCTGAAAGAGCTGCGTGGCGAGCACACGCCGGAGACTGAGGAATATGGCATCAGCAGCTTTGTTTACAGCGCCCGCAGGCCGTTTGATCCGGATAAGTTTTACCGCGTGGTGCACGGCGACTGGGGCGGTGGCAATCTGCTGCGTTCAAAAGGTTTTTTCTGGCTGGCGACGCGGCCACGATTCGCCGGGCAGTGGAGTCAGGCGGGGGGGATTGCCCACTACGGCATGGCGGGTATTTTCTGGCGCGCCCTGCCGGAAAGCGACTGGCCGCAGGATGAGGAAACGCGTGAACAGATCATGGATAAATGGGTGGAACCGTTCGGCGACATGCGCCAGGAACTGGTGTTTATTGGTCAGCATCTCGATAAGGCGGAGATTATCCGCCAGCTGGATGCGTGCCTGTTAAGTGAAGAACAGATGGCAGAGGGCATCGATAACTGGATGGCAATGGCCGATCCGTTCCCCGAATGGTAATCCTTAAGGAGGCTAAGGTTGTTCAATAAGTAGCCATAATGACGTTGTGGTAATGAGAAAAATTCTCAACAAAGTGCTTTACAGACGATACTGATAACCATTATCATTCTTTTCACCGGACGAGAGGTGTCCCGCCAGGGGCGTTAATCGCGAGGTACGACATTGCTCACATTGCTTCCAGAATGACTTAGCCAGCTCGGGTGCTGGCTTTTTTTTGTCTAAAATTCAGTCACTTTCCTGCGTATTTACCTGTATTCCATGCTTCTTCAACATGCCGCGTAACTGATGATAAGTCACGTTCAGTAATTCAGCCGCCTTGCGCTGGTTGAAACGTGCCTGCCGCAGTGCCTGCTCGATCAGATTTTTTTCCTGACCGGTCACCCATTGTTTTAAATCCAGCGGTAAGGCCGGCAGCGCCGGGTTATCAGCGGGCGTCTCCGGCTTTTCCGCCGCGGTGCGTTGTGCGAAAGGATTGAGAATGATGTTGTCGAGCGGAAACTCGCTGGTGCCGTGGCGGTACATCGAGCGTTCGACGACGTTTTTAAGCTCCCGGATATTTCCCGGCCAGCGATAACGCATCAGCGTGTCATGCGCATGTTCAGTGAAACCGGGAAACAACGGCAGTGAAAGTTCGCGGCACATCTGAATGGCGAAATGTTCGGCCAGTAACATGATGTCCTGCTGGCGCTCACGCAGGGGCGGCAACTGAACCACGTCGAAAGCCAGACGGTCGAGCAGGTCGGCGCGGAATTTTCCTGCTTCAGCCAGCGCGGGTAAATCATCATTCGTTGCGCACACCAGCCGCACATCCACCTGCAACGGCTGGCTGCCGCCGACGCGCTCCAGATGACCGTATTCAATCACGCGCAGCAGTTTTTCCTGCACCAGCATCGGCGCGGTCGCCAGCTCATCGAGGAACAGCGTTCCGCCGTCGGCGCGCTCAAAGCGGCCCAGATGGCGTTTCTGCGCGCCGGTAAATGCCCCAGCCTCGTGGCCGAACAACTCGGAATCCAGCAGGTTTTCATTCAGTGCCGCACAGTTAAGAGAAATGAATGGCCCCTGCCAGCGCGGGGACAGATAATGCAGACGATGCGCGATCAGTTCTTTACCGCTGCCGCGTTCGCCGGTGACCAGAACCGGTTTGTTCAGCTTTGCCAGTTGTGACACCTGTTCCAGCACTTCGATGAAGGAGTTGGCTTCGCCAAGTAAATTGTCTGTGTTATCCGTCATTTGGTCTTCCTTGCGTGGTGAAACACACTAACACTTAGTGAAAATCATCATCTTGAAAAATAAGCATAGCAGAGTCGTCATTAAAAAATTCAATTTATTCATGAAGATAAAAATTTTAAAAAGTTGGCACGGATCCTGATATAGGTTTATCGCCGCAGCTGAAAAATTTCCTGCGGATTTGACCGGTAATCATTTGGCCGGAAACCAAACAGAATCAAAGAGGAATTTCGATTATGGGTATTTTTTCTCGCTTCGCTGACATCATTAACGCCAACATCAACACGCTGCTGGATAAAGCAGAAGATCCGCAAAAACTGGTTCGTCTGATGATTCAGGAAATGGAAGACACGCTGGTTGAGTTACGTTCGACCTCCGCCCGTGCGCTGGCAGAAAAGAAACAGCTGATCCGCCGCATCGATCAGGGCGAGTCTCAGCAGGCCGAATGGCAGGACAAAGCCGAGCTGGCGCTGCGTAAAGGAAAAGACGATCTGGCGCGTGCTGCGCTGATTGAAAAACAGAAACTCTCCGACCTGGTCATTGTGCTGAAAAACGAAGTGACCGTCGTGGAAGAAACGCTGGATCGCATGAAGTCAGAAATTGGCGAGCTGGAAAGCAAACTGACCGAAACCCGTGCCCGTCAGCAGGCGCTGACTTTGCGTCATCAGGCCGCGTCATCTTCCCGTGACGTTCGCCGTCAGCTGGACAGCGGTAAAATTGATGAAGCGATGGCGCGTTTTGAGCAGTTTGAACGCCGCATCGATCACATGGAAGCCGAGGCTGAAACGGTCGGTATTGGCAAAAAGAAATCGCTGGATCAGGAATTCGCCGAACTGAAAGCCGACGATGAAATCAGCGCACAGATCGCTGCCCTGAAAGCTAAAATGAACGGTAGCCAGGACGCATAATTGCGCATTGCACCGTTGATTAACCTGCCTGCGGGCGGGTTCACACTGCAGGACAAACGCCTTAACCGGCACAAAAAAGACTCATAAGGAGAGACAATGAGCTTCCTGTTTTTAGCTATTCCGCTGACCATTTTCGTTTTATTCGTGGCGCCCGTGTGGTTGTGGCTTCACTACAGCAATCGCCAGCAAAATGGCACTCAGCTCAGTCAGCATGAGATACAAAATCTCTCCAGCCTTACGCAAGATGCGCAGCGCATGCGTGAACGTATTCAGGCGCTGGAAGAAATTCTGGATTCCGAACATCCGGGCTGGAGGCAATCATAATGACGAGCCGAATATCAGAACGAAAACTCTACCGCGTACCGGAAGAGGGCGTGATAAAAGGCGTCCTTGCCGGTCTGGCACACTACCTGGGCGTACCGGTAAAACTGCTGCGGATCATGGCGGTGCTGTCGATTTTCTTCGGCCTGTTTATGTTCACCGTGGTGGCTTACATCATTCTCAGTTACGTGCTGGATCCGGTACCCGCCAGTGAGTTCGACGGTGAAGCGGCACCCTCGCCACGGACGTTGCTGCAGGAGGCCGATCGTGAACTGAAAGCCAGCGAACAGCGTTTGCGTCAGGTTGAACGCTACGTCACCTCGGAAACCTTCGGCGTACGCAGCCGTTTCCGTCAGCTGTAAAGAACGCTTCTGGCCGCCGGACGTCGCGCCGGTTGCCACCTCCTTTTCACGTCCCCGCTTAAGGAATCTTTATGACCCGTTATCTGCATTCCTCGCTGCCGGGTAAAAGCAGCCTGTTGAAGAAAATTTTCGGCGTGATCGTGACGCTGGCGCTGACTTTTGGCCCTGCCGGGCTGGCGGCGCGCGTGCTGGGCGTGGTAGCAAAAGGACCCGTTCGTTACGTTTTAGCACTATTATTAGAACCGTTATTCAAACGTATTTTGACCGCGCTGTTTGGGCGCTACGCCAGGGAGAGCAATGAAAAGACTACAAAACGAGTTTAATTCACTGATCAATCGCGGCATGGACAGGCATCTGCGGCTGGCCGTCACCGGTTTAAGCCGCAGCGGAAAAACCGCATTTATTACCGCCTTCGTTAACCAGCTTTTACACATGCACAGCGGCGCACGTTTACCGCTGTTTTCGGCTGCCCGCGAGGAGCGACTGCTGGGCGTGAAACGCGTACCCCAGCGGGATCTGGGCGTCTCGCGCTTTGCCTATGATGAAGGGCTGGCGTCGCTTTTCGGCACGCCGCCTGCGTGGCCAACGCCAACCCGTGGCGTCAGCGAAATCCGCCTCGCACTGCGTTACCGCTCCAACGATTCCCTGCTGCGTCACTTCAAAGATACCTCCACGTTATATCTGGAAATTGTCGATTATCCCGGCGAATGGCTGCTGGATTTACCGATGCTCGAGCAACAGTATCTCGACTGGTCGCGCCAGATGGCGGGGCTGTTACAGGGCGATCGCGCAGAATGGGCGAAGCCGTGGCTGACACTGTGCGAACAATGCGATCCGCTGGCGCCGGCGGATGAAAATCTGCTGGGCGCAATTGCACAGGCGTATACCGACTATCTGGTGCGCTGCAAAACCGAAGGTTTGCACTTTATCCAGCCGGGGCGTTTTGTTCTGCCGGGCGATATGGCCGGTGCGCCCGCACTGCAATTTTTCCCGTGGCCTGAACTGAACCGCTATTCTGACGCGCAACTGGCGCAGGCAGATAAAAACAGCAATCTCGGCATGCTGCGCGCGCGGTTCGACTACTACTGTCAGCACATCGTGAAAGGCTTCTATAAAGATCACTTTGTGAAATTTGACCGCCAGATTGTGCTGGTCGATTGCCTGCAACCGCTCAACAGCGGGCCGCAGGCGTTCAATGACATGCGCCTCGCGCTGACTCAGCTGATGCAAAGTTTCCACTACGGTAAACGCACGCTGTTCCGCCGCCTGTTTAATCCCTGCATCGACAAACTGATGTTCGCCGCCACCAAAGCCGATCACATCACCGGCGATCAGCACGCCAATCTGGTGTCGCTGTTACAGCAACTGGTGCAGGAAGCGTGGCAGAACGCGGCGTTTGAAGGCATCAGCATGGATTGCGCCGGACTGGCTTCTGTTCAGGCGACGGAAACCGGCCTGGTGGAATATCAGGGGCAAAGTTTGCCTGCGCTGAAAGGTCACCGTTTGCAGGACGGCGCGCCGCTGACCGTGTTCCCCGGCGAAGTCCCGGCGCGCCTGCCAGGGCACGCGTTCTGGCAAAAACAAGGTTTCCATTTTGACGAGTTTCGTCCGCGGGAAATGAGCGTGGATCAGCCGTTGCCGCACATTCGTCTGGATGCGGTGATGGAGTTTTTACTGGGAGATAAAATGCGATGAGCGAACCTTTAAAACCGCGTATCGATTTTGAAACGGAATTAAAAGCCCCGGCCGAACCGGTGATCAAACCGGCGCTGGCATTTGACGAATTCGCTTCAGAGCGCTTCATTCCGGTCACCACCGAAACGGATGAACAACAGGAAGAGGGCGAGGCCGAAGCGGTACTCAGCCGCGCACTCAAACCGCGCCGCAGCGTGTGGAGTAAACTGGTGCGTCTGGGCGTGGCGGTGCTGGGCATCAGCGTGGTGGCGCAGGGCGTTCAATGGGTACATCAGGCCTGGATCCAACAGGATTGGGTGGCACTCGGTGCCTGCACGGCAGGCGGGCTGATTATCCTCGCGGGTGTCGGCTCAATCGCCACCGAATGGCGGCGCTTATACCGCCTGCGGCAGCGTGCCGACGAGCGCGATAAGGCTCGTGAGTTAATGCACAGTCACGGACTGGGGCAGGGGCGGGCTTTCTGCGAAAAGCTGGCGGCGCAGGCGGGGCTCGATAACAGCCATCCGGCATTACAACGCTGGCAGGCGTCGCTGCATGAAACCCAGAATGACCGTGAAGTGGTCGAGCTTTACGCGCGGTTAGTTCAGCCGGTGCTCGATGCGCAGGCGCGACGTGAGATCAGCCATTCAGCGGCGGAATCGGCGCTGATGATCGCCGTCAGCCCGCTGGCGCTGGTGGATATGGCGTTTATCGCCTGGCGCAACCTGCGTCTGGTCAACCGCATCGCCGTGCTGTACGGCATCGAACTGGGTTATTACAGCCGCATCCGTTTATTCCGTCTGGTGCTGCTGAATATGGCCTTCGCCGGGGCGTCCGAACTGGTGCGCGAAGTGGGGATGGACTGGATGTCACAGGACCTGGCGGCGCGTCTGTCTGCCCGTGCGGCGCAAGGTATCGGTGCCGGATTGCTGACCGCGCGTCTGGGCATCAAAACCATGGAGCTCTGCCGCCCGCTGCCTTGGCTGGAAGGGGATAAACCCAAACTCGGCGATTTCCGCCGTGAGCTCATCGGCAAGCTGAAAAACAGCATGGTGAAGAGCGATAAAACCAGGGCGGGTGTCTGACGTTTATTTTGTCATAAGTAAATCTGCGACAAAAAAAGCCCCCAAATAAATGGGGGCTGGTATAACTCTGATAAACCTTTAAAGACTGTAAACTAGGTTGTCAGATAGTTCTGTGCTTTAGCAAGACCGTCGGAAATTTGTGAATACGCTTTGTTCACCGCATTACCGGTATCACTTACCGCGTCCTGACCAAAGTTTGACAAGCGGTCGGCCACTTTATTCACATCTTCCGACCAACCCGCACCATTAACCATTTCAATATCACGTTCTGTTAATTGTTTCATCTTAGGTCATCCTTTTATCTGTTAAAGCCAGTCCCCGATATTCCGGGGGCGATGAAAACATTGAGTAATGCTATGGAGATAATTTCTACGCAATGTCTTCACAGGGATTAAGCCTAGAGCACCCGGAGAAGAATTTGACTAGGAATAATCTCCTAAGTCGAATTTTAAGTTTAACTATATGTTTTTAATGTGAATTAATACTTAAGCTTATCTGATTTATTCATTTGGCGTGTAAAAAATAACCGGGTGACTGCGAGATATTATTTTTACTACAGAAAGTAAATTAATATTACCGCGTGACTGTCTCCATACGGAAATACCGGCCAGCGATGTTTCAGAGTAATCGCGGTGGCAGGAGGTTTTCGGGCTGCTATCTTTCAAAGATTCTGTTTTTACAGCCTGTTTTTCCGGAACAATAAATATGCTCTTTCGCAAAGAGGTCAATGAACATCAGCAAAATCACTGGACGGGTAAAGCGTTATTACTCGCCGGCTGGCCCCTATGGATTGTGACATCACTGACCGCTGTTTTTCTTATTTCCTTACTCATATTCCTAATCTTCACTAATTACACCCGACGGATTAATGTCAGTGGTGAAATTATCACCCAGCCGCACAGCATTAACTTATTCAGCCCCGAGCAGGGCGTGATCACTGAGCTGTATGTTGATACCGGTAAACCGGTTAAAAAAGGCCAGCCGCTGTATGAAATTGACGTCAGCCGGGTGACGCAGGCGGGCAACGTGAGCACCACCACACTCGCCGCGATTAAAAAACAGCGTGAGCAAATTGATGCCATCGTCGCGCAACTTCAACGCAATAAGCAGGAAACGCTGCAAAACCTGCAACAGCAGTTAGAGCAATATGAGAAGGCCCATCAGGTTTCACAAAGCATGGTGGATTCCGCGCAGGAAGGACTGGATGCGATGAAGAAAAGCATGCAGAACTACGGCGCGTATCAGAAGAAGGGGCTTATCAATACCGATCAGCTGAATAATCAGCGCTATCTGTTTTATCAGCAACAAACGTCATTCCAGAGCCTGAACACCCAGGCGATTCAGGAAGCGTTGCAAATCACCAATCTGCGCAGCGAACTGGTGACGCGCGCCGCCGAGTTCGATAACCAGATTTCGCAGTACGGCTATCAGCGTAATGATCTTGAACGTCAGCTGGCGCAGGCCGATGCCAGAGGTTCGTTGCTGATCACGGCGCCAACCTCCGGCAAAATCTCCTCGCTGAGCGTCACGCCTGGCCAGATGGTCAATGCCGGGGACAGCCTCGCGCAGCTGGTACCTGCCAGCAATTCCCCGTTCTTTCTCGTTGCCTGGTTGCCCAATGAAAGCGTGCCTTACGTGAAAGCGGGCGAGCACATCAATATTCGTTACGAAGCCTATCCGTTTGAAAAATATGGCCAGTTCCCCGGCAAGGTGGAATCGATCTCCTCTGCGCCGGTTTCGGAGCAGGAACTGAATTCCTACGCCAGCGCGCCGCGAAACGCCAGCGGCACGGTCAGCGGGCCGTATTACAAAGTGATTGTGTCACTGGATAAAAAAGCGATGGACTGGCACGGCGAGACGCTGAATTTATCCAGCGGCATGAAAGCCGAATCAACATTATTCCTGGAGAAAAGGCCGCTATATCAGTGGATGTTGTCTCCGTATTACAGCATGAAGAAAAGCGTGGTGGGGCCGATCAATGAATCTCGATAATGTACGGGAGCTGGCTGACCGCCTGCACTTTAGCTGGCGCCAGCGTGTGCCGCAGATTATCCAGACTGAAGCCGCCGAGTGCGGGCTGGCGAGTCTGGCGATGGTGTTTGGTTATCACGGCAAACACGTTGATTTACAGAGTCTGCGCCAGCGCCACGGCATTTCGTCACGCGGTGCGACGCTGCGCACGCTGATGGATATCGCGGCGGCGAATGAGATGAAATCCCGCGCGCTGAAGCTGGACATCGACGAACTTAACGCGCTGAAAACGCCCTGTATTTTACACTGGGATCTCAACCATTTTGTGGTACTGGTCGGTGTTAAACAGGGCAAGGTGATTATTCACGATCCCGCGTTTGGCCGCCGTTCACTGGGGCTGCGCGAAGTTTCCGAGCATTTCACCGGCGTGGCGCTCGAGCTGTGGCCGGACAATGGTTTTACCTCTGAAAAACCACGTGTGCGTCTTAACCTGCGCAAAATGATGGGTAACGTCAGCGGGCTTATTCCGGCGTTGACCAAAATCTTCTGCCTGTCGCTGATGATTGAATCCGTCAATCTGCTGCTGCCGGTGGGGATGCAGCTGGTGATGGACCACGTGATCCCGGCGAAAGACCCGGATTTACTGACGCTGATTTGCCTCGGCCTGCTGTTCTTTATCATTTTCCGCACCGGCGTCAGCATGCTGCGCGCCTGGACTTCGCTGGTGATGAGCACGCTGATTGACGTGCAGTGGAAAGCGCGGCTGTTCGATCATCTGATGAAACTGCCGCTCGACTATTTTGAGAAGCGCAAACTCGGCGACATTCAGTCTCGCTTTACCTCGCTCGACACGCTGCGTACCACGCTGACCACCAACGTGGTGAACAGTATTATCGACGGCATTATGTCGGTGGGGCTGATAGTGATGATGGTGTTGTACGGCGGCTGGCTGATTTGGGTGATCCTCGGCTTCACGGCGGTTTACGTCATTTTCCGTCTGGCAACGTACAACGCGTATCGTCAGGTATCAGAGGAACAAATCGTCAAAGGCGCGCGCGCCGGTTCGCATTTTATGGAAACGCTCTACGGCATCAGCACGCTGAAAGCGCTCGGTTTATCGAAAGCGCGCGCCAATTTCTGGCTGAATCTGAACATTGATAACGCCAATGCGACGGTGCGTAAAACCAAGTTTGAAATGATGTTTACCGGCGGTAATACGCTGATTGCCACGCTGGATCAGGTGGCGCTGCTGTGGCTGGGCGCCACGCAAGTGATCGACGGCCACATGACGCTCGGCATGTTTGTGGCGTTCAACACCTATCGCGGGCAGTTTTCAGAACGTGCGGCCAATCTGCTGAATATGATGTTACAGCTGAAAATGCTGTCGCTGCACCGTGACCGCATCGCGGATATCGCGCTGACCGACACCGAAAAATCGCTGCCGGAGCGTGAGTTGTTACGGGCGGGCGAGGCGGCGTCGCTGGATGTGCGCGATCTGGTGTTTCAGTACGATGGCCTGACCGCGCCGCTGATTAACGGGCTGAATCTGTCGGTGGCAGCGGGGGAGAGTGTGGCGATAACCGGGCCGTCCGGGCAGGGCAAAACCACGCTGATGAAAATCATGACCGGTTTACTGACGCCAACCGAAGGCCGCATTCTGATCAACGGCATGGACATCACCACCGCCGGTCTGAACAATTACCGCAGCTGCATCGCCTGTGTGTTACAGGATGATACGCTGTTCGCCGGATCCATCGCCGAGAACATCGCCAGTTTTGACGAGCAGAAAGACGAGGCGCGCATCATCGATTGCGCCCGCCGTTGCAATATCCATGATGATATTGAACGCATGCCGATGGGCTATGAAACGCTGATAAGCGAGTTGGGCGGCAGCCTGTCCGGCGGTCAGAAACAGCGTGTGCTGATCGCCCGTGCGCTTTACCGCCGTCCGGCCATTCTGTTCCTCGATGAGGCCACCAGCCATCTGGATCTGGACAACGAAATGCGCATTAATCAGGCCATCAGCGAACTGGATATCACGCGAATATTTATCGCGCACCGGCCTTCGACCATTGCCTCCGCCGATCGCGAAATCAGGCTGGGTTAGTGTGTTCAGGCGATCCCTCATCCGGGATCGCCTTGCCAAAAATGCGGCCTCTGTTACATCTCCTCACGGAAAGTTCATCATTTGTTTAAAAGTTATTATAAAATGCGGGCTTCATCGTCTGACGGCGCTGCCATGCCTCCTGCCGTCTGAACTGTCTGCGCTCCTGTTTTTAAAAATTTCAGCGCAACAGATTAATTTTTAGGAGTTTTCATGTCGAATCAGTTCCCGAGCTCACGCCTTCGCCGCCTGAGACAGTCCGAATCCCTGCGTACACTTTTTCAGGAAACTGAATTTAGCGTCAACGATTTGGTGCTGCCGATTTTCGTAGAGGAAGAGTCTTCTGAATACGTACCTATCGAAGCCATGCCCGGTGTGCAACGTATCCCCGAATCCCGTCTGGCGTTTGAAATTGAACGTTATGCCCGCGCCGGTATCCGCTCCGTCATGACCTTCGGGATTTCGCATCATATGGATGCCACCGGCAGCGATACCTGGAACGAAAACGGTCTGGTTGCCCGTATGGCACGCATCTGCAAAGACACCGTGCCTGAAATGATCGTCATGTCTGACACCTGCTTCTGCGAATACACTTCGCACGGCCACTGTGGCGTCCTGCACGATCACGGCGTAGATAACGATGCGACGCTGAAAAACCTCGGCAGACAAGCCGTGGTGGCCGCCGCCGCTGGCGCAGATTTCATCGCGCCTTCCGCTGCACAGGATGGTCAGGTGCAGGCTATCCGCAGCGCCCTGGACGAAGCCGGCTTCATCGACACCTCGATCATGGCGTACTCCACCAAATTCGCGTCTTCGCTCTACGGACCTTTCCGTGAAGCGGGCGGCAGCGTGCTGAAAGGCAACCGCAAACAATATCAGATGAACCCGATGAACCGCCGCGAAGCGGTGCGCGAATCCCTGCTCGATGAACAGGAAGGCGCCGACGCGCTGATGGTGAAACCTGCCGGTGCCTATCTCGATATTATCCGCGACATCCGCGAAGCCTCCCGTCTGCCACTGGCGGCGTATCAGGTCAGCGGCGAATACGCGATGATCAAATTCGCGGCGCAGGCCGGTGCCATCGACGAGCGTGCCGTGGTGCGTGAAAGCCTGGGTGCGATAAAACGTGCAGGCGCAGACATTATCCTGACGTATTTCGCTATGGATATTGCCGAAAACGGGCTGTAATTTCTGCACGTGCTGCAAACGAAAACCGGGCAAAAGCCCGGTTTTTTTATGTCAGCGCGGCGGAATGATGTTCACGAAGAAGCGTCTGCCTCCTGCTTGCAGCGTTCGCGCTTGATGAACAACATGGTGAATCAATTAACCTGCATCAGTTCAGAGAATGAAGTTGATATGTGTTCATGTAGAGGCGGTGGGTAACGTTACCGGCATCTGCCAGTGGAATAAAGCCAGCACCTTCATAGAAGCTGAATGCTGACTGAGGCGCGTTAGTATTGATAAAATCAAACCAGCGCTCAGAACCTTCCAGTATTGTTTTGAGCAGAGTGATACCAGCCCGCATTCTTCTCCACTCGATTCCTACATAGAGATGACGGAGTCGTCCGGCCCGGACTGAAGGCATGTAGGGATCTTGGTTTAATCCACATACGGCAATCAGTAATCCGTCAGCGTAAAAACCTAACAAATTCTCACCGGGTTTATCAAAGCGGTTCTGCCCGTTGAGCCAGTTTTCTTCAAGTCTGCGTAGCATATTAAATCCAGCAGCCATGCTCTCCTCTTTTAACGCCAAAAAACCGTTGTTGTCCGGAGTGATTTTCGCGATAAGAATATTCATGCATCTCTCTTTGTATTCAGCGCGGATAATCCAGACACGCTCAGGTCCTGTTCTTTACAAACTGGACGTCCGTGGATCTTTTGTGTCTGCATACTGGCGGCCTTGTATCAGAAGCCCTGGTTACGTTTAAATCATTTTAGCGAAGCGCCATAAAATGATTAAAGTAATCAGTGCGACTGTCAGAATTTAAAGAGGAGGAACGCCATGTTGCTGGAAAAGCTTACATCGCTCGAATGCACCCTTCACGGTGCCAAAAGGAACGATCGGAAATGGCTTGAACAGATACTTCACCCTGAGTTCATGGAAATCACACGATCAGGTGTAAGGGTGAATCGGCAGGAGACGATAGATTCTCTTACCGCCGAAGAAGGTGCCCCGGCTATTCTCAGCAGCGACTTCCGGCTCATCAGCATCAGGGATGATTTTGCCATATTGCATTACCGGACGATCCATCCGGAGGGTACCAGGGCTTCCCTTCGTACTTCATGTTGGGAGTGTTCTGATAGCAGGCATTGGAGGCTGGTTTTTCATCAGGGAACCCCAGAGGCTGGGAGCCTGGAATAGGGAAAGACGGAGGGCTGCTTCGTGCCAGAAGCGGAAGTTGCACATAGTAAGATTATGACCCCACGGGTAACTTAGTATGTAGTTGGTCAGCCAGTTTTTTTTCCTTCGTTATAAATATCAGGCCTGGCAATTGTCCATGTATAGTTTTTTTGATTGATAGGCTCGTAGCCTAATTTCTCGTAAAGCCAGGGCGCTGTTGTGGTAACTAACATAATCCTGCGAAGCTGCCCAAATGCGGGATGTTTATGTATACATTCCATAATCCATCGTCCTAGCCCTTCGCCCTGATATTCTTCAAGAATATACACGTCACTAAGGTAAGCGAAAGTAGCATAATCCGTTATCAGACGAGCGAAGCCTATCTGGCTATTAGAATGATAAACGCCAAAATTAAGGCTGTTTTTTATTGATTCAGCAACAATGTCCAGGGAAATGCCTTTGGCCCAACTTGATCTCGTCAGATAATTATGGATAGCTTGTAAATCCAGTTTTTCTTTGTCAGTACTGACCACGTAGTTATCTTTCTGCCATTCATACTTCTCAGACATGCTCACTTTTATTTCCTCTCAGGATGGGGACGTAACCTGACCTTATCATTCAGCTTAAACTTGCGTTATTTGATTCGCTCGGGCTGTCTTAATCTCATATCATTGTTCATGAATATTCTGTTTTTTATTTAAGACCCTGTTAAATAACAATTTTTAATTGTTGAGCTATAGGGGTCTTTGGCGCTTCAAGCTTATCACCTACATACACAACGATAATGCTATGAAACTGAGTCAGTAAAATTCATTTTTATGCTGATATCTGTACTCTTGTGTTATACCTGTGTAACCGTATGAAGCGGCCTTGCAATCAATAATATGCACATTTGACTGGGGATGCATGTTTCCAATAGTTTTTTCCATAGCGTTATAAATTTCTTTTTGATACGCCGCCTTCTGGTCTTTGCTACAGGTTTCATCCACGACAGTGACTTCAAGTCTAAATGAGTTTTTTTTCCACTCGACTAGGTTTTTACCATCAATAAACCAGTCTTCCTTATCAACGTATTTAACGATGACCATGGTTTCGAATCTGTTTTTCTTCAAAATGTCGCATGTTATTTGAGTTGCTAAAAGCACGCACTCTTTCGTTAACTTTTCATTTCTTGACCCGGAAAGCGTTAGATTTATACCCGGCATAGAATACCCTTAATATCACGCTGATTTTGACTGAATTTAAAAGGATCACTGAAGTTTCACAGACATCCGAAAAACATTAAAGTGGCATATTCTGGGCCGTGAGCGCAACACATCTATGTCCGCTCCTCACTCAAAGCAGCCCTTGGCTCTGCCTCTGGCTGCTTCGCACCCATGCAGCCCTTGCAAAAACAGGCGTAAATAAGTCAACCGGGAGCGGAAGGTGAGTGTTTGTCAGCCCGGTTTATTCCCATGGGTATAAATATCAGGCCGGGTAATGGTCCATGCATAGTTTTCGCGATTTACAGGCTCATACCCAAGCTTTTCATAAAGCCAGGGAGCTGTTGTTGTGAACAACATTATTCTGCGTAGCTTTTCAAACACAGGGTGAAGGTGTATGCATTCCATCAGCCATCTTCCAAGGCCTTCTCCCTGATATTCTTCAAGCACATAGACATCGCAAAGGTAGGCGAATGTCGCATAGTCCGTTATCAGACGAGCGAAACCTATCTGGATTTCATTATGATAAACGCCAAAGTTAAGGCTGTTTTCAATTGATGCAGACACAATATCCAGATCAATACCTTTAGCCCAGGTTGACCTGGTTAGGTACCGGTGTATAGCCTCTACATCCAATTTCTCTGTGTCTGTGCTTACCAGGTACATATTCTTTTGCCATTCATGTTTCTCTGAAATGTTCACTTTCATTCCTGCCCGGAAGATTTAGGGAAATCTCACCTTATCATCCGATGGAAAAATTGTACTGCCTGAATCGATCTGGACAGGGCATCCATTAACGTCGCTTCCACATGATTAAACAGATGACGACTACGTTTATCTTTCGTAAGGTAAATGCCGATTAAAAGGTTCAAAGGGGCGTAATGATGGGAAGATTTCACGGTAAACGTGTACTTATCACGGGTGGCACGAGCGGTATTGGGCTGGCAGGTGCGCTGCGAATTGTGAAAGAGGGAGGACAGGTTGCCATCACGGGGCTGAGTGACGAACGTCTTGCTCAAACCCGCACGCTGTTGCCGGACACCGCGCTGATCCTGAAAAGTGATGCGGCAAGTGAGGCGGATATTGATGCGCTCGCCACCGCAGTCAGCGGCTGGGGGCAGCTCGACGGATTGTGGCTGAATGCGGGTTACGCAGAAATTGGTGCACCGGAATCCGTTACGGCCGACGCCTTTAACCGCATGATGAATGCCAATGTTCGCGGGCCGATGTTGCAGCTTGCGTCACTTTCCAACATGTTGAACCCAGGTGCATCCGTGTTGGTCACCGCATCGTCTTCGGTCTATGAAGGTGCGCCCATGACGAGCTTATATGCTGCAACCAAAGGCGCCGTGGTTGCCATGGTAAAAAGCTGGGCCGCCTCACTGGCCGCGCGCGACATTCGCGCCAATACGCTGGTGCCAGGACCTGTCGAGACGAATTTCAGGCACTTCATGTCCGAAGAGTCGCGGCAAAAGTTTGAAGATTTTGTGGTAAGCCAGGTGCCTCTCAGGCGAGCCGGTACCGCTGATGAAGCTGCCGCTGTCGCACTTTTCCTGCTCTCAGATGATGCGTCCTACGTAACCGGAAGCCAGTATGCGGTGGACGGCGGGCTGGTTCACTATTGATGTGAAAAACCAATTTAAATCATCATCTTACTAAATTACTGGTCATCGATTCATTTACCCGTTTTGGGTAGGTGGATCATGCTAACGCGACAGACAGCTACTGCGAACGACAGGGTGGTCGGCTGTTACTAAGAAGGTTATAAGATGCTTTTGCCAGAGTTGAGTGTTAAGCAAAACCTATGTCAAACGTCATTTCAACAATGAGTCGTCCGCTGTTTATTTCTCTGGACGGGCCCAAGGGAGTCGGCAAAACCACCCTGCTGGAGGCCATGACGAAAGTGCTCAGGGCAGATAACAAGAAGGTGATCCGACTTAGCGAGAAAAAAAGCGATCCTTACAGGGGGGAAACAATGGCCCTCGTGAACAGGCTCGCCAGACATCCCACCCTGGAATTGGAACGGGAAGTTTGTGAGCGCTTTGCTGATAGCCGTGCCTGGATTTCCGAGCATGTGCTGCCTAAACAGCCACCGGACAGCATTATCTTAATGGATCGCTGGTACCCGTCGGAAGCCGCGTTTCGCCGGAAGGTTCCATTTGCAGAGATCTTACAGCTTAATATTGAACGAAACGTGCGTACGCCAGACCTGCATATCGGGGTGGTTACTGCGCCTGACATTTCATGGGCCAGGGCCGCGGCCAGAACGCGTGGGCTTAGCAGTACTGTCATTCATAAACTGGAAGAGCATGTCGCTTGTAGCAGGGCGTTCGAGCGAGAAGTTGCGGCTCAGGGCTGGGTGTTATGCCGTAATGAAGGAATCATCGAAGACGCAACGATGCAGGTTATTTCTGAGATCTACAAAGTGCTTAAATGCCCGGCAGGCATCGGTTTTACGGGCTGAGCTTCTGCCGCATGTCGCCTGTTATTACAGCAACTTATTCCGTCACCCTCTGTTCGACTTTGCACATTTTCTTTGAGGAGCCCGACATGACCACCTTTCATCAACTCACCGCCACCAGTCTGGGTGGCCAGCTCATCTCTATGGCCGACTATGCAGGTAAGCTGGTTCTGGTGGTGAATACCGCCAGCCATTGTGGCTTCACGCCGCAATACGCAGGCCTTGAATCGCTCTACAAGAAGTTCGCCGCCCAGGGGCTGGTGGTGCTTGGTTTCCCCTGTAACCAGTTCGGTAATCAGGAACCCGGCGGTGCCGACGACATCGCGCAGACCTGCCACATCAACTATGGTGTGAGCTTCCCGATATTCGAAAAAGTGGAGGTCAACGGCCCGGCTACGCACCCGGTGTTTCGTTACCTGAAAGACGAATTACCCGGTGTGCTGGGTGGGCGGATCAAGTGGAACTTCACTAAGTTCCTGATCGGGCGTGACGGCAAACCCCTCAGGCGTTTTGCACCGATCACTACGCCGGAGAAAATGGAAGCCGTCATTCTTGCTGCACTTTAAATCTAGGCGTTCGTGTAATTCGAATCGTCCACATTCAGACAGCTTCTGACTAACTGATTATATCCGGATGCGGTTAACAACCGCTTTCGCCCTAAGCTGCCCATTCATATAAGCATGGCTGCGTTGTGCCAGGAGCTGACATTTCTAACTTTACGATGTACTTATCAATCGGGATGAGGTCAACCCATCTTGTAAGATGACCCGCACCAGTGCTTTCGGACTCACCTTAAATAGAATGCGGATGACTAAAATAGGCATGAACGCGGTATTATAACTTCCAGAGTAAAATATAAAGTAAGTGATGCTAAGGAAGCTATGATGAAGAGAGATGCATTATACAGCTACGCACGAGAACACTTTAAATCTGAACCGGAATATCTCTGGAGCAACCTGCCGGGCTACGCAGTACTCAGGCATCACGACGGAAAGAAATGGTTCGGTATCGTGATGAATGTATCTGGCACTAAGCTGGGTCTAAAGACGGAAGATCAGGTCGATGTACTAGAAGTGAAAGTCAGACCGGAGCACATCGGCTCATTGCGTAAAAAAAAGGGTATCTTTCCCGCTTACCACATGAACAAAGAGCACTGGATAAGCATACTTCTTTCCAGTCCGCTCTCTTCCAAAGAAATATACGAGCTGCTTGAAGATAGCCATGATCTAACAGCCTAATAAAATATATCAGGAAGGGTTCAATGAAAAAGCTGGGCTCACACCCAAAAGCATATACACCAAAGAATCTGCACAAAGTTATGACCGCTATGGTTAGTTGAATATAAAAGCGCTTATGTCTTCTGCGAGAGCTAATCTTCAGCTTTTCGCTCATAGCGGACCATTCATATCTGTATGTCTGCTTCGTGCCAGAAGCGGACATTGATGATTTCCCTACTTCAACATGAGTTAGCCGAACAGATACTATAGTGAATGGAGGCCCTGTCATAACCAGAGGTTAGTGTTGAACAGCACTTAATACGTATTTTAAATTCATTCAGGAAGGCAGTATTCGATTATGCAAAGTGAAAGTTTAATTCCACCCTGTTTTTGAGAGACATTATGAAAAGTAAATCGTCATATTGCGTTGGTGATTGCGAGGTCTTTAAAGTCCTTGAGCTTGAAGCCCCCCTGTCAACGAATATGCTATATCCGGATCAACAGCTGGACAGTAGTTCTCCTGAAAAAATCACCCTTTCCGTTCATAGCTGGATTTTACGTACGCCGAGCAAAACCATTATCATTGATACAGCCAGTGGAAATGGGCGTGAGCGCCCCGGATCCCCGCTTTCTCATCAATTAAATACGCCTTACGAGCATCGTTTACGCGAAACGGACATTGATCCTGATGAGGTTGATTTTGTTTTAATGACCCATTTACACGGCGACCATGTTGGCTGGAATACGCATCTGGTTGAAGGTAAGTGGAGGCCGTTATTCAAGAACGCACATTATTACTGTTCTGATATTGGTTTAAAAAGCTGGCAAAAAGATCCTTCAAGAAAAGGCATTTTAGAAGACAGCATAAATCCGATAATTGATGCAGGTTTACTTAAAACCTTCGATGTCACTGAAAAACCAACTATTGCTGAATTATTAAGCTATGTGCCAACGCCCGGTCATAGCCATGATCATGCTTCGATCATTCTGCACAGTGCTGGAGAATATGCATTATTTACCGGTGACCTTATGCACAACGAAATTCAGGTTAGCCAGCCACATCTGGCATCTCGCTTTTGTGCAGACGCTAATCAGGCAGAGGTTCAACGCCGCTGGGCTATGGAGTGGGCTACCAATCATCAGGCATTATGTTTTAGCTCACATTTCGCCAGTTCTTCGGCAGGCCACATCACCAGAATCAGAAATGGATTTGAATGGCGTTTTATCTGAGTTAGCCGCAGAGCGAGGTAGTCAGTATGTTGCATGCATCAATTGAACTCACAGCTCATAGCGGACTTTACCTTGTGCGCATATCTGAACTGTGCCAGGAACGAACGTTAATATCACAACAGAAAGTTAGCGTATGAGTACTTGTCACTGCACCTAAAAGTTTCAATTCCATTTATGAAGAAAATATCATACTTTTATCAATCACCTGGCACCGTCCAGTCGCTTAGCTACGGCACCGCCCATCGCTATGCTATTGATTAACAACCATGAGGTTGATCATGCAGCATCCCGTTAAATTTGGTCGTATAGCAGCCGTAATACCAGTAAAAAACATCAAAATCTCCAGTGAGTTCTACATCAATGGACTGAATTTCAATGATGTTTTTGCAAATGGAGACCCTGTGGGCTTCATGATATTAAAGCGTGAAGACGCTGAGCTACATTTGACTCTGCAGCCACAGCACAAAGCGCCTTCCTTTCCAGTCGCGCACCTTCTTGTAGATGACGCAAATGCACTTTATGCCCAATGTCAGGATATCGGTGCCAAAATAATCAAAGGCATACAAGATAAAGATTATGGCATTCGGGCATTTGTTTTCGCTGATCCGGATGGAAATCGAATAGACGTTGGACAGATTCTGAGGAAGTAATTAAGAGTAGTATTTACGCAAATCGGTCGCCAACAAATGGCGACCGAACTGACAGGGAAAGATGTAGCTTACTCTCCGCTGATTAAGACACGTTAATGCTATTAATACCTGTTGTTATTCATTACTTCCGCTGTTCGCTCTTTGCGGCCCGTTAGTTCAGTTAGCGTTGCATCGACTCGTTGAACTCACAGCGCGTTGCCGACCTGGGTTTCGTTCAGGCAGTAGGCGGCGGTATCAATCAGGCGATAACCCGTATTGATGGCATCAATAATGGCGCGCTGCATACGGCGGCATCCGTCATCTGAAAAACACCAAAGTCCAGCAGGGGCATGTCGATACCATTGTAAAATTTTACCGTTTGTATGAGGTTATCCTTCAGCTGTTGTGTCGGAAAAGCATAACTCAGAGTGATTTATTTGATTATAGTGGGTAATTCTCTGGGGTTTATTAGGTGAGCTCATTAATTTAGAGAAAGTGATGGTCGGCTTTGTGCTGCGGGTTAAAACCCGGCGAGAGGGCGGAGGGAACCGACTTCCTTTGTTACCCATTCTGATAACTTAATAGGTCGTCCGGGTGTGACAATATTTCGGTAATCATGAGTTTACGCCTTTATCTGACAGAGGTACTTTTGAGTTACCTGTTTTACCTGACAACTGTCCCGAACGCAGCGAGCCTGTGCGGTGTGGTGCGTCAAACTGACACACGAAAACACCGTCTCCATGGGGCCTGGTTTTAAACATCATCCACCACTACGGAAATTCAATATGCTTCAGTCTTCATCCGTTCGCTTCAGGGGGCGGTTATCCTCCGGGTTTGCATGGCACTCACTACTGCTGCCATTGTGGCCATCAGCGCAGGTTCCCCACTGGGCACCTTCCGTGAAATCATGTCCAGTCCGGGGTTATATATTGATCTCTTCTTCCTGCTACTCCTGATTTTTACCTTGGGGAATGTTGCCTGTGTTTTCGTTGACGGACGTCCCCTGAGCGGAGCAATTAACGGCCTCATACTCTGGATCGCTGCAGGTGCATTCGATGTGATGGATGAAATAGTCAGTCAACCGCGATGGGTGGGCTACTTCTGCGAAGATTTGTTAAAGCTGTCCGGAATGCTTCTCACCGTTATTAGCGTCTATTGCATCATCATGCGGATGAATTCACGTTTTTCCGTGGCGCAGACCAGCGCCCTGCATGATGAACTCACCCGGCTTCCGAATCGGCGTTATTTTGTGGAAACCCTCAGCAGCACGACCAGTACACAGCTGTCCATGATGATCATCGATATTGATTTTTTCAAGCACATCAATGACCGGTGGGGGCATGATGCCGGTGATGGTGTTTTGTCCAGATTCGGCGAACAGCTGGCGGGTATCAGTGGGCCTGCACTGAAAGTTTTCCGTATCGGTGGAGAGGAATTTGCGGTAATCGGCGAGGGGCTTTCCCGGTATGAGGTGATTCGCTATGCAGAATCCATCTGCAGGAATGCCCAGAACATCAGACTGGATGATGGTCAGGGTATCTCCGTCAGTATCGGGGTTGCTTTCCGGAAAGTTGGGGAAAGCCAGCAGTCGTTGTTGGGGAAAGCCAGCAGTCGTTAATGAAAAAAACCGACATGGCGCTCTACCGGGCAAAGGAAAACGGACGAAACAGAATTGAGTTGGCCGGCAATGAAAGGTCTGTATCTTAACCCTGTTCAGATATCCTCCTGACATTAAGGTAATTGCCGCCCTTTCGCAGCCTGTCAGTGTCAGTCGTAAAATAGACATGAATATAGTAATCGAAGAGTTTTGCATTAGATAAAAATGTGATTTACATCACAAGTAAACTCTCTATAATCGCCTAAAAATCAAGCTATTAAATTCGACGACAGGGATGAGATGTCACCCTGCCGTTTTTTTATGTGACACAGCGATTTATCGCTGATGTGCAGCGCCAGGCCACAGCACGGAGATATCGTTGCGGCCAGCGTGCAGGGGGAGTTTATGATCAAATGGCTTCTGCGGACGTCGAGACTGACGCTGCAGCCCATGACCCCTCCTGGTCGCCGATTCATGTCTAATGAGATGTATACGCGCGACTCACTCAATACGTTTAACGCCGAGCCGGCAAGGTCAAAAGACTCTGCAGCGCTGATCGGACCTTCTGCTCAGTGAGTCAGTCCGCTCCGTACCAGAACCGGACATGGCAAATGCCACGATGTTTCAATTAACCGGCACCAAATAAATAAGCAGGCTTTCACCCCCTTCGTTTTTCTCATTCACTCAGACATTAGTCAAAATAAGGTTTCAACACTTCTTCAGTCCACTTCATAAAAGCCCTGACTCTTTGCGAAAGATTGCGCCTGTGTGCGACAACGAAAGATGCATTAAGCGGCATGGGCCGCAGATTGGGAAGGATTTCGACCAATGTTCCACGTTGGATATGGGGCAGGAGTGCGGAATACCCTCCCTGAATTAACCCTAAACCCGCCAGTCCTGCTTCGTGGTAGGCCGGTACGCTGTTAACTGTCATCGTGCCGGGTAACATCAGCGACTTGTAGCCATCACCTGACGGATATTCCCATCCGTCAGGTTTCGCGCCAAAATTGCGCCTGTAATGAACCATCCTGTGCCCCTGATTAAGAAGATCATCAATCGTCTGCGGCACATCGAAGCGTTTCAGATAGCCAGGGCTCGCTGCATTGATCATCCGTAATTGTCCTAGCGGTCGGGCGATCAGGGTTTCATCAACAACAGGTCCCAGACGAATGACGCAATCAAATCCTTCCAATACCAAATCAACACGGCGGTCAGTACTCGAAAGCTCAAGTTCGAATTCCGGGTGCGCGTCCAGTAGTTTTGGGAGTGCGGGGATAATCACGCTTTCTGCCAGAATAGCAGGCATATCAACACGCAAACGCCCTCGCAGAGACAATCCGCCAGGTGAAAACATTGACTGCAGTTCGTCTGCTTCCGCCAGCAAGTCTCGCGCACGCGAATAAAAAATGCGGCCATCTTCGGTCAACTGCACCGTCCGGGTGGTGCGGTGCAAAAGTGTAGCGCCTACGTCCTGTTCGAGCTCGCGTACCACGATTGAAGCACGTCCTTTCTGAATACCAAGGCTTTCAGCTGCCTGGGTAAAACTCTTCATTTCCGCAACTCGCGCGAAAATAATCAGTGCCTCAAGATTTTTCATTGTTCCTCTTTAAGATAACAGTGCGTTAATTATTAGGTTATTTATGTCTACTGTAATGCTTAATAGACTGTCTTCACACCGCGTTATCCAGCGCAGACACTTGCTGAAGGCAATTATCATGACTCAACCCCTTTCAATCTGCCGATGCTTTCCCTGAAGAAATGTCATCAGGTGATCTTGAAACAGCACGCCTGTATGGCGCCGGAATAAATCACACCTAACAAAAGAGATAAAGAAATGAACAAAGGTTATTTAATCGCGCATGTCACTGTATCGGACGCTGTTGCCTACGCCGATTATGCTAAGGCTGCCGGAGAAGCAATGCAGGCGTTCAGTCCAAAGGTTATTGCCTGGTCCGGGCAGTATGAAAACCTTGAGGGGGAATCCCATGAAAGGCATGTTGTTTTTGAGTTTGCTTCTTTTGCCGAGGCCAAACGTTTTTATGAGAGTCCTCAATATCAGGCAGCCAAAGCAATACGTGCAGGGGCTGCGACCGGAACTTTTGTGCTGGTTGAAGGAGGCGCTTAATATTCGGCGTAATGCTTGATAGAAAAGTTAACGGCTTTGGCACGAAGGTCTGTCTGATGAAAGACCTTCGTGCCAGATATGATGCTCATTGGGCATCATGGGAATGTTATGAAAGGAAACCACTTCACTATTTACTGCCTGCTGTGAGCTACAACTCTGAGGGTATGACCACCAGGGTTTAAATCCAGGCTTACCGTTATCCTCGCGCCATTTCTATCATCTCTCTTTCAACACGAAATGCAGATGGCGTTCCTCGCGCAGCCCCAGGGGTTCAATGACGTTGACGGGGCGGCAGATGGGCACTATTTTTGAGCCTGGTTCACGAGTACCAGCAGCAAGGTTCAGGTACTGAACATGCATAAGCCAGGCAAATTTACTCAGGCACAGTGCCTGGGTATTTTTGTGATGATCAAACTTTCCGGGACTAATGTTGATGAGATTACGTTCGCTGCAAGTACTCTGTTTGCTCAACTTTTTTATCGCTGATGTCCGCGATGGACTCGGGCCGTTTTTAGGTATCTTTCTGGTGTCCCATCACTGGCGCGCAGAAGAAATTGGTCTGGTGATGACGGTGGGAGGGCTGGCCGGATTGTTAGCCACGTTCCCCGCAGGGATGATCGTCGATGCCACACGTTACAAACGTCTGTTAATTATTACTTCATCCTTGCTCATTACATTTAGCGCGCTGGCCCTCTGGTATTTCCCGACGTCCACCGTGGTGATTTTATCGCAAATCATTACCGGTATCGCGGCCGCTATCGTTGCCCCCGCCATTGCCGGCATAACCTTAGGCATCACCGGTCAGAAAGGCTTTTTGGTGCAGATGGGCCGCAATGAAGCCTTCAACCATAGCGGTAATATGGCGGTTGCCGTGCTGGCGGCCATCACCTGCTGGATCTGGGGCACCGGTTCCGTATTTTTACTGATGACCACGATGGCTGTATGCGCCGTGGTGTGCACATTAGCGATCAATAAAAACGATATAGACCATGATGTGGCGAGAGGGGTTGAAAAACACCAAGGTCCGGCTGTTTCTGTCTCGGTTCTGGCGTTGCTAAAGCGACCTGAACTGGCGGTAACCGGAGTGACTCTGCTCCTCTTCCACCTGGCGAATGCTGCACAACTGCCGATGTTAAGCATGAAGGTCGCTTCCTCTCCCTCGGGTTCTCTGTTCACGCCGGGTACCTATGCGGCCCTTACGGTCGCGATTTCTCAGGCGGTGATGATCCCCGTTGCATTGCTGACGGCCAGATATGCCTCAAAGTATGGCTACGCCAGACTTATCGGCATTGCGCTGATCGTATTACCTTTTCGCGCCGCGATTGCGTCTTTATGGAGCAATGAATTCGTTATATTCCCCGTTCAGGCGTTAGACGGTGTCGGTGCAGGTATTTTGGGCGTGGCCGTACCCGGACTTATTGCTTCGTTATTTAATGGCTCAGGGCATATCAACGCAGCGCTTGGACTCGTGATGTTACTCCAGGGGCTGGGCGCCTCATTCAGTCCGGCGCTGGCGGGTGCCATCGTAAGCCATTCGTCATGGAGCTTCGCCTATATGATTTTGGCGGTCATTGCGCTCTGTGCTCTTTTCATCTGGCTGATTTTTAGCAGGCACATTAGGGTTGTGACTTAATTACCAAATGGTCACTCGTTGTCAATTAAGGTTCATTAAGTTAAGCTGGAAAAATGACTAAAAATATCAATGTACACCCTCCAAGAGGGCCATCGGATCACAGCGTCCGCGATCAGATCGTGGACGCTGCGACAGAGCATTTCGGGCATTTTGGTTATGAGAAAACCACGGTGTCGGAACTGGCTAAATCAATAGGATTTTCAAAATCTTATATCTATAAATTTTTCGATTCCAAGCAGGCGATCGGCGAGGTGATCTGCGCTAACCGGCTGGCGATGATCATGGAAATTGTCAATTCTGCGATTGCAGATGCCCCGTCGGCCTCCGAGAAATTACGGCGTTTATTCCGCGCCCTGACTGAAGCCGGCAGTGATTTGTTTTTTCACGATCGCAAGCTTTATGACATTGCTGCCGTCGCTGCGCGGGATAAGTGGCCTTCGGCGGAGGCGTATGAAAAGCGGTTGCGACTCCTGGTTGAGCACATCATTGTTGAAGGGCGGCAGTCGGGAGAATTTGAACGAAAAACGCCGCTGGACGAGGCCGCACATGCCCTGTATCTGGTGATGCGCCCCTATATCAGCCCGATTCAGTTGCAGCACAATCTGGACACGGCACCGGCTGCGGCGACTCTTCTGTCCTCACTGATACTGAGAAGTCTGTCACCCTGAGTTTGTGACCATTGACATTATTGGTCACTAGTCTGAGAATGCGGTTACTCTCCTGTTAACTGATTTAAGGGAACCCATGCTCAGGCTTAATCCTGCCATCTTTGCTGTCTGCCTGTTGCCGCTTGCCCTTGTGGCCTGCGGCGACACTTCCGGTACTGACGATCCCCGCACACAGCCACCTCTGGTCAGGTCTGCGACCGTGGTGAGTGCTGCAGATACCTCCCGCGCATTTACCGGCGTTGTCGTCGCCCGGGTCCAAAGCGATCTCGGTTTCAGAGTGCAGGGCAAAATCCTTGAGCGCCTGGTCGATACCGGCCAGACGGTGATACGTGGTCAGCCATTGATGCGTCTGGATCCGGTTGACCTGGGCCTGCAGGCGCAGGCTCAACAACAGGCCGTTGCTGCGGAAAGGGCGCGGGCAAAACAAACGACAGTTGAAGAGGCGCGTTACCGCGGGCTGATCGCGTCAGGCGCCGTGTCGGCATCGGCCTACGATCAGATAAAGGCCGCCGCCGACACGGCCAAAGCTGACCTCAGTGCGGCTCAGGCACAGGCCAACGTGGCGCAAAACGCGACGGGCTACGCCGTGCTGCTGGCCGACGCCGACGGCGTGGTGATGGATACGCTGGCTGAACCCGGTCAGGTTGTCAGTGCCGGTCAGCCGGTCGTCCGGCTGGCAAGAGCAGGGCAGCGGGAGGCCACCGTACAGTTACCTGAAACGTTACGTCCGGCTGCCGGAAGCGACGCGCAGGCAACGTTGTACGGCACCGCTCAACAGTCAGTTCCTGCAAAACTGCGCCTCCTTTCAGATGCGGCGGATCCACTAACCCGCACCTTTGAGGCGAGATATGTGCTTGAGGGGGCGCTGGCCAATGCCCCGCTGGGATCCACCGTGACGCTTCATATTGCAGACGAGAAATCACCGGCGCAGGTGATGCAGGTGCCTTTAGCTGCACTTTATGATCCGGGCAAAGGGCCGGGTGTCTGGGAGATTTCGGGTAAACCGGCCAGGGTGTCATGGCGGCCCGTACAGGTGCTGGGATTGGGTGAAGATGCGGCGAGGGTCACCGGGAGCTTAACGCCGGGTGAACAGGTGGTCGCTCTGGGCGCGCATCTGCTGCATGAAGGTGAGGCCGTGCGCATGGCTGAACAGCGCGACGCTCGCGTCGCCGGGAGCCAGCCATGAGCGGGGGGAGATTCAATCTTTCAGCGCTCGCCGTGCGTGAGCGCTCAATCACACTGTTCCTGATTATCCTGATCACCGTGGCCGGTATCCTTTCATTTTTCGAACTGGGGCGGGCTGAAGACCCGCCGTTTACCGTCAAACAGATGACGATTATTTCTGCCTGGCCGGGCGCCACCGCGCAGGAGATGCAGGATCAGGTGGCTGAACCGCTGGAAAAGCGGATGCAGGAGCTGAAGTGGTATGACCGCACTGAGACGTATACGCGTCCCGGCCTGGCTTTTACCATGCTTTCGCTGCAGGACCGCACGCCGCCTTCACAGGTGCAGGAAGAATTTTATCAGGCGCGTAAGAAGCTGGGGGATGAGGCCAAAAATCTGCCGGCAGGCGTCATCGGACCGATGGTCAATGATGAATTCTCCGACGTGACCTTCGCGCTCTTTGCGCTCAAGGCGAAAGGGGAGCCACAGCGACTGCTGGTGCGCGATGCGGAATCATTGCGTCAGCGTCTTTTGCATGTGCCGGGGGTTAAAAAGGTCAATATTATTGGCGAACAGGCTGAACGTATTTTTGTCTCGTTCTCGCATGACCGGCTGGCCACGCTGGGCATTTCGCCTCAGGATATTTTCTCCGCCCTTAACAGCCAGAACGTCCTGACGCCCGCCGGTTCGATTGATACCCAGGGGCCGCAGGTGTTTATCCGCCTTGATGGCGCTTTCGATAAGCTGGAGAAAATCCGCAAAACGCCCGTTGTCGTTCAGGGTAGAACCCTGCAGCTTTCTGATGTGGCAACCGTTGAGCGGGGCTATGAAGATCCGGCGACCTTTATGATCCGTAATCAGGGTGAACCGGCGCTGCTGCTGGGCATCGTGATGCGGGACGGCTGGAACGGTCTGGATCTGGGTAAGGCGCTGGATGCGGAAACGGCCAGCATCAATGAGGGGATGCCGCTGGGCATGACGCTGACCAAAGTCACGGATCAGTCAGTCAACATCAGCTCCGCCGTTGACGAGTTCATGATCAAATTCTTTGTCGCGCTGCTGGTGGTGATGGTGGTGTGCTTCGTCAGTATGGGCTGGCGCGTGGGTGTGGTGGTGGCCGCGGCGGTGCCACTGACGCTGGCGATCGTCTTTGTGGTGATGGAAGCTTCCGGCAAAAACTTTGACCGCATTACTCTGGGCTCACTGATCCTGGCGCTCGGGTTGCTGGTGGATGATGCCATCATCGCCATCGAAATGATGGTGGTGAAAATGGAGGAGGGCTACGACCGCATCAAAGCCTCGGCCTATGCCTGGAGCCACACGGCGGCGCCGATGCTGGCGGGCACGCTGGTCACCGCCGTCGGTTTCATGCCCAACGGGTTTGCGCAGTCCACCGCCGGCGAATACACCAGCAACATGTTCTGGATTGTCGGTATCGCCCTG
>NZ_MJIB01000004.1:1231842-1260862 GCF_003697865.1 Rahnella sp. Larv3_ips | reverse complement strand
TACGCCGTATCTGGGCGTGAAAATGCTGCCGAAAATCAAAACGGTGGAAGGCGGACATGCGGCGATTTACAACACCCGCCATTACAACCGCTTTCGCCGGTTACTGACCCGCGTTATCGCCCGCAAGTGGATAGTCGCCGGTACCGTGATTGCGCTCTTTACGGTCGCGATACTCGGCATGGGGCTGGTGAAAAAACAGTTTTTCCCGACCTCCGATCGGCCGGAGGTGCTGGTTGAAGTGCAGATGCCTTATGGCACCGCGATTGAGCAAACCAGCGCCACCACGGCGAAAATCGAAGCCTGGCTGAGAAAGCAGAAAGAGGCAAAAATCGTCACCGCCTATATCGGGCAAGGGTCGCCGCGTTTTTATCTGGCCATGGCGCCCGAGCTGCCCGATCCGTCGTTTGCGAAAATTGTCGTGCTGACGGACAGCCAGGAAGCGCGTGAGACGCTCAAGTTCAGGCTGCGTGAAGCGGTGGCCAGTGGCCTGGCACCTGAGGCGCGCGTGCGCGTGACCCAGCTGGTGTTTGGTCCGTATTCTCCTTATCCGGTGGCCTACCGGGTCATGGGGCCGGATCCCGCCACACTGCGCGAAATTGCAGACAAGGTCGAAAAGGTGATGCAGGCCAGCCCGATGATGCGGACCGTCAATACCGACTGGGGGCCGCGGGTACCGGCGCTGCACTTCACGCTCAATCAGGACCGTCTTCAGGCGGTGGGGCTGACATCGAATGCGGTGGCGCAGCAGCTTCAGTTCCTGCTTTCGGGTGTCCCTGTCACCGCAGTGCGTGAAGATATCCGTTCGGTGCAGGTGATGGGGCGTGCGGCGGGCAATATCCGTCTCGATCCGGCAAAAATAGCGGGCTTTACCCTGGTAGGATCTTCCGGCCAGCGCATTCCGCTGTCTCAGATAGGGGAGGTTAAGGTGCAAATGGAAGATCCTGTTCTGCGCCGTCGCGACCGCACCCCGACCATTACCGTTCGGGGTGATATCGCCGAAAATCTGCAACCGCCGGATGTCTCCGCGGCAATCATCAAAGCCTTGCAGCCGGTCATCGAGACGCTGCCGGCCGGATACCGCATAGAACAGGCGGGTGCGATTGAGGAATCCGGGAAAGCCACTCAGGCGATGGCACCGCTGTTCCCAATCATGATTGCCATGACGCTGTTGATTATTATCCTGCAGGTGCGGTCGATGTCGGCGATGGTGATGGTATTCCTCACCGCACCGCTGGGGCTGATTGGCGTGGTGCCCACGCTGTTGCTCTTTAACCAGCCGTTTGGCATCAATGCGCTGGTAGGACTGATTGCGCTGTCGGGCATCCTGATGCGTAACACCCTGATCCTGATAGGGCAGATCCATCACAACGAACAGGAGGGGCTGGCACCCTTCCATGCGGTGGTGGAGGCGACGGTGCAGCGCGCGCGACCGGTGTTGCTGACGGCGATGGCGGCCATTTTGGCGTTTATCCCGCTGACGCACTCGGTATTCTGGGGAACGCTGGCTTACACCCTGATTGGCGGAACCTTTGGCGGCACCATTATCACGCTGGTGTTCCTGCCTGCGATGTATGCCATCTGGTTCAAGATACGGCCCGAAAAGCATGAGTTTGCTGAAAGTAAAACCGTGCCTGACGCCAACCGGTAGCCCTTAAACGATGAAGGTTTAACGAGGCCGCCCGGCGGCCAGTCGTTCCACCGGATAGCTTTTTTGACATCTAAACTGCCCGCGGCCTTACCGGTCGCGGGCGTTTTTTTGAACAGTGTTTCCGGGTTACCCGCAGAGACACCCGCCGTTTCAGAATGCCAAAAGCAACCACGCTCCTGAGGGAGAAACCTTCCTGAAACAGAGGCAAATGGCATATCAACTCAACAGCAGGAGCCGGCAATACCTTTACGCTTTGCAGCCCGTCACCTGCGGGTAAGCCCGGCATACCAGCATCAATTTGTTCTTTGGCTCAAAGCCATGATCAATCATGCAGCGTTGCGCTTTGGCGGTACGTCCGATGCTGGCGACATTCAGATTCGACCCGAGGGGTTTGGGATAGCCGCAGGCGTACATGACCGGCAACGCTTCCCGATTATCAGGAACCTGCGTTGAGAACCCCCTTGGCGCGCCGACCTTACGCCAGGTGACCTGCATGTCCTCGTACCTGCCGGAGTCGGGATTTATCGGGTAGAACCCTTCATCGGCATGATAGGGCAGCGCTTCGAGCCGGGACTGGCTAAGCGGATGCCCCTGTTTTTTTTCGACACAAGCCGGAAGTTCGGCCATGACCTGACAAAAATCAAACCCGTCTTTACGGGTAAAACCCCTGTGTTGCATGCACAGGAATTGCAACGCCTGTTCGTTTTCGGGCAGGGTATTCATTGAAAGGCCAACCGGATCACCACATTCAGTCATGGCCGATTTCACACCCTCTTCGGTGGTTGAAGGGCGTTGCCACTGGGTGTACTCCGCAGCAGGTGGACAGCCTGTCAGAAAAAATACCGAAATGACCACGGAAGGGAATGTCATTAGCTGAATTTTACGGAACATCGTGATCCTTATGTTGCCTGCAGATTTTCTGCCGCTACTTCTTCACAATCCCGGCAATATCATTGGTGTTCATCAGATGATAATCGCCGTTCATGTCGGTGTAGCTGGTCATGCCGGTATCACGGTCGCGATCCGGTTCGCCGTGGGCGAAAAACTGATCACCGGCCTTGGTGTTGATCACGTAATCACCGGCGCATCCGGAGAGTGTCAGGGCCAAAACCACGGCCGTCAGGCAGGATAATTTCTTCATTGTTCAGTTGTTTCCCTTTGCAATTATCTGCCCGCATTACAAAACAACCGCCATGAACATGCAAAGAATAAAAATGTCAGCAAGCGTAAGAGCGGGAGCCGCCGGGCAAGATCCTCTGCGTTTCATCGTGGTGCACGCGAGTGCGGGGTGGCCCTTTTTCGCCTGTTTTCAGCACCAGCTCGGTGCGATGTGATCAGACCGTTGTTTCTGCAACTTGCCTCAGGGCTGGCCGCCACGCGCTCTATACTCACAATGACCTGCTGTTCAGTCACACATTGCAACACTGGCAGCAATTTTGCTTAAGGTTTTCACCTTTGGCAAAACCGTAAGGAAACCCCGCCGTCGTCCCCAGGAAATTTCAACCACTCCATTTCAGTGCTTTTGTTCGTGTTTTTGCTACAGGATTTACGACTACGCTCAGGCGTTTTTACTAAACCATTTTGCTCAAACAGGCTTCTAAGGAACATGATGATGTCGATGAAATTTATAAGAAATCCACTCTCTCTTTTACTGGCAGGTTGTCTGATGACGGCGTTTTCCGCGCAGGCAGATATTGTGATTGGTGTCGCAGGCCCGTTCACCGGCCCGAACGCCACCTATGGCGATCAATACTGGCACGGCGCAACGCAGGCGGCAGAAGACATAAATGCCGCAGGCGGGATCAACGGCGAAAAAATCAAACTGGTGCAGGGCGATGACGCCTGTGAACCGAAACAGGCGGTCGCCGTCGCCAACCGTTTAGTCGATCAGGATAAAGTGCAGGCCGTGGTCGGGCATTTCTGTTCCTCTTCCACCATGCCTGCCTCCGAGGTGTACAACGACGCCGGGATCATCGCCATTACGCCCGGATCCACGAATCCGCAAATCACCGAACGCGGCATGAGCGATATGTTCCGCATGTGCGGGCGCGACGATCAGCAGGGGCTGGTGGCCAGCGATTACATCATCGACAAACTGAAAGCCAAAAAAGTGGTCATTATTCATGACAAAGACACCTACGGTCAGGGCCTGGCGGATGCCACCAAAGCGGCGCTCAACAAACGCGGCGTGAAAGAAGTGATGTATGAAGGCTTATCGCGCGGCGAAAAAGACTTCAACGCACTGGTGACTAAAATCAGTGCGCAAAAACCGGATGTGGTGTTTTTCGGCGGCTGCCATCCTGAAGCCGGTCCGCTGGTGCGCCAGATGCGTGAGCAGGGCGTTCAGGCCACCTTCTTCTCCGGCGACTGTATCGTCAACGAAGAGATGGTCACTGCCGCAGGCGGTCCGCAATACACCAACGGCATTCTGATGACTTTCGGCAAAGACCCGCGTCTGATCGCCGAAGGCAAAACGGTTATCGATAAATTCCGCGCCAACAAATTCGAGCCGGAAGGCTACACCCTCTACTCCTACGCCTCCGTACAGGCGATTGCCGCCGCCTTCAAAGCCACCGGCGGCAGCGATTCCGCCAAAGCCAGCGCGTGGCTGAAAGCCAACAGCGTCGATACCGTCATGGGCAAAAAATCCTGGGACAGTAAAGGCGACCTGAAAGTCTCTGATTACGTGGTTTATAAATGGGATGACAAAGGAAAGTATCAGGAAGTGAAGGAATAAATCATCTTGATTTGCCCGTTCTGAACTGTGTCAGACCGCGCCCTTATCGGGGCGCGGTCAAAAAAAGAGACTGCGTATTTATGGATTCATTCTTCCTGCAACAGCTGTTCAATGGCATTACGCTGGGTGCCGTCTACGGGCTGATCGCCATCGGTTACACCATGGTTTACGGCATCATCGGCATGATTAACTTTGCTCACGGCGAAGTGTATATGATTTCTGCCTACCTCTGCGCCATCGCGCTGGCGCTGCTTTCCTTCTTCGGGGTGCACTCCTTTCCGCTGCTGATCCTCGGCACGCTGGTCTTTACCATTGTGGTCACCGGCGTTTACGGCTGGGCAATTGAGCGCATCGCCTATAAACCGTTGCGTAATTCCACGCGTCTTGCACCGCTGATTTCCGCCATCGGCATGTCACTGATTTTGCAAAACTACGCACAAATCAGTCAGGGACCGCGCCAGCAGGGTATTCCGACGATGTTTGATGGCGCGCTGCGTTTTCATATCGGCGACAGTTTTGTCCAGATGACCTACACCAAACTGTTCATTCTGGTGGCCGCATTTGTCGGCATGCTGGTGTTGTCATGGATTATCAGTCACACCCGGCTCGGGCGTATGTGTCGCGCGGTGCAGCAGGACAGAAAAATGGCCTCGATTCTGGGCATCAACACGGACCGGATTATCTCGCTGGTCTTTATGATTGGTGCGGCGATGGCCGGGCTGGCGGGCGTGCTGGTCACCATGAATTACGGCACGTTTGATTTCTACGCCGGATTTATCATCGGTATCAAAGCCTTTACCGCAGCGGTGCTGGGCGGGATCGGTTCTTTGCCGGGTGCGATGCTCGGCGGGCTGATTTTAGGCATTGCCGAAGCGCAATTCTCCGGCATGGTCAATTCCGATTACAAAGATGTTTTCTCTTTTGGATTGCTGGTGGTGATCCTCATTTTCCGCCCGCAGGGCCTGCTGGGTCGCCCGGTAGTGACTAAAGTGTGAGGGAAAATATGACGTCACAAACTGCTGTTGCGGAACACGGCTTCTCGCTCAAACGCTGCCTGCTGGATGCCATTTTTGCCGGGCTGGTCGCCCTGATCATCTTCGGGCCGGTAGTGGGCGTGGTGCTCGACGGGTACAGTTTCAACTTTCACAGCCAGCGGCTGGTGTGGATTATCACTGCGGTAATGGCCGGTCGCTTTCTGCTCAGTGCCTTTCTGGAAACGGCCGCCGGGCAGACCATGCGCGCGCGTTTTGAACGTGACAGCGCGGGTGTTTACGTCCGGCCTGCTGATCACAAAAGCAGCCTGCGCTGGGTGTTGCCACTACTCATCGCGCTTGCGATATGCTTCCCGTTCGTCGCCACCAAATACATTCTGACCGTGGCGATTTTAGGGCTGATTTACGTGCTGCTCGGCCTCGGGCTGAACATCGTGGTCGGTCTGGCCGGGCTGCTGGATTTAGGGTATGTGGCATTTTACGCCATCGGCGCGTACGGGCTGGCGCTCGGGTATCAGTATCTCGGCCTTGGATTCTGGTCGATGCTGCCGCTGGCGGCGGTGATGGCTGCACTGGCAGGCGCGTTGCTGGGGTTTCCTGTGCTGCGGATGCACGGCGATTATCTGGCGATCGTCACGCTGGGCTTTGGCGAAATTATCCGTCTGGTGCTCACCAACTGGCTGTCTTTTACCGGCGGGCCGAATGGCGTTTCGGCGCCTGCGCCGACGTTTTTCGGGCTGGAATTTGGAAGGCGGGCGAAAGAGGGCGGCGTGCCTTTCCATGAGTTTTTCCATCTGACCTACAACCCCAACATGAAGTTTATTTTCATCTACGCGGTACTGGTTCTGGTGGTATTGCTGGTGCTGTTTATCAAGCACCGCCTGACCCGTATGCCGATTGGCCGTGCGTGGGAAGCGCTGCGTGAAGATGAAATCGCCTGCCGCGCGATGGGGCTGAACCATGTGCTGGTCAAGCTTTCGGCCTTTACGCTCGGCGCGTCGACGGCCGGTATCGCGGGTGTGTTTTTCGCCACCTATCAGGGTTTCGTGAATCCGACCTCATTCACCTTTTTTGAATCGGCGCTGATCCTCGCCATTGTGGTGCTGGGCGGTATGGGCTCGACCATCGGCGTGGTGCTGGCGGCCTTTGTGCTGACCGTCGCGCCGGAGCTGCTGCGCAGTTTTGCCGAATACCGCGTGCTGTTGTTCGGTGTGCTGATGGTGGTGATGATGATCTGGCGGCCACGCGGGTTAATCCGCATCAGCCGCAGCGGGTTTGCCGTGCGTAAAGGAGTTGCGCCATGAATTCAGCGGTGATGAACGACAGCATCCTCAGCGTTGACCATCTGATGATGCATTTTGGCGGCATCAGGGCGCTCAATGATGTCAGCCTGGACGTTAAGCGCGGTTCGATCACCGCGTTAATCGGCCCGAACGGTGCTGGAAAAACCACGGTATTTAATTGCCTGACCGGTTTCTACAAAGCCACCGGCGGTTCCATTTCGCTGAACACCCGCCGGGGCGCGACCAATGTGATTCAGGTGCTCGGACAGAAATTCCAGCCCGACGACTGGATAAAACCGGCGCAGCTCGGCAAACGTATTTTCTACAAAATGTTTGGCGGCACGCATCTGGTTAACCGCGCCGGCCTGGCGCGTACTTTCCAGAATATCCGGCTGTTTCGGGAAATGTCGGTGGTCGAAAACCTGCTGGTGGCGCAGCACATGCAAACCAACCGCAATCTGATCGCCGGTGTTCTCAATACGCCGGGGTATCGCCGGGCAGAAAATCAGGCGCTTGATCGGGCATTTTACTGGCTGGAAGTGGTCGAGCTGGTGGACTGTGCCAACCGGCTGGCGGGGGAGATGTCTTACGGGCAGCAGCGGCGGCTGGAGATTGCCCGCGCCATGTGTACCGCGCCGGAAATGATCTGCCTCGACGAACCGGCCGCCGGGCTCAATCCGGTGGAAACGCGCACGCTGAGCAAGATCATCCGCTTCCTGCGCGACCACCACGGGATCACCGTGCTGCTGATTGAACACGACATGGGCATGGTGATGGAGATCTCAGACCACATTATTGTGCTCGACCATGGCGATGTGATTGCCGGAGGACCGCCGCAGGCGATTCAGAATAATGAGAAAGTCATTGCCGCATATCTGGGTGCTGATGAAGACGACGAGGTCAGCTTATGAGCGATGCAATGCTGGAGTTTCGTGACGTGGACGTTTTTTACGGTGCCATTCAGGCGCTGAAACAGGTGTCGCTGGAGGTCAGTCAGGGGGAAACCGTGGCGCTTATCGGCGCGAACGGCGCAGGGAAATCGACGCTGCTGATGTCGATTTTCGGTCAGCCACGCATTCGCAGCGGGCAGATTTTATTTCGCGGCGAAGATATCAGCCGCAAATCCACGCACTTTGTGGCGGCAGCGGGCATTGCCCAGTCGCCGGAAGGGCGGCGGGTGTTTCCGGATATGACCGTCGAGGAGAACCTGCTGATGGGCACCATTCCTATCGGCAATAAACACGCGGCTGAGGATTTGCAATCCATGTTTGATTTGTTTCCCCGCCTGAAAGAGCGACGCCGACAGCGGGCGATGACCATGTCCGGCGGCGAACAACAAATGCTGGCGATTGCGCGGGCGCTGATGAGTCGCCCGAAACTGTTGCTGCTCGATGAACCCAGTCTCGGGCTCGCGCCGATTATCGTGAAGCAGATTTTTCAGATCCTGCGCGAACTGGCGAAAAACGGCATGACAATCTTTTTGGTGGAGCAGAATGCGCACCACGCCCTGAAACTCTCCGATCGCGCCTACGTGATGGTCAACGGGCAGATCCGCCTGAGCGGCAGCGGCGAGGCTTTACTGGTCAACCCCGAGGTGCGAAAGGCTTACTTAGGCGGCGTGTAAATTGTCATTTTGTTGTCCGTCGTGACGCCCGTGATGCCCGCATCGCGGGTTTTTTTTAAGCCTTTTTTCCTGAATTTTTCTCATTTCAAACGCTCCCTCCACATTTCACTCATACTATTCCCGTATCATGCAATTCCTACAATTTAGTGAACGGCAGGTTACATCTTTGCGGTATCATGCAGAGATAAGCATCACGAATTTGTGAAAAAATGGTTTATTCGGATAAATCAGTGACATAAAACAGCATCAGGGCGTTGACCCCCGGATGTTCAACAGGCTATATAGCGCAACCCGTTTTTGGCACAAAATTTTCCTGTCTCAGGGATGAAGTGAATGACAAACGGGTCATTTACTCGATGAATTGAACCGTCGGCGCTGCTGGCAAACAGCAGACTCGTTCGTAGTGTTTATTTTTTTTAATCAGACAGGGCGCTAAAAATGGCTTCTGAGTGGCTTTCATTTGTTTTATTTCTTTCCTCTATCTATTTCTACGTCACACGGGCGTCGGCCGGTCGTATCTGGTTTTCGCTGGTGCTGTTCTTCTTAGGGCTTTACGTCATTCTGAACGTGATCCTGATTGGCAGTAATTATTTCACCGGTGAAGGCATCACCGATGCGGTGTTATATACCGTGACCAGCAGCCTTAAAGGCGCCGGACTGAATAAATATATCCTGCCGTTCCTCGGCTTACTGGCCGGACTGGTCATCGTCTTCTGGCTGCTGGCCTGGGGCCTCAGACAGCGCCGTGCAAAGAGCAGCAGCTGGGTTTACAGCGTGCTGGCCGTGATGCTGGCGGTGTTTTCCGTCGGCTCGACTCAGGCCTTCCAGAACATTTCCCGTCTGGTGAAAACGCAAATGTCCGGCAGCGGCGCGGATTTCGATACGTATTACAAAGTGCCGGTGAAAGCCGTGAAGGGCGAGAAAAAGCCTAATCTGGTCTATATCTATGGCGAAAGTCTGGAACGCACCTATTTCGATGAAAAGGTCTTCCCGGGGCTGACCACCGAATTAAGCCGTCACAAGGCGGAAAGCACGGATTTCACCAACACCCGCCAGTTGCCGGGCACCGGTTACACCATTGCCGGCATGGTCGCTTCACAATGCGGGATCCCGCTGTTCGCGCCGTTTGATGGCAACGCCTCCAGCGCGCTGGCGACCTTCTACCCTGAAAACGTCTGTCTGGGCGACGTGCTTAAAGGCGCAGGTTACACCAACTACTTCTATCAGGGGGCAGAACTGGCGTTTGCCGGGAAAGGCACGTTCCTGAAATCCCACGGTTTTGACCACCTGTACGGCTACAATGAACTGCGTCCAACCGTTGCCGATCCGGCGTACAAAAATGACTGGGGCTGGTATGACGACACGCTGCTCGACGAGGTCTACAAGAAATTCATCGAACTGAGTAAAGCGGGTAAGCCATTCTCCCTGTTCACATTGACCGTGGATACGCACCACCCGGACGGTTTTATTTCCCGCGGCTGTACGCGCAAAGCTTATCCGGTTACCGGTAAACCGAATCAGTCTCTGAGCGCGGTGTCCTGTAGTCAGGAACTGATTGCGGCGTTTATCGATAAAATTAAAAAGTCGGGCTATTACGACAACACCCTGATTGTGGTGTCTTCCGATCATCTGGCGATGAACAACACCGCCTATAACATTCTGACCAAACAGAACCGCAAAGATCTGTTCTTCGTGCTCGATGGCCGCAAACCTGTGGGTGATCTGAATGCCGCGAAGCGCAGTACGCTGGATAACGGTGCCACCGTGCTGGATATGATGGGCGGTGACAACTTCATCGGGCTCGGACGCAGCGGGATTTCTGCGACATCAATGACCGAGCAGTTCCTCAATATCGATGACAAAGTCAACGCCTGGAAACCGGCGGTCATTAAACAGTGGGGCTTCCCGAACAGCATCAAAAATTACACCGTCAGTAACAAGGAAAACAGCTTCACGTTCTCCGGTATGACCATCAAAACGCCGTTCATTTTGAAAGTCACCAGTGACAAGATCGAACCGATGTTTGACGTCTATTTATCCACACCGCTGAAAAAACAGCTGTCCACGCTGTCCACCAGCGACAACTTTGTCTGGGTCGATAAATGCTACGAAATGGGCCGCGTCTGGGCACCTGAATTGTCGCTCAATACCGGCCTTTGCGTGGCTTCCGGCAACCTCGGGGCACGCCCGAGTATCGTGCAGGCAACGGGCGATACCTTTAAAGGCAAGGTGGATTTTGTGAAGGATACGTCCGGCAGCAACGCGATTTATCAGCAGACGGTAAAAATGCTGAACGTGGATGATGCCGATACCACCTATAAATCTGAGGCGATAGCCTTCATGCTGCCGGGGATGCCGGAGCAGGTAAAAGCCATTACCGGTATTTCTGCGCTGGAGAACTGGGGCCGCTGGTCAGACGCTAATCTGGCGCCGTCGGTGAAAATTGATTACGTCAAACCTCTGCCGACCACCTTTGACGTGGTGATCCGCGCCAGAGCCTATGGCAATAACATTGATAAACCGGTGTCTGTGCGCGTCGGCGATCAGGAGCAGTTTGCTTCCTTTGGCGATAAAGACGGAACGGTGAAATTGCAGTTTACCAATCCTGGTGCGGCGCAAAGCATTGTTATCACACCACCGTCACCGACAGAACCGACCGAGGGCACCAGCGGCGGGTTCCTGCCGCGTAAACTCGGTATCGGTATGGTGTCGCTGGAAGTTCAGCCGGTCGATCCGCAGTCATAACGCCTCAGTCATCATGATAAAAACCCGCTGCGGCGGGTTTTTTATTGGCCGTCATCTTGGCGCAAAATCCTTATCGTTTTTATCGCTTTACTATGCCATTTTGCATATTCAATTCAGGAATATGTATCTCTTAAACAATATTATAAAGAAATAAGCCGATCGGTATACTCGCCAAATTCCTGCACAAAATCACAGCCATGTGCAGGCCTCTCATCAATACTTTTGGGGATAACCGATGCAGACTACATTCAACAAAACCAAGACCCGCGTTAACCGTGCATTTTTACTGGCAGCGACGTCTGCTGTCATGATTTCAAGCGGCATTCTTGCTCCGCTTTCTTTGGCGCAGGCGGCGGATAAAACCACCATTAAAGTCGGCATCATCAGTGGCGAAGACGAAGATGTCTGGCGCGAAGTGGTGAAGCAGGCGGCCGCGAAAGGTCTGACCGTGAAACCGGTGGTCTTCAATGATTACAACCAGCCTAACGAAGCGCTGCAAAACGGCGAAGTGGACGCCAATGCCTTCCAGCATCAGCCATTCCTCGATAATCAGATCAAAGTAAATCATTACGATATCGTGCGGGTGGGTTACACCGCCGTGTGGCCGATCGGCCTGTATTCTAAAAAAGTCAAAACGGCTGATGAGCTGAAAGAAGGCGCGGTGATCGGCGTTCCAAACGATCCGGCTAACGAAGCGCGTGGCCTGATCCTGTTACAACAGTCCGGCGTGATTAAACTGAAACCGGGCGCGGGTATTTTCGCGACCACCGCAGACATCATTGAGAACCCGCGTCACGTCACCATTAAAGAGCTGGATTCCGGCATTATCGGCCGCTCCGTTCCGGATCTGGACGCGGCAATCGTCAACACTGACTGGGCGCTGAAAAGCGGCCTGACGGCGGCTGACCGTATCGCGCAGGAGCCGGTAAAAGGCAATCCTTACAACAACTTCATTGCAGTGAAAACAGAGAACGCCAATGCGCCGTGGGTGAAAACATTAGTTGCCGCCTACCAGAACGACGACGTGAAAAAAGTGTTTGATAAGGTCTATAAAGGCACCGGCGTCACGGCCTGGTAAGGATGTAAAGCATGACGATTATCTCTGAGATCGACGCGCATTTTACCGGTTCTTCCGCCGATGAACATCACGCCGGGGAAGCGCAGGTGAATGCGTTCGTAAGAGCTGAACGGACAGGCGTGGCTGAACATGCTGAAGACGTGGTGCAACTGCACTGCGTCAACCGCCGTTTCGCAAACACGCAGGCCCTCAAGGATGTGTCGTTAACCGTCAGACGGGGAGAGATCCTCGGCCTTATCGGTCGCAGCGGGGCAGGGAAATCGACCCTGATCCGCTGCCTTAACGGACTGGAACAACCTGATGATGGCGTGATCAAAATCGAAGGGCACACCATCACCGGCCTTAGCGAAAAAGCGTTGCAGTCGGTGCGCAGCCGCGTGGGGATGGTGTTTCAGCACTTTAATTTACTGTCGGCCAAAACGGTTGAGCAAAACGTCGCGCTGCCGCTGAAAATTGCCGGTTACGACAAAGCACGCCGCCAGGCGCGGGTCGCCGAATTACTGGCACTGGTCGGGCTGGAAGATAAAGCCAAAAACTATCCGGCGGCGTTGTCCGGCGGGCAAAAACAGCGTGTTGGTATTGCCCGTGCGCTGGCCGCCAACCCGGCATTATTACTCTGCGATGAAGCCACCTCGGCACTCGATCCGGAAACCACGCGATCCATTCTGGCGCTGCTGCAATCCCTTAATCAAAAACTCGGCATCACCATTTTGCTGATCACCCATGAGATGGAAGTGATCAAAAAAATCGCCCACAGGGTGGCGGTGATTAACGCCGGAGAAATCATTGAGGAAGGGCCGGTCTGGCAGGTGTTTGCTCATCCGCAATCTCAGCTCACGCGCACGCTTTTACAGGGATTACTGCCCCAGTTGCCGGAGGCGCTGGCTGAACAGCTTTCGCCGGTACGTCAGGGCGAGGCGATTTACAGCGTGCATTATGCCGGGCAAGGCCGTCAGGGCGAGATCCTCACACTGATGGCGGCGGAACTGCCGGGGCAATTCCGTCTGATTCAGGGCGGCGTCGACCATATCCAGCATTACGCCGTGGTGCGTTTTTTCTTCTCTGTCCCGGTTGATAATCCGGCGTCAGAGCAGGCTGTTTTACACTGGCTGCACCAGCACCAGGCAACCGTGGAGCTGACAGGCTATGTCTCCAGTAATGCTTGATTTATTGATTAACGCTGTCGAAGAAACACTGCTGATGACCGCCATTTCCGGGCTGTTCTCACTGATTGCCGGTTTGCCACTTGGTCTGATTCTGGTGATGAGCAGCCCTGGCGGCATTGCCGAAAACCGCTGGGTCAACCGCTCCCTGGGGCTGGTCATCAACGGTTTCCGCTCACTTCCTTTCATCATTTTGCTGGTGGCATTGATCCCGGTAACGCGCTTTCTGGTCGGCACGTCGCTCGGCACCTGGGCAGCCATTGTGCCGCTCTCCATTACGGCGACACCGTATTTTGCCCGCGTTGCCGAAGTCTCTCTGCGCGATGTCGATCGTGGCCTGATTGACGCCGTTCGTGCGATGGGCGCCAGTAAACTGCGCATCGTCTGGGATGTGCTGATCCCGGAAGCCTTGCCCGGTATTTTATCCGGATTCGTGGTGACGCTGGTGGCGCTGATTGGGGCGTCGGCGATGGCGGGGGCTATCGGTGCAGGCGGGTTGGGCGATCTGGCAATCCGTTACGGCTATCAGCGTTTTGAAACGGTGGTGATGATTGAAGTGATTGTGGTGCTGATTGTCATGGTCTGCGGCATTCAGTGGCTGGGCGATCGCATCGTCGCACGCGTCGATAAACGCCATTAAAAAGCCGGTCGTCTGTGAATGGCGACCGGCCAGTCTGATAATTACATTTCACTGCGTGAGCGCCAGCGTTCACGCGCCATAAACCCTTTCACACCGATATCCAGGAACGGGCGCGGCGGCAGATAACTGGCGCGTCCGACCGTATGCATATCGGCCAGGAGCGGGTGATCTTCCCCCGCCGCATGATCCGCCAGCAACCGGCCAAAGGCGCTCTGCTTTGAGCTGCCGGAGCCGTTGCATCCCGCCGAAGAATAGACATTCTCCGACAGATTCCCCCACACCGGCGCACCGTTGCGCGTAATGCTGATCAATCCTGACCAGGTGTAGGCCATATTGACGTCCTGCAACTGCGGATAAATGCGGGCGAACAGTTCCTGATGACGTCGCGCATGGCGGCCGGTTTCTACCGCACCGGTCACCAGACCCGGCGTGAAATTAACATGCTCGCGGATCAGGAAACGATGATCGGCGGTATAGCGCAGCGTCGCGCCCGCCAGCGCATTCACCGGTGTTGAGCCCCAGGGTGAAATATCCCCGATCCGCTGGCGTTGTTCCGGCGTCAGCGGTTCAGTGAGCGTGGCAAACGTCGACATGGCAAACACGTTGCCTTTAAACAAGGGTAATCCGCGCGCCGCGCCATTAATCGCCAGCATCAGTTTGCGTGCCCGGACTTCTCCATGCGGGGTTTCAGCCCGGATCGCGCCATGTGTATCAATCTGCAACGCCGGAGAATTGGCATAGACGGTAACGTTCGGGGGCAGGGTCGCCACCAGCCCGCTGATAAGCGCAGCCGGATTCACCAGAATGCAGTTGGGCGTATATACCGCACTGCGATAAAAACCAGTGCCCAGACGCTGTTTCAGCGCTGCGTTATCCAGCCGTTCAAAACGTTCGCCCAGCGTGGTGAGTTCGTCCTGATAGTGTGCGATATCATCATCAAATTGTTCGCTCACCGCGCAGTGATATTTCCCGGCGTTCTGCCAGTCGCATTCAATACCGTGCTGATCGACAGTTTCTTTCAAATGCGCAAGACCAAACTGTAAAAGACGGCGGTAAGTCTGCGCCTGCTCGAGCTCAGCGGAGGTACTGCCTACCGTGTGCGGCAGGTCAATCACAAAGCCGGAGTTACGCGCAGAGGCATTATCCGCGACATCCAGCGCTTCGAGCACGACAACGTGTTCATGCGGGCGAAGCTCTGCAATACGGCGGGCAAACGCCAGCCCGGCAAACCCTGCGCCAATCACCAGCCAGTCAGCGGTAACGTTACCGTGCAACGCCGGATGGCGGGGCGTGTTACCGCGCAAGGCGGCCCAGCCATTAATATTCTGATCAAGAGGTAAATGTTTAATTTTCATCGTTATGTGAGGTCGTTATCCCAGGTGGTTCGATCCTAATGGATAGACGTATAGATGTCTAATGCGGATTAGACATAACGATAGAGGGGGCAGTAAGGGCAGGTTAAAATTAGGACAAAGTGAACGAAAATCAGGCAGGGTTAACTTGATAGAATGCGCGCGGGTGCTTGAGGCTTATCTGGCTTGAGCAGCGTTGTGAAAGACATAAAAGTTGTTCAAGGCATAATAAGAAGAAAGCCCCGAGGAGATTTTTCAATCAACCCGAGGCTATCACAACCATACCTAGACAATATGAGGATAGCCTCTTAAAAGCAGAAATGCAACGGAGGGCAAGATGTCGCGAAAGCTTGTGTTACACGGACTCATCGTGGTTTGTTTCACATTGCTGGCCTGGACCTGGATGGTGCGTGATTCGCTGTGCGAATTGCATATTAAGCAGGGGAAAACAGAAATTGCGGCAGTCTTAAGCTACGAAATTAAGAGCTAACCGTAAGGTGGGGTTCGCCCCACCTTTTTGGTTGTTGTCGACGTATGTTGGCCTCAGGCACCCATTCTTTAACATTACCCTGCCTATTCTGGAAGGTGTGTTCCGTATTGGAAACGTCCCACTTGTTCATCACTCCCTTCACGCATTATCTTCTGATTATAGTATTTGACCTATATAGCATTTGAACTATAATCGACAAGGAGTCACTGTGTGGATGATTAATACGACAGAAAAATTTGATGGCTGGTTCGATGATCTTGATGACATTGATCAAGCGAATGTGTTGGCGCCGGTGATTGTCCTGCAAGATAAAGGGCCTGCATTATCCCGGCCTTATGCAGATACAGTGAATCACTCCCGGCATCGCAATATGAAAGAATTGCGCATCCAAAGTAAGGGCGATCCCCTTCGGGCGTTTTATGCTTTTGATCCTTTGCGCAGAGGTATTTTACTTTGCGCGGGAAACAAAGTGGGTAATGAAAAAAGATTTTATGAAGTCATGATACCGGTCGCCGACAATGAATTTACACGGCACCTGAATACGATAAAAGAAAAGGAATTGCCTTAATGAGCAGAACCCTTGAACAGTTACTGGCATCCGTAAAACCTGAAGTCGCTGCACAAGCGCAGGCGATGGCCGTTGATATTTTGATTACCCTTGAGCTGGCCGAACTGCGTGAAAGAATGAATAAAACACAATGTGAGATGGCTGAAGCGTTGGGCATTAAACAGCCTACGGTTGCCGGTATGGAAAAGCCGGGCCGTGACCTGAAATTGTCGACGTTGAAACGTTATGTTGAAGCAGCGGGTGGCAAGTTGCGTCTGGAAATCGATTTGCCGGATGGCACTCATTTTGGATTTGCGATGTAACCGCATGGCCTGACCTGCACGAATTCGGCACATAATCAGAATGCAAAAAGCCCGCTTAAGTTTCCTTAAGCGGGCTTTTCTAATTTGGCTCCTCTGACTGGACTCGAACCAGTGACATACGGATTAACAGTCCGCCGTTCTACCGACTGAACTACAGAGGAATCGTTTGAACGGGGCGAATAATAACGACTGCCCGTGGGCATGTCAAAGGGTTAACGAAAAAAGATGACCGACTGCTTTCTTAATATCCAACCTGTTGACTATTAAGACAAAGTGATTGATTCCTCGTCCTCAAAACGCCTTATCTGCCTCTGCGTGCGCGGAGGATGCACTAAAAGTACACACAAGCTGCCTGTTTGTTGTGCACCTCTCGCTCATCCGGCGGTTCTGTAAAAGTACCAGGCCGGGTTTTTAGCCACTTTCCGGCCTGAACGCCTCCTGATTCAAGATCTGCTGCACAAATTTCACTCATTTCTCGGGGTTGGCACACCCCGTGCATTGTTATTTAACTAACAAGAGCTAGTTTTATGACAATAAAGCAACACGGAGTTAACCAATGCAGCCAGCGCAGGATGTGATTGAACAAATCGAAGCCTCGTTCGCCGTGCAGACGCCAACCGGCAAGCGCATCGCCAGTTATCTGCTGGCAAATCTGGCGCAGATCCCGTTTGAGACGGCGGACAGCATCGCGCGTAGCGCAGCGACCAGCGGCATTTCCGTCGGGCGTTATCTGCGCAGCCTGGGCTATCGCAATCTGGATCACTTCAAGCAAACGCTGCGCCTGCAAAGTGGCACCGCCTATCAGCCGTGGGTGGTGACCGATCGCCTTGGCGCATATCGCGAGCGCAGCAAACAGCCGCAGCAGGAAAAGCTCCGGCAGTCACTGACGCTCGAACTTGAAGCCATCAATCATGTGTATCAGCTGGCACAGAGCGACAGCTTTGCGCAGATCAGCCGGCGTCTGGCCGATGCGGAGGCCGTATTCATTCTCGGGATCCAGTCCGTGCGCGGCATTGCCAACAATTTCTCCAGTTATCTCGAATACTTACGCCCGAAAGTCTATTTCGCCGACGGCCTGTCCGGCACCTATGTCGAATCGCTGAATTCGGAATTCGCGCAGCCTTATCTGGTGGTCACCGACACCCGTGCGTATTCAAAAATGGCGCAAACCTATTGCGAAGCGGCCTGCGAACGCGGGCTGAATGTCGCGCTGATCACCGATATTTACTGCCCGTGGGCGCGCGATTATCCGGTGGATTTGTTGCAGGTGAAAACTGACACCGGCCAGTTCTGGGATTCGATGGCGCCACTCAGTTGCCTGTTCAACCTGCTGTGTTCGGCGGTGCTCGAACTGCGCGGTAACGACGTCGAGCAGCGTCTGGCCAATAACCGGATTTTACAAAAACAGCTCGGACAATTTGAATCCTAACCTTCACACCAGCGGACAGATTTATTGATGAACACAAAAACACCTGATATCGCCCTGATCGATCTGGCAGAGGTTTTACCCGATGCCGTCATCGACCTGAAATATGCCACGGCAGATAACCTGACCGGTCAGCCGATTTATCGCGAATCGCGCTGCCTGTTACACCCTGATGCCGCTGCTGCACTGGTGCGCTGTAACCAGGTGGCAAAACTGGCCGGCTTTACCCTGAAAATTTACGACGCTTACCGGCCACAGGCGGCGCAGGCCTGTTTGTGGGCGGCGTTTCCAAACCCGGATTATGTGGTGGATATCAGACTCGGTTCGCACCACAGCCGCGGGGTGGCGGTGGATCTGACTCTGCTGGATGAGCAGGGCAATGTGGTGGATATGGGCGCGGGCTTTGATGAAATGACCGAAGTCTCGCACCCGTTTTATCCGGATTTACCGCCGCACATTCAGCGTAACCGCCTGTTGCTTAACGCCGTGATGGCGGCGGGCGGCTTTAAAGGTATCACCAGCGAGTGGTGGCACTTTGAATTACCGGATGCCAAAACGTATCCGTTGTTGGAAGAGCGGTTCGGCTGCTTTCCGCCGGTGAATGCCGCGTAATCATTGCACGTCTCTTATCACTTTTTGACAGAGCCAGGAGTTCTCCGATGAGCAACACAGCAATCAACACGTTCCGCAAAAATACCAAGACACAGATCGCCGGTGCCATTTTTCTGGCCTTGTCAGGCTTAAGTTTTGCCGCCCAGGCCGCCGTGCCGAAAGACATGCTGGTGATTGGTAAAGCGGCGGATCCGCAAACGCTGGATCCGGCGGTGACCATTGACAACAACGACTGGACGGTGACCTATCCGGCCTATCAGCGTCTGGTGCAGTACAAAACCGAAGACGGTAAAGGCTCAACGCAGGTGGAAGGCGATCTGGCGGCAAGCTGGACGGCTTCACCCGATCAACTGGTCTGGACCTTCAAACTCAAGCCCGGCGCCAAATTTGACGATGGCACCGACGTCAATGCCGACGCGGTGAAATGGTCCTTTGAGCGTCTGATGAAAATCGGTCAGGGTCCGTCGGAAGCTTTCCCGAAAGACATGACGGTGACGGTGGTGGATCCGATGACGGTCACCTTTACGCTGAAAACGCCGTTCGCGCCATTCCTCTATACGCTGGCCAATGACGGCGCAGGCATCGTCAACCCGGCGATTGCCAAAGCCAATCCTGCCGACGAAGGTAAGGCGTGGCTGGCCGGTCATACCGCCGGTTCCGGCCCTTACAAGCTGGATCGCTGGCAGAAAGGTCAGCAACTGGTGCTGGTGCCGAACGCGCACTACAACGGCGCGAAACCGGCGTTCAAACGCGTGACCGTGAAAATTATCGGTGAAAGCGCCACCCGCCGCCTGCAGCTGTCGCGTGGCGATCTGGATATCGCCGATTCCCTGCCGATGGATCAGCTGGCGGCACTGAAGAAAGAGGGCAACGTTGCTGTCGAGGAATTCCCGTCGCTGCGCGTGACCTATCTCTATCTCAATAATGCCAAAACGCCGCTCAATCAGGTGGATTTACGCCGCGCGATTTCTTCAGCCGTGGATTATCAGGGCATGGTGAAAGGCATTCTCGGTGGCAATGCCAAACAGATGCGCGGGCCAATTCCTGAGGGCATGTGGGGCTTCGACCCGACGGCGAAGCAATACACCTTAGATCTGACGCAGGCCAAATCCGATCTGGAGAAAGTCAAAGACAAACCGAAGACGCTGGATTTCCTGTATTCCGATAACGATCCGAACTGGGAATCTATCGCGCTTGCCGTGCAGGCGAGCCTCGGTCAGGCCGGTATCAACGTGAAGCTGGAAAAACTGGCGAATGCCACCATGCGCGATCGCATCGGGCAGGGCGATTACGATATCTCCATCGGTAACTGGAGCCCGGATTTCGCTGACCCGTACATGTTCATGAACTACTGGTTCGAGTCCGATAAAAAAGGCCTGCCGGGTAACCGTTCTTTCTACGCTAACCCTGAGGTCGATGCCTTACTGAAAAAAGCGGTGTCGGTGACCGATCAGAAAGAGCGTACCGGTTACTACCAGCAGGCGCAGAAAATCGTTATCGACGAAGCGGCGTACGTTTACCTGTTCCAGAAAAACTATCAGGTGGCGATGAACAAAGACGTGAAAGGCTTTGTTTTCAACCCGATGCTGGAGCAGGTGTTCAACGTGGGGCAAATGCACAAGTAACAGCGGCATCATTCACGAAAGCCCCTTTCACGATCTGAAGGGGGTTTTACGGGGAAAACACTATGACTTTTTGGACGTTGATCCGCCAGCGCTGCTGGGGCCTGATACTGGTGATGGCGGGCGTGTGCGTGATCACTTTTATCATCTCGCACATGATCCCCGGTGATCCGGCGCGGTTACTGGCGGGCGATCGCGCAAGTAATGAAATGGTCGAGCATATCCGTGAGCAACTCGGGCTGAACCAGCCGCTGTATGTACAGTTTTTCCGTTATGTCAGTGATTTGCTGCACGGTGATTTGGGCACGTCGATCCGCACCGGCCGTCCGGTGCTGGAAGATCTGAAAGCCTTCTTCCCGGCGACGCTGGAGCTGGCGGTCAGCGCCCTGTTTCTGGCGATTGTGCTTGGCATTCCGCTGGGCGTGTTGTCGGCGGTATACCAGAATAAATTTCCCGATCATCTGGTGCGTTTGCTTTCCGTACTGGGCATTTCCACGCCTGCATTCTGGCTGGGGCTGGGCGTCATCATCCTGTTTTACGGCCATCTGAACCTGCTGCCGGGCGGCGGAAGGCTCGACGACTGGCTAGATCCTCCGGCTGATATCACCGGTTTTTATGTGCTCGACTCCCTGCTGACCGGCAACTGGGAGACGTTCTGGAACAGTCTGCAACATCTGGCGATGCCTGCGCTGACACTGGCGTTCGTCCATATGGGCATCGTGGCGCGGCAAATTCGCTCGGCGATGCTGGAGCAACTGAATGAAGATTATATCCGCACGGCGCGTGCCAACGGGCTTTCGCGCTGGCGGGTGATCCTCAGCCACGCCTTGCCGAACGCGCTGATCCCATCGGTAACGGTGCTCGGGCTGGCGATGGGCGATTTACTCTACGGCGCGGTGCTGACCGAAACCGTTTTTGCCTGGCCGGGCATGGGCGCGTACGTGGTGAATTCGATTCAGGCGCTGGATTTCCCGGCGGTGATGGGCTTTGCGGTGGTGGTGTCGTTTGCGTACGTCATCGTCAATTTGTGTGTGGATTTACTGTATGTGTGGATCGATCCGCGCATTGGCCGTGAGGGGTGAGGCATGTCTGTGATTGAACCGGGCGTCAATAATCACCGGGCCGATATTGTGGCACCGGACGTCAAACCGCGTTTTGCCAGCTGGCGGCGCACATTTCATCTGCTAAGCCGCAGCCCGCTGACACTGCTCGGGCTGACGATTATGCTGATCGTTCTTTTCATCATGATTTTCTCGCCGTGGCTGGTACCGCACGACCCGAACGCCATCAGCCTGACCGACCGGCTGCAGGCACCTTCCGCGCTGCACTGGTTTGGCACGGATGAAGTCGGGCGCGATCTGTTCAGCCGCGTATTGATTGGCAGCCAACAGTCGGTGGCAGCAGGGCTGGCGGTAGTGATTATCGCGGGCAGCATTGGCTCGTTGCTCGGCTGTTTTTCCGGCGTGGTCGGCGGTCTGGTGGATGCGCTGATCATGCGCTGCATGGACATTATGCTGTCGGTGCCGTCGCTGGTATTAACCATGGCGCTGGCCGCCGCGCTCGGGCCAAGTCTGTTTAACGCCATGCTGGCGATTGCCGTGGTGCGCATTCCGTTTTATGTGCGTCTGGCGCGCGGGCAAACGCTGATGCTGCGCCATCAGGCATATATGCAGGCCACGCGCACATTCGGCGCGTCGCGCTGGCATCTGATTACCTGGCACGTTTTACGCAACGTTATGCCGCCGCTGGTGGTGCAGGCTTCACTGGATATCGGCACCTCGATTCTGATGGCGGCGACACTCGGCTTTATCGGCCTCGGTGCGCAGCAACCGACCGCAGAATGGGGCGCGATGGTGTCTAACGGCCGCAATTACATTCTCGATCAGTGGTGGTATTCGGCATTCCCCGGCGTGGCAATTCTGATCACCGCCACCGGTTTTAACCTGTTCGGCGACGGTCTGCGCGACCTGCTGGATCCGAAAAGCAGAGGGCGCTGACATGACTGAGCAAACCCACGGGCCGGTACTGGAAATCGACAAGTTGCAGCTGGTCTTTCCGGTCTACGGCGGCGAAGTAAAAGCACTGAATCAGGTGTCACTGTCGGTCAGCGCCGGTGAAATTGTTGGCGTGGTCGGTGAGTCCGGTTCGGGCAAATCGGTCACCGCGATGATGGCGATGCGCCTGTTGCCGCCCAACGGTTTTACCGTCACCGGCGGCGAATTACGCATGCTCGGCACCGACGTAGTGAGCGCCAGCGAAGAGCAGATGCGTACTTTGCGCGGCGCACGCGTAGCGATGATTTTTCAGGAGCCGATGAACGCCCTGAACCCGACGCGCAAAATTGGCCGTCAGATGTGCGAAGTTATCTGCCTGCATCAGAAACTCAGCAAGGCGCAGGCGTGGCAAAAAGCCATCGGGTTACTGGATGACATGCAGATCGCCGACGCGGAGCAGGTGATGTCCCGCTATCCGTTTGAACTCTCCGGCGGTATGCGCCAGCGGGTGTTAATCGCCATGGCTTTTTCCTGCGAGCCGGAACTGATCATCGCCGACGAACCGACGACGGCGCTGGATGTCACGGTGCAGCGTCAGGTGCTGCGGTTACTCCAGCGCAAAGCCCGCGCCAGCGGCACCGCTGTGTTATTTATCACCCATGACATGGCGGTGGTGTCGCAGCTGTGCGACCGGGTTTACGTGATGTACGCCGGGCACGTGATCGAAAGCGGCAACACCACGGATGTGATAGACACGCCGTCGCACCCGTATTCCATCGGCCTGTTGCAGGCGGCACCGGAAAACGGCACCCCCCGCAGCCTGCTGAAAGCCATTCCCGGCACGGTGCCGAATCTGTCAAAACTGCCACAGGGCTGTGCGTTTCGCGGGCGGTGTCATTATGCCGATGACCGCTGTTTAACCACGCCGGAACTTACCCCGCTGGCCCGGCATCCGCAGCAATCCGTTGCCTGCTGGCATCCGCAGCGTGAAATACGCATTCAGCCGATTGAGGAGCTTTCCTGATGATTGATGAAGCGTTAGTCGAACTCCAGGATGTGCGCGTACGTTTTCCCGCAAGCTTTAACTGGCGCGGTAAACCGACGGGTTATGTGCACGCGCTGAACGGGCTGGATCTCAATATTATCCGTGGCGAAACCTTAGGGATTGTCGGCGAATCCGGCTGCGGAAAGAGCACGCTGGCACAATTACTGATGGGATTACAAAAGCCGAGCAGCGGGGAAATCCACCGCGCGCGCCACGACAATTCGTGGTTCGGCTCCGGGATGCAGATGGTGTTTCAGGATCCGCAATCGTCGCTGGATCCGCGTCTGCCTGTCTGGCGGATCATCACCGAGCCGGTGTTCGTGCAAAAACACAACAGCAGCCGCGAACGTCGTGAACTGGCCGCCACGCTGGCGGAACAGGTAGGTATCCGCAAGGAATATCTCGACCGTCTGCCGCATGAATTTTCCGGCGGTCAGCGTCAGCGTATATCCATCGCCCGCGCGTTATCTTCAGAGCCAGACATCATTGTGCTGGATGAACCGACCTCCGCGCTGGATATTTCGGTGCAGGCGCAAATCCTCAATTTGCTGGTAGAACTGCAACGCCAGCGCAACCTGACCTACGTACTGATTTCTCATAACGTATCCGTCGTGCGCCACATGAGCGACCGCGTGGCGGTGATGTATCTGGGGCAAATCGTTGAACTGGGCGCAGCAGAAAAAGTACTGACCGAACCCCAGCATCCGTATACCCGGTTGCTGCTCGATTCCGTTCCCCGCGCGGGACGTGCGCTCGATGACGGAATAGTGGATAAGAAAGGGGAGTTACCCAGTAACCGGAATCTGCCGATGGGGTGTTATTTCCGCGAACGCTGCCCGCTGGCCGGCGACGGCTGCCAGATGCCGCAGGATCTTGTCTGCGGGGCAGACGGGGTGGTGGCGAGGTGTCATCGGGTTATGCCGGAGCGGGTCTAAAGACGCTTTTTAATTTCAAGGTCAAAACCGTGGGTTGCCACCCACTCGGGCCTTAAGGTCAAAACCGTGGGCGTCGGCCCACACCGACTTGGGGGGCGGCATATCGCCGCCGCCCCCCAAGACCCCCCGGGCTCTTTTACTGCGCGCTATCGCAGGAACGACGGACATGTTCCGCAGCTATCGTGAGTGGCGCAAATCCAGGTGCTTCGCACTGCCTTCTCTCGGTCTTCGAGCCATAGGTCTCGAAGCCGCTCCGTTCAGCTGGATTTTGAGCACGCCAGTTAACTTTTTGAAAGGATGAAAATCAGTCTGCTTTTGATTTTAAGATCGTGCGGGCGATTCAGAAATCACGCTGAGTGAGAGGTTGCAGACCCGAGTTTTGAAAAGATGAGAGTCAGTCTGCTTTTGAATTTAAGATCGTGCGGGCGATTCAGAAATCTTGCTGAACGGAACGGCCTGGAGACCCAAGGCTCCAGGACCGAGAGAAGGCACCGCGCAGCGGCAAGATTTCCAGCCTGTCGCCGTGCTACCTGAAACATAGCCAGCGAGCGATAGCGCGCAGTAAAAGAGCCGGAGATTCTTAAGAGGCGCGGCGATAGGCGCCTCTTAAGGCCGGTGTGGGTGGCAACCCACGGTTTTGAATTTGACCTTATGATCTGTTCGCATCACCACGATGCAAAATATCCACGGTTCTCTGCCACTCAAACGGCTCCAGATCCGAATACCGGATCCCCTTCGCGGCCAGCGCATCCACCAGCCCTTGCTGGGCCAGCACCGTGCCGGAACTCATGTTCGGCGCGACGCCAACATCCGCGAGTGTTTTCACCACTTCGCGCATCTCCTCGGCGCGGCGTTTGCCGTGCTCGGCGATGCGACTGATGAGATAGTGCGGCAACTGTGAATCCCAGCCGAGTGACGGAAAGCTGGCGTGCAGCGAGGCCAGCACTTCATTCTCCACGCCGTACTGGCGTGCGGCGCTCAGGCATTCGGCGGTCAGGGCTTCGAGGCCTTTGATCATCACGCTGCGGCACATCTTAATGGCGGAAGCTTCTCCGACGGCGGTGCTGTGAACTTTGCTGTTAAATCCGTTTTCGTTCAGCCATTCGCTGATGGCGTAAACATGCGTGCCGCCCAGCAGCAACGGGGTTTTTAGCCGCGCAGGCGGGTAGGGTGCCATGACGGCGACGTCGATGTAGTGGCCGCCCGCCTGTTCAATCAGCGCCATCGCCTCGCGTTTGGTGTTCGGCGAAACAGAATTCAGATCGAGAAAAAACTGTCCGGGCGCGAGATGCGGGGCGACGGCTTCGGCCACCTTCAGCGCTTCGGCGGCGGTCACGGCAGAGAACATGATCTGGCTGTTTTTTACGGCGTCTTCCACAGACAGCGCAAAGTTCACTCCGGCGTCACGGGCGCGCTGGCGTATCACCGCTGAGTCGCTTTGCTTATCAAAGGCCACAATATCCAGCGCCGGATTTTGGTTTTTTAAATCCGTTGCCAGAATCGTGCCGACCTCGCCGAGGCCAATTAAGGAAATGCGGGTGACGTTATTCATGATGCGGTTCCTGATGTTCGTCCTGATGGCCGTCCCACACACTGGCGGGGATAGCGACGCAGCCTTCAAAAATCAGGCGCGCGGTGCGTAACAGCGCGCAGCCTCTGAGGCGCTGTGCGCCGGTTTGAGTCGGATCGAGTTGTAATTCCACGCTGAACTCGCCGGTTGGATGTTCGACGCTGACCAGCGGCGTGTCGCCGCAGGGCGTATGCGCCAGTCCTTCGGTGATGCTGCCGGGGATCAGGCAGGCGCTGGCGACGCTGACCGCACCGAGCACGCCGATGGAGGCGTGACAGCGGTGCGGAATAAATGTCCGGCTGGAGATGGCGCCGCCGTTTCGCGGCTCAGCGATCAGCGTCATTTTCGGTACGGTGCGCTGCGAGACATCGCCGAGATTCATTTTAGGACCCGCCTGCAAGCGGATCGACTCGAGACGCTGTTTCAGTTCCGTATCGGCATCCAGTTGTTCGCGGGTTTCATAGCCGCTGCGACCGACATCGGCGGCGCGCAGCAGGATCACCGGCATACCGTTGTCGATGCAGGTGACGTCGATGCCGTCGAAGGTATCGCGGGCGTTGCCGGTGGGCAGTAATGCCCCGCAACTGGAACCGGCGATATCGGCAAATTCGACGCTGATTTTAGACGCCGTGCCGGGTACCCCGTCGATGCGCAATTCCCCCTGATAACAGACTTCGCCGTCTCTGACCGGCACATGCGCGGTGGCAATCTGCCCGGTATTTTCCATAAAAATGCGCACCGGCGTGATGCCGTCCAGCGGGCTGACCAGCTGCTTTTCGAGGGCGAACGGGCCCACGGCGGCCAGAATATTGCCGCAATTTTGTCCGTAATCCACCCCCGCTTTATCGACATTCACCTGCGCAAACAGATAATCGACGTCGGCATCAGGCCGTGCGGAAGGGCGGATAATCGCCACTTTGCTGGTCAGCGGATCCGCACCGCCGAGGCCGTCAATCTGGCGCGGATCAGGGGAACCCATCACTGCCAGCAGGACGCGGTCGCGCAACGCTTCATTTTGTGGCAAATCAGCGGCCAGGAAAAACGCCCCTTTTGAGGTGCCGCCGCGCATCAGCAGGCAGGGGATCCGGGTCTGTGGCATATCCGCTCCTCAGCGCTTTTCGGCCTGTTCTGCTTCTTCGGTGGAATCGAAATATTTCAGCCCTTTTTCTGCCAGACGCGGGCGCATGTTGTAGATATCCAGCCCGAGTTCGCCGTCAGCCATTCTGGCGCGTTTGCTTTCTTCCAGCATTTCCCGTTCGCGGCTGGCCTGCGCCACCCGGGCGACGTCTTCACGACGCACCACCACCACGCCGTCATCATCGGCCACGATGGCATCGCCGGGGTAAACCAGTTGCCCCGCACACACCACCGGCACGTTCACGGAACCGAGCGTTTCCTTAATGGTGCCCTGCGCATGAACCGCCCGTGACCAGACGCGAAAACCCATGTCGCGAAGGGTTTTGGTATCTCGCACCCCGAGATCGGCCACCAGCCCGACCACGCCGCGCGCTTTGAGCGACGTTGCCAGCAAATCACCGAAGAAGCCGTCAGAACATGGCGACGTCGGTGCGACCACCAGAATATCTCCCGGCTGACACTGTTCGACAGCCACGTGGAACATCCAGTTATCGCCCGGCGCGGTCAGCACGGTGACAGCGCTGCCGGAAATTGCGCAATCTTGCTGGATCGGACGGATACCTGCCTCCAGCAAGCCTTTACGGCCCTGCGCTTCATGTACCGTCGCGACGCCGAAGGCCGCGAGTGCAGTAACGTCCGCTTTATCTGCCCGTGGAATATGGCGAACCACGACGCCTTTTTTACCGACCAGACTCATGCTAAATCCTCCGTCACGCGTGGGAAGATGCTCTGATAACCTTCGCCGTAAACGATGTTTTTGGCGCTGGTGATACCGACGTTACGTTTCGCCTGTACGCCGCGCTGCTGGGCGACGCGGGTGTAGTATTCCCACAAATGTTCCTGACCGGCCATGCACTGAATGGCCTGATATTTTTTGTCCCAGACGTCGGTGATATCGAGCAGCACGTCGGGTTTCCATTCGCACTGTTCCGGCTGATGTGGCTCAAAACAGTACACCGGAGGCGCGCCGACGATGGTTTCGCCGGGCTTATATCCCTCGGCCTGCGCGATAATCCGCGCTTCCTGCGCCAGATGCGTCGCCATCGGGTGATCGTAGTTGTACGGGTCTTTCAGGGAATGGGTCAGCACGAAATGTGGCTGCACGCGGCGGTAAACGTCGGCCAGGCGGAACAGCGATTCTTTATCGGCACGCAGCGGATAATCGCCCATATCGAAAAACTCAACGGTGGCACCGAGAATTTCAGCGGCGGCCATCGCTTCTTCGCGACGCGAGGCTTTCACCACGTCCTCGGTCATATTGCCTTTGCGCCACAGTTTGGCGGATTCCCCCCGTTCGCCGAACGACAGGCAAACGATGTGCACGGCGTAACCGGCCTGGGTATGTTTGGCGATGGCACCGCCCGCACGCCAGACGAAATCGGCGGAATGGGCGCTGACAACTAATGCGCTTTTAGCATCATCTTTTTTGGGCTGAGTCATGAGGGTGTCCTTGGTTTTATTGTTCTCAAAATGTCTGAGTTCCATGCTGTCAGCCAACGTGCGTGACGGGTAATTCATTTGATTGCAGGGGGTATGCGTTTTATTTATATTGCAGGGAGGTATCACGCAAAAAAACCAGAAGGGAGAAGGGGATGGCGGAAGCTGAGATGCTGAGTAACCTGATGCAAATACGGGCATTTTGTCAGGTGGTCGATCAGGGGAGCGTATCCCGTGCGGCGGATGAACTTTACCGCACCCAGTCGGCGGTCACGCGGGCTATCCGTGACCTGGAACAGTTTCTCGATGTGCCGCTGTTTGAGCGCCACGCCAACGGCATGTTGCTGACGGATTTCGGCAAATGCGTCTTGCCCCGCGCCCGGCGGGCCATTGCCGAGCTGCGCCAGATCCCGTCGCAGCTGGCGAAATTGCAGGGCAAAAGCGGCCAGCGGCGGGGCGATACTGAACCGCTGTATCTGTTTAACGTCCGGCGTCTGCAAATCTTTATCTCTTTGTGCAACACGCGGCATATGCAGACGGTGGCGACCCTGCTTGGTCTGAGTCAGCCTGCGGTCAGTGCCGCGCTGAAGGTGCTGGAAAACGGTGCCGGTCTGGCGCTG
>NZ_MJIB01000004.1:1153816-1231642 GCF_003697865.1 Rahnella sp. Larv3_ips | reverse complement strand
TGCTGGAAGGGACGGTGCAGGTTGGGGCGTTGCCGCTTGGCCGCACGCGGTTACTGCCGCAGGCGATCATCGGGCTGACGCAGCGTTACGGCGGGGTAAAAGTGGTCACCAATGAAAGCGCGTTCAGTGCGCTGGCCTCTGAGCTGCGTTCCGGCGAAGTGGATTTCATTTTTGGCGCACTGCGTTCCAGCGATTACGCGGCGGATATGGCGACCGAAACCCTGTTTACCGAAAGCATGGTGATTCTGGCGAGAAAGGGCCATCCGTTGCTGGCAGAAACCGTGACGCAGGAGCATTTGCGCAAAGCGCGCTGGGTGTTGCCGCGCGCCGAAACCCCCGCCCGACGCCTGCTGGACAACAGCTTTGCCGCCATGGACATGCCGCCGCCAGACCCGGTAGTGGAAAGTGGCGATCTGGGTATTGTGCGCGGGCTGTTGCTCGGTTCCGACATGCTGGCAGCAGTGTCTGCCCGCCAGCTGGAACACGAGCTTGAATCCGGCGAACTGGTCAAACTGCCGCTGGAACTGGCCGATACGCACCGCGCCATCGGCCTGACGTTTCGCGCCGGCAGCCTGTTGTCACCGGCGGCCGGCGCGCTGGTCGAGGAGATCAGAAAGGTGTGCGGCTAAATTACTTCTTCAGATTCACCACTGCCTGCCTGATGGCATATTCATAACCCTGAATGCCAAACCCGCAGATCACGCCGACGGAGACGTCGGAGAGAAAGGAGTGATGGCGGAAGGCGTCGCGTTTGTGCACGTTGGTGATGTGCACTTCGTACAGCGGCAGGCTGACGGCGGTCACCGCGTCGCGCAGGGCGACGGAGGTGTGCGTCCAGGCGGCGGCATTCAGGACGATGGCATCCACGTTGCCGCGACAGGCCTGAATGCGGTCAATCAGCTCGCCTTCGTGATTGGTCTGGAAGAAGTCGATGGTTGCGCCGCAGCTTTCGCCGGTCTGATGACACAGTTTTTCGACAGTCGCCAGCGTGTCGTGACCGTAGGTTTCCGGCTCGCGCGTGCCGAGCAGATTGAGATTCGGACCGTTAAAAACGGCGATTTTATAATTCATCAGTCTTTCCTTTCTTCAGTCATCCGTAAATCCAAACAACGCTTTCGGCGTCTGCCACAAAATCTGCTGGCGGGTTTTTTCGTCGGGGAATAATTGCTCCACCAGCATCAGCAACGTGCCGAGATCCATCCGGTGTTCCGCCCGCAGGAACGGCCAGTCAGAACCCCACATGCAATGCTCTGCGCCAAAGGCATTGAGCAGGGCGTGCTGATAGGCGTGTCCGTCCTGATAAGGGAAAGGCTGGCGGCTGAACTTTGCCAGGCCCGAAAGTTTCACCCAGGTGCGTTGCTGGTCAGCCAGGCCGAGAAGTGCCTGAAACGCCGGTTGTTGCAGGCCCTGCGTGACGTCAGGGCGGCCGGAGTGATCAATCAGCAGCCGCGTTTTGTTGCGGTTGATCAGCGGCAGCAGCGCCAGCAGCTGATCGTTTTGCACCTGAATGGCCGCGAACAGTTCCAGTTCGGTAAGACGCCCCATCAGTGCGTCGAGATGCAGAAACGGCTCCGTGCCGAGCATCGCCACATTCATGGCGATGCCGACCACACCGGCCTGTTTCAGGCTGGCGAGTTGCTCAATGCTTAAATCAAACGGCACCACGGCGATGCCTTTGAAGCGGCCATTGCCTTTTTCCAGCGCATCCAGCAGACAGGTGCTGTCGGTGTTGTAACCCGACGTCGGGCCGACAATCAGCGAGTGGCGGATGTTGTACGCCTGCATCACGGCGCGGTAATAATCGGTGGTGCCGATCTCGTGCCCTTGTGGACGATAAGGCGTGTCCGGAAGGTACGGGAAGCGCGCCGGATCAAACACGTGGTGATGAGTGTCGATCTTAGGTTGCTCAAAAATCGTCATGCTTTCGCTTTACCTGCTACTGAATAGAGAACTTGTTGATTGCGGGTTTTCTGGAATTCTTCCAGCGTTTCGCCGCGCATCGCGGAATAAATATGTAAGTTGGAGACGCCGACCACCGCGCCAAGTTTTTCCAGCAGGAAGAAGCTGACGCCGTAATGGATCATGCCGCGCCAGTCGAGTTCGCGCAGAAGTGTTTGTTCCTCGCCGGTCAGCTTCGTTTCCGCGAACAGCGCATGCTGATCGGTGAGGAAACGCTCGCGCCACGCAGGCTGGATCAGACGGTGCAGGAACCGGTTGATGCGCAGGGCTTTCAGACTGCGCGCCTGGGTGAACGGATAGGTGCCCGGCAACTTTTCAACCCCCGCCATTTGCTGCGCGATTTTGTCACGCTGGCGCTGCTGTACGTCATACGGGGCTTCGCGGGACTGATTCTCAAGGATCAGCGTGGCGATACCGGTCATCGACGGCAGGTAATAGGCCTGATGCAGTTTCTTCACGTTGGCAGATAACGCCCCGCGCATCACCAGCCACATGATCACTTCTGCGCCTTCCATGCCGCCCAGCGTGGCGAATTCCGCCAGCGTCATTTCGGTCAGACGCTCCGGGTCGTTAACGATCATATCGACAAACTGTTCATCCCACGCCGGGTTGTTAAAACCGCAGCGTTCGCCGTGTACCTGATGGGAAACGCCGCCGGTGGCGACAATCGCTACGTTCAGATCTTCGGGAAAACTTTCAATGGCGCGGCGCAGCGCCTGACCGAGTTTGTAACAGCGGCGGGCGGTCGGAATTGGGAACTGCAACACGCCGATTTGCAGCGGGACGATTTGCGTTGGCCAGCCGCCTTCGTGCGGCATCAGGGCAGAAAGCGGCGAGAACAGGCCGTGATCTAAAGGCTTATCCTGAAAGAAGGACATATCAAATTCGTCCGCCATCAGGCTGGCACCGATATGCTGCGACAGCGCCGCATGGCCTTTCACCGCAGGCAAATCGCGCGCGCCACCGCCTTCATCGGCCACTTCATAATGATCGTCAATACCCAGCGTAAATGCCGAATAGTGATCGAAGAAAAACGACGTGACGTGGTCGTTGAAAATGTAGACCAGCGCGTCAGGTTTCTTTTCTTCGAGCCATTTTTGCATCGGCGCAAAGCTTTCGAAAATCGGCGCCCAGGCACTTTCATCCTGCTTATTGTGGTCAACCGCAAAACCGATGGTCGGGGTATGTGAAACTGCTAAACCGCCTATGATTTTCGCCATCTTAAATCCTCAATACTTTTTGTAGGGTAACCGCGACGCCAATGTCGCGCCGCGTGAGTGATGTGTCTGACTTAGGTTTCTGATTCTTGTGTTTCTAATTATAAGGTGGCTAATCCAGAGACTAGCGGATATTCAGGGTGCGCGACAACTCCGGGATGTCAGTAATATCAACGCCTTTGATCATCTCGGCCGGGTGCGCCGCGCGGTGCAAAAGAATGCTCAGACCCGCCAGCAAGGCAGGCAGCGCCAGAATAATAAAGATCATGTTTTGGCCGGAGAAAACGCCGAGCAGGACGCCGCCCAGTGATGAGCTGATGATCGCGCCGCTGCGCCCGATGCCGTGCATCCAGCAGACGCCGGTGGCGCGCATTTCTGTCGGGTAGAAGGCCGGTGAAAAGGCCTGCAGGCCGGTCTGAGCGCCGTTAATGCACACGCCGCTGATGAACACCAGCAGGGCGAGAATGTCCGGGCCGAAGTTGCCGATGCCCTGCGAGAGCAGGCTGACCACGCCCATCATGTAGAAGCCTGCGATGACGCGTTTTGCAATGAATCTGTCCATCAGCCCGCCGACCATCAGGCCGCCGAAGGTGCCGCCCAGCTGGAACAAACCGGCGACGATGGCCGCGCGCTCCAGTGAGAATCCGCCGTTACGCATAATGGTTGGCAGCCAGCCGTTGAGCAGATAAATCACGAACAGCCCCATGAAATAGGTGACCCACAAGACAATCGTGCCCCTGGCATAGCCGTTGGCGAACAGCTGGAAGACTTTGGCTTTTTTCTGAATCACCGGGGCTTTAAGCACGAATTTGGTACCCTCGCTGAACACGCCACCGGCGCGGGTCAGCACTTTGGCGATTTTCTCTTTGGCTACGTTGCGTACCACCATGTACATGGCGGATTCCGGCAGGATCCACATCAGCAGAGGCAGCATCAGCAGAGGCAGGATCCCGCCCGCAAAAATCACCGCTTTCCAGCCAAAATGCGGCAGCAAACCGGCGGCAACAAAACCGCCTGCGCCGGAACCGACGTTAAAGCCGCTGTACATCACGGTGATCATCAGGCTGCGGCGGCGTTCGGGCATATATTCCGACACCAGCGTCACGGTATTAGGCATCACCGCCCCTAATCCCAGGCCGGTGAGAAAGCGCAGGATCGCCATTTCCACCGGCGTGCGGGCAAAGGTGCTCAGCAGGCTGAACAGCGCGAAACAGAGAATCGACCACATCAGCACCCGTTTGCGACCGAACCGGTCTGCATTTGGCCCGGCAATCAGCGCGCCGATCGCCACACCAAACATGGCGGCGCCTAAAATCGGGCCCATTTCCGCACGGCTGATGCCCCAGTCTTCGATCAGCGCCGGGGCGATAAAGCCCATCACCGCGGCGTCGTAACCGTCGAACATAATGATGATGAAACACAGGGACAGGACCACCCATTGATATTTGGATATCGGGCGGTCGTCTATCCAGGCTTTCACGTCCACGATGGAGTTGTTGCTCATAGGGTACGCTCTCTGTTTTTTTTATTAATATGTGATCGGATTAAAACTTTGAACAAAATTTCACTGACCGGCTTAGCACGCAGAACGGTCGCGACGGGTTTTTATTAAGATTATTTTATTTGTTAAACAATGAGTTGGTTATTCATTGTGGTGCTTCCTGATAACCAACTTAGGGGCTGGAAAGCGCGCTGTCTGCCATAAAATCATTATGCAGGTATGAGTTTTATTTATATGAAGGCATAAAAAAACGGCAGACAGGCTGCCGTGATGCAAAGCGTTAATCAGCAGAGAGGAGGAAAGTGAACACTGCACACCACCGGGCTATGCAGGCATATCCCAGAAACAGTCGCTGTCGAGCGTGACGGACGCGATTTTTTGCACCGGCCCGCGCATGTTGACCTGAAAATCGCCGCTGAAACGGATGGCAAGTTTTCCTCCCGGCATATGCACCGTGACATTTTCGTCCACCAGCCCCAGTTTGCGCATCGCGCTGGCCGCTGCACAACTGCTGCTGCCGGACGCCAGCGTATACCCGGCGCCGCGCTCCCAGATGCCGATACTGATGTTGCTTCTGTCCAGCACTTGCACGAACTGCACGTTGGTCCGTTTCGGGAAAATCGCCAGTGTTTCGATTTCCGCGCCGAGTTGTTTCACGACATCCAGATCCAGTTTTTCAACGCGGATCACGCAGTGCGGATTACCCATGGAAACCAGTGTCGCGCAAAGATGATGTCCGCCCGCAACCAGCGGCAGCGCGAGGGCTTCATCACCTTCAACATTGGCCGGTAAGGCCGCCGGGGAGAATTTTGCCTGGCCCATATCGACAATCACCTGATGCGCGCCTTCAGTCACTTCGCAACGCACCTGGCCACCGGAGGTGTTCACCAGAAAGGGCTCATGGGATACGCGGCCTGTATCAAACAGGTAGCGGGCGTAAATGCGCAGTCCGTTGCCGCTTTTCTCGGCCTCAGAACCGTCGGGATTGATAATGCGCAGGGAAGGGATATCGGCGTCGTCATGGTCGATCAGCAAACCGTCGGAACCGATGCCGTAATGACGGTCGCAGATGCGCCGGATTTGCTCATGGCTGAGCAGGGCGGCGACGCTGTGATGGCAGACCAGATAATCGTTACCCAGTCCGTGATAGCGGTGAAAAATCATAGTGGCAGCTCCGGAGTATTCATCATTGATATGAATAGATTTAATCGGAAACTGCCCATTTGTCAGCTAATTTCAGGCACGCAACCACGCCAGGCCTTCAGCCTTCATCTCTTTTTCGAGCTGGCTGAATTTTGTGGCGAAAATACGCTTCACCGGAAAGCCGCTTTGTTCCAGCAGATAAGCCAGCGGCGCATATTCACGCGGGTATTTCGCGACGATGGATTGATCAATCTCCACCAGACCCTGCGGGAAGGTAAAAGTCCCCATGTCATAAACAGACTGGCGTTTTACGATGCGCCACACGCCGTCTCGTTTTTCGATCAGATCATAAAAGCGGTTGTGGTTGCTGCAACCAATGCCGAGTTTGACGTTTTCGCCGACAATCATCGCGTTGGTTTCTGCAATGGCGCGGTTACCGTTGAAGGTGATGACGGGGGAGGCTATCAGGTGTTTCGTCACAAGATCAGAACCGCCCATCTTTTTTGAGCCTTCCACAAACTGGCTGAAGATGCCTTCAAACCAGGTGACTTCAATGGTGCCGTCATCATGGAAAAGTTCAAGCAGCTGATCCCACTGGGATAAATCGCGGTGGATCCAGCCGTTCATCAGGTCGGCTATATCTTGCTGGTCTTGCAGTGTTGGGGTCATGGTAAGGCTCCGAAATAAACAGGGAACTTATGCTACATTTTTAATAGTCACTGGTGCAACTATACCTTAAGTTATTTGTTTGCCAGATGTAACCAACGTCATGATGGTGGGCGCTTGCGGGGCGGCATATCCCTGCGCCTTTTCGCTTAACTCCTTGTCAGGTTTTCTGGAAGATATCCCGAGATTCCCGCTGCAAGTCTGTGCAAATCCGTTTAATGCTTCTTTTTTTATCACTTTGTGGAGTACGATTTATAGATTATAGTCTATACAAGGATGACGCATTATGTGGCCGGTACTCACGACGGATATGTTCGATGCATGGTTTGAACGACAGGATGATAAAACTCAGGAGAAGTTACTGGCCGGAATGCTGGCGCTGGCTATCGGCGGGCCGGAAACAGGAAGGCCGCTGGTGGATACGGTCTATGAATCCGCTTATACGCACATGAAAGAACTGCGTGTGCAGCACAGAGGAAACCCGTTCAGGGCTTTCTTTGCCTTCGATCCCTTTCGCCAGGCAATTATTCTTTGCGCGGCGAAGAAAGAAGGAAACGAAAAACTCTTTTATCAGCGGATGTTAAGAATGGCCGACCGGGCCTATCTGGAACATCTGCAGCAGCCGCAAGGAGCAAGTCATGGCTAAAAATCTTAAGCAGTTAATGTCAGAACGTTCTCAGGCAAGTCAGGAACGTATCACCCATATGGCTGAGGAAATGCTGCTGGAAGTCCGGCTGCAGGCGCTGCGTGAGCAACTGGCGCTATCACAGGCCGAAGTCGCGAAAGCCATGGGGATCAGTCAACCTTCTGTGGTCGCCATTGAACAACGGGGAAACGACATCAAACTCTCCACCATGAAACGGTATATCGAAGCGATGGGCGGGAAGCTGCGGCTGAACGTCGAAATGCCGGACGGCAAACACATGGAGTTTGCCGTCTGAATGCAGGGGAAGGCGGGGAGGCTGAACCTGAAGGCTAGCTGCCGAGTCGCCCCATGACTGAAGCCCCGACTAACCCGCCGCCGGTCAGGAATTTCCCGGGGATCAGCAGCGGTTCGGTGTAGGTATGCAGCACGCCGGCGCGTACTTTTTGATCCAGCGCGGCAATCAGTTCTGTCGCCGAAGCCAGACCGCCACCTGCGACGATCCGTGAAGGACCGAGAATATTCACCAGCAGCGCCAGCGGTTCGGCGACCAGTTCCAGCCAGGCGTTCACGGTGAGAGAGGCATCGGTATCGCCATTCAGCCAGCCGGTTACAATCTCCAGACTGGTGTTTTGCTGGCGGTGAAAATGCTCATGCAAACGCTCCATGCCGCGCGCGCCACCGAGCATGTCGAGACAACCGGTCTGCCCGCAGCCGCATGTCAGACGCGGAATGCAGTAGCTTTCGCCATTAAGTGTCAGCGCCGTGCGGGTAATAGCGCCATGCCCCCATTCACCGGTGACACCCCCGTGGCCGCGCACCAGCTGGCCATTGATCACCAGACCCCCGCCAACACCGGTACCTAAAATGATGGCGGCGACCACAGCATGATGTTGGGCGTTGCCCGCATGGGCTTCGGCGAGGGCGAAACAGTCGGCATCGTTAGCGGCAGTGACCGGGCGCTCAAGCGCAGCGCTGAGATCTTTTGCCAGTGAATGGCCGGTAAAGGCCGGAATGTTGGTTGCCAGCATTTCGCCCGTTTGCGGTGAAACCAGACCGGCAGTGGAAATGGCGAGCGGGGTGGATGACGGTAAATCCGCTCCGTAACGGGTGATGAGTGTTTGCATGGCATCGACGAAATCGTCCCAGGAGGCGACGGGTGTCGGGACTTTGCCGCACTCTTCAATTTCGCCAGAACGACGTGAAATGCCAAATTTAATAAACGAACCGCCGATATCGGCGCAAAAAACGGCTGAGGTCATGAGCGTGTGTCCAGTAAATCTCGCAGTCCGTCGCCCAGTACGTTAAAACCAAGCACGGTCAGCATAATGGCCAGACCGGGGAACAGCGAAAGGTAAATATTAATACCGAGGAAGTTGCGGCCATCGCTCATCATGGTACCCCATTCCGGCATCGGCGGCTGCACGCCAAGCCCGAGAAATGAGAGGCTGGCAGCGGCTAGGATCACCGTACCGGCGGTCAGCGTCGATTGCACGATAATCGGCCCGATGGCATTGCGTAAAATGTAATGCACGATGATGCGGTAGTTCGATAAACCCAGCGCCTGTGCGGCCTCGACGTATTCCATCTGCTTTAATCCGAGCGTCAGGTTACGGCTCAGGCGCGCGTACACCGGGATGGCAAACAATGAAATCGCGATCAGCAAGTTTACCAGCCCGCCGCCGAGAATACTGACCACCAGAATCGCCAGCACGATGCCCGGAAACGCGAACAACATGTCCATAAACCACATGATGATCATGTCGGTATAACGACCCGCCATACCGGCGATAATTCCCAGCGGAATGCCGATAATCATCGCCAGCCCGACGCTCAGCACCACTTCGATAATCGAAATGCGTGCGCCATAAATCACGCGGGCAAAAATATCGCGGCCATAATCGTCGGTGCCAAACCAGTGACCAGCATCGGGCGGCAGCAGGGTATCAATCAGATCCTGAGCGTAAGGATCGTGACGGGTGATAAGCGGCGCGAAAAGGCCAGCCAGCACGATCAGGCTGACGATAAAACCGCCGAGGGTCACGGCAGGATGACGCCATAACCAGCGGAAAAAGCGCAGCGTGCGCGGTTTGCGACGGGCTAATGGCGTGATAATGGCAGACATTAATCGAACCTTATTTTTGGATTCAGGAAAGCGATCAGTAATTCACCGAGCAGGTTCATCACCACCACGCCGCAGACGGCGACCAGCGCCACGCCCTGAATCACCGGGTAATCGCGATAGCGCACGGAATCCACCAGCAGGCGGCCAATGCCCGGCCAGTTGAAGACGGATTCTGTGACCACCGCGCCGCCAATCAGGCTGCCGAAATTGAGCGCAACGATAGTGACAATCGGGATCAACGCATTACGAAACGCATGGCTGCAATAGACGGTGGTGGCGGATAACCCTTTGGCGCGCGCGGTGCGGATATAATCTTCCGATAACACATCCAGCATGCTGGAACGTGTCATGCGCGCCATCACCGCCATCGGTAAAACGGCCAGCGTGACCGAAGGCAAAATGTAGCTTTTCCATGACGTCGCGCCGAGTAACGGCAACCAGCCGAGACTGACCGAGAAGGTGTTCATTGCCATCAGCCCCAGCCAGAAGTTGGCGATGGACGCACCGGCAATCGCCAGCAACATCACGCCAAAATCCGGCCAGCGGTTGCGGTACACCGCGCCTATCATGCCCGCCGGAACGCCCACCGCCACCGCCAGAAAATACGCCAGCACGGCCAGCATCAGGGTATACGGCATACGTTCACCGATTTCCTGCGTGACCGGCTGCTGCGACTGTAACGAGATGCCGAGATTGCCGTGCAAAACGTTACCCGCAAAATGCAGGTATTGCGTCACCAGCGGCTGATCAAGCCCGAGGCGCACCCGCATGGCATCGACCGCTTCCTGCGTGGCTTCGGGCCCGGCCATCAGACGCGCCGGATCCCCCGGCAGCGCACGGATGGAGACAAAAATCAGCATCGACACGCCGATCAGGATGATCGGGAAGGCGATGAGTTTTTTGGCAAGGTAAGCTTTCATGTCGCTTTTCCACTGTTCATGCCGCAGTTATTTTTTCTGTGCATCTTTGACCACAATTTGCCCGCCCGGGATCATCGTGACGCCTGAAATGTTTTTGCCGGTGGCGTACAAATCATTCTGGTAATACAACAGCACCTGCGGCGCCTGCTGGTTAATCTCTTTCTGCGCATCGACGTAAATCGCGTTACGGGAATTTTCATCCAGCGTCGAAGCCGCTTTGTCTAACATCTCATCCAGTTTCGGATCGCTGAAGAAGCCCAGATTGGCGCCGCCCGGTGCGAAACTTTTGCTGTAGTAAAGCGGACGAAGTTGCAGATCTGCGCCGTTCGCGCCGGAAGACCAGGAGGCCAGAACCGCGCCGGTGTTGTCGGCTTTTTTACCGACCTGATCGGCAAACGCTGCCTTAGTCCACACGCCGCTTTCCATGATTTTCACGTCCAGTTTCACGCCGATTTTCGCCCACATGCTTTGCAGCACCTGACCGATGCGGGCGTCCTGACCCTGCACCGCAATCGACATGGTGAAACCGTCAGCGACACCGGCTTCTTTGAGCAGGGCTTTGGCTTTTGCCAAATCCAGCGGATACGGGTTGAGTGTTTTGTCATAACCGGCGGTGACCGGTGCCAGCGGAGAGTTCGCCGGTTGTGCGAAACCGGACATGATGGCGCGCACCAGCCCGTCGCGGTCGGTGGCGAAGTTCAGTGCCTGACGCACGCGGACGTCGCTCAGTGGTTTGAGATCGGTGTTCAGCGCCACCCAGAATACGGAAGCGCCAGGGCTTTCATGCAGGTCAAACTTCGGATTGTTCTTCAGCACGCGGGCAAACTGCGGCGGGACCGGGTTGATGACGTCGGCTTCACCGGCCTGCAACGCCATGTTCATCACCGAAGGTTCGGCGCTCCAGGTCCATTTGATGTCATCCGGCCCGGCGGCTTTATCGCCCCAGTAACCCGGATATTTTTCTTCCAGCACGAATTCGCCAGTCTTGTACTGCACCATTTTGTATGGGCCGGTGCCGACGGCCTTGCTGTCGAGCGTGCCGGTTTTATCCGCCGCCGGGCTGACCATCAGACAGGCGCCGGTGGTCAGTAAATTCAGGAAGGCCGGGTACGGTTTTTTCAGTTTGAACACGACGGTGGATTCGTCGGTTTTGGTCACGCTGTCGAGGAAAGTGCGCAGACGTCCGCTGGCCGCCAGACCGCGTTTGGTGTCGAGATGACGGGCGAAGTTGGCGACAACGGCGTCAGCGTTAAAGGGTGTGCCGTCGTGGAAGGTCACACCGCTGCGCAGTTTGAAGGTCCACACCAGTCCGCTTTCGTCACTGCTCCACGAGGTTGCCAGCGCCGCTTCCGGTTTGAGTTGCGGCGACATGCGCAGCAGGCCTTCGTACATCGGGTCCAGTACCGTGCCGGTAAAAGTGGCGGTCTGGTTGCCCGGATCCATACTGCGCGGCGCTTCGTTTTGCATCACGTTCAGCGTGGCGGCAAAAACCGGCAGCGAAAAGGCGGCGAGCAGTGCGCTGCTCAGCAGCGTTAACTGCACGGGACGCCGGATGTAACGGGTAATCTTCATGTTCTGCCCTCTGCGTGAAAAATCGGATTAAGTGGCTCTGGCTCAGTCTGCCGGTTCGTCAAAACGCCGGTATTAACGACAGCTTGTTTTAACAAAGAGATTTAACAAATAGTTCATATGAAATACTTATGTATGAACATTTAGTTTAATTTGTGAACTAATTAGCATTGATATATCCATTTCTACCGTTTAATGTCAATGCAGATGAGCGAAAACTGAGAGCGCCAAAACGAATATGCTAACAACTTTGCAACGTCAGATTTTAGGTGCAGTGAATGCCGCAGGCGGTTTAAGCCGTACCGAACTGGCGCAATTCTCAGGCATGAGTAAAGCGGCCATCGGCGGCGTGGTGCGCGAAATGCTCGAGGCCGGTTTTCTGCATGAAGCGGAAACGGTGCCGGGCAGCGGGCAGGGCAGACCCTCGGTACGGCTGGTGGTGCATCCTGACGGCGCCTGGTTTGCCGGGGTTTCTTTGCTGCAAAATCCGGCGCAGATGGCGCTGATCAATTTGCATGGCGAAATACTGTCGCGGGTGTCTTTTGCGGCGGACGCGGATCCGCAGCAGCTGGCGGCGAATATCGCCGATGCCTTACCCGCGTTACTCGAACCTCATCCCGAGGCGGCGAAAAAGCTGGTCGGGCTGGGCGTGACGCTCTCCGGGCTAATCGATGAACATCAGTCGACCTGCGTGCAGTCGGCGTTGCTGGGCTGGCGCGATGTGCCGCTGGCAAAGCTGATTTCGCAGGCGACCGGCATGGAAGTGGCCATTGAAAATGACGCCAAAGCCCTGGCGGTGAGCGAGAAAAGTTTCGGCCTGGCGCGGGATCTGAGCAGCTTTACGCTGGTCAGCCACGGCGCGGGCATCGGCAGTGCGCATTTTATTGCCGGAAAGCTGCACCGGGGTTTGCACGGCGGAGCGGGGGAAATTGCGCACTGCACGCTGGAGCTGAACGGTTCGCCCTGCCGCTGCGGCAAGCGCGGTTGTCTGGACACGCTGGCATCGCTCAATGCGATTGCGGAAATGGCGAAAGCGGAAGGGCTGGAGGCCACCACCATCGGCGGCCTGGAGCTGCTGGCGATGCAGGGTCAGACTGCCGCCATCCGTATTTTGCATCGTGCCGGGTCTGCGCTTGGTTTAGCGATATCCCATCTTATTCAAATTAATGACCCGGATCTGATCCTGATTGCACATCAGGATGCCGATTTTTCCGGGCTGTTCGGCACGGTTGTGCATCAGTCTGTTGAAGCCAACGTGCTGCCGGGCAACGCCGGTAAAACGCCGGTCCGCACTTTTACCCTAAACGACGACACCTGGGCGCGCGCGGCGGCAAGTATTGCTGCACATCGCTTTCTTGTCGGTCTGAAGCCAGTCTGAGGAATCATCAACATGCGTATAGCTGTCAGCGGTATCCATATTGAATGCAGTACTTACAATCCGGTTTTGAACGAAGAGAAAGATTTTACCGTTGTGCGCGATGCGCAGCTTCTGGCCTCACCGCGTTTTCGTTTTTTGCAGGATTATCCGGCAACGTTTTTGCCGACCATTCATGCCCGCGCCATTGCCGGTGGTCCGGTAGCGCGGGCAACTTACGATAAATTCAAAGCAGAAATGCTGGCGGGGCTGGACGCGCAAAAACCTTTCGATGGTGTGTATCTGGCGATGCACGGCGCGATGTACGTTGAAGGTTTAGAAGATGCCGAAGGCGACTGGATCGCCGCGGCGCGAAAAGCGGTGGGGCCGGACTGCCCGATCAGCGTCAGTTACGATCTGCACGGTAATGTTTCGCAGCGCATTATTGACGCCATCGATATGTTTTCCACCTACCGCACGGCGCCGCATATTGATGTGGAAGAAACCATGCGTCGTTCGGTCGCCATGCTGGTGAAACATCTGCAAACCGGCGTGAAACCGACGCTGCTGTGGGTGCCGGTGCCGGTGGTATTACCGGGCGAGCGCACCAGTACCGAAGATGAACCGGCGAAAAGTTTGTACGCCCGTCTGCCGGAAATGGATGACGTTGACGGCGTGTGGGACAGTTCACTGATGGTGGGTTATGTGTGGGCGGATGAACCGCGCGCGACGGCTGCGGTGATCATGACCGGCACCGACCGCGCGGTACTGGAACAGCAGGCCACGCAACTGGCGCAGGCTTACTGGGACGCGCGCGAAGACTTCGTATTTGGCTGTGAAACGGACACGGTTGAAGCCTGCGTGAAAAAGGCCATTGCCTGTGAAACGCGCCCGGTGGTGCTGGCCGATTCGGGCGATAACCCGACCGGCGGCGGTGTCGGTGACCGCGCCGACGTGTTACAGGAGCTGATCAAACAATACGCACAAAATACGATTGTCGCCGGGATTGCTGATGCACCGGCGACGGAAGCGGCATTCAATGCCGGGGTCGGATCAATTCTGACCCTGACGCTCGGCGCGTCGCTGGATCATTCCAGCCCGCAGGTAAAAGGCGAGTTTGAAGTGGTTTTCCTGCTCGACGCGCTGACACCGGCAGACCGTCAGGCGGTTCTGCGTACGGGCGGTATTGATGTGGTGGTGTCTGCACGCCGCAGGCCGTATCACAACATCAGCGATTTCACCGTGCTGCAACTGGATCCGCATACTGCCGATATTGTGGTCGTGAAATCCGGCTATCTCTCGCCTGAACTGGCGCCGATTGCCAGCCCGAATTTAATGGCGCTGTCTAACGGCGTGGTCGATCAGTTTGTTGAGCGCCTGCCGCGTAACCGCAAAGCGCGCAAAACCTTCCCGTTTGACCGTGACTTCAGCTTTGTCCCGCAGGTGCAGCTGTCGGCGAGGAGCAAATAAGATGAGCGAACCGGAAAATCGTCAGCCTGTGCTGAGCGTAAAACATCTCACCACCTCTTTTCGCGGTGATGATGACTGGCTGCCTGTGGTGCGGGATTTGTCTTTTGATGTGTATCCCGGTGAAACGCTGGCAATTGTCGGGGAATCCGGTTCGGGGAAAAGTGTCACGTCGCTGTCGGTGATGCGTTTACTTAAGGCGCAGGGCAGTAAGATTGAGGGCGAAGTCTGGCTGAATCAGCGCAGTTTGCTGGCGCTTTCCGATAAGCAGATGCGCGACATTCGCGGCAATGAAATGGCGATGATTTTTCAGGAACCGATGACCTCGCTCAATCCGACATTCAGCATCGGCAGGCAGATTGCGGAAAGCCTGAAGCGGCACCGCGGGATGTCCTCCGCGCAGGCGCGGGCCGAAACTCTGAAGCTGCTGGAGAAAGTCCGTATTCCGAATGCCAAAGCGCGTTTTGACGAGTATCCGCATCAGTTTTCCGGCGGTATGCGTCAGCGCGTGATGATTGCCATGGCGCTGGCGCTGAAACCGAAATTGCTGATCGCTGATGAACCGACCACGGCGCTGGACGTGACCATTCAGGGGCAAATTCTGGATCTGATTAAAACCTTGCAGGAAGAGGAAGGGATGGCGGTGTTGTTCATCACGCACGATATGGGCGTGGTGGCGGAAATCGCGGACCGCACGCTGGTGATGTACCGCGGTGAGGCGGTAGAAAGCGGGGCGACGGAGGATATTTTCCATCGCCCGCAGCATCCTTATACCCGCGCGTTGCTGGCGGCGGTGCCGAAACTCGGATCGATGCAGGGGCGTGGCTGGCCGTTGCGCTTCCCGCAAATTAATCTGCAAACCGGTGAGGCGAGCGTGCCAAAGGAAGTGGCTGGCACGGTTGATGCCGGGGCGACGCCGTTGCTTTCGGTGAAAAATCTCAGCGCCAGGTTCCCGGTGTATGGCGGTATTTTCAGTCGTCAGGTGGGGGCGGTTCATGCGGTGGAAAACATCAGCTTTGATTTATTTCAGGGCGAAACGCTGTCGCTGGTCGGTGAATCCGGCTGCGGCAAATCCACCACCGGCCGCGCAGTCACGCGCCTGCTGAAACCACACAGCGGGGCGATTGATTTCGACGGTTTCGATGTCATGAATCTGGGCAAGCGCGACATTTTACAGATGCGTCAGCGCATCCAGATGATTTTTCAGGATCCGTTTGCCAGCCTCAATCCGCGTATGCGGATTGGCGACGCGCTGATTGAACCGATGCTGCAACACAAACTGCATAACCGCAGCGATGCAAAAGAGAAAGCCGCGTCGTTGCTGCAAAAAGTCGGGTTGTCGCCGGACATGCTGCGGCGTTTCCCGCATGAGTTTTCCGGCGGTCAGCGCCAGCGAATTTGTATTGCGCGCGCGCTGACGCTGGATCCAAAAGTGATTGTGGCCGATGAATCCGTTTCCGCCCTGGATGTCTCGGTGAAAGCGCAGGTAGTGAATTTGCTGCTCGATTTACAGGAAAGTATGAATCTGTCATATCTGTTTATTTCGCATGACATGGCCGTGGTTGAGCGGGTGAGTCATCGCGTGGCGGTGATGTATCTGGGGGAAATTGTCGAGATCGGCCCGCGTGCGGCGATATTCGATAATCCGCAGCATCCGTATACGCGAAAACTGATGGCGTCAGTGCCGGTGCCGGATCCGTCGCGCAGAATGCTCAAACGACAAATGCAGGTGGACGAACTGAAAAGTCCGGTGCGCGATAACGGCTATATTCCACCGCAAAGGCAGTATCAGGAAGTCTCGGCAGGGCATTTTGTTCAGGTTTGATTCGGAGTAGAGAAGAGGTTATTTCAGAGAAGTTACTAAGGGATGAGTCAGGAAGATGGTGGTGGGGGAAGGATTACTCGGCCTCTGGCCTCGCCCTGCGGGTCGTTGCTGCGCAACGCTGTCTCGCTTCGCTCGGCTCGAACCTTCGGGTCGAAGATTCTCTATCCTTCCCGATCTGAGCTTTATTTGGTTTTTGTTTTTCTTGGGAGGTAAGGAGAACTACTTGAAGATGGTGGTGGGGGAAGGATTCGAACCTTCGAAGTCGATGACGGCAGATTTACAGTCTGCTCCCTTTGGCCGCTCGGGAACCCCACCACAATTTTTTGTGGATTTTTACTACGTACTTCTTAGCCATAAATCATCATGTGCTACATGGATGATTTCACGTTACAGCGGTTAACGCTGCGAACGGGGCGCATAATACCAAATGAAACGGATGTGTAAAGTGCTGAAAGCGATAAAAAAGTTCGATTGCGGTTTTTTTGTTCTTAACGATGCTTCTCTGTGCGAAAAGCATCGTCAGAACAGCTTTTACAGAATAACCGTGCGGTTTCCGTAAACAAAAACGCGCTGCGCCAGAACGCGATAAAGCGCACGGCTGAGCACATTTTTTTCAACGTCACGTCCGGCGCGCATCATATCTTCGGCGGTGTAGGTGTGATCGACGTTAATCACGTCCTGCATGATGATCGGGCCTTCGTCTAAACTGTCGTTGACGTAATGCGCGGTGGCACCAATCAGTTTAACGCCACGCTCGTACGCCTGATGGTAAGGGCGTGCGCCGATAAAGGCAGGCAGGAACGAGTGGTGAATATTGATAACCTGATGCGGATAATGCTGCACAAAACCCGGTGTCAGCACGCGCATGTATTTCGCCAGTACGACGTAATCAGGCTGGTACTGATCGATCTGGGCAATCATCGCGCTGTCATGCTGTTCGCGGGTCAGGCCTTCGTGGCTGACCAGATGGAACGGAATGTCAAAGCGTTCAACCAGCGATTGCAGCGTGTCGTGGTTACCGATAACGGCAGCGATCTCAACATCCAGTCCACCGTAAACGGCTTTCATCAACAGATCACCCAGGCAATGGGCCTCTTTGGTCACCAGAATGACGATACGGCGACGGCCTGTGCTGTTTAACTCACGCACCGAACCCGCCGGCAACGCGCTGTCGAGATCGGCAAGCAGTGTGGTGTCGTTGAAGATCCCTTCCAGCTCGGTACGCATGAAGAAGCGTCCGGTGCGGTGATCCACGAATTCATTGTTCTGCACGATATTGAGTTCGTGCTTGTAGCAAATGTTAGTGATTTTGGCGATCAGACCTTTTGCATCAGGGCAAATGGTGCGTAATACCTTGGTTTGTACGTTCTGTTGCGGCATGAGGGTGTGGATCCTGTCCAAGACTGGTAGTCATAATGCGGTCAATTATTTACCGCAGCACTTCTTATATTTTTTACCCGAACCGCAAGGGCAGGCATCATTGCGGCCTGTCTGCGGTTTGATTCCATCTATATAGTACCAGCGATCTTTCAAACGAAGAAATCGCGAACGTTCATGAATAAGATGGATTTGTTCCTGACCGGTTTCGGTAAAGCGTGCGGCGAACTCCACAAAACCTTCGTCCTGATCACGGCCTTCGTGCTGGCTTAACACCTGCAATCCAAGCCATTGCGTGGTCGCAAACCCGTCCTGCAAACTTTCGCGCCAGTGCTCTGCGTGACAATTCGGGTGCCAGGTGGCGATCAGATAACTCGCATTTTTCAATGTGTAGGCGGTGTAGCGCGAACGCATCAGCGCGGCGGGGGTGGGCGCAGGTTTTGTCTCGTCGATGTAAGGCTGGCAGCATTCGTCGAACAAAATGTTGCTGCCGCAAGGGCAAAGTAGGGACACGTAAACTCCTGATTCAGCCTGTATTACATATGTTACAAGCAGGTTGCGCTATTGAATGCGTCAAAGTGTTATGTTACCTAACATCCTCGCCGTGTGGCAACGCGCTTCCCGGTTCACTTTTATCCACAGTTGGCATTAAGGTTTTCAAATGAGTAGAAAAGTCACGATCGGTCTGGCCCTTGGCTCGGGAGCAGCAAAAGGCTGGGCGCATATTGGCGTGATTAATGCCCTGAAAGACATGGATATTGAGGTGGATGTGGTCGCCGGATGTTCGGTTGGCGCGCTGGTGGGTGCGGCGTATGTCAGCAACAGATTGCCGGCAATGGAAAGTTGGGTGCGATCTTTTAGTTACTGGGACGTGCTGCGGCTGATGGATTTTTCATGGAAGCGCGGTGGACTGCTGCGCGGCGAGCGGGTGTTTAATGCGGTCGGCCAGATTATCCGCGTCAGCGAGTTCGAAGAATGTTCGAAAAAATTCGGGGCTGTGGCGACCAACCTGAGTACCGGGCGTGAACTGTGGCTGACGAAAGGGGATTTGCACGAAGCGGTGCGTGCTTCCTGTAGTATGCCCGGCCTGCTGGCTCCGGTCTGGCACAACGGTTACTGGCTGGTGGATGGGGCGGTGGTCAACCCGGTGCCGGTATCGCTGACCCGTGCGCTGGGGGCAGATATCGTTATCGCAGTAGATTTGCAGCACGACGCCCATCTGATGCAGCAGGATCTGCTCACGGTACAGCCGACCGGAGATGAACACAGTCTGGAGAAAGAGCTGAGCTGGCGGGACAGACTTCGCCAGCGACTGACCCGCCCGAATGCCCGTAAGCCGAACGTCAGCCCTTCAGCCATGGAAATCATGTCGACGTCCATTCAGGTACTGGAGAACCGCCTCAAGCGTAACCGCATGGCGGGAGATCCGCCGGATGTGGTGATTCAGCCCTATTGTCCGCAAATTTCCACACTGGATTTCCATCGCGCTGCGGAGGCGATCGAGGCGGGGCGTCTCGCTGTAGAAAAGCAACGTGAGCAATTGTTACCCTTGATAAAAAACAAACCGTTCTGAGTGGCTTAACGTGCGCATTGACGGAATCTGATAATTCTGACAAGCAAAATCAGGCTTTATGAGCCACTATTAGAATAAGAAAATCCGGGGGTCGTGATGGATAAACCACTTACAAGCAAGCACATACTTATCGTAGAAGACGAAGCCGTTTTCCGATCTGTGCTCGCGGGTTATGTGAGTTCTCTCGGCGCTACCTTCACGGAAGCAGAAAACGGCCTTCAGGCACTCTCTCTGATCGAAGATTTCCCTCCTGATTTAATCCTTTGCGATTTGGCGATGCCCGAAATGGGCGGCATTGAATTCGTTGAGAACCTGCGATTGCAGGGAAATAAAATTCCTGTTCTGGTGATTTCAGCCACCGATAAGATGACTGACGTGGCAACGATGCTGCGCCTCGGTGTGGAAGATGTATTGCTCAAACCGATCGGCGATCTCCAGCGCTTGCGCGAAGCCTTGCTCACCTGCCTGTATCCGAAACTGTTTTCTTCACAGGCGATGGAAGAGAGTTCACTGGTTCAGGACTGGGAAGCCCTGTGCCGGAACCCGAATGAAGCGCAGCGCTTGCTGAAAGAGTTGCAGCCGCCGGTTCAACAAACCCTCGCTCACTGCCGCATTAATTACCGGCAACTGACCACCACCGACCATCCGGGGCTGGTGTTGGACATCGCGGCGCTGTCGTCTAAAGATCTTGGTTTCTATTGCCTTGACGTCACCCGTGCGAACGAAAATGGGGTGCTGGCGGCACTGTTGCTGCGCGCTATTTTCAACAGCCTGCTGCGGGAGCATCTGAGCGATCAGCATCAGCGGTTGCCGCAGATGTCGACGCTGCTCAAGCAGGTGAATCACTTATTTAAACAGGCCAATCTGAAAGGGCAGTTTCCTCTTCTGCTCGGTTATTATCATGCCGAGCAAAAAAACCTAATTCTGGTGTCTGCGGGATTACACGCCAACGTCAATACCGGGACCAATACCATCCAGCTCAGCAACGGCGTGCCGCTGGGCACGACAGGCGCCACCTATTCCAACCAGATAAGCCAGCGCTGCGACGCGTGGCAGTGTCAGGTGTGGGGATCGGGTGGGCGTCTGAGATTAATGTTGTCTACTGAGTGAGCATATTTCTCAGCAAGTAGAATAATGCCTTAATAGTATTGAGCATTTCTTCCGCACGACTTTTCATATTCATGATTCATCACATTATTCTAAGACCTATCTTATGCAAAATATGCCATTGCAGAGGCACTTACGTGTGAAACTGGTATAATGCGCCCAGAAATTTAGCCGTCTAATTAACGTTGTCTAAAAATGTTTGTTAAAAAATAAATAATAGGAATTCGCTGATGAAAGTAACAGTTTTTGGTATCGGTTACGTCGGACTTGTTCAGGCGGCGGTTCTTGCTGAAGTCGGGCATGAAGTTTTGTGCATCGATGTGGATGCGAACAAAGTGGAGAACCTGAAAAATGGTCAGATCCCCATTTTCGAACCGGGTTTAACGCCGCTGGTAAAACAGAATTATGAAGCCGGGCGTCTGATGTTCAGCACCGATGCGGCCGAAGGCGTGGCGCATGCCACCGTTCAGTTTATTGCTGTGGGCACGCCGCCGGATGAAGATGGCTCCGCCGACCTGAAATATGTTACCGCTGTAGCGCGGACTATTGCTGAACACATGACCGACACAAAAGTGGTGATTGATAAGTCTACCGTTCCGGTCGGCACGGCAGATAAAGTTCGTGCCGTGATGACCGAAGTGCTGAAACAGCGCGGCGTAGACATCGATTTCAACGTGGTGTCAAATCCGGAGTTCCTGAAAGAGGGGGCCGCTGTTGCCGACTGCATGCGCCCGGAGCGTATCGTTATCGGTACCGACAATCCTGACGCCATCGACCCTATCCGTGAACTGTACGAGCCCTTCAACCGCAATCATGACCGTATGATCCTGATGGACATTCGCAGTGCTGAGCTGACCAAATACGCAGCTAACTGCATGCTGGCCACCAAAATCAGCTTTATGAATGAGATGTCCAATCTGGCTGAAATGCTGGGTGCGGATATCGAGAAAGTGCGTCAGGGGATCGGTTCTGATTCCCGTATCGGTTATCACTTTATCTATCCTGGCTGTGGTTACGGCGGTTCCTGTTTCCCAAAAGACGTGCAGGCATTGATCCGCACGGCAGAACATATTGGTTATCAGCCAAAATTATTACAGGCTGTGGAACAGGTGAATTATCAGCAGAAATATAAATTACCGACTTTCATTCAGCGCCACTTCGGTCAGGATCTGCAGGGTAAAACCTTCGCACTTTGGGGGCTGTCCTTTAAGCCGAATACCGATGATATGCGTGAAGCTTCCAGCCGCGTTTTAATGGAACAACTTTGGGCCGCGGGCGCGAAAATCAAAGCCTACGATCCGGAAGCCATGAATGAAACTCAGCGAATTTACGGCCATCGTGAAGATCTCGAACTGATGGGAACCAAAGAATCCGCATTGCAAAACGCCGATGCGCTGATTATTTGTACGGAATGGCAGAATTTCCGCGCGCCTGATTTCGATGTCATCAAAAATGCATTAAAAGAACCGGTCATCTTTGATGGTCGTAATTTATTCGATCCTGAACGTTTAGAAAAACGCGGGTTCACTTACTACGGGATTGGCCGTGGTGCATCAGTTAATCCGGTTCTGTAAGGAGAATTCATGAAATATCTGGTTACCGGCGCTGCAGGGTTTATTGGTTTTTATGTGTCACAACGTTTGCTTTCGGCAGGCCATACCGTTGTCGGGATGGATAATCTCAATGACTATTATGACGTCAATCTGAAACTTGCACGTCTGTCACAACTGGAAAATAAAGACGGCTTTGAGTTTATCAAGCTGGATTTAGCCGATCGTGAGGGTATGGCGGCATTGTTTGCGGCACAGCATTTTGATCGTGTTATTCATTTGGCTGCGCAGGCCGGTGTCCGGTATTCCATTGAGAATCCTTTAGCTTATGCAGATTCTAACCTCATAGGATTTGTTAATGTGCTGGAAGGGTGCCGTCATAATAAAGTCGGTCATTTGCTTTATGCGTCTTCCAGCTCAGTTTATGGTCTGAACAAGAAGCAACCCTTCTCAACGGATGATTCGGTTGATCATCCCGTGTCATTGTATGCTGCGACGAAAAAAGCCAATGAATTAATGGCTCATACTTATTCGCATCTTTATCGCCTGCCAACCACCGGATTACGTTTCTTTACTGTTTACGGTCCGTGGGGGCGTCCTGATATGGCGCTGTTTAAGTTTACCAAAGCAATGATCGCCGGTCAGAGTATTGATGTTTATAACCACGGTGAAATGCGCCGGGACTTCACTTATATCGATGATATTGCTGAATCCATTGTTCGCCTGCAGGATGTCATTCCACAAGCGCAGCAGGACTGGACGGTAGAAGAAGGTTCTCCTGCCAGCAGTTCAGCGCCTTATAGTGTCTATAACATCGGTAATAACCATCCGGTGAAGCTGACGGCCTATATCAGCGCGCTTGAGAAGGCCCTTGGGATTGAGGCTGAAAAGAATATGCTGCCTATGCAGCCTGGTGACGTGCATGAAACCAGTGCCGATACACAGCCGCTTTATGAGGCTATCCACTTTAAGCCGGAAACGACGGTTGAGCAGGGCGTGCAGAACTTTGTTGACTGGTACCGCGATTTTTACCAGGTCTGACATGAACTAATAACAAAAGGCTGCCCAGGCAGCCTTTTTTATTTATCGGAGATAATTCAGTTAAATCTTATGGTTGTTTTACCTGGATTGTTTTTGATTTTTGTTGCTACCCGAAATTCATCACCCTAAATACATAACAAAAAACCCATCACAAGGATGGGTTTTAGCATTAATAACACTGAAGTCAATAAGGGCAATTACAGCAGGAAATCGTCCAGTGATTTGCCTTGCTCTTCTATTGCTTTCTTGATCACAGCTGGAGTACGACCCTGGCCAGTCCAGGTTTTGTTTTCGCCGTTCTCGTCGATATATTTGTATTTCGCAGGGCGTGCAGCACGCTTAGCTTTACCAGCAGATTTGGTAGCAGCCATTGTTTGCAGCAATTCGTTAGGATCAATGCCATCAGCAATCAGCATTTCACGGTATTGTTGCAGTTTACGTGTACGCTCTTCAATTTCAGCAGCTGCCTGAGAATCTTCTTCGCGACGTTCGTTAACAACAACTTCTAATTTCTCCAGCATCTCTTCCAGAGTTTCGAGAGTGCATTCTCTTGCTTGTGCGCGCAGAGTACGGATGTTGTTCAGAATCTTTAATGCTTCGCTCATTATACTAGTCTCAAATTATATGGTGGGGGGCGTTTGGTTAATAATAGATTGCTCTTCTCTATTCTGCAATAGCCAATTTGAACACCTGACTCTAATTTACGCATTTAAAGCAAATATTGATAACAGTGTAAAAATATAGTTGAGCCGGAACACACTATTTATCTGGGGCATATAAGCTAATTTTCAATACATTCTTCAGGTGTATTCGCGTGCCGCAAGATGCGTTGTATAACTTTGCGAGACTTCGCACAAATAAAACATTTACGTCGGCATCTATTGTAAGGATATGGCAAATCAGGGCATTAATGCTACAGCCTATAGGATTTTTACCGAACTTTTAAGACTCCGCTGATCGGAACCGCTATGTATAGACAAACCAGCGTACACATAAGGTATTACATATAAATACCGGTCAGATAAGGTAATAAGGTGTTCAGATAACGCATTATGATTGGCGGGTTTTATAATTTCTGTTTGTAAGTTTCTGTGTTTTTTGAAAAGTCATAAAGCGTTATTCATGGATCTTATTGGGATCGGTGACGCGATGTTATCAGCCGGCAGGGGCTATGGTACAATCCGTGCCGAAAAATTCCGCCATCCAATACTTAACGGGGTCGCCGCTTAATGGCTCAACTTTATTTTTATTACTCGGCGATGAACGCCGGTAAATCAACATCTTTGTTGCAGTCTTCATATAATTATCAAGAACGTGGCATGCGTACGCTGGTCTTAACGGCGGAGTTAGATCACCGGTTTGGCGTCGGTATGGTCAGTTCTCGTATCGGGTTGTCATCGCCTGCGGAACTTTACAATAAAGAAACCGATCTCTTTAATTTGATCGCACAGGACAGCGGCTCACAGCGCCTGAATTGCGTTTTGATAGATGAGTGTCAGTTTCTTACCAAGGCGCAGGTGTCGCAGCTTACAGACGTCGTTGACGACCTTGATGTGCCGGTTCTGTGTTACGGCTTGCGGACAGATTTCCGTGGGGAGCTTTTTGAAGGCAGCGAGTACCTGCTGGCATGGGCGGATAAGCTGGTCGAGCTTAAAACCATCTGTCACTGCGGCCGTAAGGCCAACCGCAACCTCCGCATGGATGAGAAGGGTAACGCGCTGCACGATGGCGCACAGGTGGTCATTGGCGGGGATGAGAGCTATGTGTCCGTTTGTCGCAAGCATTACAAAGAAGCCATGGCTGCGATAGATCCGCTTGACGATACAAAGACACGCTAAGTCAGCCGGGCCTGTGAGCGGTAGCAAACCTGTACCAGATTGAAGAGTGCCATTAAAACGTCGAGTGACGCTCCTGATGGCACAATAAAAAAACCCGCCATTTGGCGGGTTTTTTGCTTACGGGAATCTCAGCAGATTATTTTTTGCTGGTTTTCTTTTCAGCTTTCAGTGCCGGAGCTGCAACGGCAACTTCATCAGCAACATCTTCGTTGTACTCACGACCGTAGTAAGTATCCATCAGAATCTGTTTCAGTTCGGCGATCAGCGGGTAACGTGGGTTAGCACCGGTACACTGGTCATCAAACGCATCTTCAGACAGTTTGTCTACTTTCGCCAGGAAGTCAGCTTCCTGCACACCGGCTTCACGGATTGAAGTTGGAATACCCAGATCCGCTTTGATTTCGTCCAACCAGTTCAACAGTTTCTGGATTTTCTGTGCAGTACGGTCACCAGGAGCGCCCAGACCTAAATGGTCAGCGATTTCTGCGTAACGACGACGCGCTTGTGGGCGGTCATACTGACTGAAAGCAGTCTGTTTAGTTGGGTTATCGTTCGCGTTGTAACGGATAACGTTTGAAATCAGCATGGCGTTGGCCAGACCGTGTGGAATGTGGAACTCTGAACCCAGTTTATGGGCCATTGAGTGACACACACCCAGGAAGGCGTTCGCAAACGCGATACCAGCGATAGTGGCCGCATTGTGCACACGTTCACGAGCAACCGGGTTTTTAGAACCTTCGTGGTAGCTGGCTGGCAGGTTTTCTTTCAGTAATTTCAGCGCCTGCAGAGCCTGACCATCAGAATATTCATTCGCCAGTACGGAAACGTAAGCTTCCAGTGCGTGAGTCACCGCATCCAGACCACCGAACGCACAGAGTGATTTCGGCATGTTCATCACCAGGTTGGCATCAACGATAGCCATATCTGGGGTGAGCGCGTAGTCAGCCAGTGGATATTTCTGACCTGTTGCGTCATCTGTCACTACTGCAAACGGAGTGACTTCAGAACCGGTACCGGAAGTGGTAGTGACGGCGATCATTTTCGCTTTCACGCCCATTTTCGGGAATTTGTAGATACGTTTACGGATATCCATAAAGCGCAGCGCCAAATCTTCAAACTGAGTATCTGGATGTTCGTACAGAACCCACATGATTTTCGCTGCATCCATCGGTGAACCACCACCCAGCGCGATAATCACGTCTGGTTTGAAGGAGTTCATCTGCTCAGCACCTTTACGAACGATACTCAGCGTTGGATCCGCTTCTACTTCGAAGAAGACTTCAGTTTCAATACCGTGACCTTTCAGAACGCTGGTGATTTGGTCTGCATAGCCGTTATTGAATAAGTAGCGGTCAGTAACGATGAAGGCGCGTTTCGCTCCGTCAGTCGCCACTTCTTCCAGTGCGATTGGCAGTGAGCCACGACGGAAGTAAATAGATTTTGGAAGTTTATGCCACAACATGTTTTCTGCTCGCTTCGCTACAGTTTTCTTGTTGATCAAGTGTTTTGGACCGACGTTTTCAGAGATGGAGTTACCACCCCATGAACCGCAGCCCAGCGTCAGAGAAGGGGCAAGTTTGAAATTATACAGGTCACCGATACCACCCTGTGAAGCAGGGGTGTTGATCAGAATACGTGCGGTTTTCATTTTGTTGCCAAAATAATTAACACGTTCTGGTTGGTTGTCCTGGTCTGTATACAGACAAGAGGTGTGGCCGATACCGCCCATTTCTACCAGTTTTTCTGCTTTTGCTACCGCATCTTCGAAATCTTTCGCACGGTACATCGCAAGGGTTGGGGACAGTTTTTCGTGTGCAAACGGTTCTGATTCGTCAACAACGCTGACTTCACCGATTAACACTTTAGTATGAGCTGGCACTTTGATGCCGGCCATTTCAGCGATTTTCGCGGCTGGCTGGCCTACGATTGCCGCGTTCAGGCCACCGTTTTTAAGAATGATGTCGGAAACGGCTTTCAGCTCTTTACCCTGCAGCAGGTAGCCGCCGTGAGAAGAGAAACGTTCACGCACTGCGTTATAAACAGAATCAACCACGATGATGGACTGTTCAGACGCACAGATAACACCGTTATCGAAGGTTTTAGACATCAGAACGGAAGCGACAACACGTTTGATATCAGCGGTTTCATCAACGACAACCGGGGTATTACCGGCACCAACGCCGATCGCGGGTTTACCAGAGCTGTAAGCGGCTTTCACCATGCCCGGGCCACCGGTTGCCAGGATCAGGTTCAGATCCGGGTGATGCATTAACTGGTTGGACAGCTCTACGCTTGGTTCATCAATCCAGCCAATGATGTCTTTTGGCGCGCCGGCAGCGATAGCGGCTTGCAGAACGATATCTGCGGCTTTGTTGGTTGCGTTTTTAGCACGTGGGTGTGGAGAGAAGATGATACCGTTACGTGTTTTCAGGCTGATCAGCGCTTTGAAAATCGCGGTAGAAGTTGGGTTAGTTGTCGGTACGATACCGCAGATGAGGCCGATTGGCTCTGCGATAGTGATGGTACCGAAGGTGTCATCCTGACCGAGGATGCCACAGGTTTTTTCATCTTTATAAGCGTTGTAGATATATTCAGAGGCGAAGTGGTTTTTGATCACTTTGTCTTCGACGATACCCATACCGGATTCTTCAACAGCAAGTTTTGCCAGCAGAATTCGAGCATCAGCAGCAGCCAGGGCGGCGGCGGCGAAGATCTTATCTACTTGTTCTTGACTGAAGTTGGCGTATTCACGTTGTGCCTTTTTCACTCGGGCAACGAGTGCGTTCAGTTCAGCGACATTTGTTACAGCCATAATGCTCTCCTGATAAAGTTAAACTCTTTTAGTAAATAACCTGCCAGAGATGAGTATAGCCTTGCTATCCTCCACTGTGAGAAAGTAATTATTACTACTGTTCTCAATGTGTTATCTCTGTCTCTTTATTTGCTCAAAGAGCTTTCAGTCGTGTAGCACCCAGAGTAGATAAATTGTCATTCCGCGCCATTTTGTGAACGTTTATCTCAGAGAGTGTTCGCAAGTACCGGTGAGTGACTATGCGCAAAGCTTACCTATTTGTAGGCAGAGGGAATTTGATCTGGATCACTAAACACCAATGCTGACTCCTTTCAGCTGGGGTTTAATAAGAATGATTATCAAAAAAGTGGAAACTATCTACAACTTAACGGCTTTTTGAGGCAGTAATATTACACTTTTTTAACAAAAGTGTCATTCACTGCTTTTTAATGAAATTCTGGTGATAAATACCATGAAACGACGTGGCGCCATCTTTGCAATTCCAGTACATTAGCGCCCCATCAAGACCTTCATCTACTGGCAATTTGTGCGGAGTTCTGCGTGAGCCAATCTTTATTAGATTTTTCAGGCTATATCAAATTTTTCGTCGGGTTGTTCGCGCTGGTTAACCCGGTAGGGATCCTGCCTGTCTTCATTAGTATGACCAGCTATCAGGCTGCCGCCGGTCGTAATAAGACCAACATGACGGCTAACTTATCCGTCGCCATTATATTGTCGACAGCGTTGTTCCTCGGCGATGCCATTCTGCATCTGTTTGGGATTTCCATTGATTCATTCCGCATCGCAGGCGGCATTCTGGTTGTGACCATTGCGATGTCGATGATCAGCGGCAAGCTCGGTGAAGATAAGCAGAACAAACAAGAGAAGTCGGAAACTGCGATCCGTGAAAATGTCGGTGTAGTGCCTTTGGCATTACCCTTGATGGCAGGGCCAGGGGCAATCAGTTCTACGATTGTCTGGAGTTCCCGCTATAACGGCTGGCAGAATCTGCTGGGTCTTACGCTGGCGATCATCTTCTTTGCCTTTTGTTGCTGGCTTCTGTTCCGTGCGGCACCGCTGTTGGTTCGTTTACTGGGGCAGACGGGCATCAACGTGATTACCCGAATCATGGGGTTGTTACTGATGTCTTTGGGCATCGAATTTATTGTGACGGGAATCAAAGCTATTTTCCCCGGCCTTCTCTAATCAATACGCAGCCAAATTATCACGAGATCATAAACGTGATTTCGTGATAATTATTACGTCTGCTTATAATCGAATGCATTAATATAGTGCAGCTAATGGTGTAAATAAGAGCATTTGCACCCTAATGTGGCGTAAACTCCCTTCTCAGACTTCTTTTGAATCCAAGCCTTCATTTCTTCTAATAAACTTAGCTATTTTTTTGCTAAAACCCCTCCTTTACTGCCCGTATTGCCGTTAATTTATCCACATCATTCTGTAAGGCTTGTGCAGGCCGTATCGAGATGTTATTAGTGTTAACACAGCAGTTAACAGGGCTTTATCCTTGAAATCGTCAGAATGTTAACTGATTGTGTCAGTCGAGTTCTTGAGCAACCTCGCAGGAGATTTCGGACCTGTAAATTGCATTTAAGATGAGTTTAAACAGCAAGTTACCTGCTGTTTCACGGTGTAGGTATCTTGGGCGCTCAAAAGCTTAGTAACGTATAAAAGAGAATTGCGTAACAAATTTGCAAAATTAATTGGCGCCGGTATCGGGGTTCTGATAATTTTCAAATCGTCTTAACAAATGGAAAATTGTGTAGAGTCATGCTCTAAGTGAGAACGAATCTTGCAAGGCACAGAAAGATTGAAGCAATTTCATTTGTTTTTGGAGAGCAAAGTGTCGCAATACGTACCGCAAAATTATCCTCAGTCGTTTTCTTTTCGCAGGAACACGATCTTTGCGTTACCGCCATTACACAGCTCTGAGTTGAATCTTCCCGCTCAGCAAAACAAATCTTCAGTTCTTCTTCTTAATTGATTTCTGACGTTTGATGACGGCGGAAATGCTTTCACCTTTACCGGTGACAGCCAAAAAATTTTATTTAAAGCCATTAGGAATATCAGTATGCGACTGCCTGGTGTACCTCCGGAATGAATGCCGGTGATAAACGGGGTAAGTCAAATGGAGGAGATCTTCCTTAACGATCTCTGAAACCGCATGGCGCTTAACAGCCTGACGTTTCACTTGCTTCACGCAGTAATAGGGGAAGCCATCCGCGGATGGTTACTGAATGGGGGCCTTTCTTGAGCAATTCGTTCCTGCTTGTGAAACCCGTAGACGCAGTAAGGGTTTATCTTGCGCCAGAGTGTGCAAGTTCATAATAAAAATTGGAGTTGAATGACAATGACCAACATCACAAAAAAAAATCTGCTGGCTGCCTGCATCATGGCTGCGGTTGGCGCCATTTCCATTAATACCGCCTTTGCAGCCACCGTGCCTGCAGGCGTGACCCTGTCAGACAAGCAAGAGCTGGTACGTAACAACGGTTCAGAAGTACAGTCCCTTGATCCGCATAAAGTGGAAGGCGTACCTGAATCCAACGTGATCCGTGATCTGATGGAAGGCCTGGTCAATACCGACAGCAAAGACGGCAGTGTGATCCCTGGTGTTGCCACCAGCTGGGATAATAAAGATTTCAAAGTCTGGACCTTCCACCTGCGTCCGGAAGCAAAATGGTCAAATGGCGATCCTGTGACTGCTCAGGATTTCGTATACAGCTGGCAGCGCCTGGCTGACCCAAAAACCGCCTCTCCTTATGAAAGCTACCTGCAATACGGCCACATCGAAAACATCGATGACATCATCAGTGGTAAAAAAAGCCCTGATACGCTGGGTGTGAAAGCGATTGATGACCATACTCTGCAAGTGACCCTGACTGAGCCAGTACCGTATTTTGTCAAAATGCTGTCTCACACCGCGATGAAGCCGGTGAACAAAAGTGTTGTTGAGAAATTTGGCGACAAATGGACTCAACCAGAAAACTACGTCAGCAATGGCGCATACAAACTGAAAGCATGGACCGTCAACGAACGTATCGTGCTCGAACGTAGCCCGACTTACTGGGACAACGCCAAAACCGTGATTAACCAGGTTACCTATCTGCCAATTTCTTCAGAAGTGACAGACGTTAACCGCTACCGCAGTGGCGAAATCGACATGACTTACAACAACATGCCGATTGAACTGTTCCAGAAGCTGAAAAAAGAAATCCCTACCGAAGTTCATGTTGACCCGTACCTGTGTACTTACTACTACGAAATCAACAACCAGAAAGCACCATTCACTGATTCACGCGTTCGTGAAGCACTGAAACTGGGCCTGGATCGCGACATCATCGTGAACAAGGTGAAAGCGCAGGGCGACCTGCCAGCCTACAGCTACACTCCTCCTTACACAGACGGCGCGAAACTGACGCCTCCGGCCTGGTTCAAAGAGACTCAGGATCAGCGCAACACCGAAGCGAAAAAACTGCTGGCTGAAGCGGGTTACACACCGGCTAAACCTCTGACCTTCGAACTGCTGTACAACACCTCTGACCTGCATAAAAAACTGGCGATCGCCGCAGCGGCTATCTGGAAGAAAAACCTGGGCGTTGACGTGAAACTTGTTAACCAGGAGTGGAAAACCTTCCTGGACAGCCGTCATCAGGGCAACTTCGATGTGGCGCGTGCCGGCTGGTGCTCTGACTACAACGAACCTTCTTCTTTCCTGAACACCATGCTGTCTGACAGCAGCAACAACACCTCTCACTATAAGAGCGCAGCGTTTGATAAAGCGATTGCTGACACTCTGACTGCGAAGACGGATGACGAGCGTGCTGATCTGTATCAGAAAGCTGAAACTCAGCTGGATAAAGATTCCGTTATCGTGCCTGTTTATTACTACGTGAACGCGCGTCTGGTGAAACCTTACGTTGGCGGTTACACCGGTAAAGATCCACAGGACAACGTCTACGTGAAAGATCTGTACATCATCAAACACTAATCAGTGAAAATAACAGGGCATCCCCGAGCTGCCCTGTTTTTTATTTGATGTAAGTAATGTTCTTAGCGCTGACGTTCAGTGCCAAAGCAAAGAGCCACCACGATGACCCACACACGCGGGGCATCGTGACCAAGCCAAAACTATCAAGCTGTAGTGACAGGCTTAGAAACAGGTACGGGCAATGTTAAAGTTTATTTTACGCCGCTGTCTGGAAGCGATTCCGACGCTATTCATTTTGATCACAATTTCGTTTTTTATGATGCGTCTCGCCCCCGGTAGCCCTTTTACGGGTGAGCGTAATCTTCCGCCAGAAGTTATGGCCAACATTGAGGCGAAATATCACCTCAATGATCCAATCTATAAGCAGTATTTCAATTATTTAGAACAACTGGCGAAAGGTGACTTTGGCCCGTCGTTCAAATACAAGGATTACACCGTCAATGATCTGGTCGCGGCTTCTTTCCCGGTTTCGGCGAAATTAGGCCTGGCGGCATTCATTATGGCGATTGTGTTTGGTGTGACGGCGGGCGTTATTGCTGCGCTGAATCAAAACACCAAGTGGGACTATACGGTGATGGGGGTCGCCATGACCGGGGTGGTTATCCCCAGTTTCGTGGTCGCGCCATTACTGGTGCTGATATTTGCCATCACGCTGAAATGGCTGCCGGGCGGCGGCTGGAACGGCGGTGGGGTGAAATACATGATCCTGCCGATGGTCGCCTTGTCACTGGCCTATATCGCCAGTATCGCGCGTATCACCCGTGGTTCGATGATCGAAATTCTGCACTCCAACTTTATCCGTACAGCCCGCGCCAAAGGCTTGCCGTTGCATCGCATTATTTTGCGCCATGCACTGAAACCTGCGCTGCTGCCGGTGCTGTCCTACATGGGGCCAGCATTCGTTGGGATCATCACCGGTTCGATGGTTATCGAGAGCATTTTCGGATTGCCGGGCATCGGCCAGTTGTTTGTTAACGGCGCTTTAAACCGTGACTACTCACTGGTATTGAGCCTGACTATTTTAGTGGGCGCATTGACCATTTTATTCAATGCGATCGTTGACGTGCTGTACGCCGTCATCGACCCGAAAATCCGTTATTAATGCCGGAGTACGTCAATGATGTTAAGTAAGAAAAACAGCGACGTTGTCGAGAACTTCAGCGAAAAACTGGAAGTTGAAGGCCGCAGCTTGTGGCAGGACGCACGTCGTCGCTTTATGCATAACCGCGCAGCGGTAACCAGTCTGATCGTTCTGGCCTTTATTGCGCTGTTCGTGGCATTTGCCCCGTTGCTGTCGCAGTTTGCCTACGATGATACTGACTGGAACATGATGTCAGCCGCGCCTGATATGGCTTCTCACCACTTTTTCGGTACTGACTCATCAGGCCGTGACTTACTGGTGCGTGTGGCGATCGGTGGGCGAATCTCCCTGATGGTCGGCGTTGCTGCTGCACTGGTGGCGGTGATCCTCGGGACTCTCTACGGGTCTTTGTCCGGCTACCTGGGCGGCAAAATTGACTCCGCTATGATGCGTTTGCTGGAAATCCTCAACTCCTTCCCGTTCATGTTCTTCGTTATCCTGCTGGTGACCTTCTTCGGGCAAAATATCCTGCTGATATTCGTTGCGATCGGCATGGTGTCGTGGCTGGACATGGCGCGTATCGTGCGTGGTCAGACCCTCAGCCTGAAACGTAAAGAATTCATCGAAGCGGCGCTGGTCAGTGGTGTGAGTACGAGAAATATCGTATTGCGTCACATTGTTCCTAACGTACTGGGTGTCGTCGTGGTCTATGCGTCGCTGCTGGTGCCAAGCATGATCCTGTTCGAATCCTTCCTGAGCTTCTTGGGTCTGGGTACGCAGGAGCCGCTGAGCAGTTGGGGCGCGTTACTGAGTGACGGTGCCAACTCGATGGAAGTTTCACCTTGGTTACTGCTGTTCCCGGCAGGCTTCCTGGTTGTAACTCTGTTTTGTTTCAATTTTATCGGCGATGGCCTGCGTGATGCCCTCGACCCGAAAGATCGTTAAGGAGTGCAATCATGAGCACCATTGAACAAATTCAGGCGAATGCCGCGTCATCGCACGCTGCGAACGGGCAGACGCTGCTTGATGTTAAAGACCTGCGCGTCACGTTCGAAACTCCGGACGGTGATGTGACTGCGGTTAACGATCTTAACTTTGATCTGCGCGCTGGCGAAACCCTGGGGATCGTTGGCGAATCCGGCTCCGGTAAATCTCAGACTGCGTTTGCGCTGATGGGGTTGCTGGCGAGCAACGGTCGCATTGAAGGCTCGGCTAAATTCAACGGCCGCGAAATTCTCAATCTGCCGCAAAAAGAGCTGAACAAGCTGCGCGCCGAACAGATTTCGATGATTTTTCAGGATCCGATGACCTCACTGAACCCTTACATGCGTGTGGGTGAGCAGCTGATGGAAGTGCTGATACTGCACAAAAATCTCAGCAAACGTGAGGCTTTCGAAGAATCTGTGCGCATGCTGGACGCGGTGAAAATGCCGGAAGCCCGCAAGCGTATGAAGATGTTCCCGCACGAGTTTTCCGGCGGCATGCGTCAGCGTGTGATGATTGCGATGGCGCTGTTGTGCCGTCCGAAGCTGCTGATTGCTGACGAACCGACCACGGCCCTCGACGTGACTGTTCAGGCTCAGATCATGACGCTGCTGAATGAGCTGAAAGCCGAGTTCAATACGGCGATTATCATGATCACCCACGATCTGGGCGTTGTTGCCGGTATCTGTGACAAAGTGCTGGTCATGTACGCAGGACGTACCATGGAATATGGTCGCGCCCGCGACGTTTTCTACGAGCCTTGCCACCCGTATTCCATTGGTTTGCTGAATGCCGTTCCGCGTCTTGATGCGGAAGGTGGCGCGATGATGACCATTCCGGGTAACCCGCCGAACTTGCTGCGCCTGCCTAAAGGCTGTCCGTTCCAGCCACGTTGTCCGCACTCGATGGATATTTGTGCCACTGCGCCTCCACTTGAGCGTTTCGGTGATGGTCGTTTGCGTGCGTGCTACAAGCCGCTGGAGGAACTGGTATGACAGACAATACAATCATGGACAGCGCGGCAATGAACACCCATGCGCCGGAGAAAAAAGTCCTGCTCGAAGTGGCCGATCTCAAAGTCCATTTCGACATCAAAGATGGTAAACAGTGGTTCTGGCAGCCTTCGAAAACCCTGAAAGCGGTCGATGGCGTGACGCTGCGTCTGTATGAAGGGGAAACGCTGGGCGTCGTGGGGGAGTCCGGTTGTGGCAAATCCACCTTTGCCCGTGCGCTGATCGGCTTGGTAAAAGCGACCGATGGCCGTGTGGCGTGGCTTGGCAAAGACCTGCTGAATATGTCTGATAACGAGTGGCGTAAAACCCGCAGTGACATTCAGATGATTTTCCAGGATCCGCTGGCGTCATTGAATCCACGTATGACCATCGGGGAGATTATCGCCGAACCGCTGAAAACCTATAACCCGAATATGCCTCGTTTAGAGGTGAAAGAGAAAGTGAAGGCGATGATGCTGAAGGTCGGGCTGTTGCCTAACCTGATCAACCGCTATCCGCATGAATTCTCCGGCGGTCAGTGTCAGCGTATCGGTATTGCACGCGCACTGATCCTTGAGCCGAAACTGATTATCTGTGACGAACCGGTTTCCGCTCTCGACGTTTCTATTCAGGCGCAGGTGGTTAACCTGCTGCAACAGTTGCAGCGCGAAATGGGGTTATCCCTGATCTTCATCGCGCACGATCTGGCCGTGGTGAAACATATCTCCGACCGTGTTCTGGTCATGTATCTGGGCCACGCTGTTGAGCTGGGGACCTATGATGAGGTGTACAACAATCCTCAGCATCCGTACACCCGCGCGCTGATGTCAGCGGTGCCGGTTCCCGATCCGGATAAAGAGCGCAACAAAGTCATTCAGTTGCTGGAAGGGGAATTGCCTTCGCCGATCAACCCGCCGTCAGGCTGCGTTTTCCGCACACGCTGTCCGATTGCCGGTCCGGAATGTGCGATCACCCGTCCGTTGCTTGAAGGCAGTTTCCGCCATGCGGTTTCCTGCCTGAAAGTCGACCCGCTCTGATAAATCGCTCAGACGCAAAGCATAAAAAAACCTGCCGGTGGCAGGTTTTTTTTCATGCAGCTTTTAAGATTACTCTTTCCAGAGAATATGGCAGAGCTTGTGATCTTTCTCGCGGCACAGCAGTACGCGGGCAAAAATATCATTGATCGGCTGGTCTTCAGCATCAGCCAGACCAATCACCACTTCGGCGAAGAAGTCTGGATTCAGATCGAAATCGACGTGATCCACCCAGTCTTCTGCCGGATCGTACAACTCAGCGCCGCCGCGTTCTTCAAATTGCAGATTGAAGATCAGGATATCTGCGGGGTCGAGGTTATCTCCGGCCAGTTCCAGAAAGATATCATAGGCTTGCTCAAGCGTTTCGTCTTCGGTCAGGCGATTATTCAGGTCCATAGCGTTCTCATTTACAAAAAGTGTATTCAGGCATCAAAAAAGCCGGTACTGCGTCTATTACACCACGCCCAATCCGGCATTTACAGCAGCGGACTGAAAAAGTAGAACAAACGCTCGACGATACGGTGCCAGAAAGGCCGTTTGAGCCAGGCTTCGACATCCAGCAGGTGCGAACGGGCAATATAATCGTCCTGAACACGGCCAAGATCATCACCAAATCCGGCGTCATCTATCACCAGCGTTATCTCGAAATTCAGCCACAGGCTGCGCATATCCAGATTCACTGTACCGACCAGACTCAACTGCCCATCGACAAGAATACTTTTGGTATGCAGCAGACCGTCTTCGAACTGGTAAATTTTGACACCGGCTTCCAGTAATTCTCCGAAGAACGCTTTGCTCGCCCAATCCACCATCATTGAATCGTTTTTCATCGGCAGAATGATACTGACGTCCACCCCGCGCTGGGCGGCGGTACAAATCGCATGCAGCAGATCATCGCTTGGCACCAGATACGGTGTGGTCATCACCAGTTGTTCGCGAGCGGAATAGGTCGCGGTCAGCAACGCCTGGTGGATCATATCTTCCGGGAAACCCGGCCCGGAGGCGATAACCTGAATAGTATGGCCACTTTCCTGCTCGAACGGCATCTGGTTGAGATCTGGTTCGGGCGGCAGAATGCGTTTACCGGTTTCAATCTCCCAGTCACAGGAGTAGACGATGCCCATGGTGGTGGCGACCGGGCCTTCCATGCGCGCCATCAGATCAACCCACTGGCCGACACCGGCATCCTGTTTGAAGAAGCGGGGATCGACCATGTTCATGCTGCCGGTGTAAGCCACATAGTTATCGATCAGCACTACTTTGCGGTGCTGACGCAAATCCATACGGCGCAGGAATACACGGAAAAGATTAACCTGCAACGCTTCGACCACTTCGATACCGGCATTACGCATCATTGCCGGATACGGGCTGCGGAAGAAGGCCACGCTGCCCGCAGAGTCCAGCATCAGGCGGCAATGAATACCGCGACGAGAAGCCGCCATCAGCGATTCTGCGACCTGATCCACCAGTCCGCCGGGCTGCCAGATATAGAAAACCATCTCAATATTGCTGCGTGCCAGTTCAATGTCGCGCATCATCGCCTTGAGGACGTCATCGCTGGTGGTCAGCAGTTGCAGCTGATTCCCTTTGACACCCGCAATGCCCTGACGACGCTCGCACAGCTGGAATAATGACGCGGCGATTTCGCTGTTTTCGGTCGCGAAAATTCGCTGGCACTCTTTCAAATCGTTCAGCCAGCGAGCCGTGGAAGGCCACATCGCTTTCGCCCGCTCGGCGCGACGTTTGCCCAGATGCAATTCACCAAACGACAGATAAGCAATAATTCCGACCAGAGGAATGATGTAAATGATCAGCAGCCACGCCATGGCAGAAGGCACCGCGCGGCGTTTCATTAAAATACGTAACGTCACGCCGGCTATCAGTAACCAGTAACCAAAAACCAGAAATCCGCTGATTACCGTATAAAAAGTTGTCATAAAGACGAAAAATCCTGTTCGAAAGCCATGGGCATAAGTGTACGTGTTTGGGGAGTTCTTTTAACCAACTTTTTCCCACCAATCAATCAGCTACCTCTTAAAGCAACCCGGTGATTAGAAAATCATCAGGGTGCTGACTTCAAGGTTAGCTGATTACGGTCAACAAGGTGAGAAACAAGACTTGGATAACACGATCATCGGCCTATAATGTCCCGGCTAAATTCTTCCGTTCTTATTCTTTCATGATTGAACAGTGACGGCCACCACGGGACACAGGTGTATGAAACGCAGTAAAAATGAAGTCGGTCGCTGGCGCATGTTACGCCAGACTCAGCGCCGGAGAAGCCGCTGGCTGGAAGGTCAGTCGAGACGCTATCGTCACATCTACCGTATTCGTCAAATCCACCATCAACAACATCAACGCCTGTCATTGTATGCCGTGAACTACGAATGGGGTTCATGATTAGCGGGATTTAGGCTGAAAAAGCGCGCCACATTTTTTACAGACCAGCGTGGAGTTTTTGCGAACTTTGGTGCTGATTTGTTCAGCAACATAACCGCATTCCGGGCAGGTAACCTTCGTGGTTTTACTGGTTAGAAACTTCAGTCCGTCGAAGAATGACATAATGCTTACCTCATGGGCAGGGGTGTACATCCTAACACAGAAGCCATGAAAGCATTGTGACGGGTTTCGGGGTTATTGCGTCACGAGGGTCGCGTTCGTGACGCTCACCGGCCTTAGAAAACGCGTTTGAACGGTTTTACTGTGACGGATTTATACACGCCAGCCGCGACATACGGATCGGCATCTGCCCAGACCTTTGCCTCTTCCAGCGTTTCAAACTCAATCACTACCAGCGAGCCGGTCATGCCAGCGGTACCCGGATCTTCGCTGTCAATGGCCGGTGTCGGGCCAGCAATCACTACGCGTCCCTGGTCATGTAATGCTTTCAGACGTTCAATGTGTGCAGGGCGGGCCGCTGCGCGTTTTTCCAGTGAATCGGAAACATCTTCAGAATAGATAACGTAAAGCATGAGCCACCTTTAATTTGATTTTAATAAGCATTCTGTCCGGGTTCAGTGCGGGCAGAGTGATGTGCAGAATTAACATAGCTAAACCTGAAGCCGGATGAAAGTGCTTTGCGCGGGATCAAGGCAGAGGTTATTTGAGAATAGTTGTCATCTCGGTGTTGAATATGATTGCTATTTACATTTAAACTTGCGGCTTCACGGGGAAAAAGAATCATTATGCCGCTAAAAAAGTTTAGGTTTATTCGCAAGGTTTCTTTGCCGGTGGCACTTTCCGTCGGCTTACATGCTGCAGTTATTGCCGCTGTGCTTTATGTCACGGTGAGCGACGCACTCAAGCTGCCAGTGCAGGAACAGAAAGTCATGAGTGTGACGATGGTCAATCCTGCTGACTTTGCGCCACCACCGCCGCCGCCTCAGGCAGAACCGACACCGCCGGAACCTGAGCCAGAGCCGGAGGTGGTTCCAGAGCCACCGCCGCCGCCGGAAGCCGTGGTGATCCCGGAACCCCCAAAACCTAAGCCGAAACCGGTTAAAAAACCGGTGGTGAAGCCGAAGGTAAAACCCGTTGAGCGTCCGGTAGAAAAGCCGACACAAACGGTTCAGACGGCACCGGTGACCAGCAATCAGCCCGTGACCAAACCGGCCAACCAGCCGCCAGCGTCAAGTAACACGCAAAGTTCCAGCGGTCCGCGTCCTCTTGAACGTGGCAAACCGTTCTATCCGGCGCGTGCTTTAGCGTTGCGCATCGATGGCCGTGTCCGCGTGCAGTTTGATGTAGACAGTGACGGTCGCGTGGAGAATGTGCGTATTCTCTCAGCGGAACCTCGCAATATGTTTGAACGCGAAGTGAAGCAGGCGATGCGTAAGTGGCGCTATGAACCGAAGGCTGCCAGTAATCTGGTGGTTAATCTGGTATTCAAAGTGGAAGGGGGTTCGTCCGTCGAATAAGCCACGCTTTTCCGTAACGCATAAAAAAGGTCGCCCTTTAACAGGCGACCTTTTTTTGTTTCTAAAGCATAACGGCGTTTTATTAATCCTGTGACACACCATCAGAATCAACGCTGAAATTACTGCGACCGTCTGGCAACTGGCGCGATTTGCCTTCTTCATCCACGGCAACATATGTGAAGACCGCTTCAGTGGCTCTGTAACGCTGCCCGATGGGCTCGGAGGAGACTTTCTTAACCCAGACTTCCACATTGATGGTGATGGAGCTGTTGCCGGTACGGATGCAGCGTGCGTAGCAACATACAACATCTCCCACGGCGACAGGTTTGAGGAACGTCATGCCGTCCACCCGCACTGTCACCACGCGACCTTTGGCGATCTCCTTGGCCTGAATCGCACCCCCCATATCCATCTGCGACATTAACCAGCCGCCAAATATATCGCCATTCGCATTGGTATCCGCGGGCATTGCCAGCGTACGCAGCACCATTTCACCATTAGGTAAGCTATGTTTTTCGTTCATAGAGAGTGGCTTCACACAGTTCAATGACTTCAAAAATTAAGGCCTTTCAGAGAAAGGCCCAGACAGGAGAACACTTATTTTTTTTCTTCATCCGGCATATGCCGGTAAATATACACCCCGCTCAGCAGGGTAAATACCAGCGTCAGGACCGTCAGGCCGAACACTTTAAAGTTAACCCAGATATTTTGCGGTAACCAGAATGCGACGTAAATATTCGCCAGACCGCAGAGCAGGAAAAAGATCGCCCAGCTGACATTCAGTTTATTCCACACGTGATCGGGTAATGTCAGTTCTTTGCCCAGCATTCGCTGAATCAGGGGTTTTTTCAGCACCAGCTGGCTTATCAGCAGTGCGCCGGAGAACAGCACGTAAATCACGGTCACTTTCCATTTAATGAATTCATCATTATGGAAAACCAGCGTCAGGGTGCCGAACACAGCAACCATGGCAAAGGTGATTAATGTCATTTTTTCAATTTTACGGTACACCACCCAGGTGATGACCAGCGCCAGCGCCGTGGCAGCGATTAACGCGCCTGATGCGACGAAAATGTCGTAAAGCTTATAAACCACAAAAAAGACAATCAGGGGAAGAAAATCGAGGAGCTGCTTCATACTTCATTCCATGTTTTATGTATGGGATGACTATACCGGAATCATTTCGCGGACAAAAGAAAAGGGCGCCTGAGCGCCCTTTAAAAAGAGTTGTAAATATTACACGCGTAATTTTGTGTAAAGACGGAACAGATAAATCAGCAATAAGGCAGAAACCAGATTGCTCAGCGCGCTCAGGATCACCGCGGCGACGTCAGGAGACAGCATCGCCAGGCGGCTCACCACCAGCAACAGCACCATTTTTGCTGCCAGCCAGAACATGATCGCCGGAACCACTAAACGCAGGTTCGCGAACGCCAGTTTGCTGCTCACTTTTACGGATTTAAACACGCCGAGTTTTTCATTAACGCACAGCACCGGAGACAGGGACGTCGCCACCGCCAGCACAATGCCCGGAACGACGAACAATGTCAGACCCAGTTGCACCAGCAGCGTACAAATCAGCATCAGACCGAACAGGCGAGGCATAATCGGTGCCGCAGCGCCAAGTGCCCGTAGCGCGCTGGTCCGCATTCCGCCGGAAACCTGCTGAAGCAGAACTAACATTCCGCCAACCAGTAACACATTGCCGATCAGCGCAGAAAAAGTGGCCGCCGCAGAAACCTGAAGCAACACTTTCTGCTGGTCAGGCGACATGCTTTGAACCAGCTCCTGAATACTCATGCCGGTGTTACTCAGCAAATCGTCGCTGCCTGCACTGAGCACGCTTAGCTGGTCGCTGCCAGGCATGAAAATCTGGTTCAAGATGACGGTAATTAATGCGGTCAGCACGCAGAGCAGCAAAATGCTACCCAACTGATTACGCATAAAATTAAAACTGTCACGGTACAACGTACTGGCCGTGATAGGCATGAACGCTCCTTGGCAAAAAGCAAAAAACAATAAGACGGCGATTGTAACCTTTAAATGGTTATCGCCGATAGTTTTGCGCTGACTTCCTGTCATTTTGCATGATGATTTGCTGCCTGAAGCCTCAGCTAACAAAATCAGGTAACGGTAAATTCACTTCCAGCGGGGGCAGGCCGTAATGCGCACGGGCGCGGTCACAGGCAGAGTTACTCACGTCATTCAAACCCGACTGATCGAATTCGCGGCAGGGTGAGGGGCGGTTAAGGTAAATGGAACAGGAAACAGACTGACCCACTTCACCTTCCAGAGCGATACAGCGCGGTGACTTACTGCCAGTGCCCTGCATACAACTCAAAAAGGGAGTGACTTGCTCTGTCAGCGCCTGCGGAACCTGTCCGCCTGCCTCTTCAGATTCAGCCCAATAAAAGGATACCCGGAAATACGCACAGCATGCGCCACAGGTCATACAGGGATTGTTCATTTCGCTCATTTTGGAAAGCGGCCGACTCCTTTACGGCACCAAACCAAAATCCACAGAACTGTCCAAACTACGCAGTGCCTTTTTTTTAAGCAACAGAAATTCGCTGCATTTGTGAACTCAACAAATTCCCTCGTTTTTGATGTAGATCAATTCCTTTGTTTTTATAGATTTAGATCGGTTTGCGAAAGATGCAATTTGTGAAAATTTGTTTTAAAGATGTGATCCCGCGTAGATCAAACCATGCCACAGAGTGGGTATCATTTGCGCGGCGAATACTAATCCATACAAAGGGAAGGGATAATGAAAGCAGCATATTGGGCACTCGTCGCGGCAGCGGCACTTCCGGCAGTGGCGAACGCACATCAGGCAGGGGATGTGATTTTTCGCGTAGGAACAGCCACGGTTCGTCCGACCGAAGGATCAGACAATGTACTTGGACTGGGTTCTTTTGATATCAATAACAATACGCAGATGGGCATGACACTCGGCTATATGTTTACCGATAACATCGGCGTCGAGTTACTGGCCGCCACGCCGTTTCAGCATAAAGTCGGGCTGAAAAGCACCGGCACCATCGCGGAAGTAAAACAGTTGCCGCCGTCGCTGATGGCGCAGTACTACTTCGGAGATAAGCTGGATAAACTGCGTCCGTACCTCGGTGTGGGTATCAACTACACCACCTTTTACGACACAAATTTCAACCAGACTGGCCGCGATGCGGGATTGTCAGATCTGAGCGTAAAAGACTCCTGGGGCGTGGCTACGCAGGCCGGTCTTGACTACAACCTCGATGAGAACTGGCTGATCAACATGTCTGTCTGGTGGATGGATATTGATACGGAAGTGAAATTCAAAGCCGGTGGCGAGCAGCAAAACATCAACACCCGGATTGACCCGTGGGTCTTTATGTTTGGCGTCGGCTACCGTTTCTGATCGACGATTCAGGCATAAAAAAGAGGCGCTCAGGCGCCTCTTTCACGTTTATTTCCGGCAAGCCTGATTACTTCAGACGCATGTCGTTCTCAATTGAACGAACACCGGCCACGCCGCGCGTCACTTCTACCGCACGGTTAGCATCAGCAGTTGACGTCACAAAGCCACTCAGCTGTACGCGACCTTTAAAGGTTTCGACGCTGATTTCACGCGATGCGATAGTTTTATCTGCCAGCAAGGCTGATTTCACTTTCGTCGTCACCACGGTGTCATCGATATACCCGCCGGTTCCTTCTGATTTTTTTGTTGGCGCACAGGCGGCAACGGCCATTACCACAACGGCTGCCATGCAGAACGCAGACAAGGTCTTGAATAGCTTCATAAATAACTCTCCATGCTTTGTTATAAAACCAAAAGAAACGATCAGTACACATAAGGCCTGAACTCACGCAAGCGATGCGGTCAGAGCCCGTATAATCATAGGCTTGGTGAGTGATTTTAGTTTGGTTTATTCATGGGGTTTATACAAATAAATAGGCAACTATTTAAGTGCAGAAAAATCGCAAAGAGGTGAAAAGAGACAGAACGCGAGTGTTTTAACCTCTCACGTTCTGTTTATATCGGTTATGCGCGGGTGGCGGCTTTCATTTCACTGACGAAACGGGAAAGCTGAGCCAGCATTTCGGAAGGCTGGTGCAGATTGTTTTCGATAATACGCACGGTCGCAGAACCGGAAATAGCCCCTGCTGCGCCTGCGGCCAGGGTTTCTTTGACCTGCGCAGGTTCGGAAATACCGAAGCCCTGCAGAGGTGGCGCGGCGTTATATTCACGCAACTTATCGACCAGATGATTCAGAGGCGTCAGCGCACGCTTTTCAGTGCCGGTCACGCCAGCGCGTGACAGCAAATACGTGTAGCCGCGGCCGTGCGAGGCGATCTCGCGCAGCAAATCGTCTGACGCATTAGGCGGACAGATAAAGATGGGGGCGATACCGTGGCGCAGCGCGGCTGCACGGAATGGCGCAGACTCTTCGAACGGCACATCAGCCACCAGCACAGAATCGACGCCCACTTCAGCGCAACGCTGATAGAAGGTTTCAATGCCGTTATGGAAAACCAGATTAGCGTACATCAGCAGGCCAATGGGGATGTCCGGATGTTTTTCGCGAATGCGCGCCAGCATATTGAAGCACTGCGTCGGCGACACACCGGCAGCAAAGGCACGCAGGTTAGCATTCTGGATAACAGGGCCGTCGGCCAGCGGATCGGAGAACGGGATGCCCAGTTCCAGCGCATCGGCACCGGCTTCAATCAGCGTATCAATAATTGACAGTGACAGCTCAACGCCCGGGTCACCAAGCGTAACGAAAGGAACAAACGCGCCTTCTTTTTTGCTTTCCAGACGCGCGAATAATTGCTGATAACGTTCCATTAAATTTCTCCCCGGGCAGTCAGGATGTCATGTACGGTGAAAATATCTTTGTCACCGCGACCCGACAGATTCACCACCAGAATTTGTTCTTTCTCCGGTGTTTCTTTGATCATTTTCAGTGCGTGTGCCAGCGCATGTGAGGATTCCAGTGCCGGAATAATCCCTTCATGGCGGGACAAAGCTTTAAAGGCTTCCAGCGCTTCGTCATCGGTGATCGAGACATATTCCGCACGGCCAATGCTGTTGAGATGCGCATGCTGCGGGCCGACGGACGGGAAATCCAGACCGGCGGAGATAGAATAAGATTCTTCGATCTGGCCTTCTGACGTCTGCATCATGGGCGCTTTCATACCAAAATAAATACCCACGTGGCCGTGTTTCAGCGGCGCGCCGTGCTGCCCGGTTTCAATGCCCAGGCCGCCCGGTTCAACGCCAATCAGCTTCACGCTGGTGTCGTCGATGAAATCAGCAAACATCCCGATGGCATTGGAACCACCGCCGACACAGGCGATCACCGCATCCGGCAGGCAGCCTTCGCGTTCCTGCATTTGCGCTTTGGTTTCTTCGCCGATCATGCGCTGGAATTCACGCACGATAGTCGGATACGGATGCGGACCTGCCGCGGTGCCGAGCATATAGTGGGCGGTTTCATAGCTGCCAGACCAGTCGCGCAGCGCCTCGTTACAGGCATCTTTCAGCGTGGAGGAGCCGCTGTGCACCGGGATCACTTCCGCACCCATCAGACGCATACGGAACACGTTCGGGGACTGACGCTCGATGTCTTTGGCGCCCATATAAATGCGGCATTTCAGGCCGAGCAGGGCACAGGCCAGTGCTGACGCCACGCCATGCTGACCGGCGCCGGTTTCAGCAATGATCTCCGTTTTGCCCATACGTTTCGCCAGCAATGCCTGACCCAACACCTGGTTCGTTTTGTGCGCACCGCCGTGCAGTAAATCTTCGCGCTTGAGGTACAGCTTGGTTTTAGTGCCAGCTGTCAGGTTTTTACACAGCGTCAGCGCCGTCGGGCGGCCTGCGTAGTTTTTCAGTAAATCAATGAATTCAGCCTGAAACTCAGGGTCGCGCTGTGCGCTGACAAAAGCTTCTTCCAGCTGCGCCAGCGCAGGCATCAGAATTTGCGGCACATACTGGCCGCCAAATTCGCCAAAGTAGGGATTAAGTAAAGTCATGATATTCCGTCCTGTCTGTCAATTTTTGCGTCATTGCGTGCGGCTTAGTACGCCCGCAATGTCTGGAATACGGCGGTGATTTTTTCGGCATCTTTGATGCCCGGCTCGCTTTCAACACCGGAATTGAAATCCAGCCCCGCGCAACCGAGCTGCGCGGCTTCGACGCAGTTATCTGCGCTCAGACCACCGGCAAGCAGCACGTTGCTCAGATCCTGACCGGCCAGCTTGCTCCAGTCGAAACGATAACCGGTGCCGCCTTTGCCGTTGTCCAGCACGTAGCGGTCAACATTATTCAGGTCGCGTGACGGGATGCTGTCTTTAACGCTCAGCGCTTTCCAGATCTGAATATTGTCTGGCAGCGCCGCACGCAGTTCATCGATGTACGTCTGGCTTTCCTCGCCGTGAAGCTGCACGGCGGCCAGGTTCAGTGTCTGAGCCGTTTCAGCCACGTTGCTGACCGGTTCATCACGGAATACGCCGACATATTTCAGCGGTGCGCCGTTCTGCACTTCTTTCGCCAGTGTATGTGTCACAAAACGCGGTGACCCTTCGACGAAAATCAACCCGCCGTAAATGGCACCGGCTTCATGCGCGGTCCGGGCGTCCTGAGCTCGGGTCAGCCCGCAGACTTTATTATCGCCCAGCAGCACACGGCGTACCGCGCTGTTCAGGTTCTGTTCAGACATCAGCGCGCTGCCAATCAGGAAACCATTGGCGAAGCGGCTCAGCTCACGAATTTGCCCGTAGGTGTTGATCCCCGATTCGCTGATGACGGTGACACCGTGCGGTACACGCGGGGCCAGCTCGCGGGTGCGGTTGAGATCGATAGACAAATCGCGCAGATCACGGTTATTGATGCCGACCACTTTGGCTTTCAGTTGCACCGCGCGATCCAGTTCTTCTTCATTACTGGCTTCCGTCAGCACGCCCATATTCAGGCTGTGGGCGACGGCGGCAAGTTGAACGTACTGATCATCATCCAGAACTGACAGCATCAGCAGAATCGCATCGGCCTGATAGAAACGGGCCAGATGGATCTGATACGGGTCGATAATGAAATCTTTGCACAGCACCGGCTGCGTGGCGGTTTTGCTGACCAGAGGCAGGAAATCAAAACTGCCCTGGAAGTATTTTTCGTCGGTTAATACGGAAATAGCGGAGGCGTAGTCTTTATACACGCTGGCGATTTCTACCGGATCAAAGTTTTCGCGGATCTTCCCTTTCGACGGAGAGGCTTGTTTGCACTCCAGAATAAAGGCCGTTCTTGCGCCTTGCAGGGCATGGTAGAAACTGCGCTGGCTCTGAGTTATTTCATTTTGAAAGCTGGCCAGCGGTTGTTGTTCTTTACGCGCCGCGACCCAAATTTCTTTGTCGCGAACAATCTTGTGGAGCACGGTTTCCTGCTGCATCACTTATCCTCTTGCTGCCAATGCCAACACGCGCTGGTAGGGTTCACCACTGCGCATGACGGCCAATGCCTGTTGTGCGTTTTGTTTTAAATCTTCCTGACCGAAAAGGCGCAGCAGCATCGCCACATTGACGGCTACCGCGGCTTCATGGGCCGGATCACCTTTACCTTGTAATAAGCGTGCCAGAATGTCACGGTTTTCTTCCGGTTCGCCGCCGAGCAGGGATTCAATAGGGTAATTGTCCAGACCGAAGTCCTGCGGCGTGACCTCGTAGGTGGTAATTTTGCCGTCTTTCAGCTCGGCCACCTGCGTGGCTGCGTGGATCGCGACTTCATCCATGCCTGCGCCGTGAACCACCGCCGCTCGCTCGTAACCCAGTGCCCGCAGCGTTTCCGCAATCGGCAACACCAGTTCCGGGCTGTATACGCCTATCAGCGCCAGCGGCGGACGTGCCGGGTTAATCAGCGGGCCGAGCACGTTAAACAGGGTGCGGGTTTTCAGTGATTTGCGCACCGGCATCGCATGGCGAAAACCGGTGTGATACTGCGGCGCAAACAGAAAACACACATTCAGGTCATCAAGCGCCGCGCGGGATCCTTCCGCCGGCATATCCAGACGAATACCAAACGCGGCCAGTAAATCCGATGAACCGGAACGACTGGATACGCTGCGGTTACCGTGTTTCGCCACACGCGCACCGCAGGCAGCAGCCACAAAGGCGCTGGCGGTAGAAATGTTGATGCTGTTCGTGCCATCGCCGCCGGTGCCGACGATATCCGCGAACGGATAATCCGGGCGCGGGAACGGCTCGGCGTGCGCCAGCAGCGCCTTTGCCGCACCGGCGATCTCAGCCGGTTGCTCGCCGCGCACTTTCATACTGATTAAGGCTGCCGCTAACTGAGCCGGTTCCAGTTCGCCATTGACGATGGCGGTAAATAACTGCTGGCTTTCTTCCTGCGTCATCGGCTGTGCGCGATACAGATTCTCCAGAATGCCGGGAATAGTTTGCGTTTGCATGATCGCTCTCCTTACGCCAAAGCCCAGGCCAGTGTCTGCTCAAGCAGACGGGCGCCCTGTGAAGTTAAAATGGATTCCGGATGGAACTGGAAACCGCATACGCGATCTTTTTCATGACGCACCGCCATCACCATGTCGCCGTAGCGTGCGTTAACGGTCAGCCCGTCGGGGATCTGGCTGCCGACCAGCGAGTGGTAACGCGCCACCGGCAGAGGGTTGTTCATTCCGGCAAACATGCCTTCATTATCATGCGTAATCGAAGACGCTTTGCCGTGCAGAATTTCACCTGCCTGGCCGACAAAACCCCCGTAGGTTTCCACAATCGCCTGATGACCAAGGCAGATGCCGATAATCGGCAACTGACCGCGCAGACGTTTGAGCAATTCAGGCATGCAACCGGCTTCTGACGGGGTGCCCGGTCCCGGAGAGAGCACCAGCACCGGTTTTTCCAGCTGGCTGAGTTTTTCGATAATCACGTCAGCCGGGATCTGATTGCGGTAAATCACCACGTTGTGACCGCTTGAACGCAACTGATCGACCAGGTTGTAAGTAAAGGAATCGACGTTATCGATGAGTAAGATATCGGCCATCTTAAAATACCTCTTTCGCATTGTGGGCAGTGGCGATGGCGCGCAGTACAGCACGGGCTTTATTACGGGTTTCGTCGGCTTCGGCCTGCGGTACGGAATCCAGTACCACGCCGCCGCCAGCCTGCACGGTGGCGATGCCGTCTTCAACGTAAGCAGAGCGGATGACGATACAGGTATCCAGATCGCCGTGGGCGGTGAAGTAACCCACCGCGCCGCCATAGCTGCCGCGACGGGTTTGTTCGGAAGCCGAAATCAGCTGCATAGCACGCACTTTCGGCGCACCGGTCAGCGTGCCCATATTCATTACCGCCTGATAGGCGTGCAGTACGTCAAGATCATGACGCAGCGTGCCGACCACACGGGACACCAGATGCATCACGAAAGAGTAACGGTCCACTTTGGTCAGGTCGGCGACATAACGGCTGCCCGGCTCGCAGATACGTGCCAGATCGTTACGCGCCAAATCCACCAGCATCAGATGCTCGGCCAGCTCTTTGTGATCGGTACGCATCTCCAGTTCGATGCGGCTGTCAAGATCCAGATCCAGCGAACCGTCGGCACGGCGGCCGCGCGGACGGGTCCCGGCAATCGGGTAAATTTCAATCTGGCGGTTAGTGGCGTCATATTTCAGCGCGCTTTCCGGGGAGGCGCCAAACAGCGTGAAATCGTTATCCTGCATAAAGAACATGTACGGGCTAGGGTTGTTATTTTTCAGCGTTTCATACGCGGCCAGCGGAGCAGGGCAAGGCAGGGAGAAGCGGCGCGAAGGCACCACCTGGAAAATCTCACCGGCGCGGATGGCCACTTTCATTTTCTCAACCACAGCACCGAACTCTTCATCACTCTGGTTCACGCTCAGCTGCATTTCCGGCACGTTCTGCTGCGGGATGGCGTGCGGTGGCTGTTGCAACTGATGTTGCAGTTGTTCGAGGCGGGCATGCAGACGCTGTTTCTCATCAGCCGACGGCGTGAACAGGCTGGCCTGCAAACGACAGGTGCGGTTCTGGTGATCGAGCACCAGCAGCGTTTCAGAAAGATAGAAACAGAAATCGGGGCAACGCTGGTCGGAGGTTAATGCAGGTAAATCTTCAAAACCGGCGACCAGATCATAAGCAAACAGCCCGCCGAGGAACATCGCCTCACGCTCCTCTGCCGGAGATTCAACGCAGGTCAGAATGCTGCGTAACGCGTCGAACACTGAACGGGAACGCAAACGTGCATCTTCATCCTGCATCTGATCGATACCAGGGAACGTCAGTTCGCGGCCATTCGGGCGGACGTCATTGCGAATTTCAGCAGGCAGCGCGGCATCAATCAGCGGCAGTAAAGAGGCACCGTTCGGCGTCAGGGCCTGAATGGACACCTGCAAACCCAGCGCGGTGATCCGCAGGGCGCTGTCAACAATCAGCAGGCTCTTCAGGTTTTCTTTACTGGTCACTTCGGAGGACTCAAGCAGCAGGGTCGCAGGACGCGCGCCGCACAGCTGATGAAAAATGGCCGTCGGGTCGCCGCGATAACATCCCTGCGCGGTCAGCAATTCTAAACGAGGTGTTGGAGTTGTCATTTTGCTTCCTGAATTTTTATCAACGTTTTCAAATAAACGGCCATAAAAAAGCCCGCATTAAGCGGGCTTCGGAAATCTTGCAGCGTCTGATGACAGCTATGCGTGATTACTCCGCCCGACAAGGGGAAGTACGCCACCAGCTGAGAACCGCCATCATGTGAATTTTCATCATCAGACACTCTTGTTAGTTTATGAAAGCTATGGTTTTAAAAAACTAAGCTTTCTGAATCGGTTTGTCACGACGTTCTTCAGCGAACTGCCTCGTGAACTTGCGTACTAGTAAACTAGTTCACGGATATAAAGTCAACCCTCTTTTCAGCGGATTTCACAACTTTAGTGCGCTCAGATGTTATCGCACCGTTACAGTGCGTAACGGCGAGGTGAAAACATCGGCAAGATAGCCCTAACGTGAGGCGGCCTAACGCGTTATGATATGAACTGCATTCAGAAAAGGTTAAATCCCCGACGTGACGATGACTTTACCCACAACAGTTTCACCCCCGAAAGACGACCAGAACCTCAGCACGGCCTTCACGCTTTACGATCTCCACAGCCATACCACGGCGTCGGACGGCTATTTAACGCCTGAAGCACTGGTCGCGCGGGCGGTTGAAATGCGCGTCGGCGTACTGGCGATCACCGATCACGACAGTACCGAAGGGCTGGCGCGTGCGGCGCAGGCGATTGCGCAGCAGCAATTGCCGCTGGTGCTGATTAATGGCGTTGAGATTTCCACTTTGTGGGAAAACCATGAGATCCACATTGTCGGGCTGGGCATTGATCCGCAGCATCCGGCGATGAGGAGTTTGCTTAGTGCGCAGGCCGGTTTGCGTCAGCAACGCGCGCAGGAAATGGGCAACCGGTTGGCGAAAGCACGCATTGACGGTGCCTGGGAAGGCGCGCTGCGTCTGGCCAACGGCGGAGCCGTCACCCGTGCGCATTTCGCCCGCTATCTGGTGGAATTCGGCGCGGCGGATAACATCGCGCAGGTGTTCAAAAAATTCCTCGCCAAAGGCAAGACCGGCTACGTTCCGCCACAGTGGTGTACAATAGAACAAGCGATTGATGCGATTCATCAGTCAGGCGGGCAGGCCGTCGTCGCCCATCCGGGGCGATATGATCTTTCGACCAAGTGGCTGAAACGCTTACTGGCGTATTTTGCTGAGCAGGGCGGTGATGCGATGGAAGTCGCCCAGTGTCAGCAGGCACCGAATGAGCGTGCGCAGCTGGCAGCCTACGCCCGTGATTATCAGTTACTGGCCTCGCAGGGTTCTGATTTCCATCAGCCCTGTTCGTGGATTGAGCTTGGCCGCAAACTTTGGCTTCCCGCAGGCGTTGAACCGGTATGGCAACACTGGCCGCTTGCGATGACACAGCCTGAAATTGAACCGGTCTGATGCCTGACCGGAAAAGAATAAAGAGTGAGAGGATCCAATGAGTCAATATTTCTATATTCACCCCGAAAATCCGCAGCCGCGCCTGATCAGTCAGGCGGTAGAGCTGCTGCGTAAAGGTCAGGTCATTGTCTATCCGACCGATTCCGGTTACGCCCTGGGTTGTCGTCTGGAAGAAAAAAATGCGATGGAGCGGATTTGCCGGATCCGTCAGTTAGACAGCAATCACAATTTCACACTGGTATGCCGCGATTTGTCCGAGCTTTCGACGTATGCCTATGTCGATAACGGCGCTTTCCGCCTGATGAAAAACAACACGCCGGGCAACTACACCTTCATTCTGAAAGCGACCAAAGAAGTGCCGCGCCGTCTGATGAGTGAAAAGCGCAAAACCATCGGTCTGCGCGTGCCCTCCAATCCTATCGCCATCGCCTTGCTCGACGCGCTGGGCGAACCGCTGATGTCCACCACGCTGATGATGCCGGGCAATGATTTTGCGGAATCTGATCCGGAAGACATCAAAGACCAGCTGGGCAAACTGGTGGATCTGGTTATTGATGGCGGTTCCATCGGCCAGCAACCGACCACGGTGATTGATCTGACCGAGTCGGTTCCGGAAGTGGTCCGCGAAGGGGCAGGCGATCCGACGCCTTTCCGCTAAGCATTTACGCGCTACTGGCTAAAAAATAATCACCCTGACAGCCCCCGAAGCATACAAATTGCAGATAATTGTGTATAATGGCGGGCTGACTTTTTGTAAGTCATTGTATTGATAAGTAATGCTGTCTGGCGATGTGTTTTATCTGTGCATGTGTCGAGTGATCCCGTGCAGAAATGAAGTTTCCGCGACAGTCCGCTTATCTCCCAAACTGAATTTTGACGGGCAGGCGATGTTCACATCGTGCTGGCCGCTCCCCCCGACGCCTGTGAAGGCGACAAATGAGGCTGCTCAATGAGCGAGAAGTATAATTCCCAGAAACACTCCAGTGACAGATCCAAACCGGCACGTTCACCAGGTGATAAGCCGAAAAGCGGCAGAAACTCCGGTGCAGCGAAAGCCCGTCCTGAACTGTCACGTGCTGAAAAACGCGGCGAAAAGCCACGTAGCGATAAACCTAACAGTGATAAACCCCGCAGCGACAAACCGCGTTCAGACAAACCACGTTCTGATGCCGGTCGCAGCGATTCACGTTCTGATTCCCGCATCGAAAAACCAGGTCGCGGCAAGACGCGTCCTGAAAATCCACGCGGCGAAAAACCTCGTGCGGTGAAACCACGCGCCGGCAAGCCAAAAGCTGAAACGCTGTTTGATGAAACCGGTGACGAAGACGAAGTGAAGTACCAGAAGCCGAAAAATGCGCTGGACAGCACCGAAGGGCAAAGCGAAAAGCTGCAAAAAGTGCTGGCACGTGCGGGCCACGGTTCGCGTCGTGAAGTGGAAGCGATGATCCAGGCCGGGCGCGTCAGCGTCGACGGTAAAATCTCTACGCTCGGCGACCGCGTTGAAGTCACCGGCGGCACAAAAATCCGTCTCGACGGCCACGTGCTGTCAGTGATGGAGTCCCAGGACACCGTGTGCCGCGTACTGGCGTACTACAAGCCGGAAGGCGAGTTGTGTACCCGCAGTGATCCTGAAGGCCGCCCGACCGTCTTCGACCGTCTGCCAAAAATGCGCGGTTCGCGCTGGATTGCCGTAGGCCGTCTTGATGTCAACACCTCGGGCTTGCTGCTGTTCACGACCGACGGTGAACTGGCAAACCGCCTGATGCACCCAAGCCGTGAAGTTGAACGTGAGTATGCGGTGCGTGTATTCGGTCAGATTGATGATGAAAAAATCAAACAGCTGAGCCGTGGCGTGCAGCTGGAAGACGGCCCTGCCGCTTTCCGCTCGATCAAATTCCAGGGTGGCGAAGGTCTTAACCAGTGGTACAACGTGACCCTGACAGAAGGCCGTAACCGTGAAGTGCGTCGCCTGTGGGAAGCCGTTGGCGTTCAGGTCAGCCGTCTGATCCGCGTTCGTTACGGTGATCTGAATCTGCCAAAAGGCCTGCCTCGAGGCGGCTATAAAGAGCTGGATCTTCCGGATATCAACTACCTGCGCACGCTGGTAGAAATGAACGAAGAAACCGTCAGCAAAATGCCGGTAGAACGTGACCGCCGCCGTGTGAAAGCCAACCAGATCCGTCGCGCCGTTAAGCGCCACACTCAGGTGGCTCCTGCACGTCGCAGTGCCCCGGCGAAAAGAGGCTAATCGCGACTTAGCGATATTGTTTCGAATCCGCTGAAGAACCGCAGTCACTGACTGCGGTTTTTTTTGATCTCCATTCAGGGAACTGACGAATACGCCTGTTACCAGTCGATTCCCTGTTGCGCCATAATTCCTGCATCAAAAGCATGTTTCACCGGGCGCAGTTCGCTGACGGTATCGGCCATTTCCAGCAAATCGCGATGGCAGCCCCGGCCGGTGATGATGACTGTCTGATGCGCCGGACGCGCATTCAGCGCATCCACCACGTCCTGCAATTCGAGATAGCCGAAACTGACCATGTACGTCAGCTCATCAAGCACCACCAGATCTAAAGACGCATCGGCAAGCATCCGCTTTCCGTGCTGCCATACGGCCTGACAGGCCTGCGTATCCGTCTCTTTGTTCTGGGTTTCCCAGGTAAAGCCGGTCGACATCACCTGAAACTCAACACCGTGCGGTTCGAGCAGGTTTTTTTCACCGTTCGGCCATTCCCCTTTGATGAACTGTATGACCGCAGCGCGCATCCCGTGACCGACGGCGCGGGTGACGGTGCCGAAGGCCGCCGTGGTTTTGCCTTTGCCGTTGCCGGTGAAAACAATCAAAATTCCGCGCTGCTCTTTCGCGGCATCAATGCGTGCATCGACCTGTTCTTTAAGCTTTTGCTGGCGCTGCTTGTGGCGATCTTCGGTCATGAAAGGCTCCGTTGTATATTCAGGGCATTCTGGCACGGCTATTCAGCAGGGCCTGCTTTGCGGCCTGGCTGGGCATCAAAACTCATGCCGGTTTTACGGCGGCTGTCGTCGCCCATCAGGTACAGATACAGCGGCATAATATCGGCAGGTGTCTTGAGCTTATCCTTGTTTTCATCCGGAAACGCCGAGGCACGCATACTGGTGCGCGTGCCGCCGGGGTTGATGCAGTTGACCCGCAGCCCGGTGTGCTTATGCTCTTCCGCCAGCACCTGCATCATCCCTTCGGTGGCAAACTTCGAGACGGCATAGGCGCCCCAGCCGCTGCGGCCTTCGCGCCCCACGCTTGAGGTGGTGAAGACCAGTGAAGAGCTGGCCGATTTCAGCAACAGCGGCAACAGCGCCTGCGTCAGCATGAAGGTGGCGTTCACGTTCACCTGCATCACGTTCATCCAGTCCTGCAAGTCGATGTCTGCCATCGGCGTGATCTCGGTGAGCAGCCCGGCGTTGTGCAGAACACCGTCGAGATGCGGTACCCACTGTGCAATCTGATCCGCAACGCGCTGGCAATCCTGCTGGCTGGCAGTGAGCAAATCAAGAGCATAAATGAAAGCGGGGCGCAGATTTCTCGCCGCAATCTCCTGCTGAACGCTGGCCAGTTTACTTTCTGTACGGCCAAGCAAAATCACCTGAGCGCCGAAGCGGGCATAGGTGAGGGCGGCTTCGCGGCCAATGCCGTCGCCTGCGCCGGTCACCAGAATAATGCGGTGATTGAGTAAGTCAGATTTCGGATGATAGTGCACGTTCTGTCCTCATAACGGGTCGGAATGTGGCGGCAAATGGCCGTCGTCACATGCGTCATTTGTAAAATCAAAACGCCGGAAGTGGGAGATATTGCGCTCAACCAGGATCCGGCATTTCGGCGGAATTAGGGTGTGTTTCAGGTGTGATCACCGGTTATATGCCTGAAATGAACATGAGTTTCAATGATTAACCGAAAAACAGACAGCTCTTTTGTAACAAAATTGGAACAGACGCGCATCCGTATTTACCTCTGGCTGACAATGTCACATTCCCGCAAGACGCCGGTTAAGCTATTGTCTAGAATGTTCAGCATCTTTATTACCACAGTTTTATTTGCACATTGAAAAGGCGGTTTGAGTGGATTTACTTTCTCTTTATGGGTTGTTTTTAGCCAAAGTCGTCACCGTTGTCATTGCCATCGGCGCACTGGTGGTCCTGGTGGTCGGGCTTCGTCAGCGTAAATCTCAGGGTAAAGGTGAGTTACAGCTGACAGACCTGGGTGAACAATATCGCGAGATGCAGCGTGAAATGCGCACTGCAAGGCTCAATCCTGCAGAGCAAAAACTGCGCGTAAAAGAGCTGAAGAAAAAGGATAAAGCAGAAGCCAGACAGAAGAAATTGCAGGCGAAAACCGGCGAAAGTCAACGCAAGCCTTGTCTGTATGTGCTCGATTTCAAAGGCAGTATGGATGCCCATGAAGTGACCTCGCTGCGTGAGGAAATTTCTGCGGTGATGGCCGTCGCCACGCCGGAAGATGAAGTGTTGTTACGTCTGGAAAGTCCCGGCGGTGTGGTCCACGGGTATGGCCTGGCGGCCTCGCAGTTAGTGCGTTTACGCCAGAGCGGCATCCGCCTGACGGTGGCGGTAGACAAAGTGGCGGCCAGCGGCGGTTATATGATGGCTTGCGTTGCCGATCGTATTGTCGCGGCACCTTTTGCGATCATCGGTTCCATCGGCGTGGTTGCGCAAATTCCTAACTTCAACCGCTTGCTGAAAAAGAATGATATCGACATCGAATTGCATACTGCTGGCGAATTCAAACGGACGCTGACCCTGCTGGGTGAAAACACCGAGGAAGGTCGCGAGAAATTCCGTGAAGATCTCAACGAAACGCATGTGCTGTTCAAAGATTTTGTGCACCAGAATCGCCCTTCACTGGACATTGATGCCGTGGCGACCGGTGAGCACTGGTTTGGCACGCAGGCGCGTGAAAAGGGGCTGATCGATGCCATCGGAACCAGTGATGATTTGCTGATTGCTGAAATGAAAAATCATGAGGTGATTGCAGTGCGTTACGCACGTCGCAAACGCATGATGGACCGGTTCACCGGCAGCGCGGCAGAAAGTGCCGATCGCCTGTTCCTGCGCTGGTTGCAGCGCAGTCAGAAACCGCTGCTGTAACCGAACATTCAATAATGAAAAAGGGACGAAAGTCCCTTTTTTTATCACTGTTTTTTATCGGTAAATCTTCAGACAATCCCGGTTGGTATTCACTTAATTTTCGAGATGGTATTTTTCTGAAAACAGATGTGCCAGATGTTTAAACATATTAAATACAGCCGTTGTTTTTCGGGTGGGTAAACCGTCGTCATCCATGAAGAATTCCCCGCGGAAAACCAGCACATTGCCTTTCTGCTCAACCTCTGTGGCGATCATTCCCTGCATGTAATCTTCATGTTCACGGATAACCTTATTCGCTTCGATCAGTAAAGCTTCACGACTAATTGCCGATGTATTTTCGTGCATGTTATTTACTCCCCACTATAATTTCTGACGATATTGTAATCCTGCTGATGATAAAACCGCAAATCCGCTGGGGTTAATCCTTTAAGTAAGTGGTCATGTTTTGCACAGTCAGGGGAAAAGTTTCGCCACTATATCGAAATGGAGGATTCGGTGTTAATTAGGTTGCGCAGCGATTTTTATCAGGTAGAGTGTGGGATTTTGTGGCTTCAGGTGGAATGTTTTGTTTACGCTTGGTCATTATTTGACGTGAAAACAGGCACAGTCCGCTGAACCCTGTCTGGTTAATCCCTCGCAGAATCAGTGTTTTGAACCTCTGGAAGTCAGATCGCTCGTTCTTTGAAAGAAATGAGTTGACGTTCTGACTCACTGCCGCAATATAAAAAAAGACATGATATTGTGCCGCGGCATAACTAGACAAAAACTTCTTCAGCTGATGAAGAATCATTCAGGTAAAGGTAATTATGGGCAAAGCTCTCGTAATAGTTGAGTCCCCGGCAAAAGCCAAAACGATTAATAAATATTTAGGAAATGACTACGTGGTTAAGTCCAGCGTCGGTCATATTCGTGATTTACCGACCAGTGGATCCGCTGCTAAAAAAACCGCCGTCTCAACCGAAGAAAAGCCAAAGAAAAAAGTAAAAAAGGATGAGAAAACTGCGCTGGTTAATCGCATGGGCGTCGATCCTTATCACGGCTGGGAAGCGCAATACGAAATACTTCCTGGCAAAGAAAAAGTGGTTGCCGAGTTAAAAGCGTTAGCCGAAAAAGCTGACCACATCTATCTCGCAACCGACCTTGACCGTGAAGGAGAGGCGATTGCCTGGCATTTGCGGGAAGTGATTGGCGGTGACGATAAACGTTTCAGCCGCGTGGTCTTTAACGAAATTACCAAGAACGCGATTCAGAACGCTTTTAAAGAACCGGGCGAACTGAATATTGATCGTGTTAATGCTCAGCAGGCGCGTCGTTTCATGGACCGCGTGGTGGGTTACATGGTGTCGCCACTGCTGTGGAAGAAGATTGCCCGCGGTTTATCCGCCGGTCGTGTTCAGTCCGTGGCGGTGCGTCTGGTGGTCGAGCGTGAAAAAGAAATTAAAGCGTTCGTGCCGGAAGAGTATTGGGAATTGCATGCAGATTTGCTGGCGAAGAAAGACACCGCGCTGCAAATGGAAGTCACGCATCATCTCGACAAACCGTTTAAGCCGGTTAATAAAGAACAAACTCACGCTGCGGTTTCGCTGCTTGAAAAAGCGCGCTACACGGTCGTCGATCGTGAAGATAAACCGACCAGCAGTAAGCCGGGTGCACCTTTTATTACGTCCACGTTGCAACAGGCTGCCAGCACGCGTCTGAGCTTCGGCGTGAAGAAAACCATGATGATGGCCCAGCGTCTGTATGAAGCCGGTCACATTACCTACATGCGTACCGACTCCACCAACCTGAGTCAGGATGCTGTAGAAATGGTTCGCGGCTACATCGGTGAGAATTTCGGTGATAAATACCTGCCGAAAGCGCCGTTGCAGTACAGCAACAAAGAGAATTCACAGGAAGCGCACGAAGCGATTCGTCCTTCTGACGTGGCCGTGGTGTCTGAACAACTGAAAGACATGGAAGCCGATGCCCAGCGTTTGTACCAGCTGATCTGGCGTCAGTTTGTTGCCTGCCAGATGACACCGGCGCAATACGATTCTTCCACGCTGACGGTGAAAGCGGGCGATTACTCCCTGCGCGCCAAAGGCCGTACTTTGCGTTTCGACGGTTGGACGAAAGTCATGCCAGCGCTGCGTAAAGGCGACGAAGACCGCATTCTGCCTGCTATTGAAGTCGGCACCGACCTTGATCTGCAACAGCTGCTGCCCACTCAGCACTTCACCAAACCGCCTGCGCGTTTCAGCGAAGCGTCACTGGTAAAAGAGCTGGAAAAACGTGGCATTGGCCGTCCGTCTACCTATGCGTCGATCATTTCGACCATCCAGGATCGCGGCTATGTTCACGTTGAAAACCGCCGTTTCTACGCTGAGAAAATGGGTGAAATCGTCACAGATCGTCTGGAGCAAAACTTCCGCGAACTGATGAACTATGATTTCACCGCGCGCATGGAAGATGGTCTGGATCAGGTGGCCAACAACAAAGCTGAGTGGAAAGCCGTGCTCGACGAATTCTTCACCGAATTCAGCAAGCAGCTGGAAACCGCAGAAAAGGATCCTGAAGAAGGCGGTATGCGCCCGAACCAGATGATCCTGACCAGCATTGAGTGCCCGACCTGTGGCCGCCCGATGGGTATCCGTACCGCCAGCACCGGGGTGTTCCTCGGCTGTTCCGGTTACGCATTGCCGCCGAAAGAACGCTGCAAAACCACCATCAACCTGATCGCGGATGCCGAAGTGCTCAACGTGCTGGAAGGGGATGAGGCAGAAGCCAATGCGCTGCGTGCGAAACGTCGTTGTGGCAAATGTGGCACTGCGATGGACAGCTACCTGATCGACAACCAGCGCAAGCTGCACGTCTGCGGTAACAACCCGGAATGTGACGGTTACGAAATCGAGCAGGGCGAATTCCGCATCAAGGGCTATGACGGCCCGATCGTTGAGTGCGAGAAATGTGGTTCTGAAATGCACCTGAAAATGGGACGTTTCGGTAAGTACATGGGTTGTACCAATGACGAGTGCAAAAACACCCGTAAGATCCTGCGTAACGGTGACGTTGCACCGCCGAAAGAAGATCCGGTTCCGCTGCCTGAGTTGCCGTGTGAGAAATCAGACGCCTACTTCGTTCTGCGTGACGGCGCTGCCGGTGTGTTCCTCGCGGCCAATACTTTCCCGAAATCGCGCGAAACCCGTGCGCCGCTGGTGGAAGAGCTGAAGCGCTTTAAAGATCGCTTGCCGGAGAAACTGAGTTATCTTGCGGATGCGCCTGTCGCTGACCCGGAAGGCAACAAATCGATGGTACGTTTCAGCCGCAAAACTAAGCAGCAGTACGTGTCTTCGGAAAAAGACGGCAAAGCCACTGGCTGGACAGCGTTCTTCGTTGACGGCAAATGGGTGGAAGGCAAAAAGTAATGATTGCCGTTAGCCCGCCTGTCAGGCGATAACTCATTGTTACTCTTTTGTGAAAAACCAGTCCTCCGGGCTGGTTTTTTTATTGCATTCAGATCTATCATCGACAGGTTTCTGACCACTTTCTTCTCAGGCTTATGCTGTCTGCGTTAATCCTTATGTTATCTGGCTATACAACGTGTTAATTCTTGATATAATTGTTATATAAAATTTATTTTTATTCACAATAGTAATAAGCTAATGCGTCTGCCTCATAAAAAGGCGCGTTTACAGACTTCGGGCATTCAATAAAAATCATTTCCAGTCTGTTCAGCCGGCAGGCGAACAGGGATGGTGACAGGGTTTGAAACCAGGGTGGTATGAGATATGAAATTGCAGCAACTGCGCTACATCGTAGAGGTTGTTAATCACAATCTGAACGTCAGTTCGACGGCAGAAGGCCTGTACACGTCGCAGCCAGGGATCAGCAAACAAGTCAGAATGCTGGAAGATGAGCTCGGTATTCAGATCTTCTCCCGCAGCGGAAAACACCTGACGCAGGTCACACCGGCAGGGCAGGAAATCATCCGTATCGCCCGCGAAGTGTTGTCCAAAGTCGATGCGATCAAGGCCGTGGCCGGTGAGCATACCTATCCTGACAAGGGATCGTTGTATGTCGCCACCACGCACACGCAGGCACGCTACGCCTTGCCGAACGTGATTAAAGGCTTTATCGAGCGTTACCCGCGCGTTTCACTGCATATGCATCAGGGATCTCCGACGCAAATCGCGGAGGCCGTTTCAAAGGGCAACGCGGATTTCGCCATTGCTACCGAAGCGCTGCACCTGTACGACGATCTGATCATGTTGCCTTGCTATCACTGGAATCGCGCGGTGGTGGTTCAGCCCGATCATCCGCTGGCGGGTAAAGAGAAGGTCACCATTGAAGAGCTGGCGGCCTATCCCATTGTCACTTATACCTTCGGTTTTACCGGTCGCTCGGAACTCGATACCGCGTTTAACCGCGCCGGTCTGACGCCAAAAATTGTGTTCACCGCCACTGATGCGGACGTGATCAAAACCTACGTGCGGCTGGGGTTGGGCGTGGGCGTAATAGCCAGTATGGCGGTCGATCCGGTTCAGGATCCGGATCTGGTGACCGTAGATGCGCGGGATATTTTCACCTACAGCACCACCAAAATTGGTTTCCGCCGCAGCACGTTCCTGCGCAGCTACATGTACGATTTCATCCAGCGCTTTGCACCGCATCTGACGCGTGACGTGGTGGATACCGCGATTGCCCTGCGCTCGAATGAAGATATCGAAGAGATGTTCAAAGACATCAAATTACCGACGAAATAATTCCGCCACGGTTTCTGATCTAAAACGTCCCGCGCCATCTTCTGATGACGCGGGATTTTTTTTATCGGATGATCCGTTTGAGCTGTTATCAAAATGTTAACAATAATATGTGTTATCTTTATATATGCACTTATAAGCCAGCGGGTTATTCCTCTTTCGCCCAGCTGGTGCTGTGAAGCATAAGGAGAAGCTATGTCGTCCGATATTCGTAACAGAAGTCTGGATAAGCTGGCAGTCCAGGGTAAGGAGTTCCACTACTACAGTCTGCCACTTGCCGCCAAAACGCTGGGTGATATTCAGCGCCTGCCTAAATCTCTTAAAGTCCTGCTCGAAAATCTGCTGCGCCACGTTGACGGTGACACTGTCACGGAAAATGATTTGCTGCAGCTGGTGGAATGGCAAAAAACCGGCCACGCCGACCGCGAAATTGCTTACCGTCCGGCTCGCGTTCTGATGCAGGATTTCACCGGGGTACCCGCCGTGGTGGATCTTGCCGCAATGCGTCAGGCCGTTAAACGCCTCGGTGGGAATGTCGATCAGGTGAATCCGTTATCGCCGGTCGATCTGGTTATCGATCACTCGGTGACCGTGGATGAGTTTGGCGATGAAGAGGCGTTTGATGAAAACGTCCGGCTGGAAATGGAGCGCAATAACGAGCGTTATCAGTTCCTGCGCTGGGGTCAAAAAGCCTTTAACCGTTTCCGTGTGGTGCCGCCGGGCACCGGTATTTGTCACCAGGTCAATCTGGAGTATCTCGGTCAGACCGTCTGGCATGAAGAACAGAATGGCAAAACGGTGGCTTATCCCGATACGCTGGTCGGCACCGACTCCCACACTACCATGATCAACGGCCTGGGCATTCTGGGCTGGGGTTGCGGCGGTATCGAGGCTGAGGCGGCGATGCTCGGACAGCCGGTTTCCATGCTGATCCCGGACGTGGTGGGCTTCAGGCTGACGGGAAAACTGCGTGAAGGGATTACCGCAACCGATCTGGTGTTAACCGTCACGCAGATGCTACGTAAACATGGCGTGGTGGGTAAATTCGTTGAATTCTTTGGCGACGGTCTGGCCGATCTGCCGCTGGCGGATCGCGCCACCATTGCCAATATGTCGCCTGAGTTTGGTGCAACCTGCGGGTTCTTCCCGGTGGATGACGTCACCCTCGGCTACATGAAACTCAGTGGCCGCAGCGATGAACAAATCGAACTGGTGAAAGCCTATTCACAGGCGCAGGGCTTATGGCGCAATGCCGGTGATGAGCCGGTGTTCACCAGCACACTGGCGCTGGACATGGGCGATGTCGTGCCGAGTCTGGCCGGTCCGAAACGTCCGCAAGACCGCGTTGCGCTGCCGGATGTGCCAAAAGCCTTCAAAGCCGCCACCGAACTGGAACTGGGCAATAACAAGCCGGGGCATACCGACAAAGAAAGTTTCACTCTTGATGGTCAGCATTACTCGCTGGACACCGGCGCGGTGGTCATTGCGGCAATCACCTCTTGTACCAACACCTCCAACCCGAGCGTACTGATGGCGGCCGGGCTGCTGGCCAAAAATGCCGCTGAAAAAGGGCTGACCAGTAAACCCTGGGTGAAAACTTCGCTGGCACCGGGCTCTAAAGTGGTGACCGATTATCTGAATGCCGCCGGGCTGATGCCGTATCTGGAAAAACTGCGCTTCAATCTGGTGGGTTATGGCTGTACCACCTGTATCGGTAACTCCGGCCCGCTGCCTGAGCCTGTTGAATCCGCCATCAAAAGCGGTGATTTAACGGTGGGGGCTGTGCTGTCGGGTAACCGTAATTTCGAGGGGCGCATCCATCCGCTGATTAAAACTAACTGGCTGGCATCGCCGCCGCTGGTGGTGGCTTACGCGCTGGCCGGGAACATGAACGTCAATCTGACGACCGATCCGCTCGGTGAAGATCAGCAGGGTCAGCCGGTTTATCTGAAAGACATCTGGCCAACGGCGGCGGAAATCGCACTTGCCGTCGGGCAGGTCACGACGGAAATGTTCCACAAAGAGTATGCCGAAGTGTTCAACGGCGACGCCAGCTGGCAGGCGATTCAGGTTGAAGGGACGCCAACTTACACCTGGCAGGAGGACTCCACCTATATCCGCCATCCGCCGTTCTTCAGTGACATGAAGGCTGAACCGGATGCCGTGGAGGATATTAAAGACGCACGCATTCTGGCGATTCTGGCGGATTCCGTTACCACCGATCACATCTCACCGGCCGGGAACATCAAAATCGACAGTCCGGCGGGACTGTATCTGAAAAACCACGGTGTCGAACCGAAAGCCTTTAACTCGTACGGCTCCCGACGCGGTAACCATGAAGTGATGATGCGCGGAACGTTTGCCAACATCCGTATCCGCAACGAAATGGTGCCGGGCGTGGAGGGCGGTTATACGCGCCACATCCCGTCGCAGGAACAGCTGGCCATATACGACGCAGCGATGCGCTATCAGCATGAAAGCGTGCCGACGGCGGTGATTGCCGGCAAAGAGTATGGTTCCGGCTCCAGCCGTGACTGGGCAGCGAAGGGGCCGCGCCTGCTGGGCGTGCGCGTGGTGATTGCCGAATCCTTTGAGCGGATCCACCGTTCGAACCTGATCGGCATGGGCATTTTACCGCTCGAGTTCCCGCAGGGCGTGACGCGCAAAACGCTGAAACTGACCGGCGACGAGCAGATCAGCATCAGCGGGCTGCAAACGCTGAAACCGGGGCAGGAGGTGCCGGTGCAGATCGCGTTCGCTGACGGCCAGACGCAAACTATCAACGCACGCTGCCGTATCGATACCGGCAACGAACTGACCTATTTCCAGAACGGCGGCATTCTGCATTACGTGATCCGAAAAATGTTGTGATGGGTAAAATGCGTTAATACTGCGTTTTCTGCATAAAAAAGGGCACCTTCATAAGGTGCCCTTAATATTTGCCGGTCAGAATTACTTGTGGCGCAGATCGTTATCGAGCAGATGGCCCATTTTGGCTGCTTTGGTCGATAAATAACGCTCGTTTTCCGGGTTACGCCCGACGACCAGCGGAACGCGTTCGACGATGTTGATCCCGGCTTCTGTCAGAATTTCGACTTTTTTCGGATTGTTGGTCAGCAGGCGGACCGAATCAACACCCAGCAATTTGAACATGTCGGCGCACAGCGTGAAGTCACGTTCATCGGCGGCAAAACCGAGCTGGTGGTTGGCTTCGACGGTGTCGTAGCCTTTGTCCTGCAGGGCGTAAGCGCGGATTTTGTTCAGCAAACCGATGTTACGGCCTTCCTGACGGTGATACATCAGAATGCCGCGACCTTCTTCGGCGATGTCGTTTAACGCTGCTTCGAGCTGAAAACCGCAGTCGCAGCGCAGGCTGAAGAGGGCATCGCCCGTCAGGCATTCAGAGTGAACGCGTGCCAGAACGGGCGTTTCACCACTGATGTCACCAAAAACTAACGCCAGGTGGTCATGCCCGGTGGCCAATTCTTCAAAACCCACCATCAGGAAATCACCCCAAGGTGTCGGCAGATTGGCTTCTGCCACCCGTTTCAGCTGCATTTTACGCTCCAAAAAAAACACAAATTGTCTTCATTTACAGTGAGTATTTTACTTATTGATGCGCATCCTACGTGCGGATGCGGTGTCAGGATAGGGAATCGGTGCCTTTCCTTCACAACAGGGCACCATTTTGCCACAGTTTGACCTGCGCATTGACGGGAATATTTGAACAAATAGTTCATAACTTATGAACTATAACAGTAACCTCAACAACCCGGATTTAAGGAATGTGCAAGAATTACAACATTGCTACACTTCTACTCTTTTACGCATTTTACGAAAACAGAAAGGACGACTATGTTTGATATCGCCAAACGCACCGCCCTCGGGGCACTTCTTCTGCTTATCATGCCAGCGGCGGTGTGGGTCAGTGGCTGGCTATGGACCCCCGGTGGCAATCCGGCGATTTTACTCCCGCTCTACTGGGTGACCGAAACCGTCAGCCAGCCCTGGGGCGTGTTGACCACGGTTATTCTGTGCGGCTGGTTCTTATGGTGCCTGCGTTTTCGTCTCAAAGCGGCAATCGGGCTGGTGCTGATGATTTCTGTGGCGCTGCTGATCGGCCAGTCCACCAAGACGTACATCAAAAAGGAAGTGCGTGAGCCACGCCCTTACGTGGCCTGGCTGGGCACTAATCATCAGATGAACGTTGAAGAATTTTACGGCCTGAAACGCAAGGCGCGCAGCCAGCAGGTGAAAGAACTGCTCGGCGATAACGTCCAGATCCCGCACTGGCTGAACAGAAGCTGGCAGAAAGATACCGGTTACGCGTTCCCGTCCGGCCATACCATGTTTGCTGCCACCTGGGCGTTACTGGGTATCGGGCTATTGTGGCGCCGTAAACACTACAAGACGGTGACCGCGCTGATGGTGTGGTCGGTGGTGGTGATGGGCAGCCGGCTGATGCTGGGCATGCACTGGCCGCGCGATTTGATTGCCTCGGTAGGGATCAGTTGGCTGCTGGTGACGCTGGCCTGCTGGCTGACCGACCGTTACATCGGTCCGCTGACGCCGCCACCGGCAGAAGATCAGGACATCGCAGAGCGCGACTGAGGAGGTTTTCACGCGCACAGCATTTCTGAAAAGAGGGGGGCTTTTACCGTTCCCCTTTGATTTCACGCAGATCGTCCCCATATCACTGATATGTTGTTTTCACCGGTTCACGTCGCCGATCGCAAAAGTCGTGCGATCTTCAGACAGTTACTCTTTTAACCCTCTGCAATGTTTCCCAGCTTTGTGCAGAAATGCTAACTTATTAGGTCGGGACGAGAGTTTTTGGCATAATTCATCCGGTACACCCGGCATTACAGGAATGAATGTGAAATATCTGCTGATTTTTTTATTTTTACTGGTCATCGTGGTGATTTCCATCACGTTAGGCGCGCATAACGATCAAACTGTGACCTTCAACTATTTGCTGGCGCAGGGTGACTATCGCGTATCGACGCTGCTCGCCGTGCTGTTTGCGACCGGTTTCATTCTGGGATGGGTCATCTGCGGATTGTTTTACCTTCGTGTACGCCTTTCACTTGGCCGTGCTCAGCGCAAAATCAAACGTCTGGAACTGCAAATCGAACCCGTGGCTGTCGTGACGCCGCCTGCAGCATCTTATGATGTCAGCAAGGAATAATCCTTTATGTTAGAGCTGCTGTTTCTGTTGTTGCCCGTTGCGGCCGCCTATGGCTGGTACATGGGGCGCAGAAGTTCTCAGCAGGACAAACAGGAAAATGCTAACCGCCTGTCGCGTGAATACGTTGCCGGGGTTAACTTCCTGCTTTCCAATCAGCAGGATAAAGCGGTCGATCTGTTCCTCGAAATGTTGAAAGAGGACAGCAGTACGGTCGAAGCGCACCTGACTCTGGGTAACCTGTTCCGCTCCCGTGGCGAAGTCGATCGCGCGATCCGTATCCACCAGTCCCTGATGGAAAGCGCCTCGCTGACGTTCGAACAACGTCTGCTGGCCGTGCAACAACTGGGTCGTGACTACATGACCGCCGGTTTTTACGATCGCGCTGAGGACATGTTCAACCAGCTGGTGAAAGAGCAGGATTTCCAGCTTTTCGCGCTCGAGCAGCTCCTGATCATTCATCAGGCCACCAGCGACTGGCAGAACGCCATCGATGTGGCCGAACGTCTGGTGAAACTGGGTAAAGAAAACCGTCGCAAAGAGATCGCGCATTTCTGGTGCGAACTGGCCTTGCAGGCAATGGTGTCGGACGATTTTGATAAAGCCACCGGCCTGCTGAAGAAAGCTGCGCAGGCCGACAAACTTTGCGCCCGCGTGTCGATCATGCAGGGTCGGATTCTGATGGCGCAGGGCGATTACCGCAAAGCCGCCGATGCGTTACAGCGGGTGCTTGAGCAGGACAAAGAAGTGGTCAGCGAAGCGCTGCCGATGCTGCAGGAGTGCTATCAGAATTTACAGGATACGCTGGCCTGGGCGGAGTTTCTCAAACGCTGTGTGGATGAGAATACCGGTGCCACGGCTGAACTGATGTTGGCGGAAATCATTCATCAGGAAGAAGGGCGTGAAGTGGCGCAGAACTACATCAACCGCCAGCTTCAGCGCCACCCGACCATGCGCGTGTTCCACCATCTGATGGATTACCATCTGGCGGATGCGGAAGAGGGGCGAGCGAAAGAAAGTCTGGGATTACTGCGGGATATGGTCGGCGAACAGATCCGCACCAAGCCGCGTTACCGTTGCCATAAATGCGGCTTTACCGCGCATTCGTTGTACTGGCATTGCCCGTCGTGTCGTGGCTGGGCAACCATAAAACCTATTCGCGGGCTGGACGGGCAGTAGCGATATAAACGCAACATAATGGTTTTAAACGGGCAATAACCTTATTGCCCGTTTTTATGTCGGTCAGACCTGAATTTACTTCTTCTTGCTGCTCGCTTTACGGGCGCTGATCAGCGTACGTAATTTCTTGATTTCTTTGGCCGTCAGCGCCGGCTCAGACTCTTCCGCCAGATGCTGATTATCAATGTCATGTTCTGTCGCTTTCGCGGCTTTCTTGCCTTTATGCGCTTCCGGATTAAAACTTGCCTCCAGACGTGCGGCGACTTCTGCACTGAGTGAATGTTCTGCGTCTGCAGCTGCGTTCTTGATCAGCTCTTTTAATTCCACCGGAATTTTTACGGTCAGGGTCGTTATCTCACTCATTTTTCTGCCTTTCCTTCGTGTAAAAGTAACAAGCTAAGCCAGCCTTGTGACATCGTCTAGTGATTAACAAAAATTTAATAAAAGTGTCACATTAGGCATAGCTGTAAATTCAGCGTCTTGCCATGTAAAATGCGGGCGGCAGAAATTAAGCTTTCCCTTCCAGATTTGATAACTCACAAGAGGCTGAAGACATGAAGTCAGAAAATAAGATTAACAACAACGACTTAAATTCCTCACCTATTGTTGTCGCCCTCGATTATGCCGATAAATCTGCGGCGCTCGCCTTTGCAGATAAAATCGATCCCCGTGATTGCCGTCTGAAAATCGGCAAAGAGATGTTCACTCACTTCGGGCCGCAGATGGTCAAAGATTTGCAGTCGCGCGGATTCGACGTATTTCTGGATCTGAAATTCCACGATATTCCTAACACCACGGCCCACGCGGTGGCCGCGGCTGCCGATCTCGGCGTATGGATGGTCAATGTGCACGCCAGCGGTGGCGCGCGCATGATGACGGCGGCAAAAGAAGCGCTGGCCCCCTTTGGTAAAGACGCGCCACTGCTGATTGCCGTGACGGTTCTGACCAGCATGGAAGGCAGCGATCTCGCCGATTTAGGCATTACCCTTTCTCCGGCGGATTACGCAGAGCGTCTGGCTCGCCTGACCCGTGACTGCGGCCTGGATGGCGTGGTCTGTTCCGCGCAGGAAGCCACGCGCTTTAAAAGCGCGCTGGGCAGTGCATTCCAGCTGGTCACGCCGGGGATCCGTCCTGCCGGCAGCAAAGCTGACGATCAGCGCCGGGTGATGACGCCGCAGGAAGCAATGGCGGCCGGAGTGGATTATATGGTGATTGGTCGTCCGATCACCCAATCCGCCGATCCGGCGCAGACCCTGCGTGAAATCCGTGATTCATTGCGTTAAGCAGAGGCTGATATGAACAACGACAACAACAGTCGCCTGGTCTATTCAACAGACAGCGGCAGGATTGATGAACCGAAAGCGGCAGTCGTTCGCCCGAAAGGCGATGGCATTGTGCGCATTCAGCGTCAGACCAGTGGCCGTAAAGGGAAGGGCGTGTGCCTGATCACCGGCGTTGATCTCGATGACGCAGCGCTGGACAAACTGGCGGCGGAATTAAAGAAGAAGTGCGGCTGTGGTGGTTCAGTGAAAGACGGTGTGATTGAGATCCAGGGCGATAAACGCGATCTGCTCAAACAATTGCTCGAAGCGAAGGGAATGAAAGTCAAACTGGCGGGCGGCTGATTAACCCTGAAGGTGATGAGATGCTGCGCCGGTCAACAGCGCAGCCTCTTTCTGTTTTTTGACTCTGTTTTTATTTGCTAACCTGATGACCCACAATACCACCGACTGCTGCGCCACCTAATGTACCTAACGTACTGCCATCAGTCAGAACCGCACCACCCAGTGCACCGGCACCGGCACCAATTGCCGTGTTACGGTCACGTTTAGACCAGTTACCGCAGGCGGTAACAGACATCGCAAGAGTCAGAACCAGTGCAATACTGGCAACGCGTTTATTTACGAGCATCATAGTTATCTTCCTCAAAGGATTAACGTTCAGCATCATTTATAAGTATAGGTAAGTTGCAGCGTTCTCACCGAAATTCACCTTGTATTCCTTCACGCTACTTACAAATTCTCTGGCTGTTCCGAACCTTTATTCATAATTCGTATCATCCGGACGCACTTTTGCATCCGTTGAATTAAAATAGTGAAATTACCATTCATTCACTAGGTGAATAATCTTAATTCACCAGTGCACTGCGTGAGCGGAGCACAAAAGACTAAAGGGCGGTGAGATTTCATCCAAATCTGTCCCTGCGGGCACTTTTGTGTTTGCAGCAGAACTGTACGCACTCTTTAGCGATTTCCCCCATACCTGCCACCTCCTGCCGCCGAGACAATAGGTCATCGACAGACGAGGGAACCAACATGCTGAAACAACTGAAAGAGCAGGTACTGGAGGCCAACCTGGCACTGCCTCGCCATCATCTGGTGACCTTCACCTGGGGAAATGTCAGCGCGGTAGATCGCCAGCAGGGGCTGATGGTCATCAAGCCGTCCGGCGTGGAATACGAAAACATGGGTGTGGATGACATGGTGGTGGTGGAGCTGGAATCCGGCAAAGTGGTTGAAGGCAATAAAAAGCCCTCATCCGATACCGATACCCACCGGGTGTTATACCTGAATTTCCCGCAGGCGGGCGGCATCGTGCATACCCATTCGCGCCATGCCACCATCTGGGCGCAGGCAGGCATTGATATTCCGGCATGGGGCACCACGCACGCGGATTATTTTTACGGCAATATTCCCTGCACGCGCCTGATGACCGAAGCAGAAATTGCCGGGCGTTACGAATGGGAAACCGGAGAGGTGATCGTGAAAACGTTCGCCGAACGCAACCTGTCACCGGCGGATATCCCGGCCGTGCTGGTGCATTCTCACGGGCCGTTCACCTGGGGGAAAGATGCAGATAACGCGGTGCACAATGCGGTCGTGCTGGAAGAAATCGCCTACATGGGCATCTTTTCCCGCCAGCTGACGCCGCAGCTGCCAGACATGCAGCCGCAGTTACTGGATAAACATTATTTACGCAAACACGGCAAGAATGCCTATTACGGTCAGTGAGACAGGATGAAGTCAGCCGACCAGGCTGACTTTTACCCCTGAAAGCGCAAGTTGTTGCTGAAAGTCTTCCGGCAGTTTGTCATCTGTGATCACCCGGCTGAAGGCATTGACCGGCCCGAGCGGATTGAGGTTAATCTGGCCGAACTTCGACGAGTCCGTCAGCACAATGTTTTCAGCGCCTTTCGCTATCACCGCATTGACAATATCCGCCCGCAACATATCTCTGCCGGTAAATCCGGTGGCCTCAGTAAACCCGTCAATGCCGACAAATGCCTTGCTGAAATTGGTCTGTTGCAGACACATTTTGGTCAGCGGGCCGACCACCGTTTGGCTGGTTTTCTGATACATTCCGCCGAGTAACACCACCTCGCACGGCATACTTTTCAGCAGTGACGCCACATAGCTGCTGACGGTGATCACCGTCAGATTCTTCTTGTCGGAAAGGTACTGTGCCAGCAGGGCAATGCTGCTGCCGCTTTCAAAAAAAACCGTTTCACCGTCGCGGATTAACGATGCCGCGAACCTGGCCAGTTTTTGTTTCTGGGCGAAATTCGACATCATGCGGGTATCCACGTCGTCGGTCTGAATGGCGACGGCAAAGCCGTGCGCACGACGCAGATAATCACGCTGCTCCAGCTGGGTCAGATCATGACGGATGGTCACTTCCGACACCTGACAAATCTCCGACAACTCACTGACGCTGATCCGCTGTTTATCGTTTACCCATTGCAGAATAACTTGTTGTCTGTCGTTCATAATCGTCCGAAATACGGGCGGCCACAGCCGCCCCGATAAAGGTAAATTCAGAGGTGAACATCAAAGCGTATGTTCAGTGCGCGCAATAATATCATCCTGCGCCTCAGGCGATAAAGCCGTAAAGAACGCGGAATAACCGGCAACGCGCACCACCAGATCGCGGTAGTTTTGCGGCTCTTCGCGTGCCCTGAGCAGCGTCTCGCGGGAGACAATGTTGTACTGCACGTGCCAGCCACGATGTTCCTCAAAGAAGGTGCGCAGCATCAGCATTAACGTCTGGCGGTCGCCTTCATTGTCCAGCGAGGCCGGATTCAGTTTCTGGTTCAGCAACACCCCGCCCAGTATTGCTGCGGTCGGCAATTTACCCAGCGAATTAAACACCGCCGTCGGCCCGAGATGGTCGGTGCCCGATGCCGGGCTCGCGCCTTCTGCCAGCGGAGTGTACGCCTTTCTTCCGTCTGGTGTTGCGGGAGTGGCCGCACCAAAGGGCACGTTGGCAGAAATCGACGAGGTCCCCGCGTAGTAGGTGCCGCCAGTCGGGCCACGGCCAAAACGGGTGTTGTGATAATTTGCCAGTTCATCGATGTAACACTGATAGGCGCGCACCAGCAGCTGGTCCACGTCATCATGATCGTTGCCGTATTTTTCCGCGCCGTTAATCAGACGCTGACGCAGACGCTCACCGTCCAGCCCCTCATAGTCCGATGCCAGCGCATTGGCCAGTTGCTGCTGGCCAATCACACCCTGTAGTGTTTTTTGCATCTGTCATTTCAACATCTGAACGACGCCATTCACGACAATGTAAAGGGGGGGCTTCTGGTGCTGTACTGTGTTCAGGTGCTTATACTTCAGCAGCCTTCTTCACCTCCTGCGCAACGTGCTGCTGATGTTCATGCTCAAGTGCAGACTCTATGAGTGGATGAGGTGCGACTGAGAGACTCACCGCATGATTCCATAACCGCTGAAGTTCTTGAATAGCAGGATCAGCCGATTTGGCAATCTTCACCATGTGATAGTGATACCGCAATTTACCCTTCGCGTTACGCTCCCCCAGAGTTTCCCGATAGTTCCAGAAAAAGCAGGTGTCTCGACACATCACTCGCCACGCCTGGGCAAGTGTCATCTTTGGCTTTACAGGTGGCTTTGCCTTCTTCATGGCAGCAGCCTGTGCCGCACGTCTTGCAATCTCCCTGTCACGTGTCACCGGATCCATTGCATCAAGAATTTCTTGCTGGCGCTGTTTCTTCAATCTGCAGCTCACTTGATCACCTCACATTCGAGATAGTTCATAATGTGGTCATTCTTGTTGATAATCAAACGTGCCCATGAACCACTCACCACGAGGGACACATACCCATTACCGGCGATGTCTGACAGGGTGTAGCTGACAGCTTTCTCTGACGTGAAGACTGAAAATCTGTCATACGGTAATTCGGTCATTGCGTACTGCACGGAGTGTTTGCTGAAGTCCACGAACACCACACCTTCAAATTGTGCATCTGCAATCTTTGAGTGACACTGAAGACTCAACCCACCGCTAAGCTGTTTCAGGTAGTAGGCGTCTGATCGCTCATAGCCGTAATCAGTCCCTTTCTTGAATGCGGTGACCAGAGCCACCACAAACAGGACGATGATCAGCACCCAAAGTTTACGATTCATGGTCAGACAGTTTTTCGATCATGCTGTCCACAGCGTAGTAAGTTAGGCCACCAATGATGACCACTGCACCGATCCCACCTACCATACCCAGACCAAGACCCAGAGCAGCCAGACCCGATGTGATACCAGAGGCTGACAGTCCCGCCACGCTTCCCGCACCCGATACAGCAATAACTGGTGTAGCGACCGCTGAAACTGCTGCACCAGATTTCTTGACCAATTTCTGACCCATCTCAACCAAATCATTTGTATTGAACATTTTTCATCCAACCTCTAATAAATTTCTGAAATCATACCGCTATGAAATTACGTTGATTTGATTTACTGCAAATCTGCATCGGATTCTGTGGCGTTATCGTTATCAGAAAGGGTGACGTTCCTTAAGCGATCCGTTTCGATGGTCACAGAATCATCTTCCTCGAAAGCTGACGCATCTGGGACAAGGTACTGATCGCCATTGTCCAGAGTGATAACTTTTGCACGGTCTGCTTTCTCGTAGCACAGTTCACGGAAAGGTTTAATCAGTAAAAACAGGGCAGCTTGAAGGGTAGGGAACTGGTCACCGGTTACTGTGACAATGTATGAATGGTTACTGTGCAGCACGTTCCTCACAAGACGGCCTGAGTGACGTATCTCTGTAACAGTGCCCAACGTAGAAGCTGAAGCGGTGATCTCTTCAACAGTGGCAACCTCAGCGGCAAACTCTGCTTTGAATTCTTCCAACCAGCGGGACAGTTTGGTGAACATCTCTTGTTGCGCTTTGGCTGACTGGTGGCGGGGAATGTCCCACTGTGACAACTCACCTGCAAAGGAGAACTGCACAGCGTGTTTTACCTACTGAGAAGCCGGTGCGATGGTCAGCAGACGCGCATACTCTTTATGAGTTTCAGAGAAAGTTTAAATGGTTAAGTTTCATTGCGCTTGCAGGCGTACACTCTCAGAACTTTGCATTCGCTCACAGGTTTCAAGGAGAGGGTTATGGAGCTGTATCTCGATACTGCCGATGTCATTGCGGTAAAACGTCTTTCACGCATTCTGCCGTTACAGGGAGTGACCACCAATCCGAGTATTGTGGCGAAAGAGGGGAAATCGCTGTGGGACGTACTGCCCGCACTGCGTGATGCGCTGGGCGGCACCGGGAAATTATTTGCGCAGGTGATGGCGTCAGATGCCGAGCAAATGGTCGCTGAAGCTCTGTTACTTTCACAGCGGGTATCGGGTTTAGTGGTGAAAATACCGGTCACGCGGGAAGGCCTGGCGGCGATTAAAAAGCTGAAAGGGATGAACATTCCGACGCTCGGCACGGCGGTTTACGGTGCGGGTCAGGGATTGTTATCGGCGCTGGCCGGTGCGGAATATGTTGCGCCTTATGTGAACCGGGTAGACGCGCAGGGCGGTGACGGCATCGCGATGGTCAAAGAGTTACAGACGCTTCTCACCCTCCATGCACCGCAGTCCAAAGTGCTGGCGGCGAGTTTCAGAACGCCGCGTCAGGCGATGGATTGTTTGCTGGCAGGCTGCCAGTCGATCACTCTGCCGGTGGACGTGGCTGAACAGCTGCTCAACACGCCTGCGGTCGAAGCGGCCATAGAAAAGTTTGACGCAGACTGGCGGCAGGCCTTCGGCACCACGTCCCTCGGCTGATTTTCCCTTCGTTTCACCCCCGCCCGCACAGGTCACTGTTGCGGGTTTTTTTGTTTCCATAGGTTAAGAATTTTCGTACAAAAAAGCTGGAAATGTGATTTCGCGCCGAAATTAATTATTGACGAACGCCATTAATGAAACTGCTGATCTAAAAAATAGAAACATCGTTTCATTTTATGATTGCGGTCAATTTTATAAGCCTGATGAATGGATAACGTAGCGGCATAACGTCATCCAATACTTTTATATCAGGTGGAAAATATGCACATTAAAAGAGCGATAGAAAGAATCCCCGGCGGCATGATGTTGGTGCCTCTGTTCATCGGCGCGCTGTGTCACACCTTTGCCCCTGACTCGGGGAAATATTTCGGTTCCTTCACCAACGGGCTGATGACCGGCACGGTGCCTATTCTGGCGGTCTGGTTCTTCTGCATGGGTGCCTCCATCAAAATCAGCGCGACCGGTACCGTACTGCGTAAATCCGGCACGCTGGTTATCACCAAAATCGCCGTTGCCTGGATTGTGGCGGCAATAGCCTCGCGCTTTATGCCGGAAAACGGCGTCGAGTTTGGCTTCTTCGCCGGGCTGTCGGTGCTGGCGCTGGTGGCGTCGATGGACATGACCAACGGCGGCTTGTACGCCTCGGTGATGGAGCAATACGGCACGAAAGAAGAGGCGAGCGCCTTTGTGCTGATGTCGCTGGAATCTGGCCCGCTGATGACCATGATCATTCTCGGCACGGCGGGTATCGCCTCTTTTGAACCGCACGTCTTTGTCGGTGCCGTTCTGCCCTTCCTGATTGGTTTTGGCCTGGGGAATCTGGATCCTGAACTGCGTGAATTCTTCGGCAAAGCGATTAAAACGCTGATCCCGTTCTTTGGTTTTGCACTCGGTTGCACCATCAATCTGACCGTGATTGCACAGACAGGTCTGCTGGGTATTCTGCTGGGTCTTTCGGTGATTGTCGTGACCGGTATCCCGCTGATGCTGGCAGATAAATTTATCGGAGGAGGTGACGGGACCGCCGGTATCGCCGCCTCCAGCTCCGCCGGTGCGGCAGTGGCAACGCCCGTGCTGATTGCTGAAATGGTGCCGGAATTCAAAGCCGTCGCCCCGGCTGCCACGGCGCTTGTCGCCACCTCGGTGATTGTGACCTCGATTCTGGTCCCGATCCTGACGGCCATGTGGTCGAAAAAAATGAAAGGAAGAGCAGCAAAACAGAGCGTTAAGCTGGAGACGGTGGCGCGAATTAAATAAGCAGAAACAAAGGGGGGCGTTCAGTTCCCCCTTTATCACCCCGGTTTATAACCCCGGCGCTTTCCACATCGACGTCGTCAAATGCCGGTCAACCAGCCCCAGTTGATCGGCATACACTTCCTGCCAGTTGGCTTTCTGCACCAGATATTTTGCATGATTCGCCACATCCGGCTGATATTCCCGCTCCCAGCGCACCAGGGCTTCGCCGGTATCCGCGAGAGAGGCATACACCCCGGCAGCCACACCTGCCGCAATCGCGCAGCCCAGCGCCGTAGCTTCTTTTACCACCGGCACATTCACCGGCACGCCGGTAACGTCACTTAAAATCTGACACCACAATTTCCCCTTCGAACCGCCACCGGAAAACACCAGTGATTTGGCGCGCACGCCTGAAAAAGCGGCGATCATGTCAAGATTACAGGCCGAGACGATAGCGGCGTTTTCTTCCAGTGCGCGGAACAACGTCGGTTTGTTGCATTTTTCAGGGTCGATGGAGAGATTGATGAACGACGGCGCGGCGTGATACCAGTTTTTGAAATGCATCGCATCAGAGAACACCGGCGTCACGCCCCACGAACCGACCGGCACGCGAGCGGCCATGTCTTCCAGCAGGCTGTAAGTGTCCACGCCCAGGCGCTGCGCCAGGGTTTTCTCTTCGGTGCAGAACGCATCACGGAACCAGCGCATGGTCAGGCCGGTGAAAAAGCTGATGGATTCCGCCTGCGCCATGCCGGGGATGACGTGCGGATTCACGCGGATATTCATCTCAGGGTCGGTCACCGGCTGGGGTAAATTGACGATTTGCTGCCAGAACGTGCCGCCGAGTACGGCGGTCTGGCCGGGGCGCACCAGCCCGAGGCCGAGCGTGCCGAGCTGCGCATCGCCGCCGCCCATGCCGACCGGCGTACCCGCTTTCAGCCCGCAGGCATCGGCGGCGCTGGCGGTGACGAAGCCGAGGCGGGTGCCGGTTTCAGCCACCGGCGACAGCATATCGGCACGCAGACCGGCCATGTCCAGCAGCTCAGGCCGCCAGTTACGGGTGGTGAGATCTAACATCCCGGTGGTGCCGGCGTTTGACGGGTCAACCGCCAGTTCGCCGCTGAGCATATACGCCAGCCAGTCGCTGATCATCGTGATGGTGGCGGCCTGACGGTAGATATCCGGGCGATGATGAGCCAGCCACAGCAAACGCGGCATGGCGCTGAGTGCCAGCGTCTGGCCGGAACATTCATAGACTTCGCGTTCAAATTCAAAATCGTGGATTTCTTTCAGTTCGGAGACTTCGCGGCTGGCGCGCGCATCCACGTTGGCGCAGGCCCAGATCGGGGCCCCGGATTTGTCATACAGCACAATGCCTTCGCGCATCGAACAGGCGGCAACCGCGCGGATGGCGGAGGCGGGGAGATGTGCTTCCTGCAATGCCTGACGGATACACTGGCAGGCCAGCTGCCAGTTTTTTTGCAGATCAAATTCCATCGAGCCGGGCACATCCGGCACCGCCAGATGGATCCACTCGGCCTGTCCGGCGGCTATCTGTTCGCCTTCGAGATTGAAAATCACCGCGCGGACACTG